>NZ_JADCKQ010000039.1 GCF_016123485.1 Halocynthiibacter styelae | reverse complement strand
ATGGCTTATCGCAGAGTATCACGTCTTTCATCGCCTCTTACTGCCTAGGCATCCACCAAACGCCCTTTTCACGCTTGATTTGATCCAGAAGAAGTCAGACTTCTTCTGCGGCCAACCCCCTTTTGTTAAAAGGTCGGCCATTAATCAAAAGTCATACTTTTTTCCCGCCCAACTTGCGTTGGACAATGCCTAATACTGGTTCAGGGTATTAGGACTTGGGTTAGTGTACTTGACTTGGACAACATTGCTTGTTTCGACATGCATACAAACTGTAGACGGCGGAGACCGTAAACAGCTGCTTGCCTTGCCTTGCGGCGCGGCACATGCAGAGATCAGACGCTTACTTACGTATGATCAAGCAGTGTTGATATTGATTTCTCTCTAAACGATGTCAATTCATCCGATTGGATGATCAAACACTCTGTAAGTGCTTGATGATCTAATCGAGGGTAATGGTGGAGCCTAGGAGGATCGAACTCCTGACCTCCTGAATGCAAATCAGGCGCTCTCCCAGCTGAGCTAAGGCCCCATTATCATCCCGAAGGATGGTGGTGGGTCGAGGAGGACTTGAACCTCCGACCTCACGCTTATCAGGCGTGCGCTCTAACCACCTGAGCTACCGACCCAAGCGCTTTTTGATCAAGGATCAAAAACGCGTTGCCCGACAGGCGCTTTTGCGAGCAAAAGCTGCCGAAAGGGCCAGACATAGCGCAGGCTCTCGATGATTGCGGGCAATCATCTGTCGCTGTGATCTTGCGACAAGCGCGTACGCCATTTATTTTCCGCGAAGCGGAAAACATTGTTCTGAAGAGATATGAGGACGGCCTGGCTCGTTTGATGTGCGATCTCCAAAGGAGAGATCGACTTTAATGCTAAGTGTTTTACGAAGAAAGCGAACTTTCTTACTAAAAACATCCTTAGAAAGGA
>NZ_JADCKQ010000038.1 GCF_016123485.1 Halocynthiibacter styelae | reverse complement strand
CTAAAAAAGGCCACCCAGTTCTTCGCGGGTCTAAAGTGATGAGATTTAGGTTTGTCGAAGAACACAGGTGCAGCTTCCCAGCCAACCGGCTGTGTGATGTCGTTGGCGTCAGCACACGCGGGTTACGCGCATTCCGCAGCCGACCAGCCAGTCGCAGACAGCGATCTGACCTCGTCACACTGGCGCATATCAAAGAACAGTCGCGTCTCAGCTTGGGCAGTTATGGTCGGCCACGGATGACCGAAGAGTTGAAAGAGATTGGCCTGGACGTCGGGCACCGCCGTGTCGGTCGTTTGATGCGCCAAAACGGGATATCTGTTGTCAGAACACGCAAACACAAGGTCACGACAGACAGTGACCACAAATTCAATATCGCGCCAAACCTGTTGGATCGCGACTTCAACGCTGACGCCCCAAACCAGAAATGGGCGGGTGACATCAGCTACATCTGGACGCGTGAGGGATGGCTGTATCTGTCTGTTATCCTCGACCTGCATTCGAGACGCGTCATTGGTTGGGCCGCCAGTAACCGCATGAAGCGCGATCTGGCAATTAGGGCGCTGAAGATGGCGATCGCATTCCGCTCACCGCCGAAAGACTGCATCCACCACACGGATCGCGGCAGCCAATATTGTTCTCATGATTATCAGAAGATCCTGCGTCAGCGTGGCTTCAAGGTGTCAATGAGCGGCAGGGGTAACTGTTATGATAACGCGGCAGTCGAAACCTTCTTCAAGACGATCAAAGCCGAACTGATCTGGCGGCGATCATGGGAAACGCGGCGGCAGGCTGAGATGGCGATCTTCGAATATATAAACGGGTTCTACAATCCACGTCGCCGCCACTCAGCATTGGGGTGGAAAAGCCCCGTCGCTTTCGAAAGGAAAGTGGCTTAAACGAGCACTTGGGGCGGCACGAAAGCGAGACAGGTCCA
>NZ_JADCKQ010000037.1 GCF_016123485.1 Halocynthiibacter styelae | reverse complement strand
CAATACCGGCACCCGCACCGATCTGGCCCTGCGTTACACCGCAACCCCATCTGATGCGCTCAGCTGGTATGTCTATGGCCAGGGCAGCGTGGACCGCACAGGCGGCCTGGCCCGCAATGAACGCTTTGGTCTCGGTGGCACCGCAAAGCTGAATGACAGCTGGACCCTCACAGGTGAGGTCTCTGAAGGGACCGGCGGCACAGGGGCGCGTGCGCTTCTGAGCCACAGCAATCAGGGCAATGGCAACAGCACTTACTTTGGTTACACACTGGATCCGGACCGCACCCTTGCGGGGGCCACCCTGAACGGCCGTGACCGGGGGCAGTTTGTGATGGGCGGCACCCGCCACATCAGCGACGCCACCACCGTCTGGGCTGAAAACACCCGCGATCTCTTTGGCCGTCACAAGGCGCAGTCTTCGGCCTTTGGCGTGGATTACAGCGCGACTGAGTTCAGCGACTGGAGCGTCGCGCTTGAGGTGGGTGAGATCAGTGATCCGGATAGCGATGACTTTGACCGTCAGGCCCTGACCCTTGGCTATGCCTATTCTGATGACGCCAACCGGGCTGCACGGGCCCGTCTGGAACTGCGCCGTGAACGTGGTATGGATGGGACAAATAGCCGGGATGCCGATACTCTGGCCTTCACCGGGGATTACAATGCGCAGTTCTCTGAAGATGCGCGCTTCATCGGTACGCTTGATGCAGTTTACACGGATCGCAAAGACCCCGACCTTGAAGATGCGCGCTATGCAGAGCTCTCTCTGGGCTATGCCTATCGTCCGGTGGAACATGACCGTCTGAATGTGCTGGCACGCTATCGCTATATCTATGATGAATATGGTCAGGTGACAGACAGCACAGACGTGCGCGGCCCGAAGCAGCACAGCCATATCCTGAGTGTGGATGCCGAATATCAGCTGAATGACACCTGGTCCATTGGCGGCAAGATCGGCTATCGCTGGTCTGAAACTGCGGATGCGGGCACAGATAACTTCAGTCAGAACAACGCCCTGCTTTTGGTCGCCAATGCCCGCTGGCATGTGGTCCACAACTGGGATGCTTTGATTGAAATCCGTGCACTGAACGCGCAAAAGGCAGGCACCACAGATTACGGTGCCCTGATCGCCGGCTATCGTCACATCAACAACAACGTGAAACTCGGCCTCGGCTATAACTTCGGCCGCTTCTCTGATGACCTCGCAGACATCACACAGGACGACAAAGGCGCATTCATTAACATAATCGCCAAGTTCTGAACAAAAAACTCCCCCGGGGATTATACCGGGGG
>NZ_JADCKQ010000036.1 GCF_016123485.1 Halocynthiibacter styelae | reverse complement strand
CGTCTGAGCTTACTGTGAACCCTGACGGCACTGTTGACGTGAACCCGGGCACAGAACCTGGTGTCTACACGTTCGACTATGAGCTCTGCAGCACCGACACCGTGCCCGTCTGTGAAACCGCAACTGCGACCATCATTGTCACACCAGAGATTGAGGCGGCTCCAGAAAGCTTTGCGGACTTCCCGCAGGCCGGTGGGGATACCACTTCGATCCTGGCCTCTGACACGCTCAACGGCGGGCCGGCAGAGCTGACAACCGTGACCATCACAGCCCCTGTGGCCGGTGATATCACCAAACTGGGCGGCGGCACTGTTTCCGGCATCACGCTGGATCCGGCGACCGGCATCATCACTGTTGATCCCGGCACCGATGCAGGCACCTATGAGATCGCTTATGAGATCTGCACAATTGCCCTGCCTGTGACCTGTGACACTGCGGTGGAAACCGTGACTGTCCTCGCCAGCGAAGTTGCTCCTGCGGACGATGCGGAGACCATCGACCGTGCGACGGCGGATACCGGAGCGACGGCTGTGGTGAACCTCTTTGACGGCGACACAATCAATGGTGATCCGGCGGACAACAGCAATGCGACTGTCACCCCGGTTGACCCTGCGGCTGTTCCGTCTGAGCTTACTGTGAACCCTGACGGCACTGTTGACGTGAACCCGGGCACAGAACCTGGTGTCTACACGTTCGACTATGAGCTCTGCAGCACCGACACCGTGCCCGTCTGTGAAACCGCAACTGCAACGATCACTGTCACACCAGAGATTGAGGCAGCTCCGGAAAGCTTTGCGGACTTCCCACAGGCTGGTGGGGATACCACTTCGATCCTGGCCTCTGACACGCTCAACGGCGCGCCAGCAGAGCTGACAACCGTGACCATCACAGCCCCTGTGGCCGGTGATTACACCAAAGTAGGCGGCGGCACTGTTTCCGGCATCACGCTGGATCCGGCGACCGGCATCATCACTGTCGATCCCGGCACCGATGCAGGCACCTATGAGATCGCTTATGAGATCTGCACAATTGCCCTGCCTGTGACCTGTGACACTGCGGTGGAAACCGTGACTGTCCTCGCCAGCGAAGTTGCTCCTGCGGACGATGCGGAGACCATCGACCGTGCGACGGCGGATACCGGAGCGACGGCTGTGGTGAACCTCTTTGACGGCGACACAATCAATGGTGATCCGGCGGACAACAGCAATGCGACTGTCACCCCGGTTGACCCTGCGGCTGTTCCGTCTGAGCTTACTGTGAACCCTGACGGCACTGTTGACGTGAACCCGGGCACAGAACCTGGTGTCTACACGTTCGACTATGAGCTCTGCAGCACCGACACCGTGCCCGTCTGTGAAACCGCAACTGCAACGATCACTGTCACACCAGAGATTGAGGCAGCTCCGGAAAGCTTTGCGGACTTCCCACAGGCTGGTGGGGATACCACTTCGATCCTGGCCTCTGACACGCTCAACGGCGCGC
>NZ_JADCKQ010000035.1 GCF_016123485.1 Halocynthiibacter styelae | reverse complement strand
AACAAAAACAGCCGCCAGATGGCGGCTGTTTCTTTGGCTTTTTATGACTCTTAGTAGCGGTAGTGTTCTGGCTTGAAAGGGCCTTCTGGTGTGACGCCGATGTAGGACGCCTGTTCCTCAGACAGCGTAGACAGCTTCACACCGATACGATCGAGGTGCAGCTTGGCCACTTTTTCATCCAGGTGCTTTGGCAGAATATAAACGTCGTTGTTATAGTCGTCGCCTTTGGTCCACAGCTCGATCTGTGCCAGAACCTGGTTGGTAAAGCTTGCAGACATCACGAAGGATGGGTGACCGGTTGCGTTGCCAAGGTTCAGCAGACGGCCCTCAGACAGCAGGATCAGACGCGCACCGGAAGGCATCTCGATCATATCCACCTGGTCTTTGATGTTGGTCCATTTGTGGTTCTTCAGGCTTGCGACCTGAATTTCATTGTCAAAGTGACCAATGTTGCCAACAATCGCCATGTCTTTCATCGCGCGCATGTGCTCGATCCGGATCACGTCTTTGTTGCCGGTTGTCGTGATGAAGATATCCGCGTCAGACACAGCGTCTTCCAGGGTCACAACTTCAAAACCGTCCATCGCGGCCTGCAGGGCGCAGATCGGGTCGATTTCGGTCACTTTCACACGAGCACCGGCACCAGCCAGGGAGGCAGCAGAGCCTTTGCCAACGTCGCCGTACCCACAAACAACGGCCACTTTACCAGCCATCATGGTGTCAGTCGCGCGACGAATGCCATCCACAAGAGATTCTTTACAGCCGTATTTGTTGTCGAACTTGGATTTCGTAACCGAGTCATTCACGTTGATCGCAGGGAACGGCAACTGACCTTGCTTCACGAGTTCGTACAGACGGTGCACACCGGTGGTGGTTTCTTCAGAAACACCCTGAATTTGGGCTTTCATCTTGTTGAACCAGCCCGGGCTTGCCGCCATGCGCTTTTTGATCTGTGCGAATACCGCGACTTCTTCTTCAGAGGTCGGGGTTTCGATCAGGTCGGTTTCGCCATTTTCAACACGTGCACCCAGCAGGATATACAGGGTTGCGTCGCCGCCATCGTCCAGGATCAGGTTCGGGCCTTCCGGGAACATGAAGGATTTATCAAGGTAATCCCAATGCTCTTCCAGGGTCTGACCTTTGATCGCAAACACCGGAACGCCTGCTTCTGCAATCGCCGCAGCCGCATGGTCCTGGGTTGAGAAAATGTTACAGGACGCCCAGCGCACATCCGCACCCAGCGCAACCAGGGTTTCAATCAGAACAGCGGTCTGAATGGTCATATGCAGGGAACCCACAATGCGGGAACCGGCCAGCGGTTTGCTGTCGCCGTATTCTTCGCGCAGCGCCATCAGGCCCGGCATTTCAGTTTCTGCGATATTCAGTTCCTTACGACCGAATTCCGCAAGGGTGATGTCTTTGACGATATAGTCCGTGGCCATGGGGCGGTTCCTTACAAATACACTAAACGCGCAATAGCATTCCGAAGCCGTCCCGGCAATCAATCAGAAAATTAGC
>NZ_JADCKQ010000034.1 GCF_016123485.1 Halocynthiibacter styelae | reverse complement strand
GAGCTCGCCAATGAACCTGATGGGGCTGACGGGGATCAGAGTGGTGGAACGAGTCAAAACAGAATCCTTTCAAAGCCAGGCAAACCTGCCCGGCGCATGGCCACGACCCTGATGGGGGCGGCTGATGGGTATGAAAGGTTCCGGAACCTGTGCCGTGACAAAGAGAGCAACAAGAGCCAACTGTCAAATCGGTGGGATCTGTCCGCGTAGGAAGAAAGCTGAAGCTTAAAGTGAAATTAGGTTATGGTGTTGTTTTAAAAGTGAAAAGCAAGGATGAAACGCTGCTTTCAAGATAACCAAAGACCAGTTTGCGCAGACTATTGCTTTCTTTCGCGCAGACTTCTGCTTTTTTTGGCACAATTAGAAAGTTATTGGCGATCCCGCGAGGTGTATGCAGAACAGTTTCTTTACAATACGTTACAGAAAAAAGATGGCAAAATTACTGGTTATTCAAAACAAGGACTTACCTTGCGTGTTGACAACTGTTTCAGGCCAGAAGCCTCTGACTTTCGGATGTCCAGCTTGCGCCTATTCTGTTGAAAAAATCGAATTGAGAAAGCCATCTCTCAAAATGACGGAACAAGTTTCTGATTTTTCGAAATATTGCCAGCATTGTGGGGAGTTCTGCATTCATCACAGAACAGACTTCCACTTTTCGGAAATTTGCAATTGCAGCAAAGAGTTTTTCAACAGTATTCGCTGAAAGCAGAACTTTACAAAATCGGGTGGATCTTTAGATGCAATGCCAGTTGCCAGGCCCTAAGCGGAAATTGGGTTTTGACACCAAGGGCGGAAACCGGACCTTCCATGTGGCCGTTTTGGCACATATTTTTCTTTGTGAAGTCCGGCAACGAAGAGCTAAATGCTGCGCTTTCAACGCGTGTTGATAAGCTTGATGTGACGTAAATGCATCCTTGTTCGGTGATGATTGCCCCCCAATCTGTCAATACACTTCGTCGAACGCGGATGAAAATCCCGCAAAATAGTCATTGTCGATTAAACTAGCTAAATCGTCTGGCGAAGTGATATTTTTCAAGCGTCTAAGCAAGAAAATTAGACTTTCCCTATCTCGCTGCAAACTGAGGAAGCCTAATTCTAAACAATCGTGAAGCAGCAGAACCATAATGTCGGCTCTAACGCGGAGGGTGTCCACTACCGGACTCTTCGCCGCAACCAGCAACGAGAAGATGTATAAAATATCGTTCCAAAAATCCCCCCTTGCAGGCAAGAAGCTAATGTTACTGAATAAAATTGAACAGGCATCTTCTTCGTGTGGAATGGGCTTTCGTTTCAAGAACGCTAGGATCACGCTAAGCGAAGATTGAAGAAAGAGCTGAGCAAGTCCCCGTGATAGGTTTTCATCCTGTAAAGCCCGGCTTGCGCCACTCAACCTAAATACGGAATCCGCATTGTCGGCATGCAAGCCTGAATTAGCTGCGATACAAGCGGAAACCCCCGGCGGCAAAGGATAAATTTTGGAAAGCGCCTTGGCCGTGAAAGAGACTTCTTCCAAATACCAACTTTTCCTGAGCCAATGCGTTATTGGCTGTTCGATCGCTTCCAAAGCGCCCCCGGCTTCCAGCCAGGCTTTGTAGACGAACCGTGCCTTCGGCGTTGCGCCGTTGTCTGCGACCCAGAGAAGTAGCTTTTCGCGGACCACCTCCACAGCGCCCCCGGCTTCCAGCCACGCTTTGTAGACGAACT
>NZ_JADCKQ010000033.1 GCF_016123485.1 Halocynthiibacter styelae | reverse complement strand
TGAACTTTCGCGCAGATTCTGCGGTGGGAATGGGCAAAGAACCAAACATCGGGGCGGTGCTGTTCGATCATGCTATCCAGGTCTGAATGAAAGGCTGCCGACAGCGTGTCGATCTTTCCGGCAGCGGCCGGATGCGGGCCGTGATGCGTGACGACCACGATCTTACCACCCTTTCCGATTGGATGGGGGCTGGCCAGGCTATCATCCAGCCAGGCGCGATGAACCTGATGCACACGCAGTATTTCTCTCGGTTTCAGGCGGCGCTGTTGCCACATAATCGGGAGGTCTTCCCAGGATACTCTGGGATCAACCGGTACTCCAATCCAATCATAATCCGCCATGCCCCGGTCAGCTTCCTGCATCGCAATGGAGGCCTCGCCAGACAGATTAAAATCCGTCCACAGTGTGCAACAAAAGATCCGCGTATCGCCATGCAGCAGCGCCTGTTTCTGCACAAAATGCGCACCGGCGTTCTCTGCCGCTTTCTTCAAACCAAGATCGTCGCTCAGAAGCCCGCCGTAATAATCGTGGTTTCCGGGCAGCGCATAAATCCGTTCCGGTTGGATAAATTTGGACAGATACCGGAACACCCGTGCCCAGTTTTTAGCCGGCCCGTTTGTCAGATCGCCGGCGAGGATCAGGGCATCGGCGTTCCAGATGATATCCTGCAGCGCACACATCTTAACCGGGCACAGGGCGAAGCGGCGGAAACTGTCATAATGCAGGTCACCAAGGACCACGATTTTACCGTTATGGTACGGAATTGTAAGGTAATTCATGATGTGACCTCAGTTCAATGGTGGACGGTTGGCAAGGGTCTGCGCGCGGTCCAGCATGCGGCTGACGGTGCGCAGGCTCAGCTCGGAACTGCTGATCGCGCCGCAATCAAAGACATCCATCAGCGCCCCCAACGCAGGGTCTGGCAAAGCACGGCGTTTCCCTTCGATCTCTGCGAACGCGCGCAGCTGATCCGGGGTCAGGCCAGGCAGATCCAGAACAACACATCGGCTTTGCAGCGGCGATGGCAGGCCATGCCGGCTGTTCGCCGTCATCACCCAATTCACCCAGGACATATCAAACCTGATCTGGAAATACGGGCATTCCCAGGCTTGCGCCGTCATGCGTTCCAGCAGCGGCAACAGCGCATCTGTCAACGTGTGGCGGGATCCTTTCGTTGATGTCACCTCCCCAGTTTTTTCCACCTCATCGACGATCACAAGTGGCCCAGCGTGCTGTTCCGACAAGACGGTGTGAACCAGCTTTCCTGGCGAAGCATTGCCCCAACCTTTCTGGGTTCCAACCAGCGAGAATGACCCCGGCTCCCCTGTGGCTTCAATCGTCGTGGCTGGCACCGCCAGGTGATGTGCCAGGCGCCGGGCCCAATGACTTTTGCCGATGCCGGGCGAGCCAACCAGAACCAGCGGATGGAACCACAATCCCGGCAAACCCTCCAGGGCAGAGGCGCGCAGACCATGCCAGACCTCTTCGGTTGCGCGCGCCATCCAGGGCATCTCGGCATGCAGGGCGGCAGCAATTTCATCCGCCTCATGTTCCGTTTCAATCCGCGACACAGGCAGGCCACCGCGCAATGGGGCCAATTTGACTTTCGCATCAGAGTTCAGATGGGCCATGCCGGATTTGTTTCCCAGCAGCTCCAGATACCGCAGGGCCCGGCGTTCAATCTTGAGACGGTCAGGTTTTTCGATCAATTCGCGCCAGTTGGGGATTTTATGCGGATTGAGCTTCACGGCCGTCAGGTTGTTGTCCTGCTTTAACGCCCGCAGTGTCCGCAGGAACATCTGCAGGCGATTTTCAATGACGTGAACGCTTGGGAGCTCGCCAATGAACCTGATGGGGCTGACGGGGATCAGAGTGGTGGAACGAGTCAAAACAGAATCCTTTCAAAGCCAGGCAAACCTGCCCGGCGCATGGCCACGACCCTGATGGGGGCGGCTGATG
>NZ_JADCKQ010000031.1 GCF_016123485.1 Halocynthiibacter styelae | reverse complement strand
GGCTTTGTAGACGAACCGTGCCTTCGGCGTTGCGCCGTTGTCTGCGACCCAGAGAAGTAGCTTTTCGCGGACCACCTCCACAGCGCCCCC
Organism: Halocynthiibacter styelae; assembly: GCF_016123485.1. Taxonomy (GTDB): domain Bacteria; phylum Pseudomonadota; class Alphaproteobacteria; order Rhodobacterales; family Rhodobacteraceae; genus Halocynthiibacter; species Halocynthiibacter styelae. Next base: position 3,155 of record NZ_JADCKQ010000031.1, on the reverse strand, counting down.
GGCTTCCAGCCACGCTTTGTAGACGAACTGTGCCTCCAGCGTTGCACCGTTGTCTGCGACCCAGAGAAGCAGCTTTTCGCGGACCGCCTCGACAGCGCCCCCGGCATCCAGCCAGGCTTTGTAAACGTGGCTTGCCTCCAGCGTTGCACCGTTGTCTGCGACCCAGAGAAGCAGCTTTTCGCGGACCGCCTCGACAGCGCCCCCGGCATCCAGCCAGGCTTTGTAGACGAACCGTGCCTTCGGCGTTGCGCCGTTGTCTGCGACCCAGAGAAGTAGCTTTTCGCGGACCACCTCCACAGCGCCCCCGGCTTCCAGCCACGCTTTGTAGACGAACTGTGCCTCCGGCGTTGCACCGTTGTCTGCGACCCAGAGAAGCAGCTTTTCGCGGACCGCCTCGACAGCGCCCCCGGCATCCAGCCAGGCTTGGTAGACGTGGCTTGCCTTAAGTGCTTTGTCGTTTCCGTCAAGCCAAGGCACCAGATACGGTAAAACATCTTCTGTTGGCGTTGCCGATTTCAGCAGAGATACAATGAGGTAATGGCTGTCGAGAGCCTCAGGTTCCGCGAGAACCCGCTTAATGACATCGTCGTGAAAACGCGTGGGATCAAACGCATAAGCCAAACGCACGACCATGTTGGATGGATGTTGAAAAGCAACGGCACTGCCAAGCGGCGTGTTCAAAGCCAATTCAGCCGTCACACGGTCGATCACGGCTTGGCCTTTTGTGGCCACCCACTCACCCGTCCGCGCAAGAGTGAGATGGGCCTCTGGCGCTTCAGACAATCGCTCCCTCAGTTCGCTGGAGGATGCCAGCAGCGTGATCAAGTCTGCGGGGCGAAAGAGGCGTGTTTTTATTAAACTAGGCAGGGCTGCAAGTGTTTTTTCATCATCGCAGGCCATCAAGGTTTCAGTCAGTGTCTTACCTGACAACCTCTCGAACACAGGATGATCTCCTAGCCGATCCAACGCGGCCATGCAGCGGTCGAGACGGCCTTCTTTCAAAGCCTTCACCGCGATATCTTGGATCTTATCCTGTTCAGCTCCAGGCATTGCTGACAAATGGCGCGCGAGGATTGCATCGGCCAAAACGTCATGTGCAGCCGAATACAATTCACCTTCGGGTTCGATCCAACGGTCCGCTTTTAAAATATCGAAGATATCACGCTTCAAGCCAGATTCCGCTCGAAATGCGCTTGCTTCCGTTTTCGGCATAGGTAGTCGCGCTGCCAAGTCAGCAAGCAAGCTTTGGACGGGCTGCTCAGGAAAACGATCTTCGATAGCTTTCAGGCGTACAGTAGACCACCCAGTGAAATCATGGACTGAAGCCATACCACCGAATTGTAAGTCAAACTGCGTTCGATCCTTCTGAAAAAGGAACCCAGCAAACGCGGCCATCACCGGCAGCCCCCTGCAGCTAAGCGCTACTTGTTCGCCCTGTGGAATTTCAAAATGACGAATGATTTTTCTGGTAAGCCAATCTTCGAATTCATCTCGATCCTTTTGCGGAGACAGGTCGGTAAATTCGGGTTGGAGGTCAATTAACCGATCAGACACCCTTTGAAGCGAACTTGATCGCGTCGATGCGAGGATAGAGATTCGGTGTTTTCCATCAGATGCAAGTCTGGTCACGGCCTCAGCTAGCTGATCAAGCCCCTCGAATGCCTCAGCATAATCGATAAAGAGAAGTATTTTTGCACTATCTGCGTGGCTTTGACAAATTGCGTCAAGTTCAGCAACACTTGCCTTGCGATCAAGGCGGATTGGCCACCATCCAGCCTTCCGCACATTCTCGCAGAGTTCAATCGAAAGGCGGGTTTTACCAACCCCACCTGGTCCGAAAATCACACGCGCCCTAGCATCGTTTCCTTGGGTCAAAAACTTGTGGATGGCATCGAGCTGTGACACAGGCCTTTGCTTTGTTTCAAAAAGATATGAATCGAGGGAAAAATAAGGTAGGTTTTGATTTGTCAGAAATTGCTTAAAGCCCGTCTCAGAGCCGAAGCTGGCAGCAATCTCGCTATAGCCCTGCGGGAAGCCACCAAACCAGCGGTAGAAGAGTGGTGCAAGCATCGCGCTTTGGCCTACTAGATCGTCCCAATACCTCAGATCCACTTCGATATCGCCGAGGTGGCCCAGTTGATTGTGTTCTTGGGATAGCTCCCTGAAAAAACTTGAAATCGTCTCGCGGAGTTTGTTCCGCTTGTCGGCACTCGCGCAGATTGACGATGTAACGAAGGTGTATTTCTTAAGGTTACCCTCGGACCTCAACCACGGCCTGTACTTTTTACGTCGTTTCTGATCGCCTTGAGCTAATAGAATAAGGTTGCCTTTAAGATGACTCCTCACTTCGCTCCAACGGTCTTCGGCGGTTGATTTAGTGTTTGCCCCAATGAATTTGCATTCAACAATCTGCTCTAGTCGGTGGTTAGTGTCGGCAAGGTCGATTGCGCCATCAGCACCACGAGCCAATCCCCGGACTAGTTTATTTTCAGGGGCGTGTAAGCGCATGAACTCATCAACGAACCGTTCAAACGCGCTGCCATCATCCTCCCTGCTGAGATTGCGCTCATCAAAACGCTTTGAAACAAAATCATTCATTCTTTGACACAGTTTTCCTCAGATGCCTTCATTGACGCTGAAAGGATTATGTATGACGAGTAACGGTGACACAACTTAAGGCTCTCAATAAGGTCTTCACTCTGCATCAAACGCGCCCGATAGCAAGGCAGTTTGGACCTGTCGCGGTTTGATGCCGCTCCTTTGATAGCATTTACTGCAACAAAGGAGACTGACTATGGGACTGAAACGGACGGACGAATTCCGGCAAGATGCGGTGCGTATCGCATTAACCAGTGGGCTGACGCGTAAGCAGGTAGCCGACGATCTGGGTGTTGGCATGTCGACGCTGAATAAATGGATCACCGCGCACCGAGACACTGACGTGGTTTCCAAAGAGGATTTGAGCCTGGCTCAAGAGAATGATCGACTTCGGCGGGAGAACCGGCTCCTGAAGGAGGAGAGGGAAATCCTAAAAAAGGCCACCCAGTTCTTCGCGGGTCTAAAGTGATGAGATTTAGGTTTGTCGAAGAACACAGGTGCAGCTTCCCAGCCAACCGGCTGTGTGATGTCGTTGGCGTCAGCACACGCGGGTTACG
>NZ_JADCKQ010000030.1 GCF_016123485.1 Halocynthiibacter styelae | reverse complement strand
AACAAAAGGGGGTTGGCCGCAGAAGAAGTCTGACTTCTTCTGGATCAAATCAAGCGTGAAAAGGGCGTTTGGTGGATGCCTAGGCAGTAAGAGGCGATGAAAGACGTGATACTCTGCGATAAGCCATGGGGAGCTGAGAATAAGCTTTGATCCATGGATCTCTGAATGGGGGAACCCACCTGACATTTTGTTATTGTTAGCTATGCTATCAATAACGAGGTGAAACAGGTACTTATTACCTGAATACATAGGGTTTTAAGAGCAAACCCGGGGAACTGAAACATCTAAGTACCCGGAGGAAAGGAAATCAATTGATACTCCCCTAGTAGCGGCGAGCGAACGGGGACCAGCCGAGCAATAATTGTGATCAGAACAACCTGGAAAGGTTGACCAAAGTGGGTGACAGTCCCGTATGAGAAGCATGATTTGACGTATTAAGTAGGGCGGAACACGTGAAATTCTGTCTGAAGATCGGAGGACCACCTTCGAAGGCTAAGTACTCCTTACTGACCGATAGCGAACCAGTACCGTGAGGGAAAGGTGAAAAGCACCCCGACGAGGGGAGTGAAACAGTTTCTGAAACCGGACGCCTACAAGCAGTCGGAGGGACCTCGAGTCCTGACGGCGTACCTTTTGTATAATGGGTCATCGACTTGGTCTATCTAGCAAGCTTAAGCCGATAGGTGTAGGCGCAGCGAAAGCGAGTCTTAATAGGGCGAATGAGTTAGATGGATCAGACCCGAAACCGAGTGATCTAGGCATGAGCAGGTTGAAGGTGCAGTAACATGCACTGGAGGACCGAACCCACATCTGTTGAAAAAGATCGGGATGACTTGTGCCTAGGGGTGAAAGGCCAATCAAACTCGGAGATAGCTGGTTCTCTGCGAAATCTATTTAGGTAGAGCGTCGGACGAATACTCTCGGGGGTAGAGCACTGAATGGGTAATGGGGGCCCACAGCCTTACTGATCCTAATCAAACTCCGAATACCGAGAAGTACTATCCGGCAGACACACAGCGGATGCTAACGTCCGTTGTGGAGAGGGAAACAACCCTGACCTACAGCTAAGGCCCCTAATTCATGGCTAAGTGGGAAAGCAGGTGGGACGACCAAAACAACCAGGAGGTTGGCTTAGAAGCAGCCATCCTTTAAAGATAGCGTAACAGCTCACTGGTCTAAATAAGTTGTCCTGCGGCGAAGATGTAACGGGGCTCAAGCCATGAGCCGAAGCTTAGGATGCACATAGTGCATGGTAGCAGAGCGTAGTGTGACATAGCACCTTTCCTCATTTGCATCCCTCGGGATGTAACGGAGGATATGGTGCTTTCTGTGAAGCCGGCGCGTGAGCGATCCGGTGGAGAGATCACTAGTGAGAATGATGACATGAGTAGCGACAAACAGGGTGAGAGACCCTGTCGCCGAAAATCCAAGGGTTCCTGCTTAAAGTTAATCTGAGCAGGGTAAGCCGACCCCTAAGGCGAGGCCGAAAGGCGTAGTCGATGGGAACCAGGTTAATATTCCTGGGCCAGGAAGAATGTGACGGATCTCGAAGGTAGTTCATCCTTATCGGATTGAATGGGCTGCTTAGAGGTTCCTGGAAATAGCACTTCCGTAAGATCGTACCCTAAACCGACACAGGTGGATAGGTAGAGTATACCAAGGCGCTTGAGAGAACTATGTTGAAGGAACTCGGCAAAATACCTCCGTAAGTTCGCGAGAAGGAGGCCCAGTTCTTACGCAAGTAATGACTGGGGGCACAAACCAGGGGGTGGCGACTGTTTACTAAAAACACAGGGCTCTGCGAAGTCGCAAGACGACGTATAGGGTCTGACGCCTGCCCGGTGCCTGAAGGTTAAATGGAGGGGTGAGAGCTCTGAAATGAAGCCCAGGTAAACGGCGGCCGTAACTATAACGGTCCTAAGGTAGCGAAATTCCTTGTCGGGTAAGTTCCGACCTGCACGAATGGCGTAACGACTTCCCCGCTGTCTCCAACATAGACTCAGCGAAATTGAATTGCCTGTCAAGATGCAGGCTTCCCGCGGTTAGACGGAAAGACCCCGTGCACCTTTACTACAGCTTCACACTGGCATCAGACACAACATGTGCAGAATAGGTGGTAGGCTTTGAACCAGAGACGCCAGTTTCTGGGGAGCCTCCTTTGAGATACCACCCTTGTTCTGTTTGATGTCTAACCGCGGTCCGTTATCCGGATCCGGGACCCTGTGTGGCGGGTAGTTTGACTGGGGCGGTCGCCTCCTAAAGAGTAACGGAGGCGCGCGAAGGTTGGCTCAGACCGGTCGGAAATCGGTCGTTGAGTGCAATGGCAGAAGCCAGCCTGACTGCGAGACTGACAAGTCGAGCAGAGTCGAAAGACGGTCATAGTGATCCGGTGGTCCCAAGTGGGAGGGCCATCGCTCAACGGATAAAAGGTACGCCGGGGATAACAGGCTGATACTGCCCAAGAGTCCATATCGACGGCAGTGTTTGGCACCTCGATGTCGGCTCATCTCATCCTGGGGCTGGAGCAGGTCCCAAGGGTATGGCTGTTCGCCATTTAAAGAGGTACGTGAGCTGGGTTTAGAACGTCGTGAGACAGTTCGGTCCCTATCTGCCGTGGGTGTAGGAGATTTGAGAAGAGTTGCCCCTAGTACGAGAGGACCGGGGTGAACGTTCCACTGGTGGACCAGTTGTAATGCCAATTGCAGTGCTGGGTAGCTATGAACGGACAGGATAACCGCTGAAGGCATCTAAGCGGGAAGCCCCCTTCAAAACAAGATCTCCCTGAGGGCCGAGGTAGACCACCTCGTCGATAGGCCAGAGATGTAAGTGCGGTAACGCATTCAGTTGACTGGTACTAATTGCCCGATAGGCTTGATTTGATCCAGTAGAAGTCAGAAATCTGACTCCTCAGGACAAATCAAAAGCATACACTATACATTAGTATAGCTTAAACAAACGACAACAGTTGATATTGATGGCTTCTTTCCCGGTTTGGTGGTAATAGCACAAGTGAAACACCCGATCCCGTTCCGATCTCGGCAGTTAAGCACTGTCGCGCCGATGGTACTGCGTCTTAAGGCGTGGGAGAGTAGGTCACCGCCAAACCTGGTAAGAAGCCAATATCTCTCAATACGATGTTCAAATAAAAAAACCCGCCTCAGTAGAAATACTGAGGCGGGCTTTTTTGTGCGCAGAGCGCGCTAATCATGCAGCCGATAGGCAGAAATCGAAGAACGTACTCCAAATGCGGC
>NZ_JADCKQ010000003.1 GCF_016123485.1 Halocynthiibacter styelae | reverse complement strand
ACATCAATGGGTTCTACAATCCACGCAGGCGGCATTCATCCCTTGGCGGGAAAAGCCCCTTGGCATTCGAACGAAGGACTGCATAACATAAGCTGAGAGACCGGAACTTTTGCGCGGCAAGACCAGTCTTGACCTATTCGGGATTTTGGAACAGAGATCATCATAGATGGTTTCCGGAATACAAATGTGATTCCGGGATGAAATGGGAATACGGTTAGGTGTAGCCATAAGGCGCCAATTCCGTAACTGCCCCCGCAACTGTAGGCGGCGAGCGACCCCGGTATGACCACTGAACGCAAAGCGTTTGGGAAGGTCCGGGAAAGCATCGACCCGCAAGTCAGGAGACCTGCCATCATAATGAAACTTCAACCCGGGCGGGGTGTCCGGAAGGTGATTATGATGATACGGAAAATTCCGTCTGAAAATCTGTCTGTCCTTTGCCCCGCGCATTCGCGGAGGGCGAGATATGGGCATTCCAAAACACAGAATTACGATTTGCACATCCTGCAGGCACAAAGGCGAAACCTGTCGTCCCGGTTATGAACTGATTGAACGGCTGCGTGCTGCGATTGAAGCGGCCCGAGATACCGTGTCGGAAGATTTCGAGATTTCCGGCGTCGCCTGTATGGCCGGTTGTGATCATCCCTGCACTGTCGCCTATCACGGCACCCGCAAGGCAACTTATCTGTTTGGTGACATTGAACCCGGCCAGGACATTGAAGATCTGGTGGATTTCGCGCGGCAATACGCGCTTTTGCATGACGGCTGGTGTTCCTCTGTCGACCGCCCCGGGAAGCTGCGTAAAAACACGCTGGCCCGCGTCCCTGCCATGATGATGGCGCTTGAAGAAACCGAAAGGCTTGTCTCATGAAACCTGCCGGACTTATCGCAGAAGACATCAGTTGGGCACCGCGTAAGAACCTGCCCAAACTGCTGCATCCTGTCAGTTTTGAAGTGAAACCTGGCCAGGTTCTCGGGGTTGTCGGGCCAAATGGTGCCGGTAAGTCGACACTATTGCGCATGATTTACCGGTATCAGGCCCCAACCAGCGGGCGTGTGTTGGTGGGCGGTGAAGATATCTGGGCGGGACCACCACGCGCCGCCGCCCGCAAAGTTGCGGCCGTCTTGCAGGAACAACCAGGTGCTTTTGGCCTGTCCGTGCGCGAAGTCGTCACCCTGGGACGCACCCCCCACCGCCTGGGGTATTCCACCCCGGGTGCTGCCGATGCAGAGATTGTGAATAACGCGCTGGATCGGATGGAATTGCGTCACATTGAATTCCGGGACCTTGGCAACCTGTCTGGTGGGGAACGTCAGCGTGTCATGGTCGCTCGCGCGCTGGCACAGCAACCCCAGCTTCTGGTCATGGATGAACCAACCAACCATCTGGATATCCGGCATCAGTTGGAAATCTTGTCTCTCATCCAATCTCTGGGGCTGACCATCGTTGTTTCCCTGCATGATCTCAATATGGCGGCAGAGATCTGTGACGCGGTGCTGATGCTGCAAGACGGGCATTGTCGCGGTTTTGGCGCCCCCGAGGACGTACTGAGTGAAGCTCAGGTATCGCAAACTTTTCGGGTGAACGCCTGGCGCGAGGTCCTCAGCCGCAGCAACACTGAACATCTTTCTTTCCATCTTCCTGATTAAAGGACAAATCTATGAAACTGAACACTACCTCTCTTGCAACGGGTCTGATCGCGGCTGTCGTGACCACATCTGCCATGGCTGAAGTCACCGTGCAAAGCTGTGACCGCGAAGTCACCTTTGACACGCCCCCCACAGCGGCGATCTCAAATGATGTGAACCTCACTGAAATGATGTTGGCCCTGGGCCTCGCTGATCGTATGGTTGGCTACACCGGCATTTCCGACTGGAACAAACTGGATGCTGAGCTGCCCGAACTGTCTGAACGTTACCCATCCAAAGAAGTGCTGATCGGCGCGGATGCAGATTTTTTCTTCGCCGGCTGGAACTATGGCATGAAAGTCGGCGGCGAAGTCACCCCGGAGACCCTCGCACCCTTTGGCATGAAGGTTTATGAGCTGACTGAAAGCTGCATCCATGTTGGCAAAGAGCAAGACGTCACCATGGACCTGATGTATAACGATCTGCTGAACCTCGGCAAAATCTTCGGCGTGGAAGAACGCGCGGAAGAACTGGTTGCAGGCTATCAGGCGGAACTGGCAGAGATCACTGCAGGTGTTGATGCGAATGCAGAACCTGTGCGTGCTTTTGTCTTTGATTCCGGCGCAGACACACCCTTCACCGCTGGTCACTATGCGATCCCAACCGCGATGATCGAAGCCGCCGGCGGCGTCAATGTCATGGATGGGTTCCGCAAAAGCTGGGGCACCGTCAGCTGGGAAGAAGTCGTCGCCCAGGACCCGGAAATCGTGGTCATCATCAACTACGGTGAACTCACCGCAGAAGACCGCATGAACATCATGCGCGACAACCCGGCGCTGGCAAACATCCGGGCCGTCAAGAACGACCGTTTTGTGGTTCTGGAATATGTCGAAGCCACCCCCGGCCCCCGCAACATCGCCGCGATCCGTCGCCTGGCCGACGCCTTTCACGGTGAATAAACCATGACTGAGACAGCAGTGGACATCACCTGCAATCGTAAATTCCGCCTTACTATGTTTTGCGGGGTGATCCTGCTGCTGTTCTCTGTTTCCGTTGCCATCAGTGTCGGGGCCGTTTCCGTACCCCTGCATGTGGTCTGGGGCGTTCTAATCAACAAAATCGCCCCGGACACAGCCCTTCAGACCTGGTCTGTCGGACGTGAATCCATTGTCTGGGAAATCCGGTTTCCCAGGGCTTTGCTGGCCTCATTTGTCGGGGCGGGGTTGGGCATCGTTGGCGCAAGTCTTCAGGCCGTCACCCGCAATCCTCTTGCGGATCCCCATCTGCTGGGAATTTCGTCCGGAGGGGCTTTTGGTGCGATCCTGGCCCTTCTACATACGGGTATGTTTCTGGGTTTACTTACCGTGCCCTTGTTCGCCTTCCTCGGGGCGCTTGGCGCAACTCTTCTGGTTCTTGCGGTCTCTCGTTTTGCCTCTGCCACAAGTGCGGATCGCCTTATCTTGGCAGGTGTCGCCGTTTCTTTTATCGTTATGTCGCTGGCCAATATCCTGATCTTTCTGGGCGATCCCCGCGCAACCCACATCGTTGTCTTCTGGATGCTGGGGGGGCTTGGCCTCGCACAATGGAGCCAACTTCTCTATCCACTGAGCGTCCTTGTAATCTGCGGCGCATGGCTCTGGGTGAATGCACCAAACCTTAACGCCATGACGATTGGTGATGAAACGGCCACCACATTGGGCATTCCCGTTGCCCGTTTCCGTTTGATGATTTTCGTCACCGGCGCCCTGATCACCGGCGTTATGGTGGCCTTTTCCGGGATCATTGGCTTTGTTGGCCTGATGGTGCCCCATATCGTACGGATGCTGATCGGCGGAGATTATATGCGCGTTCTGCCTGCCTCTGCCCTGTTTGGCGCTATCTACCTGCTGTGGTCCGACATCATCGCCCGCACCATTATGGCGCCTGAAGACATGCCAATCGGAATTGTTACTGGCCTGATTGGTGGTGCGTTCTTTGTCTGGTTGTTACGGCAACGAAACACTTGACGGTTGCGATACGGACAAAGCGGACGTTGCCGTAAGTGCGGATGTTCGCTTTGGGCAGACTTTGCAAATGTCCGCTTTCAGCCTATTCTGTTGAAAAACTCGGTTTTTTCGCGGGACGGCTGCACAGGATGAATGGCTTCCGCCTCTATTTCACAGGACGGCTCTGGCCTGCCTCGCGTTTGGTGCCAGCTTGGCTAACTTTTTGAGGTTCTGGGCGGTTGCGGCGAGAATAAATTCATCATGAGCGCCACATGCGTTGCCGGCAGGGTTATGGCAAAGCCATGATCCCGAGAGGGGCCGCTCAATCGAAGCCGCTCTAAGCCGTGAATGCGTTTCAGGTGGGCGAACGACATTTCGACCTTTTTGCGCAGTCGGCATGAGATGGCATATTGCTGCGGTTGCGACAGGGCGCGGGCGACATCCCAAGATGGTTCATAAATGGAGCGTGTAACTTTCCGCTGTGGCTCCCTGGGACAGCATCGCTGTTTGAGAGGGCAAATGTCGCAGTCGAATTTGCTTGCCCTGTAACGGATTGTCTCGTCTTTGTTTGCCCCCGATGTTCCAGTTTGATATGCACGCAGCGGCTTTTTTAACTCTTTTCCATTCGGGAAAATATAGAGATCATTCTCACCATCATAAGTGAAGTCGGCACGCTCAGAGGTCCCATCTTTACGGCCAGATTTATCTATCACGGGGATATGCGGTGCGATCCCTCGCTTCTCAACCAGCCAGTCCAGCATTGGGCCTGATCCATAAGCGGTGTCCGTAATCAGGCGCTCGGGTATCAAATCATGCTTCTTTTGCACGCGATCAATCATCGTTTTCACGGCACCCACTTCAGCCTGACGCACAGAACGTGTCGGCTCCACATCCAAGATCACAGCGTTAGCCAATGATCGCTTCTGGCTTCACCCGAAATCCCATAGGTTAAACTTCTATGAGCCGCAGCAAGCATTTTAATGCAGATTTAGTCGCAAATAAGAGCTCTCGCTTCTGGCCCCCACTCTCCGAGTGTCGCTAATTTAGTATAGCGCTCGACGTATTGCGATTGAATTACAATCCTTTGGTCGCTCGACAATCCCTCTAATGCCTGTTTTTGAGCATCAGCTGCTAACCTTGCAATGCGAGTTTCTTCAGTAGCTGTGGGGTATCCAGAATCGTAGTGCGACAGTTGAAACCCTGCGGTGCTTTGATCAAGTTGATCTGGGGTTAGAATGCTGAGCTCACTGCTGAAGACTTGACCAAATGCGTTTTCAACATCAAAGGCTAGGCTGTTACACTGCGGGTTTCTCGTGATGAAGTCAGCTGGTAGGAAGTTTACGACATAAGATCCACGTTGTGTAATTGGTAAATTGATTTCCGCAAAATATGCATTCAAGCACTCTGCTTCTATTCCACAATAAGAACGCAGCGCTGTCTGAAAACAATCGCTTATTATTTGTGGATTTGAATCTGTAGAATCAACGGGATCTAACCCAACATAAGAACCGCACAAGGCTTGCGTTAGAGAGCTTTCTCCCAAGTCTACGCCAGTAAGCTCCTCCAGGGCGCGTTGACGCAGAATATCGCATAGAACAGGGTCTTTACACTCTGACATGATTATACGAGCAGTAGCTGAACGCTGTGCTTCTTCCAAAGGCGTGATGACGTCAACGTTGCAATTTTCCGCATTACCTCCAGCAACTAAACAAGATGATTCAACTGTTCGGACTGTACATTGCTCGACACCAATTGAAGATTGAACGGTAGTCATGCTTATATTGGGCTCATTTCCTCCCTGAACGACTTGTTTCTCGCAACTAGCTCGGGCTTCAAAGGCGGTTTCAAAAATATCACGAATTCTTTCGTCAGAACACGTCTCTGTTGGACATGGTTCCGGTTCCGGCTCTGGTTGCGATTCCGGCTCTGGCTCCGGCTCTGGTTGCGATTCCGGTTCCGGCTCTGGTTGCGATTCCGGCTCTGGCTCCGGCTCTGATTGCGGTTCCGGCTCTGGCTCTGGTTGCGGCTCTGGCTCCGGCTGAGGTTCCGGCTCGGTCTGACCATCTTTGCCCTGTTGTTCATCCTTCCAGTCGTTGTAGACGCGATTGACTATTATCAGCAGAATCCCCACAGCGATATCTTCAACCGGACCAGCTATTGGATTAACGTCTTCTTCCAACTGCTCGTTGATGTATGATACAGTCAATGCAGGATTAGAATTCACCCCAAGTAGCTGAGAACCAATACCCGTTTCGGCATGAACTCGACGAAACCGATCACATTCTGGTGTATTCGGAAGCAGCGCAAGACGAAGGCTATCCAGCCGCTCGCAAGAACCAACTATAAAATCACTAGGTGTTTCCGCAAAAAAGGCATCCTGAACTGGGAATGGACAGGTAACCTCGAAATTTGGATCACTGTCGAGAACTCTCAAACGAGAAAGCGCGCTGTGTTCTTTAGCTATTACAGCGAGCTCCCGAGGGCTTCTTGATAGCGTAAAAAGAGCTGAGCCGACATTTGAACACGGTGCAATTTGAGAGCTAGTTACCTCCTGCCGATATTGGTTTGCAAGTTGTTCCGAGGTTGGAAACGGTGTTTCTTGAGCCTGTCCAACCGAGGATGCTATGGCGGCTAAGCTTGAAAATGTGGCAATTAATTTTCGAGAAACCATAGCATTTTCCTTATACAACCACCGCATTGACAGTAAGTAGAAAGAACCAACATAACTTTCTGCCACATCCTTTTATAACACATGTTCGTGACGTTCGCCTAATTGTCTAACAAGTGTATCAAGCAAACGACCATTCACCGATACACTTTGGGATTAAGACTGACCTTAGCTGTGTCGCGGAGATTCGACCCTTTGGGCTCATTCAAGTTTCGCGCTGCAGTCGTTGCAAACGTCTGTTTTCAGCGCAACCCTCCCGTCAGAATGCCTCCCCACCGATGCCCCGTTTCCGGAACTGATTGTCTTCAATCTGCGTCTCTGTTTGCCGCGCCTATGTGTGAAACGTCAGCAGTTCACCCAATCCCCAGCCAAGCCCGACCCGACCAGGGTTGAGCGCTGTCGTTTCCGCCTCCTTCAGCGCAGTGATAGCCGCCACGGCCTGTGCCGGGGTACCATCGGAATTGACGCCAAGCGCCTCGAGGACAGTTTTGTCCATCAGATCATTCTCCTGTTCAGCGCCGTCACGATTGAGGGCTATTAGATCAAGGTTGGGATTGTTGGTCAGACCGGCAGAGACCATGCGCGACACGGCACCCGTGCGCTTCGCCGCTGAAAACACCGGGCTCAGGTAGCGATAGGAACGTGCCCGCAGCAGCTCTTCACCGCGCGTATTCCATTTGACCTGCCCCCCAGAGGCCGGTCGCACGCGCTTCCATGTCTTTGATCCAGTCCATGGCCGGGGCTTCTTCAGCCCGTGCGCTTTTGATCTGGGTGGCATGTTCAATATCAATCGAAAGATCGAGCCCGCGATCACTGCCTTTTAGCTCGACATCTATCTACAAAGACAATCGCGCTTGCGGTCAGTGCAGTCATTTTTAAGCCTTACTGCATGACAAAGGTCATCGGCCAACTTTTCCCACGCACCTTGCTATAGAGTCTATTTTTCAAGCCTTCATCCGGGATCTTCCGTATTCACCCGGGTTCTTCCAGTTACTGCAATTATTGGTGTCACCTTTCATTGGCGTTTCCTGAGGTGGAATAAATTACAACCAAACCTTGCATTTTTTGGGTGAACTGATCTGAACTGGCACCGTCCAAATTGCAAAATTTTCAGATACGAGATCATTTATGGAAAACGACACCCCCAAAAAATTCGGCTTCAGTATGTTTCAAAATCATGAGACGTTGGCATTACTCTTGCTCTCTGTAGCTTCATATATTTTTACCTATGCATCACTCAGATGGCGCAGGCGTTGAGAGAGTTATACATTTTTGCAATGTCCATGGCTGCGCTGAACCAAAACAATCACATTTGAAATGGGATGTGAACACATACGGTTAACCCGTGTTTCGCATGGTTGCTAAGTTGAATGGTGCCGCTGTGACCCTCGATAATACTGCGTGCAATCGCAAGCCCCAGACCATTGCCGCCTGTTTCGGCGGAACGTGATTTTTCAAGGCGTTCAAACGGATTGAACACACGTTCCAGATCGCCTTCTGGGATGCCAGGGCCAAAATCTGTGATCTCGACCCGAAGCCCTGCATCCATCTGTGAAACCGTGACCTCCGCCCCCTGCCCATATCGCTGGGCATTTTCAAGCAGGTTGCGAAAGGCCCGTTGCATTGGGATTTTACGCACAGATATCGGGGCGACATCGGCGTTATGAGCCGTGATCTCAGGCCCCCGCCCGGCAAGTTCGCCCGCAAGATGCGTAAGCATTTCTGGCAAAGACAGCCGTTCTGTCGGGGCGCGATAATCGACGCCGCGCGCATAAGCCAGAGTAGCTTCGGTCATGTCTTGCATTTCTTCTAAAGAAACGATCATGCGTTCGCGGGTTTCATCTTCATCAATCATTTCGGCCTGCAACCGCAGCGCCGTCAAAGGCGATCGCAGGTCATGCCCAAGGGCCGCAAGCATCTGGGTGCGGGCATTGATTGTATCCGACAGGCGTTGCTGCATCTGTTGCATCGCTTCGCTCAGTTGGCGGGCTTCGCGCGGGCCATGTGTCGGGGACGTGATGGATCTGTGTCCCACACCGATTTCACCGGTCAATGCGGTCAGTTCTTCCAGTGGTTTTGTCACGCGTCGTAATCCAAGCCACAGTGCCCCCCCGGTCAGCAGCAATAAAAAGGCGGTCAGGCCGATGATCTCAGGGGGCAATAACACGGCCGGGCTGTCAAATTGTGCCGTCACATTCAACCAGTCTCCGGTTTGGATCGGCAAGGACATTGTGACTTTGACAGGGGCAAAACCCGATTGTTTCATCAGATCGCGTAACCATTGTTGGCCCGGCGGAGAAAACCGATTGTGAAGCAAATTGATATGTTCGCTTTGGCGACCATTTTCCCACGCATCTATAGGCGTCCAGTTTTCAACAAGCACAGGCGTTTGCGCGTGCTCAAACGACACATAATTTGAACTGGCGGCCAGCGTCAGGGTTTCGTGAATGTCATGCGGTGCGGTCTGGATCAGTTCGGCAATCTGTATGGCCTGTTCGGTCATGGCCGCCTTTTGCGTGTTGCGCAGGCTTTGGGCGCGCTCCACGGAAAACACCCAAAACGCCGCCGCCTGAGCGATAAAAAGCGCCGTCAACGTCAACGCAGCCACCTGCCCAAACAGGCTGCGCGGCATCATGTGTTCAGCTCCGTTACGTCGGCCACCAGACTATATCCACCAGAGCGAATGGTCGTGATCAAACTCGGATGTTTGGGATCGATTTCCAGTTTCCGACGCAGGCGACTGACCTGGTTGTCAATCGTGCGATCATACACATCCGCAGTGCGCCCGCTGACGGTTTCCAAAAGCTGTTCGCGTGACAGAACAAATCTGGGGCGTTCCAAAAAGGCGATTAAAAGCTTGAAATCGGCAGATGTCAGCGACATTTCGGTGCAGTCACTTTCACGTATTAGAACGCGTGTATCCGTGTTCAAAACCCAGCCTGCAAAGCCCAGATTGCGCCCGCCCAAAGTCCCGGCAACCGTTGGCGGCTGGACCCTGGCGCGCCGCAGGATCGCCTTGATCCGCGCCAAAAGTTCCCGTGGATTAAACGGTTTTGCCAGGTAATCATCCGCCCCGACCTCGAGCCCAACAATGCGATCCGTGTCTTCTGACAGGGCGCTTAACATCAACACCGGCGGCCCACCGGCGGCCGACAAACGCCGCGCCGCAGACAGGCCATCTTCGCCCGGCATCATCACATCCAGCACCACAAGGTCAAAGCGTCCATGATTCAGGTGTTTGTCCATCTCTGTCGTATTGGCTGCCGCACTGGCGCGCATCCCGTTGCGTTGCAAATAGCGGGTCACAGCGTCGCGAATTTCACGGTGGTCGTCGACAACAAGAATATGCGGTTGGGTTTCTGATGGGGTCATACCGCCTGTGTAGAGAAAATTCGGGCAATTTGTCAGCCTTTATGTCGTGAATTGTCGCAAGCCTGTGCCATTGCGACAAACGGATACAAATCTCAGGCGGATTGGCATTCTTCTGTGACAACCAGGGCCCAGATCTATCCCATCACCACCAGACGAAAGCTGACTTTCGCATAGGATAAAGACCCATGACCAAACAGAACCAACCGCTCGGATATTCCCGCACTCAGATTGCTTTACACTGGGGTGTTGCTGGCCTTGTGGCGGCGCAATATCTTTTCAAAGACAGTATTTCGCAAGCCTGGGGCGCATATATTGCAGGCCGTGAGGTTACTTTTGATCCACTCATCATGGCGCATGTTGTTGGAGGCGTGGCCATCTTGTTGCTGGTAATCTGGCGGCTTGTTTTGCGGTTTTCGCGTGGCGTCCCTCCCGCGCCAGAACAAGAGCCCGCCCCATTGGCCTTTGTCGGACACCTCGCGCATTTGGCGTTCTACGGGCTTTTAGCCGGGCTTTCGATCAGTGGCGCTTTGGCCTGGTTTCTAGGCATTGAACCTGCCGCGGGGCTGCATGAAATCTTAAAAATGGCATTGATGGCCCTGATCATCCTGCATGTGCTGGCGGTTGCTGTTCATCGCTTTGCGTTTAAGTCGAATGTCATGAAACGCATGATGCATGCCCAAGACTAATCCAAAAAGCTAGGAGCGCAGGAAGTGACCACCTCCCCCAAATCAGATCTGACGCTTGAACTTGAAAAACCGGATCCCGTTTCGCGGCCTCGCATCCGGTTTCGCAAGCGATATTTCCTTGTGCTGCTGATCCCTGTGTTGATGTTCACCGGCGCCGTGATGGGCATGTATTTTCAGCCCGCAGGCTTGCAGAAATTCTATGCCGCCACTGGCTTGCAGCCCGGCGGCGGGGCGACATCGCCCATTGCTTTGCCGCCGGAAATAGATCTGCCGCAAGAAATGGTTGAAAC
The DNA here is from genome assembly GCF_016123485.1 of Halocynthiibacter styelae. Classification (GTDB taxonomy): domain Bacteria; phylum Pseudomonadota; class Alphaproteobacteria; order Rhodobacterales; family Rhodobacteraceae; genus Halocynthiibacter; species Halocynthiibacter styelae. Next base: position 334,535 of record NZ_JADCKQ010000003.1, on the reverse strand, counting down.
GCTGTTACCCGAAGATGTGGTCGGGCTTGCCCGTGTTTTGCCGCGTGGGGATGTGTCGCTTGTATCAGCACCTTTTGGGGCGGGAGATGCGCGCATTTCCGAAATCTTTGTCGCGGCAGGTGATCAGGTTACGCGCGGCACGATCCTTGCCCGGCTTGATAATTATGATGCTTTGCAAAGCGCAATTTTGCTTGCAGAGGCGAATTTATCCGTACGCGTTGCCACATTAACCCAGACCCGCATGGCCGTTCAGGCCAGCAGTGATGAGGCCCAGGCAACCCTGGACCAGGCGCTTGCCGCCGCAGATCAGGCGCGCAGCGAAGAGACGCGCATTGCCACTTTGCTGGACCGTAATGTTGCGACGCAGGCCACCCTTGATGCCGCACATTCCGCCCGCGTTCAGGCGGATCAGGCCGTGACCCGCGCCGCGGCAACTCTTGCGCGTTTTACCTCGATTGACCTGAACAGTCAGCCCGATGTGATCGTTGCCAGCCGAAATGTGGATGCAGCACAGGCCGATCTTATGCGGGTTGAAAACGATATTTCACGCGCCCAGGTTCTGGCCCCGATTGATGGCACTATTCTGGACATTCACGTCACCGCCGGTGAACGCCCCCCCGCGAGCGGACTCATCGAGATGGGTGACATCCGCCAGATGATGGCCGAGGTCGAAATCTACCAGGACCGTGTCGGCGAAGTGCAGATTGGCCAACCCGTTCAGCTGATCAGCTCTGCCCTGCCCCGTGCGCTGCGCGGCAAGGTGGAAACCATTGGGCGTATGGTCGGCCGGCAGGGGTTAATCTCAAGTGATGCCGCCGCAAACACCGATGCCCGTGTGGTTCAGATCACCGTTGCGCTGGATGAGGCATCAAGTGAAATGGCGTCCTATTTCGTCAATCTCGAAGCCGTGGCGCGTATTGATACGCGGCCCCAGCCGGAGGCCCAGAAATGAGCCGGATTTTACAGTTTCTATTTGGCCGCCTTCCAATTGGTTGGCTGCAGTTAAGTCACAATCGCGGTCGATTTATCGGCGCATTGACCGGCGTTGCCTTCGCCAATCTGCTGATTTTTGTGCAGTTAGGGATTATGAACGCGGTCGCGGGGGCAACTTTAAAGCCTTATGAATTTTTCACGGCTGACATCATGATTTCCGCCGAAGATGCCAATGCCCTCAACGAGGGGTCTAACGTCGCCCGGCAATGGATGCTGATGGCGCTGTCCGACCCTCAGGTCACCGATGGCATCGGGCTGCTTGTCGCCAACCTCCCCTGGGAGCGCGACACAGGCAGCATCAGCCTGACCACATTTGGCATTGATCCGGGCATGACCACGCTGCTTTCCCCGGACATCGCCAGTCGCGTTGATCTTTTGCGGCTTAAAGATGCGGTTTTGCTGGATCGTCGCGCACGCAGCATTGGCCGCGATGAGGCCGCAGGCATTCGTCCACAGACCCCGCTGCGGTTTGAAAGTGATGGGCGCTCTCTCAGCATCCAGGACACTTTTTCTGGTGGTGGCGGTTTTGGTGGCGACGGCTATTTGTTCACGTCAGATCAGACGTTTTTGTCGCTTTTCCCAGCGCGGCAATCCGGGGCACCGGATCATATTTTGTTGCGCGTTCACCCCTTTGCGAATGTGGCGCAGGTCATCGACCGATTGCAAAATCTGATCCCGGATAAAACACTGCGCATTCGAAGCTATGCAGAAGCACAGGCACAGGATCTGACCTATCAACAACGCCAAAAACCCACCGGAGTGATCTTTGGATTTGGCGTATTGATCGGTGTTATGGTCGGGCTTGTCATTGTGTATCAGGTCCTGTCCAGCGACGTCGCCGATCACATCAGCGAATACGCGACATTCAAAGCGATGGGCTATGGTCCCGCATTCTTTATGTCGATCATTCTGGAAGAAGCGCTGGTTCTCGGTCTGCTGGGGTTCATCCCCGGCGTGATGGCGGGCACCGGTTTGCTGGCTTTGATGGCCAAAGTCACGTCTTTGCCCCTGACAATGACTGTGTCCATGGCCGTGACCGTGTTTGTTGGCACCGTGGTTTTTTCCGTCGCGTCGGGCATGGTCGCCACACGGCGTGTCATTGCCGCTGACCCCGCAAACCTGTTCTAAGAGGCCGCTCATGAAACATGAATACCCCATCGTGCTGAAGGGGCTGAACCATTGGTTCGGTACGGGTGACATTCGTAAACAGGCGATTTTCCATCTTGATATGTCCCTGCCGCAGGGCAGCTTTACGGTGCTTATGGGACCATCTGGGTCGGGCAAAACCACTGTACTGACGCTGGTCGGCGCGTTGCGCGCGGTTGAAGAAGGCTCTGTCAGGCTTATGGGCACAGAATTACATGCGGCGGATGAGGCGGTTTTGCGTTGGGCCAGGCGTCAGATTGGTTTTATCTTTCAGGCGCATAACCTGCATGAAAGCCTGACCGCCACGCAAAATGTCATGATGGGTGCGATGGTGCATTCGGGGGTAGCAGACGCGCCGGCCCGCGCGGCGGCCAGACATGCGCTGGATCTTGTTGGGCTGTCGCATCGTCTGGATTATCTGCCGGAAAAGTTGTCGGGTGGACAGAAACAACGTGTGGCTGTGGCGCGGGCTTTGGTTGGCAATCCCAGCATCATTCTGGCGGATGAACCCACTGCGGCGCTTGATAAAGACAGCGCCGCAGAGGTCGTGGATCTTTTGGTTCGGCTGGGGCGCGAACGTGGAACCACCACCTTGATGGTGACCCACGACAATCGCATTCTGGAACGCGCCGATCAGATCATGACATTAGAAGATGGACGGCTTGTGAAAACCGAAACATCCCGGTCTCCCTAAAAATGTGAATGTCCGTGCCTGCCCGATCCGCCTGTCACAACACTGATCATGACGATCGCGCCGAAAACCACAACAAGGCCAACGATGATCCATGCGGTTTTTGAACTTGGGCTCTTTTTGGGAGTGTTATCCATGATTTTGCTCTTCTTATATCCTGGGCTGAGGGCCGAAAAGGGATGCCCCCAGGGCTGAGGGCATCCACGAAATTTACGGGCGTTTCATTTCACTGTAGTCGCCCCGCACATAAAGCGTCAGCGTCACATCCTGGCGATCACGATTGCGCCAGAACCAGCCGTGGTTTCCGGTAAACGCCGCCGTCAGAACATCTTCGTCCATCGGCAGGCCGCGCCCTTTTTCATAGCTGATGAACTCGCCGCCGGATGCATCCCCGTGCAAATCATAATTCAGAATGCCATTTTCTGCGACCCAGAGAAATTCAACCTCTGCGCCAGCCTGCATCGCCAGTTTGACCTCAATGCCTTCGCCAGGGGTCAGAACCACATTGTATTCTTCGGTCCATTCCGGGGCGTCTTGCGCATAGGCAGCACCGACAAAGGCACCAAAGATCGTATCCAGTACACTGGTTTCACCCGTAGCGTTTGCCTGTTGGTCCGCTGCGGCTTCTTCGGCCAGTTGCGCTTTGATTTCACCCATTTCGGTCAGGCCAAGCAAGCTGCCAACGCGGGTGGGATCAATGCCGTATTCAGCGGGCAGAACAACGGTTATCAGAATAACCGCTGCAGAGGCCGCAGCGATGACAGTGGATTTCAAAAGCTGCGCGGATGTTGGCAGCTCTTCGAGAGTTGGTTTTTGTGAATTAAACATGTGTATCTCCTGTGAGCCGCCTTAGGCGACGAAATAACCAGTGATTTGATATCCGATCAGAATGAACCCAAGGGTCATCATCACGACATTTGCGGTGTATGCCTGCTGCATGAAAACGGAAGTCCTGCGCCAATACCCCATCACGATCAGGATCATGAACAGGGCCATCATTTGCCCGACCTCGACGCCAACGTTAAACGCCAGCAAGTTGGGCAACAGCCCGTCTGCGGCCAGATCGTAATCCAGCAATTTGGTCGCAAGCCCGGTGCCGTGGAACAGGCCAAACACCAGCGTTGCGACTTTTTTATTGGGCTGAACACCCAGCCAACGCTGGAACGCGCCCAGATTATCAAGCGCCTTATACACCACGGAAAGGCCGATGATGGCGTCAACGATATAGGCGTTCACACCCCAGCCGAACCAGACCCCGGCAAGCATGGTTGATGAATGACCAATGGCGAAAATACTGACGTAGATCCCGACAGCTTTCATCCGGTACAGAAAGAAAACGACGCCGAATAAGAACAGGATATGGTCGTATCCTGTGATCATATGTTTGGCCCCAAGATATCCAAACGGGATCAGATTAACCCCCCAGATTTCCTGAATATAGCCGGCATCACCCGCCGTGACGCCATGGGCGAATGCGGCATTTGCCCAAAGGGCGAGAGCCGCAAGAATTGGAAGAATGACAGCAGCACGCGGCATACGCCGCATGTGGCCATCCATGAAAACGGATTGCATTGATTGCTCCTTAGATTGTCCGTGTTTGTGTGATGTGGTGACCCTTTCGGGCCGGCATCACACGGTTGGCGGACGATCTAAGCGATAGGACGGAGCAGCCCAGTTGTGGGTGGAATCGCCTCGCCAGGTCGTTGTTGTTTCGATAATCAGATGGGACATACGCATCTGTGCAAACACAGCCTGGGTATGATCATGATCCGCGACGTCATGGGTGTGCCCATGCGCGATCCAAAGCAGATCTATCCCGGTGTCGTGACTGTGGCCATGCGCATCAACGGTCTCAATTTCGATCTGCTGCAGATCGGTAAACTTAGGGGCATGAGACGAAACAGGTGCAAAATTCCAGGTCACAAGTGCAATGCAGACAAGCCCGAAGAACACCCAACCTGTTGTTCTTTTCATTGCACTGACCAAAGTCATATTACAGATATTCCCCTTGTCTTATGCCGACAGGCGATGGCTTGCCTTATCCCCCCTGGGAGGTTATGGCCTCTATATGACAAAACCGCACACACATACAAGCCACCCCCGGATGATAACCAGGCTGAAAAAAGCCGAAGGTCATTTGGGCGCAGTGATTAAGATGATCGAAGATGGCCGCCCCTGCCTTGAGATCGCGCAACAATTGCAGGCTGTGCAAAGCGCCGTCTGCAACGCCAAGAAAGCGCTGATCCACGATCACATTGACCATTGCATAGACACTGAAACCCTTGAGGATCGCGCCGATCTGAAGGCCATCACACATTATCTCTGAGGTTCTCATGCTGAACGTTCTTTCTGATCGCAGATACAGACATCTGTTTCTGGCCCAACTCGTGGCGCTGCTTGGCACCGGGCTTGCAACCATTGCCCTTGGTTTGCTGGCCTTTGACCTGGCAGGGGATGACGCCGCGATGGTTCTTGGAACGGTTTTCACGATTAAAATGGTGGCTTATGTGGGCATCGCGCCGATTGCAGGTGCATTTGCAGATCGGGTGAACCGTCGGGCTTTGTTGGTGGTCCTTGATCTTATTCGCGGGGCCGTGGCGATTTGTTTGCCTTTCGTGACCGAGATCTGGCAGGTCTATGTGCTGATTTTCCTGCTGCAATCCGCATCTGCGGCGTTCACCCCGACATTTCAGGCGACCATTCCCGATATCCTGCCCGAAGAAGAACGCTATACGCGGGCATTGTCCTTGTCGCGCCTTGTGTACGATCTGGAAAACATCATCAGCCCGACATTGGCAGCCCTTCTTTTGGCATTCATGAGCTACAATTTCCTGTTCCTGGGCACAGCCGTTGGCTTCATCGCCTCTGCATTGCTTGTGGTGTCCGTGATCCTGCCCAGCCCAAAACCATCCCAACCGCGCGGCATCTATGATCGCACCACACGCGGCATTCGGATCTATCTTGCGACCCCACGTTTGCGCGGGTTGCTGGGGCTGAACCTAGTTGTTTCAAGCGCGGGTGCGATGGTCCTGATCAACTCTGTGACCCTTGTACGTGGCCATCTCGCCCTGGATGAAAGCGCCCTTGCCTGGACGATGCTGGCCTTTGGCGCGGGCAGCATGGTTTCCGCCCTGTTGCTTCCCCGTCTGCTGGACCGCGTGTCAGATCGCCCGGTGATGTTTGCGGGCGGTTGGGTGATGATTGCATCGCTGATTTATCTGGCAGCCATGACCATATTCATGGGGCTGAACTGGTATGCGATTCTGCTGTCCTGGTTCGTCGCAGGCATAGGGTTTTCCACGGTACTGACCCCGTCTGGCCGCTTGTTGAAACGTTCTGCCCACTCCGAAGATCGCCCTGCCGTTTTCGCCGCGCAATTTGCGTTGTCTCATGCCTGCTGGCTGGTGACATACCCCCTGGCTGGGTGGTTGATCACGGTTTCGGGCACGGTACCAACATTGTTTGTGCTGTCAGGTCTGGCCGTTGTCGGCATCATCGCGGCCCAACGATTCTGGCCTACATATGACCCCGAAATCATTGAGCACACACATGATGATTTACCCCTGGATCACCCGCATTTGCAGGGGCAACGCCGCCATGCGCATCACTTTGTCATCGATGATCTGCATATGCGCCACGACAAATAACACAGATGGAACAGCCAATAAAAAGAACCGCGAATCGACATCAATGGTCAATTTTCGGTTCTTTGTAGCAATCGTTATATCGAAATTGCCCCTTCCAGGGAAATGACGGCATTGCCCCCAAGAACGACCCTCGCATTGTCATAACTGCAATGAATGACCCCACCGCGCGCCGACAATTGTTGACCGATGAGGGCTCGCTTGTCCAACGCCTGGGACCAGAACGGCGCCAGGCAACAGTGTGCAACACCGGAAACTGCATCTTCAGGCACGCCATTGGCCGGGGCAAAGAAACGGGACACGAAATCAAATTCGGATGTTCCCCTGGCTGATACAATGACCGCGGGCAAAGGAAGCTGCGCAAGGGCCTCGAAATCAGGGCGGAGGTCGGCAATCTCATCCGCAGTCTCGAAAAGCGCCAGATAGTGTTTCGACGCAGGCACTTGTGTCGGCACGCCCCCCAAAGCTTTGGCCAGACCATCAGGGGTTTGGATCAGCGTCGGAACAAGTGGCGGCATATCAAGCGTCAACATCGTGCCGTTCCGACGCACAACCATCGTTGCCGAGGCTGACACAAAGCGTACTTCCTGTGCCAAAGGTGCCAGCCGTGACAACACCAGATGACCTGCGGCCAGGGTCGCATGCCCGATCATGTCAACTTCACGCGTTGGCATGAACCAACGTATGCCATAACATTGCACGCCCTTGTCTGCCCCCTGCCCCGAACACCGCACAAAGAACACGGTTTCAGACAGATTCACTTCAGACGCGATCGCCTGCATGGTTTCGTCGGGCAGCCAGTGGTCCAGTGGGCAAACACCCGCCGGATTGCCGTGAAATGGCTTGTCGGCAAAAGCATCGATGATGAAGATCGGCGTTTTGGTCATGCTCATTCCACCCAGGGCAGGCGTTTGCGATCCTGGAAATAGGGCAACCGGGTTTGCGCGCGTGCCACTGACGGTTTTTCCATCCAGGTGAAAATCAATCCGGGTTCTGCACCTGCACGGGCCAGTTCTTCGCCATCAGGTGCGATCATGCAACTGCCACCATTGAAGGCCATTTCCCCTTCCTGTCCGGCGGAATTCGCGTAACACAGGAAGACGCCATTTTCAAAAGCGCGGGCGGGCACGACCTTTTCAGACACAACACCCCATTGTGCGCCAAACGCTGTGGGAACCACGACGATATCAGCGCCCTGCAGCGCCACATGGCGTACGTTTTCCGGGAATTCGACATCATAACAGATCAGAAAGCTGACGGTGAAGGCACCGATCTGAAACTAGCTGCTGCCGGTTCCCGGGGCAAAGTGATCGCCTTCAAATCCCGGCGGCAGCAATAGTTTGCGATGATGCCCGATCTGCTGGCCGGATGCATCAAGACACTGGGCCGCGTTATATAACGTGTCGCCCTGACGTTCCGCATATCCATAACAGATCGCTACACCATATTGGCGGGCCAGCGCGGCAATTCCCCGGGCAAAAGGGCCATCCGGTGCCTCAGCAGAATCGACGACTTTGTCACCGATATTATAGCCGGACTGAAACAGTTCCGGCAGCACAAGAAGATCCGGGGCGCCCGATTCCAGCTGGGTCAGTTGCGCTGTCAGCCACGCAAGACGCGCCTGCGGACCACTAAGGTCCGCAGGACTTTGTGCAACTGCAACGGAAATCACATCCGACAATCGGTTACCCTTTGCCAAGCAGGATTTCACGCGGGTATTGCGTGATATATTCTGCTCCGGTTTCGGTCACGACAATGGAATCGCCGATCCGGCCTGCTGTTTTACCATCGACAGAAATACCGCCATCAACCGCAAATGTCATGCCTGGCTGCAGCACGGTTTTGTCACCGGCTGTCAGTTCCGGTGCTTCCAGATATGCCACACCGATGGAACGCCCCGTGCGACAACCGGTTTCATACCCGCGTGTCTGGTAAACCTCATTTGCGGCAGCAGCCACATCTTCGGCCAGCACACCCGGGCGGATCGCAGCAATGGCAGCTTGTTGTGCCTCAATAGCCGCCAGCTGTACCTTGCGATCTTCGTCCTTCACGTCACCGACATGGAACATCCGGTCAAAGCCCAGTTTATACTGTTTGAACTGCGCCATATTGCAGAAGCAGAAATAAACCGGATCAAATTTCTCCAGCATTTTCACACTGCGCGACGGTGCACCATGGAAGAATCCTGACCGCTTTGCATGATCTGCAGGTTGTGGATCATGGGCGATACAAACCGATCCCAGCCTTTGCCCGTCAGAAATTCAGCGGCCCGGCGTAAACCGGCATCAATCACCGCAAGGGCCGATTCAAATTCACGCCCACCTTCGCGCAGACTGTCATGGGCTGCGGCCATCATCGCACCGGCGATCTGACCGGCTTCTTTCATGATGGAAATCTCAAATGGTGTCTTGATGGTGCGCATCGCCCCCAGCACCGGAGAGATGTCTTTCAGGGCAACACCCGGGTATGTTTCGTCCAGATGGTTGCGGACAATCGCCGGGACGGAACCTTTTTCGATCCAGATCTCGGATGGGTTTTCCCCCAATACACTCGTCAGCGCACGGCCCCAGGTGCGTTGCTCGATGTCTTCCCAGGTGCGCACATCTTCGACACAGATCATTTCGGCAACCATTTCAGATTCCATCAGCGGTGTGATGACAACTGGAGCCTCTTCCGCATCCACAACCAGCATGGTCGGGCGGCCAAATTCAATACCAAGATAACCCCAGAATCCCGCGAGATAGGCAATCGAGCTTTCATCAGTGAAAACAGCCGTGCGAATGCTTTCATCCTTCATGCGGGACTGAAGGGTCTGGGTGCGGATCTTTGCTTCTTCAAGCATGGAGGTCTCCTTTTGTGTTGGTTTGTTCAATCCGGACCGCCTTGCGATCCATGTGAACGGCAAACAGAAGCAGGCCTGGCAGGAACAGCGCAACCGACGGGATGAAAGTCACGATGAAGACCATCGGCAGGTGACCGAGCAGCAGGAACTTCATGGTGGGACCAACATAGGTCGACAGGGGCTGTTTTGTGACACCACCAGCCATGTAAAGCAGCGGCGCACAGGGCGGGGAAATATCCCCAAGGCCCAGATTTGTCCCGACAATCGCCGCAAAATGGACCGGATCCAACCCGATTTGCTGCGTGACAGGCAACAGGATAATCGCCGCCAGAACACCGCCGGACACATCATCAATGATCATACCCATGATCAGCAAAAGCAGGTTGATCAACAGCAGAATGACGATTTTATTGTCAGAGATCGACAGCAGGATATCTGCGAATTGCGTCGGTACTTTTGCCAGAACCATGCCGCGGCTCATGATGAACAGGAAGAACAGCACCATGATGATGGAACCCATCAGGCATGCGGCCTCAACTGTTGAGTTGAACAGATTTTCAAACGGCAGCGTGCGGTAAATCAGGATCCCGACAATCAGCGTATAGACCAGCGCAACCGAGCCCGCTTCGGTCGGGGTGGCAATGCCACTGTAAATCCCGCCCAGAACAATCACAGGCTTCAGGATCGCAAGGCTGGCACGTTTCCTGGTTTGGGCAATGTCACAGATCGTTTCGCGGGGCGACAAAGGTGCATCCACCGTGATCGTGTCATTCTTGCGCAGGAACCAGAAATTTAGCCAGCAATAGATCAGCGCCAGCAGAACACCAGGCCCCATGGTCGCCAGAAAACACTTGGGCACAGATTCACGGATCGCGATTGCAAACACAATCATCGGAATACTTGGCGGAATCATCAGCGCCAGCACAGAAGACACCGCCACAAGTGCAGTTGCATGACCCGGGGGGTAGCCTTCTTTAATCATGCGCGGCACCATGATCTTGCCAATCGCGGCAGAGGCGGACCCGGAAATCGCGCCAAACATCGCGCAAGTCAAAACGGTCACAGCACCCAGACCGCCCTTAAAGCGGCCGACAAAAGAATTCACGAAATCCAGCAAACGTTCAGATATGCCCGAAGCGCTCATAAGCGTGCCCGACAGAATGAACAGCGGGATCGCCAACAGGGAAAACGCGCTGACCTGCGTATAGCCAAACCCTGTATGGAAAGACACATCTGTTCCCAGAAGATAGCCTATACAAGCGCGCCAACACCAAAGGCGAACCCGACGGGCACCTCGATCAGCAGCAGCAATACAATAAGCAGAATTGCGACGAAAAAGAACGTCATGTCATTCGCCTCCTTTACCGGTGAACAAGGCGCGCGCTTCCAGGAAGATCTGCAGCGCCATATAGAAAACCATCAGGCCAAGGCCGAATATCATGCTGAAATCCCACAAATATTTGGGCAGGGCATATAGGTGCTTTTGCGGTTCACCTGGATATTGAACGACGCAAAATCATAGCCAAACTTCAGGAAAATGATCAAAGCAACGAAACAGATCACCGAACCAAGCAGGCGCAGGCCCAACAGGATATTGCGGTTCTGTGTCAGCAGCGTCATCACGCCACCTTCGATATGGTCGCGTTCCCGCGAACAATAGGCCATGCCAATGAAATAGATCCAGACTGCCAGCATCGGTGCCATTTCTTCCATGCCCAGGAAAGGCAGCGAAATCACATAGCGCATGAACACCTGTGCGGCCATCAGAAGGCCCAGCAGTATCATGGCAGTAAACATGGTGGCACGCATCAGCCAGGCCAGTTTGTTGTCAATATAATAAACCCAACCCAGTGAACGATAGACCGGTGCGCTGGCATTGTCGCGCCCCGGAACCGGCACGATCGGTTCGGGCACGCTGACGTCGCTCAGACTATCGGTGTGCAGAAGCTCCTTAGACATTTTCCCCTCCCGGAAAAGGCAAATGCGCACAGATAACTGCACGCATTTGCGGGTTACTTACTCAACACCAGCGGCCGCTTTGATCTGGCCCATCAGCTCAGCACCAAGAACAGCTTCCATGTAGGGGTATTCAACAGAAACAACGGTTTCGCGGTATGCAGCCAGCTGTTCAGGGGACAGTTCTACAACCTCAATTCCAGCCTCTTGGATCTGTTTGAACCAGCCAGCGCTTTCTGCTTCGGCGTTTTCCCAGGCCCACGTCACAGCTTCGTCTGCTGCGGTACGCACCCAGCCCTGCTGTTCTTCGGTCAGACCTTCAAACCACTGTTTGTTGGCAGTCCAGAAGGTGTGTTCAAAATTTTCACGGGTGAACACGTAAGAGCTCAGAACATCTTTGAACAGCAGCACTTCTGAGGGCGGGGAATACGCCCGGCCATCAATCGCGCCGGTCTGCAGTGCTGTATGCACCTCAGAAAACGCCATTGGCACAGCAGAGAAACCGGTTGCCTGGTAACGTTCAATCGACATTGGCATGCCTGGCACACGCATTTTGAAACCATCCGCATCGCCGGGGAAATCTACTGGGGTATCAACACCTTCACGGACAACAAAGCCGGTGAAATCTGTTGGATTAGTGCCCAGAAGAACCATATTCAGATCGCCCATAATTTCATTATAGACGTCCATCATGACAGACCCGGGGCCATAAATTTCGCGGCCGGATTCCCAGTCATTGGCAAGGTAACCAAGAACAGAAACGTCCCAACGCGGGTCAAGTTCTGAATGGTTCCAGGACATGGTCATCTGCACAGCGCCCTGTGCGACCTGTTCAACGATCGATGTCCAGTCACCGAGATCACCGCCCGGGTGATAGGCCACGAGCATTGTGCCACCGGACAATTCGTCAAGGCATGCTGTGAACTTTTCAGACACAGAATGGAAGATGTGTTGTGTGTCCATGACGTGGCCGAGAATGATCTCTTCCGCCTGAACCGCAGGTGCCGTTGAGAGTGACAGAGCCAGCGCAGCCGCGCCGGTGTTGATCAGAGTATTCAGCCGCATAATGGCTCCTCCCCATATTGATGCATTTCGCGTTTCACCGCCTCAGCTCTTGATTCGGTTCACGCAAATATGTATTAGCTGTACACAGCTCTAGCCTGTCAAATGAAGAAAAATTAGATAAATATATGTCAAAATCGAATAAGTGCATACAGCTTACTCAAAACCCACAATCAGATGGCATGCTTGATGCGGGGCGTCATACCCGTGCGAAATTGGGGTTTGTGCTGCTCGCAACAGAACAAACCATCGAAGATGATGTGCTTCTTCTGCGCCCGGAAGGGGTCGGAATACATTTCGCCCGGGCGGCCATTCCGGATTCCATCACCGTTGAAAGCCTGACCCGTCACGCGGATGATCTGGCCCGTGCCGCATCAACCCTGTTGCCCGATGGCAGCCTTGATGTCATCTGTTACGCCTGCACATCCGGCAGCCTTGTGATCGGTGAGGAAAATGTTTTCGCTAAGCTGAAAAAAGGCGCGCCCAACGCAAAAACGACCTCTCTTATCACCGCTGTGATGAACGCGCTGAACGTCATTGGCGCCCGTAAGATCTCCGTTGCAACGCCTTATCTGGACGAAATCAACCAGCAGGAAGCGGATTATATGTCCGCCCGGGGACTTAAAATCACCCGTATCCAGGGTCTTAATCTGGAAAAAGACAGCGACATGATCCGCGTCAATCCGCAGTATCTTGCAGAATTTGCAAGCGCTGTCGACACGGCGGATTCAGATGCTCTGTTCATCAGTTGTGGTGCATTAAGATCTGTGGAAATCATTGATGAACTCGAACAAAAACTTGGAAAACCAGTTATTTGTTCTAACCAAGCCATGATGTGGGACGTTCTGCAGCGCGCCGGAATCACCGACCGGATCGACGGATACGGCATCCTGTTGCGAGATCACTGAATGGAGAATTTAACTTTCTCTCACATCCGCTTTCAAATAGGTTCTTCTGAAACAAAGGGGGGCAAAATGACAGTTTCCGAACACTCGGATGAGCTGCATACAGCAGACACGCGCAAGGTCACAGTTGATGATATGCAGTCCGAAATCATCCGTCGGATTTGTTTTCGGGAATACCCGCCGGGCACACAGCTGAAAGAAGCAGGGCTTGCCGCGGAATTCGGTGTCAGCCGTACCCCCGTGCGGGATGCGATCAGCCGTATTCAACACCTGGGCCTTGTTGAAACGCGCAATGGGGTTGGCACGGTTGTGATCGAACTTTCGGCTGAAACGATCCGACATGTCTATGAAATCCGCCTGCATATGGCGACGTTGATCGGCGTCATGTCCCCTGCCCCGATTGAGGAAGGCACATGTGCGCTGGCACGCGCCCTGCTGGCGGATGCGATTGATCTTCAGGCTGATTTTTCGCCGCGCCGCTATGTGGAACTTAATCACCGCCTGCACAATCTGGTGGCCGGGTTGATCGGTAATTCACTACTGCAATCCTTCTGGCGCCAATCTTACTATCTTGCAGCCAGCACCTGGTATCGCGTTGCATCCATCGTCGGCGATGACGCGGCAGCCGGTTTTGTCCTGGAGCTGAAAGATCTGGTGACAGCGTTGGAACAAGACGATCTGGCGGCCTTCGGATATCTGCAACGCGTCCACATCGGATACGGATTTGAACGGATCCGGGAACATCTTCTGGAAGATACCGATCACCCTGCGCCCAGAAACCCGTAATCCGTGCCGATCATGAGTAAAACAGTAACCCTTGGCTTTCTCATTTTTCCGGACTTTCCCATGGCCTGCCTGACCTCGGCGATTGAGCCTCTGCGCGCGGCGAATGAAATCTCGGGCACTGAAACCTTTCGCTGGCATGTTCTGGGCGAAACCGGGGCGCCGGTCACCTCATCCGCCGGGGTGGTTTTTGCGCCCGATCGCGTGATGGCGGACACAACAGATCTGGATCACATTTTTCTGACCTCAAGCCCCGCCGGGACATTTGCCAATGACGCCAAAGCGACGGCATTTCTGCAACGCCACCTGCGCGAAGGCCATTCCATCGGTGCGTTCAGCGGTGGGATCTTTCCCCTGGCCCGAACGGGGCTGATGAAAGGCCATCCGGTGTCCGTGCACTGGTGCTATGACGCTGCTTTTTCGGCTGAATTTCCCGACAGCACACCCGTTAAAACGGTGATCTGTGAGGGCGACCAGCGCCTGACTGTCGCGGGGGCAGCGGCGGTTTTCGACCTGATGTTAAGTCTGATCGAGAAAGCCCTGGGTGCGGAAATTATGACCGAAGTGGCCTGCTGGTTTCAGCATCCATTTGTACGCACGGGTGAGGTTTCGCAAAAGACCCCGTCCCTGACCACCGCGACCACAACAGACACGATGCCAAAGCAGGTCACAAAGGCGATTCAGATGTTTGCAGAACATATTGAAGACCCGGTCCAGATCAGAGATGTGGCCGCAGCCGTCAATATGTCAACGCGCAGCCTGGAACGGAGCTTTCGGCGCGCCACAGGCGAAAGTCCTCTGAAATACTACCGTCTTCTACGTCTGAAACAAGCCCGGCAACTGGTGCTCTATTCCAGCGATACCATCACCGAGATTGCCTATTCCGTTGGCTATTCATCCACCTCCCCCATGCTGAACCACTATAAGGAAGTTTACGGCGTCTCACCGCAGGATGATCGGAAAAACCACAACAGTTTCCGCGTGACCGACGGCAGTTGCCTGCCATCAGTCTGATATTGTCAGCAAACGGATTGCGCCGCTTCGGTTAAACCGTGGTGCAGGGACTTTGCAGAGGATCGTGGACCAATCACCGCGAAACCACCGTCACAGTGCCACAGGAAACATCCCAGGTGATGGATTTGTGTCCGTGTCACGTCCCCGGATTGCATCCGTGCCACATCGGCGTTGCACAGTCGTTCCAGCACCGCTGTCACCGCTGATCCGTCCAGATCAAAGCGGCACCAGCCATCTGTCTGTTCCACAACAGACGCAGCATCGCCCAATGCGGTTTTCACCTGATCTGCCAGATCTTCATGGCCGTCATAAGGCGCATCAATCATCCAGCTTTCCGGGCCAATCCACAGGGCAGAATATGTGTTCCCAACGACGGAAACGCTGACATCCGGCAGATCAATGCCAAAGAGAGTCCAGGCTTTGTCACGGGTTACGTCAGCCTGTTCATTGCGCGCCGTCAGAGAGACAAGCGCCCGGCCTGTAATCTCGGTGATGGTAAGACCTGAAAAGTGGTCAACGCGGGGCTCATCCGCCCCCAGTGGTGTGATGGATTTCAGTTTAAGCACGAAGACGTTCCCCTTCCGGATCAACAAAATGGGCGCTGACAACTTCCGCCCGGATTTCAGTGCCTTCCAGCGGATTAGACACACGCAGAATTTCCCCCATGCGATCCGCCCCGCCCTTCAGGAAGGCCAGACCAATGGAACACCCCAGCACCGGCGAATACGCGGCAGAGGTGACATAGCCCTGATCGGTTTTGGCTGATATTTCACCATCTGCATTCATCAAATGTGCCCCCGCAGGAATTGGATCTTTTGGATCGACCGGTCGCAGACCAATGATGTTCAAATCACCCGCCTCATTCATCCCTGGACGCTCACTTAAAATGTTGCCAATACAGTCTTTTTTCTTACTGACCATACGCCCCATGCCAAGATTAAATGCCGATGTTGTCCCGTTCAATTCATTGCCCGCCGCATGGCCTTTCTCAATACGCATCACGCCAAGGGCCTCGGTGCCATAGGGCACGACATCGAATTCTTCGCCCGCTTCCATTAACTTGCGAATAAGCGCGTCCCCGTAACGGGTTGGCACCGCGATTTCATAGGCCAATTCACCGGAAAATGAGATCCGGAAAAGGCGCGCCCGCAATCCGCCGCAAACGGTGATTTCACCACAGGCCATAAAGGGGAACGCGTCGTTTGAGATGTCAAATTCCGGGTCCACGATCTTTTGCAACAGCTTGCGCGCATTGGGGCCGGCAACCGCATATTGCGCCCAGGCTTCGGTGGTGGAAATCAGCTGCACATCCAGATCAGGCCACAGACATTGCCGCGCAAATTCCATATTGCGATAGACCAGAACCGCATTGGCTGTGGTGGTTGTGACCACAAAATGATCCTCTGCCAGGCGCGCCGCCGTGCCGTCATCATAGGCGATACCATCTTCACGCAGCATCAAGCCATAGCGCACCTTGCCCACGGGCAGTTTTGCAAAAGCATTGGCGTAAATCTTGTTCAGGAAAGCTGCCGCATCTTTGCCCTGCACATCGATCTTGCCCAATGTAGTGACGTCACAGATGCCAACAGATTTCCGGGTTTGAAGAACCTCGCGATCCACGGACTGCCGCCAATGGGTTTCGCCCGCCTTCGGGAACCACTGCGCCCGCAGCCAGTTGCCGACTTCAACAAATTCTGCGCCCTGCTCCGCAGCCCATTTATGGCTGGGCGTTTCGCGGGTTGGGTGAAATTCCTTCCCAACCGAACGCCCGGCCAGTGCCCCAAGGGACACGGGCGTATAAGGCGGGCGGAAAATCGTTGTGCCGGTTTCCGGGATCGATTTCCCCGTCAGTTCCGCCATCACCGCAAGCCCGCCCATGTTCGACGTCTTGCCCTGATCCGTCGCCATTCCCAGGGTGGTATAGCGTTTCAGATGCTCAACAGAGCGGAAGTTTTCCTGATGCGCCAGCTTGATATCTTTCACCGTGACATCGTTTTGCTGATCAATCCAGGCACGGCCTTTGCCTTCTTTCACATACCAGAACGGCGTCAGCGAAATCGGCGTGTCCTCTGCCTCGGGCAGATCCGGCATCTGCGCCTGAATGCCCAGATCCGACAGGGCCTGAACTGCGGCCCCTGCCCCGGCTTTCAACGCCGCAGCCGTCGTCAGGCCCCCATTCGCAGCCCCTGCAGCGGACAGGCCAACTGGCAGTTCCCCGCCGGGAACAAATGCGGCAAGCGTTTCATTCCAAACGGGTTTTCCTCTCTGGTGACAAGTCAGATGCACATTTGGGTTCCAACCGCCAGACACCGCAAGGGCCCCGCAAGGCAGGTCACGCAATTCACCATTCGCCAGACGGATCTGCACCGATTTCAGCCCAAGACGCCCGGTGCTGTTCACAACCTGCGCCCCGGCAAACAGCTCAGCACCGGCAACCTTCGGCGCATCCGGACGCACGTCAATGACCCCGGTTACATCCACACCTTTTGCGATCAGATCCGCGGCGGTGCGATGCCCGTCATCATTGTTCGTGAACACGGCCACCTGTTGGTGCGGGGTCACGGCCCAGCGATTGGCATAGGCCCGCACAGCGCCCGCCATCATCACACCGGGACGGTCGTTGTTTTCAAAGGCAATCGGGCGCTCCGTCGCACCGGCAGCCAGCACCGCACGTTTTGAATAGATCCGCCAGAGGATCTGACGTGGCTTGCCATTTTCCGGGATCGCCAGGTGATCAGAAACCCGTTCAACCGCGCTGTAAATCCCGTGATCAAACGCGCCGATCACCGTGGTGCGCGTCATGATCCGCACGTTTTCAAGGCTGGTCAGCTCGGCCATCACAGCCTGTGCCCAGGCACTGCCGGACATGTCATCAACCGTATGGGTTTCGGCGTTCAGGCGGCCACCGGTGATAAAATCTTCTTCCGCCAGGATCACCCGCGCACCGGCACGCCCTGCGGTCAAAGCGGCCATCAGCCCGGCCGGGCCGGACCCGATCACCAGAAGGTCACAATGCAGAAAGCCCTTGTCATACACATCCGGGTCATCCTCAAAGGAAACAGAGCCAAGCCCCGCCGCTTTGCGAATGATCGGTTCATACAGCTTTTCCCAAAACGCCCGGGGCCACATGAATGTCTTGTAATAAAACCCAGCGGTCAGGAAGTTGCTGAACCGGTCATTGATCGCCATAAAATCATATTTCAGCGAAAATCCACGGTTCTGAGACCGGGCTTCCAGCCCGTGAAACAGTTCAGTCACGGTGGCCCGGGTGTTGGGTTCCTGGCGCGCGCCGCTGCGCAATTCAACCAGGGCATTTGGTTCCTCTGATCCGGCTGTCAGCACGCCGCGCGGACGGTGATATTTAAACGACCGTCCCATCAGGCGTACGTCATTTGCCAACAGTGCCGAGGCCAGTGTATCACCGGCATGCCCCTGATAAGTCTTGCCATCAAAGCTGAAGATTACGGAAGTTCTGCGATCAATCAGACCGCCGTTCAATCGGTTTGGTCCGCTCATTTGCTGCGCCCCTCTTTGCGGGCCACATCACGGGCCAGCTGCACATCGGTAATTTCATGGGTCACTGTGTTGCGTGTCACCACAAGCCAGGATCGGTCGCCTGATTCGTGGAACCACAGTTCACGGTGCAGACCTGCGGGATTGTCACGCAAATACAGATAGTCATGGAATTTTTCGGCTGCATTATCATCCTGGGCATCCGGGCGACTGATCAGGGACGCATCGCCAAGATAGGTGAACTCCTGGGCATCGCGGGGCCCAAGCAGCGGGTGGTTTATAATCATCTCGGGGGCTCCTTAATGCAGGTTGGGCTGTGCGCCCTGGCCTTTTTCATCGATCATGTGACCGGTCCGGAACCGATCAAACCGATAGGCTGTGGCCGTGTCATGGGGGGTGTCGGTTTTCAGGAGATGCGCAAAACACCAGCCTGCTGCAGGGGTTGCCTTGAACCCGCCGTAACACCAGCCGCCATTGAAATAGAGCCCGTCGATATGGGTTTTATCAATGATCGGCGAGCCATCCATCGACATATCCATAATGCCGCCCCAGGCGCGCAGCAGACGCACACGCCCAAGGGCCGGGATCAGGGAAATCCCGCCTTCGGCCACATCTTCGATCACCGGCATGTTGCCGCGTTGCGCGTAGGAATTATAGCCATCAATATCGCCGCCAAATACCAGACCGCCCTTGTCAGACTGGCTGCAATAAAAATGCCCCGCCCCATAAGTGATCACGCCGGGCAAGACGGGTTTCAGCCCTTCTGACACAAAGGCCTGCAACACGTGGCTTTCCATCGGCAGGCGCATACCGGCTTTTTCCATCACGCGGCTGGACGATCCTGCAACCGAAACCCCGACCTTGCCCGCGCCGATATATCCGCGCGTGGTTTCAACGCCCAGACATGTGCCATCTTCAATCTTGAAACCAGTAACTTCACAGTTCTGAATGATATCAACGCCGCGCATATCCGCCCCGCGCGCATAGCCCCAGGCCACCGCATCATGGCGCACCGTGCCACCGCGCCGGTGCAAAAGACCGCCCTTAATCGGGAAACGGGCATTGTCGAAATTCAGGAACGGATAAAGTTTGCGCACACCTTCCACATCCAAAAGCTCTGCATCGGACCCGTTCAGGATCATCGCATTACCACGACGCCGCGCCGCATCGCGTTGGGCATCCGTATGCACAAGGTTCAGAATGCCACGCTGGCTGACCATGGCGTTATAGTTGAAATCCTGTTCCAACCCTTCCCAAAGCTTCAGGGAAAATTCATAAAACGGTTCATTCCCGTCCAGCAGATAGTTTGACCGAATAATTGTCGTGTTCCGCCCGACGTTGCCGCCGCCGATCCAGCCTTTTTCCAGAACCGCGATCCGGCTTTCGCCAAATTCTTTCGCCAGGTAATACGCCGTCGCCAGGCCATGTCCGCCACCCCCGATGATCACGAAATCATAGTGGGATTGCGGTTCAGGATCGCGCCATTGCGGTGTCCATCCTTTGTGGCCGGTCAGGGCCTCTTTGATCACTTTAAAGCCAGAATATCGCATTGTTCATCCTTTGCAGTCCAGGAGAACAAACAATGCGAAGGTTAAACACGCCAGATGAGGATCAGACAGATACCCTTCCAGATGCGACAGCACATCAGCAAACAAACGGGTGCGATCATTGTGAACAGAGTCGTGAGATCACTGACCAATATCAGGATTGCGCTTCATCACAGAATGCGCGGCTGTCGTCATCCGACCGGCCTTAACAACCGGCCTGACAGTCCGCGGCCAGCTTTGTCAAATTAAGTCAGAGTATTTTGACACGATTAACGGATGACATGTACGGGGCATTGTGCGTGCCGCACGACACGGGCCGCGGTAGAACCAAGGAAAATATCCTGAATGCCGGGCCGGTGACTTGCGATCACAATGCAGTCTTTTTCCTGCTCATGGGCGAAATCAATGATTGTCCGCGCGGAATGGCCTTCGACAATTTTGACTTCGACATTCTCAACACCGGCTGTCAAAGGGCGCAGGACCTCGGTGATTTTGCGACGAGCAACATCAAGATGGTCTTCGGGCAGCAGATCATTCGCGTATTGCGGCAAATGTTCCACCACGTGAAAAATCGTAATTTTACCTGCCTTGGTCCGCAAAGCCTGAGCAACCTCTACAGCTTTTTGCGCGTCACGTCCGACTTCAAAAGAGACGGGAACAAGAATTCTGTCATACATGATGTGAGCTTTCTGAAAAAAGCGGGCAAACATAGGTGGACTTGATGTTTGCCCAGTGGGGGAGATCAGGAGGTAAACATATCTTTGTGTGCGTCACGCAGAAGGTTCTTTTGCACCTTGCCCATCGTGTTGCGGGGCAAAGCATCCATCAGGATAAGTTTGCGAGGGTGTTTGAAACGCGCAAGCGACGTTTTCACAGCCTCCATCATGGCGTCTGTGTCAGGTGTTGCGCCTGGTTCTGCGATAATCACGCCAACAACTGTTTCACCAAAGTCAGGGTGCGGCACGCCAATCACGGCGCTTTCCAGCACACCGGGTTGATCATCCAGCACCAGTTCGATTTCTTTCGGATAGATATTGTACCCGCCTGAAATGATCAGATCTTTGTTGCGTCCGACGATGTGAACATAGCCGTCGTCATCAATTTTCCCAAGATCGCCTGTGATAAAGAACCCGTCTTCGCGTAGCTCTTCGGCGGTTTTTTCCGGCATTTTCCAGTAGCCTTTGAACACATTCGGCCCGCGCACTTCGATCTGCCCGACTTCACCATCCGGCAGGGTTTCACCGGTGTCAGGGCTGGTGATTTTCACTTCGGTCCCCGGCAGTGGATGCCCGACAGTGCCCGCACGCCGATCCCCGTCATACGGGTTCGAGGTGTTCATATTGGTTTCTGTCATGCCATAGCGTTCAAGAATGCAATGACCGGTGCGGTCTTCAAACTGCACATGGGTTTCGGCAAGCAAAGGCGCAGAACCCGACACAAACAGGCGCATGCCTGCGGTCAGTTCCCGGGTGAAACGCGCATCACCCAGCAGACGGGTGTAGAACGTCGGAACCCCCATCATTGCTGTGGCTTCTGGCAGGCGGTCAATGACCACATCCTGATTAAATGCAGGAATAAAGATCACGCGACACCCAGACAGCAAGGCGATATTCGTGGCAACAAACAAGCCATGCGTATGAAACACCGGCAAAGCGTGCAGCAAGACGTCATCTGATGTAAAACGCCATTCTTTTGTCAGAACCTTCGCATTGGACAGCAGGTTATTTTGCGTCAGCATCGCACCTTTGGACCGGCCCGTGGTGCCGGAGGTGTACAAAAACGCTGCCAGATCATCCCCGCCGCGATCCACAGTTGGAAAGCTTGCAGGCATTGCGCGGGCCTGATCGCGAAGCGTGCCCATCCCATCACTGTCCATGGTTTCAACCGCTGCACCCAGGGTGCTGGCAATTTCACTGATGGTGGCCTCGTTTATAGGATCGCACACGATCAGGGATGCACCGCTGTTTTCAATGAAATAGCTTAGCTCATCCGCCGTGTAGGCCGTGTTCAGGGGCAGAAAGACCAGGCCCGCTTGCGCACAGGCGGCATAAAGCGCGATGGCTGAGGGGGATTTATTCACCTGAACCGCAACCCGATCCCCCGGTTTCAGGCCAGCCTGTGTCATCACATGGGCCTGCTGTGCGGCCATCGCCAGGAAATCGGCATGTGTGATGACGCCCCCGTCTGTCAGGTGCAGAAACGGTGTCGCCTTGCCCGCATGAATACCGAACAGTTCATCATAAAGTGGATTTGACATAGAGATTACCTTTCCTGCGCCACAGCAATCGCTGACGCATCCGCATGGGCCTGCACAGCGGCAGAGGCCAGAACCTTTTGGGTTGTGGCAAAGTTTTCATGATTTTGTGCGACCTTTTCCAGATCGTATAAATAGCTCACCATCGTGCCGCCGGACTGCTGACAGCCCTTATCAGAGACATCGGCATTCGCATGAACCGCATGGACCATTGCGCCATTTCCAAGGTGAAAACGTGCCACGGGATCAAAGGGCAGCCCGCCTTTTGCTTTGGCATTCAACAGATAATGCGCGGCCGTGTTGCGCATGTCATCGGACGCCGCATGATCCCATTCATGGCTTTCCTGTGTCAGCCATTTCGTCAGCCCCGGAATAGGCGACAGGGTGACAAAGGTTTTCAGATCTGGCAATTGCGCCGCCAGATCGGCCGCGACCTGTTTGATCAGGGAATTGCCAAACGAAATGCTCGCAAGCCCGGCCTGACAGTTTGAGATCGAATAGAACACGGCGGTATCCGCGTCCTCTGCCGGCATCGCTTCGCGGCCGCTTTCCAACACCGCCTGAACAGAACCGGGAATGCCCCGGGTCAGCGCGACTTCCACAAAGATCAGCGGTTCATCCGGCATAGACGGGTGAAAAAACGCAAAGCAGCGCCGGTCATCCGGGGCAAGGCGTTGTTTCAGATCATCCCAGCTGTCGATGGCATGGACGGCTTCGTAGGCGATGATCTTTTCCAGGATATGCGCGGGGCTTTCCCAGTTGATCGGGCGCAACACCAGAAACCCTCGGTTAAACCAGGACGCAAACAGATGCCGCAGATCCAGATCCAGCGCGGCCAGTTCATTATCGCGCCCGCCAAGGCGCAACAGATCTGCCCGCATCCGCACAAGCGCCCCGGTGGCCCCGGGCAGGCGATTCAGGCGGCGGAACAATTCCTGGCGGCGGGGCTCTGCTGCGGCCAAAAAGTTGCGATAGGTTGCCTTGGTTGCCTGGCTTTCATAGGCATCCAGCGTGCTGCGCACCGCACCCGGGTTCAGATCAAGGGATCGGGTGATCTTTTTGAAAAATGCCAGTTTCGCATCATCATCCAGTTCCTCATATCCGGCCAGAATATCCTCTGCCAGCTTCAGCCCTGATGTTTCCCCGGCAGATCCAACCAGATCATTTGCCAGATCATCAAGCGACCGGTCATCAAGCCGACGGCGAGAGGACGGGCGCAGGTACCGCCTCTCAAATACTGTCGACAACAGATCCGCAAGAAGTGTCATACAGCCGTCCCCATCACGAAATCAGGCAACCAGGTTGCAAGCTGCGGGAACAGGCACAGCAGCACAATCGCGATGACCATACAGGCCACAAATGGCAGTGATCCCATCAGAATAGTCTTTAGCGAGATATCGGGCGCAATGCCGTTGATGACATAAAGATTCAGGCCGACAGGCGGTGAAATCAGGCCGATTTCCATATTAATCGTCAACACAACCGCAAACCAGATCGGGTCAAATCCGGCGGTGCTGATGATCGGCAACAGAATAGGCGCCGCCATCAAAATCACGGCAACAGGCGGCAGGAAGAAGCCCGCGATCAGCAGAAAGATGTTCACAGCCAGCATCAGAACCCAGCGGTTCACATCAAGTGTGCCGATCCATTCCGCGATAGACTGGGTGATGAAAAGCGAACTCAGCATATAGCTGAAAACACCCGCCGCCGCGATGATGAACAAGATCATCACAGATTCTTTAGTGCTGTCACGCAGAACAACCCAGATGTCGCGCGGATGCCACATTTTGTAGATGATCATCGCGATCACAAGACACAAAAGCGCCCCGACAGCCGCGGTTTCAGATGGGGTCGCGATACCGCCATACATCGCATAAAGAACACCAAGGATGATCCCAAGAAACGGCAGCACGCGCGGCAGAATTTCAAAACGTTCTTTCCACGTATAGCTGCCTGAACTCAGGCGGGTGGCGTCACCGGATTTCCAGGTGGAATACAGCGACCAGGCCATAAACAGCGCCACCAGAAGCAAACCCGGAATAACGCCCGCTAGAAACAAGCGACCAATCGAGGTTTCCGTCGCGATCCCATAAACGATCATGGTGACAGACGGCGGGATCAGAATGCCAAGCGTACCGCCCGCAGCAATTGAACCGGCGGCAACACCTTCTGGATAGCCGCGTTTGCGCATCTCGGGGATGCCCATCTTGCCAATCGCTGCACAGGTCGCGGGGGATGATCCGGACATGGCAGCAAACAGGGCACAGGCACCCAGGTTTGAAATCACAAGCCCACCGGGGATACGTGTCAGCCAGCGTTCAAGCGCTTCGTAAAGATCGGCCCCGGCCCGCGTCGACGCAATAGACGCCCCCATAATGATAAACATCGGGATCGACAAAAGCGCAAAGTTATCAAGCTTGCCGAACAGGATTTCGGGCATCAGTTCAAGGGAACGCGCGCCATCGAAAACCAACAGGAAACCAGCGGACACAATCAGCAGACCAATCGCCACCGACACACCAGAGAAAAGCACCAGGATCGTCATAATCGCGACGAGTCCTCCAAGCAGAAGAGGGTCCATAAGTGTTACTCCAGACCAAAAGGTTTATCGACACCGGTGAGCACGGCAATGAGGTCAGCGATCAGCTGCAGCATCAGCAGGCCAAATCCAACGGGGATAGACAGATAAGGGATCCACAGACGCACCCCCCAGATCGTGTCTGATTTCCAGTTCCGTTCATAAGCGAGATGCCAGTATTCATATCCATGCCAGACCATGACGCCGATAATCGCAATCGACATGCTCAGGGTGAAAACGGCCATGACCATCCGCGCACGCGGGGCCAGGGAAATCGGGATCAAATCAACATTCACATGCCCGCGCAGACGCTGCACATAAGGCAGACCAATCAGAGTGGCGGCGATCACAAGGTAAATGACGGCTTCTGTCTGCCAGACAGTTGACCCGTTAAACACAAAGCGGATGGTGATCATCTGGCAGGTAACGACGACAGCCAGAACAATCATGCCTGCAGAACACCATCCCGCCAGTGTGGAAATTGCGGCAACGGCCCGAAGAAAGGGATTATTGCCTGTATGTGCAACGGCTGCGGAACTATGAGCTGCCATGGTTGTCTCCATAAGGTGAGTATTTCGTCAGTTGGCGGCCCTGATGTAAGGGCCGCCGGGAAAAGGCTGGTGGTTATTCGACAGCCAGCGCCAGATCGAGCAGGGCCTGCCCATCCGGAACTTCTTCAACGAACGCTTTGTAGGATGTTTCTTCCGCAAGCGCGCGCCAGGCTTCGAAATCCTCAGCTGTCATTTCAGCAATTTCAACGCCAGCTTCGCGGAACACATCTGCAGATGCCGCATCCTGTGCCTTGGCTTCTTCAAGATAGAAAGCCTGGGCGTTTGCGGATGCTTCAAGCAAAGCGGTCTGCTGTTCTTCTGTCAGGCCCTCAAACGTGGTTTTGTTCATCAACAACGGCTGATACATAAACCAAAGCGCGACATCAGACGCAGGTGTATAGCAGGAAACCTGTTCGTAAATCCGGTAAGACACAAACGAAGATGAAGATGTATTCGCGGCATCCAGAACGCCAGTTTGCATCGCGTTATAGATTTCAGACGATGCCATGGATGCAATAGATGCATTCGCACCGGCCAGCATTTGTTCAAAGGATTTGCCCGCCGCACGCGTTTGAAGGCCCGCGATATCATCCGGGTTTGTGATACATCCGTCTTTGCCCGCAAAACCGCCAGCAAGATAGCCATGCACAAGAACCATCACGTCATCTTCGGCCATTTTTTCTTCAAGGGCGTCCATGAACGGGGAATCCACAAGACGCGCGGCATGATCGTGGTTGCGCACAAGACCCGGCATCAAGGTCAGGTTATAGGCAGGTTGCTGGCCCCCGGCATAGCTGAGCGGCAGAACCGTCATGTCCAGCTGACCACGGCTAAGCGGGCGATATTGTTCACGCGGCTTGAACAGTGATTTGGAACCAAAGATCCGGATCGACAGATCAACATCCGCCGCGGCAACGTCATCAGCAACCATTTGAGCGACCTGATGGCGAATATCGCTGGTTGACCATTGATGGGACAGGCGCAGTTCGGTCGCATGTGCCACTGAACCCGCGGATGTAAGTGCAATTGCTGCAGCTGCAGCTTTCAACATTGTATTCATTTCTTCCTCCCTTGTGTCCACCTGGGTCAGCAGACATAGGCAAGCCTACGCATTGATTGTTTTTCAGGTCAAGTTTTTTGTATACAAGAAATGCATCCTTGCGTTTGACCTCAAATCACCCGATAGTGATTTTATGCAGAAAAGACGTGCCGACGAGATCGCCGAAAACCTTGAAGAACTCATTTTCAGCGGAGGTTTTTCCGACGGAGACCGCCTTGATGAAATACGCCTGGCGCAAAGTTTTAACGTCTCAAGAACCCCGCTCAGGGAAGCGTTTCAGCGGCTGGCGACCTCTGGTCTGGTTGAACTTATTCCGCGACGCGGCGCGTTTGTGCGCCAGCCAGGACCTGTCAAACTGATCGAAATGTTTGAAGTCATGGCCGAACTGGAAGCCGTCTGCGGCAGGTTTGCCGCGATGCGGATCACGGATGAGGCGATTCTGACACTGGAAGAGGCAAACCGCGCCTGCCAGCAGGCAATAGACGATAAAAACCCTGACGGTTATTACGCGGAAAATGAACGTTTCCATCATCTGATTTATAAGCAGTCTGGGAATAGTTTCCTCGAACAGGAAGCCCTGAAGCTTCATAAAAACCTGAAACCCTACCGACGTCAGCAGCTGCGTTTACGCGGACGCATGCAGCAATCGATGGCAGAACACGAAGCCATCGTCGATGCATTGCGGAATGGGTGCCCCGATCAGGCCGCAAACGCCCTTCGAAGCCATGTTGCGGTGCAGGGTGAAAAATTCCATAGCCTGATGAAAAGCCTGAAAGCGGCGGCGGAATAGCCAGCCTGCGGTTTCATTCAGCGAATACCGTTTCAAGCCAGGCCTCAAAAAACTGTCTGGCGATGTTGTTTGAATTCAAATTCTGCCCCGCAACAATGTGATGCGCCTGTTCAATCGGCATCGGCTTTCCGGCAATTGCAATGGATCTGCCGCTTTCTATTGCTGTGTTTGCAAAGCGTTCCAAAACAACGGAATACCCACCTCCGGCGGCAACAATATCTATCGCGGCGATGGTTGTATCGACAGAATATGTGGGGGTGACTTCGGCCGGTTGTTCCCTGAATTTGGTAACATATCTTTGCCACATGTCCTGAAACCCTAAGATCTGAACAAATGGTAAATCGGTAAAAGCATCTGAGGATGCCATGTGGGATTTCGGCGCGATCGGGACGATTCTTTCCGTTGAAATAGCCTTCGCCGTTCCGCGGTTCCAATCATCCACGCCCAGGCGCAGCTCAACATCGACGTCTTCTTTACCGGCGGATTCAGCCCAGATATTGGAAACCAGCCTGACCGATACTTCGGGATATTTCCGGGCAAATTCCGGCAATCTCGGCGCCAGAAACAATGCAGAGGTCGAAATCGGCACCCGCACGGTCAACTCTTGCAGGTGGGTCACGCCAAAAAGGCTGTTGGTCGACAGGTCAATTTCAGTCAGGGCGCGGCGAATTGAAAACGCATAGGCCTGTCCGACTTCCGTCAGGCTCAGCTTACGTGCGGCGCGTGTAAAAAGCTTGCACCCCAGATCTGTTTCCAGCGACCGGACATGCAGGCTAAGCGCAGTCTGTGTGACACCCAGCTCCTGCGCCGCCGTCGTAAAGCTCATGTGTCGTGCTGCACATTCAAAGGACCGCAGCCAGATCAAATTTGGTAGTTTGGGCATTTTATCACCAAAAATAATTGACCATATTTCTCCTTTTTATTCGTTTTACTTAAGCCACGCAATGTTCTTTGTTTGACCAATCAACGCAAAATATAAGCCCTTTTGGCTTACAACAGGACAGGGAACGCGCATATGAAAGTTGGATTTATTGGCCTTGGCAATGTCGGCGGCAAACTGAGCGGCAGTTTGCTGCGCAACGGGGTGGACCTGACAGTACATGACCTGAACGAAGACCTGGTTGCAGGTTTTGTCGAACGCGGTGCCAAATCCGCCGAAAACCCGGCGCAACTGATGCGTGACTGCGACGCGGTTATCACCTGCCTGCCCTCCCCTGCGGCGTCGGATGCTGTGATGCAACAGATGTTGCCCGAAGTGACAGCAGGTAAAATCTGGATGGAAATGTCCACCACCGACGAAGAAGAAGTCAAACGTCTGGGCGCGATGGTGATGGACGCAGGCGGCACGGCTGTCGATTGCCCGGTTTCTGGTGGCTGCCACCGGGCGGATACCGGCAATATTTCGATCTTTGCGGGCTGTGATCGCGCCACGTTTGACCGCATCCTACCCTTCCTGACCACCATGGGCCGCCGCATTCTGCACACGGGCGATCTGGGGTCTGCGTCGGTTCTGAAGGTTGTGACCAACTATCTGGCGACCGCGAACCTTGTGACCTGCTGTGAAGCCCTTGTGACTGCAAAAGCCGCAGGTATGGACCTGAACACGACTTATGAGGCGATGAAAATTTCCTCTGGCACGTCCTTTGTCCATGAAACCGAAAGCCAGGTCATCCTGAACGGGTCACGCGATATTTCCTTTACCATGGACCTTGTGAAAAAGGACGCAGGCCTGTTCCAGCAGGTTGCAGACCGTCACAATGTTCCGCTGGAAATTTCACCTATGCTGGTGCAGATTTTTGAAGACGGTATCGAACGTTACGGCGAGCGTTGCTATTCTCCGAACATCATCAAACGTCTGGAAGAGGCGACAGGCCTGGATATTCTTGCGCCAGGTTTCCCTGCCGAAATGCTGGACGATGAACCGGAAGAATCCGGTTATGAAGTGATCCCTCAGGGGTCTGACCGCGCGACTGTGGCATAATCAGGAAGGCGGTTGCGATGAAACGTATTTACACATATGGCGGAATGCCCGCGACGCGCAATCTGACGGTTGCAGATATTAAAGCGGGCAAAGGCAAGCGCAAATTTGTCCAGACCACCGCTGTAAATCGAACCGAAGCGGCCGCCGCCCAGAATGCCGGAATTGATCACCTTTCAATTGTTGATCATGACCTGGCAGAAGTGCGTGCCGGCGCGCCCGACACGTTCACAACCGCCGCCCTGATGGCCAGTGATTATGAAACCCATCAGGATATCCTGCGCGCTGGCATTCGTGCCGCCGCCGCTGGTGCGGACGCGGTCTATACGCTGCGCAGTTTTAAGGCTGTCGAATTGCTGGCGGACGAAGGGCTTGCTGTGCAGGGGCATCTTGGCCTTGTGCCGCGCCTGTCCACCAATATCGGCGGTCTGCGCGCCTATGGCCGCACGGCGGATGAAGCCCTGCAACTGGCCGAAGATCTCCGCCGCCTTGAAGACGCCGGGGCTTATGCGGTTGAACTTGAATGTGTCGCCAGCGAAGTCATTGCCGAACTCAGCCCGCGCACCGGTTTGATCACCCATTCGATCGGATCAGGGGATGCGGCGGATGTGATCTTTCTGTTTCAGGACGATGCCAGCGGCGACACAGAAAACGCCCCCCGTCATGCCAAAGCGTTTGCCGATATGGCAGCGGCGCGCGCCACATTAGAAGCCGAACGCATGAAAGGCCTGACGGCCTATCGCGCGGCGGTGCTGGATGGCAGTTATCCGGATGGCGCGACGTCCATCGCGATGAAACCAGGCGAACATGACAAGCTGCGCGAGGCGCTGGATAAACGCCGCCCCTTCCACGCGTAATATTCATGTTCCGCAAAGCATCACGCAAATACCCCTATGAGCCCCCGCCAGTTTTTTCGCTGAAGCCAACAGATTTTCAGAAAAGGACAGGACATGACGACAGCGAACACAGACCCGGAAGAGCACCCAAAAACCGAACCCGCCCCCATGAGCCGCGAATGGCACTGGCATCCGGAATTGCCGGTGAAATTCGCACCCTACTGGGCCTGGCCGCCAAAATTCGGCGTGCTTGGAAAATGGGCCTGGCAGAACTGGCTGCAATTTTCAGACCGCTCAATTTTTCTGCTGCTTGCGTTTCTTATCGCATTCCTGATGCAACCCGTTGGTCCGGATCAGACCAGTTTCTCTTTTGCATGGCTGGCGCATGTTTTTGTGCGCAACTGGCTGTTGTTGCTGATTGTCGCAGGCGGGCTGCATCTTTGGTTTTATGGCGTCGACGGACAAGGCAAACTGCTGAAATACGATCCAAGACCATATCTGAAACGCAAAAACGCGCTGTTCAAATTTGGCTATCAGACCTGGGATAACGTTTATTATTCGATGGTGTTTGGCGCGAC
This sequence comes from Halocynthiibacter styelae, assembly GCF_016123485.1. Classification (GTDB taxonomy): domain Bacteria; phylum Pseudomonadota; class Alphaproteobacteria; order Rhodobacterales; family Rhodobacteraceae; genus Halocynthiibacter; species Halocynthiibacter styelae. The sequence goes on along the minus strand of NZ_JADCKQ010000003.1, from coordinate 303,814 downwards.
GTTCTTGTCGGTGCTCGAATCCTTTCTGCGTTGGATGTATGCAAATGAGTTCATCCAAACGCTTAGTTTTTCGGCGCATCCCATCTGGTTTATTGCCCTGTTTCCGCTGTTGGCACTGTGGCAAAGCATGCATTTTTATCTTGTGCATCTGCTGCTGCATCAGCCGTTCATCTACAAACATGTTCACGCCGTCCATCATCGCAACGTAAACACCGGCCCCTGGTCTGGCATGTCGATGCACCCGGTTGAGGCGTTTGGCTATCTCAGTGCGCTTTTGATTATGCTGATCCTGCCCAGCCATCCGGTCCACATGCTGTTCCTTGGGTATTGGTTGATGCTTGGCGCCGCCAGCTCACATTCCGGATACGAAGCGATCTGGGCCAAAGATCGTCAGGCCTTACTGTTGGGTGCGTTTTTTCATCAACTGCATCACCGGTATTACGAATGCAATTATGGCAACGCGGAAATGCCCTGGGACAAGTGGTTTGGCACCTATCACGACGGATCGGAAGACGCCACAAAGCGCACCCGCAATCGCAAGCGCGAAATGCATGCAAAAGGCAAAGTCCATGCATCCAAATGACACATGCGCAGAGGTTCTGACATCAGGCGCCCTGCCCCTTTGCATCTGTTGGTTTCACCGGAGGAAATAAAATGCGTGATCTTCGTAAATTCTATATCGACGGAAAATGGGTTACCCCGGCCTCAGCTGCTGAATTCCCCATCCTGAACCCCGCAACAGAACAGCAGATCGGCACAATCATCCTGGGGAATCAGGCCGATGTTGATCATGCGGTCACCGCGGCAAAGGCTGCTTTTGCAAGCTACTCTCAGACCTCCAAAGAAGAACGCCTGTCTCTTCTGCGCGCGCTTCTTGCTGAAACAAAAAACCGGTTTGAAGATCTCGCCCAGGCCATGAGCCTTGAGATGGGGGCACCCATTTCTATGTCTCGTGACGCACAGGCCGATGCAGCAGTGGGCCATCTGGACGCTTTCATCAGCGCACTTGAACATCAGGTTGAACGTGAAACCCTGGACAATGGCGACATCCTGCTGCGCGAAGCTGTTGGTGTCTGTGGTCTGATTACGCCCTGGAACTGGCCAATGAACCAGATTGTTCTGAAGGTGGTGCCTGCGCTTGCTGCGGGCTGCACCTGTGTTTTAAAACCCTCGGAACACACGCCAATCTCTGCCGCGATTTACGCAGAAATCATTGATGCGGCGGGGTTTCCTGCCGGTGTGTTTAACCTTGTGCATGGGGATGGTCCGACCGTAGGCGCTGCCATGTCCCGACATCAGGACATCAACATGATGTCTTTCACCGGCTCAACCCGTGCAGGTGTTGCATTGACCAAAGATGCTGCAGAAACGGTCAAACGCGTGACGCTGGAACTTGGTGGAAAATCCCCCAATCTGATCTTCGCCGATTGCGATCTGAAAGACCGTGTGACGGCATCGGTGCAGGAATGTTTTTACAACACCGGCCAGTCCTGCGATGCTCCGACGCGTCTGCTGGTTGAACGATCCTGTTACGATGCTGTCGTCGAAATCGCCACACGGGCCGCCAACGCGCATGAGGTCGGCGACCCTTCGCAAGAGGGCGATCACCTGGGCCCGCTGTTTGATCGCATTCAGTACGACCGCGTTCAGATGATGATCCGGGCCGGCATTGATGAAGGCGCCAGACTGGTGGCCGGCGGCCCGGGCAAGCCCGAAGGGTTTGACACCGGCTGGTTTGTCCGCCCGACGCTGTTTGCCGATGTCAGAAATGATATGCGTATCGCCCAAGAGGAAATATTTGGCCCCGTTCTTGTGATCATTCCTTTTGAGGACGAAGCCGAAGGCATCGCAATTGCCAATGACACGCCTTACGGTCTGGCGGCCTATCTGCAAACCGGTGATCCCCTGCGCGCGGAACGGGTCGCCGGCCAGTTGCGGGCGGGTGCCGTGCATATCAATGGTGGCGGTTTCAATTATGGGTCGCCCTTTGGCGGATATAAAATGTCGGGCAACGGTCGCGAAGGCGGCACAATCGGGATCGAAGATTTCCAGGAAGTAAAGACCCTGCATTTCGGGTAATCTGACCCCGTGGCGCAAAACCAAAGCGCCAGGGGCCGCGGGTTCTAAATGGGGTTTGTTGAAGGGCGCGCTCGCGCTTTTTGGTCTTACCGTTCTTGCGCCGGTCAAATTAGCCGAAGGCAAAACGGAGACTGATCTTGAGCAGCTTCGACGATTTTCCAAAGGGACTTTGTCTCACATGAGGCGGGCGTTCCGCGCCGCGAACTGGTACATAAACCCGACGGAACATATCTCAATATCGTGCAGTTCCGAAGTCATGACGATTATCTGGACGTGGTTCAAAAAGAGTTGGATATCAATATCTCGCCTGAAACACACTGAACGAGGCTTTGCGGTTCTACTTTTGGGCCGTAAACCGCGCAGCAACCGACTTTCTTTCTGCGACAGAAAGTGTCCGCTCATCTGACTCCAGGCAACCCGACGGTCGCGCAAATTCAGTTATTGGCCGGTTCTACATGTATATTGATCAGCACTTGGGCGATCAAAGCCTAAACCCAGAAAAAGTTTCCGAGGCCCATGGTATCTCTGTCAGATATTTGCATCTGTTGTTCAGTGAGACTCCCTACACATTTTTAAATTATCTGAATACACAGCGAATCTTGTGTATACTCATTTTACGAGATATTCTCTCGCATCCTTTTCAATGGAAAATGATCAGCTGTCACATTCTGACCTTTGAGGGTTCTGGGCAAAACCTCCTGTAGCAGCTTCACCAACGGCTGAGACGGCATGTCGTCATCAACACCCTGGCGTCAGCGACCTTCATGGTTCGTCACCAAGGGTTACCTCTGGCTTTAATTGTTACATCAGAGTTCACTTCCAATGCTAAAACTTCACGACGTACTTCCCGCTGATGGCCCTGGTTGAGTGCTTAGCAATCGATGCAGTGCCCCTGAGACGTTTCTCTTGAATAGACTAATTTGACGTCGGGGAATGGATCAGCAGAGCATATGCGCGTCTCTGCTGATCCCGGTTTTTCATTTACTCAGCAGGTGTGACCTGTGTGCCCTCATTCCGGCGTTTGTTGTCATTATACAACGCCTTTGTCAGGGACACACACATCAGCCCCATGACCATGGTGAACGGCAGGGCACCAATGATCATCGCGCTTTTCAGTGCTTCCATCGGATCCACTTCGCCATTGGCTTTACCCGCCACAAGCAATGTCCCCATCACAAGCGTCAGGATCAGACCCCAGACGATCCGGTGTTTTACCCCGGCCTGGGTTTCCCCACCGGACATAATCGTGTTCATCACGAGAATACCAGAGTCAGCGGAAGTCACGAGGAAGGTCAGGATCAACACCACACACATCACAGTGATCAGCGTCAGGAAACCTCCGGAAATGATATGTTCCAGAGTCACAAACAGCTTGGACGACTGAGACGCTGCGATAATTGCACCATCGGCAACCCCGGAAATTTCCAGATCAATCGCGGTTGCGCCCAGAATGGTCATCCATGCGAAGCACACTGCGGTTGGTGCAAACACACAGCCGATGATGAATTCACGGATGGTACGACCTTTAGAAATGCGCGCAAGGAACAGGCCCACGAAAGGTGAGAATGCAATCCACCACGCCCAGTAGAAGGTTGTCCAGCCTGCCTGCCAGCTGAATTGGCGACCTGCATTACCAGCGTCATAAACAGCAGCCAGGGTTGTATCATCCAGTTCAGCAGCCGCACCGGTCAACCCGGATTTAAAGCCGTCAAAGCTGCCCCATGCGTTGGTCGCACCCCCGATAAGGTCGTCGGCCAGCGGCTGCGCTGCTTCTGGCAGTGCTGCTGCAAATGCCGCAGGATCCTGCGGGCTCCATGCACCAAAGCTGATTTGCACAAAATGCAGAATGTAATCCACAAGTGCAGAAGCATAGGTTGTCATCGCGAAGATGAAGGACCCGAAAATCACAAAGGTCAGCAGCAGGATAACTGACAGAACCAGGTTCAGGTTCGACAGGATCTTAACGCCTTTATCGACACCGGTTACTGCAGAGACAATGGACAAGCCCATGATGACAAGCAGACCAGAAATCAGGCCAACGGTGCCGGGAACAGGTGCGTCACCGCCCATATCCATGATCCATTCCATACCGGTCACCGCGTAAACACCATCAATGAACTGACTGACGCCAAAGCCGATGGTGACAGACACACCAAGGATGGTTGCTACGATACCCAGAACATCCACAATATGGCCCATGAAACCGTTGATGTATTTACCAAACAGCGGTGTCAGGGCAGAACGGATGGTCAAAGGCAGACCACGCGTATAGGCGTAGTAGGCAAGGGACAAGCCTGTCACCACATAGATCGCCCAGGCGTGAATGCCATAGTGAGCAAAGGTATAGCGGTAACCTGACTGCACGGATTCGGGCGTGTTTCCAACAACCTCACCGGCAACGATGACAGGGTTTGACCCCCAGAGGCCAAGAGGCTCAGCTGTGGCGAAGACCATAAGCCCCACACCAAGACCGGCGCCAAACATCATGGAGAACCAGGAGAAGTTTGAAAACTCCGGTTTCTCACCTTCGCGGCCCATGCGGATCTTGCCGGTTTGCGGCAAAGCAGCCAACACAAACAGGAAGAAGGCAAAGAAGCCCGTAATGATGATATAGAAGGCGTTGAACTCCCCCAGAATTTTCCAGTTCAGGCTGCCCAGAACGCCATTGGCATTGGCTGGCCAGACTAAGGCCCAGATCACCAGCGTCGCCATGACGGCCTTACTGATCAGAGCGATGGGGATGCTATACCCCTCATAAAATCCTGAATCTGACGTTTTAATGTCAAGATCCGTAAATGGTGCTTTGGTTGACATGATGTCTCCTCCCTGTTCGCACTGTTCCCCTTTGGACAGATGCCCTGGATCAGGGACGCAGCCCCTGACCCTTTTCATTCCCCTCAGAACATCAGCCGATAATGGCGGTGATCCGATCGAGTGTGGCCACATTGACGGCCACCCCTTCTGTTTGTGCACGTGCACGTTTTGACTTGCGCCCGTCACCCGGCAGGCGGGCATTTTCCTGATCGCGGATGGAAGCAGTCAGTGCTGCAAGACGTGCGCCGAACTCATTGCCTGAGGTCACGCCCGGATCGATCGCAAGAAAGAACTGACCGGTTTTTGGCGGGCCACCTGCAGTACCTGAGAACGGCGATGCTTCTGTTCCCAGGGTCGCACCGGTCATGGCCGCGGCCATCATTTCAGTCATCAACGCGATACCCACACCTTTGTAACCGCCGGACGGTGCCATTGATCCCTTCAGGCCGACTTCGGGGTCGGTGGTGGGGTTGCCGTCAGCATCCAGCGCCCAGCCTTCCGGAATGGCTTTGCCTTCGCGCGCATGTTTCATCACTTCTGATTTCGCGATGGTGCTGGCACTTTGATCAATCAGGACTTCTGCCTGGCCATCAGCCCCTGGGGCCGCGATAGAAAATGGATTTGTCCCAACCACAGGTTTTGCACCGCCAGAAGGTGCAATAGAGGCCGGCGCATTGGTAAAACCAATACCCATCAGACCAGCTTCTGCCAGGCGTGCGGTGTGAATGCCAAGAACACCACAGTTATAGCTGTTGCGGATCGCCAGCGCTGCCACACCCTGTTCACGGGCCAGCGGGATCAGTTTATCAAAACCCGCATCAATCGCGGAATGCGCAAAGCCTGTCGCCGCATCGGCGTTGATCACGCCCGGGCGCGGCTGGCTGAGAACGGGTTTCGCCTGACCATCAACCTTGCCGCACTGCACATGTTCCGCATAAATCGGGATATAAGCCAGGCCATGACTGGCAACACCGTCAGCCTCAGTAGAAGCCGTGGCAACCGCCAGAGGGCGGGCGTTTGCTTCTGATGTACCGGCAGCAACAAGAGCGCGGAAAGCGATATCTTCGATTTCAGCAAGTGTGAGGATTTTGGTTTCAGTCATGTCATACGTCCTGATTAATCATTGTCAGACAGCCCGGCCCCGGCCCCGGCAAGGCGCGATGCTTCGGTCGCCGGGGCGTAGGTTTTATGGGCATAGGTATTAAGAGTGTCCCAGGCTTCGGGGGCGGGTGTGGCGCGGCTGTCCTGGGAAAGGGTTTTGCCGGAAAAATCACCGATACGGATCACAACATCGGCGGATTTCACTTGCAAAAAACCTTCACCTGACAGCGCAAGTTCGTTTCCATCTGTGGATCCTGCTCCGGCATCACATTCCAGGGTCAGCGTGCAGCCCAGTTGCGCTGCTGCGGACGCCAGGAAGGGAAGCAATAAGAGCGGGAAAGACAGATTTCGCATGGTAATCGGGGCATCTTTCAGCGCCACAGCACAGTCGGATAAAGTGGCACCAGACAATAAAGGACAAAGAGGCCCGCCATCCGCAGTCTGCCACAAACCCGTCGTCGCGACAGGTCGCAGATCCTGTTCCCCTTTGCCGGCATTCTGTCTTAGTAAAGCTGACAGAACACCTGCCCCGTCAATCCTGTTCCGACACAGCCAGCAAGTTGCTTTCGCGGCCTCCTCTGCAGTGCCCCAGCTCATGCCTGCGCCACGCACGGCACGTTTGGCAAGAGCTTCGACTTCATTCAGCGCATAGCTCATGTTCGGCCCTCCCCATCAGGATACACCCAGAAATCGGCATTCTCATTGGTCAGCTCTTCCGGGTAAGGCGCGTTGCCGAACATGCAGATCCGTACCCAACGATCAGACCGTGGGTCAAAATGCGTCGCGCCAAAGGTCGCAAGCTTATAGCGCAGCATATCGATGGGCATCATGTCAGCGCAGATCGTATTGTCCTGAATTTCGCTGTAAGGCGCACAGGCATTGATCTGGACACGGCGGATGCTGTGGCGGTGTTCCGGGTGTTTCAGCAGGAATTCTGCAATCGGTGTTGAGGCATCCCAGGTTTTAAGGTTCTCGAAGGCCCGTGCCACATCCCGCCCCGGCGCAAGCGGTTGTTCGTAATCTGCGATGGGTTCTTCAAACCGTTCACCCAATCGCGGTTCCAGCTTTTCTTCGGATACATACCAGGCACGGGCACAATTTTCCTGTGCGGACCAGTCGGTTTCCAACGCCCAACCATAAGTTCCGCGCATAAGGTCGCGAAGGGCTGCAACAGACATGGAACCGAGAATACGGAAAGCATCAGGCCGGTGGTCGGACATGGCAGACGACAGATTATCGACCAGATCACCGTATGGTTCCAGGATCAGCGATGCGATCAACTCCTGCCCTTCTTCAGACAGTGCCTCACTGGTCCAGTTCAGCAGGCGATCCCATGGGGCGTCTGCCGTAAGATCGTCATTGTTCAGCCTGCTCGCAATCTGATCAAGATCAGCTTTCAGTGCGTCCAGCTTTTTGATCTGGACCGGATGTTCCGAGCGCCACGCTTTAACAAGCACCTGCACACGGGCAAAAAGGCTGCGAAACAGGTTTGCTTGTGCCTCAGTGACAGTGTTCAGACTGCGCACACGGGCAATTGCTTCTTCACGGGCCGCGACCCAGTTGTTCAACAACACCGGGTGATTGATCAAAAAGGGTGCCATACCAAGACCGGTTGAATTCCCAATGCCAAGGCCATGCGCAATTTCTGGTGCAAGTTCTGTCGCCTGATCACCACCACGAGCATGCGCCAGGTGGTTGATCATATCGCGCACAAAAGCCCGGGTCAGGAAGACAGACAGCATTTCAGCCTGGAACGGCGCGTCAAATTCCGGCCGGTCGGCAATGGTTTCATGATCCGCCGCGCCCAGTTTACCCGATCCATAAACAGCGGTTGTGCGCATGAGATACCCGACAGAGGCAACCTTCGCCGCATCCGGCTGTTCCCCTTTGGACAGCGCATCCACCATATATTCCCACAAACGAACAGAGCGGTTCGCACGGGACACAGACAGTGATTTTTCATTCACACGCCCGGCTTCCTGATAGGGAACATTCTTTGACAGGCGTTCAATGTCTTCCGCCGTGGGCATCCCGTCAAACAGGGTAAAGGTCGCATCCCAGGCAGTGGCAATCACGCGATCAGACCGCATTTCCGGTGGCAGATCATGTGCAAACGCCACAAGAGAATAGGTACGCACAGGGCCGGTCGCCGTATAGACGGCATGACCAACTCCCTTCGCATCCACATCAAAGACAGGTCGTGCAAAACTCCAGTTTTCTTTCGCCAGACGGCGTGTCAGCACCCGCATAAAGCTAAGACGGCACTGATGCATAGAACCAATGCGGTTCAGACGCATCACAAGGGCCGGGTCCCGCTGCGGGATGGAGTTTTGTACGGGTGTCTCCATGTTTTATCCTCGTGGACTGAAGTTTTCGGCGTAAAAATTATACCAGTTGCGGCCCATGATCCCGGCGACTTCATCCTCAGACAGACCTGTTGCAAGCAGGCCGTTTTCGATGTTGCCAAAGTCACGGTTGTCCCGGAACCAATGCGGCATATCGGGGAAACCGGGTGCGCTGGCAGAGCCTTCACCGTAATCGATTTCTTTGGTCCAGCGCCCGACACGCATCCATTCAACGATACTGTCTGGCTGGTCCTGGCACAGATCTGTCCCAATCCCGAGGTGTTCAGCGCCGAACTGTTCTGCGGTACGTGCGATCATCTCGCAAAAGCTTTCCAGCGTGCAATCGCCCTTGTCTTTCAGGTGATGCGGATAGACGGAAAACCCAAGCATGCCGCCGTTTTGCGTCACAGCCCGGATGACATCATCCTTCTTATTGCGCAGCGCCGGTGACCAGGAATGCGGGTTCGCATGTGTGATCGCGATGGGGCGTTCCGACAGGTCGGCCGCTTCAATCGTGGAACGATCCCCGGAATGGCTCATATCCACGACAAGGCCCACGCGGTTCATCTCTTTGATGACCTGCTTGCCCATCCGCGTGATGCCCATGTCCTCAGCTTCATAACAGCCCGTCGCCAGCAGCGATTGGTTGTTATAGGTCAGCTGCATGAAACGTGCGCCAAGGGTGTGAACGATTTCAACCAGACCAATGTCATCTTCAATCGGGCTTGGGTTTTGGAAGCCAAAGAACACAGCTGTGCGCCCGGTTTCACGTGCCACATCAATGTCTGATGCACCCTGACCTTTCATGATCAGGTCAGGGTATTGTTCAAACCAACGGTTCCATTTCTCGAAATTCAGAACCGTTTCACGAAAGTTCTCGTGGTATGCGATGGTGACGTGGATCGCATCCACGCCGCCTTCGCGCAACTGGCGGAAAATCTTTTCCGACCAGTTGGCATATTGCAGGTTATCGATACGCATCATGGGTCGCATCAGAACGGGGATCCGCTTGAGATATAAGCGGTTTTCACAGTGGTGTAGAATTCTGCCGCCGCTTTACCTTGCTCGCGTGGGCCGTAAGAACTGTCACCGCGACCGCCAAATGGCACGTGGTAATCGGTGCCTGCAGTTGGCAGGTTCACCATCACACAGCCGGTTTTTGCATTGCGGCGGAAGTGGTTTGCACGTGCCAGAGATTGCGTCACGATGCCAGATGTCAGGCCAAAGTTTGTGTCATTCACAACCGACAGCGCTTCTTCATAGCCATCGACTTTGATCACTGAGGCGAGCGGCGCGAACATCTCTTCACGGTTGATGCGCATGTCGTTGGTTGAGCCAACAAAAACACCTGGGTTCATATAGTAACCCTGGTGTGGCATCTCTAAACGCTGACCACCGCACAGCAGTTCTGCACCCTCAGATTTGCCAAGCTCAACATAAGCAAGGTTCTCTTTCAGCTGCTGTTCAGACACAACGGGGCCGATTTGCGTGCCCTCTTCCAACGCGTGGCCCACTTTCATAGCCTGCGCACCTGCCACCAGTTTTTCAACAAAGGCATCATGCACAGACGCGTGGACCACGAGTCGGGAGGAAGCTGTACACTTCTGACCAGTGCCACCAAAGGCACCACCCAAGGCAAGCGTAACTGCGAGATCAAGATCGGCATCATCCATAACCGCCAGAGCGTTTTTGGAACCCATTTCCATCTGAACCTTGGTCAGGTTCTGGATCGCTGCAGACGCAATGCCTTTGCCCACAGGCACGGAACCGGTGAAGGAAATCGCGTTCACTTTCGGGCTTTCGACCAGACGCTGACCAATTTCGCGACCTGCGCCCATCACAAGGCTGAACAGACCTTTCGGAATGTCCTGGCGGTTAATGATTTCGGTCAGGGCAACCGCAGAGGCAGGCGTCGCGTTCGCAGGTTTCCAGACAACCGCATTGCCATAGCAAAGCGCAGGTGCGATTTTCCAGGATGCAGTCGCTGTCGGGAAGTTCCAGGGGCTGATGATCGCAACGGTGCCAACCGCTTCGCGGCGCACGTCGATTTCAATATCAGGGCGCACAGAATCCGCATTTTCACCGATCTGACGCAGGGTTTCAGCGGCGTAATAGGTAAAGAACTGACCGGCGCGATAAACTTCACCTTTGCCTTCAGCGAAAGGTTTACCTTCTTCGCGCGCCAGCAATGTACCAAGCTCTTCGGCGCGTGACATCATCTCATTACCGATGGACATCAACACGTTGTATTTGCGTTCAATCCCGTAAGCTTCCCATTCGGCCTGGGCGATTTTCGCTTGATCCAGCGTCGCTTCCAGCTGATCCGCTGACGCCTGCGCAAACATCCCGATGAGATCAGACAGATCAGACGGGTTGCGGTTTTCAATCTCGCTGTCGCCTGCGGTCCAGGTACCTGCGATAAGGTTCAGTTTGGTGTCGGTCATCCGGGGTCTCCGCTTAGTTCTGCGTTCTGCGTGCAATTGCGCGATCATTATGGACAAGGGCATCAACTTCAGTCAAACTCAAACAAGTGAACTCAACTTCAGAAAAACTGAAATATGGCTGTGAAAATTGAAATGCTGCGCTGCTTTGCAGCCGTGGCGCGAACCGGGAAACTGTCAGATGCGGCGCGTCAACTGGGGCGCACGCCATCGGCTGTTTCCATGATGCTGAAGCAACTGGAAGATCACCTGGGCGAACCCCTGTTCAAAACAGATCGCAAGAACCGTCTGTCGGCCCTTGGAACCTTTGTTCTGGAACAGGCCGAACGGGAACTCTATCAGTTTGACAGCACAGTTCAGGCGATTGAAAGTTTCGCAAATGCCCGTCATGGACGTGTGCGCATCGCGGCTGTGCCTTCGGTTGCCTCTGCGATCATGCCTCGGGCAATATCTTGTTTTATCAATGAATTTCCCGGCGTTCAGATCGAATTGCGCGACATGGATTCCACCACTATTCTGCATGAATTGTCCCGCGGACGCATTGACATTGGCATCGCCTCCGCTGGCATAAGCGGCGGTGCCCTCTATCGTCAGGACCTGCTGTCAGACCGATTTGGCCTGGTCTGTCCTGTGGATCACACCCTTGCGACATCCAGCGCGCATCTGACATGGGAAGCCCTGCAGGATCATCAGTTCATCGCCAATGATCTGGCCCGACTAATCACGACACCCGCCTTTCAAAGCATCCATGAAAACGCCCTGCTGAGCGTCCATAACATCACATCCCTTCTGGCCATGGTGCGCGCGGGGCTGGGCATCACGATCCTGCCAGAAATGACCGTGAAAATGGCGGAAAGCCGTGATCTTGCCTTCCTTCCCCTGCCCGTTTCTTTGCCCCCGCGGCAAATTCACATGCTGCGAAAAGCGGATTCGCCCGCATCGCCTGCGGCACGTGAACTGGAAAATCAGATCTTTCGGACGGTCACAGAACTACAATCAGAGGCCCTCCCATGTCCGACACAGTAACCCTTGGCTTTCTCATTTTTCCGGACTTTCCCATGGCCTGCCTGACCTCGGCGATTGAGCCTCTGCGCGCGGCGAATGAAATCTCGGGCACTGAAACCTTTCGCTGGCATGTTCTGGGCGAAACCGGGGCGCCGGTCACCTCATCCGCCGGGGTGGTTTTTGCGCCCGATCGCGTGATGACGGACACAACAGATCTGGATCACATTTTTCTGACCTCAAGCCCCGCCGGGACATTTGCCAATGATGCCAAAGCGACGGCATTTCTGCAACGCCACCTGCGCGAAGGCCACTCCATCGGTGCGTTCAGCGGCGGGATCTTTCCCCTGGCCCGAACGGGGCTGATGAAAGGCCATCCGGTGTCCGTGCACTGGTGCTATGACGCTGCTTTTTCGGCTGAATTTCCCGACAGCACACCCGTTAAAACGGTGATCTGTGAGGGCGACCAGCGCCTGACTGTCGCGGGGGCAGCGGCGGTTTTCGACCTGATGTTAAGTCTGATCGAGAAAGCCCTGGGTGCGGAAATTATGACCGAAGTGGCCTGCTGGTTTCAGCATCCATTTGTACGCACGGGTGAGGTTTCGCAAAAGACCCCGTCCCTGACCACCGCGACCACAACAGACACGATGCCAAAGCAGGTCACAAAGGCGATTCAGATGTTTGCGGAACATGTTGAAGACCCGGTCCAGATCAGAGATGTGGCCGCAGCCGTCAATATGTCAACGCGCAGCCTGGAGCGTAGCTTTCGGCGCGCCACAGGCGAAAGTCCTCTGAAATACTACCGTCTTCTGCGTCTGAAACAAGCCCGGCAACTGGTGCTCTATTCCAGCGATACCATCACCGAGATTGCCTATTCCGTTGGCTATTCATCCACCTCCCCCATGCTGAACCACTATAAGGAAGTTTACGGCGTCTCACCGCAAGATGATCGGAAAAACCACAACAGTTTCCGCGTGACCGACGGCAGTTGCCTGCCATCAGTCTGATGTAAGCGTTGCAAGTGCCCCCCCTGCTTTGGATCTGACGCTATAAATAGAACTGAACAAACCCCTTGTTCTTCCTGCTTTCTCTTTTAGCTTTTTTCAGCAGCCGTTTTTCGAGAAGATATTGGCGTGCCGCACACTGATCTTCCTGTAACAACAACATAGCCAGCAGAAGCTCTTTGTAATTTGGGTCAACCACAATTCTGGAGGTCTCCGGTCCAATCGGAATACCAATGGTTCGATTGCGGTTGCATGCCCTTACCAACACATCCATCTGGTCAACAAACGACCCCTTATAGCACCCCATACCAGATTTGACCCGCTCTTTGCCATATGCGGCCCAAGGAATGGAGTGGGTGTATATGGAGGGGTAAAACCTGGTAATGTCGGTCCTCACCAACCAATCAGAAGTTGCTTTAATGTATGCCGTTTTCTCCCGGCAGATTGAAAAGTTAATCCCCTTTACCGATCTGTCGTATTCATCTGAAATTCGAATCTCATCCAGGGGGAGAATGTTTGCCTTGAAAACCACCGCTGGATAGCCCCCAGTTTTCGGCAATCTCAGAGGCGAGCAGTGCTTGGGGAACCGGATGGGTTATGTGCAAATAACGCCTCTCATAAGCACCCTTAGAAAGAGGATCATAGTGCACCAGCTCACGCTTCCGCACTGCTACATGAGCACCCTTGACCGGCTCCGTGAAGATGATCGAAGAACCTTAGGGGGTATCCATAGAATCTTGTGCGTCAATCAAATGGCTCAGCTTCTCTGTATGCATGTTTCTCAAAGCGCTCATTTATTGCAGCAAACAACCTCTCAAACCGGTCACACGAGCCCGAATGAATCAACAGCGCGAGACGATGCCAAGGCCGAACAGGATGAGAAAAAATGCATAAGGCCATGAAGAACAAGGGGTTAAGGTAAGCAAATGAGCGCCGACCTTCCTGTGTGAGCTAGGATATGTTCCGGAACTCTGCGTGGGGGAAATGATCGAAATACACAGAATATTTTCAATTTTCCGCTTGTTCCCAGGGGAACATATAGATAAACGGGTCAGCGGAGACGTGGCCGAGTGGTCGAAGGCGCTCCCCTGCTAAGGGAGTAGGCGAGGAATCGTCTCGAGGGTTCGAATCCCTTCGTCTCCGCCAGATATCTCATTTTATTGATAAATATTGTTTGTTTTCAGTATCTTGAGAATTTGGCGTTTAGCAGATTGTTTAGCAAAATGTTTAGCAAATTTAAGTTAGAGTGCATAAGAAGCCCTGCTGACGTTAATTAGTAATGCGCCTTGAGTTGTTGCATCGATAAGTGGCTAATTCCGAGCATCATAGCCATCGCTAGGCAAGAGTCATGCGATACAGCGTCTTACTCATTGATTCGCAGATGGTTGTTAGGTGTAGCTGACATGGTGAAGATCGTAGCGCCTCTTAGATGAACCTCATGTGTAATACACTATAAAGGCCGAAGGGGTCGCTTATCCTGTTGGAGACAAGTCTGACACAGCTATGACCTGCGATACGGACAGCGTCCCATCGTTTACCATTCCGGCCTTCAACTCAGATGCATCATCACCTTCCGCATCGCAATGTTGAACAGGAAACCAATCATCCAGCGCCTCGATGTATGCGAGAACATTTGTGTGGGCGCGGTTGTGGCTAAAACTCACTATTTCTTTACTCGCATCAATCCGACACGTACTCTTCAAGTATTGAACGAGGAAAAGCCCAATTTTTTCTGAGACCTCTGATCTGAATTTGGAGGTCCCCATAGCCATTTGCACGGTCCCTTGAATGTTCGGGTTCGTAACTTCGCCATAATATTCATCACATAGATAATACGCAAAATATGGGGTACCTGTCTGTGTGGGGAATGAAACCTCGAACACCTTGCCCTCAAGATGATCTTTCGGATAGCCTTTTACAGTGTCATCTGTGTACAGGATTTTCCCGTTTCGTGTGATTGAAACCACCACGGCAGTTTTCCCGAGGGTAGTTATGGTGCTGACAGGTTTCTTTTTAAAGATATTGAACAACTGATTTTCCTTTGGCGGTAGACTCTGATCGTGCTCTCCAGCAGCAGAAAGTGATAACCAATCAGCGGCTTCTCGAATGATGTGACTATTTGGTTCGGCATCCATAGTTGAATGCCCCGTTGCACCGTAATCGCGGTCCAAGAGACGTTGATGAATATCATACAACATATGTCGCCTTAGGTAACGCATCCTTTTTTCATCATATGCGCAAAGGAAACGATGTAGGATAGATTCAGCAACCAAATAAGCCTCATTGTCTACTTGCGCATCAACCATTTTACGAACAAAAGCGGCTGGATAGATATCCAAAAACTCGGCTACTTCTGGGTAAAGCGAGAGGTCATCAAAACGGGCAATGTTATCGACTTCGTTAAAGAAGTGGAACTGAACCAGCGGCGAGTTGTAAGGAACAAACCCGTCCGCTTTGACTTTGAATGAAGTGCAAAAAACCCGACGTGCAACGTACATGATATCGTCTTGCGTATCATAGTCCGCGATTAGTTTTTCACGTGTCCCATCACGATAAAGCTCCGTGAAAAATTGAACCGATTGTATTTCACCTTTTATTTCGTCAACGAACTCATTTCCTTGCTCCAAATCACAACGAAGAGCATTCTGGAAGTCGTTCAATGCATCATAGTGGCGCAACCGCTTCACTAGTATCCGCCCTCTATTAAGATAAGGGACGGGGTTAGGAAATGCTTCGATAGATTGGGTGTAAAACTTTTGAGCTTCGATGAAGTTATCACGATGTGCAGCGGCTACGCCTAATTCAAACAGTCGTTTACCTTCCGCGAAATCGCCACTTCTAGCTGGAGAAGGGGCGTTTTTCCTCAAAAATTTCTTAAACATAACATTTCCTTAATTGGAAGCCTACACTTGTGTAGCATTTGGCATAAAAGCTTGGGGAGGTGATTGTTTTATCAAAATGATAAAGGGCATTGGAAGCCAATCTTGGCGGAAGGTCAACCAAATCAAGTGGCTTTCGCCTTCCCCTTACAGCGAGGAAAACTCACGCATCCTAAGAAGCGGCCATACCGCCCCCGTCGCTCAACAAGCCAGCCGTTCTCACATTGCGGGCAACTCGGATATAGCGCACCACATGTGCACGTCTTCATCCCTGATTTATCTCGTTTTTCAGGCAAGCCACTCCCGCACTCTGAACAGGCATTCAGTGAATATCCGCAAAGCTCAGCGTGTTCACACCTGTACCAAGTACGCCCGTTTTTAGTTGGGAATGCCAAAAGTTGCCCTCCGCATTCGCCGCAAATGTGGTTCACCTCATCCAATGCTTCGCTGCCGGAAACGCCATATTCAGGATCGGCCAATAATTCCGTGACGAAAGCTGACTGCTTAGATGCAGACCCCATCAATGTCACAGTATGACGTGCACGGGTCAGAGCCACATACATGACACGGCGTTCTTCTGCATTCTCGAAGGGTTCGGCATCGGGTGACACCAAATTCAAAAGAGGGTCATCAACGATTTCGGAAGGAAACCCTGTTCGGCCTCGATAAAGGTTGAGCAGGATAACATGGTCAGCTTCCAACCCCTTAGACGAGTGAATCGTTCTGAATGATATATTCAGGCTGGGGAATTCACGACGCAGCTGCGCAAGGTTGGACGGAGCCAGATATCTGTATCGCCCCAGCAGCAGCACGGATTCTGGTTTTCTTTTTGATACAGCGATTTCATGCAGCGAACGCAATACCTGTTTGAGCTTTTCATCTGCGTCGTGACGGTAAGTAGAGACCACCCTCAGGGCTGGATGGTCTGCGGTTCCCGCAGGGATTACTGTCTTTTTCAACTGGACGGGGTTTTGAAGTACAAATTTCTTTGCGGCATAGGCAATCTGATCCACCGACCGAAAGGTTCGGCCAAGATCAACAACGCGGTGAACATCAGATCGCCCATCGAAAGCACCACCAAACTCCTGGCCGAAACCACGCATCAGATTGATGTCTGAACCCGCAAAGCGGTAGATCGATTGCCAGTCGTCACCTACAGCAAAAACCCTCGCATCGACATGCTGCGCTTTCAGAGCCTGCACCAAGCACCCACGACTGCGGGATATGTCCTGAAACTCATCCACCAATATGTGCTTAAATGGGCTGTGATATGCCCCGTTTTCCACGTAGTTGGACGCCCTCAGGATCATGTCTTCGAAATCGATGCGGCCATCCAGTCGTCTCTGGTACTCGGCGTAGAGGGGGGCAAAGACAGATAAGAATGCCGTAGCCCGTCTGCCCAACTTGAGCTTTCCTGCTTTGTTTTCACATTCGGCTAACTGGTATCCGCCACCTTTATAATGACGTAAGAATGTGCCGATAAGCTGAACAAAGCTGTCAGCTTGCTTCATTTCAACGACAATATCGAACAGGGTCTCCCGTGATCGGGGGTTGGGTGTTTCAAATGGTGCAATTTTCTCAGCCAAAGCTTCAAGCAGACGCCCATCTTCACGCTCATAGCTGAACGTCTCAATCAACGTTGTATCGTGTTCGCTGTGAATATCGCGTTTCCACGCCATACCTTCCAAGTATTCTTCACGGTCAACGAAGGGTGCTGTGGTCAGATGATAGGTGCCATCGTTTTTCTTGGTTCGTCGCACACCAAAATGTTCGATGTAGACACCGCTTTTCTTGAGACGGAAATCTGGGCAGTAATCACGGTAGCCGCCTTCGGATACTTTGTGTTCGTAATTGGGTTCGTATTCGTATTCGATCCCGTTTTCGAACAACCAGTTCGCGATCATCAACTCTTCGAAACTCTTGACCTGTTCCCCTTGAAGAGTTCGAAGGTCCATTTTTTCGACGTAGGTATAGTAGTCGTGCTTTTTCTTAAAATCCCATTCGGTCTTGCCTTCCAAGCGGGCGTGAGAAAACCATCCAATAATCGATTTGGATACCTCTGCTACCGTGTGGACAAGATAGCGCAAGATTTCTTTGATCAGTGCCATGAAGGCTTTGTCATCTGTCGCATGTGCCGCAAGGGCGGGTTTGCTTCCTTCAACCACCCCTATGATGTCATAGGCCAGCGAATGAAACGTTCGGGCTTCTAATGGTTCACCGCATCGTTCTTCGATCCGTTCTGACATTTCCTTGGCGGCGTCTCTGGCAAATGCAAGTAGCAGGATTTCTTCTGGTTGCCTGATGCCAGACTTGATTAGGTAGCCAGCTTTGGCAGTGATGACACTCGTTTTACCCGATCCTGCCCCAGCCAGCACAAGCGTCGCATCTTCGTCGGCAAGGATCGATATCCGCTGCTCTGGTGTCAGTGGGTTGCTTTCGAATGTGTCAAAGAAGTCGGCCCACTGGGGGAGTTGCTGCGTCTCAAATTTCTTGATTGCCTGATCACGCATGACAACAGCGTTTTGTACGAAATCCTGAATCGATTGAATTTGTTCGAAAACGCCTACGCCTATGGCTTCTTCTGGTAATTTCGTCAGGAGTTCGCTGTTAAGAGCTTTTGCCCTCACAAGGGTGGGCGAAAACAAATAGGCTGACGGATAACACGAAGGTTCCGACAATTTAGCAATGACACGTAGGATGTCATCAATGGTCGAGCGTTCTTTTTCAAACAGTGCTGTGTTGTGGGCGACCCAGTTGGATTGAACGCTTTCCTTGAATGAGATCGCATCACTATGCTTGGTTCCTCGGAGCGCAACACTCGTTCCGTCATCGATGGAAACATTCAAGGTGCTGCCCATGAAGCCTGTTTTGATTGATGGGGCGGTTTTTAGGCTGCCAATCTGAATACACCGATCACGCCGGGCAGCGACCAACAGTTCGTCATCCTGCAATTCTATGCTACGGGCATGTACCCCGAATGGGTTCAAGAGAAACCCTAGCAATGGCTTAGTTTTAATTCGTGTCAAAATACGTTCTCATTTTCATGTCAAAATGACTCTCTTCTGGGTTCCAGTGAGCTAAGAGAAAGTGCACTTGGTCAATTTTGAGGACTATTTGTCAGCCGCAATGCTCCATGCCCCAAAAGCCGTATCAGCCCCAAAGATCAACCAAATCCACGTCACTACTATCAGGCTCTTGCTCTTTGGGAAGTTTATCAACTTGCAACAACATTGGGATGTCAAAGGTTGTACCAGTCACCACACATGCCCCTTGAGGTAGGCTTGGTATTTGGCTCCGTGAAATACTGTCGAGCGTCGAAATCGTGTTCTCTAAGAGTGTGAGATCACGATCATTTACCAATCGATGAATGAAGTAGTTATGCAGTTGGGACACTACTGTAGGAGAAATATCCGCAGGACGTTGGCTGGCCAGTGTCATGAATGCACCAAATTTTCGGCCTTCTTTGATGATTTCTTCAAATAGCTCCAAACGGTAATCTTTCCAACTTTCAGCTTCCCTATTTGATTGTTGTGACAAGATATTATGGGCTTCATCGATGACCAAGTGCATTGTTCGATCAGGAGGGGAAGATACTCTGCGCTTGTGCTCCTCATAGTAGTGCTTCGCTATCAGTATCGGGAGGATTTTTTTGATTTCCTGATTGCATTCCCGAAGCGAAATTACTGTTACAGGGCCTTCTTCTTCATCTCCTTGCCGTATGGCAATGACCTTCGTGAAATCCCCCATCAACGCTTCGATGCGACGCATTAGGGGCTGAATATGCTCATACTGCACTGAACCATAAAGCAAGTCAGAAATAAGCTTTAACTCGGCACGAATTTGCAACTCACGAAAGCCATCAGGAGCTTCAAATTCGATTGCATCAACAAGTGCGCCGAAATGGTCATCATAAGTCGAGTTGCCAACACCAAAATATGAACCTCTAACACTATCGAAATAGAAGGACTGGTTGTTGCGATGATAGCCGACCTTATTGAGTGCTTCGGCCAATTCGTCACCTATTCCAAGATGGCGTGAGAGTGATTTCAAAAGTTCCAATGCTTCCGCACTTGGATGCTCAGAGTTCAGAACGCGCCGAAAGATAGACTTCACATAAGCAGTCAGGCTATTCACATTGACAGAGAACCTTTTCCGGTCATCGACGATCCTCCGTAAAAATGGTTTCTGTGTATTCGCGGTGGCTTGAAATAAAATACCTAACGTTTCAACATCCCAAAATTGGCTTTCCGCTAAATGAAACTGATCACCCCCAGCAGCCCGGGTCTTCAAGCGCAGCACAGTTTTTTTCCCGGAATCTACAAGTTGTTCACCAGTGTACTCACCGTTAAAGTCCAAAAATACAAACTGACTGATATCGGCCAAGGTATCGAATTTGTTCTCAAAAAGAACAGTGAAGAGCTTCGTCAGTGTATTGGATTTCCCGCTTCCTGTGTTTCCAAATATGCCCAAATGACTGTTGAAAATCTTCTGCCACGGTAGGGAAATAGGCAGGTCCTCCTTCATTAGAGAACCAATCTTGAAGCCATCGGAAACTGTGCGCTCAAATATCTTTTCGACTTTCCGCTCTGACATGAGCTTCGCAGGATCACCGATCTTTGGCAGAAACTTGATGCCATCAAAGAACTTTTCGTCTTCGAAATAGCCAATAGGACGAACCTTTAGTCTACGAACATATTGCAGGTTCGGACCTTTGCCCTCCGTGTGGCTCTCATCAAGATACTCCCCCTCGACTTTGCAGACGACTTCACGAAACCCGTGATCCACAGTAATGTACTCTCGGATGGAAACACCCTTAAACGCCTGACCGCGATAGAAGTGTGTTTCCAAGCTAGAATTTTCGTTTGCTTTGATCGTTATCTCAACGCCGACTACCGCAGTGACTTGACCGACCTCTATCATGCGGTCGGCTCTGGGTTGGCATTAAAAACTTCACCATTAAATTTATCGAAATCCAAATCCCCATCCACTCGAACCAACTCAACATTATCAAAAATATTGAACTTTCCCTCTAAATCTGCCTTTTGCCTGTCATTAAAACAGCAAACAAAGACTTTTAAAGTTGGGTTTGAAAGAGAACGCTTAACGAGGCTCAAAATGTGTTCATCCGCAAATGAGAACCCGAACACAATAAATACAGAGTTTGGCTTCTCTAGCTCGTAGCTTAGCGCACGAAGCGATTGGTAGTAGTGCTCCTCAAAGACGGTTTCATTAAACTTCCACTTTGTAGGGTTAACTATGGGAAGTTCCTCGTATTTCTGCCAGAATTTGGCACATGCAGCTGAATCGACACTAAAATTTTCTGCTGCAATATCGCTATCGCTCTTATCTTTGTCACCCAGAAACTCCTCGAACTTGGCTTTAAGACATGTTGGCACTTCCGAAATGCGTTTTGTTGAGCGCGTCAAGTCGTAGGATATTTCAATATTTTCCCCATCTTTATACCAATAGGCCGAACCATGCGGTTGGATGAGATTAATTTGCGGTACGCTTACTTCGTGACGATCAAATGAACCCTGATCTTTGACAAATCGATTGAAGCTTCTTGTTTGAAGCATTCTTTTTACAAAGCCTGAGCCACCATCATTCAGAATAAAATCATGCTGGCCATGCTGAATCATGCGCTCTGCGCAATGGGCGATCAGCCCATCGTAGTTAGTCGTGAAAATGTTCGCCCGTCGCCCATTTCGTTGCTTATTCAACAGGGTGAGTATTGTTTCTAGAAAGACAACATAGTTGTCTAAAACAGCCCTCTGCTCATCGGTCAGCTTTGAAATGTCAAAATTAGCAGCGGGTGCAATTACCTTTTCAACATAATAGGAAAAAATTAAACACATCAGGCTGTCGTCAGCCTCAAATTTTGTGGCTAACGTTTCAAGAGTGTGAGGAGCAGTCGTTCCACTCTGTTTTAATTGCAATGCCAGAGTCGGCAATACTCCGACCGATGCACCGGAGCCAATTAGAAAATTCAAATTTTTGTCGTAAATGTCGCTTCTGTTAATCAACATGCTCAAGCCTTCAACTTTTCCCCACAACCTAAGGGATAAAGGCGCACCTGACCAGCAATGTCTTTAGATTTACGCTAGAAGTATCCACGCAGATAGCAGAGCCGACTACTGCCCTGCGATCTTCGAAACAGTCTGTAATTTGAATGAACTAAGCAAGGAAACTGACTTCATAGCCCCCAACGTTCCATCGCAGCGACGGCATCGTTAGTGTTGTCACGGATGCGTATGACAGCTTGGCGTGATAGTCCCGTTTCCTTCGCCACGGCACTTGGCCCGTGCCCCAGCCCGATCAGACTAACGGCCATGTCAAAGGTCTGACGATCATAGGACGGTTTACGTCCTCGGAACCGATCCCCTTTCTCTTTTGCCAATTCGATACCAGCCTGCTGTGCCACCTTGGTGGCCTCGGCCTGCGCCTGTGCTGTTGCTGCAAGGAAAGCAATCAAGGCATCACGAACCGCCTGTTGCACAGGGTCCGTGGTGGCACCGTCAAATGTCATATCGTTGATGATCGTTCGGATAACGACACCTTTACGGATGAAGTGGCGAACTGCGTCGGTCACATCGTCGTAATTTCGCCCGAGCCTATCAAGCCATCGCAGAACAAGCACATCACCGGCACGGAGTTTGTCGTACAACCTTCGACCCTCTGGCCTTTCACGCAGTTTGTGCTGAACCCCAGAGACGCCATGGTCGGCGACAACCTCATCGATATTGAACCCCGCAGCCTCGGCTTGAGTGATTTGGTGTTCGAGTGTTTGATCCCGGGTTGAAACTCGTGCGTATAAGATTGTCTGCAAATTGCCTCCATGGATGTCCGTATGATTCCTGTCCGTTTATATCAGTGTCCGTAAGGAATTTGAACGTCTAACGGACATTATTTCGGGGAAGTGTGGGATGTCCGCTACGGCATACTCTAACGGATACCCCGCTTATCTAATCAACAAGATAGTTGGTGGGGATATTGAGTAAAAACACGCCATCACCATATTCCCACAAACCATTGCCTACCCCCGGGGATTTAAGTTGAAAAAACGCGATTTTATCTCCCTTACCCAAGTTCGTTCGGTCCTGTCATTTGTTGAGCATCAACGTTCAAACATGAAAGGAATGAACAAATGAAACACACAAATACACAAACGCATGGTACGCCAGAATCTCGTAATGAACTGCGGATGAAAGCCCTTCCGATGCTCCTGGCATTGGAACTGGCAGAGATGGAAACATGCCATTCACCTGAGGAACTCATCTCTCACGAAGACCTAGAAACCGCAATGGTAGAAAAGCTTGGATTGGAGCCAAGTGAACTGGGGGGCTATTCTTTGGCCCTTTCCGGAGAGATTAACCAGTTGATGTATGCATGGAACTGGCAATGTTTCACCTTTGATGGAGGTATGCTAGAGCTTTATGCCCGACCTGAAACACAATGGGCACGTTCTTTTACCCTCTGGGGCAATGACAGACTTCTACAATCTGGTCAGTGTTTTCCAAGAGACCATGAATGCGTTGCAGTAGGTTTTTGGGAAAGCGATTTTGCCGAACCGTTCCTTCAAGAACACGCTTATGACGCTCTGGACTGTCGTCATGAAGCGGGCATGGATGTAGTAGTGATAAACTCATACCTAAAAGCCCACATGATTTCACACCAGCTTAGCTGATACCAAACGAGGACTGGCCGTGCAGTGATCACTGCACGGCCAGTCTAATATGCAGTTCACTCATTCAGACATCAGCCACACTTTGTTTTTAACCAATTGTCGTTGTGGAACCAGTATAATTGCCGTTAGACATAGGGAAATTTACTATATTTGGTTTCTTCTAAATGACTGAAAAAATTCTTGCTCTGAATGTGCCGACCGACTTTCTGATCCACGTAGATTTCGCGAAGCGTAACATCACGCTCCAAGATAGGTTTCGCAGGTTCGACAGAGACGCGGACGGCTGGGCATTAAAACGCTATGAAAAATGTTTGCGCTTGTTAGGCAGGGAAACCGATGCGGCCCTTGCCCTCAGGTTACTGGAAATCGAATGCCGATTTGTCGCTTTGCTGCGAACGGTCGATCATAGCGTTCCCGTCGCACCACTATTCAAAAAATATTCATCCCTCGCAAGAGCTACTCAAAAACGTGTCGAGGTGGATGGGGAGGATGATTACGTCGCTCAGTCCCTTGGGTATGATGATGTCCGGGCCGTTCCTCATACTCTGGACGATTTTCGCAACGCATCAACTTTGGCCGAGAAGGCCCTAATAGCCGACCTCATCACCGAGGATTTCGCGATGGCTGCGGCTGAATTGGCTAAGCATTTTAATTACAAGCGACAGATGTTCGGTCGAGGTGCAGCCCGGACCTATTCCCTGATATATGCGGTGTTAGCTTTGGTGGCACCGTTCGAGGCCCACAGCCCCACTGGTCATGTTGCCGCTGTGACCATTTCAGCGGATGGCTCTCGTCATGAAGGGGCGTTTTTAGATTTTGTCTTGGCGTTCACGTTTATTGTAGATGCAGGCACCATTGGGCTACGCCCAACAGACGGGTTCAATGAACGTGTCCGAAAGATTGCCCAGAAACGTGCGGTTGATGTTGATCTTGTTGCCCTGTTGGATCGCGAAAACATCGATGCAGATGTCATGCTGGATTTCATGGCTCGAGCCGATGCATTAAAGTCGTAGTCGGCACCAAATATTATCACTCTGGCAAGCTTAATCATTCACCGCAGCGTCGCGGCGTTTGTCAGGGTTTGTTCGGTCAATATCCACCATGAAAGGGCGATACTGATCTAGGGGTTAGGTGCAAAATGGGGGAATTCATGAAAACTCGGGAATTCACCCATCGAATGCTCCAAAAACTGTTAACTATTCCAGAAGAGCATCCGCGTAGTCCAAGAAACAAGGGGCCTCAAGGCTGACATCGGCGGACCAGTTCTTTACTAAGGCCAAAGTATGAAGGAAACGATCACCTATGGTAGTACCAAGTTTGATCCATTTATTTGGCTTCTGAATGACCTTGATGACCCCTGACCTCCACACATGTAGAAACCACTCAGCATAAGCTTTGTCATTCTTATTTCGTTTAACCCATTCAAGACGCTCAATCAGCAGAAGCTCTTCAATACGATCATGATCAATTTTCACTCCGGTGACGGAAAGAGGCTTCCCCATGGAAAATGATTTATTTCGCTTAGACCATGTTGCAGCCAAACGGGCATGTGCCACTGTGGCCTCTTCACGTTGCTTTGATTTATCAAGCTTGATCTCAACCTTATCCATGGCTGCGTATTCCAGATATGCCCCATCAGATCACGTCTAATGCGCTCATCCACTGTAGGTTCTTCCAACATCCTGTCTTCGAAGGAGTGACGGAGGCCATAAAGGGTGTGTTTAGGTGTTTCCTTGAGATTGTTGTTACGAAAGTGCTTGTTCACGATGCCAGACAGACTGGCTGATGAGTTTGCATAACGCGGAAACCCATCAGGAAACCCTCGCAATGCCTCCAGCGAAACACCCGTGACTGGAATGATGCGTTTGGCGACCCTGTTTTTTAGCTGATGCCCGTCATAGGGTTCAATTGCTATATGGGGAATGTTGTGCGTAATGCGGATATCTTCGCGCCGTAGTCCCGCTAACTCCGATGGTCGTGCGCCCGTATTTATCATCAGTAACACGATACATCGTGCCTCGTCGTTCAAACCATCCAGTGCGCCATCGGCCAGAATCTTCTCTTTGATCCATTTGTCGCTGAAAGGCAGGCGTGTTTCACTGCCATCGTCTTCGAATGAGAGATCGGAGAGCGGAAGATTTAGTCCAAGTCGTTTCTTGGTGTTAACTGTGTTTAGAACAGCACTCATGTGGGTGATGTCCTTGTTGGCGCTACCGGCAACAATTTCGCCATCTTGGATGCGGGAGGCAAGCCAGTCCCTGAAATCCAAAGTGTCATCTGGTTCGATATCGGAAAGCTTCTTGTCGCCAATCACGCCGATCAGGTTTTTAATGGCCTTAATGCGAGGATTACGCCACTTCCGTATTTGGTCATCAGATTTTCCAAAAGTCTTATCTTTGGCTAACTTCCAGTACATTTCCAATGCTTGCGAAATGGTCAGGCTGGGTTGTTCTACGCCGCCAAGCAACGCAGCCGCGTCTTGCGTTTGTAGCTTTCCGTTTTTAACTGGGACAGCATCGATCCTGTCCAGCATTTCGACGGTGGGCAGTGTTGCTACACGATGGGCGGGTAGGAATTTGAACCCACGTGCTGATGCAAGTTCACGTGCAGCATCGATTTTTTCTTGAATGTCATACGTATCACCAGCGAGTTGAGCCTCCCAAATCGCCAGTTGATGCTCCCAGACTTCTGGGGCCTTACGATTGGCCTCACTTTCGCTATCGGTATGAAGGTTGAGCCAGACCTGCGCTCGTTCATCCACCGCTGTATATTTCTTCGGAACACGTCTAACTATGTAGAAGATTTTATTCCGTTTAGTTAGCTTCATGCTAGAATGCCTGACGATGCAATTGTTTAGCATAATGTTTAGCATAATGTTTAGCAAATCTGCAACCTTGAGACGTTTGTTGCTAGGTGAAATACTTACAACCAATTGAAATTATTAAATATTCATAATTTCAGCTAGATAAAAATTGAATCCCTTCGTCTCCGCCATTTCACAAAAGCGGCCTTTAAATACTGGTAACCCTTTAAAATAAGGGTCAATCTCCCTATGTGTTACTGTTGGATGCTACAGTACACAACAGGAGAGCACATGTAGATACGGGTCGCCCCCCCCAAACCGTTCTTGCGCCGAAAGACCTGGTTTATCCGGGTACAGGTGCCGAAAGAGATGCAGGAATCCGTGGGGCGCAAGGAATTCTGCAGGTCGCTGAAGACGACGAGTCATCGTGAGGCGATAGCCAGAGCGCCTGATGTCACTGCAGAGATCAGGACCGAGATCGAAAACCTGTACTACCGGTCTCAGCAAACCCGCAGGACGATAACGCGACTTACCGACCGCGAATAGGCTTCTAAACGGGGAAAAAGCCTTGTCAGAAGAGGAACTCGCAAATCATCTTCACGCAAAGGCGAACGAATGGATGTTTTTGCAGACACGGGTAAGTTTGGTGTTTGCATGGCGGATCCTTCGATCCGCCATGCCCTCCCACAACGACATCCCGACGGTGACCGGTTCAGCTTATCACGTGAAGCTGCACTGCATCAGAGGTCTGCAAGGAGCCCTGGGTGACAGAGGCTGCGGTGCGTTTCAATGACCGATTTGCCAAAACGAAATAGAAATCGTCGCACTACTTAAAGGTGAATGCGACAACCCGGGGAGATCACTCATTTCCCTCTGAACGACGATTTTTTAGAATAACTCAAGCTCCCTTTACTAGTTCCATATCGTACTATATAATTCCACATAGAACTATAGGAGATTACAATGAACCGTAGAAACTTTCTCAAAATATCCGGCGGGGGCGTTATCCTTGCCGCTGGCGGTGCTGGTCTTTTTGCTGCGACCCGCACGCCGAACGATGCTTTGAAGCCTTGGGAGCTGGTCGGCAGCTATGACGACCCACGCAAAAATGCGCTCTCGCACGCCATTCTCGCGCCAAACCCGCATAATCGGCAGCCGTGGATCATCAGCCTTGACGGCGATGACGGGCTCACATTGCATTTCGACACCGAAAAGCAGTTGCCGCACACCGACCCATTTGATCGACAACTTACCATTGGTCTCGGCTGCTTTCTTGAGCTCATGCGGATGGCTGCGAACGCCGATGGCTATGATGTCGACGTGACGTTGTTCCCTGAAGGTGAGAATATGGAGGGGCTGGACAATCGCCCGATTGCCCGCGCCACGTTCGCGGAAGGGACGGCTGTGCGCGATCCGCTGTTCGATCACATGCTGAGCCGTCGCTCCAATAAGGAGCCATATGATACGTCACGTACAATCCCGCCCGAAACTCTCGCACGGATATTGACCGTTGCCCGTCAAACCCAAATCGGAGGTTCCATCGACACAGATGACATCACCTACTGGCGGCAGCTCACTACACAGGCACTCACAATCGAAATTGAAACACCCCACACCTTCAAGGAAAGCGTAGATTTGATGCGGATCGGCAAGGCAGAGATCAACGCCAATCCTGATGGTATCGATTTTAGCGGCGCGTTATTCGAAACCCTTGCCATTACAGGCGTTATGACACGGGAGGC
The DNA here is from genome assembly GCF_016123485.1 of Halocynthiibacter styelae. Taxonomy (GTDB): domain Bacteria; phylum Pseudomonadota; class Alphaproteobacteria; order Rhodobacterales; family Rhodobacteraceae; genus Halocynthiibacter; species Halocynthiibacter styelae. Next base: position 275,920 of record NZ_JADCKQ010000003.1, on the reverse strand, counting down.
GTTGCTGGACACATCTTCGACCGGGTTTGCGGAAGGAATGAAAGCTGTTCTTGCAAATACGAAATCGGCAATGGGGCATCTGTGGATGGTAACGCAAACCAACACCAGGCGCGACCAAATTGCAGCCGGGGCGGATTGGCTGCGGGTCAACCTTGCCTGCACTGCTGAGGGTTTAGGCTTCCAACCGCTAAGCCAGGCGCTGCAGGAGTATCCGGAAATGGCAGAACTTTACGGCGAAACGCACGAACGCCTTGCTTCGGAAGGCGGAACCGTTCAAATGTTGTCGCGGATCGGGTATGGCCCGGAAATTGCGGTCAGTCCTCGCTGGCCGATAGAGGCAAAGATCGGAACAGCGTGAGTGAAGACAACGACAATGCGGATGAAGTCTTCGGCTTCTTTACGGAAATTGGAATTATTAACCAGTTGTCGACGGCCATGTTCGCCAAGAGCCTGCCCGACGGTGTTCACCCATCGCATTTCGCAATCCTGAACCACTTGGCACGCATGGGCGATGGAAAAGCGCCCATGCGGATCGCATCGGCCATGCAGGTGACAAAAAACACGATGACCCATTCGCTGAAAGTGCTGCAGGATCGTGGGTATATCGAAGTGCAGCCCGACCCAGAGGACGGTCGCGGAAAACGGGTTTTCTTGACCGAAACCGGACGCGCCTTTCGCGAAGAGGCAATTGCTCTGGTAGCTAAGGAACTCAGGCATGTGATCGGTGCTGATCAACGCGCGATCATGCATCGCATACGTGGCGATTTGAAGCAGATGAGAAAGCACCTCGACGACAACAGATAGCGTCACTTTGAGTATGCTCAGGGTGGTCCAACATCGTGGTAGGTAATCCGTTTCTGGCCGGCGTCACGTTCATCCTGGGACCAGCCTCGGCCGACGGCCGTGTCGCCCCCAATAGTCGACCTCCGACTGCAAAAAATGCTGCGCCGTGTACGAAGTTCCGGATTGGGGAATGTGGCTGACCGACTTGTCTAGGCCGCAAATGTCCGGTTGGGGCCGTTTTCGTTTTGAGTTTACCGGAATGCCGGAGCAGATCGGACTGACCATCGCTTCCACATCAAAACGATCGCCATTGTCGATATGATCTGAGCCAGCGCGAAGATAATCAGAGCCATCAGGAGGCCGAACCAATCAGCCAATGCGCCGCTGGCAATTACGGGCAATGAGAAACCGAAATAGGCATAAACGAACAAACCTGCTGTGGCGCGCGCCCGGTCAGTTGGGGCGCGCAGGGAAACCTCGGCCAGTGATGCGAGATATGTAAAACCGTAGCTTGCGGCACTGGTGATACAGGTTCCTGCCAGCACCAACACAAGCGCGTTCAACCATACGCCAGACAGCAGGATAAGAAAGCCAAGTGGAATGAGAACAAACCCCAATGCGAGCGCTTGATTATTGGTCATGCGGCGGGCCATGGGCTGGCACAAGAAACCAGCAAATATCGCCAAGAATATCACAAGACCAGTCCACCCGCCCAGATCGTTTTCAGCCAGTTCCAGTGGCACAACAGCGATGGTCATGCCTGTCGTGGACCACGCCAACGCCATGGCCGCCCCAAACATCCAGGTTCCGGCTGGGAAAACTGGTAAGCGTAGAATTGAGACTTTCCTAGGAAGGTCGACACGGGGCAGTCCGAAAGCAATCAGGGTCAACATCGGAGCCACGCCAAACAGAGCCAGGTAACTATAAGGCATAAGTGTGGGCCCCTGGATACCCAAACTTATACCCGTCGCCAATGCACCACCGCCGAATCCAAGGGATGTGGCGGATGTTACAATCAGTGCCGCAGTGCGGGCCCGGTGCTCCCCAAGAATTTCAGTCATATAGGCGGTTCCTGCCGTGGTCGCGAGCCCCGTTCCCACACCAAGCAAGACCCGCGCAATAACAAGGCTCGACCAGCCCGGAATATGCACCAATAACGCGGTTGCAACCACACCAAGAACAAGCGCCAGGGCAATTGGCACCCTGCGCCCAATGCGGTCAGACAACCCGCCGAGCAACATTAACGTCGGCATCAGCCCCCCGACATATGCTGCAAAGGCAACCGTCACCGCCGTGGCCCCAACGTTACTTTCAACTGCATAGACATCATAAAGCGGGGCCTGAAGATTAACGGCGAATGTGACAGTAAACAGACTCAGGGCAAGCAGCAGAACGGAAATTGGTCGTGGCATCGGGGGAACCTCAAAGATTGACTTAAGGTTGGATTGGCATGAGATGTATTTGCATGACAATTTTTTAATTGCACTAAATACAGTGAGCATATGGCAAAAGCACGATATATCCAGTTGGCAAACATGCTTGGAACGTCGATCCAAAATGGGAAGCTGGCCCCGGGAACCAAACTGCCAACGCACCGCGCGTTTGCAGAACAGTTTGATATTGCCCTTGCTACGGCAACCCGGGTTTACGCGGAACTTGAACGTCGTGGCCATGTGATCGGAGAGGCTGGACGTGGCACCTATGTACGTGACCCAGGACTGCCCATGGCACTTGGCGTTCATCAGACGGCGCAGGATGGGCTGGTCGATCTTGTTTTCAATATGCCGGGCGAAACCGCGGATGCAGACTTTTTACGCGCAGGCTTACGGCAACTCGCGACGGCTGGCGATCTGGAGGCGATGCTGCGCTATCACCCACATGGCGGGCGGCTCCACGAACGTAAGGTCATCGCCGCTAGCCTCAGACATTCCCTTGGCCCTATTGATCCCGAGCATTTGCTGATCACATCAGGCGGTCAGCATGGTTTGGCGATCACCGGGTTTGGGCTATTCAAACAGGGCGACGCGATTGCTGTGGATGCCCTGACCTATCCCGGGTTTAAATCCGTTGCTGCGCTGCAGGGAATTGATCTTATCCCCATTCACGGAAAATCGGGTGTCATGGACCCTGATGATCTGGATCGTCAATGTAGGGTGCAAAACCTTCGCGCCGTCTATCTGATGCCGACCGTCCACAATCCATTGGGATCTGTCATAAATGCGCAAATCCGCGCACAGCTGATTGATGTCGCAAGACGGCATGATCTGCTCATTATCGAAGATGCAGCCTATGCGTTTTTAGAACCAGATCCGCCCCCCAGCCTGATCGCCCTTGCGCCAGAGCGAACCATCCATGTTGGCGGTTTTCTAAAAGCATCGCAACTGGTTTGCGCCTTGGTTATGTCATCGCACCTGAGCACCATTTGGTGTCACTGCTTGAGGCAATACGCGCGACAACCTGGAATACGCCCGCTTTGATTTCCGCACTGGTGACGGGATGGATAGAAGATGGAACGTCAGAGCGTTCCGGGGCGGCGCGCCGGGACAGCGGTGCAAAACGGCAGAAAGTATTGCGAGAGGCCTTCGGCGAAATTCCGATTGCCTCACATCCCAATGCCGGTTTTGCATGGGTGCCCCTCAAACCCGGCCTTCGGGCTGAGCCAATCGTTGCGCACCTGAAAACACAAGGTATCTCGATATCCGGCGCCGAAGCATTCGCAACGAACACAGCCGCACCGCAAGCCTTACGCCTCGCCTTTGGTGGCCTGCCGCAAAATAAGCTGCGGGATATATTCGAAACGGTTGCCACAGCCATCATAACAGCACCTGCCGAGCAAGTTTAGTTGTACAAAGGCCCACTCAGTAAATCGCACTATATTCCACATCAATGACCGCTAAAGGGCCGATCCAGTAGAACGACCCTGCAAAGCTGGATTTAAAGGTTCGAGAACTCAGTTATAAATTTTACGATCTCGAGATGTACTGCCTCACGGTCTGTGCTGGCTGGATCTGTGCAGATGGGATCCTCGCCTTCTTCTGCCAACATCCCTTCAGCGCCGTCATGGCAAGATGCGAGGAAAGTGAAGTGATTGGCTGGCGCGATTTCTGTATAAGACGCATTGGACAAACGCGATTGAAGCGCGCTGCCATTGTCGCTGACATCTGCCGCATGTAATCGGTCATCCCTTCCCAGATTGATAAGCCCGACTGGCAAGTCCATATCAGCAATACTGTCATCTGTGGCCACATAGGTGAAGGCCGGATCAATCGCGATAGCCGCGCTCACCCGTGTGTCACGCATATCCGCTTCAAAGCCCCCCGGCAGGTTTTCAAAGTCGACGTCACCTTTGCGAAAGAACGCGCAATCAGCGTAAATGACGTCACCGCTGCCATTGCAATACGGCGCATAGGCATTTGCATCCAGACGCATCCCGGCAAGGTTCAGCGCAGTTGCCCCGCCAAGGGAAAACCCAACGGTGATGATGCGATCCAGATCCACCCGTGAGGCAAAATAAGGATCTGCCAGAAGCGCATCCAATGCGGCGGACAGATCTTCGGCGCGGGCATCAAGCATAACAGAGCGTCGTGGTGATGAATCACCTGATGTGCTGCCCTGATGATTGACGGACAAAACCATTGCCCCCCGTTGCGCCAGAGCCGAAGACAGCCAGGATACCGTATCCATGTTGCCCCCAGACCCGTGGGAAAACAAAAACAGAGGGAATTTACCTTCGGTCACTCCGGCGCCAATAAAGGCTGGTGTGCCCCGGAAAATGGGGTTGTTACCAATTGGAGCGACATAGGTCTGGCTGCCGGCCGGATACCAGAGAGAGGCCGCGATGGGATAAGCGCGATGTTCTGCGCGCACATCCAATCGATCATATCCCGCGATGGGGCTTGTGGTTTCGGCAAATGCAAGGGGGGCGGCACACAGGGCCAATGTGGTGAAGATAGCCGTTTTCATAACGTGTTCCTTTTGTTGCGATACCTGTGTTTCGCGCCATTAGGAAAAACATGCGTCCTTGAACCGGTTTGAGGTCGTTTGAAACCGGATTTGGGACTAGGCTTTGATGAAACAACATAGGATCGGCCATGATCGCGCTTCCCATCCCCTTAATCGTATCCTTCACGACCTTTTATCTGCTGATGCGAATGATACTGCGGGGCACTCGGTTTTATCTTTTCATTGGGTTGCTGGGGGCCTGTGCGGTGCAAGGCGTATTGATTTCACTGGTGCATCATTATGGCGTCAAACAGCTTTTTCTGTTCCTCCCCATCACGGCGTCACTGATCCCACCCCTGGCCTGGCTTGCTTTTCGGCATTCTCTGATTGCGCCCTTTCGCTGGCCGCTGGATAGCATTCATCTTTTGGTGCCAGTGTTCACCGTGTTTTGCGTCTTGTTTGCTCGCGTCACTGTTGATGCGGTCCTGTCCTTGAATTTCACCCTTTATGGAGGGGCGATATTATGGGTCCTCAGCCGCAATGACAGTCTGCCTTTAGCGCGTTTGGATGCGGGGCAGATCCCGGTTTTTATCTGGCGTGCGCTCGCGATTGCCCTTTTGTTGTCTGCTGCAACCGATGTACTGATTGCCACGGCAATTGCCTTTGGTTATGCAAATTTCATGCCTTGGATCGTCAGCAGCTTTTCATCGTTCTCCCTGCTGGCGATTGCCATACTTGGGCTGATAGGCGAAAGCCTTGCCCCGCCAAACGATCAGCAAGAACCCGTCAAACATACTAAGATCGAAACCCGCCGGGATCAGGATCTGATGGTGCGCCTGGATGAGGTAATTCAGAACGAAACACTATACCTTGATCCGGATCTGACCCTGACGCGTTTGGCGAAACGGTTGCATGTACCAATCAAACAGCTGTCGAGCACAATCAATCGTCACACCGGGGAAAACGTGTCGCGCTATATCAATGCTCATCGTATTCGCCATGCCTGCGCTCTAGTGCAAGCCGGAGAAACGATCACAAGATGTATTTACGCCAGCGGGTTTAACACCAAATCAAACTTCAATCGGGAATTCCTCCGTGTTACAGGAGCCACTCCCCGCGACTGGCAACAGAAACATTGTCCAGAATGAACGACCGCTTTGATGAAGCCGCACCGCAGCAATTGCTGGAATGATCAACGGCAGGTTTGGGCCGATAGTAGACTGGTTAATTGTATGCCCCCTAAGAATAGGGGCAGATCTGGTGGCCCTTTTTTGCAATGCAGGCTGTGCGCGAAACTGTTACTCAAAGCTGTTTAGACTTGTAGACGACGGCCACATTGCAGTCCACGGAACCTGTAGTCGGACCGAAGCGGAGGAATTAGCTGAATTAGCCTCTGCGTAGCCGGCGAATGTGTCATCAACAGGAACGTAGGCGTCGTACCAAAGGGTCACGCTAAACATATTGAACTCGTCTCCACGGTCTCGCAAAGGAAGCTCTCGTTCGCTTTCAAATCGATAACGCCCCAGTGTTGCATGATAGAAAAGCTCATTTTTATGAGCCGCGGGATACCCTCTAACGACAAATTCCATGGTGCTTTCTGTGGCCCAACTCCAAGTTCGATCCTCAAACTGGATTGGGCGGCCGGTCCCATCGCCGCCAACATCGGAAAGATCTGAGAATTTATATGGGCTTCCGTCACGCGTCACAATTCCTGTACCTCAGTCGCAAAACCGGCCTCGCCATGGCCTTCAAATTGATGATCTCAGCGCAAGGCAAATGGTGCAAACTCGACGGCGCGAACCGAATGCCTGAGATCATTGAAGGGGTGGAATTCAAGGACGGGATCAAACACATTAATCAAGCCGCCTGATCAGACCGTCACCGACTTTCGGGCATAGCTCAGTTTTTTCCGGTCCATGGTCATACGTTTACTTCCTGTGAACCTATTCCACTCTTGTCCCGGCCTTACTGTTCACATGTTATCTGGCTTTTCGCCTGAAAGTCACGGAGTTTGTTGTGGGCACGCCTTGGCCCGCTCAAGAACACCTTAATCCGCAAAGGCTTTACATCAATTTGCCTACACTGTCGCGACGAGAGAAGGGGAACACCGAATATCAGGATCAGGTGCGGAGGTATAATACCTCCACACCTGTTTAGAAAAACGCATTCTCAGCCCTGGGGTGAAAACAGATGTTGGCCCAGTAAGACACCATCGGCATGTTTCAGACTGGTTCGGGCTGATGCTCCGCAGCCAAATTGAATGTTTTCCAATTGCGGGAATAATTCCAGAAGCTCATCACGTGTTTTTGTATCCAGTGCATCCAGGCTTTCTTTGCCCGGATTAAAACTTTCCGTTAGAGCGCCCTCTGCATAAATGATTTCATGGTTATCAAACATGACGTGATAGTATTCAACCATTTCACCTTCTTCGCGGACGATTGAGCTGTCATTCAACAGAGATTTTGCTGTCGTAAGGACTTCTCCTTCACCGAACAGTAACTCCGCTTGCCAACTCGAGACGAGAACCCTGTGCTGGGGGGAAACCCTCAGATCAGAGGTATTTCCTAACGTGCCTTTACGGATCAGGATCGGTGCCAGATGGCCAGCGGCTCGCCGGATAGAGGAATGAATCCAAAGGATTTTCTGAAATCCATTATCTTTGGTACGTACCAGAATATTCGACCGAAGATCTTCAACCTTCATCATTCCGTCGATGGTTTCAATTCGGGTGCCTTTTACAAAACATAGAGCCGCTGGGGAATTCAGGCCTAAAGTTCCGGAATATCCGCCATACGCGCTTTGACCCGCACTAATACCAGTAATGCTAAACGATCTCATCACTTTGCCCAGCTCAAACCCGGTTGTGGGAGATAAACTGGGATCAAGGGAAGGGTTCGTTGACAGCAAAACTATACTACCATCCGCCAGCTGAATCGCACGAAGTCTGCTGACAGAGCTGGTCGTCCCATCAGCATAAGTTGCAGTTCCATCCAGAAACAAAACATTGGCAGAAGTGTTTTCGTTCACACTTGTCGTTGTCCCGGTAACAAGATTGGTGAGTGTGATAGCTTCGCCATTAACGGATGCGCCACTGTTATCTGAATCAATATCTACCCGATATCTGTCATGACCGTCAAAGGCTAGGATTTCACCGACACCAATTGTAGTACCCGAATCTAAAACAACGGTTGTAACTTCTCCGCCGGAAGCGATATTATTTTGCCCGGCGACGGAAGATCCCGCTTCAGATCCTAAGCCACTCGCGGAAGATGTGATCCCCTGAGTCCCTGCATATGAGCCGAAAAATATTGTAAAATCGGGTGTCGCATACAGATGCAGGGAAGCGATTGATTTCGATGTGTCAATGCCAGACGTCGAAACAGGGTATGGCGGTGATGTGTGTAACAGAATCATCCGGCCATCAGAGAGATTGAGACCCCGTAAAGTTGAAAACGTATCAGTTGTACCATCTTCATACGTAACTTCGCCCGACAAGTTGAAAATATTGCCAGCGGGAGTTGTAAAAGTGGTGTCGCCCGTTGCCTGATTGGTTAGCTCGATTACTTCGTTATTGCCAGGACTCGGAGCGCCAGGCACATCGTCTCCGTCTATATCCGCAATGAACATGTCGTTTGCGCTGAAATTAATTACTGCATTCGGTTCAACTGAAGCTGCGGAATCGATTACAAGTGTAAGAAACGCGACATAGAACTATGCTTGGGATCTGACGCGCATGATTGTTTGCCTACTGGTTTCGAAATGGCGTGCGATGGCTGAGATTGCCTCGCCGTTTTTGATTTTTTCCTTCACTTCCACCTGCTGATCCGCTGATAGGGCTGATGGCCGCCCCAAAAGCTAACCTTCAGCTTTGGCACGGGCGAGGCCAGATTGCGTACGTTCGAGGAGCAGATCACGTTCGAACTGAGCTACAGCGTTAATGACGTTCATCGTCATCTTCCCAGCTGAACTGGTGAGGTCAACGCCACCCAATGCGAGGCAATGAACGCGGATGCCTATTTCTTCAAGTTTTGCGACGGTGGTGCTGACATCGATGGCGTCACGGCCGGGTGGGCAGGCGCGTTCCAGCTTCCTCATTCATAAAAACACTTGCGCAGAAAAAATCCGAAAGCATAACAGACAGGAACATAGCATAAGGCTGCCCCATGCTTCACCGTCTGTCTCCGCAATTGACATCTATCCTGTTTATGTTGCTCGCGTCCTTTCTCCTGGCAGGAACAAGCATTCTGGCGAAAACCCTGGGACAAGGCGTGTTTTCCCCGGATGGTAACGGACTGCACGTGTTTCAGATCAGCTTTGGGCGCTTCGCCTTTGCGTTTCTGGCCATCGCAGCCACGGTGGCGATACTACGCCCGAAGTTCGGCCCGCTGGAAATCCCCCTGCATGTCGCGCGCACAATGGCAGGCTGGAGTGGCATAACCCTTGCGTTCACGGCTCTGATCTGGATTCCACTGCCTGATGCCCAGGCGATCAATTTCCTCAATCCTGTGTTCGCAATGGTCTTTGCCATCCCGATCCTCGGGGAACGGGTCGGACCCTGGCGCTGGCTGGCTGCTGGCGTATCCCTTGCAGGTGCCCTGATTCTTTTGCGGCCCTCTGGCGCCAGCTTCCAGCCTGCAGCATTCTTTGCGCTCGCATCTGCAGCGATTACCGGATTTGAAGTCATCCTGATCAAACGGTTAAGTGGACGCCAGGCACCCTTACAGATCCTGTTCACAAATAATGCCCTGGGATTCTGCATCGCATCTCTTGCCGCTTTGTTCGTCTGGTCTGCGCCTGCGCCTGCGGAATGGGGGGGCATGGCTGCGCTTGGCCTGACAATGATCTGTGCACAGGCCTGCTTTATTCAATCCATGCGTCGCGCAGAAGCAAGCTTTGTGATTTCAGTTTCACTGTCTTCCCTGCCCTTCGCAGCGTTAATGGATTACTTCGCTTTCAACGCAGTTCCTGACCGGATCAGCCTGATGGGTGCCGCGATTATCCTTTCGGGCGTGCTTCTGCTTTTCTTCCGGGAGATGCGGGCGAAATCGACATAGAATTTAAATTCACCCAGAGTCCTTGTATCCGCCAGCCAGAGCGGTAAAATAAGCGATCTGTAATTCCTGCGGCCCCTGTCGGCAACCTTCACCACAGGCCCCGCATCACACGCGAGATAAAGGAAGACTGCATGTCCTGGACTGACGAGCGCGTCGAAATTCTGAAGAAAATGTGGGGCGAAGGCCAGTCGGCTTCTGTCATCGCAAAAGAGCTCGGCGGCGTGACCCGTAACGCAGTCATCGGTAAGGTACACCGCCTGGGCCTGTCTAACCGTGCAAGCTCCACCAAAGCCGCACCGAAGAAAGAGGCCGCTGCAAAACCTGCAGCCAAGCCTAAGGCCGCCAAGGCAGCACCAAAGCCCAAGGCTGAACCTGCTTCCGAAGGCCCGGCGACACAGTCTGCCGCACCGCAACCAACTGCGACACCGGCGCGCCGTGCAATTATTCCTGCGGGCCAGCCTCTGCCACCGCAACCTTCCGCAAATGAAATCAGCCCCGAAGCGCTGGCTTCTGTGCGTGAAGTGGAAAAAGGTGCAAAGAAACTGTCCCTGATGGAACTGACCGAACGCACCTGCAAATGGCCGATCGGTGATCCGGCAACGGATGAGTTCTGGTTCTGTGGCCTGGCCACGCAAACCGGCAAACCATATTGCGAAGCCCATGTCGGCGTCGCCTTTCAGCCGATGACCAGCCGCCGCGACCGCCGCCGCTGATCTCTGTGAAGATCTAAAAATCAGCCCCGGGCCGGACACGGTTCCGGGGCTTTTTCCTGTCCTGTCGGGGCTTCCCCTTTTCACCGCATCACGATACACCCCTGGGAATGGAAATTTTTGACGGCATCATAAATGACCGCGGCAGTAAATATGCGGTCTCCGGCGGAGCGGTGAACAGCAAGGCTGATGCTCTGGCCTTTCTGAAGCAGCTGAAGCGTCGGAAGAAATTCGCCAAAGCCACCCACAACACCTGGGCCTGCCTTCTGGATGACGGGCCGCTGAAGAACGATGACGGTGAAAGCGGCGCGGGCATGGTGATTGTCCGCATGCTGGAACGGGAAGAACTGCGCAATCATATCGTTGTCGTCACACGCTGGTATGGCGGCACAAAACTGGGTGGCGATCGTTTCCGCCGGGTGCAGGATGCCGTAAATCACTATATCGGGGAACGATCATGAAGAACTGGCTGAACGCGCAATGGGACCGGTTTAAATGGCGCTGCATCTGGTCCTGGGAAGGTTGGGTCAATTGCTGGCAGGAAGAACACAGCCTGAAACAATGGATTGTGGCCAATGCGGTTTCCATCCCCTTTGCTCTGCTCTTACCCTTAACCGGTGGCGAACGCGCCGTGATCCTGGCCCTGGGGGTTCTGGTCCTTGCGGCAGAACTGTTCAACACTGCGATTGAGCGCTGTGTTGATCTGATCACACAGGAAAAACATGATCTGGCGAAACAAGCCAAAGATCTTGGCAGCGCAGGTGTCGCCGTAACCGCCCTTGCGGCAGGTGTGGCATGGGCTGCCATTCTGGTCCGACTGTATCTCTGACCCGACTACTCCGCCGTCAAGGCTGGCAAATTTGGTAAATCCGGCAGATCAGGAAGACCCGGCGCAGCGCCGGCATCAGGTAGCCCTGCAGGCAGATCCGGCAAACCTGGCAATCCTCCCCCTACGGGCAGATCAGGTAAATCCGGCAATCCCTGCTGAACACCAGACGGACCATCTGGCACAGCCATCCCCGGCAGATCCGGCGGCAGGTTTTCCCCTGCAGGCGCCACAGGGATCTGAGGTGGCGAAGAAACCGGGGATCCTCCTCCAGACCCGGCCACCCCGACAACAGGTGGCGGTTCTGACCCCCGCGAAGTAACCCTGATCGCGCGCTGACCCGCCGCCTGTCCAAGCCTGGCAGTTCCCACAATGCGCGCACCACTGTCTTCAATTACAAGCTCTTCAAGCTGCCGGCCAGGAATGCTCATGACCTGCCCTTCCTGCAATGACATCAGCCAGGACAACGGTACGCGCTCCCTGTGTAAAACAGCATTCAGCTGTACAGTACTGCCCAACACAGCCGAACGCAGCCCGCTCTGCCAGTCCTCATTCTCGGGGCCAACTTGTCCGCCCGTCGTCGCATGTCGCACGGAATCCGGCAGGGCCAGCCACATCATCCCGGTTTTCGCACCATCGCCGAGTTCAACTTTGCAGGCATAAAAAAGGTAACGGGTTTCTTCCAGCGTCATCGCAAGCTTACGCCGATCATTTACTTTGCGGGCAAAGCGATAACCATAGAACCAGGGACCACGCCCATCTGCATCAAGCAGCAGTTCAAGCACGTCAAACACGCGATCAATAAAGGGTTCACACATCTGCCCATCCGTGATCGTCCAGGCCCGGACAACCGCAGGGGCAGAACTGACCTGCCCCGTGGTTTGCACCTCAATCAGTGCCGCCAGCAATTGCGGATCAAATCCAGCCAACCCCTGCGCGCCATCCCGCGCCTGAAGGATGGTTAAAAGGCAGTCCTCGGGAATGCCTTCCATCATGGCCTGCGTTTCCAGCACACCTTCCTTAGCTTCCTTAACCGTCAGCCTCATATTCATCTCAAGCTCAGCGGCTTTCGGCAATGCGGCCTTCAGGGCCAGAACCGGGTTCATGCGTTTCGCTGACCCCACAAGACGACGTGAAGCGATCTTGCGAACCACAGAGATTTCATTTTCAGTGCTTGTGATACTGTCTGCGTCTGACATCGGCCTGCCCCTGATAAACAAGCCTATCTTCGGGGAAACTGGTTACCAAAGCGTTAGGATTTCAACGGCACCACCACCCGAAACGCCGCACCACCCTGCTCAGGCAGATAGGCAACAGAACCACCAAGGTTGTTCATAATTTCACGGCAAATCGCCAGCCCCAGCCCTGCCCCACCTGCCCGCGCATGATCCGTCAACCGGGCAAATTTTTCAAAAACCAGGGGTTGCTGATGGGATGGGATGCCGTCCCCATTATCGGTGAAATCAATCCACACGTCATTCCCTTGTTTCTGGATCGCAACCTCAAGCACCGGATCGGAGGCTGTGCAATATTTCCGCGCATTGGAAATCAGATTGATGAACACCTGACTCAACCGATCCCCATCGCTGATCAGATCCACATCCTCCTGCACAATATTACGCAGAATGCGGATCGGAACATCGTCTTGCGGCGCAAGGGCTGCACTGACGGCGCGGTTCAGAACGTCGTGCAGGTTCACAGGTTCCATATTCAGCGCGACCTGTCCGTTTTCCAGCACGGACAGATCCAGAAGATCATCCAGAAGCCGCGTCAGGCGCAGGGTTTCATCATGAATGATCGACGCATAACGCGTCTGATCCGCGGGCGTCAGCGCATCCATATCCCGCAAAATTTCAGAAAACGCCCTGATCGACGTCATCGGCGTGCGCAGCTCATGGCTGATCTGGGACAGAAAGGCATCCTTTTGTACGGACAGCCGTGTCAGTTTCTCATTCGCCTCTGACAACTGTTTCGCAGTATGGCCCAGCTCGGCAGATTTGGCCTCCAGCTGGCTGGAATATTCCATGATCTGCGCAGCTTCATCCGCCACCGCCATCAGATCCTGTACAGATACCGACGCGCCCTCCGCGATCTGCCCGATCATCGCATGGGCCGTGGCAGAGCCGACAGAACCGGCCAGCTCGCGTTCCAGCCGTTCCAGAAAGGCGGGGGAACTGTCTGGCAGATGGTCAAGTTTGCCCTGCGCCCGTGCCTCTGCTTCAAACAACCTCTGTGCCTGCTGCGCCCCGAGAATTCGCTGAGACATCACCAGCAGATCTTCCGCCCCGGCCCCGGCCGTTGTCCAGCCACGCGGGCCCTGACTGTGTTCAAATACATTCACGAACTGCACCCCCTGAAGACGTTCCAGGGGTTTGGGGAAGGTAAAGAGAGAAACCGCAAAGAACACCAGTGAGTTCAGGAACATCGACCAGAAAATCGCATGCACCACCGGATCAAGGCCGCCCGTGCCAAACAGCGCCTGTGGTCGCAGAACCGACAGGCCGAACAACCCGTCCTGCATCACCGATTTTGACAGCACGCCTGCCCCACCGATGGACGGCAGGAAAAGCGTATAAAGCCAGATCGCAAAGCCCGTGATCAGACCGGCAGCAGCAGCCACTTTCGTCGCCCGTCGCCAGAAGAGACCGCCCAGCATCACCGGCAGAACCTGCGACACACCTACGAACGAAATAAGGCCAATGGACGCCAGCGCAGCGCCTCCGCCGGAAATGCGGTAATAGAGATAACCAAGCCCGACAACCACCATGATCGACACCCGCCGCGCAGTCAGAACCACCTGACGCAGATCCCCGGATACCGTCGCGCCGGGCGCGCGCAGCGACACCCAGACCGGCATCACAATATGGTTCGAAACCATAGTCGACAGGGCAATCGCAGCGACAATCACCATGGACGTCGCAGAAGAAAACCCCCCAAGGAAACTCAGCAATGCGAGCCCATCCCAGCCTTGCGACAAGGGAAGTGTAAGTACGAAAAGATCCGGGTTAGAGCCTTTGGGCAGCAGTTCCAGCCCCATCACTGCGATGGGCAGAACAAACAGGCTCATCAACATCAGATACAGCGGAAAGGCCCAGCCCGCCATGGCGAGGTTTCTTTCATCCGCACTTTCCACGACCATAACCTGAAACATACGCGGCAGACACAGGAAGGCCGCCGCCGACAGAAAAATCAGTCCCGCCCAGCGCCCGGGGCGGATTTGCCAATCGGCAATCGGGCTGGCATCCATGCGGGTCAGAATATCTGCCGGTCCATCTGCAAGCCCCCAGACCACAAAAGCACCAACAGACAGCAGCGCGACCAGCTTTACAATCGCCTCGAAGGCAATCGCGGTCACAACCCCGTGGTGGCGTTCATTGGCGTCAAGGTTACGCGTGCCAAACAACACTGTGAACAACATCAGGCCCACCGCGACCCAAAAGGCGGTTGAAGCCAGGTCCACCTGCATAAACCCTGCCGACATGTCCCGCGAGAAGACCGAGAACGACAAAGTAACCGACTGAAGCTGCAGCGCGATATAAGGCGTTGTACCAACCACAGCCAGCAGTGTCACAAGCACGCCCAACAGGTTAGATTTACCAAAGCGTGACGAAATAAGATCCGCGATTGATGTAATCCGCTGCGCCCGGCCAATGCGTACAAGCCGCCGCAAAAGCCACCACCAGCCGACCATCACAAGGCTTGGCCCCAGGTAGATCGTCACAAATTCAAGCCCCGTGCGCGCAGCGTTCCCCACGGCACCATAAAACGTCCAGGCCGTACAATAGATCGACAGCGACAGCGTATAGACCAGAGGAGAACGCAGAAATTTCAGACGTCCGCGCGCGGCCTGGCGATCCGCATAAAAGGCGATACCAAAAAGAAAGGCCACATAGGCAAAGCAGACCGCAATCAGGATATTAAAGCTGACCATCATCCCGCCCGTCTGTATCTGATGTCTCTGGCTGGCTCAGCAGGCGTGACAACCAGACCGATAAAGCAATCAGCACGCACCAGGCGGCAAAGACATAAATCATCGCTCCGGATACCGGCAGGCTTTCACGGCCACTGGCAATCAGGATTGGCAGGAAAAACAGGATCACGCCCAGAACCGGAACAAGATTGCCCGCATCCATTGCCCGTTTCCGCCGGTAACTTTCCCATTCAAGAAACAGGCGCGATCCCGGCCCGCGCACCAGGGGATCTTCTGGCAATTTTCCGTCGGGCTTCTCGTCCATCAGGCCTCTGCCAGTTCACGCACCGCGTCCAGCATTTCCGTGTTGGAAAACGGTTTGGTCATGAAACGTGACACGCCGTATTGTTCAGCCATTTCACGATCTTTACTCTGGCCGCGTGCCGTCAGCATCATCACCGGCAAATGCCGCGTATCTTCCGCCGCACGCAGATCCCGCAAAATATCAAAACCGGATCGTTTCGGCAGCATCACATCCAGCACAATCAGATCCGGCCGGTGTTTCGCCACGGCATCCATCGCCGTATCTCCACGGCCATGGGTTTCCACCCGCCAACCATCCCGGGCCAGCAGAAAGCGGATTGCCTCAACAATATTTGGCTCATCTTCGATAAGCAGTACCGTTTTTGCCACTTGTCCTCCCCTCGCTCTCTCCCCAGAGCGATTGTGCCTGAATGGTCTGCTTTGTCGCAGATCATCGCCGGTGGCTCACTATTGTCAGAAAAAGCCGCTCTGTCAAAAGGCAACTTCGGTCTTTTGACGGCTGAGGATTGCGGCCTCACGCCGCGCCGGGCAGGCAGCTTGCAGACAGATACGACAGCTTGCCCCGGCATCGATGAAGGGTGGGGCAGTGTCAGAACCCTCTGCCAATCCTTGTGGGATCAGCAACATATATGCCTGCCGCAACACCGGTGCGCCCAGTTTCTCAGGCAACGTCTGCACCCCGCAGGACAAAGCCGTAAAACGCGGCACATCTTCAGAACCGCGCCCCTGACTTTGAGAAACATCATGCACCAGCATGCTATCGGGCCGCGCAAGGGCCTCAAACAACGGCCAAAGCGCGCAGGCCCCGTCAAAACGCGGCACGCTGAATCCTTCGGGGGCCTTACGGAAAGTCAGGTTTCCCGCACCATCACAGCCGACCAACCCGATCCCGCCTGCGGGCGATGTGGCAGGCAGCATTGCAAGACGATGCATCACTTCGGCAATCGGCTGGCGAAAACGGGACGCCAGCGCCAGCGGATCCCAGTTGCACTCAGCCGCCGCCTGCAGAAAAGCACCAAGCGGCATCTGTACGGCCCGGATGCGGTATTCTAACAAATGGCGCATCATGCGGGCACGGGTGCCGTCAGATCGCAGATCCTTACTGTCCCGGACAATTTCCTGCGCGATATCCTGAACATCTGACGCAGGCGTGTCAGGCTGCTCCAGGGCCTCAAAATGCCAGGAATGTCGCGCAAAACAGGCGTCGATCTCTTCTCCGGCGGAAGAGATCCCCTGATCTGGCCGCCCTGCCCCATCCAGATACTGCACAAGGCTTTCCGCGCTTTCGGCCAGACGCCGGGCGTCTTCATCAATGTTTTTCTGAAACCGCTCTTGCCAGACTGCATCCAGATTTCCACCTCCGGCCAGAATACCGGAACTCGACCGGATCGCCGTCACAACCGTCAGAACTTCATGCAAAGCATCGGAAAGATGCGGATCATGTGTCAGCCGGTCAGACAAGATTTCAACTGTCCGTTCAAGTTCGGTCACACGTTTCTGACTGTGCGTCAGATGCTGGGCCCATCCCGGAAAGCGACTTGCGAAATCCCCGACACGATCAATCTCTGCGATGCTTTCAACTGCACCATTGCGCAGCTCATTCAACAGCGCACTCTGCGTGTCTTCAGACAATTGCGACGGGTCAATTGACAGCACCGCAGCAATATCCACCAGAAGCTTGCCCGCGATTCTGCGGCGGTTGTGTTCAATCAGGTTCAGATAAGATGCCGATATCCCGGCCCGCTGCGCCAACACCCCCTGCCGCATACCCAGATCCATACGCCGCTGCCGGATCCGCGCCCCGGTTGAGTAACCTGCCTCCTGTTGCGCCATACCTAACCCTCTGTTTTCCTTTACCCCACGTAACAAATTTACAAACATTTTACAACATTCCGCACCTGCATGACGATTTATTTACATAAATTTCTTTTTATATAAGCCACTTATTGCGAAATTTTCATACCGCAAGCGATAATACATCACGCCTGTAAAGGCAGCATTCCGTGCGGCGGAGGAGCCGACATAAGAATGCGAACCATAAATGGGAGGAATACATGTCTAAACTTCTGACGACCCGCCGCAGCGTTCTGCGCACTGGTGCCGCCGCTGGCGCCGGTCTGGCGATGCCTACGATTTTCACCGCGTCTTCGGTTGCGGCCTTTACCAATGACCCCACCGGATCTTCTGTAACCCTGGGCTTTAACGTACCACAGTCCGGCCCATACGCCGATGAAGGCGCGGATGAGCTGCGCGCCTATGAGCTTGCTGTTGAGCACCTGAACGGTGGCGGCGACGGCGGCATGATGAACACCTTCAGCTCTAAGGTGCTGGACGGCACAGGTATCCTTGGTAAAAAAGTTGAATACGTTACCGGCGACACCCAGACCAAATCTGACGCGGCGCGCGCATCTGCACGTTCCATGATCGAAAAAGACGGCGCTGTGATGATCACTGGCGGGTCTTCTTCGGGTGTTGCGATTGCGGTTCAGGGCCTGTGTCAGGAAGCTGGCGTGATCTTTATGGCCGGTCTGACCCATTCCAACGACACAACCGGCAAAGACAAAAAAGCCAACGGTTTCCGTCACTTCTTTAACGGATACATGTCTGCGGCTGCGCTTGCACCTGTTCTGGCAGCACGCTACGGCACCGACCGGACCGCCTATCACCTGACAGCTGACTATACATGGGGCTGGACGCAGGAAGAATCCATCGCAGCGGCAACCGAAGCCCTGGGCTGGAACACCGTTGAGAAAGTGCGCACGCCACTGGCATCGACTGATTTCTCATCCTACATTGCACCGGTTCTGAATTCCGGCGCTGACGTTCTGGTTCTGAACCACTACGGCGGTAACATGGTGAATTCCCTGACCAACGCTGTGCAGTTTGGCCTGCGCGAAAAGGTTGTGAACGGCAAGAACTTTGAGATTGTTGTGCCGCTGTATTCCCGCCTGATGGCGCGTGGTGCGGGTGCAAACGTGAAGGGCATCTTTGGATCCACCAACTGGCACTGGTCCCTGACTGACGAAGGGTCTCAGGCCTTTGTGCGCAGCTTTGGTACAAAATACGGCTTCCCGCCAAGCCAGGCAGCACACACTGTTTACTGTCAGACACTTCTCTATGCGGATGCGGTTCAGCGCGCGGGTTCTTTCAACCCATGTGCAGTTGCAGAAGCGCTGGAAGGCTATGACTTTGACGGTCTGGGCAACGGTCCGACACATTACCGCGCTGGCGACCACCAGTGTTTCAAAGATGTGCTGGTTGTGAAGGGTAAAGAGAACCCTGAAAACGAATTCGACCTTCTCGAAATCGTTGAAATCACACCACGTGCGCAGGTTGAATATGCGGTTGATCACCCAATGTTCGCCGGTGGCGATCTGGGCAGCTGTAACGGCGGCGCATAAGTTTCCCACCCCGCCGCACTGAACCTCCGCGGCGGGCACTTCAAGACGGAGCCAGGCACGCCTTTATGTCCTGGCGCGCGGGCTCCGTCCCTTTTTTCCAAATTCCGGGTGGCATGAGATGGACGTGATCCTTCTGCAAATTCTCAATGGTCTGGATAAGGGATCGGCATACGCGCTGATTGCCCTTGGCCTGACCCTGATCTTCGGCACACTTGGCGTTGTGAACTTTGCCCATGGCGCATTGTTCATGATCGGTGCCTTCTGTTCCGTAACCTTACAGCGCATTCTGTCGTGGTCTTTCGAAACCATTGACCCAGATAAGACCGATTTCCTTGGCAACCCTGCCACGGTGAAGACGCCCTATGTGGTGGAATGGTTCGGCGAAAGCACGGGCCTTGCGATCATCGACTGGTCGGTACCGCTGGCGATCTTGTTTTCGATCCCGATCATGATTGCCTTTGGTTTCATTATGGAACGCGGGCTGATCAAACATTTCTATAAACGCCCCCATGCGGATCAGATCCTTGTGACCTTTGGTCTGGCGATCGTTCTGCAAGAAGTGATCAAAGCGTTCTACGGTGCCAACCCGATCCCGACCCCAGCGCCTTCTGCCTTTACGGGCAGCTTTGATTTCGGCCTGCTGCTGGGTTTTGCTGAAAACACGATCATCTACCCCTACTGGCGCATGGTTTACTTTGCCTTCTCGCTGGTTGTGATTGGCGGCGTCTTCAGCTTCCTGCAGTTCACAACCTTCGGCATGGTCGTGCGTGCAGGCATGGCAGACCGTGAAACCGTGGGCCTGCTGGGCATTGATATCGACAAGCGTTTTACGTTCATGTTTGGCCTTGCCGCCGCCGTCGCAGGTATCGCGGGTGTCATGTATGCGCCGATCAATTCCCCGAATTATCACATGGGCATGGACTTCCTGGTTCTCAGCTTTGTGGTGGTGGTTGTCGGCGGCATGGGCAGCTTGCCTGGTGCGGTTCTGGCCGGGTTTATGCTGGGCATTCTCGAAAGCTTTGCGTCGATGAACATCATCAAAAGCTTCATCCCCGGTATTGACCAGATCATCATCTACCTGGTCGCAATTCTGATCCTTCTCACGCGTCCGCGTGGTCTGATGGGTCGCAAAGGTGTGATGGAGGAATAATCATGCTTGGTCTTAATCAACGGGACACTAAGTTCCTTCTTATCGTGATCGCGCTGACATTGTTCACCCCGATCCTTCTGCAACCCTTCCCGGCGGACAGTGGCCTTGCACAATTCAACGCGGGCTATCCTGACCTGATGCAACGCTTTGCGATCTTTGGGATCTTCGCCATTGGATTTAACATCCTCTTTGGTCTGACAGGCTATCTGTCCTTCGGTCATGCAGCCTTTCTGGGTGTGGGTTCTTATTCCACCGTCTGGATGTTCAAACTGTTGAACTACAATGTGTTGCCTGGTCTTGTGCTGGCGATCATCGTGTCCGGCCTGTTTGCCCTGCTGATTGGTTATGTCAGCCTGCGTCGCTCTGGGATCTACTTTTCGATCCTGACGCTGGCTTTCGCACAGATGAGCTTTAACCTTGCGTATTCTGTGCTGACCCCGATCACCAACGGTGAAACCGGTCTGCAGGTTTACAACGACGATCCGCAAATCCTGATGGGCGAAAACGGCATCACCACGACGCATTTCTTCGGCCTCAAGATGAACGCAAGCCACATTATGGATGTCGGTCCCTGGCAGTTTACCTTTAACTTTGGTTACTACTTCTGTGCTGTCATCGCGATCCTGGCGTTCTATCTTAGCCTGCGCATCTTCCGGTCGCCTTTCGGCATGATGCTGCGCGCGGTGAAATCGAACCAGCAACGCATGAATTACACGGGCCTGTCTTCACGTCCTTACACGCTTGCGGCCTTTGTGATCTCTGGCATGTATGCCGGTCTGGCTGGTGGTCTGCTGGCGTCCATGGACCCGCTGGCCGGTGCGGAACGTATGCAATGGACCGCCTCTGGTGAAGTCGTTCTGATGACGATCCTTGGCGGTGCTGGCACCATGATGGGGCCAATCCTTGGGGCGGGTTTCATCAAATATTTTGAGAACATCTTCTCAAAGATCAACGATCAGGTTCTGCATGGCTGGTTCGCCTTCCTGCCGGATGGTCTGGAAAATGCATTGGTCTGGCTGCTGCATCCGTTTGTCGGCAAGGGCTGGCATCTGACATTGGGCATTCTGTTCATGCTGGTTGTGGTGTTCCTGCCAGGTGGTCTGGTGGAACTGGGACAACGCATCCGCAACATGTTCCGCAAAAAACCGAAGGCTGACAATGACGGAAGCCATAAACCGCAACAAACGCCACATGTGGCCGAATAAGGAGGGCTGATCTTATGGGTCTTCTCGAAGTCAAAGACGTTGGCAAGCGGTTTGGAGGTCTCCAGGCACTGTCAGATGTGAACCTTTCCGTTCAGGAAAACACGGTTCACGCCATCATCGGGCCGAACGGGGCGGGCAAGTCCACGCTGCTGAACTGCCTGATTGGGAAACTGATCCCCGACACGGGTTCTGTCACCTTTCAGGGGCAATCCGTTCTGGGGCGCAAACCGCATGAAATCAACCAGATGGGTATTTCACGCATCTTCCAGACCCCGGAAATTTTCGGGGATCTGACGGTGCTGGAAAATGTACTGATCCCCTGCTTCGCCAAGCGTGACGGATCCTTCCGTATGCATGCTTTTGAAACGGTTGAGGCCGAAAAAGACCTTAACGAAAAAGCCGTCGCCATGCTGGAAGACGTCAACATGCAGGACAAGCTGCAGATGCAAGCCTCCAGCCTGTCGCGCGGGGATAAACGGCGGCTTGAAATGGCGATGTCACTGGTGCAGGATCCAAAGCTTTTGCTGCTGGATGAACCGACTGCGGGCATGGCGCGTGCCGATACAAACAGCACGATTGATCTGCTGAAAGAGATCAAGGAAAAGCGCGACATCACCATGGCGATCATTGAACATGATATGCATGTGGTGTTCTCGCTAGCAGAACGCATCACGGTTCTGGCCCAGGGCACGCCGCTGGTGGAAGACACGCCAGACAACATCCGTGATCACCCCAAGGTGCGTGAAGCATACCTTGGCGAAACCCAGCAGACATAAAGGACGCGATCATGTCAGTAAAAGCAAAAACCGCATCCGCACCCGCCTATTTCTCTGTCTGGGATCTGCACGCTTATTATGGCGAAAGCTATATCGTGCAGGGCGTGTCTTTTAACGTCCACGAAGGTGAAATCCTGGCATTGTTAGGCCGCAACGGGGCGGGCAAAACCTCCACCCTGCGCGCCATTTCCCGCCTTGATGACCCGATGGTCACGCATGGCGAAATCTGGCTGGACCACCAGCATCTTCACAGCATGAAAAGCCATGAAGCCGCCAAGGCAGGTATGGCACTTGTGCCCGAAGATCGCCGCATCATCCAGGGCCTGACGGTGGAAGAAAACCTGCAACTGGCGCAGATCGTTGAACCTGTCGGCTGGTCGCTGGAACGTCTTTACGATCTGTTCCCGCGTCTTGGGGAACGTCGCAAGCAAGAAGGCACCACGCTGTCAGGCGGCGAACAACAGATGCTCGCCATCGCGCGTGCCCTTGCACGTGATGTGAAAGTCTTGCTGTTGGATGAACCTTATGAAGGCCTGGCCCCTGTTATCGTTGATGAAATCGAGAATACCCTCAACATCATCAAAGAACAGGGCATCACCACCGTGATCGTGGAACAGAACGCCGTGCGCGCGCTGAACCTGGCTGATCGCGCGGTGATCCTTGATACCGGCAGCGTTGTATTTGATGGTTCAGCACAGGAAGTGCTTGATAACGAGGCGCTGCGCGCTGAATATCTCGCTATCTGACCGGAAAACAATTCCGGCAGCGGGGGCATGTTCCCCCGCGCCCACAACAGGGAAACGGAAGAAATGACTGATAAAATGTACCCTCCTGCGGCGGATTTCGCTGCAAACGCCCATGCTGACAAAGCGTCTTACGAAAAAATGTATGCGGAATCACTGGCGGATCCTGATGCGTTCTGGGGCGAACAGGGCAAACGTATTGACTGGATGAAGCCTTATACAAAGGTGAAAAACACCAGTTTTGAACCGGGCAACATTGATATTCGCTGGTATGAAGACGGCACGATGAACGTCGCGGCCAACTGCATTGACCGTCATCTGGCGGAACGTGGCGACCAGACTGCGATCATCTGGGAGGCCGACAGCCCCGACACACCCGCACGCCATATCAGCTATAAAGAGCTGCATGACAACACCTGCCGCATGGCGAATGTGCTGAAGGATCTGGGCGTAAAGAAAGGCCATCGTGTCATTCTGTATCTGCCGATGATCCCCGAAGCCGCCTATGCCATGCTGGCCTGCGCCCGTTTGGGTGCAGTGCATTCCATTGTTTTCGCAGGATTTTCCCCGGATGCCCTGGCGAACCGAATCAATGATTGTGACGCGCGTGTCGTGATCACAGCGGACGAAGCCCCCCGTGGCGGTCGTGTGACGGCGCTGAAATCCAACACCGATGCGGCCCTGCTGCACTGCAAAGACAGCGTGAAAATGCTGGTCGTGAAACACACCGGCGGCCAGACCACCTGGACCCAGGATCGCGACTATGATTACAACGCGCTGGCGGCGGAAGTATCCGCCGATTGCCCTGCGGAAGAAATGAACGCCGAAGATCCGCTGTTCATTCTTTACACATCCGGTTCCACCGGCAAACCAAAGGGCGTTGTGCATTCTTCCGGCGGCTATCTGGTCTATGCGGCAATGACGCATCAGTACACGTTTGATTACCACGATGGCGATGTGTTCTGGTGTACTGCTGACGTGGGTTGGGTCACGGGCCACAGCTATATTGTCTATGGTCCGCTGGCCAATGGCGCGACGACTTTGATGTTTGAAGGTGTGCCAACCTACCCAGACGCAAGCCGTTTCTGGCAGGTCTGTGAAAAGCACAAAGTCAATCAGTTCTACACCGCCCCAACAGCCATTCGTGCGCTGATGGCGTATGGCGAAGACTTTGTTACCAAATGCGATTTGTCCGATATCAAGGTTCTTGGCACCGTGGGTGAACCGATCAACCCAGAGGCCTGGAACTGGTACAATGACGTGGTTGGCAAGGGCACAAAACCCATCGTGGACACCTGGTGGCAGACCGAAACCGGCGGGCATCTGATGACGCCGCTGCCGGGGGCGACGGCGACGAAGCCGGGGTCTTGTACGCTGCCGTTCTTTGGCATTACGCCTGTGATGCTGGATGCCACATCCGGTGAGGAAATCACCACGACGGAAGCCGAAGGCGTGCTGTGTATGCGGGACAGCTGGCCTGGTCAGATGCGCACGGTTTATGGCGATCATGAACGGTTCGAAAAGACCTATTTCAGCGACTATAAAGGCTATTACTTCACCGGTGATGGCGCGCGTCGTGACAGTGATGGCTACTACTGGATCACCGGGCGTGTGGATGATGTGATCAACGTGTCTGGACACCGTATGGGCACCGCCGAAGTTGAGTCAGCTTTGGTTGCCCACGCCAAGGTCGCAGAGGCTGCGGTTGTTGGCTATCCCCATGATATCAAAGGACAAGGCATCTATGCCTATGTCACGCTGATGAACGGGGTAGACCCCACGGATGAGCTGCGCAAAGAGCTTGAAAAATGGGTACGCACCGAAATTGGCCCGATTGCAAAACCGGACCTGATCCAATGGGCACCGGGCCTGCCAAAGACCCGTTCCGGCAAGATCATGCGCCGTATTCTGCGCAAGATTGCTGAGGATGATTTTGGTGCCCTTGGGGACACATCTACACTGGCGGAACCGGCCGTTGTGGATGATCTGATCGCGAACAGGATGAACCGCAGTTAAGGCGCGACACATCCAAATGAGAAACCCGCCGCTCCTCTCCCCGGCGGGTTTCTTTTTGCCTGTATTCAGGCGTATTTTCCCCATGCACACTCCATGCACATCTTATGCACATTCCATGCATATACGCAGAACGCCCCATTTACCCTTTCAAAACTGCACAACCGGTTTTTCACCCCTGCACCTAACTGAACTTGACAGTTCACTTTTTCAGGCGCAGAGACTGGACAAACGCGCGAAGTTGCACCACTCAAGGTGGATTGCTACGCTATGAGCGCACCCCTGGTCTTGTTTTCGCAAAGGACAGCTTATGAATTCTGCACTCTCCCGCAGCACCTCGATGCTTTCAGCCGGGGCAATTGCCCTGACACTGGCACTTCCCCTGCCCCTTTCTGCGCAGGAGGCTGAAGCAAAGATCCGTCCCGCGCGTCTGATCGAAATCGCTGAAATTGATCCACTGACGCACATCAACCTGCCTGCGGTGATTGAACCTGCAAAGGAAGCGACACTGACCCTTCAGGTTGGCGGGGTTCTGACCGAACTGCCGGTGATCGAAGGTCAACCGGTGGCGGAAGGGGATCTGATTGCCCAGGTGGATCGCACGGTTCTTCTGAACAATGTTGCCCAGGCACAGACACAGTTTGAGAATGCTGAACTGGAATTCACCCGCGCCGAAAGCCTGCTGCCGCAACAGGCGATTGCGCAAAGCACCTATGACCAGCGCAAGGTGCAGCGCGATATTGCAGAACTGTCCTTGCAGGCGGCGCAGAAACAACTGGATGACGCCACGCTGAGTGCACCGTTTTCAGGTGTGATTTCATCGCTGAATGTCAGCCAGTTTCAGACCGTTTCGCCGCAAACTGCAGTGGCCACCCTGCAAAGCAATGACACATTTGAAGCCATCGCCCACCTGCCTGCCCGCGCGTTGCAGAACCCGGATCAGATTGACGTGCAGCGTACAGAAATCATCCTGGATATTGCACCTCTGAACCCGATCACCGCCGTGTTCAAATCCATTGACCCGCAGGCGGACCCGGCCAGCCAGACCTTTGAAGTGCGTTTCTCTTTTGATGCGCCGTCCGATTTCCTGGTGCTGCCGGGCATGACCGGCGAAGTGCAGGCCGATCTGCTGTATACCGGGAATGCAGCCAGCAATTTCAATGTGCAGGTGCCACTGGCTGCCGTGCAATCCGCCGCGGGCCAGACATTTGTCTGGATCGTTGATACGGACACAATGACCGTTTCCCGCCGCGATATCACAGTGGCCGAAGCCATTGGTGCCAGCCTGCCGGTTGTTGAGGGTCTGGAAGCCGGTGACACGATTGTTGGTGCGGGTGCCTCTTACCTGCACGAGGGTCAGCAGATCCGCCGGTATGAGGATTGATCCATGAGCATCGCTGAATTTTCGATCAGGAACCGCCTGATCGCCGCCATTGTGATCCTGGGCAGCCTTTTGGGTGGCTGGATTGCCTATGAAAAAATGCCACGGTTTGAAGACCCGGAATTCACCATTCGCACGGTTGAGGTTTTCACCCAATACCCAGGTGCAACCCCGGAAGAAGTGGCGAATGAAGTGTCTGAAGTGCTGGAAAGTGAATTCCAGCAGATGCAGGAAGTCGAAGAAGTCCGGTCTGTTTCCACAGATGGCCTGTCACGTCTGTCGATCGACATTAAGTTCGATTTCTCACCCAATAAAGATTCCCTGCAACTGATCTATACCAAGATCCGCAACCGCGCCCGCGATGCCGCGCGTCAACTGCCCCCCGGCGCAAGTGATCCCATCGTAAATGACGATTTCGCGGATGTGTACGGGCTGTATTATGTGCTGACCAGCGACGGGTTTTCCCCGCGCGAGATGCATGAATACGCCAAGAACCTGCGCCGCGCACTGCTGACTGTCGATGGTGTTGGCAAAGTGTCGATCCAGGGCGCTTTGAACGAAGCGATCTATATCGAATTCAGCCAGGAACAGATCGCGGCAGCCGGTACCTCTGTGGATCAGATTTTTAACCAGCTCAGCAAACATTCTTCGGTTGCTGCTGCCGGTGAGGCCAGCCTTGATGGCCGCCGCCTGACCATTCAGCTGCCCCCCACAACCGAAACCATCACTGCACTGGAAAATACGATTGTGTCTGTTGGCAATGATGGCCGTGTGCTGCGCCTGCGCGATATGGCCAGCGTGACCCGCGGCTATCAGGACCCGCCCCAGCAGCTGATGCGTTATAACGGCCTGCCTGCGCTTGGGATTGGTGTATCTGCCGTTTCCGGTGAAAACATCGTGCGCGTGGGCGGTCTTGTGAACGCACGACTGGCCGAAATGGAAAGTGAACGCCCGATTGGTCTGGAGCTTGAAACCTATTACGACCAGGCCGGGATCGTGGATCTTTCCGTGAAAGATTTCGCCGTCAACGTGGCCATGGCGCTGGCGATTGTTCTGGTGACCCTTGGCATCTTCATGGGCATTGGCCCGGCGGTTGTCATCGGTGGCGTGCTGGTCCTGACCATCGCGGCCACCCTGACGGTGATGTATCTCTGGGGCGTGCCGATGCACCGGATTTCCCTTGGTGCGTTGATCATTGCGCTGGGGATGCTGGTGGATAACGCGATTGTTGTGACTGAGGGCATTCTGATTGGTGTGAAAGCCGGGAAGAAGAAACTGGACGTTGCGATTGATATTGTCGCGAAAACCAAATGGCCCCTGCTGGGTGGCACGATTGTCGGCATCATCGCCTTTGCGCCCATTGGCTTTGCGCCCGGGGCAACTGCGGAATTCACCGGCGATCTGTTCTGGGTGATCTTTATCTCGCTGTCTTTCAGCTGGATCTTTGCGATCACCGCTGTGCCCCTCTTTGCTGATATCCTGTTTAAGGAAAGCAAAGGCGAGGTTGAAGTGAAGCCCGAGGGCGTCTTCATGCGTGGATACAAAGCCTTTATGGTTGTCGTTCTGCGCCTGAAATACCTGGTTCTTGCCGGCGCTGTCGGGGCCTTTGTTCTGGCGGTCATGGGCTTTGCCTATGTGATCCCGGGCTTTTTCCCGGCCTCAACCAGCCCGCAGATTGTGGTTGATTACCGCCTGCCGGAAGGCGCGGATATTCAGCAGACGGACGCAGATATTCAGGTGATCGAAGACTTCGTCGGCGGACTTGAAAACGTCAGCGATGTGCATGCTCTGGTTGGATCGGGCACATTGCGTTTCATGCTGGTTTATGCGCCGGAAAGCGCCAATGCGGCCTATGGGCAGCTGTTGATCAAAGTGTCTGAATATGAAGCGATTGATCACCTGATCCCGGAAATCCAGACCTGGCTTGATCAGAATATGCCGGACAGCCAGGCAAAAGTCTGGCGCTTCCAGCTTGGGCCAGGTGGCGGATCCAAGATCGAAGCCGAATTCCATGGACCCGACCCAAAGGTTCTGCATGAACTGGCCGCCGAAGCGACCGCAATCATGGCCGCCAACCCGGATGCGATTTCGGTGAAAACCGACTGGTACAATCCGGTGCCTGTGATTGAACCCGTGATCAATGAAGTCCGTGCCCGTCGCCTTGGCATCACCCGCGAAGACATTGCCAATGCGATCAATATCAGCTTTTCCGGTCGCACCATGGGCACCTTCCGGGATGGTGACACGCTGATCCCGATTATTCAACGTGCCCCGGAACGGGAACGCCGGGGGATCGACAGCATGGGTTCCATCCAGATCGCAAGCCAGGTCACGGGGGCCACTGTGCCGCTGGATCAGCTTGTGGATGGCTATCGCACGATCTGGCGCGATGCGATGGAAATCCGCGTGAACCGCGTGCCGGTGATCACCGCGCAAAGTGACCCCGCCTCCGGTGTGCTGGCGGGCGATCTGCAGAAGGCCTTGCAGGCGGATATCGAAGCGATCGAACTGCCCGCCGGATATTCCATGAAATGGAGTGGTGAATTTGGTGACAGCGCCGAGGCAAATGAAGACCTTGCCTCAACCATCCCCGTGGGTTTTGTCGCGATGGTTCTGACTGTGGTTCTGCTGTTCAACGCGATCCGTCAGCCAGTGCTGATCTTCCTGACCATGCCTCTGTCGATCATCGGGGTTGTCATTGGCCTGCTTGTGATGGGCGTGCCGATGGAATTCATGGCGATCCTGGGCGTGTTGTCCCTGTCCGGCCTGCTGATCAAAAACGCGATTGTGCTGGTCGATCAGATGGATCTTGAGATTGGCGAAGGCATGCCGCGTTTTGATGCGGTAGTCGACAGTGCCGCCAGCCGGGTGCGCCCGGTGATGATGGGGTCACTGACCACGGTGCTGGGGGTTTTGCCGCTGCTTGGGGATGCGTTCTTTAAGTCCATGGCGGTGGTTCTGATCTTTGGCCTGAGCTTTGCAACGCTGCTGACGCTGATCGTTGTGCCCGTGCTTTATGTGATCTTCTTCCGCATTAAGGCGACCGAACGCGCCTGATCCGCATACCAACACACAAACGCCCCGGAGATTGTAAAACCCCCGGGGCGTTTTCTTATGGTTTTCAGGCGAATTGAAGGGTAACCATTCAACCATAAGAAATTTCACATGAGCATTTTCCATGATCACCCCGCTGCGCCTTGCGACCCTGCTTGTCCTTCTGACAGCCGCGTGGCTTGGGATATTCAGAAGCTATATCTTCCCGGAGCTTGCGGATCTTGTGCAGGAAACCACCTGCGGTGCCCCCGGCCAGGCCTGCCCCCTGATGGATCGCAACTACAACGCGTTGATCCCTACAGGCGATGGCCCCTTTCCCGTGGTCGTGTTTTTTCACGGCTCTGCCCTGACTGGCAAAGACATCATCACGCGGGAACATCTGGTGCGCCCCTTCATTGAACGCGGCTATGCTTTTGTGGCCCCCACTGCGGGGCTGGTCAGATATGGCGATGGCGGTATGAGAACCGGCTGGCGACATGATGGTACGAACGGAAACAATAACGACTATGCGTTCATACAGGCTCTGCTCAATGATGTGACGGATCGCTTTCCATTGGATGACGCCCGCATATTGATCGCAGGGCATTCGAATGGCGGGATTTTCTCATGGTATCTGGCCTGCGCGGATATCGATCCCCGCCTGACGGCTTTCGCCCCGGCCTCAGGCACGCCGATTGTCAGGTACCCGGGCAATTGCCAGACAGATGTGCCGGATTACCACCTGATGCATACCCATGGCTTAAGTGACCCGGTTGTGCCTTTTGAGGGGCTGCCACGCCAGAACGGATATCAGGGATTTGTTTCCACAGAAGAGGCAACTTCAACCCTGGCGCAACGTGCCGGATGCGTCGGGGCCATCAAGACCAGTGCAGGGTCGTTTCAGGCGACCAACTGGCAAAGTTGCCGGGAAGGGCTGTATATCGGCTTTGCAACATATGACGGCGGGCACAGCATCACGCGTGCATGGCCGGATTATATCCTGGACTGGTATGAGGCCCTGCCCGCCGGAAATTTCTGAAGTTTCCGGGACGTTTTCTTTCAAAGAAAACGGGTCACAACCGCGCGCGTAGTTCTGTTTTCAGGACTTTACCATAATTGTTCTTCGGCAGTTCCGGCACAAAGAGGTAATCTTTGGGACGTTTGAAACGGGCAATGTTGTTAAGACAGTGAGCCTCCAGCACCGTCACATCAGACCTTACGCCAGGCGCGACAACCACAAAAGCCACCACCTCCTCGCCCCATTCCGCGCTCACGCGGCCAACGACAGACACCTCATGCACAGAGGGATGGGTCAGCAGGCATTCCTCAACCTCACGCGGATAGATGTTTGAGCCGCCGGAAATAATCATATCCTTGCTACGATCCTTAAGGGTCAGATAGCCATCTTCATCCAGCGCCCCCATATCCCCGGTCATCAGCCAGCCGTTCACCAGGGTCTTTTCCGTCGCAGCATGGTTGCGCCAATACCCGGGCATCACCGGCAGGCCCTGCACCATGATCTCGCCTGTCTGACCCGCTGGCAGGGGCCTGCCAGCGGTGTCACCAATCATGACATCCACAATACTCTGGGCGCGTCCCACAGATCCCAGCCGTTCCCGCCAGCGGGAATGGCTGCGATCCGCCACTTCACAACGCGACAAAGCCGTGATCCCCATCGGACATTCACCCTGACCATAGATCTGCACAAAGACCGGGCCGAAGTGATCCACCGCTTCAATAATATCGGCGTTATACATCGGGCCACCGGCGTAAACGATTGTACGCAGGCCTTCACCTTTGCGACCGCAGGCCTTTGCTGCATCCAGCAGATAGCGCACCATGGTCGGGGCCATGAACATCTGGACCGATCCGAAATGCGCCGCCAGGTCCAGGGTTTCGCCTGCATCAAATCCACCGGACAGTGGGCAAACATGGCGGGCACCGGCGCGAATATGCAGCATGGAGTAAATCCCGGCCCCGTGTGACATGGGCGCGCCGTAGATCACCGCGTCTTCCGCACGGACCTCATCCACATCATTCGTGTAGGCCAGCGACATGGCCGTCAGCATGCCGTGGGTCATCATCACCCCTTTGGGCTGGCCCGTGGTGCCGGAGGTGTAGAACAGCCAGGCAAGGTCATTCGCCCCGCGCGGGGTGATGGGCAGGGGATCAGCGGAACAAAACCCGGTGAACCGATCTGAGGTCACATCCACCAGAGCCACATCCGTGACCTCGCCCAGCGCCTGTAGCAGATCAGATGTCACACAGCACAGCTTCGCCCCGGCATTTTCCAGGATCCAGGCCGCTTCGCGTGCGTGCAGTTTATTGTTGATAGGCACAATCGCAGCACCGGCAATCCAGGCGGCGTACTTCACCACCAGATATTGCGGGCAGTTCTTCACAAAAGTCGCGACACGATCACCCGGCGCTACGCCCATATCCCGCAGACTGTGGGCCAGACCAGCCGCCCGGGCATAAAACGCCCCGTAATCCGCAATCAGATCCTGCCCCAGAAACAGGGCCGGGCTTTGCGGGTGTTCACGCGCCGTGCGCTCCAGCCAATGTGCAAGGTTCATGATGTTGCCTCCTCCTCTTCCCCGCTGCGATCATGTCCCCGCGCGACCAGCCCCGCAACCCCTGCGCCGCAACGTAAAACGCGGCACCCAAGAGCACCGCGTTTCATAAGGTTTATAAAGACCGGTTTACTTGCCCAAGGCTTTCGCCAGCACAAGATACGCCGCACCTGCAACAAACAGACCCACGAACCAGGCATAGGTGTAGATCGTCGCAAAGATACCTGTCGCCGGATCCGCCAGCCCAACAGAACCCAGGAAGCCCGGAAGGTTCGGCAGAATACCGATGATCAGCGCGCCCATTCCGGCCCAGTTGATACCGTCACCATAGATACCGGAACGACGGAACAGATCGCCGACGTTCAGCTCTTGCTTGCGGTGGATATAGTAATCCGCCAGCATGATGCCTGCGATCGGACCCAGCAGCGCGGAATAGGCAATCAGCCAGCCGATGATGTGGTTCACAAGGATCCATGGGAACATCACCAGACCAATCGCCGCGGTGATATAACCACCTTTACGCAGGTTGATTTTGCCCGGTGCCAGGTTTGAGAACCCATGCGCAGGCGCCACAACATTGGCCGCAAGGTTGGTTGTCAGGGTTGCAACGATCAGCGCAAACAGCGCGATGATCACGGCGAAACCGCCCATCTTTTCGGTCAGGGCAATCGGATCCCAGATTGGTTCGCCAAAGATCACCACGGTCGCAGATGTCACCGCAGAGGCAATGAACGCAAACAGCGCCATTGGGATCGGCAGACCAATCGCCTGGCCTTTGATCTGATCCTTTTGCGATGCCGCATGACGGGTGAAATCCGGGATGTTCAGGGCAAGTGTCGCCCAAAAACCAACCATGCCCGTCAGGCTTGGCCAGAAGACGCCCCAGAACTGGCCTTCTTTTTCACCACCGGGATCAAACGCACTTGGGGTCGACAGCATTTCGCCAAAACCACCGGCGCTGACCCAGGCCCAGGCCAGAAGGGCAAAGCCCATGGCCAGCAGGAAAGGTGCCGCATAGGTTTCCAGCCAGCGGATGGATTCTGTGCCGTTTTTGATGAAATACAAATGCAGCGCCCAGAAGGCGAGGAAGCAGATAAACTGCCCGAGATTGATACCAAGGAAGCCAATAATGTCACCATCAATCGCACCACCGGTCAGCTTGTTGATGATCACATAGATCGCAGAACCACCAACCCAGGTCTGAATGCCGAACCAGCCACAGGCCACAATGCCCCGCGCCACCGCCGGAATTTTCGCGCCAACAGGGCCAAAGCTTGACCGCAAAAGAACCGGAAACGGGATACCGTATTTCGTGCCCGCATGGCCGACAAGCACCATAGGAATAAGCACGATGAGATTGGCCAGCAGGATGGTCATCACTGCCTGATCCCAGCTCATGCCTGCGCCAATCAGATAAGACGCCAGCAGATAGGTCGGAATACAAACAACCATCCCCACCCAAAGTGCGGCGATGGACACCCAGTCCCAATTGCGCTGTTCGCGCGTCGTTGGCAACTGGTCTTCATTATAAAGGTCACTGTCCAGCCCGCTCAGGCTGGCATAGTGGATCCCCTCTTCCACTTCATAACTGTCACTCATGTTTCTCCTCCCGAGATGCGGCCTTTGCGGCCTGATTTATTTTCTGTCCTTCTTATTGCAACTGCCCGCCCGTTTCCTCCCGGCGGACAGTTGATTGGTATTCAGACCGGGGGGATCTCTCCTCAGATGCCCGCCGGAATGTTCATGGGATCGCGCTGAATTTGCTTCGGCGCGGTCAGTTCTTTCCATTTGCTCAGCGCAACGTTCGCGCTTGGGAACGCCGGGCGCGGCACGAATCGGCCACGGCCTGGCTGGGGCTGGCTGTTCTGCCCCCAGGCCCAGATCACATCGCCACGCGACAGGGTGTAACGGGCCTGGGCTTTGACGTTGAAGCCCTCAAACACGTTGTAATCCAGCACAGAATGATGGTTCGCCTGTGAAATGGTTTTAGAAATCTTCGGATCCCAGACGACGATATCGGCATCCGCCCCTTCAACAATCGCACCCTTTTTCGGATAGATGTTCAGGATCTTCGCCACATTGGTTGAGGTCGCTGCAACAAATTCATTCGGCGTCAGACGGCCGGTTTCCACCCCTTCGGTCCAGAGCACGGCAAGACGTTCTTCCAGCCCGTTTGACCCGTTCGGGATCAGGCAAAAGTTGTCCTTGCCCATCAGTTTTTGTTCGCTGGTGAAGGCCGCGTGATCGGTTGCAACAACCTGCAAAGACCCGCTTTGCAGACCGGCCCAGAGACTGTCCTGATGTTCCTTATTGCGGAAGGGCGGCGACATGACGCGGCGGGCGGAATGCATCCAATCGCCTTTGAAATACTCGCTTTCGTCCAGCGTCAGAAACTGAATCAAAGGTTCGCCATAAACGCGCATACCTTTTTGGCGCGCACGGCGGATGGCTTCATGGGCCTGCTCACAACTAACGTGCACGATATACAAAGGCACGCCGGCGGCATCGGCAATGGTGATCGCGCGGTTGGCGGCTTCGCCTTCAAATTCAGGCGGGCGGGAATAAGCGTGGCCTTCCGGGCCAGTGATGCCTTCGGCCATAAATTTCTGCTGCATTTCTGCGACAAGATCACCGTTTTCCGCATGCACCATTGGTAACGCGCCAAGCTCGCGACAACGCTTGAAAGAGGCGAACATTTCATCGTCCTCGATCATTAAGGCACCCTTGTAAGCCATGAAGTGTTTGAAGGAATTGACGCCCATATCGACCGCGTCTTTCATCTCGTTAAAGACGTTTTCATTCCAGCCGGTGATCGCCATGTGATAGCCGACGTCGGAACAGATCTGCGGCGCAGATTTACGGTGCCATTCATTGATCGCGTTCTTGATGGAGCCATCTTCGCCAGGCAGGCAGAAATCAACAACCATCGTCGTACCACCACAGGCCGCGGCCCAAGTGCCAGATTCGAAGGTTTCCGCCGCAGTCGTCCCCATGAAAGGCATTTCCAGATGCGTATGCGGATCAATCCCGCCGGGGATCACATAGGCCCCTTCCGCATCAATATATTCATCGCCCTTCAGATCCTCACCGATCTGCTTGATGATTTCGCCTTCGATCAGAACATCGGCTTTATAAGTGCGATCCGCCGTGCAAACCGTGCCGCCCTTGATTACTTTCGTGGTCACTTTGTTTCTCCTCCCTAATCGTAGAAAGCGAGCGCAATAAGCGGGTTCAATCCCGGTTCAGTGCATCTGTAATTCACAAATGCACTACATTCCAAAAGATCGAGCCATTGCTTCGGGCCAGCTTTCTTGAAGTATTTATAATTTCTGATTTTGATCGTCAGAACGTTACCACGCGCCACGTGAATTTTCGTCATTCCAGCATTGGGTTCGTCGACAGACGTCATGCAATCAATCCAGGCGTCCATATTCCGCCCATAAAAGTCGGGAAAACCCATCACGTTCGCAAACGTATCGTGAAAACCGTCGCTTCCAACGAGTTTCTTCCCGTCTAATTCTATGACCACACTCTTTGCTGTCACCCAACGATCCCCGCCGTTTCCACCACCGCATGCAGCAGCACATCCGCACCGGCTGTGGCCCACTCTTTGCTGATCTCTTCAGCCTCATTATGGGACAACCCGTCCACACAGGGACACATGATCATCGCGGTGGGGGCAACATCATTGATCCAGCAGGCATCATGGCCCGCACCGGAAATAATATCCATGTGGGAATAGCCCAGACGTTGCGCCGCATCACGTACAGCACCCACGCATTTTTCATCAAAGGCAGGCGGGTTGAATTGGCCGACGATTTCACATTTGAAATCAACGCCGATCCCCTCGCAAAGGCCCGGCGCGCGGGCGTTGAATTCATCCACCATACCCTCAAGCTTATCTAAAAGATGCGTGCGCATATCAACGGTGAAGACCACCTTACCCGGGATCACATTGCGGGAATTCGGATAGACATCAATATGTCCGATCGCCCCCACCGCACCCGGTTGGTTTTTCATCGCGATTTCATGCACAAGTTCCGTCACAAGTGCCAATCCACGCCCAGCATTTTTGCGCATATGCATGGGGGTTGAGCCGGTATGGCTATCCTTGCCCGTGACCGTACATTCGATCCAGCGCAAGCCCTGACCATGGGTGACAACGCCGATGTCTTTCTTCTCGGCCTCAAGAATTGGGCCTTGTTCAATGTGCAGCTCAAAAAACGCATGCATTTTACGTTCACCCACAGGTTCGTCGCCGCGCCAGCCAATGCGTTTCAGCTCATCCCCGAATTTTTTACCTTCGGCATCCTCAATGTCATAGGCCCAGTCTTCCGTATGACGACCGGTAAACACGCCAGAGGCCAGCATGGCAGGCGCAAAACGTGTGCCTTCCTCATTGGTCCAGTTGGTGGCAACGATGGGATGTTTTGTCTTGATGCCAAGATCGTTCAGGGTGCGGATCAGTTCCAACCCGCCAAGCACCCCGAGAATACCGTCGTATTTACCGCCCGTTGGCTGTGTGTCCAGGTGGCTGCCCACATAGACCGGCAACGCATCCGGATCGGTGCCAGCGCGCTGCGCAAACATATTTCCCATGGTGTCGACACCCATGGTGCAGCCCGCATCTTCGCACCATTTTTGAAACAGCGTGCGGCCCTCGGCGTCTTCATCGGTCAGGGTCTGGCGGTTGTTGCCACCCGCCACGCCCGGCCCGATCTTCGCCATTTCCATAAGGGTTTCCCACAGGCGGTCCCCGTTGATTTTCAGGTTCACACCGGGTGCGATTGCGTCTGCTGGCATGGTTTCTCCTCCCCCGCTTGCTATGTGGACAGTGGCCAGAACGGGGGCTGAGCAATGCTTATGTTTCAGACCCCATTTTGACCAAATGGTCAGGATCAAGCTATCACGGCGCTGTGATCAGTCAATAAAAAGCGCGCCCAGACGGTGTATTTTTCCACCACCTTGCATTAAGAGCCGCCGACAGGCATAAATTTATCAGTGAATAACAGGCTTACAGTGACAAAATCAGCGGATAAAAACGGCAAAACCCGGATACAGCGCGAAAAGCGTAAACAGATACTTGAGGCCGCTCTGGATGTGTTTTCGCAGTTTGGCTATCGCGGTTCAACCATTGATCAGATCGCGAAAGCTGCGGGTCTGTCAAAGCCGAATCTTCTGTATTACTTCCCTTCCAAAGACGCGATCCATGCGGAACTGCTGTCGGGCCTGATGGACAGCTGGCTGGATCCGATGCGGGCCCTGAATGCGGATGGCGACCCTAAAGAAGAGATCCTGTCTTACGTGCGCCGCAAACTACAAATGAGCCGTGATTTCCCCCGCGAAAGCCGGTTGTTTGCCAATGAAATCATCCAGGGCGCGCCACGCATTCTTCCCGCGATTGAGGGAGAACTGCGCGATCTGGTTGCGGAGAAATCCGCGATAATACAAGGCTGGATTAATACGGGTCGGATTGCCCCGCTTGATCCGCAACACCTGCTGTTTTCGATCTGGTCGCTGACCCAGCATTACGCTGATTTTGAGGTCCAGGTCCGCGCGATTATGCCAAGTGAAGAACGGGTTTATCCCCGTGCCGAAGAACATCTGGAAACTTTGTTTACCCGGATGCTCTCCGTTTAGGGCCCATTTTCTTTGAAAGAAAATGACCCGGAGTTTTTGAAAAACTCCGGGATGCTTCACTATTCCGCTGCCGTTGCAGACGGATTGTTGGGGTGTTGCGTCCAGTTGCCGTAATCTGGGCTGACCGGCGTGTTGGTGCGTTCATCCATCATGCCAGGCTCCAGTGTTTCCATGGTGATACAGCCTTCCACCGGACAGACGTTCACGCAAAGATTACAGGCCACGCATTCGCTGTCATCCACATCAAACACACGGTCCTCTGACATGGTTATCGCCTGATGCGAGGTATCTTCGCAGGCCGCATAACAACGACCGCAGGAAATACAGGCATCCTGATCAATCCGCGCTTTGGTGACATGGTTCAGGTTAAGATACTGCCAGTCGGTGACGTTTGGCACAGCTTTGCCTGAGAATTCATCGGTGCTGTAATAGCCCTTTTCATCCATCCAGGCGGACAGGCCTGCGGTCATTTCTTCAATGATCCGGAAACCATAGGTCATCACGGCGGTACACACCTGCACGTTGCCTGCGCCCAGCGCCATGAATTCCGCCGCGTCACGCCAGGTGGTTACGCCACCGATTGCCGAGATCGGCAGGTTTGCGGTTTCTGCGTGTCGCGCAATTTCCGCCACCATATTCATCGCGATTGGCTTCACCGCCGGGCCGCAATAACCGCCATGCGTGCCTTTGCCGTCAATCATCGGTTCGGGGCACATCGCATCCAAATTCACAGAGGTGATTGAATTGATCGTGTTGATCAAACTAACCGCATCTGCCCCGCCCCGCATTGCGGCTTCGGCCGGGTGAATGATGTTGGTGATGTTTGGCGTCAGCTTTACGATCACCGGCATGCGGGTGTTTTGTTTGCACCAGCGGGTCACCATTTCGATGTATTCCGGCACCTGGCCAACAGCCGCGCCCATGCCACGTTCCGCCATGCCGTGGGGGCAGCCAAAGTTCAGCTCGATCCCGTCCGCACCGGTTTCTTCCACCACGGGCAGGATCGCTTTCCAGGCCTCTTCTTCGCAGGGCACCATCAGGGACACCACAACCGCGCGATCCGGGTAGTCATTCTTGACCGCTTTGATTTCGCGCAGGTTCTGCTGCAGGGGCCGATCTGTGATCAGCTCGATGTTGTTCAGGCCCAGCAAGCGCCGGTCTGCACCAAAGATCGCGCCGTAACGCGGACCGTTGACGTTGACCACGGGCGGGCCTTCGGAGCCCAGAGTTTTCCAGACAACACCACCCCAGCCCGCTTCAAAGGCGCGGCGCACGTTGTATTCCTTATCCGTCGGCGGGGCCGAGGCCAGCCAGAACGGGTTGGTGGATTTAATGCCGACAAAATTTGATCTCAGATCAGCCATATCGTTTTCCTCCCTCAGCCCATCAGGCTTTTGTTGATATCTTCCGCAGCATCCCGGCCCTCGGCCACCGCTGTCACGGTTAGATCGTCGCCACCGGATGCACAATCACCGCCAGCCCAGACACCGCTAAGGCTGGTCGCGCCGCTGTCAGTCACAGCGATCTTGCGCCCTTCCAGTTTCACCCCCTCAGGTGTTTCACCCAGTGTCTGACCAATGGCCTTGAAGATCTGATCCGCTGGCAGGGTCACGATTTCGCCGGTGCCTTTCAGGCCGGATCCATCATCCGTGGTGTATTCCAATTCAATGCCTTCGCATTTTCCGTTCCCCAGCACGCGTTTGGGCTGGGTGTTTTCCAGAATGCGCACGCCATGTACGGCGGCGAGATCCTGTTCAAAACCAGAGGCCCCCATTTTATCGCGGGTACGACGATAGGAAATTGTGACGTTTTCTGCGCCGAGCAGTTTGGACTGCACGGCGGCATCCACCGCTGTCATGCCGCCACCGATGACCACCACATTGCGCCCAACGGGCAGTTTTGCCAGATCATCCGCCTGGCGCAGATCAGAGATAAAATCGACCGCGTCACGCACGCCGTCTTTGTCTTCGCCATCCGCACGCAGAGCATTCACCCCGGCCAGACCGATAGACAGGAACACGGCGTCATAGTCACTTTGCAAGGTGGCCAGATCCAGGTTTTCACCCAGACGTTTGCCATATGTCAGGGAAATCCCGCCGATAGACATCAGCCATTCGACCTCACGCGCGGCGAAATCATTGGTGGATTTATAAGCGGCAATACCAAATTCATTCAGGCCACCCGCTTTGGCGCGACCATCAAACATATCAACGTCGTGACCATGTGACGCCAGACGATGCGCACAAGACAGGCCCGCAGGTCCGGCGCCAATCACGGCGATTTTTTTGCCGGTGCTTTCAGCGCGGGTAAAAGGCTGATCCGCGTGGGACATCAGGCTGTCGGTCGCAAAGCGTTGCAAACGACCAATTTCCACGGGCTTGCCTTCGGCGGTTTCCCGGACGCAGACCTCTTCGCAAAGGGTTTCGGTTGGGCAGACCCGCGCACACATGCCGCCCAGGATATTCTGGCTGAGAATGGTTTTCGCTGCCTCATCCGGCATGCCCGCCTGGATCTGGCGAATGAACATCGGGATGTCGATATCTGTCGGACAGGCCGTGGTGCAAGGCGCGTCATGGCAGAAATAACATCTGTCCGCCGCCACCAAAGCTTCATGCGGGGCATAGCCCGGATGAAGGTCGCTGAAGTTGTCCTCATATGCGCCGTCTTCAAGGCGCGCCGGGGCTATGCCCGGAGTCATCTGGCTGTTTGGCATCGTGGCCTCCCCGCTGGATTTACAGTTCTCCTCTGACAAAAATCGTGACACAGGTTCAATTTTTTATCAATTGGTAAAATTTACATATTCCGCCGCAGCGCAGCAATTACACGGAATGCCCATATTTATAGATAGTTGAGGAAAAACAGGCGAAATTCCCCCGCTGACCTATGGGAAAGCAGGGTTTGCAGCCGGGCTGTTGTAGCGTATAAGCGGCAGAGAATTGAAAGCCTGCGACAGTAAAAATGCGGGCGAAAGAGGAAACCGGGGACACCCATGACAAAAGATAAACATAGTTCTGACGTTGAATTCATCCGCGCTCTGGCGGAGCTTCTGGAAGAAAACGACCTGAACGAACTGCAGGTTAAGCGCGAATACAGCGACCACGATCACCTGAACGTCCGGATCAGCCGTGGCGCACAACAGATCGTTACACAGATCGCCGCACCTGCTGCCGTTGCGGCCCCCCTTGCGGCTGCCCCGGCTGCAGCACCTGCCGCCGCCGCAGCTGCTGCGGAAGAAGCTGATCCGGCAAACCTGCCTGGCGCTGTGACATCCCCAATGGTAGGCACCGCTTATCTGGCGGCTGAACCTGGTGCTGCACCTTTCGTGACCGTCGGCCAGACAGTTGCTGAAGGCGACACTGTTCTGATCGTTGAAGCTATGAAAACCATGAACCACATCCCGGCACCGAAATCCGGCACCGTGAAGCGCATTCTTGTCGCAGATTCCGATCCTGTGGAATATGGCGCGCCACTGATGGTCATCGAGTAAGGCGGGTCAGGTATGTTCAAAAAAATCCTGATCGCAAACCGGGGTGAGATTGCCCTGCGTGTGATCCGCGCCGCGCGTGAAATGGGCGTTGCCACTGTGGCTGTTCATTCCACCGCTGATGCGGATGCCATGCACGTACGGATGGCGGATGAAGCCATCTGTATCGGCCCGCCCCCGGGCACAGACAGCTATCTGTCTGTTTCTTCCATCATCGCAGCCTGCGAAGTCACCGGTGCCGAAGCTGTGCATCCGGGCTATGGTTTCCTGTCTGAAAACGCTGGCTTTGTGCAGGCGCTGGAAGACCATGACATCGGTTTTATCGGCCCGACAGCGGAACACATCCGTATGATGGGCGATAAGATCACCGCGAAAGACACCATGAAGAAGCTTGGCGTGCCTTGTGTGCCTGGGTCTGACGGTGGTGTGCCTGATTACGAAACAGCCAAAAAGATCGCGGATGACATGGGTTACCCTGTGATCATCAAGGCAACTGCCGGCGGCGGTGGCCGTGGTATGAAGCTTGCGAAAACGGCTGATGATCTTGAGGTTGCTTTCCGCACCGCACGGTCTGAAGGCAAATCTGTTTTCGGCAACGACGAAGTTTACATCGAAAAATACCTGACAACCCCAAGCCATATTGAGGTTCAGGTCTTTGGCGACGGCAAAGGCAATGCGGTACACCTTGGTGAACGCGATTGTTCCCTGCAGCGTCGTCACCAGAAAGTGTTCGAAGAAGCCCCGGGCCCCAACATCACCCCGGAACTGCGCAAGCAGATCGGTGAGACCTGTGCCAAAGCTGTTGCAGGTATCAACTATATCGGCGCGGGCACCATCGAATTCCTGTATGAAAACGGCGAGTTCTATTTCATCGAAATGAACACCCGTCTTCAGGTGGAACATCCTGTAACTGAATGCATTTACGGCCAGGATCTGGTGCGTGAACAGCTGCTGGTTGCTGCGGGTGAACCGATGACCTTTGGCCAGGATGATCTGGTGCTTGATGGCCATTCTATCGAGGTCCGGATCAACGCGGAAAAGCTGCCGAACTTCTCGCCCTGCCCGGGCAAAGTGACAGCATTCCACGCGCCTGGTGGCCTGGGTGTGCGTATGGATTCAGCCCTTTATACCGGTTATTCCATCCCACCTTATTACGACAGCCTGATCGGCAAGCTGATTGTGCATGGTCGTGATCGTCCGGAAGCGCTGGCACGTCTGAAACGCGCCCTGGGCGAGCTGATCATCGATGGTGTCGACACCACTGTGCCGCTTTTCCACGCACTGCTGGAAGAAGACGATGTTCTGACCGGGGATTACAACATCCACTGGCTTGAAAAATGGCTTGAAACCAATATGGGCTAAGGCCTTCCCGGCCCGCCCCGCATAAGGAGCGGGCCACACATGTCCGAGGACATCACAGCGCATCTATTGCTGAATGCCTATGCAAATGGCGTCTTCCCCATGTCCGAAAGCCGCGATGATCCGGAACTTTTCTGGGTCGATCCGCGCATGCGGGGTGTGCTGCCGCTGGACGATTTCCACATCTCAAAAAGCCTGCGCAA
The DNA here is from genome assembly GCF_016123485.1 of Halocynthiibacter styelae. Classification (GTDB taxonomy): domain Bacteria; phylum Pseudomonadota; class Alphaproteobacteria; order Rhodobacterales; family Rhodobacteraceae; genus Halocynthiibacter; species Halocynthiibacter styelae. Next base: position 233,410 of record NZ_JADCKQ010000003.1, on the reverse strand, counting down.
ACATATCCGTCGCGGCGGGTTTGATGTGACGCTGAATGGCGATTTTGAAGGTGTGCTGGAAGGTTGCGCTGACCGGGATGACACCTGGATCAACGACACGATCCGCAGGCTTTACTGTGAGCTGCATGAAGCCGGGTTCGCCCATTCTATCGAGGTCATCGCAGATGGCGTACTGATCGGCGGGGCCTATGGTGTTTCCCTTGGCGGGGCGTTTTTCGGGGAAAGCATGTTTTCGCGCCAGGTGAATGCATCAAAGGTCGCGCTAACCTATCTGACGGCACATCTGACGCGCTGCGGATTTACCCTGCTTGATACCCAATTCATCACCGACCACCTGGCAAGCCTTGGTGCGGTTGAGATCCCGCGCGCGCAATACCACCGGCAACTACAGGCAGCCCTGGATACAGATGCAGATTTTCTGGCTTATTCAGATGCGCCGGACACAGGTTCCGTGCTGCAACGCAGCACCCAGACGTCGTAACGCGGGTGATCCAGCGCATTCAGCGCGGGGGAAGACGCCACCATCCAGCCCGCAAACAACTGTGTGTCATCGCGCGAATCAGTGATATTCAGATAAGCCCAGGCATCGCCAGACGGGTTGCCTGTGGGAAAGCGGCATTCTTCCAGAGTCACATTCAGACGTCCGAATTCCGCTGTTGCGCCATTGTTCAGTTCAATATCGCTGAGGTTGCCATTGACCTTATCCAGCCCGCGCAGCACGCCTCCCGCGCCCAGTGACGCTTCCTGTGCGGAAGCGAAAGAGGCCGTCAGAGCAAAAAAAAGCGCAGGGATAAGGTTTTTCATTCGCCGCCGTCCCCGGCCACGAATTTCACCAAGAGGGAAATCAGACTGACAGAGCCTTGCGTATCTTCGATCTCGCCGCCTGCTTCCAGATTGAAGGGCGAGCCGCCTGGGATCAGTTCAACAAAGTTCCCACCCAGTAGGCCTTCAGACGAAATCAGGATGGATGTGTCTTCTGACAGCTCAATACCGTCCTGCACCGCGATCTGAACATCTGCGCGATAGTTCTGCGGGTTCAGTTCCATGCCGGTGACTGTGCCGACTTTCACGCCAGCAAGGCGCACGTCGGTCCCCACACTGATGCCCTCCGCAGAACGGAAACTGGCGGTCAGTGCGTAATCACTGCCAGAAGCGGCGGAAAGGCCTGCGACCTGCCCCATATAGAAAAGGAAGCCAACAGCGGCGGCCAGCACGATACCGCCGGCCAGAACTTCGGATTTATTCTCAGACATTGCTGAACCCTACAGATTTACTGATAATTATTCAGGTGACGGTTTATTCAGGTGACCAGGCTTCGTAATCGCGACGATCCGCTGGCTTTGCCTGACGCAAAGAGCCCGCAGGCGCATAGGCCAGTGCGGTACCGGTCAGGTTTTCCTGATGTTCTTTTTCCCAGGGCTTATGTTCCAGCGGCTTGTCTGTCGGCGGCTCATCCCAGGTGTGATGCAGCCAGCCGTGCCAGTCAGGGGACACCCGGGATGCTTCGGGTTCACCGGCATACATGACCCAGCGGCGCTTATCATCCCGGGTGCGGTAATAGACATTGCCCAGCTCATCTTCGCCAACCTTCACGCCATTGCGCCAGGTAAACAGCTGAAAGCCGACAGTCTGACCACGCCACCATGTAAGAAGCGAAAGAATAAAGCGCATAATGCCCTCCGGGTTTGGTTCTCTTTCATATGGACCATCTGCCTGCCAGGGTCCAGTCACTTTGCGATTTCACGCAGGGTCGGCGATATTATGGCAACCGTGCGGTGACTTCGATTTCGATCTTCATTTTCGGATCAATCAGCCCGGCGACATACATGGTGGCCGCCGGTTTTGCCTTTGCAAATGCTGCACGCAACAGAGGCCAGCAAGGTTCAAAATCCGCACCATCCGGCAGGATATAACGCACCCGCACCACATGATCCAGGCTGCTGCCCGCCGCCTTCAACGCCTGATCAATATTGTTCAGCGTGTTGCGACACTGGCTTTGCACATCATCCGGCAGGGTCATGGTGCCGTAATCCATACCGGTTGTGCCCGACACAAACACCCAGCCATCCGTCACAACGGCGCGGGAATAGCTGACGGCAGCCTCAAATGTGGAACCCGAAGTGATATGCGTCACATCTGTTGTCATGATTCGCCCCTGCGACATAAGAAAAGCCCCGCGTCACTTTCGTGCGCGGGGCCTGGTATCTGGTTGATCAACCGGCGCTGGCCGGTTCTTCCTGTTTGGCGTCGCCATGCACCAAAAGCGGTGCCGCCTCGGAATTGACGGCCTCTTCGTTCACAACGACCTCTGCAACGCTTTCCAGCCCTGGCAACTCAAACATGGTATCCAACAGGATGTTTTCCATGATGGAACGCAGGCCACGGGCACCGGTTTTGCGGGTAATCGCCAGGCGGGCAATTGCAACCAGGGCTTCGTCGGTGAACTTCAATTCTGTTTCTTCGATCTCAAACAGACGCTGATATTGCTTCACAAGCGCGTTCTTCGGCTTGGTCAGGATGGTGACAAGCGCGTCTTCATCCAGATCCTCAAGCGTCGCAATCACTGGCAGACGGCCAACGAATTCCGGAATCAGACCGAATTTCAGCAGATCTTCCGGTTCGAGATCTTTGAAATGCTCGCCTACAGATTTTTCGTTTTCTTCACGTACATCCGCGCCAAAGCCCATGGCAGACCCTTTGCCACGTTGCCCGATAATCTTATCAAGCCCGGCAAATGCGCCGCCGCAGATAAACAGGATATTTGTGGTGTCGACCTGCAGGAATTCCTGCTGCGGGTGCTTCCGGCCACCTTGCGGCGGAACAGAGGCCACAGTGCCTTCCATGATTTTCAACAGCGCCTGCTGCACGCCCTCACCAGATACGTCACGGGTGATGGACGGGTTGTCGGACTTGCGGGTAATTTTATCAACTTCGTCGATGTAAACGATGCCGCGCTGCGCACGTTCCACGTTGTATTCAGACGCCTGCAACAGTTTCAGAATGATGTTCTCAACATCTTCACCAACGTAACCGGCCTCGGTCAGAGAGGTGGCATCCGCCATGGTGAACGGCACATCCAGAATGCGTGCAAGTGTTTGTGCCAGAAGAGTTTTACCACAACCGGTCGGACCAATCAGCATGATATTGGATTTGGCCAACTCAATATCGCTGCCGTTTTTGCTGGCGTGATTCAGACGTTTGTAATGGTTATGCACCGCAACAGACAGCACGCGTTTCGCATGGGCCTGACCGATGACATAATCATCCAGAACCTGACAGATTTCCAGCGGGGTCGGCACGCCTTCAGATGATTTCAGACCGGCAGATTTTGTTTCTTCACGGATGATATCCATGCAGAGTTCCACGCATTCATCGCAGATAAAAACCGTTGGGCCGGCGATCAGCTTGCGCACCTCATGCTGGCTTTTGCCGCAGAAGGAGCAGTAGAGAGTGTTCTTGCTGTCGTTACCAGAATTATTCGCCATCTTCATCCTCTGAGGCTTTTGCCCCGTTGCGGCCCTTTTGAGCCCCGGTGCGTATTTCGCCCGGCCGGAGCGCCCTTTACATGAGTTTAGGGCACCCCTTGATCTTCTACAATCGCAAAATCATCACTTTCCAATGATCCTGCGGTCAGGGTTAATCAGCCGATTTATCGCGGTTTTCCACGATTTCGTCGATCAGACCCCATTCTTTTGCGTCTTCTGCGGACATGAAGTTGTCACGTTCCAGCGCATCCACAACCGCTTTCATCTTTTGACCGGTGTGTTTCACGTAAATCGCGTTCAGACGATCTTTCAGTTTCTGCGTTTCCTGGGCGTGAATCATAATGTCAGTTGCCTGGCCCTGGTATCCGCCGGATGGCTGATGCACCATCACGCGGGAATTCGGCAGGGAATAACGCATACCGGCTTCACCAGCGGCCAGCAGAAGCGACCCCATGGACGCGGCCTGACCAACACAAAGGGTAGAAACCTTTGGCTTGATGTACTGCATCGTGTCGTAGATCGACAGGCCGGAGGTCACAACACCGCCGGGGCTGTTGATATACATGGAAATTTCCTTGGTCGGATTTTCTGCTTCAAGGTGCAGAAGCTGCGCGACGATCAGGCTGGACATGCCATCATGCACCGGGCCGGACAGGAAAATAATCCGTTCCTTCAGCAGGCGTGAGAAAATATCATAGGCCCGTTCGCCGCGGGATGTCTGTTCGACAACCATAGGAACAAGGGTGTTCATGTAGAATTCATGTGGATCGTTCATCAGTACCTGCCTGCTTCTGTCACTTGATCGATAGAGCTATAGTCTTAACAGAGTCTTAGTATCGACCAGACCCGGCTGCAAGGGGCGCTGTATTTTTCGCATGCCAGCAACTAGTGGCGGGTTTCGCGAGACGGGGGCGCATTGGCCATTTCTGCCTGGGTTGCCGCCGCCAGATGTTCGGACCAGACCGTGGCTTGTGCGCGGCCTTTATGCTTGGACGCATAAAGCGCCACATCTGCATCCGCCAGCATCCGTTCCGCCGTGGGGGATTTATAGAAGTCAGAAACCGTTGTGCCAACCGACCCGGAAATTCGGCAGGTTTCCCCTTCAAATTCAATGGGCTGTTCCAGTTTCGCAATAATACGATGCGCGATATCGTTCAGGCGTTCCGTATTGGTCAGCCTTGGAAAAAGCAGTACAAATTCATCCCCCCCGGCGCGCGCCACCATGTCCCCTTCACGAGTTTCGTCGCGCAGGATTTTGGCAACGATCTTTAACACATGATCACCGGCGGCATGGCCCAGGGTGTCATTCACATCTTTGAAATAATCCAGATCAATATGCATGAGACCAAAACGTTCGTTCCGCTCCATCAGGTCTGCCAACTTCAGATCCATCCCGCGTCGATTGCCAAGCCCCGTCAGCATATCTGTCGTTGCCTGCGCCTCAGCCACGACGCGCGCACCTTCCAGCCGCCCGTTCAGCTGTCGCAACTCATCCAGCACAGCGGTTTTTGCTTCCACCAGAAACAGCATCTCAACAGCAAGATTGGTTGGTTCAAAATCAGCACTGGTCAGATTGTAATTTTGCACCGCTTCGATCACGGAGATGCCGAAAGACATATTTACGATCAGATCTTTACCGTCACCCGCCCCGACAGCCAGGGCCTTGAACCGGCCAGCAGGGTCATGGCGGAAGGTCAGGTGCAACACCCGCCCCGTGGCCTTCTGCAGCGCGGTGACTGAATTCACGCCGCCCGGACGTCGGACCTCAAAGACCTCAAGAAAGCGCATGCCTTCCAATGACGCATCGCCGAATATCTTCTGAACCGTCGGCCCGGCATGCGTGATATGACCGGTTTCGCTGACGTGAAGGTTCATTGGCATAAGCTGATCAAGCGCCTCCATATCCTGCAACTGCATTTCATTTTCCTCAGCCATGCGCAGCCTCCGCATCAGATCCCAGCATGAAGGAACGGCCTTCGGCGAAATCCGCCTCCACAACCTCGATGGAAATCACTTCGCCGTATTTGGTAACCCCCTGATGATCCATGAAAACAAGGGCCCCGTAATCATCCGCCATGCCGCGCAAAAGCCCCATGACAACATAACCAAAATCCGGATGTTCCCAGGCGGAATGAAGACTGAAACGCCCACTGGCATGTTCCTTCAACGTCAGTTGCGGCACGATAAGTTCGGGCACAGCAAGGCGCACGCGTTCGTGTAATTCATCAAGGGAGTGCAGAAAATCGGCGAAAGTCACACCACTGAAACGCAACAAACGACGAACAGCCCCGATTTTTTCATGGCTGACCAGATAGGTCCCGATATCTTCCATCACTTCCTGGCGCGTCCGGCTCAGCACCAAAGCGAGGGCGTCGAGCACCTGATAGCTGACATCATCTTCATAGCTTAGCATCGCTTCGAATCCGACATAGCCGGTATCCGCCCGTTCCATCACCTGCGCCCAGACCTGTTCGCCATAGGTATCGCGGGTAAAACACTGAATTGATCTGTTAATCAGCCCATGCATAGAAAACCCCTTTTCCTGGGATCACAGTCGCAGAGACCTGTTAACAGGAGCCTTAATTTTCAAGGGTCTGTAAAGGTTGAACTACTTTTCAGATCTGGCAGTCACAGACAAAAAAGGCCGCAGTAAAGCGGCCCTTTTCCCGGATTTACAACAGATCAGAAATCGGTTGGCGCACCGCCCTCGCGTTTGCGGCGTTCAACAAATTCGCGCAACTCATCCGCAATCGCCACATCCATCGCAGGTGCCTCAAATTCCTCAAGGATCTGCTTATAGGTGCGATGGGCACGTTCGGCCGTCCACATGCCGCCGGTTACTTCCCAGGCCTCAAAGTTGCGCCAGTCAGACACAAAGGGCTGATAGAAAGCAGTTTCATAGCGTTCCTGGGTGTGGTCAATCCCGAAGAAATGCCCGCCAGAACCAACCTCTTTGATCGCATCAAATGCGATTTCATCCGGTCCCGCAGCGGTGATCGCGGGTTCCATATAGCGTTGGATCATCTGGATCACTTCGCAATCCATGATGAATTTTTCGGGGCTTGCGATCAGACCGCCTTCCAGCCAGCCCGCCGCGTGATAAACGATGTTTGTGCCGGATTGCACAGCAGACCAAAGCGCGTTTGAGGTTTCCCACATCGCCTGCCCGTCCGGTACGTTGGCCGCACAGGAGCCGCTTGCGCGCATCGGCAGTTTGTAGAAGCGCGCCATCTGGCCGGTCATCTGCGTGGCGCGCATATATTCTGGCGTGCCAAACGCCGGTGCGCCGGATTTCATATCGACGTTTGAGGTGAATGTCCCGATCACACAGGGCACGCCCGGGCGCACGTATTGGAACAGGACAATGGCCGCCAGGGCCTCGGCAATAGACTGCGCCACAGCGCCTGCCATGGTCACAGGTGCCATCGCACCCGCCAGGGTAAACGGCGTCACAAAGATCGCCTGACCGCGACGTGCAAGGCGCAGACAACCATCAATCATTGGTTCGTCATGCTTCAGGGGCGAGGTGGAGTTGATGTTGGTGTACATATGCGGACGGGCGTCGAATTCCTCATGCGTCATACCACCGGCAATGCGCACCATTTCCATCACGTCTTCAACGCGCTCTTTGCCCAGAGAATAGGCATGCACGACTTTATCGGTCAGCAGCAGCTTGTCATGCACCACGTCCAGGTGACGGACCGATGCATGCACATCCACAGGTTCCACAGGATAACCACCTGCGAAGTGGATGCAGTTGAAATACTGGGTCAGTTTCAGCAGATTGGCGCATTGTTCACGGGTGCCCGGGGTTTTGCGACCCTGTTCGATGTCGTAATAATTCGGGGGGGAAGACACATTGCCGAACAGCATGGTTTTGCCGCCCACGTGAATTTGTTTATCCGGGTTGCGCGGGGTGATGTGAAAGTCGGATGGGGCATGGGACAGCATCTCCATCACCCATTCACGATCCATCTTCACGTTTTCGCCGTCAACTTTGCAGCCCGCTTCTTTAAAGATCTCAATCGCTTCCTCATTCAGGAAATCAATGCCGATCTCTTCCAGAATACGCATAGCGCCATCATGAACGGCCTCCACGCCTTCCGGTGTCAGAGGCTCGGTCGGGCGGTCAATATTCTGCGGCAGACGCCAGGGCATCTGGTCAATCGCTGCGGCCTCGCGCCGGGTGTTGCCTGCGCGGCCACCCGACCGTTTTCTGCGTTTGGGATCTGCCATGTTGCGCTCCGTTCATAACTGTTGCGAACAGAAGACCCGCTGCGTCACGCCAAATCGCAGACATTCGCGACAGAAAATGTCGCTTTCAAAATCCGAAGCTGCGCTTTTCGCCGCTTAAAATTCTTATGCGCAACATCCGGACAACCCCGGCAGCGCCACGAAAAAAGGGCAGAGTGATCTCTGCCCTTTTAAAATTCTGGATTATTCTGCCAGCCAGGCCGGAATGTGGCTGATATCCGGCAGGACAACATCCGCGTAAGGGGCAAGCTCTTCCGTCGGTGCAACGCCCGTCAGCACTGCAATGGTTTTCATGCCCGCCGCGCGGCCGGATTGCAGATCATGCAGACTGTCGCCCACCATGGCGCAACGCGCGGGATCAACGCCCACATGTTTCGCAAAAACAAACAGGCCATCCGGCGCGGGTTTGGGCACATGGCCGCTGTCCGCACCAAGCACCAGGTCAAAGTCATCGCGCACCCCGGCATGGGTCAGATTCGCATAGGCTGGTTCCAGGGTGTCATTCGTACAAACACCCAGCTTCATCCCCATATCGCGGAACGTTTTTAACAGCGGTGGCAGAGGCGTGACCTCAACCGGGATCACCTCTGTCGCGATTCGATTAATGGTTGTGTAAAGTTCATCCGCATCAAAATCCGGACGCAACTCCCGCGCTTTGGCAACGATTTCATGCGGCGTGCCTGCGATGATCACAGATCCGGGCTGAAACTTTCCGGTTTCCGCATCCACGCCCATATGTTCGCCCAGCGCCTTGGCTTCTTCCGGTGTGGCGGTGATTTCCGCCAACGCCCGCACGGCCCACTGCCCCCAGGTGCCTTCAAAGTCAAATAATGTGCCGTCCTTATCAAACAGCAGCGCCCCAATATCTTTTGCCATTCGGCTTCCTCCTCTTCCGCCCTGATGGGCGGTCTCGTTGGGTGAATCTTTAGGTTGTACCGGGACGTCTTGCCAGAATTATCTTGACCGATCTGCATTTAATTGACATTGTCAATCACCATGACTGAACCCTATGACCTTCACGCCTCTCTTGGCTATCAGATTTCTGTAACCGCGCGGCAGCTTGAACGCGGTTTTGAAAATCGCCTGAAAGAAATCGGCCTGACCCGTATCACCTGGTGTATTCTGTTGGCCGCCGGGCCGCAGAGATTGTCACAACCTTCCGACATCGCGGATTTCGTTGGCATTGACCGCACCGCAACCTCGCGCGCATTGCGCCAGATGGAAGCGGGCGGGTTGATCGAACGGCAGGGTGGCGACAAAGACAAGCGCACAACCCGCGTGGGCCTGACGGCAGAAGCCGAAAAACGCCTGGATCTCGCCAGCCAGTTCGCAGCCAGCAACGCCGCACATTTCGAAGATAAACTGACAGCAGGGGAAAGCACGCAGTTGCGCGCGCTCCTTTCAAAATTGCGCACGGGTGAAGACGACCCGCTGCAACGTCTCTGACCCCACACAGCCAGCCGAAAGATCCGATCCATGGGCAAGCTCTTTTCCTATAAAAACCGTCCCTTTCATCAGGGCGCTTATCCGCTTGAGAAACTGACACGTGTTGTGCGCGCTGAAAGTGCCGATCAACTTGCGCCCCAGGCCGGGCTTTCCTTCCGTCGCCCGGATGATCCCCTGTCGATTGTCAATGCGATGCAGGAATATCAGGCGATGCTGGATGCGACGCGCGAAGGGCTGGTCAAAAAGGAAATCGCAGAGATCCCAGCAGATTTGCAGGAACGCAGCGGCCACCTGAAAAGCTTTGCGTATTTCTGTGACACACCTATGGCCGGTGTCTGTGCGATCCCGCAGGGGGCCTGGCTGCCGGAACCCATTGAAAACCCAGATGTGGCGCGGTTGGGTAATAAGCTTGAAACCATGCAGGTGAAAACCCTGGCCGCTGGTGTTGATGTGGTGATGGCCAACCTGCGTGAAGCCCTGCGCACGCCAAACCCTGACTGTCACCATCACAGCCACGCGATTGTTATGATGTATGACCATCAACGCGATCCGCGTGTGGATGAAACCGGCAGTGACTGGATCCGGGATGCCCATGAACAGCGCGCCGCCCTGCGTGGGATGGAAAGCGCTGTGACGCTGGCCAGTTATATCCGCTCCCTTGGTTATGACGCCCGCGCGCATTCCATGGCTGCGACGGATGTGCATCTTGATCACCTTGCGCTGGAAAGCGGGCTGGCGGCGATGGATGATGGCCAGCTGACGAACCCGTTCATCGGGCGGGACTTCACGATTTCCGTTGTGACAACCACGCTGGAAATGGCCCCGGATCAGCCCATTGCACCGGGGCAAAGCGGTGGGATGTCCTGGACGCAGGGGCTGGGCAAACAGGCGAAGAACGCAAAGAACCGCGATCCATACGCCAAACGCGATTACGTGAAAGGCACGCATCCGTTTGAAACGCTGAAACGGGTGGAAGATACGACCACTTATATTGACGCCGTGAATGTCGCCCGCGTGCCAAAACGCGCAAATATGTTTGCGCGTTCGCTGTTTGGTGACCTTGGCAAACATGTGCAGGACGGGGCGAAGAACGGGAATTTCATGCGCAAATCGGCGTCTGCATTTGCCTTTCGCCCGTCTCTTGGGGCGTTTATTCTGTTGCAGGATGGCGAAGCGGCAGAGGTGCATCCGTCGACCCTGGACCCCGATAAAAACGCCACCAATATCAAAGCTGCGCTGTATTGGCTGGGCGTCGACGCCTGCGGTCTGTCGGCCTGCCCCGATTACGCCTATTATAGCCATGACGCCGCCGGGCAAGTGATCACGCCTTACCATGACAACGCCATTTCCATGGTGATTGATCAGGGCCACGAAACCATGGAAGGCGCGTCTGGCGACGACTGGATCGCCTGTGCGCAATCGATGCGGGCCTATCTGCGGTTTTCCCTGTTGGGCGGGGTTCTGGCCGAACATATCCGCCGCCTGGGTTATACCGCGCGTGTGCATAGCGTGATGGATGATGAGGTTCTGCACCCGCCGCTGTTATTGCTGTCCGGTCTGGGTGAGGTATCCCGCATTGGCGAGGTCATCCTGAACCCCTTCCTGGGTCCGCGTCTGAAATCCGGCGTTGTCACCACCAATATGCCGATGACCCACGACAAGCCGATTGATTTCGGCCTGCAGAAGTTCTGCGAAGCCTGCAACAAATGCGCCCGCGAATGCCCGTCTGGTGCCATTACCGCCGGGCCAAAGCTGATGTTCAACGGCTATGAAATCTGGAAATCCGACAGTCAGAAGTGCACGACCTATCGCATCACCAATAAAAACGGGGCCATGTGCGGGCGTTGCATGAAGACCTGTCCCTGGAACCTTGAAGGCCTGTTTAAGGAAGAACCCTTCCGCAAACTCGCCATGACTGCGCCGGGATCTGCGAAACTTCTGGCAAAGCTTGATGACTTTGTTGGCAATGGCGAAGTCGTTCCCGGTAAGAAATGGTGGTGGGATCTTGAGATGCTGGATGACGGGGCCTACCGCGCCCCGGCCGCGCCTGTGAATGCGCGTGCGCTACAGAAAAATCTGGATCTGAAATATGAAGATCAGACCCTGGCCGTTTATCCTGCGCCGCTTGCCCCGCCACCCTGGGGCTGGCCTGCGCCGATGGATCGGGAGGCCGGCATTCAGGCTTATGGCGAAATGATCGCAGCCGACGAACACAAAACCCGCCGCGCGCAGGGCCTGCCGCCGGAACATATCTACACCGCGGACCAGGCGGAAAGCCCGGTGATGCAGGTTGTGATCTCTAAGGCTGAGAAAATGACCGAAGGCGTGACGAAATATGAATTCAGCCTGCCCGATGGATCCGACCTGCCGCCTTTGACGGCGGGTGCCCATATTGACGTGGTGGTCGCGCCAGAGTTCTTCCGGCAATATTCCCTGTCCGGCAATCCTGCGGATCGCAGCAAATATCAGATCGCGGTTCTGCGGGAAGACAGCGGGCGTGGCGGATCAAAACTAATGCACCGGATCTTTGAAGAAGGGCGCAAGGTCTTTATCTCGCACCCGATCAACCACTTCCCACTAGCGGAAGACGCCAGCTTCACCTTCCTTATGGGCGGCGGCATTGGCGTGACCCCCATGATCGCCATGGCGCATCGCCTGCACGCCCTGGGCAAAGATTTCGCCCTGCATTATTCCTGTTCCAAACGCGCCAATGCGGGTTTCCTTAACGATCTGCCGAATATGCCTTGGGCGGATAAAGTACACCTGCATTTCTCAGATGAAGACACCCGCGCCGATCTGAATGCCCTGCTGCAATATAAGCCGGGCATGCATGTTTATACCTGTGGGCCGGATGCCTATATGAATGGCGTGATGGACGCGGCAGAGGCCGGCGGTTTCCCGGAAGAGGCGCGCCATCTGGAATATTTCGCCGTGCCCGACGCGCCGGACTATGAGAACCACGATTTCACTCTGAAACTGGCGAAATCCGGTAAGGTGATTGAAGTCAAAGCAGATGAGGCCCCGACCGACGCCATCCTGGCCGCGGGCGTGCATATTGACGTGAAATGTTCCGACGGTCTGTGCGGGGTCTGCAAATGCGGGCTGATTTCAGGCGAAGCCGAACATCGCGATTTTGTGCTGTCCAATAAGGAACGCGAAAACGCGATTATCCTTTGTCAGTCCCGCGCGGCCAAACCAGGCGGCGTGCTTGAGGTGGATCTCTGAAACAGGAGAATCACCCCAAAACGTGGTTACCCATTTATGGTGAGTTGATCAGGTCCAGTTAACAATTTCACCACCCGGAAGACTCATCCGGGCCTGCATCAACCGTTCATAGGGTAGATTCTGCCCGTCACAGAACTGCGTGACCCAGGCGTCATCCATCAGGATAAAATCCAGAACAGATCCGAGAAACTCAGCGTTTCCAGCCTGTTGACGGATGTCTGCCTCCGACGCGCCGGAAGCCCCAAGGAAGACCGGAAGCAGGTCTTCATTGCCCACCAGCCAGGCCAGAACCTGTAAACCAATTGTCTCGGCGGACTCCCGCGTCATCGTCATTCTGTTAACCCTTGTGAAAGCTTTTTTTAAGTATTCTGCCGGAGAAGAGATCAACAGTAAATTCGAAATAGGTGAGAAACAGTATGGCAGGACGCATCCTCATTGTTGACGATGTAGCGACCAATCGCATTATGCTGAAGGTCCGCCTGACGGGTGCCTGTTATCACGTTTCTCAAGCGGGCACCGGCGCAGATGCGCTGGAGATTGCCAAAAGGGAAAACCCGGATCTCATCATCCTCAGCCATGAGCTGCCAGATATGTCAGGTGACGCTGTCTGCGCACAACTGCAGAAAGACCCGCTGACCCGGGATTGCCCGGTGGTTATGTCGATTACCTGCAACAGCGCAGAGGCACGCATCGCCGCCCTGCGTGCAGGTGCGCAGGATTATCTGCCAAAACCTCTGGATGAAATGACGCTGCTTGCACGTGTACGCAGCCTGCTGCGTGCCCGGGAAACAGAAAATGAACTGCGCCTGCGCGATGATACATCCCGCGAACTGGGCTTTGCAGAGATTGCGTCTGACTTTGTAAAACCTGCCAATGTCGCCCTGATTGCGCCAGGCGGGGATGCGGTATCCTGGAAGGCTGCCCTGGCCTCTGTGGACAGTCGGCACAACACCCGGGTCATTGCCCCGGAAAACGCACTCTCCTGGCCTGCGCCGGCCCGGGAGGAACCGAAAGGCAGCGATACCGGGAAAGCCCCGGATGTGTTTGTCATTTCGGGCGATCTGACACGTCAGGACGAAGGATTGCGTCTGCTTTCGGAACTGCGCTCGCGTCCGGCGACCCGCCATGCAGGGATCATCATGGTTCTGCGGGAAGGCGCCCCACAACAGGCAGTGATCGCACTGGATCTGGGTGCAAATGATCTGATCACCGGCGGTTTCACCCCAGAAGAACTGAAAATCCGCATTGATGCCCTGGTCACCCGCAAGCGTCGTTCTGATCAGCTGCGTAATTCTGTACGTGACCGGTTGCGCCTTGCGATGCAGGATTCTTTAACGGGCCTCTATAACCGCCGGTATGCTTTCACACACCTGACACGGATCAGCGAACATTCCCGTACATCCGGCCATTCCTTCGCGGTGATGATGATGGACATTGATCGGTTCAAACAGGTGAACGACACCTGGGGGCATCAGGTCGGGGATCAGGTGCTTTGCGCGGTGGCACATCGCCTGCGGGATAATCTGCGCGATGTGGATCTGATTGCGCGTATCGGGGGCGAAGAATTCCTGGTGGCTATGCCGGATACGACGATGGATCAGGCCCGGGGCGCGGCAGAACGCCTGCGCCGTCTTGTTGAAGAAATTCCCATTGTTCCCGCGCCGGGCATGGAACCAATCCACGTGACCCTGTCGATTGGTGTGTCTATGGGGCCTGGAGGCCAGGGCAACCAACAGCACCCGGAAGGCTTGTTGCAACAGGCAGATCAGGCACTTTACGCGTCAAAGAATATGGGGCGCAATACCGTCAGTTTCTGCCGGTCCGCTGCGTAACACTTTATCGGCGTTGGCGGCGCCGGCGTTCTGCAAGGCGCTTGACTTCTTCAAGATAGGTCGCCCGTTCAGCCTCAGTCATCTGGTCAATCACTTCTGTCAGCGCCGCAGCGCCGCCTGTGAGGCGGCCTTCTGATTTATCGGCCTGCTGGTTCAACACGGCTTCGAACCCGGCCGCGTCAAAAGGCTCAACCGACAGAAGCAGAAGGATATCCTGAAACTGCTGACGTCGACTTTCCGCGCGGGTCACACGATCACCCGGATTATGGCGTTCAAAAGCATCGCGCAGCTGGCTGCGATGGCTGTCCGGCAGCGCCCGGATCAGGGTCACCGCCCCGCCCGCCGGATGGTGATCACGCCCATAACGGTCCCCATCCCAGCGCATGATCATCGCAGTTGCTGCGGCAATCACCAGCAGGTTCAGCGACAGGGACACCCCAAAAAGAACCCTGATCCAGGGGCGCATTTTCTTTGGTTCAGAGTCTGTTGTGCGTGTTTCAGTCATAATCTCAGCTCCCGCCCAGCAGGGTTTCAAATCCGCTGGTCAATCCATAGTCAGAGGCCAGCGCCGCGCTGTCATATTCGCCCGTGCCTGTCACCGCAAAATCAGCAAGGGCCGATGGGCCTACAACCCCGATCCAGACCCCGGCCACCGTCGCCACGGCCATGCCCGCCAGCGAAGGCCAGCCCCCGACAGCATCCAGCAGGGCTACATGCCAGGGGCGGCGCGCAGCGGGCTGTACAACGGGGGCCTGTGCATCCTGGACATCAAATGCATCATTCAGCATCCGGGCCATAAAATCACCTGAGGGCTCAGCATCGTGCGCAGGCGCACGGGCAGCATCAAAGAAGCCCTGCAGCATTGCGTCATCTGACTGATGTGGATTTGTCATTTTGTCATCCATCCTGAAACCCCAGTTCATCCTGTTTCTCTGCCAGCACTTTTGCAAGGGCCCGTTTGCCCCGTGCCGTCAGGCTTTCCACCGCTTCAACACGCGTGTCCAGTGCCGCGGCAATTTCCGGGTTTGAGAACCCTTCAATATGGCGCATTTCCACCGCCAGACGCTGTCGCTCCGGCAAAGTCATCAGCGCCGCATTCAATGCCACCAGCCGTGCCTGATGCTGCAACTGTGCTTCTGCCCCGGCATGTGTCTCGTCCACAACCTGCGACAAGTCATCATCTCCAGCCTGACCATAGTCTTTCCGACGTCGGAACCAGTCAGTGCAAAGGTTCGACACCACCTGATACAGCCAGGTCGAAATACGGGCGCGCCCTTCCTGCCAGTCCGGCGCGGTTTTCCAAAGCCGCAGCATCGCATCCTGGGCGATGTCTTCCGCAACAGAACGATCCCCAAGCCGCCGCATGGCATAGCCAAAAGCAACAGGGGCAAAACGCTGTGTCAGCACGCGAGCAGCGTTGCGGTCACCCGATGCAAAATGCATCAGAAGCCGCGCTTCATCTTCCGCCGTGTCACAATCAAAAGGCATTGCCATTCCTGAACGCTAATCCTGCCTGCCTGGTTTTTCAATCTGCCCCGGGGGAAGTAAAGCCCCCCGGGGCGGTCCGCCGCAATTAGTCCTGGTGACGGCCGTTACGCCCGCGGCGTTCCTGCATGTGTTCTTTCGCCGCTTCGAACTCAGCTTCACTGATGGAACCATTGTTGTCCTCATCAAAGCGTTCCATGAAGCTTTCGCGGTCATCATCATCGCCACCCCGGTGCCCCTGCCCGTGTTCCGGCAGCTCATCCATGGACAGCATGCCGTCATCATTCGCATCAAAACGATCAATCATGCGCGAGGCACGGCGACCGGCGCGGCGACCACCGGCTTCTTTGATTTCATCTTCAGACAGCAGGCCGTCATTGTTGGTGTCGGTTGTTTCAAAACGCTCGGTGCGTTTGGCGGCACGATGTGCGGTGAATTCAGCCTCGGTGATTTCGCCATCGCCATTTGCGTCAATGTCAGAAAAGGCAACCGGTTCACGGTCACCATGCGGACCAGCAGCAACCGGACCAACAGCCGTGATCATCAGGCCAAGGGCAATTGCACCGGTTGTCGCCCACAGGCGGGTTGCATCAGAAGTCAGTTTACCAAAGCGTGTCATTTTCATTGTCTTACCTTTCATTCATCAGCGCCGCGATGCTCTCTCTGTGGCGCTTTCATAAGGTAAAACGCAGCCCGCCAGATTTTCCGTCGCAGAAGTTTAAACTTTTTCAGAAATTGTTTTTCGCAGGACCAGGGCTGCGACATTCACACCCTTCGCAATTCCTGTCGTGATGGGCTATGTGATGCGTCAGCTTAGAGATCCTGAGGAAACGCGAATGACAGATTCAACAAGCATTGCCGATGTCGCAGACGAACGTCCGATCAAGCCCGCCCTGCTGCGTGGCTGGCGTCGTCGTTGCCCCAACTGCGGTTCAGGGCCACTGCTGCAGGGTTATCTGAAGGTACGCGACACCTGCCCCAACTGTGAACAGGAACTGCATCATCACCGCGCAGATGACGGCCCGGCCTATCTGACGATTTTGATTGTCGGCCACCTGATGGTGCCGCTGATCATGTTCGTTTTTGAAACCTTCCGCCCGGAACCTCTGGTGCTTGCCACAATTTTCACCGTGGTCTGTGTTGCAATGTCCCTCTATCTCCTGCCAAGGTTGAAAGGAATTGTAGTCAGCTATCAGTGGGCCAAACGCATGCATGGGTTTGGTGACTGACACCACCTGTGCAGGAGAAGGCAATGACCATCGACAAAACGGCGATTCGCAACGCCTCGACTATCATTCTTGTGCGCCCTGCCCCTGATGGGGATGCGGGGAAGGCCCGGGTTCTGATGGGCCAGCGCGGGGCGAAGGCGGCCTTTATGCCGAATAAATTCGTCTTCCCCGGCGGTGCCGTAGATGCTGAGGATGCTTCGGTGGCTCTGGCCGCCGAAATCCCGGAACCCTGCCGCACCCGCCTGGATGAGGATGCCGACCCCGGTCTTGTCAGCGCATTGCAGGTCGCCGCCGTGCGCGAACTCTGGGAAGAAACCGGCCTTGTTCTTGGTCAGCCTGGTCAGATGGAAAACCCCTCAACTGACTGGCAGACCTATGCAAAAACCGGTTTTGCGCCTTCAGGCGATGCGCTGAAATTTGTATTCCGCGCCATCACGCCACCAGGCCGCCCCCGCCGGTTTGATGCGCGGTTCTTTATGGCGGATGCTTCTGCGCTGCATGGCGACCCTGATGATTTTTCCCACGCCAGTGATGAACTATCTTCACTTCAATGGATCGCCCTGAATGACGCACGCGGCTTTGATCTGCCTTTCATCACCGAAGTCGTTCTGGCAGAACTGCACATCCGCCTGTCCGGTCAGAAGCGTGAACCCGGCGTACCGTTTTTCCGCAATGATGATGAAGAAAGTCTGTTCCTGCGCCTGGGTGGCTCCCGTCCGCTGGATGTTCAGATGGCCGATAACAGTCTGACCGGCCGTTTTACGTCACAAGGATCAGCAGCAGAATAGAAGCGGTGATCAACCCCATCGCCGCCAGTTCCCGTCCACTGGTTTTTTCCTTAAACACCACAAGCCCCGTGATAAAGCTGAACAACAGTTCAATCTGCCCGACCGCTTTCACATAGGCGGCATTTTGCAGCGTGAAGGCTGCGAACCAGCAGAAGCTGCCGATCATCGACGTGATCCCCACAAGCCCGGCCACGCGCCAGTGCCGCAGAACTTTGGTGATCTCGCCACGTTCGCGCCAGGCCAGCCAGACCGCCATAATCAGCGCCTGATAGCTGGCAACAATCGCCAGCGTCGTACCCGCGGACAACACCACATCATCCAGACCAAGTGACCGTGACGCACCACGGTAACCAACAGCCGAGAACGCAAACAAAACACCAGATCCCAGACCCAGCGCAGAGGCGCGGTTAAACAGACGTTGGGACCAGTGCGTGACCTTGCCCTTTGGCGGATCAGACAGCAAAATCACCCCCCAGAAGCCGATGCCAATGGCGATCAGGCCCGGGGTGGTCACGGCCTCGCCCAAAACGATGAATCCCACCAGTGCGGTCTGCACGACTTCGGTTTTCTTAAATGTGATGCCAACAGCAAAGTTGCGTTCCGCAAACAACGCGACGACGCACATAGTTGCCAGGATCTGCGAAAGCCCCCCGATCAGCGCATAAGGCCAGAAAACGGAAGGGATCGCAGGCAGCGCCTGATCACTGATCCGCGCATAAAGAAAGATCAGCACACAGACCAGCGGCGCGGAATAGATAAAACGCGAAAACGTCGCCCCCGCCGTGCTGAAACTGGTCGATTTCAGGTGCTTCTGCAGCATAAAGCGCAGATTTTGCGAAAAGGCGGCGGCGATTGATATCCAGATCCAGGCTTGCATGAACGCTTACTGCCAGCCGCGCTGTTGAATGTCGAGTTAATCCTGGTCTTGCGTCCACAGCGGATGTGGCACCGGGTCTTTGCGGGCGAAGAAATAACGCCGGAAAACCTCACCGTAGGAAGTGTAAAGATAGCCATCATTGCGGGCGAGATAGCGATCTTTATTCTTCCTGTAATAGTCCCACAAACGATACCACGGCACCGCCGGATGCATGTGATGCACCACATGCAGATTGTTGTTGAGAAACAGAAACGCCAATGGCCCCCGGTCTTCAATAATCACGGTGCGGGCACGTGCCCGTTCATGCGCCTGATGTTCCAGGAAGGTGCGGATTTTCAGGATTGAGAACCCAAAATAGGCCGCCAGAAAATACAGGCCTAGCGGCATCTGACCGTATGCGATCAGCCAGGTCAGCACCATGACAACACCCGGAATATGCCAGAGCCAACCCATCAGAACAACGCGATCCCCCGCCCGGATCGCACGCAGATCAGAGGCAGCGAAAAAGATCACTGACAGGCCCGGACCAAAAATCAGACGTCCCGCCAGCGTGTTGTTCATCAACAGGATTTTCTGCTGCCAGGCCGGGCGTTTCGCCCAAATCTCCGGATCCTGAAAGTTGCTTTCCGGGTCATCATAGGGATCGGTCAGAATGGAGTCCTGGTGATGCGCCAGATGGGTATCACGAAAACGCTGATAGGGAATGAACAGGCCAGGCGCTGGGAAAACCGTGGCCTCTGACAAGAAACGGCTGGCGAATGGATGGCCATGCAGAATTTCGTGCTGAAGCGATGAATGCAGAGTGATCGCCAACATCGTCACAACAAACCCCAGCGGCAGCCAGAGCGCCGACAAATATGTCGTGCCCAGGCCCCAGGCCATGTAGCAGAGAATCAGCAGCGACAAAGTCGGCCATTCAACACGGGGCAGATTTTTTTTCATTCCAGGCCTTCTTTCAGGTCTTCGCTTATGGGGATGCGCCCCCAGCTGATCCGGTTCCAGGCCCGTTCAAACAGGATGTAAACGGTAAGCCCGATCAGGGCGTTCACAACCGCCATCGCCCCGCCAACCGCAATGGACCCTGTGAACAGAAATCCAACAACAAGCATCGAAAACAGACCAAGAGCCTGCCAGAGAATTGCTTTTGTCCAGGTGCGTTTCGGGGTGTCCATCAGTTTCCGGATCTTTGTTTCTTTTGTTTTTCCTCGCATGAATTCACGACTTCGGGTATCAGGGGCTTGGTAAACAAAATCCAACAAAGTTGTATTTTTTAAACAATGCAGAATAAAATTGACAAACGTGCCCGCGCCCTGCTGTTTCGCCAGCGTCTGGGCGAAGCCCTGAAACAAACCCAGCTGAACCGCAGCAGCCTGGCGCTGGCTGTGGGCGTGGATCGTTCTACCATTTCGCAGCTTTTGTCCGGTGACGGTCCACGCCTGCCCAATGCTCAGGTGGTCGCGGAATGCGCCTCTGCGCTGGGGGTCTCTGCTGACTGGTTGCTTGGGCTGACAGACCGGCATGAACGCACATCAGACCTGCTGGCGTCTTCAGTTCAGATGACCGCCGCCCCCCGCGCCATGGTTGATGAACAGATCCTTGCCTGGCACCAGGAAGCCGCCGGTTACAAAATCTGCCATGTGCCCGCGACCATGCCGGATGTGCTGAAGACCCGTGAAATGCTGCGTTGGGAATATGCCCCACAACTGGCCCGGACCGCACGTCAGGCGATTGGGGCTGCCGAAGACCGGCTGAATCTGATGCGTCAGAACCTGTGGGATTTTGAAATCGCCATGCCGGTGGATGAACTGACAGCCTTCGCCCGCGCCGAAGGTTATTATCACGGGTTACCCGTAGAACATCGCCTGAACCAGATTGATCACATGCTGGAGCTGCATGAGAGATTTTATCCGAAACTGCGGATCTATCTGTTTGATGCCAAAAAACTGTTTTCCGCACCGGTCACAATCTTCGGCCCCTTGCAGGCGGTGATCTACCTGGGACAAAGCTATCTGGCCTTCCGCGACAAGGAACGGGTAGAATCGATCCGCAACCATTTCGACAGCCTGGTACGGGAAAGCGAATATGACAGCCGGCAACTGGCAGACCGCCTGAAATCGCTGCGTGATTCGATCCGTTAACCAGCGGTATTCGGCCACAGCACCCGGGGCACAAAATCTGGTGGATTGAATTTTCCACAGATCTGATTCATAGTTTCCTCAGATTTTACACATATCCAAGAGGGCAGAAGCCCCGTGGTGTAAGCAAAGAGGCAAGAAATGAACCGTATATTTACCCTGGCGCTTGTCGCCACTGTTACTTCCAGTTCCACCGTTTTCGCGGGCACAATTGAAAACGCCTGCAACCGGTCTGATCGCGATGCCGCAAACCGCCAGCTGTGTGGCTGCATTCAGGATGTTGCTGATCTGACGCTGGAAAATGGCGATCAGCGCATGGCCGCATCTTTCTTTTCTGATCCGCACCGCGCACAGGAAATTCGCCAGTCAGATCGCGCAAGCCATGAAAGCTTCTGGCGCCGTTACAAGAACTTTGGTCAGACGGCTGAAACTTACTGCCGCGGCTGATCTTTCAGCGCATCAACAAAAGCATCGGCGGCCTGCCGGATCAATTCAAAGGCCGCCGGATAATCCCCCGTGTGCCAGGGGTCTGCGATTTCCGACACAGTCGCGCCGGGCATATAATCCATAAAACCTTCCATCTTTGCCGTGGCCCCGATCGGGCGCAGCCTTTTCAATTGCGCCAGAACGTCATAATCCATGGCGATGATCAGATCAAAATCCTTAAAATCACCTGGTGTGATCCGGCGTGCCTGAAGGTCTGACATATCAACACCCTCTGCTTCCACCAGCGCCCGCATCGCAGGCGTCGGCGGCGCAGTCACACGATCTGCCGAGACACCCGCACTGTCGGTTTCAATATGAGGGCAGGTATGACGCACAAGCGCCTGGGCGGCGGGGGAACGGCAGGTGTTTCCGTGACAGACAAAAAGAACGCGCATTTTTCCCCCAAAGAATCAGAGCCCGGCACTGCGAACCCTGAAAGATATATCAGTGGCTGTGACCTTCGTCAGCTTCACCCTCATCACCGTTTTGATCCCCATGGGACATCGCGCCGTGATCGGGCTGACGTTCCAGATCAACCGGGATCTGAACTTCAACCTCACCGGCGTTTTCAAACACCAGCGTTACAGTCACGCTGTCCCCATGGTTCAGGCTTTCGTTCAGCCCCATGAACATCACGTGATCCCCGCCGCGCGCCAGCATATGGGTTTCGCCGGCAGGAATGGCAAAGCCGCCCTCGACCTGGCGCATCTGCATAACGCCATTGTCGCCTTCAATATGGGTATGCAGTTCGGTGCGTTTCGCAACATCAGAGCGCACATCAATCAGGCGATCACCGCTATCACCGTGGTTCATGATCTGCATAAAGGCGGCACCGGCCATCGCAGACGGGCTGGCAGCGCGCGCGTAGGAATCATGCACCATAATGTCCTGGGCAAAAGCAGGGACAGCAGTCAGGGCAAGCGCAGCAGCGCCAAAGAAAGTTTTCAGTTTCATAGTCTTATTCTCTGTTTTCGGGGATAGCCCCCGGAAGGATTGGGAAGGGTTACAGAGAATATTCAGGCGGCCCCCGGGCAGGCACGGCCAGGTGACATGCTGGCTGATAGGACTGCGCGTGAATGGCCGTAAAGCGGACAGCTGTGACACGGGAAGGGCTGCGTACCTCCGGCAGACCTGGGGCCACCAGATCCATGAACGACAGGGCACAATCCGGGCAATAATGCACAGGACCAATGGGCTGATTGTCAGAATCGACGTTGATGACCTTCAGGCCATAACCGGTACAGATCACAATCTGCCCCGCCATCATCGCATGGCCCCGCGCCACAGCCATCTGTGCGCTGGTCACGAAGATCAGCGCAGACAAAAGCCAGGCAAGGGATGTGGTCAGATGCCGTTTCATAGGGGATGTGTAACGGGGTTTTCTGGCAGGGAAAAGCGCGACGCGGGGACGCAGCGATGTTCTGCCAAAGAAAAAGCCCCGCCAGATGGCAGGGCTGATCTCATTCGCATGTCAGCGGGCGCTTATGCAGCAGCCTGTGCCTTTGCGATGTCTTTTTTGATTTTCAGAGCGTTTGCAGACAGCTCAACATCTTTTGCTTTTGCCAGGAACGCGTCCAGACCACCACGGTGATCAACAGTACGCAGCGCTGCAGCAGAGATGCGCAGGCGGAAGCCACGGTCCAGTGTTTCGGACTGCAGAGTAACTTCGTTCAGGTTCGGCAGAAAGCGACGCTTGGTTTTGTTGTTAGCATGGCTGACATTGTTGCCAGACATTGGGCCTTTTCCGGTCAATTCGCAACGGCGTGACATATGTGTCTTCCTTGTCTTCTGGAGGGGCGATCTGCCGCCCGCGATCTGTTAAGGCCGCGGAATCTCCGTGCCCATAAATTCATCTGCTGGCTCTTAATGGGAATCACCGGGGGCGTCAACCGCTCCCTGTGAATTCACAGCATATAAGCCTGCGTCCGGGTGTCATAACAAAGCCGCGGGGCAGAGGAAAGGGCATTTCTGATAACATACACCGAACGGGATAACGGGCGACAGATTGCCGAAGCGGGCCGAACACGCTTGTTCCCCGGTGTGCAGATGCTTAGATTCAAAGGAAATGAATGGTGTAAGGGACGGTTTTATGCGCTGGATTGTCAGGTTTTTCGTGTTTTTGGTTGCGGTCATCGGGATCGCCATTGTCGGGCTTCTTATGATCCCGGGCGAACGGATCGCAAAAATTGCCAAAGAACAGTTTGAGGCTGCCACAGGCCGTCCGATAGAAATTTCTTCTGACGTCAGTACCACGATCTGGCCGGTTCTCGGTGTCCGCACCGGCCGGGTCGAGATCGCCAACGCCCCCTGGTCTGATAATGGCCCGATGCTGGCGGCGGATGAATTGCTGGTCGGCGTAAACGCCCTGTCCCTTCTCAGCGGCAACATCGACATCCGCCGGATCGAAGCCGTCGCCCCCGAAGTTCTGCTCGAAGTTCGCTCCGATGGCACACCGAACTGGGCCTTTGAAGGGGTGACTGCAGCGGAAGGCACATCAACTGGTGGGGACAGCAGCGGTGGCGCAATCCCGGCCTTCACCGTCGGCAAAGGCATTGTGTCGGATGGCTCTGTGCGCTGGCTGGATCACCAGACCGG
The DNA here is from genome assembly GCF_016123485.1 of Halocynthiibacter styelae. GTDB lineage: Bacteria > Pseudomonadota > Alphaproteobacteria > Rhodobacterales > Rhodobacteraceae > Halocynthiibacter > Halocynthiibacter styelae. The sequence continues at coordinate 209,573 of NZ_JADCKQ010000003.1, read as the reverse complement.
CACCGATGTTGCCCTGAATGACGTGAACATGGAACTGCGCCTGCCAGACTTTAACGGTGAAGGTTCTGTGCAGCTTGATCTGACGATGAATGGCGTGAAACAGGTGCTGGATGCGAAAATCGCAGAATTCGGCCCCTTCCTGAACGGCGCGGTCACCACCCTGTCTGCCAATTTGTCTGTCGGCGGATCCACTGCGGGCTTTACTGGCCGGGGTGGCTGGCTGCCGCTTTCGCTGGAAGGGCAGGTTAACGCTGACTTTGGTGACATGGCCTCTGTTTACAGAACCGCAGGTCAGACCCCGGCTTCCGTACCGCGTGGGTTTGGGCAGACCATCACTGCAAACGGCAACCTGACCGTGACAGAACAACAGACCATCCATCTGCGCGGCGCAACCCTGACACTGGATCAGAACAGTCTGACTGGTGACATCGACGTGGCCCTGGCCGGGGACCGCCCCGATGTGACCGCAAATCTCACCGCCAATGCCCTGGATTTCTCAAGCCTTGCGGCCTCTTCCAACGGCGCGGCACCCGCCAATGGCGCATCCGGCGGCACAGGCTGGTCCCGCGATGTGATTGACGCATCCTTCCTGTCCACCGCCAATGCGAGTGTGAATTTCAACGCTGAAAGCATTGATCTGGGCACCCTGAAACTTGGCCCGACGCGCACCTCAGCCGAACTAAGCAATTCCCGCATCGAATTCACGATCAACCAGATCGCCGCCTATCAGGGCGCTGTGTCCGGGAACTTTGTGATGAACAACCGCAGCGGCCTGTCCATGGGCGGCAACCTGAACTTCAGCCAGATCGCCCTGCAACCGGCGCTCAGCGATCTTGCTGGTTATGAACGCCTGATTGGCAACGCCGATTTCCAGATGAGCTTCCTCGCCGTCGGCAACAACATGCATGACATTATGAATGGCCTGTCCGGCAGCGGGCGCTTTGCCATTGGTCAGGGCGAATTGCGGGGCCTGGATCTGGCCGGAATGCTGCGTAATCTTGATCTGTCCTTTGAGGGCGAAGGCAAGAAAACGATCTTTAACGAGGCCGGCGCAAGTTTCACCATCGACGGCGGTGTACTGCACAATAATGACCTGGCCCTTGTGGCCGATCGCATCCGTGCGGATGGGGCCGGACAGATTGGTCTTGGCGCACAGACACTGGATTACCGCGTCACCCCTGCCGCCTTCCTGTCCGGCGATGAAAGCCAGGGCATCACCGTGCCGGTGATCATTGAAGGCACCTGGGCCGATCCAAAATTCCGCCCGGACCTTCAGGCGCTGATTGATCAGAACCTGGCTGAGGAAAAAGCCGCGCTGGAAGCCCGCCTGGCCGAAGAACGTGCAGCGGCAGAAGCCCGCCTGCAACAGGAACGCGAAGACCTCGAAGCCCGCGCGGCTGAAAAGCTGGAAGAGGAACTGGGCGTCACTCAGGAAGAAGGCGAAGACCTGCAAGACACATTGCGCCGAGGCCTCGAGAACGAAGCCCGCGACGCCCTGCGCGGCCTCCTCGGCGGCAACTGACACCACCATCCACAAACAAAAACAGGCCGGGCATCCCACCCGGCCTGTTTTGCGTTCATCTGTTGTTGCGCTAATGATACCATTGGCGAACCAGCCGGAAGCGCCGGAGGAGGCAATAGGAGCAATAATGTGATTGAGCACGAAGGCTTGCTGATTATAGTCGGTATGACAACCGTAATTTCCGCAATCATTTTAGCAACCGCAGCAATGAAGATTGCAACCTACTATGCAATCGCCCGCATTATGTTAGTCTCAAGTATACTAGGTAGCATATTTCTTGGAGAGATGCATGTTTCAGGCCGCTATGGAAACCTGTTCTGGCCAACAATAGTTTACTTTGGGGCAATTGCACTCGCGCTGATTGCCGCTTACCGGATCCGCACCAAGTAACGGCAATACACGTATGGGATGCATCGATGATTGAGATAACTCGCGAATATGCAAATTGGATACTAGCCCTGCCCACGGCGCTTATATTTTCAGGTGTACTTCTGGCGGTCTCCAGGATGAAACCTGAGTACCATGTTCTGGTCGGTCGTCTGATGTTAGTGCCTTACGTTGCAGGCATAGTACTACTTGGCGAACTGAATATTACCGGCCAATATGAAGATCTCTGGTGGCCGGGAATAACCTATTTGACTATTTATTTGGTCGTTATCTTTTATTCGTGGCATATTTGGGAAAATAATACGTAAAAGGCAGCACCGGACTAAGCTCCGCTGTAGCATCGCGATCTGGCACAGATCTCGATTCAGCCCACCTTTTTTCCAAACCAGGCCGGGCATCCCACCCGGCCTGGTTTCTGTTCAGCCCCCGGCTTGACGCGCTTCATAGGGTACGCGGACTTCATCGGGCCATTGGGACTGGATGTAATCCAGCACCTCGTTGATTTCCTGATCATTCAGCACGCCTAGGAATCCCGGCATATCTGTCGGGTAGTCCGGGTCTCCAATCATCTCGGCCACGCCGTATTTCGTCAGGTTAAACAGCGTCGCGCGGTCATGGTGCCAGGTATGGCCGGTTTCATCATGGGGTGGCGCGGGCAGACGTCCATCCGGCCCGCGTTCGCGCCAGTTCGCCTGCCCTTCCAGATTGGTGCCGTGACAGGCCGCGCAGAAGGATTGGTACAGTTCCTGCCCGGCGGATGAGCTGGCGGGTTGCGCGACGGTAAGGGGCGGGGTTTGCACCGCACCAGCGTCAGAGCTATCCAGGGTCAGATAAAGTGCCACAGCCGCCAGACTGGCAGAGATTACGATAAGTTTCATATGGAATAGTCCGTTTGTTGTGTGAAGTGAGAGGTGAAGCTCAGATCACACGCGGCGGCCCATGGGGCGGCGGCCCCTCCCACCCGGACAAAAGGGAATGCGCCAGCGGTGTAACATCCCCGGCGTTCAGATGTTCCACCGGGACATTTACCGGTTCCCGCATCACAACACAGATCGCGCAACCCGCCATATCATGCCCTTCTTCCCCGCCTTCACAGCCGGTCACATCAACAACCATCCCGGCCATCTCTGAAGGCAGCGCACAGCCTGGCAGATCAGCCGCACACAGCTGGCTTGCAAAGATCGTCAGAAGAAGTGCGAAGAGAATTCTCATATCCCCGATATAGGTCGGGGTCAGGAAAACGACAAGCGCCCCGAAATGCATCGGAGCGCTGCAAATGTCCCTGGACGCCACTTTAAAGTTTGTAAATTCTGGCCTTCCGGCACTTTAAAGAATTTACATTTTCAGGTCGAAATCAGGCCGACACCCATTCGGTGATCTCTGCCAGATCCGGGCGTTTGCGATCAGACGGCACGGCCCCCTCACTTCCCAGGTGGATATATCCGGCCACATAATCATCGCCCTCAATCCCCAGGCCTTCGCTCAGGAAGCCCTTGTGAAACGCTGTAAATCCGGTCAGCCAGTTGGCGCCCCAGCCGGATGCCTGCGCCGCGTTCAGAAGGTTCATACAGACTGCACCTGCCGACAGATCCTGTTCAATCCGCGGGAAATCATTGCATTCTTTATAAGTGCAAACCACTGCCACAACCAGGTTCGCATTGCCAAAAAAACCGGTGATATTGTCGATCTTTTTCTGTTCAATTCCAGCAGCTTCGCCATATTTCGCAACCAGGGGAGTCAATCGTTGCAGGGCGTCGCGTTCCAGCACAATAAAGCGCCAGGGCACCAGCATTTTGTGATCCGGCGTGCGGGCGGCGGCCTTCAGGATGGTCTCCAGGTCGTCCCGTGACGGCACAGGGGCCTGAAGGCTGCGCACCGGGCGGGAACGCCGCGTCTGCAGAAAGTCCAGCACAGCGTCATTGCGTGTAAGGGGTTTGATTTCGATCTCATCGCTCATCGCGCGTATCCTTTTCACTTCATTGCAGAAAACTGCAACATGTCATCTGGCTGGCTTACCGCTGGCGCTGTTCACTCATCCGCCAGAAGCATCTGAGCCATCTCATCAATCAGCCCTGAAATAAATGCGTCAAAACGACGTGAAGGTTGACGCGCCTTCACTGTCGCGCCCAGGGGATCTTCCACCGTAATGCTGCTGCCCGACAGTTCTTCAATCACCGCATGACCACAGAAGGGCACGTAAGCTTCGGAATAGCCGCCTTCATGCACCAGCAGAAGTTTACCGTCGCACAGCGTCTCGGCGGCCACTTTCACCTGACGTGTCATCAGGCGGAAAGTTTCTGCCGAACAGGACATGCGTGACAGGGGATCCACGGCGGCAGCGTCATAACCACAGGCGACAATGATCACATCGGGGTTATGGGCTGTAATGACGGGCAGAATGATCTTTTCCATCGCCTCAAGATAACTGACATGACCCGGCCCCGGAGGCAGAGGAATATTGATGTTTTTGTTCAGCCCGGCGCCCTTGCCGCGATCGTCCAGATCACCGGTGTCCAGCGGATAGTTATATTCCTGATGGATGGAAATCGTCAGCACATCATCACGCTCATAGTAGATCGCCTCGGTGCCATTGCCGTGGTGCACATCCCAGTCAAGAACCACAACACGTTGCGCCAGCCCTTTCGCCTGTACCGCCTCAATCGCGATGGCGATATTGTTCAGCAGGCAAAACCCATTGGGCCAGTCCGGCAGGCAGTGGTGCCCGGGCGGGCGCGAGAGAGCATAGGCGTTCTGCACCTCACCCCGCATCACCGCTTCAAGCGCGGCCTTCGCCAGCCCGGCTGACAGCGAGGCCAGATCAAAGCCCCCACGCCCAAACGGCGTGCGCAGGCCCAGCTCGCCCCCACCTGTGTCAGACATCTCGCGAAAAGCCGTGACATAGGTTTCGGGGTGCACCCGCAGCAGGTCTTCTTCCGTGGCCGCAGGCGCAGACCGCACATCAAGTTCCGCCAACAGGCCAGACACTTCCAGCAGGTTCTTCAGACGCCGTTTTGTTTCAGGGTTCTCCGGCAAACCACCCGCCGCCAGAGGTTGCACAAAACCGCCCATCGGGCCACCCACAGGCAGGGTCAGCGCATATTGCCCGCCCGTATGCCAGAAACAGCGTTCATCATGGAAAAACCCGGTTTTCGGGAGCCGGTTCTGGGGCTGGCTGGTCATATGCCATATCTCCTGTCAGATTTGCGCCAGACTGGCAAACTGCCCGGGATTTGACCAGAGGAAAGAACACCCTGCGCAGGCTTACCCCTGCCCGGGCGTGTCATCCGGTATCAGACGATAGACCCCTTCCGGCAGGTCAAGCGCGGCGGCCAGATCCCGCAACTGCGCCATAGAAAACGTGACCTGTTCCACCCGATTGGTCTGTGGGTTCAGCTGTTCAACGGTCACACAGCTGGCAAAAGCGTTAATGGTGATGTCTTCCTGACGATGGCTGGCGGGTTCATCCACAAGGGTGACAACGGTGGCATCAAATTCGTGTTCAATGGTAAACATATCTTCAGGATGCGGCGCCCGACCCGCTCGCGCAAGGGAATTTTGAACTTGCGCCCTCCGGGTCAAAGTCTATCGTTCGCGGAAGTATAGCGTTTAAATCAGACAGGGTTTCACATGTATTACCGGCTTTTCATGCTGCTTGGCCTTATCGTCAGCCTGGGGGCGTGCGTCAGTGAGGTACCGACAGGCCAGACCAACGCCACCGTGACGGGCAGTAAGCCCGCACCGGGCAGTAAACCTTCTGCCGGGGATGGCGCGACAGGTTCGCGCGGCGTGCCTGCGGAACTGATCCCGGCGTCTGACCGGGCCACCCCGACCTATTACGCAATCGCCCAACGGATTGAACCCGTGGCGCGCCGCCACTGCCGCGCCGCCGGACTGCCAAACTGCAACTTCACCTTCCTCGCAGATATTGCCCTGGGCCGGCCGTCAAACGCCTGGCATACACGCGACGGCACCCGGCCAATTGTCATTGTCTCGCTGCCCTTCTTTGAAGAAGTCGAAAACATTGATCAGCTCGCCTTTGTTCTGGGGCATGAGGTGGCGCATCACATTCTGAACCACCAGCCCCGCGGACGGGTTGATATTGAAACCTCTGCTCTGACAGAGGCGCTGGATGCCCATCGTGAAGGAGGCAATGTGACCGAAGCCCATCAGCGCGGGGCTGTGGCCGGGCGGCTGCAATACAGCCAGGAATACGAACTGGAAGCAGATGCACTGGGTGCACGGATCGCCTGGGAATCGGGATTTGATCCGGCAGCAGGGGCCACCTATTTTGCCCGACGCCTGAATGTACCAAGCCCTGTGCATTCGACCCATCCGCCCAATGCCGCCCGCCTTGCCGCCGTGCGCCGGGTGATTGCCGGGTTCTGATTTGATTCAGATCAGGGTTTTCCTTTTGCACCCGTGCCTGACTGGCAGACGTAAAAGGGAGACCCTGACCATGTTTGAAAAATATGACCGTCACGCAGAACTGTCCGGCAAAATGGCCGGGAAACTTGGCGTGGATCTGACTGAAAAATACCTGGAAGGCAAAATCAGCGCCCAGTCCCTGCGTGGCACAGTCATGCAATGTATGCGCTGCAAGAAACCAGGGACCTGTGAAAAAATGCTGGCGGGTCTTGAAGATGCGGAACTGGTGAAGGCACCGGACTATTGCGAAAACCGGGTCATGCTGGAAGCGTTGCGCAAAAGCTAACCCCGGGCGCAAAGACATTTCACGGCCATTGTTCTGCGGGGCTTTCCTTTTATAGTGACGGAAAGTCAGAGAATCCGGAGAGTTAAAGTGCGCCGTACCCTATTTGCGATTATGTCCGCCCTGCCGTTTTTAGCGGGCTGTGTTGATGTCGAACAGACATCCCAGACCAACAACAGACCCACATCCCCTGCCCCGGTACAAACCGGCGAAAGCGGGGATACGGCTGCGGAACGCATTGCTGCAAAGAACCCTCATCTGATCCCGGCCCGACGTGGATCCCGGCATTACAGAACGGTGCTGGCCCGTATTGAACCTGTGGCCGAAGCCGAATGCCGCGCCCGTGGTGTCAGCCGGTGTGACTTTGCTTTCCTGGAAGACATCAATCCTGAAGCCCCGGTCAATGCCTTCCAGACGCGCGATGGCAATCAGCCTGTGGTGATCATTACACGGTCACTGCTGAATGACGTGCGTGATCCCCATCAGATCGCCTTCATCATCGGCCACGAAACCTCACACCACATCCAGAACCACCTGCCCCGCCAGCAGCGCAATGCCCAGGCTGGCGCGATCTTTGGGGCAATTCTGGCCAACCAGATCGGCATCAATGTGAATGATGGTGCACAAATCGGCGGATTCTTTGGATCCCGCAGCTATAGCCAGAACTTTGAACTGGAAGCTGACAGCCTTGGGGCACGCATCACCCATAACGCAGGCTATGACCCGGTTAAGGGCATTCAGTTCTTTGCCCGGGGCAGCAACGGACGCCAGCCGATCTTCGCAACCCACCCGCCGGATGCGAAACGGATCGAAAATGTCGAGGCCGTCGCAGCCGGTCTCTGATCCGAAACGCCCTCCCCTTGCGGAGGGCGTTTTTCTTTCCCATATCCTTGGCAGGACTTTTAACCGGGACAGTATCGTGATTTTTTCAGACTTCAGTAAAACCCTGGCTCAGGCCGGTGACCGCCGTTTTCGCCGGGTGATCTTCCTTGGTATCCTGCTGGCCTTTGCGCTTCTGGCGGCGGTGTATGGCGTTCTGATCCTGATCCTCAGCCTGCTGACCCCGGATCAGATCATTCTGCCCTGGGTCGGTGAGATCGGCGGCATCCACGAAGTCCTGTCCTGGGCGTCCTTGCTGATCATGCTGGTCTTATCCGTCTTCCTGATGGTGCCTGTGGCCTCTCTGTTCACAGGTTTCTTCCTGGATGAAGTTGCAGACGCCGTGGAAGAAAAACACCACCCCCACCTGCCGCTTGTCCGCCATCGCAGCCTTGCGGAAAGCACCGTGCAATCCCTGCGGTTTCTCGGGGTTCTTCTGGCGGCAAACCTGATTGCGCTGATCTTCTGCCTGCTGCTGCCACCTCTGGCACCCTTCATCGGCGTGGCTGTGAACGGATACCTTCTGTCACGCGAATATTTCACCATGGTCGCGGAACGCCGCCTGCCCCCTGAAGACGTACGAGCCCTGCGCAAACAGCACAGGGCTTCGATCTGGTTTGCGGGGTGCCTGATGACAGTGCCCCTGATGATCCCCTTGTTCAGCCTGGTGATCCCGGTGCTTGGCATTGCCACCTTCACCCATATGTATCACCGGTTGCTGCAGCGATAGTTATCCACCCTGCCCATTGTCCAGCCCACGGCAAAGACCTTCGGTGAAGTAGTATTCACCGCCTGCCATAGCGACCAGGACCACAACACTGACAGCAATCAACAGAATACGCTGTTGTCTTAGAAAGATTGCAGCAAAAAGAACGACCGTCAGAACAGCCAGACCGTACGGGACCAGATCCTGAAAAGGGTCCATACACAGTTGGAAATCTGTCCTGTAGCCATCCGGAAACCCGCGAAACATCCTGGCCTGCAAAAGCACAAAAGCCATTGCAGAGGTCCCTAAGGCACATCCGCCCAGAACATATCGCCTGAGAGTTTCCATCAGCGTAAGATCAGTAGTCCTGCAGCACCTCGGGTTCCGGGTTCATCCGGTTCTGAAAATCAAAATCCCGCACGGTAACAATTTCCCAAACGATGATCCAGAACAGGATCGCCCAGATCACCCCAGCAATCCCCGTCGTGATCAACGCCCGTTTCTTCAGCTGTGGATCAACAGGCGCGCCCGCATGGGTGCCACGCAGAACCTTGCCGTCTTCGCCCTGGGTTTTCAGGCGCACGGGCAGCACACAAAGGAACGTCATGAACCACACAACGGCAAACAGAACAATGGCAGAGGTAATCGCCATCAGACCTGCTCCAGCTCCACAAGGCAGCCGTTGAAATCTTTCGGATGCAGGAAAAGAACCGGTTTGCCGTGGGCACCGATTTTTGGTTCGCCCGTGCCCAGAACACGCGCACCTTCGGCTTTCATTTTGTCACGTGCTTCCAGAATATCATCCACTTCGTAACAGATGTGATGAATGCCACCGGCCGGGTTTTTCTCAAGGAAACCATTGATCGGGGAATCTTCGCCCAGAGGATACAGCAGTTCGATCTTGGTGTTCGGCAGTTCAATGAACACCACAGTCACGCCGTGATCCGGTTCATCCTGCGGCGCGCCGACATTGGCTCCCAGTGTGTTCTTATACTGCGCACTTGCAGCTTCCAGATCCGGCACTGCAATTGCCACGTGATTCAAACGACCGATCATAACTTTCCTCCGCGCTTAGGTTTCATGCGTTATGACGATGCACCCGCCACCACGCAAGCACCAGTCACGCGCATTTGGTCGCGGTTCTGGCATTTTGCTCTAAATACGCGCAGGTGAATTAACGATGTATTCACCCGACTCACGCCAGTCTGAATGCAGTTAGAGAATTCCCCAACCCCGAAAGGAAAGGAAATGGATGACCTGGAAAGCCTGATGGCCGCGCAGATTCCCACCGCAGAACGCCCGCTTGCCGGCCTGACCGTGCTTGTCGTGGAAGACAGCCGATTTGCCTGCGAAGCCATGCGACTTTTATGTCTGCGATCCGGTGCGCGTATCCGACGTGCCGATTGTCTGGCCTCTGCGCGCCGTCATTTGCAGGTCTACCGGCCCTCTGTGGTGATCATTGATCTGGGCCTGCCAGACGGATCCGGCGAAGATCTGATCCGCGAAATGAACAGTGCATCCCCTCGCGTTGGCGTGCTTCTGGGCACGTCGGGTGATCCGGGCGGGCGCGAATTGGCACTGGCTGCCGGGGCAGATGTTTTCCTTGAAAAGCCGATTACAGGCCTTGCCGCCTTTCAGGAACTGATCCTTTCTGCCCTGCCGGAAAACCGGATGCCGGATGGCCCGCGACCAATCAGTGAACATCATGTCCACCCCGATCCAATCGCCTTCCGTGATGATCTGGCTCATATCGCCACCGTTCTGAAAGATCAGCCAGATGAAGAAACTCTTGATTATGTTTCACAATTTCTGGGCGGACTTGCACGCAGTGCGGCCGATAAAGATCTTGAAACCGCCGCCAGAACCCTGGCACGTCACCGCCGCGCCGGGCAGGCTTTCGGCCCTGATCTGAACCGGCTGAACGGGTTGGTACAGGACAGAATCGCCGCGACCGGCACGATCTGAACTGCCGGACCCCGAGAGGACAGATCACGCCCATATTTTCGCCTCATTTCCATGGGAGTCTGAACAGGAACAACAGATTCCCAAACGGGCCCGATATGCAGCGACTTATGAAAACTCTGTCAGATGAAAGCGGCAACACCACGCTGGACTGGATCTGTCTGACCGTTGGTATCGTTGCCTTTGGCTTTGCCCTGATCTCGGCCACCATTCTGTAAGTCTCTGAGGCACCGGATCACGGTGCCCCAAACTGTCCTTGTCAGACCACTTCGATATAACCGGCAAGCCCGGTTTTCTGATGTTCAATCACATGACAGTGGAAGGCCCAGTTGCCGGGATTATCCGCAACCAGCGCAATATCCAGAACTTCATCTTTCAACAGCAACGCCGTATCCGTCATATTCGGAATGACCGCGCGTTTGTTGGAGCGGATCGGGCGGAAGGTCAGCCCATGCAGATGGATCGGATGCAGGTTCGGGCTTTCATTGCGCAGGCGCAGAACCACGGTTTCACCCATGTTTAAGGTCGCCAATGGCCCCACGCCCTTCGCCGCATCCCCAGCCCAGGGCTTACGGTTGATGGACCAGAACGTATAACCCAGCGTGCCACAAAGCCCATTGTTTGGCAGATCCCCTTCAGGCGACCAGCCAAAAACAAATTCTTCAACCCGAGGGTTGGACAGATCAGGTTCGGCCAGGGGATTACGGGGCAGCGGCGCAATTTCCGCAAGATCACGGCCAGCATCCGCACCAACCGCCCGCAGCACCGCCATTTCACGTGTACCGCCCGGCACCCGCGCCATCAGCTTCACGTCCTGACCCTCAGTGGAAGGCATGCGCAAAGCCACATCCATCCGCTGACCCGGGGACAGCAAAAGCGGCGCATCTGGCGAGATCGGATAAGGCACCGGGTAATCCACCGGATGCCCGTCCCATGCAATGATCTTCCCCTCCGCGCCTTCAAAATACAGCTTATAAATCCGCGTTGTGTCCGTCGCCGCCACCCGCAGGCGCACAAGGGATCCTGCCTGGTGATCGCTGCGTTGCACATCCTGCCAGTTCACCGCCATCACCGTGCCATGGGTGCCGCCACGGGCCGCGCCACGGCCCGTATAAAGATCAATAAACTGTCCGTCGTCATTCAAACGGAAATCACGCAGGTTCAACACTTCTTCACTGTCAAAACCGGGATCTTCCGCCTCTTCCACCACCATCACACCGGTCAGACCCAGGGCCATCTGGGTCATGGTCATGCAATGCGGGTGATACCAATAGGTGCCGGCATCCGGCGGGGTGAATTCATATTGAAATGTCTCGCCCGGACCGATGGGGAATTGCGTCAGGTAAGGCACGCCGTCCATCGCATTCGGAATACGCAACCCGTGCCAGTGCATGGCGGTGTATTCTTCCATGGCATTTTCCACAGGTAAGATCGCAGGCACGCCTTGTTTCAGGCGAAGAACCGGCGGTGGCGCATCAGCAAAGGTGCTGATCATGCCTTCGGTAATTTTCCCGGGCATCAATCCATATTTCGCGGGCTGCACCTTCAGCGGATGCGTGATCGGGGATGCCCCGCCCGCAAACAAAGCCCCGCCGCCGCCCATAAGCGCTGCGCCAGCAAGTGAAGTTTTCAGAAAGTCACGTCGTTTCATTTGCCATCTCCGTCAAAAGCGCCGGCTGGCTGCCTCCCGGAAGATACATCGGGAACGGAGAGGACTGGCTGCGACAGGGGCAGATCATCACCGCCCCCGTCGATATTCAATGCGACAAAATCGCGTATCAGCTGTCCTGCGGGATCACACGCAGGTTCAACTCGCGCAGCTGTTCGCTGGCCGGGTCAGATGGTGCGTTCATCATCAGATCTTCCGCACGCTGGTTCATCGGGAACATGATGACTTCACGGATGTTCTGCTGATCCGCCAGCAGCATCACGATGCGGTCGATCCCTGCCGCACAGCCACCGTGGGGCGGGGCGCCGTAGTGGAAGGCGTTGAACAGCGCACCAAAGCGGTTCTTCACCTCATCCGCGCCATAACCGGCAATTTCAAATGCTTTCAGCATCAGGTCAGGCTTGTGGTTCCGGATCGCACCGGACACAAGTTCATAGCCATTACAGGCCAGGTCATACTGATAACCCAGAACATCAAGCGGATCGCCGTTCAGCGCATCCATCCCACCCTGCGGCATAGAGAACGGGTTGTGTTCAAAGTCGATCTTGCCGGTCTCTTCGTCTTTTTCGTAGATCGGGAAATCCACGATCCATGCAAAAGCAAACCGATCTTTGTCGATCAGGCCAAGCTCTTCACCGATCACGTTCCGCGCACGGCCTGCAACAGGTTCAAACGCCTTAGGCTTGCCCCCCAGGAAGAAGGCCGCATCGCCCACACCCAGCCCCAGCTGCTGACGGATCGCTTCTGTGCGTTCCGGGCCAATGTTTTTCGCCAGCGGGCCAGCAGCTTCCATGCCTTCGCCCTGATCACGCCAGAAGATATAGCCCATACCGGGCAGACCTTCCTGTTGCGCGAATTTGTTCATACGGTCACAGAACTTACGAGAACCACCTGTCGGCGCAGGAATTGCGCGGATCTCAGTGCCTTCCTGTTCCAGAAGCTTCGCAAAGATTGCAAAACCAGAACCAGCGAAATGTTCAGACACAACCTGCATCTTGATCGGGTTCCGCAGGTCTGGCTTGTCAGACCCATACCAAAGCGCCGCGTCGCGGTAAGAAATCTGCGCCCATTCACCCGGCGCATCGACCTTGCGGCCACCGCCGAATTCTTCAAACACACCGGCGATAACCGGCGCGATTGTGTCAAACACATCCTGTTGCTCAACAAAGGACATTTCCAGGTCAAGCTGGTAGAAATCCGTTGGCGAACGGTCAGCGCGCGGGTCTTCGTCACGGAAACACGGTGCGATCTGGAAGTATTTGTCAAAACCAGAAACCATGATCAGCTGTTTGAACTGCTGTGGCGCCTGTGGCAGGGCGTAGAATTTGCCCGGGTGCAGACGGGACGGCACGAGGAAATCGCGCGCACCTTCAGGCGAACTTGCTGTGATGATCGGCGTCTGGAATTCGCGGAATTCACGATCCCACATGCGCTTACGGATGGAAGACACAACGTCAGACCGCAGCACCATGTTCTTCTGCATCTGGTCACGACGCAGATCAAGGTAACGGTGCTTCAGACGGGTTTCTTCCGGGTATTCCTGATCACCGAACACCATCAATGGCAGTTCCTGCGCCGCGCCCAGAACTTCCAGATCGCGGATGAAGACTTCGATTTCACCGGTCGGGATGTTGGCGTTCACAAGGCTTTCATCACGCGCCATGACGTTGCCGTCGATGCGGATACACCATTCAGAACGGACCTTTTCCAGCTCCGCAAACACAGGGCTGTCCGGGTCGGCCATCACCTGGGTGATGCCATAATGGTCACGCAGGTCGATAAACAGCAGACCGCCATGGTCGCGGATACGATGCACCCATCCGGACAGGCGGACATTATCGCCCACATTGGATTTGTTCAGTTCGGCACAGGTCTGGCTGCGATATGCGTGCATTTCGGACATCCCCTTCAGGGTAAAAGTATCGGCGTATTTTTCACTGGCCTGATACACAGGACGCAGGCACAAAAGTCAAGCAAACAACAACAGACCCGGCCTGAGAACACAAACACCAGCGATGAGGTATTTTTGTAAACTCAAAAATGAACCCGAAAAGTCCAATTCGCGCCGCATTCCTTAATTAATTCTTAATGATCGAAATAATTGTTGTGCAGGACTAAGAAATGAAGCGTCAGATTATCAAAGCAATACTGTTTTTCACAGCTTTAAATACTGCAGCGGAAGTTACTGCGGCTGACTGGAATGGTTACTACGGTGGCATTGTCGTTTCATCGCACACTGGTCATGATGCACCTGTAGATGGCGGCAACTCTCCTGCTGTTGCCGGAGAGGACTATCCCGTCAGTGGCACTGCCCTCGGCCTTACATTCGGTCGCAACTGGCGATCCGGAAACTGGGTCTTTGGTGCCGAAGCAGATATCAGCACATCAAATGCATCCGGTTCTGGCGATGGTGGCCCCAACTGGGGATGTGGAGTAAACAACGATTGCAGCACGGACATAAAATCTACAGCATCTCTGCGCGCACGTGCCGGCATCTTGCTTCAGGAAAACATCCTGTCCTATATTACCGCAGGAGTTGGCTCCGCGAGACTATACAACGAAATTGACGGTCATGCAGCCGACTGGAGCGGCGATACGACGGCCAACGGACTTACAATGGGTTTCGGCCTGGAATATCAGACAGCGAACCGTGTGAATTGGAAGATTGAACTTCTCAGAACCAACTATGAAGATTCCCGGATTTCCGTTGGGAATGGCGGCACCGGCTACCGAAACGATCTGTCCCTCACAGAATTACGCTTTGGTTTAAACTATCGGTTCTGAGGCAATCATCTAAACGTGCAGGTTCCTCAGAAACCTGCCGGAATCAGCCCGCGCAGACTGTTTCCGCAGAAAAGCCGTCCCTGATGCAGGTCTTCGGCACGCAGACGGGCAACTTTTGCCTTACCTTCAGCCAGAAGTTCCGCCCGCAAAATACCCGGCAAAGCCCCCGCAGACACCGCGGGCGTCAACAGAATGCCCGCGTCGTCTTCAACAAACACATTGGTGATGGTCCCCTCAGCGACATGTCCCCGACTGTTGAGAAAAATCACTTCATCCACGCCAGCGAGCAGGCTCGCGCGGGCCTTGTCATAGATCTGACGTTCCGAGGTTTTCATACCGCGCCAGGGGGATTTCTCATCAAGTGTTTCGGCCGCGATAGCAACCTTCCAGGAACGCGCCATTTCGCCCACCGGCGCAGTGGTCAGCTTCAGACCATTCCGCGTCAGGGAAAAGCGGCAACGCAGATCCACATTACCCGTAATTTCCGCCGCCATCTCCCGCGCTTTCGGGGCCGAAAAATCAAACCCCAGCTTGCGCGCAGTCAGACACATGCGGCCTACATGACGTTCCAGACGCGGCATCTCACCGGTGGCCAGGCGACCAAAGGTTTCAATGACTTCCAGGTCTTCCGGAATCAGATCTCCGCGTAGCGTGCTTTCCACAGGGCTTCCTCATATTCGCTCGGCGCGGTGCTGTCCCAGACGACACCGCCGCCGACATTCAGACGCACACGCCCCTGATTAAACAGGCTGAGCGTGCGGATCGCCACATTGAAACTGCGCCGCCCGCCCGGGCCGGACCAGCCAATCGCACCACAGTAAATCCCGCGCGGATCACCTTCCAGATCGTCAATGATCTCCATTGCGCGGATCTTCGGCGCACCGGTAATGGATCCACAGGGGAAAAGCGCATGGAAAATCTCAGACAGCCCCTGATCCGGGGTCAGTTCCGCGCGTACCCGGCTGACCATCTGATGCACGGTGGCATAGGTCTGCACCCGGAACAGCTCCGGCACTTTCACTGTGCCCGGCAGCGCCACACGGCTGATATCATTGCGCAGAAGATCAACGATCATCAGATTTTCCGCGCGGTTCTTTTCATCATTTTGCAACCATTTGATCCGGGCCGCATCCTCTTCCGGCGTTAGCCCACGCGCGATGGTGCCCTTCATGGGCAGGGTTTCGATCACGCCGCCTTCGGTGCGGAAAAACAGTTCGGGCGAACGGGACAGAAAGGTGGCCCCGCCCATATCGACATACGCCCCGTGCTTCACCTTCTGGCGGTCGCGCAACATGCTATACAGCACCTTCGCATCGCCAGACATCTCGGCATCCATCGGAAAAGTCAGGTTGATCTGGTAACAATCCCCCTGGCCGATATAGCGCTTCACCTCGTCAAAAGCCTCGCGATAGCGTGCAAGGTTCCAACGCGGCGCGGGGACCGTCAACGCAGCAGGCCCGGCATCTGACGCGCCGCCCGGCTGAGGTTCGTCAAAGACGCCAAAACACAAAAGAGGCGTATCGCGTTTCGCAGGCATGCGGTCGCGCAATTTATCAATCAGCGCATAGCCCAGCTCATAAGACGCATATCCCGCCAGCCATTCCCCGGCGGCCTCGGCCTCATTCAGCGCGGCCATAGCCCCAGGCACGTCTTCAGGTGTCTGCGCAGAAATGATACGTTTGGGCCCACGAAACCAGGTTCCGCCTACGTCCTGCCCCAGCGGGCCGTCATCAAAGAAAATCTCACCCTGCACGGCGCTTACCTTTCTGCTGCCGCCCCCTCATAGCGCGAAAGGACGTACCCGCAAGATGATAATGCGACGCTCAGCCAGTCACAAGCGCCCGCTGATCTTCACGCCCCATCGAAAGCAATCGTGGTGTCGCAGACTGTTCCACCTGGAACCCCGCCTTGTCAGACATGCCACGCCAGTTCGCGGACAACAGGCTTTGCGCCACCGCACCGCCCAGCGTGCCACCAGGACCCAGCACAATAAAGACATCCGGCATAAATTCCCGCGCTGCCACACGGATGGCCGCGGTGAAATCATAGGGCTGATAAATCTGATGGCCCAGGGTATAATCCCAAAGCGCCCGTTGGTTGCAGGCCTTCGGAGCCCAGATCGCCCCGCGACCATCAATCAGCGACACATCCGGCTGACCAAACAGATCGGCACCCAAACGCGCCCGCCCCTGTTCCGCCACGGGCTTCTGTAAATGCGTGTGAAAACCCGCGTGATTGGGCAAACGCATAGGAAAGCGATCGTCCAGACGCGGCATTTCACGTTCAAACGCAACAAGCCCCGCTTCATTTCCGGCCAGAACCAGCATCCCGCCCAGATCAATCGACAGGCCCAGAATATGATCTGCCCGCGCAGAAATATCCGCACATTTCGCAAACACCTCATCCCGGCGGCCCGGAATTTCCACCCAGTTGTCATCGACAAAAGGATAGATGATCTGTCCGCCGATCAGGTTTTCCTGCATCAGCGTGCCCATGGTGTTCACCACTTCAAACCCGCCCGTGGGCGACAGCGCACCACCACAGGCCAGCGCAATATACCAGCCCATCGAATTGCCGGTCACAGCCAGAGTATCGTATTTATCCCGATCAATCGCCTGATAATCCGCAAGTGCTGCCGCATAGATCAGCGGCGAGGCATGATCCCCGCGCGTGTGTTTACTGCCCTGAAAGCGTTCTGCGCCGTCCAGTGCGGTCACCGCTTCCTGCCCGGTTTGCGCGCGAAACGCGTCAAACTGCGCAAACATGTCGGCTTTATCCGCGTGGTGGCGAGCAATATAGCCAAGTTCCGCCTTATTATACGTGCCCCGTCCAGGTGCAACGACGACTGCAGTTTGTTTCGCCATTTACTTGCCCTCCCACAGCTTAATCGCTGCATCCGCAATGCTGTCACTTGACGGCATGGTCGCGGCATAAGCCGGCCCCGTCGCGATGAAACTATCCTCAGCCGCGATCCGCGACGAAGGCAAATCACAGCGCTCGTGCAACATCGAAAGCAGCGCTTCCGATTGGCTGCCCGTGGTACGACATTCATCAACAACCAAGACCTTTTCAGCCCCCCCAAGCGCATTCAGAATCCCGTCCACAGGCATCGGTGCCAACCAACGCATGTCAATCACACGCGTCTGAATACCTTTTTCAGCCAGCACCTTAGACGCATGCTGCGACAGGTAATTCCCGTTGCCATAGGTCACAATCGCCAGCGCACCATCCCCTGTCACGCCGACCTCGCCCAGCGCGATTTTCTCATCCGGTGCCGGGTACATATCCATCCAGGCACTGTCCTTGGCGTCATGCAAATCGCGCATTGGGTAAAGCGCGATGGGTTCTATAAACACCACAACCCGCTGCTCAACACGTGCCAATCGCACACATTCCCGCAGCATCTTTGCCGCATCCGCGCCGTGGCTTGGGCAAGCGATAATCACGCCGGGAATATCGCGCAGAACCGCAAGCGAGTTGTCATTGTGGAAATGCCCGCCAAAACCCTTTTGATAGCCAAGCCCTGCAATCCGCAGCACCATCGGGTTGGTATACTGGCCGTTTGAGAAAAAGCTCAGCGTTGCGGCCTCGCCCCGGATCTGATCTTCAGCATTGTGCAAATAGGCCAAAAACTGGATCTCCGGCATCGGCACAAATCCATTATGCGCCATGCCAATCGCGAGGCCCAGAATGGATTGCTCATCCAACAGCGTATCAATCACCCGGTCCGGCCCGAAACGATCACAGAGCTTCTGCGTCACGCCATAAACGCCGCCCTTGGCCCCAACATCTTCGCCCATCACGGCAATTTCGCGATGTTCCAGCATCAGATCGGTCAAGGCCCAGTTGATCAGGCGCGACATCGGTTGCGGCTCGCCCATCGCGCGCAAGTCGCTTTTGCCAAAGGCGTTCTCACGATCCGCAACCGCAACCCCATTGCTGGGCGCACAATCACGCGCCGGCGGAATGATACTGGCCATCACATCTTCAGCGGTTTTCAAACGTGGCCGCGTCACAACCTGTTCTGCCACCCGCGTGCATTGCGCTTCGGCCTCAAGGTAAATCGCCTTGATCTCATCCGCCGTCAAAACACCTGCATCCCGCAAAAGCCGCGCCGAATGCATCAATGGATCTTCGGCCTCCCAGGCCTCAAAAATGTCCTTCGACAGATAAGTCTGCTGCATATCCGATCCCGCGTGCCCATAGAGGCGCACCAAAGTCAGATGCAAAAACGCAGGTTTCTTGTGACAACGCACATACTCCGCCGCCGCCCGCGCCGCCCGCCAGGTGTCAAAAATATCAAGACCATTGGCATGGAAATACTTCAGCCCCGGACGGTTCTCATAATTCGCCGCAACCCAGCCGCGCGGGGTGCGGGTCGAAATACCGATGCCATTGTCTTCACAAACAAACAGCAGGGGCATCGGAACCGACTGAAAGCTGGTCCAACAGGCGGTGTTGATCGCGCCCTGTGCGGTGGAATGGTTCGATGACGCATCCCCAAAGGAACACATAACAATGCTGTCGTCCTTCAAAACCTGATGCTCAGGCCCAACCCGTTTCGCAAGCCCCACGGAATACGCCGCGCCAACAGCTTTCGGCAAATGCGATGCAATGGTTGATGTCTGCGGCGGAATGTTCAACGCCTTTGACCCCAATACCTTGTGACGCCCACCAGAAATCGGATCGTCCATAGATGTCGCAAAGCTCAACAACATATCCCAGGCCGGTGTTGTGCCCGGCACCTGGGCCGACCGGCGCGTCTGAAACGCCCCATCCCGGTAATGCAGAAACGCCATATCATCCGGTCGCAGGGCAGACGCCACCGCTGCCATGCCTTCATGACCAGAAGACCCAATCGTGTAATATCCCTGCCCTTGCGCCTGCATTTTACGCGAGCGCCGATCAAGGTTGCGCGAGAGGCATTGCGCTCGGAAGATCGCCACCGCCTCCTCAGCTTTCAGCGGCCCCTCGGCCGCTACGCCTTCCGGCAACACACCAGAACTCAGACGCTCCAGAAAGGCTTCATGCACAATATCCGCACGATCCATGGCTTATCCTTCCGGGGCGCACGGCCCCTTTCTTTTCAGTCTAAATATCCCGGGGGGGCGGGGCGGGGGCTGGCCCCCGCGCTCTGTTCTTAGAAAAACGCCTGCAGACCAGTCTGGGCACGACCCAGGATCAGCGCATGTACATCATGCGTGCCTTCATAGGTGTTCACAGTTTCCAGGTTCACCATGTGGCGAATGACGTGAAAATCCAGGCTGATCCCATTGCCGCCGTGCATGTCGCGGGACATACGCGCCACATCAAGGGCCTTGCCGCAGTTGTTGCGCTTCATGATCGAAATCATCTCTGGCGCGGCATTGCCTTCATCCATCAGGCGACCAACACGCAGAGACCCCTGAAGACCCAGCGTAATCTCAGTCTGCATATCCGCCAGTTTCTTCTGGAACAGCTGTGTCTGCGCCAGTGGTTTGTTAAACTGCTTGCGGTCCAGACCATATTGCAACGCTGCATGCCAGCAATCTTCCGCAGCGCCCATCGCACCCCATGAAATGCCGTAGCGCGCACGGTTCAAACAGCCAAACGGGCCTTTCAGACCTTCGACATTCGGCAAAAGCGCGTCTTCACCCACTTCCACATCCGCCATCACGATTTCACCAGTGATCGAAGCGCGCAAAGACATCTTGTTTTCAATCTTCGGCGCGGACAGGCCTTTCATGCCTTTGTCCAGGATAAAGCCGCGGATCTTACCGCCGTGCGCTTCGGACTTTGCCCAAACCACAAACACATCCGCAATCGGTGCGTTCGAAATCCACATTTTGGACCCGTTCAGCACATAACCACCATCGGTTTTCTTCGCGACGGTTTTCATGCCGGCCGGGTCAGAACCCGCATCCGGTTCGGTCAGACCAAAACAGCCGATAGATGTACCTGCAGCCAGGCCCGGCAGGTATTTCTTGCGCTGCTCTTCTGACCCATAAGCATAGATCGGATACATCACCAATGATGACTGCACAGACATCATGGAACGATACCCTGAATCCACACGTTCCACTTCACGCGCAACCAGGCCATAGGCCACATAGCTTGATCCAAGCCCGCCGTATTCTTCAGGGACCGTAATACCCAGCAGGCCCATCTCACCCATTTCCGCGAAAATCGCAGGATCGGTTTCTTCATTCGCAAAAGCATTGGTGACGCGCGGCAGCAGCTTTTCCTGCGCATAGGCTTTTGCGGAATCGCGGATCATGCGTTCGTCTTCGGACAGCTGCTCATCCATGCGGAAGGCATCATCCCAGGTGAATTTACCCAGGTCAGGCTTGCTTTGGGGGGACAGATTTCCAGCCATGGTTCAGGCTCCTTTAAGTTCGTTCACGGCGCGCGCGATACGCGCACAGCCTTCAGTCAAATCAGCATCAGAATAGGCATATGACAGGCGGAAATGCCCCGGCAGACCAAAGGCCCGGCCCGGAACAAGCGCAACATTGCCCTCATTCAAAATGTATTCGCAGACGTCCGCGTCATTTTCGATAAGTTTCCCGCCAGATGTCGTGCGGCCAAACAGCCCTTCACAGTTCGGGTAGACATAAAACGCACCACCCGGCACTTCGCAGGTGATCCCGTCCACCGCGTTCAACGCATCGACAACCATATCGCGGCGCGCCCGAAACGCATCACAACGTTCCGCCAGCAGGTTCTGTGGGCCAGTCAGGGCTTCCAGAGCAGCGGCCTGGGAAATGGAGGACGCACCAGAAGTACACTGCCCCTGGATCGCTGTCATGGCTTTGATCAGTTCAACAGGGCCAATGCCCCAGCCCAGACGCCAGCCGGTCATCGCGTAAGATTTCGACACGCCATTCACAATCAGCGTGCGATCCGCCAGATCCGGCGCGGCTTTGCGGAAAGACGTGAACGGCGCATAGGTGATATGCATGTAAATCTCATCCGCGATCACCCAAACCTGCGGGTGTTTGCGCAGAACTTCAGCCAGCGCCTCAAGATCCTCACCGGAATACATCGCACCCGACGGGTTGCCCGGCGTGTTCAGCATCAGCCAACGGGTTTTATCGGTGATCGCCGCCTCAAGCGCATCTGGCGTCAGGCGAAATCCCTGATCCGCACCGCAAGGCACAGTGACCATTTCACCCTGGCAAAAATCCACGATATCCGCATAAGACGTCCAATATGGCGCGGGCATGATGACTTCATCCCCAGGGTTCACCGTCGCCGCAAAAGCATTGTGAATGACCTGTTTCGCACCGGTCGACACCATGATTTCCGCAATCTCAGGACGGAACCCACAAAAGCGTTCCGCATCCATGGCAATCGCTTCGCGCAGGGCAGGTTTACCAGCGGTGGGCGGGTAACCCGTGTCACCGGCCAGGGCCGCTTTATGTGCGGCTGCGATCACGTTTTCCGGTGTCTTGAAATCCGGCTCACCCGTGCCAAAGGTCAGCACAGGATGCCCTTCGGCCTGGCGGGCGCGTGCCGCCTCTGAGATTTTCACAATCTCGGACAGCTGCAGCGACGCCGCGCGATCTGATCGGATAAGTTCAGCCATGTTCAACCCTTTGCGGCGTAAAGGCCGCCTGTTTTTGTCGCAAGGAATGCCTCCAGCGGGATGTCTTCCTGCTTCAGGAACCCCTTCGCCGGCAGCACGCCATCACGCACCATTTCAATCACGCCCACCACGCTTCCCGCAGTGGTCCAGGCAATGGCGGTGCGCATCTCGCCTGCGACCTCAATCGGGCGGTAGCCGCGCACAAACTCTTTACGCTGCATCCGCCCATCTGCCATGCCTTCCGCGGCAACATGAACGTAAACCACATCATCCTCAACAGGTGGTTTGGCGTTCACAAGGATTTCACCGGCCTCCGCCCGACGATCGCGCATCAGCAGTTCATGGAAGAAGAAATTCATCTGATCCATGTGACCAGGATAACGCATAGTTTTGTAGTCAATGTTACCAACCTTGCCGAGGTATGTGTCACACATGGTGCCCAGTCCGCCAGAGGTCGTGAAAGCTTCCAGCTTCACACCGTCAATATACAGCATTTCCAGCCATTCCATCGGCGAAACCCATTTGCGCTCACCACCTTCAATGACTTCACAATCGTTCAGATATTCGTTCACCACGCCCTCAGGCGACCAGTTGAACGCATAGCCCATCAGGCCCGTCGGGTTCTGCGGCAAGGCACCGACGCGCATTTTACAGCTGCGGCAGTCACCAAACTGTTCAATCAGATCCGCGCCAACAATCCCGATAAAGCCCGGTGCCAGGCCGCACTGCGGCGCCATCAGGCCTTTGGACGTCTTAGACAGCTCAATAATCGCCTGGGTCGTTGGCACGTCTTCCGTCAGGTCGAAATAATGGATGCCCGCCGCATGGGCCTCGCCCGCGATCGCGGTGTTCAGGTGATAAGGCAGACAGGACAGAACCGCGTCAACTTCGCCGAACAGGGGGCGCAGGTTGGTCGCGTCAGACAGGTCCAGCGCCTGCGTGTCAAAAGGAAGATCACGACCACCAAGGTTCATATCCACGCCGGTCACCTCAAACCCCGCCTCTTTCAGAAGCGTCGCTGCCAGTGTGCCAACCTTACCCAGACCAAGTGTCGCGATCTTTTTCATGCCATATCCTTATGCGCAGATTTCCGTTCTGACGTGACGATAGCAATTGCCCCTTCATGCCGAAATAACTAAGTTCGCAATAATCCATGAGTTTCAGGAATGAAGGATCTCCGATGATTCCCACACGCTCCCTGCCGTCTCTCGCCGCTCTGCGTGCGTTTGAATGTGCCGCCCGTCACGGGTCTTTCACCCTGGCTGCGGAAGAGTTGCACCTGACCCAAAGCGCCGTTTCACGTCAGGTGAAAGACCTTGAGGCGCAGCTTGGCTTTACCCTGTTTCGCCGCAATGGCCGACGGGTTGCATTGACTGATGCCGGGGGTGAATTTGCCCATGCGCTGGCCCTGGATCTGGATCGCCTGAAGCAAACTGTCAGCCGCGCGGTTGCCGCTGGAAATGAACGCACCAGCCTGCGCATCGCGACATTGTCTACTTTCGCCAGTCGCTGGCTGATCCCGCGCCTGCCGGATTTTGAAGCAAAATTCCCCGAGGTTGAAATCAGCCTGTCCACCCGTCTGCGTCCGTTTTCTTTTGATGCAGAACGATTCGATCTGGCGATCCACCACGGATCAGCGGACTGGCCCGACACCCAGATGTCGCGTCTCTGTGGCGAAGAAATCCTCGCTGTCGGTTCCCCCGAATTTATCAAAGCTCACAACCTGACCAGCGCCACAGCCGATGACATTGCAAATGCGCCCCTGCTGCATCTGGAAACCCGCCCTGGCCAATGGGCCGACTGGCTGCGGATGCAGAGTGTCGAAAGCCCGGATTTCCCGCGGGGCAAATTGTTTGATCAGTTCTCCATGATCATCTCCGCCGCCACCCATGGCCTGGGCGCTGCGCTTTTGCCGCGCTATCTGATCGAAAACGAGCTCGACAGCGGCGCGCTTGTCACCCTGCCCGGCGAAACCATGATCACAGAGAATGCCTATTGGATCGTGACGCCAGCCGGCATGGCCTCCCCCATTGCACAGGCTTTCTCACGCTGGGTCAAGACCAAGGTTTCAAAGGGGATCTGACCATAGGTTTCAGCGGCAGATCAGATTTTTTCAAAAAATCTGTGCCGGAGTTTTTGAAAAACTCCGGGCCTCTCATTACATTTACGCATCCATACGGGAATTTTCCTTTGTTTTCCTCCTAAGAGATACCTGCTACACTCACTGCAAATTCAGTCTTTCAGAGGATCCTCACATGGACGTCTCCCAGGAAATCGCAGAAATCCTTTCCCGCCTCGGCGTGGATAAATCCGCTTACACCGGCGGCTCCCGCAAAATCATCAGCCCGGTCACCGGCGAAGAAATCGCTGCAGTGAACGATATGACAGCGGAGGATGCCAAAGCCGGTATCGCCAAAGCCAAAACCGCGTTCAAAGCCTGGCGCATGGTCCCGGCCCCGCGCCGTGGCGAGCTGGTCCGTCTGCTGGGCGAAGAGTTGCGCGTTGCAAAAGAAGATCTGGGTCGCATCATTTCCATCGAGGTTGGCAAAATCACCTCCGAAGGTCTGGGCGAAATCCAGGAAATGATCGACATCTGCGATTTCGCAACCGGCCTGTCTCGTCAGCTTTACGGTCTGACCATTGCGACTGAACGCCCCGGCCACCGCATGATGGAACAATACCATCCGATCGGCCCGGTTGGTGTGATTTCGGCCTTTAACTTCCCGGCGGCGGTCTGGTCCTGGAACTCAGCGCTCGCGCTGGTTTGTGGTGATCCGGTGATCTGGAAACCATCCGAGAAAACTCCGCTGATTTCCCTTGCCTGTGCCTCTGTTCTTGACCGCGCTATCGCACGTTTCGGCGATGACGCACCCGAAGGTCTGCACACACTTCTGTTGGGGGATCGCGATCTTGGCGAAGCCCTGGTCGACAGCACCGATGTGCCTGTAATTTCCGCCACCGGTTCCACCCGTATGGGCCGTGAAGTTGGTCCACGCGTTGCGGCACGTTTTGGCAAATCCATCCTGGAACTTGGCGGCAACAACGCCGGCATCGTCTGCCCATCCGCCGATCAGGACATGGCACTTGCCGCCATCGCGTTTGGCGCCATGGGCACGGCTGGTCAGCGCTGCACATCCCAACGTCGCGTTTTCGTGCATGACAGCATCTGGGACGAATTCGTGCCACGCCTCGCGGCGGCCTATAAATCCGTCACCGTGGGTTCACCCCTGACAACCGACAGCCTTGTCGGCCCGCTGATTGATGAGAACGCCTCCAAAGCCATGACTGCTGCGATTGAAGCGGCAGAGGCCATGGGCGGCAAAGTCACCGGTGGTGAACGCGTGGATGCAGGCCATCCGAACGCTTATTATCACCGCCCGGCGATGGTTGAACTGAAGGAACAGAAAGGCATCGTCTGCGAAGAAACCTTCGCGCCTGTTCTATATGTCATGCCTTACAGCGACCTGGAAAACGCGATCGACATGCAAAACGACGTGAGCGCCGGCCTGTCTTCCACCATCTACACCCTGGATGTACGCGAAGCGGAAACCTTCCTGTCGGCCATGGGTTCTGACTGTGGCATTGCCAATGTGAACATCGGTACATCCGGTGCGGAAATCGGTGGTGCCTTCGGCGGCGAAAAGGAAACCGGCGGCGGGCGCGAAAGCGGATCAGACGCGTGGAAAGCCTACATGCGCCGTCAGACCAACACCGTGAACTATTCACGCGAACTGCCGCTGGCGCAGGGTGTGTCTTTCGACATCGGTTAAACTCCCTTAACCGTTGCTGCGAAGCCCGTCTCTGCAAAGAGGCGGGCTTTTTCGTATCCCTGAATGGATGTAGACATTCACCCGCCACAAGCCTAAGTTGCCCCGTGAATTCAGAACTACATTTGAGACAATGATCGGACCTGCATGCAAAATCGGATACATGTGCTTATTTCAGTGATTTTTCTTCTGATATTCTTCACATTTACACTGAACATGCTTTACGGCATCCGCCACGGCGATCTGAGTGCAATCTACCAGGCTGCTGATCATTTCAGCAAAGGAAATTACACCCTTATTTTCGGCCCTCCTGCCGCCGGAGATATATCACACCCCTCAGGCATCCTTATTTCATCTCTGGATTTCCAGGACAGTGTTTTTGGGAAATACCGATCTCCGGAACTGCCCTATGTTTACCCGCCGCTCTGGGCCGCTCTGCTGGCGCCGGTAACCAGAATTATGGATGTGCAGAGTTTTTCAAACATCACCCTGATCATCCAGCTGAGCCTTCTCACACTGTCGCTCTATCTCTGCTTCCAACTGTCTCCTGCCCGCAAGCCACGCTTTCCAATCTGGATCCTGCTCGTTTTGCTGGCCGGTGTGTTCACTCTGCCTCTGTTTCTTGCACTGCTCCACAATCAGCCACAGATTACAATTTTCGCCCTGACGATACTGGCGTTCTGGCAGTACAGTGAGGGCCGTGCAGTCCTGGCGGGCACAGTCCTTGGCATTGCCGCAGCCATCAAACTTCTGCCCCTGTTTTTCATTGTCATTTTCATTGCAGACCGCAAGTGGCGCGCCCTGATGGCTTTCCTGATCTGCAGCGGTTCACTGGCCGTCCTCAGCTTTGTCCTGACAGGTGTGCAGCTGCATCTGGATTTTCTGCACGAACTTTCAAATCTCAAAAATACTGTTGTCCTCAGCTCTCTGAATTTTAATCTTGAAGTGCCTCTGTATATCGGGGCCTCTGTTTTAGATCTTGCGCCACCACTGCCAGACCATCTGCCTGGGTTGTTTACTGTGGCAAAACCGGATTGGATGAAATTTGCCCCCCCTCTTCTTATGGTCTCCGGACTGGTGTTGATCCTCCGGGCACCCACCCTGCACCGGGGAGTCGGCAGGCAGGAACGCCTGCTGCGGATGATGATCGCAATCACTCTCTGGTCCGGATTTTTCGCCCCTTTCAGCTGGGCACATTATTACCTGATGCCACTGTTCCTGTCCCCCGCATTCCCGGCATTGATCCGGCATGGGGTCTGGGCCTCAGTGGGCTGTCTGGTTTTCCCGGCATTCTCGCTGTTGAATCTGACAATACATCCGATTGAAAGTCTTCACTGGGTTCACGGCACGCTGGTCTCAACGACCTATTACCTGATCTTATTTTTCTGGGTTGTTCTGATGCCTCAGAACGGCCGCACCACCGCGCCGGAATAGAAATAAACGCCCATACCGAAAGCGAACAGGACGACACCTGCAACCGAATGCAGAACAATCGCCAGCGGCAGGCTTTCACGGGTTTTATAGGCCCAGGCAAAGATCAGACCGCCAATAAAGGTCATAATCGCGACAACCCAGCTCCAGTACATCAGATGCGCCAGTGAAAACAAAGCCGCATTCAACCAGACACCCCGTGCGCCTGCCGGGATCACGGGTTTATAGCGGCGGAAGAACAGCACCCGAAAGATCAGCTCCTGCGGCAGGGCCGACACCAGCGGATAGAACACCGCGATCACCAGCATCATCTCCGGGCGGTATTTCAACATCGCGAACAGGCGCTCTGGTGCGCTCTGCATCAAAATCGCGTAACTTGCCCCCGCAACCGCGAAAGCAATTGCCACCACCGGCCCGATCTGCATGTTTCGCCAGCCCTGAAACATGATGCGCCAGGAAAATCCGGGCGTCCGCCAGAGAAGCACCAGCCCCAGCAACATGAACACCCCAAGTGCCGCAAACATGCGTGTCGGCGGCATCCAGACCGCCACCACCACCGGAACAGCGACGAACAACAACAGAAACTCTGCCAGCAACCCACGCCTCTGCCGGGCGCAATTGTGGTCTTCAATCCCAAAGTCTTCATGAAGGGCGGCGGACATAGGCAGAGTGCTCCCGGAACAGAGGTGTCTCCCTTAAGTAGGGGGGCGGATGCAAAAGGCAACCTGCTGTGAGCGACTATTTGCGACAAAAACTGACCTATCCAAAGTCCACCAGATTTCTACACCCAATGACGGCACTCAACCTAATTCTGTTGAAAGGCTCGTATTTTCTGAGGATGTGAGGCGATGCACCCAGTTCTTGATAATACCCACCTCCATTGTCGAACACAGTCGCATACTACTGATCTTGCGGTAGCGATTACCAGCAATGCTGGTTGCACTCCAGGCGAGTCTTCGGCAAACATTCCATAAACCGGCAACCTCAAAATATCGTGTAGGAGTGCATGGAGTGATTAGATTTTCAGTCGTCGTTATTTTATTTATGACGCAAAATGTTAGCGCAGAACAATACTCTGAACGGTTTTGCATTCAGGCCGTTCACACGCCATTTGAGATAGAGAGCGGCTATGGATTTAGTATTAGCTCAGTTGTTCAGACCGCTATTCCGAAAAATGATCTATATGTTCTACGCACTGGCAGGAATGATTTTGAGGTTGCGAGACTGGTTGGCAACGAATTTGTAACCATAACCGCTGATTTCCCGGACTTGTCTGACAGTCCTTTTGTTTTTGTGACACCGGAGAATGATGTCGTTGGATTAGGTGGTGCTTTTGGGCAGCGCGAATTCTTTCGGCAAAACCCCGAGACGGGAGAGTTCTCCAGGACCGAGATCGCAGCGCCAGAAAACTTGAGATTTGCGAAAAAACTTTGGTGGTCTACGCCATTGAATGCAATACTAACCACAACACAGAGCTTCGAAAATTCCAGCATAAATACGTCTCAACGTCTTCCTTCTGTTTTGAAAATTCAGAATGAAACAGCGACCCGAATTGATGGCCTTGACGAATGGATAACAACAGTCTTTGATTTTCCGGAGTTAAATTTAACTTTCTTAGGGTCAGAAGTTGACAATCAAATTTATCTGATCGACGCAAATCAAACCATTCACTATGTCGGATCGCTGGATCTGGGAGAGCGGGATTTTTTTAAAAACGCAGTGTTTCTCAACAATCCCCCGAGGTTGCTGATTGATGTGCATATGACTGCACCGGATACCGGGCGATATCTGGTTCATCTGGAACGTTCTGAGGGAGTCTGGCGGCCCCAAAATGAGCAGAATTTTGATAATGTTTATGCAGATTACATGAGACTTGGGGAAGGCAGATTAGCCGGGGTTGATGATGCAGAGGTCGGTGAATTGTGGGTTTTACCACGTCGACAGGCTGCCGATGCAGTTCCTTCGGAACATGTGCATGATGACCTGTTTGCGGTGACAACTGACATGCCATTGTCTGACGCTCGTTTGACATTGCGGGAGGAAGAATTTGTCGTCGTCGATGAAGCAGGGCGCATTCATGAGCTGGACACCAGCCTGGTCGTTACGAGAGAGCGAAGAACAGAGACGCAATATATGTATCTCGCCAGTCGCGGGGAAGTTCTCGTGGGCGAACTCAACGGGTACTTCTTAATTAAAGATCGGCGTATGTCCGGCGTTGGTGCATGCGATTAATCCACTGCTATTCTGTAAATGCTCACACATTTTCTGTTTTGCAAATTCCGGTATCTGCTCACTGCACACCCTAATACCCGGCAGCCTCCGCAGCGCCAGCGCTGCCCTCAATATCCGCCTGACCAGCAAATCGGATCTCACACCGCCCTATATGGTGATCATTCACTGATACCCCCATGTTTTCCTCCCAGAAAAACGATTCCCCCTTGCACCTTCTCTTCATGTAATTATACACCACGACAATTTGTGATTCCGGGAGCCTACCATGCCAAAGCGCGACGATATTTCATCCATCATGATCATCGGGGCGGGCCCTATTGTTATTGGCCAAGCCTGCGAGTTTGATTACTCCGGTGCCCAGGCCTGTAAAGCCCTCCGTGAAGAAGGCTACCGTGTCATCCTCGTGAACTCCAACCCGGCGACGATCATGACCGATCCGGAACTGGCGGATGCAACCTACATCGAACCCATCACCCCGGAAATGGTCGCCAAGATCATTGAAAAGGAACGCCCCGATGCGCTGCTGCCAACAATGGGCGGCCAGACCGGGCTGAACACTTCTCTTGCGCTGGAAGAAATGGGCGTTTTGGAAAAATTCGGCGTGGAAATGATCGGCGCGAAACGCGAAGCGATTGAAATGGCGGAAGACCGGAAACTGTTCCGCGAAGCCATGGATCGTCTGGGCCTTGAGAACCCGCGCGCAACCATCGTCACCGCACCTAAGAACGCAGACGGAACTGCCGATCTCGATGCGGGTGTTCAGATCGCTCTGAACGATCTGGAAGACATCGGCCTGCCCGCCATCATCCGCCCGGCCTTTACCCTTGGCGGCACCGGCGGCGGTGTGGCGTATAACCGTGAAGATTACATCCACTTCTGCCGCACTGGCATGGATGCGTCACCCGTGAACCAGATCCTCGTGGATGAAAGCCTTCTGGGCTGGAAAGAATACGAGATGGAAGTTGTCCGCGACAAAGCCGACAACGCCATCATCGTCTGCGCAATTGAAAACGTCGACCCAATGGGTGTGCATACCGGTGACAGCATCACTGTCGCCCCGGCCCTGACCCTGACCGACAAAGAATACCAGATGATGCGCACAGCATCCATCAACGTGCTGCGCGAAATCGGCGTCGAAACCGGTGGATCCAACGTGCAATGGGCCGTGAACCCAAAAGACGGCCGCATGATCGTGATCGAGATGAACCCGCGCGTATCCCGTTCTTCTGCACTCGCGTCCAAAGCAACCGGTTTCCCGATCGCCAAGATCGCGGCGAAACTGGCCATTGGTTACACGCTGGATGAACTCGACAACGACATCACCCGCGTGACACCGGCATCGTTTGAACCAACCATCGACTATGTCGTCACCAAGATCCCGAAATTCGCATTTGAAAAATTCCCGGGCTCTGAACCTTACCTCACCACCGCGATGAAATCCGTCGGTGAAACCATGGCGATTGGCCGGACCATCCATGAGAGCATGCAAAAAGCACTGGCGTCCATGGAATCCGGTCTGACCGGTTTTGACGAGGTCGAGATCGAAGGCGCACCCGACAAAGCCGCCGTGATCAAAGCGATCAGCAAACAAACCCCAGACCGCATGCGCACCATTGCACAGGCAATGCGTGAAGGTCTGACCAATGATGAAATTCAGGCGACCACCGCTTTTGATCCATGGTTCCTCGACCGGATCCGTGAAATCGTGGATGCGGAAGAAGGCGTGAAGCAAAACGGCCTGCCATCAGATGAACGCGGCCTGCGTGATCTGAAAATGCTTGGCTTCACCGACGCCCGCCTGGCCATCCTTGCTGGTATGACCGAAACTGAAGTGCGCAAAGCCCGCGTACTGAAAAACGTCACCGCCAGCTTCAAGCGCATCGACACCTGTGCTGCCGAATTCGAAGCCCAGACCCCTTATATGTATTCCACCTATGAGGCGCCTGCTCTTGGCGACGTGGAATGCGAAGCCCGCCCAAGTGATGCGAAAAAAGTCGTCATCCTTGGTGGTGGCCCGAACCGTATCGGTCAGGGGATTGAGTTTGACTACTGCTGCTGTCACGCCTGTTACGCGCTGACAAAGCAGGGCTATGAAACCATCATGATCAACTGTAACCCGGAAACAGTTTCAACCGATTATGACACATCAGACCGTCTGTACTTTGAGCCGCTGACATTCGAACACGTCATGGAAATCCTGCGCGTTGAACAGGAAAACGGCACGCTGCATGGTGTGATCGTGCAGTTCGGCGGCCAGACACCACTGAAACTGGCAAATGATCTGGAAGCTGCAGGCATCCCGATCCTGGGCACCACGCCGGACGCGATTGACCTGGCCGAAGACCGTGAACGTTTCCAGGCCCTGGTGAACTCTCTTGACCTCAAGCAACCGCACAATGGCATCGCATCCACCGACGCAGAAGCCCTTGAGATCGCCAAAGAAGTCGGCTTCCCACTTGTGATCCGCCCGTCTTACGTTCTCGGTGGCCGCGCCATGGAAATCGTGCGCGACATGCCACAGCTGGAACGCTACATCAAAGAGGCTGTGGTTGTATCCGGCGACAGCCCTGTTCTGCTCGACAGCTACCTTGCAGGCGCAGTTGAACTCGATGTGGATGCGCTGTGTGACGGCACTGACGTGCATGTCGCAGGCATCATGCAGCACATTGAGGAAGCCGGCGTTCACTCAGGTGACTCCGCCTGTTCCCTGCCGCCTTACAACCTCGATAAAAACATCATCAACGAGATCAAGCGTCAGACCGTCGCCCTTGCTCTTGCTCTCAACGTTAAGGGTCTGATGAACGTGCAGTTCGCCGTGAAAGACGATGTGGTCTACCTGATCGAGGTCAACCCACGCGCCTCCCGCACCGTGCCGTTTGTGGCCAAATCCACCGACAGCGCCATCGCATCCATCGCGGCGCGCATCATGGCCGGTGAATCCCTGTCGAACTTCCCGAAACGCCCGCCCTACCCTAAGGACGCTGCAAAGGGTGACCCAGAGCCAATGGGCGATCCAATGCGCCTGGCCGACCCGGAAGAAATGCCCTGGTATTCCGTGAAAGAAGCGGTCCTGCCCTTCGCACGCTTCCCGGGCGTCGACACGCTGCTTGGCCCTGAAATGCGGTCCACCGGTGAAGTCATGGGCTGGGATCGTTCCTTCCCACGTGCCTTCCTGAAAGCCCAGATGGGCGCTGGCATGGAACTGCCATCGACAGGTCGTGCATTTGTGTCGATCAAGGATGCGGATAAAACTGAAACCATGATTGATGCAGCCCGTATTCTTGCGGATCTGGGCTTCACGCTTGTCGGCACACGCGGCACCGCTGCCTGGCTGTCAGAACAAGGCGTCACTTGCGACACGGTCAATAAAGTCTATGAAGGCCGTCCGAACATCGTGGATATGCTGAAAAACGGTGAAATCCAGCTGGTGATGAACACCACAGAGGGCAATCAGGCCGTATCAGACAGCCGCGAAATCCGCGCGGTGGCCCTGAACGACAAGATCCCTTACTTCACCACCGCCGCCGGCTCCCACGCCGCGGCTCAGGCGATCAAAGCCATGCGCGAAGACGCCCTCGGGGTCCGTGCCCTGCAAGGCTGATCAGCCTGACATAAGACATGAAAAACCCGCTGCGCCATCCGGCCAGCGGGCTTTTTTTCTGTTCAAACCCGCAACCGATCAAAGTGTAGGCGGCACGCCACGGGTAAAACATCCCAGCAAACGGTAGCGTTCATTCTGTATTGCGGATTCTCGTCCCAACTCCGCTTCAATACGCGTGCGTTCTGCCTGTGCCCGCTGCTGGTTTTGCAGCATAGCAACAGTTGCCTTAAGCTCTCCTTCCTCACTGCGGCTGATCATGTCTGTCACCAGCCTCACAACGCCCAGTGTTGGCCGGATCAGACTGCGTGACAGATCCGCCCGTACCCGCAACGACATTTCCCAAAGGGCAGTGCGCACAGCTTTGTCGTTGTACTCCAGCTCTAATATGTTTCGATTTTGGCTGGTTTCCACTCTGCGCGCTGTGCCTGTGCCAGACTCTGTTGTTGTGGTCGACGTTGTAATGACCTGCGTCTTTCCCAACATCTGCGTTGCGGTTGATGCCAGGCAGGCGGCTTCTTCTGAGGCTATTGTGAAGGCGTTTGCGGTACTGTCGAGCTTCAGATAGCGCACCGCCTGAGACCAGCCAAGCGCGATCAGTACAGCATCTGACAACGCATCAGAATCTCCCCCCAGACCACCGTCATGCACGACGGATAAAGTTGCCAGTAGAAGAACACCATTCAAAACGCCCTGCCGTTGTGAAAGTCCATCCGCTTCTTTAAGAAGCTCCTGCGCCAGCCGGGCGTTGAAATTGATCAGTTCAACGGATGTAGCAGCTTCCGCATTCGGGCCGCAAACCGCTTCCCCGACCGCCCCCTCTGTATCCGATGAAGTTTGTTCAGTATTACCTTCGTTCTGATTGCTTTCGTCCGGAGGTTGGGTCGTTTGCTCGGTATCATCTCTAGGTCAAGCTGTTAAGGCGCCCAGCTGGTCCCCTCCAGCTGCTCTCCAGGCACTTTCCGGCGGAGAACACCCCAGAAGACTGACAAACAGGACAAAGGCAGCAAGATTTTTCACAGAGGTTCTCCCAAAAATTAAATTAAAGATTCACCCTATGATACCTCCGTTGTTTTTCGAAACAACCCGTGCGTATATACGGCCACGATCCGGTAACCATATTGCCTTTCGCGTTTCCCCCTACAAAAAAGAAAAACCGGCCCGCGCAGAACGCAGACCGGTTTTCTAATTCGCTTTTGAACGTCTTAGTTCAGACGCTGTTCTGCTTCTGCAATCGCTGCATCAATCATTGCGTTGCCTTCCGCAGCGGTCATGTTCTTCACGAACAGATCACCAGCGGCGCCAACAGCAACGGAAACCGCACGATCGCGGACTTCCTTCACAGCTGCAGCCTGTGCAGATGCGATCTGATCTTCAGCAGACTGCAGACGACGTGCGATAGAAGCTTTCAGCTCCTCTTTCGCCAGCTCTGCAGCTTCTTCAGCTTCCATCTTTGCATGCGCAACGATGCGGTCAGCCTGCTCTTTCACTTCTTCCTGCTTGCGCTCGTAAGAGGCCAGCAGTGTCTGTGCTTCTTCACGCAGCGCACGGGCTTCGTCCAGCTCGGAACGGATGCCCTCGGCACGCGCGTCCAGCTGACCACCCAGCAGACCCGGAACCTTGGCAACCAGCAGGATACCAACGAAAGCCAGGAAAGCGATCAGAACAACAAAGTCAGTGTTGAACAGAGAGAAAAACGGAATGTCACCCGCGGCAAAAGCCGGCGTGGCAGCAAGTGCAAAAAGAACGGAAAGTTTTTTCATGCTCTTACCCTTTCATCCGCGCAGTCACAGCAGAGGTCACGGTACGGCCGTCAGCCTTACCACCCAGTGCAGCGATGATTTCTTTGGCAGTGTCTTTCGCGACTGCTTTCACAGCCTCTTCAGCACCGGCGCGGATGTCAGCGATAGCAGTTTCGCTTTCCGCGGCTTTGGCTGCAATCTCAGCGTCTGCTTTCGCAATCGCTTTATCAAGATCCGCCTGAATTTCTGCTTTGGTGTCTGCAACAATCTGTGCAGCTTCCGTGCGGGCATCTGCGAGCGCCTTGTTATAGGTCTCTTCAGCTTCCAGCGCTTTGGCTTTCAGATCTTCAGCAGCAGCAATGTCATTTGTGATGGTGCCACGACGTTCAGCAAGAACAGATGCAATCCGTGGCAATGCCACTTTGGACAGCACAAAGAAAATGACAACAAGCGTGACCGCAAGCCAGAAAATCTGGTTTGGGAAAGTTGACAGTTCCAGCTGTGGCAGGCCACCGGCAGCTTCTTCAGCTGCACGAAAAGCATCCTGAGACGCGTCCGCCGTATTTGTTGTATTAGCCATGTCGTCCCCTCAGAGCCTTCGTATACATCGGGTGGATCTTAGCAGACCCACCCGTGCGTAAGGAATGTTCTGTCAGGTCTTAAACAGCGAACATCAGCAGCAGTGCTACGAGGAAAGAGAAAATCCCCAGAGCTTCTGCAAAAGCGATGCCGATGAAAAGGTTAGCAGTCTGGGAAGCAGCTGCGGATGGGTTGCGCAGAGCGCCAGCCAGGAAGTTGGCTGCAACATTACCAACACCAAGTGCTGCAATACCTGTGCCCATGCCTGCGAGGCCTGCGCCGATGTGTGCGAGATCGCCTTCCATAATAATTCTCCTTACGATTGGAAGTTGAGGTAGTAGTTCAGACCAGCCCTTAGTGTGATGGGTGCAGTGCATCTTTCAGATACACACAGGTCAGAATGGTGAACACGTAAGCCTGGATAAAGGCTACGAGAACTTCGAGTGCATATACCGCAGTGATCATACCGATTGGCAGGATCGCCCCGATGCCCATGGCACCGGCAAAGCCTGCGAATACTTTGATAACCGCGTGGCCGGCCATAACGTTACCCGCAAGACGGATAGAATGGCTGACAGGACGCACGAAATAAGATGTGACTTCGATGATGGCCAGGATCGGACGCAGGGCCAGTGGTGCGGAAGACACCCAGAACAGGCCAAGAAAGCTGACGCCATTTTTCACGAAACCGATGATGGTCACGCCCAGGAACACCAGCATCGCCAGAACCGCAGTCACTGCGATATGGGATGTTGTGGTAAAGCTCATCGGCAGAAGACCAAGGAAGTTTGAGAACACGATAAACATGAACAGGGTCATGATATATGGGAAGAAGCCAACCGCATCTTTACCGGCAACGTCTTCAACCATTTTATAGATGAAACCGTAAGCCATCTCTGCAACGGACTGACGACGACCCGGCACAATCGCGCGGCTGCTTGTACCCACAACCATCAAGACAACAATCGCAACAATGGCCAGAGCCATCCAGAGTGTCACGTTGGTTGGTGTGTAGAAAGCGATTTCACCATTCCCGAACAACGGCTTGATCATAAACTGATCCATCGGGTGAATTTGCAATCCGCTCGGTCCTGCTGCTTCCGCTGCCATGGTCAATCCTTCGTCGTCTCTGCGGCGGGTTCATCCGCCTGTGTCTCATCCGCAGCAGCCGCTGCTTTCATTCTCTGTTCCTGGAGTTCCTGCGCGGTTCCGATCATAACCCGGATACCTGCAGCAAAGCCCACCAGCAAAAATATTATCATCAGGAATGGCTTCGTTCCAAAGACCGCATCCAATCCCAATCCAATCCCAAAGCCGATCCCCAGACCAGCCACAAGTTCCGTCACCATCCGCCAGGCAACTGAGGCCATCGAGTGATGATATTCCTTGCGTGGGGCATCTTCCTGCGTCTGCTTCAGCGCGTCGATCCGGCTTTCAAGCGCCTTAAGGCGGTCGGGATCGGGCTGGTCAGACATCAAGATGGCCCCTTTGGAAACTCGCGGTGAACCTAGGGGCGCAGTGGTTCAGAGTCAACAGAGTATTGAGGAAAGTTTTCACTCGATAAGTCATTGTAAACAAATATAAAAAATAGACCCGAAGTTACACACGGTTCACACCGGAACGCCTGTTGCACGCTAACAGCCGGAATCCCCGTTACTTAACTTTCCGGTTGACTATACCGCACCGGGCCCTTCCCGAAACTGCCTGGCCTCCTCCAAAAGCCACTCGGTAAACCGTCGCACACCACGCCGGCGCGCGGCCCCTTCGCGCAACACCAGATTATAACTGCCCGCCTGTATCGTCACATCTGACAGGTGGATCAACCGGCCGTCTGCCAACTCGCCAGGGATCAGTTCCGGCCCGGTCAGGATCACCCCCTGCCCGGCCAGGGCCGCCGCAATCGCCAACGGGGGTGATTTCAGGGAACGTTTTGTGTCCGGCACATCACCTGCAGGAATGCCCGCCGCCTGCAACCAGTCCCGCCACGGGTCACCATCCCGATCCACAAGACGCTGTACCGATAAAAACCAGCGCGGATCCCGGGCAGCATCACCTAACGCCTGAAGCCCATACGGACTCAGCGGTGAATCAAACAACAACGGCGCCGCACCCGCCGCCTCAGAATAGCGAAAAAACCGCAGGGCCATATCGGCCTCATGCTGATCCAGCCGCGCCAGACGGGTTGAGGTTTCCAGCCGGATCTCAATATCCGGATGCAACTGGTGAAACGCCCCCAGCCGGGGCATCAGCCACTTTTCTGCCAGCAAAGGATCACTGTTCACGGTAATGCGGCTCTGGCTCCGGGGATGCAGACTGTCCGTTGCTTCGGCAATCGCATCAAACGCCGGTGAAAGCTGCGCCAAATAAGCCTGCCCCTGATCCGTCAGAACCACCCCGCGCGACTGTGGCCGGAACAACTGCACCTCCAGGCGCAGCTCCAGCCCCCGGATATGACGGCTGACAGAGGAATGACTAACGCCCAGCTCCACTGCCGCGTCCGAGAAACTGCCATGACGGCCCGCAGCTTCAAACGCCCGCAACGCATTCAGAGACGGAAGGTTCCGATACATATGACTTGTGCCTTTTTTGCACATGTTGTGTCGCATAGCAGCTTTTGTCAACGCCAGGCAGGGGCGGCAGACTGGCATCAGAACAATAACATTCAGGTCTCTGATGAAACTTTCACATATTAAATCCGCATCATCGCACTGGTTTCGCAACCTCATCTGGCTACAACGCCATCCCCGCCCGTATCGCACCGGCAACCCGGATCACCTGGCCCGGCGGCTGGGCACGCATCTGGCCCGCGACATCGGGCTGACACCCCCGCCCCGTCAGACACCAGCCCCCAGGCATCCCATGCTGTGACACGAGGGAACTTGCGCGATGTTTTCCCCTCACACCGGAAATTCAGCTGACTACCCTGCCAGGAGATAAAGGAATCTCCATGACCCGACTGCGCCTCACACCCCTTGCCCTGCTTCTGACAACCGCCCTCAGTGCCTGTACGGAAGATGCGGGCAATCCGTCCGGTACAAATGCGCTGAAGGCAGAAGTGCCCCAGCGCCTGACAGTATCCGTCGCCCCGCAACGCGCAGATTGTCAGGGGCTGATCCCGATGAAATGTCTCGTGGTGGACGGGCAGTTTTTCTACGAGGGCATCGAAGGCTTCACCCATGAAGCCGGCACAACCTATGAGCTGGAAATCGAACGCAGCCTGCGTGCCGCGCCAGGCGAATACATTGCGGATGCCGGATATTACCGCTACCGCCTGATCCGCGTGATCAGCGCGCGCCCCTGATCCGCTTCAGGAT
Organism: Halocynthiibacter styelae; assembly: GCF_016123485.1. Taxonomy (GTDB): domain Bacteria; phylum Pseudomonadota; class Alphaproteobacteria; order Rhodobacterales; family Rhodobacteraceae; genus Halocynthiibacter; species Halocynthiibacter styelae. The sequence continues at coordinate 170,726 of NZ_JADCKQ010000003.1, read as the reverse complement.
CCGCCCATCGATCGCCAGCAGCCCACAGAAGATCACAGCCATGCCCAGGGCCTGCTCAAAACGGATACTTTCGCCCAGCAGATATACCCCCAGCAGCACCGCGGAAATCGGCGCGATAAAGGTCACGGTTGACGTATTCGTCGGCCCGACCCGTGGCAGCACCCAGTAAAAAGCAATGAAGGACGCTGAGGTCAGGACAAAGCCGATCACCATCAGCGCGCCCCAGGTTTCCGCCCGGGTGATCATGGGCCAACCATCGTGCCAGATCGCCAGCGGCGCAATCAGAACCGTCGCCCCCGTCAGGCCCAGCGCCGCCAGAACCGCCGGATCAATCGCCTTATACCGCCGCGCCAGATTGCCGGAAATCCCGTAACAGACCGGCGCGCCAATGGTGATCAGGATCGCCAGAAAAGCAGAGCTTTCCCCCCGCTGCAACACCGGCAGCGCCAGGATCACGATCCCCAGGAAGCCAAACAACACGCCCAGGGTCTTCGGCCCGGTTGCGCGTTCGCCCTCTGGCCAGAAATGCGAAATCAGCACCACCATCACCGGCGTCATCGCATTGATGATCCCCGCCATACCGGCAGCGATACTTTGCTGGCCCAGGGCATAGATCGCGAAAGGTAAAGCAAAACTCAGCGCGCCAAAGCCCAGCATTTCCATCGCCAGGCGTCGTGTCAGGGGCACGTTGCGGCGCGTCAGCAAGACCCAGGCCCAGCACCCCGCCGCCCCGAAGCTCACCCGTCCCAGTGACACAGTCACCGGCCCAAGCTCGCGCAACAGGATCTCGTTGAACACAAATGACATCCCCCAGCCAATGCCGAGGATGATGATCACCATCCAGTCTTTAAAAGCCATATCCCGCGCCCCTCATTTTGCCGCAGAACAGGCTTTTCCCGGGGGAATGTCAATGCGTGAATGACACCCGGTTCGGGCAAAGCCCGAACAGCCCCCGACCCTCCCCACGGGAGGGGGTTTCACCCCCACCCAGGGTCAGGGGCTGCGCCATTATTATTCCCGGTCAGAATTTCGGCTCGTGCTCCGACGCATCGCATCCTCTACTGTGTCGTACCGATCGCCAAACGCCTCAGGGTCGTAAGAGGTTACAAGGAATGGATAGCCCTCAACATCTTTAGTCTTCAGATATTTGATCAACTGATAGCGCGCGATGTTTTCATCTCCGACTTTTCTGCCAACTTCAGACAAACCATAGAGCGCTAGAAGCTTCACTTCTGCAGGTGACAAAGTCGAACGGAGATACCGTACGAAACCAAGCTTTTCTTTGTCGTTCATATCATGGGTTTTCTGCTCATCCACCAGACGCACGCAGTTCCAGAGAAGCCTGAAATAAGGCCCAAGGAAAAAATCGCCGCATTCGTCGTACCACGCTTTGAACTCCCTCAGGGTTTTACCCTCAAATTTATCTAAATCAGCTTCCCTAGGGAACTTGCCTTGTACACTCTCCGCAGCCAGTTCGCGCAAAAGTGCCTGACCGGTGAACACATCTCTGCGGGTATTCACAGCACAACGATTGCTAAAATCGCCCCTTTGACAACTCGTAGTTTCGGCATAATCACGAAACAGCTTCAGAAGATGAAAATATGTACTTTCAAATTTCTGCCTTTGGAAAACATTGCGAGTTTGCTCCAACTCTTTGCGCTGCAGCGTCAGCTCTTTCCGCTGCGTGATCAACTCCTGCCTTTGGGTGAACAGCGCCGCAATCAGTCCCGCAAAGGCCAATCCTGAGAACAACGCAGTAAGGCCCCCAAACATATCTCCGGCCTGTCCGGCAGCTTCTGGGGTCTCCCAATATTCTTCTGCGCCAAAAAACACCGCCCCACAGGCGAGAATTACCATCCCACTCAGCAGTAACAGACCCCATGCAGTCGCCAGAAAATGAACTTTCTCGTCCGTCTCTTCTTTTTTCATAATCCCCTCAATCACCGCGATCCCGGCCAGTGAGGTGATCACTCCGATTACAGAGATCAGCGGCAGGGTCAGACATGGGTGTGTAAAATCAATCATTCACACAACCCATACACGAAACCACCCGCCTCGCCAGATCAATCCTTATCCTGTTCCGCCTGCTCTGCTTTCAGGGCCTCAAGCCGGGCCTCGCTTGCGTCAAGATTGCGCTGCATATCGCCCCATTGCGGCTGCTCTTTCACGAGATCACGATAGGCCGTCGGGGTTTCCAGCATTTCCAGGAAACCAGCCAGGCGGGCATACATGAAGGCCAGCAGCACCTCATTGATCCGGGTCTGATAGCCCGTGCCCATGCTTTTGAAAAACTTCAGCACATTCTCATCAATGCCAATGGTGATGCGCTTTTTGCGGTGTTCCGCCCGCTCTGCCCAGATGTCACGCCATGCCCGGGGGATGCGCTGACGCACGCCGATTTCATGGTGCATATCCCATTCCAGCCGCGCCATCGCATCCAGCATATAGCCTGTGTAAAGTTCGTTCTTTTTGCGCGGCACCCCTGGAGGTTTCGGCATCTCGCTTCCGTAAAAATGTGACATTTCATTCCCGCCTGTCTGATCCTTCGCAGACATCATGGCGGGAAAAGATTAAAGCCACGTCAGACCACCGCGCGCCCGATATGCATAGGTTGTGCATATAATGTGCATGGGATGTTTACGGCGATATTGCCCCTCAGCCCCAGCGGATCAGCCCGATGATTGCAGAGGTGGCATAAAAGAACTGCAACGCCAGAAACGCCCATCTTTTGTCGAGATACCCCCACCCCGCAAACAACAGGGCAGACAGCAAAAGCAGTGAAAAGCCAAGCACTTCGTTGCCCGTATTGGACGCAATCAGCAGCGCATAAATCATCGCCAGCACGGAACCAGTGACTTCAAAAATGCTGACAAGACGGGATTTATTCATGTTTTCAGTCCTTTAAACGGGGTTTCCATGTGTTTTTGCATATGTCATGATATGAATCAAATGGGACATTTTCATATTCACATCTGATTTTGTCATATACCGGAGATTACCATGCCCCGCCTTGATATCGACGCCCTGCAAACCCTCTGCGCCATTTCCGATCATGGCGGCGTCACGCGCGCGGCGGATCACATGCCCCTGTCACAATCGGCAATCAGTCATAAAATCAAACGGTTAGAAGATCACCTGAACTGTCCGCTTCTCACGCGCCGCCCCGGCGCCCCCCTGTTGACAGAGGAAGGCAGCGGCCTTGTGACCTATGCCAGACGCATCCTTTCCCTGCATGACGAAGCCCTCGCCAGTCTCTCGCGCCGTGCGCTGTCAGGCAAGATCCGCCTGGGCATGACCGAAGACATCACCAGCGGTGATCTGTCAAAAATCCTGGGCCGTTTCACCCGCCTGCACCCGGATGTATCCGTGCGCACCCATGTACGCCAAAGCCTTGTTCTGGATGATAAAATCAGGCGCGGCGACATTGACATCGCCCTGATGCAAGTCTTTTCAGATGAGGTTCTTCCAGGCGATCAGCTGCTGTACAAAGACCGCCTGCACTGGGTCCGGTCCCGGGATCTGCAACTGGATATGACCCGCCCCCTGCCCTTCCTTTCCTATGACGCTGATTGTTTCTACAAGAACCGCGCCCTGAACACCCCACCTGATTGCGGGCTTGAAATTGTGCTGGAATGCGCAAGCTCCGCCGGGATCCGTTCCGCCGTGCTGGCCGGGCTTGGCGTCGCGCTTCTGCCGGCCAGATACATCAGCGATGACATGGAAATCCTGGACGCACAAATGCTTGAAATGCCAGAACTTTCTTACATCCTGCGTTGCGCCCCAAAACCATCCCCCCCGGTGCGCAGCCTGCAGAAAACCATCTGCACCAGCCTTGCCCCCAACACGCCGGACAGTTGACCTTTTGCCTGACAATCATTAGCCCGGTGACATGGCCGCAAATCTTGATATCATTTTCTCAGCCCTCTCTGACGCCACCCGCCGCCAGATCCTGACGATGTTGCTGGAAGACGATATGGCCGTCACAGATGTGGCGGAACCCTTTGATATGTCGCTGGCGGCGATCTCAAAACACCTTAGCGTTCTGACCGCTGCGGGCCTGATCAGTCAGGAAAAACGAGGCCGTGTAAAATGGTGTCGGATCGAAGAAACCGCCCTGCGTGATGCGTCTGCCTGGATGCAGGGATTTGGCCATTTTGAGGCCGTAAACCTTGACGATTTCGAACGTTTTCTGGAACACGAGCTGAGCGAATAAGGCTTACCGCTTACGCAATTGTGCCCGAAGATATTTCGCCGCCGACCGGTAATGGCTTGCCCCGGCAGCCTCTGCCCAGCGCCCGGTTGTCCACTTATTCCCACCGCCCGGCATTGGCCCGCCATATAACGCGCCATCACTCTGACCGTTCAGAAACTGAAGCAACCTTGCGTGCTGCCCTTCAAGCATTGCGCAGACCTCTTCCCAGGACAGATCCCCCTGCGCCTTCCGCAACTCTGCATTATATTCCGGCAACTGGTTCCACTTATACCCATCCGCCGGAATGACCGGATGTTCGCCGCGCTGCCCGGCCTCATACCAGGTGAAAAACAGATCAATCCAATGGGCGCGATGGCCGACGATATGCTTTGGGCAAAGGCCGTCGTCAAAAAGTTGCATCGCAGTTTCAGGGTCAAATCTGCCAATCATCGCAGTGAATTTCTGCCACTCGCTTTGCGTCACTTTAATCAGCTGCTCTTTCGATTGTGCGGGCATGCTCTACCTTCCTGCGGGTTCCGGACACTGTCGCACAGATTCAGGACAACACTTTGACCCAAATCAGTTTTCTTTTAGCAACCCCAGCAATGCCACCACCGTCAGCGCAACCCCCCCAAGCACCAGCACAGGCGGCGCTGCATTGCCAAATCCGATTTCCCAGAGGATCACCCAGCTGGGCGTCAGCCAAGTGTAGGCCATCACTTTCGACGACGGCAGATGCAGGGTCGCATATTGCACAAGATAGAAAGTGATGGCCGTTGCAAACACAGTGGTATAGGCAATCGTCACCCAGACAATCCCGGGCAGCGCAACCCAATCCGTCGCCACGGCCGCAGGCCCCGCCACCACCGCCAGGACCAGCGCCCCACCCATCAGCGTGCCCAGGGTAAACACCAGCGGATCTTCACCCCGGTTCAGCTTGCGGATCAACGGGGTATACAGCGCATGCGCGGCACAGCCGACGAAATAGATCATCTCGCCCGTGCCGATCTGAAACGCCACAAGCGCCGCCAGGTCTGCCTGAAAGATCACCCACAGCGCCCCCAGCGCCCCGATGCTTAAGGACGCAGCCATCAGGGGCGTCATCACCTGGCGCAGCAGGATCCAGCCAAAGCCAGCGGACATAATCGGCACCATGGTAAACACGGCCGCTGCCGATACGGGCGGAGCGGTCTTCAGCCCCTCAAACATCAACACGAAATAGATCGCAAACAAACCGCCCAGCAGGATGTAGCGCCAGGACGCCGCCAGTGCGGCACGCGGCACTCCGCCACGGAACGCGACCAGCGCCCCGATCAGGGCCGCCGCCAGGACAAACCGGGCGAACACCAGGGCCAGCGGCGCAATTTCATTCGCCGCCAGCGATCCAAGGCTGAAAGACCCCGCAACCAGTGCCGAAAACAGCAACATCGCAAGATGCCCGCGTGCGGCATTCCCCATCTGACCTACCATATACGCGACCCGCCGCACGCCGGGGCAACGAATTGCCCCCTCAGGAACGATGAGACGCCCCGATCTGGCAGGTTATTCACCAGGACACCCCATGCCCTGCTCCGGTCCCCACTCAGCGGCGCGTTCTTTCAGGAACTTCAGGAAGGTCTGCACCTTCAGGGTCCGGTGCAGATCCACATGGGTCACAAGCCACAGATGCCCGACCCATTCCGGGCGTGGCTCCATCACGCGCACCATATCCGGCTGCATCTGGGCGTACCATTCTGACATAAAGCCAAGGCCTGCGCCCGCAACCACCGCCTCTTCCAGGCTGTTGAAATCAGACGCCCGGAATGAAATATTGGCATCAGGAATGGTTTCATCCAGCCAGCGATAGAAAGGCGCGCGTTTAAAGGTCTTATCCCCCGCCACAAAACGATGCTTGCGCAGATCCTCAATCCCCTCAGGAATGCCCGCTTCATCCAGGTATGTCTTTGACCCGTAAAGCGCCACACATTGGGTTGTCAGCTTCTGCACCACATTATCCGGCTGCGCAGGCGCATCCTGCCCGGCGCGGATCGCCACATGGGCCTCACCATATTCCAAGCGGAACAGACGGTCGCCCGTCAGGAACTGAATATTCACATCCGGATGCATTTTCTGGAAATCCACAAGGATCGGGGTCAACAGTGGCGACAGTGTTGCAATAGACGTCACGATCAGGTCGCCCTGCACAGAATCCCCCTGCCCGCGGATCCGGCCTGCAAGCTGTGTAATCTGATCATCCGTGGTCTGGGCCACCTGCATCAGATCCTGACCGGCCTCCGTCGGCGTATAGCCCCGCGCGTGACGCTGAAACAATTTGGTGCCCAGGCGTTCTTCCAGCGCATCAATATGGCGGATCACCGTGGCGTGATGCACGCCCAGGACTTCTGCCGCGCCAGACACCGTGCCAATACGCGCCACCTGATAGGCCGTTCTGATTTCATCCCAGTTGTCCATGTCGCGCGTCCCTGTTTTAAGATTGTGTTTATCTCTTCACATATCCGCAACAATATGTGCGTAAATCCACAGATCACAAGCCTGTCAGCGTATTTTTTGCAATCCCACTCAGGAAAATCTAAACAACAGCAGCCATCAACCATCTGCACACAGCAGCCCAATTTCATCTGAGCCCCCCGTCATGAGAGTTACCCGCAATCATCCCGATCAATTGGTCCTTCAACACAAGCCAGCGGGTCTGATCTTTTTCAACGCTGCGTTCCTGCTTTGCTTTACCTTTGTCGGCGCCTGGCTGGCCGTAAATGACATCATATATGGCTGGTATCTGATTGTTCCCGGCTTGCTTATTCCCGGACTGATCCTGATGGGAATGGTCTGGGACACCAGGATCACCTTTGACCGGACCTCCCGCAGCATTTTCATACGGCGGTTGCATTCTTATGGGGTGCGGAGCCAACATTATGATCTGGACGGGTTCCGGAAAGCATCCTTGGAGATCACTCATTTCGGCCGAAACCACAGCGAGACATTCCGTTGTCAGCTTGAGATGAAGGATCAGGACGTGGTGTTTCTGACGACTGACCTTTATGCGATCAGGAAACAACCACAGAACATCGCCGATATCATCAATACCTGGCTCCTGGGGGCTGAGCCCTAAACAAATCTGCACACAGCATGTGTGATTTCCCGCGTTTTGTTGAATGTCACACATCATTATTCTGTGATGGACAGACACCCAACACAGGATAATCCTATGACCCGCATTCTGCATATTGACGCTTCCGCCCGCATTGACGGCAGCGTTTCCCGCGATCTTTCCGCCCGTATTGTTGCCCGTTTTGAAGACGCTGAAGTCATCCGCCGCGATCTGAACGACACACTGCCACACGTTGACGAGGCCTGGGTCGGCGCGACCTTTACACCGGCTGATGTGCGCTCTGATGCCCAAAAAGAAGCGCTGGCCCTTTCCGACAGCCTTGTTGAAGAAGTCGAAGCTGCGGATGTTATCGTCATCGGCCTGCCGATTTATAACTTCTCCGTCCCCGCGTCCCTGAAAGCCTGGATTGATCAGATCACCCGCGCCGGTCGCACTTTCCAATATACTGAGGAAGGCCCGCAACCCCTGCTGTCCGGCAAACGCGCGATCCTGGCGATTGCTTCTGGTGGTGTGCCGATTGACTCACCGGTTGACTTCGCAACACCACTCCTGCGCACGGCCCTGGGGTTCAACGGCATTTCCGAGGTGGAAGTCGTCGCTGCCGCCGGTATGAACACGGATCCGGAAACCGCCCAAAAGGCTGCGGATGACGCGATCAGCGCGCTTGCCGCATAAGTCAAGCCTGCGGGGCGGAACACACCGCCCCGCAAACCCTTTGCGGTCCCGTTGCAGCATTGACTCTGCCTGCTATTTCCCCTAAATCCTCCCCAACAACCCGGAAGTCTGAGTCTTCCGGTCCCGACCTGTTGTCGGGATCGCCCCCTGCCAGCGATATTCGCCCGCAGGGGCATTTGTGCATTCGCAGGGGCATTTCCTGCTGTAACTGAACCGTTTCGTGCTTAGGTACGGGGCAAAGGATAACGACACAGGAGCTGTCTATGTTTGAGAATCTGTCCGATCGCCTTGGCGGCGTCCTGGATCGCCTGACAAAACAAGGCGCACTTTCTGACTCTGACGTTTCCACCGCCCTGCGCGAAGTCCGCGTTGCCCTGCTTGAGGCCGACGTTTCCCTGCCCGTTGCCCGTGATTTTATCAAAGCCGTTCAGGAAAAAGCCGCAGGCCAGAACGTCACCAAATCCGTGACCCCTGGCCAGCAGGTCGTAAAAATCGTTCACGATGAACTGGTGCATTTCCTGGCCGGTGATGATCAGAACCCGGGTGATCTGAAAATTGACAACGCCCCCGCTCCGATCCTGATGGTCGGTCTGCAGGGGTCCGGTAAAACCACGACCACCGCGAAACTTGCCAAGCGCCTGAAAGAAAAGCACGGCAAGCGCGTGCTGATGGCCTCCCTCGATATCTATCGTCCGGCGGCGCAGGATCAGCTGGCCGTTCTTGGTAATCAGGTCGGCGTGGACACCCTGCCTATCGTCAAGGGCCAGTCTGCCGTTGATATCGCCAAGCGTGCGAAGCAACAGGCGACCCTTGGCGGCTATGATGTTTACATGCTCGACACCGCTGGTCGTCTGCACATCGACGAAACCCTGATGCAAGAGGTTGAGGACGTGCGCAACGTCACCAACCCGCGTGAAACCATGCTGGTGGTTGATGGCCTGACCGGTCAGGATGCGGTGAACGTCGCAGAACAATTCGACGGTCAGATCGGCATCTCCGGCGTCGTCCTCACCCGTATGGATGGTGACGGTCGTGGCGGTGCGGCCCTGTCCATGCGTGCTGTCACCGGCAAGCCGATCAAATTCGTTGGTCTCGGCGAAAAGATGGACGCGATTGAGGAATTCCACCCCGAACGTATCGCGGGCCGTATCCTTGGCATGGGCGACATCGTCAGCCTCGTCGAAAAAGCCCAGGAAACCATCGAGGCCGAACAAGCCGAACGTATGATGAAGCGCTTCCAGAAGGGTCAGTTCAACATGAACGACCTGAAGATGCAGCTTGAACAGATGATCAAGATGGGCGGCATGGAAGGCCTGATGGGCATGATGCCCGGCATGAAGAAAATGGCGGCCCAGGCTGAAAAAGCCGGGATGGATGACAAAGTTCTGAAACGCCAGATCGCGCTTATTCAATCCATGACCAAACGCGAACGCGCCAACCCTTCCCTGTTGCAGGCATCACGCAAGAAACGCATCGCCAAAGGTGCGGGGCTTGAAGTGTCCGAACTGAACAAACTTCTGAAAATGCAACGCCAGATGGGCGACATGATGAAGAAGATGGGCAAGATGGGCAAAGGTGGCATGCTGAAACAAGCCATGTCCGGCATGTTCGGCAAAGGCGGTGGCATGCCTGCCGGTATGGACCCATCCCAGATGGATCCGAAAGCGCTGGAAGCCGCAGCCAAGCAAATGGGCGGCAAGCTCCCTGGTGGTCTTGGCGGCATGGGCGGCGGTGGCCTGCCCGGTCTTGGCGGCGGCGCATTGCCCCCCGGCCTGTCTGGCTTTGGGAAGAAGAAATAAATGATCACCTGCACCGTGACATATCAGCTGGACCCGGCCAAGCTGGATGCATTCGAGACCTATGCAAAGGTCTGGATCCATCTGGTGAACAAGCTGGGCGGCGCGCATCACGGCTATTGGCTGCCGCATGAGGGGGCCAATGATGTGGCCTGGGCGAAGTTTTCCTTCCCGTCCCTCGCCGCATATGAAGATTACCGCCTCCGCATGGCGGATGACGCTGAATGTCAGCGCGCCTATGCACATGCTGCAAAAACCGGCTGCATCATCCGTTATGACCGCACCTTTTCCCGCCCCGTGCTGGAAGGTGCCACCCCTGATGAGCTGGGGCTGTAACGCATGACGGATTTCACCCCATATCACGCGCCCGAACCGGCCCGCACACGTATCGTTCTGGAAACAGAACGCCTGGTGCTGCGCCGTCCGGAACCACGTGATTTTGAAGCCTTCCGCAGCTTCATGCATTCTGACCGCGCCGAGTTTGTCCGCATGCCGGGCGCACCTGAAGAAAACATGACCTGGCGCGCTTTCTGTCATATTATGGGCATGTGGGAGATGCGCGGTTACGGTCTGTCCATGGTGTGTCGCAAAGGCGAAGATCAGGCGCTTGGCGGCATTGGCCCCTGGCATCCGATCACCTGGCCGGAGCGAGAGCTCGGCTGGTCCATCTATGATCCGGCGATTGAAGGCACAGGCATCGCCCGCGAGGCCGCGGAAGCTGTCCGTGCCTGGGCTTATAACACCCTCGGCTGGACCACTGCTGTCAGCTATATTGATCCCGCGAATGCAGGTTCCATCCGCCTTGCAGAACGTCTGGGTTGCACCGTGGATGATGCGGCTGAAAAGCCCGACGATGAGCCTTGCCTTGTCTACCGCCATCCCTCGCCGGAGGCGCTGACATGATCCGTCTGAACCAAAATCATATGCATAATGTATGCATAGAATGTGCATATGATGTGCATGCTTTGTGCATCCCCTCCGGAGGCGAAAAATGACTGACACCGTGACCCGCGCCGCAGAGGTGCTGAAAGAACATCGTGAAAGCATTGACCGCCTGGATGCGATCCTTGTTTACACTCTGGGTGAACGCTTTAAGCACACCCAGGCCGTCGGCGTTCTGAAGGCCAACCATGAATTACCCCCGTCCGATCCGGCACGCGAAGCAAGCCAGATTGAACGACTTGAGGACCTTGCACAACGTGCGAACCTCGACCCCGAATTCGCGAAGAAGTTCCTGAACTTCATCATCAGCGAAGTGATCCAGCATCACAAGAAACATCAGGAATAATATCGAAATCTCAGCGGGTTAACGCCCCTGATCAATAGCTTATCTAGGAGAAACTCATCATGGCTATGAAAATTCGTCTCGCACGTGGCGGCTCTAAAAAACGTCCTTTCTACCGTATTGTTGCTGCGGATTCCCGTATGCCACGCGACGGTCGTTTCATCGAGAAACTGGGCACATACAACCCACTGCTGCCTAAAGACTCTGAAGAGCGCGTGAAAATCGATCTGGACCGTGTAAAACACTGGATGGACCAGGGCGCACAGCCAACCGATCGTGTAACCCGTTTCCTCGAAGCTGCTGGCGTTGTTGAGAAAAAAGAACGCAGCAACCCGAAGAAAGCTGTTCCAGGCAAGAAAGCCCAGGAACGCGCTGAAGAGAAAGCTGCAAAAGCCGCTGAGGCTGCTGAAGCTGCTGCTTCCGCTGACGAATAATCAGCGCCTTCAGGCATAACCGGGGTGAACAGCATGGACAGCTTTTCGGAAAAGTTCCGTACCGAGTTTGACCAATTGCTGCGGTGGCGTCGTGATGTACGCCACTTCCGCCCCGATCCAGTTGAGGAGGCGCAGCTTATGCGCCTCCTTTCCACATTCAGCCTTGCGCCTTCTGTCGGTCTTTCTGAACCCTGGCGCATTGTGCGCGTGAAAGACACGCAGGCACGTAAAGCGGCTGAAGAAAACTTTCTGAAATGTAATGAACAGGCGCTTGCCGGGTATTCTGGTGAGAAAGCAAAGATTTACGCTGGCCTGAAACTGTCAGGCATGCGGGATGCCCCCGTGCAGCTTGCGATTTTCTGTGATGAAGACACCGACAAAGGCGCAGGCCTTGGTGCCGGCACAATGCCCGAAATGCGCCGCTATTCGGTGGTGACAGCTGTCACGCAATTCTGGCTGGCCGCCCGGGCCGAAGGGCTTGGCGTTGGCTGGGTTTCAATCCTTGACCCTGAACAGCTGACGCGCGATCTTAACGTATCCGAGAACTGGCGTCTGGTCGCCTGGCTATGCGTCGGCTGGCCCGAAACCAACACAATGCAGCCGGAACTTGAACGCGAAGGCTGGGAAGCGCGGTCTGATGTGCCGCAGATAACTGAGAGATAAAAGATGAGCGATACGCCCACACAGATTTGCGTTGCTGCGATTGGCGGATCCTACGGGGTGCGCGGTGAAGTCCGCCTGAAAAGCTTCTGTGCCGATCCCATCGCAATTGAAGATTACCAGCCACTGGTCGCTGAAAACACCGGGGAATCTTACATGATCACCCTGACTGGCACGATCAAAAACGGCTTTACGGCCCGGCTGACCGGCGTGGAAACCAAAGAAGATGCCGATGCCCTGCGCGGTGTGCGCCTGATGACAGATCAGTCCCGCCTGCCAGCCCTGCCTGATGACGAATATTACTATACTGATCTGATCGGACTTGAGGTTCTCGACACCGGCGGCAATCGCCTGGGTACGGTCAAGGACGTACAGAACCACGGTGCAACCGATATTCTGGAAGTGCTGACCAGCGGCAGCGAAACCGCGCTTCTGCCCTTTACCGAAGCTGCGGTACCCACCGTTGATATTGCCTCCGGTCGGATCATTGCTGACCCGCCTGATGGTATCTTTCCTTGAAACGCATCCTTTTACATCCCGGTTTTCATAAGACAGGGACAACTTCTGCCCAGTTCACCTTGCGGAAAAATGCGGGATTGCTACGCGAACACTGCAGTCTGCTGCTGCGGGGGCAGATGAATGACATCCATACGCACGCAACAGATTTCTCACGGGATGGACATGCGGGCCATCTGAAAACTCTGGCGCGGGAGCTGCATGAAATACTGGACGGGTTGAAAGCAGAACCGGCAGATCAGCTTATCATCAGTGAAGAAAACCTTTTGGGGCAAATGCCTGGGAAGAATGATGTATTTTCTTATGCTGCAGCGCCGCCTTTGCTGGCCTGTGTGCTGGATGTGCTGCATGATCATTTCGGGGAACAGGCAGAAATTAAGGTGATCTTCGGCACACGCGAAAGCGAAAGCTGGATGTCGTCGATCTGGAAACACACGCTGACGGTCAAACGTCTGCAGGATGATGAAGAAACCCTGAAAGAAAAATTGCGACCAGACAGCGATCTTCAGGGGGTCGTTCAGGAACTACAGCATTTCTTCCCGGATGTGCCGATTTCATCCTTCTCGCTTGAAGACAGCATGTCGTCAGAATTTGGCCCTGCCACATCATTTCTGAACTGGATGAACCTGCCAGCAGAACTGCGCCCGCTGATCCGAAAAACCGCAAGGCGCAACCCCGCTGGCCCCGCCGAAATTTATGCGCAACTTCTGGAACTAAATCGCAGCTCTCTGAATGCATCGGAATTCCGCTCTGCACGCGATGCATTGCTGGAAGAACTGAAAGTACAGCGCAAAGCCATTATGGCCAGAAGCCTGCCCGACGTAGAAAAGAACACCGATGACTGAGCAAAACAAAAAATCCCATGGCCGTCTGGCGATCTCTGCCGCCCTGCAACCACGCGAACTGATGCAGGACCGCCCACAGTTGCAGGGATCCTGGACCGCGAAAATCGTCACGTTGTTTCCCGAAGCTTTCCCTGGTGTGCTTGGTGCATCGCTGACCGGAAAGGCACTGAAGGACGGCGTCTGGCGCCTCGATACGATTGACCTGCGCCGCTTTGGTGAAGGCAAACACCGCAATGTGGATGACACGCCATCTGGTGGCGGGGCAGGTATGGTTCTGCGAGCAGACGTCGTTTCCCGCGCACTGGATGATGCCCGCCGGGGCACCCCGATGAACCGCGGGAAATGGCCGGTTGTGTTTATGTCCCCGCGCGGCAAGCCCCTGACCCAGGAGATGGCGCAGCGCTATTCAGAGGCCGAAGGCATGACGATCCTTTGTGGTCGCTTTGAAGGCGTGGATGAACGTGTGCTTGAGGAATATGAGATCGAGGAAGTCAGCCTGGGTGACTTTGTGCTGACCGGCGGTGAAATCCCCGCCCAGGCCCTGATTGATGCCACCGTGCGCCTGTTGCCTGGCGTTCTTGGCAACGAAGCATCAACCGAAGAAGAAAGCCATTCAAACGGCTTACTGGAACACCCGCAATACACCCGCCCAGCGGAATGGCGCGGCCGTAAGATCCCCGATATGCTGACCTCTGGCCACCACGGCAAAATTGCCGAATGGCGCCGGGAGCAAAGCGAAAAGATCACGCAGGCCCGCCGCCCGGATCTGTGGGACAAGCTGAAAGACAGAGGTGCCGATGGCTGATATTCCGACCTTCACTTATTTTCCTGCCCCACTTGCGAATGATTGTATGCGGCTTGAACCCGGGACCTGCCCCTGCTGCCAAGAATTCCGGCCACATTTGTATGTCGGTGACATGTATCACCAGGAAGAACATGAAGAGGTTTGTCTCTGGTGTATCAGCGACGGCCGCGCGGCAAAACAGTGGGGCGCTACGTTTAACTCTGCCTGCGACGCACCTTCAGGCTTTTCCGAGAGCATCCTTGACATCATCACTAAACGGACCCCGGGCTACATGAGTTGGCAAGGTCCCAATTGGTTGTTTTCAAGTAATGATGCCATGGTCTTTACAGGAGAGGTAAACGGCAAGGCGCTTCTGAAAGAGAATAACAAATCAAAAATCGCAGCGTGTCTACATGCCCTGAGACAGTGGCACGGGAATTGGCCCGAAGAATCTCTAAATCAAATCGGCATCTCCACTGATCCCGCGGTTTATCTATTTCAGGATCGCGACACCGGGGCTTATCGGGCATATGCAGACCGCCCCTGATCTCTCTACTTGATCATCTTCGCACCCTCCCCTATACACCGCCTGTCCGGCACTCTTATGAGTCGTCCGGACTGTCAGTTATTGCCATAGCGCTTTTTCTTCAGAGCGAAAGAGGCATAGCGACGACCAGATGAACACCACGCCGATCTCCGGCGGGCGGCATGACCGGACCCGATGGAAGACCAGGAGCTCTCGCGTGATATCAACTTCGTGGATCAACCACGAGTATCAAGGAGTTAGGTCTATGAACCTGATTGCACAGCTTGAGGCGGAACAAATTGCCGCCCTGGGAAATGACATTCCCGATTTTAAAGCGGGTGACACCATCCGCGTTGGTTACAAAGTAACCGAAGGCACACGTTCACGTGTACAGAATTACGAAGGCGTTTGCATCGCGCGTAAAAACGGTTCCGGCATTGCTGGTTCTTTTACCGTTCGCAAAATCTCCTTCGGTGAAGGTGTAGAGCGCGTATTCCCACTGCACTCCACTAACATCGACAGCATCACAGTTGTTCGCCGTGGCCGTGTTCGCCGCGCGAAACTGTACTATCTCCGCGCACGTCGTGGTAAATCTGCGCGTATCGCGGAAGTTACCAACTACAAAGCCCCTAAAGCATAAGGACGGATACCATGAAAAAAGACATCCATCCCGATTATCACTTCATCGACGTCAAAATGACAAATGGCGACATCGTGAAAATGCGCTCCACATGGGGCAAAGAAGGCGACCAGATGGCGCTGGACATCGACCCGTCTGCACACCCGGCCTGGACCGGTGGCAACACACGTCTGATGGACACTGGCGGTCGTGTATCCAAGTTCAAAAAGAAATACGAAGGTCTGGGTTTCTGATCCAAACCACATTCAGTTTTCTGAAAACCCGGTTGCATCTGCAGCCGGGTTTTTCTTTGCGGATTTCGGAATATTCTCCCTTAAATTGCACCGCGCGTTGCACGTTCACACCACAAAACCGCCATTTTCCGGAATATAGTAAGTTTTAGTAAAATTGCGCTTCCCTTGGGGAGGACCTTGCGCAATTCAGGTAGCTGTTAACGAGTACTGGGGTAAGTAATGTTAAAGAGTTTCTTTCGCGCCATCTGCGCGACAGCTGGGCTGTTCATGGCCAGCACGCCAGCGGTTGCCTTTGATGGCAACACCGCAAGTTTTGCACGGAATATTCCATTCGGCTCCTGCACAGTTAACATACAGATTGCTCATGGTGCCTCCACAAGCCAGGGTCGTGCTCGCTTTTCCCTGAACGGTGCCTATCCGGAAGGTACCGCCCTTGCTGGCACCATCTATGGCAGCCAGGGTTATCGATCTTATTATGCCTACGGATCAACCATAACCCAATCCACAATTGAAGCTTGCGGCTTCAGCAATCTTGACCAGGTGGCGATCAGCGGCCCGGACACCTCTGTCAGCTATACCACTTACTACCCGAGCGAGGCTCAGGGTGCTGAAATCTGGGCTATTCAAGACTTCATCGGTTTTTCTTTTATCGGAAACGATACAAGCGGCGTACGTTCACGATATGAATTTGGCATTTCCGGAACAACGGGAACCATACCAGTCACCAGTATTATTCCAGTCAATGCCCCCCCACCAGAACCGGTTATCACGTCCAGCGCATCAACCGTTCACCGTACAACAGCCTTCGATGTTGATGTGACTTTCTCGCGGGATGTAGTCGGATTTGATCCGGTCAATGAAGCGGGTGATTTCACTATCTCCAACGCGACCGTTACCGGTGTTTCCGGCGGCCAGACATCTTACACGCTGACAGTCGTTCCCTCAGGCGCAGGCGATATAGTCATGTCTGTTCCGGCCAGTATTGCCGAAGACTTTGCAGGCGCTCAAAATACCCCCTCATCTCAGGTAACCGTCATCTATGATCCAGAGGTTGTATTGACCGAGATCACCGGGATGCCGGGCGCAGTAAATGCGGCCCCTTTCGACATTACTGTAAACTTTGACATGGACGTCACCGGATTTGACCCTATTGGTACGCCGGCAGATCTGACCATTTCCAATGCCACCGTTGATGCAATGATCGGTGGACCATCAGATTATACGCTGACACTCACACCAACAGGGGCCGGAAATATCTCTGTTTCTGTTCCGGCGGGCGTTGCCCAGACGTCATCAGGAAACTTGAATCTCGCCTCAAATGTTGCCACCGCGACCTATGACGCCAACATCCCTTCCGCAGAGATCATCAATGCGCCGCCAGCTCTGGATGGAACAAACCCGTTTGATGTAACTGTTCGCTTCAGCGTCCCGGTCGTCTTCTTCAATGTAAATGCACTCAACGTGACCAACGCGTTGTTTCAGATGCCCCCTCTGACGAATCCCTTCAACCCCCAGACCGAATTCACCGTGACCATCACGCCGGATGGAAATGGCGATGTTACAATCGTTGCGCCTTCGGGAATGGCTTATAACGCCGTTACATTTACGCCAAGCAGCGCCGCGGCACCGGTGACTATATCGGAAGATGCGGTACCGCCTACCGTCGTGCTTGCCAGCACACTCACCGAATATGTCGGCACATCAGCCTTCACGATCACTGCAACTTTCGCAGAGGACGTGACGGGATTTGATGATCCTGCGAGTGACGTAACCATTTCCAACGGGACAATCACAGGCATCACCGGTGGCCCCGACGTTTATACAATTGCAGTAGAACCGGATGGTACAGGAACCGTATCAGTTTCCGCCCCTGCGGATGCGGCAGAGGATCTGGCCGGCAACCTGAGCGAGGCGTCAAACACCGTTGATATCGCCCTTGCAGATACCATTCCTCCTGTTCCTACGCTCAGCAATGCGCCGTCTGAATATATCGACACCACCCTTTTCACACTTCAGGTGGAATTCGATGAAGATGTGACCGGGTTCGATGATCTGACAAACGACCTGACCATTACAAATGGCACCGTAACATCAATCACCGGCGGTCCGGCCATCTACACGGTTGAAATCACACCGGCTGGTGACGGCGACATCACTGTCAGCGTGCCGGCCGCTGCGGCGCAGGATGCTGCGCTTAATGACAGCACGGCCTCAACAGAAGTCACCATCACCAAAGCCGATACGATTGCGCCCTCAGTGCAGATTACAGGCGCACCGGATGAGTTCACCCACACAACACCTTTCACCGTAGATGTTGGGTTCAGTGAAGACGTCACCGGGTTTGATGATCTTGCGGCTGATCTGACGGTGGTCAACGGTACAGCCACCAATGTGACCGGCGGCCCGGCATCCTACACGGTAGAGGTCACACCGGCAGGTACAGGCACCGTTTCCATTACCATTCCTGCTGCTGCTGCGCAGGACGTGGCCGGGAACGACAACACGGCGTCTGACACTGTGACGGTCGGCAGCACCCGGGTTGCGGACACGCAGAAAGCCATTTCTGCCTTCATGACGTACCGCATAAACGAGCTTGCTTCGAACCAGGTTGGCCTGACGCACCTGCAGCGCGATCAGGGCTGCGGTTCTTTTGCGGCCAGTGCAAGCGAAGGCAGCGGTTCTGTGTCGGGTTGCGCCTCAAGCGGCAACGCCTGGGCCGCGCTGTCCGGTTCATGGTCTGACGGGCAATCCTATACGCTGGCAACCTTCGGCGCCCACAGCCGGATTTCCGACACGCTACTGATTGGTGGGATGCTTCAGTTTGATTCCGCAAAACAGGATGAAAACAATGCGTCTGGCGAAGGCTGGCTCGCAGGCCCCTATTTCGTTGCCAAGGCCGCAGGTCAGCCGCTCTTTTTCGAAGGCCGGCTGCTTTATGGCAAGACAGACAATAAAATTTCAATCTATGGTGGTCCGTCTGAGGACTATAGATCGGAACGCTGGCTGGCACAGTTGCAAGTGTCTGGCGAATTCATGGTTGAGGAAACCAAACTGGTTCCATTGCTGGACCTGACCTATACCGACGACACCCAGCTGACTTACACCAATGCCATCGGAGATCTGATCCCGGAACAGAAAGTTCAGCTGACGCAGCTCACCACCGGTATGGAGTTCAGCACACCCATCGAGGTTGCTTCAGGCGCGCTGACCCTGAACGGCGGGCTGAAAGGGATCTATTCCTCTCTGAACAATGCGACGGCAGACTATGAAGGCATGCGTGCGCGCGTCAGCGCCGGTGGCACCTATGACCTGCCTTCCGGCGGCGTCCTGACCGGATCTGCTTTCTACGATGGAATCGGGTCTGATTACGAAAGCTTTGGTTCCAGCCTGAAGTTCTCGCTTGAGTTCTGATTGCAATCCAATCCCAATCAAACACCCGGTTGCCTGGCAGCCGGGTGTTTTTGTTTGATCACCGCAAGGTCAAAACCTGATTAAAAGAGTCTATTGACTTATCCGACTAAAACAATCAGATATTATCTCAGCAGACCGAAACATGGTCAGCACAAAGGAATCACGCGAACAAAACTACCGGAGGAAACGCAATGAACGCTATTGCCCACCCAGACACACGGACCAGCACAACCGTTCCGCAGCAACAATCTGTCTATGACGCACGTCTGCTGACTCAGGGAAATCCTTGTGCAACCATTCTGCTGGATGACCAGACATACATCCTGCGCATTACCAAAGCAGGCAAATTGATCCTGACAAAATAAACGCGTCGCAGATCAGCTTTCTGCTTCATGCAAAAGCCAGTCACAGACGCGGGAAACATCCCGTCTGCGGCCATGCTTTTCAGACCAGACCAGATAAAAATCAGACCCATTTTCAGGCGCAGGGCCGGAAAACACGGCCAAAGCACCTTCCTTGATTTCCTGTTCGACCAGTACTTCAGGCACAAGCGCAACACCATCGCCACTGCAGGCCAGCCGTATGCACATAGCTGCCTGATTAAAGCGCATCCCTTTTTCAATATCACCAGAAAGTTCCGCAGCATTTTCCCGGAAATATCCGGACCAGCCTGCATGCCCGTCATGCAACAAGCCTGCTAACATCAGATCCGCAGGCTGCCGCATCCCCGACATCAGATCAGGCCGTCCGACTATCACGTTCTTCCCCGCGCACAACAACCTGGACTTCAGCCCCCTGGCATAAGGCGGCGGGACCTGTCGTATGGCAAGATCAGCCTCGCCGGTCAGAAGATCCGCAACGTTTTCCGACGCCCGGACCTGCAGATCAATCCTTCCCTTTTCCGGAAAACCAGCAAGGCGCGGCAAAAGCCAGCAACTGGCGAAAGATGGCGTCGTGCTCAAGATCAGTTCAGGGACATTCTCCCCGGGCTTCAGATCATCTGTTGCCTCTTGCAGCACTTGTAATCCGGCACGGATCTTTCCGGCATAGGTTTCGCCTGCGGCTGTCAGTGCAACACCACGCGGTAGGCGTTTGAAAAGATCAACCTTCAGATCGGCTTCCAGCCCACGGATTTGCTGCGCAACAGCCCCCTGTGTCAGATGTAGTTCCTCTGCAGTTTTGCGGAAATTTTCATGCCGCGCAGCCGCTTCAAACGCGCGCAGGGCTGAAAGAGAAGGAAGAAAAGCCATAATTACCCAATAGTTTTTCTACAGCATAGAGCAGAAAGCATGACGTGTCCAATTGACCAGACATCGCCATATTGAAGGAAACCAGAAAGGACACGACATGTCAGATACAGTGAAAACAGCCATCATCACCGCCGGGGGATCCGGCATGGGGGCCGCGAGCGCGCGCAAATTGGCTGCTGAGGGATATAAGGTGGCGATCCTGTCATCCTCCGGCAAAGGCGAAGCGCTGGCGAAGGAATTAGGGGGCGTCGGCGTTACAGGATCCAATCAGAACAACGCAGATGTGCAGGCCGTGGTGGATGCCGCGATGGAAACATGGGGCCGTATTGATGTTCTGGTAAACAGCGCAGGGCACGGACCACGCGATGAGATCCTGGCACTGAGTGACGAAGACTGGCACGAAGGAATGGAGGTGTACTTCCTTTCGGCCGTGCGCCCTGCCCGCCTCGTCGCCCCGATCATGGAAAAACAGGGGGGTGGTTCCATCATCAACATTACAACTTTTGCGACATTTGAACCGGATCCGGTCTTCCCGACGTCTGGCGTTATGCGTGCAGGCCTGTCGGCCTTTACCAAGCTTTTCGCTGATAACTATGCGGCAAAAGGGATCCGCATGAACAATGTTTTGCCGGGCTTTATTAATTCCCTGCCAGAAAAGGAAGAGTTCCGCGCCCGCATCCCGATGGAGCGGTACGGCACAACCGATGAGATCGCTGATACCATCACGTTCCTCGCCTCAGATGGTGCCGGGTATATCACAGGCCAGAACATCCGTGTCGATGGCGGCATCACCCGCGCGATATAACAGGATTACTTGTAAAACGCCGCGACTTCCCATATTCCGTTTCACAATAACGCGTGTTGAATGAGATACGCTGACAGGATTTCGGGGGCAGTCGTGGCGCATATAATCGTCGTTGGAAATGAAAAAGGTGGTTCCGGTAAATCCACCACATCCATGCATATCGCGACCGCACTGGTGCGCATGGGCCATAAGGTAGGTGTGCTGGATCTGGACCTGCGGCAGAAAAGCTTTGGTCGCTTTGCCCAGAACCGCATTCACCAGATGAAAAAAGCAGGTGTGCAGCTTCCTTCGCCGGAATATCACGAACTACCCCAGGTTGATCAATCAGAACTACAGCCCGGCGAAAACATCTTTGATCGTCGCCTGTCCCTTGCGGTGGCTTCGATTGAACAAGACTGCGACTTCATCCTGATCGACTGCCCAGGGTCCCACACCCGGCTAAGTCAGGTCGCGCATTCTCTGGCCGATACGCTGATCACACCGCTGA
Organism: Halocynthiibacter styelae; assembly: GCF_016123485.1. Taxonomy (GTDB): domain Bacteria; phylum Pseudomonadota; class Alphaproteobacteria; order Rhodobacterales; family Rhodobacteraceae; genus Halocynthiibacter; species Halocynthiibacter styelae. Next base: position 149,078 of record NZ_JADCKQ010000003.1, on the reverse strand, counting down.
ATGACTCTTTTGTCGATTTCGACCTGCTGGCGCAGATTGATTCAGAAAGCAGCGAAATCAAAGGACCTTCGGTTTATTCCGAAATGGTCTGGAACGCCCGTCAGCTGCGCGCCCAGGCCGGGCTTGCACCGATTGACTGGGTGATTGTGCGCAACCGTCTGGCGGCCCAGGCGATGCACAATAAAAAGAAAATGGGCGAAGCCCTGGATAACCTGTCCAAGCGGATCGGCTTCCGGGTTGTAAAAGGCTTTGGTGACCGGGTTATTTTTCGCGAACTCTTCCCGCGCGGCCTGACACTGCTGGATCTGCGTGACATTGGCGTGGCAGGTCAGATGAACATTTCAAACGTCGCCGCCCGTCAGGAATTGCGTGAACTTATGAAAAGCCTGAACCTGCCGGGCGTAACTGTCGACTTTTGATTACAGGCACAACAAGGCAAGAAAAAACCGGCCCCCAAGTGCCGGTTTTTGTGTTTCTGACGTTCGCCTTACTGACGTGGTGGACGAATGTAGCGTTGCAGCGACAGGGCAGACGCGCCCACACCCGCACCGGCTGACCGATCCGGCACAACAGCCAGGGCATAGATACCGGACCCGATCTTCTTCACAAGACGGGTGCTGAGGCTTTCAGAGTTCAACTGGCTTGCCGCAATGCGCTGACCGGAACCTTCATAGTCAAACAGCACGATTTCTGACACGGAACCGACAGAGGCACTGTCTACGACGACGAAGCTTTCGTCTTCGACTTCGAACAGATACCACTGGGTTTCACCACCCGCATTATCCGCACGCAGGTTACGATGCAGCAGACCCAGATCGGTCATTTCAACGCCAGCCGTGGATGGCGGCAGGATTTCGGCGTTGTTATAGGCTTCCATCAGAAGGGCTTCTTCTGACAGCTCCATCAGGTGCATATTAAACGCACCGGTCCCGTCGCCACCGAAAGGCGTGACAGAAGCACAGTAAGACCCGGCAGGCAGTTGATCGCGGTTTTCAATGCGGCTGCCGGTGCCCAGACCATCGGCATCATCATTTTCATTCAGCAGAACGCCATCCGCGGTGTAAAGCCACAGATAGGTATCAAAGCTGTTGCTGGTCGCAGTCAGACGCAGGGCCATAGGTTCAGCCAGGTCAAAGGTGTAATCCTGGCTTTCGCCGCTCAGGACACCCTGAACATGTTCACCTGCAGTGAGGGACACTGTGGTCGCCGGATCACCGCATGGGTTTGCCGGCCCGACGGAGCCACCAGAAACGCTGATATTTTCGTTATAGTCCGAAATCGTCAGATCTGCCGGGCCAGAGGTCGCGGGATCATAGCCGGTCACGGCCACACAATATTCACCAGCTGGCAGGCCATAGTTGATGCCGATATGGCTGTCAGTGCCGCCACCGCCATCATCATCCGTTGCAATCTGATTGCCGTTGACATCCACAAGCGTCAGGAAGGTATCCAGCGTATTACTGCGCGCCAGCAGGGACATATTCGTGCCTTCTTCCACAGAGAAGGAATAAGCGTATGGAACAGTGCCGTTCACAGCCAGGCTTTCTGCACCAGACCCAACCGGGTCATCCAGATGCACGAGGTTTGGCATCGCAAAGCATTCAGTGGAAGCAGCAGCGCCGCCACCGCCAGCGGTATCGACCCGCGGTGCCTCAAGACCTGTACGGATCTGAAGCGGGATGTTTTCGTTAAAACCGGTTGGCGTACCGTATCCGTCAGGAACAGACGTATAGGTGCTGATCTGTGCGCAGTAGCTGCCCGGATCAAGTTCAATGCTCAGAAGCGAGTTCAGCCCGCCTGCCCCATCATCATTCCCAAGAAGCGGATCACCATTTGCGTTAAAGATCACAACCACCGGATCAGCATTCCCGCTGGATGTTTCTATGGTAACACCGGTGCGCTGACCGACCTCAAGTTCAATATAGGCTGGTTCACGACGTGCAATCGCCACAACCGTATCTACGGCCGGTGCAGTTGCGCCGGTGATCAGATATTGCGCATGTGTCAGAATTTGCGGCTGGCCACAGGCCCCGCGTTCCTGTGCCTGTGCGCCGGTTGCCAGCACAGAAAGCGCCGCCCCCGAAGCAAGTAAAAGTGATTTTCGGCTAAACCGGGTCATAGAGCCCTCCTGCAATAATTATGTCGGGCACAGAGTGCCCGACGCATCAGATGGCTTTATCAGACCCTTACGACAGCATGATGTCAAACGAAGATCTGCCGCATCCCGCAATCAGCAAGCGGCTTATTGCTGCATCTCTGTTTGTTTCTGCCGGAGCAGCGTTCCCACGAAACAAAGAATAAAGATCACTGTCAGGATCAGAATGATTGTCGGGGCCGGGGCGCTGTCGAGGAAGAAGCTGAGGTAAACTCCGCCAAGGCCGGAAACCAGCGTCACGCCCACTGCCACCACCAGCATCATGGAAAAGCGGCGCGTGATCAGGAAGGCAATCGCACCTGGGGCTATCAGCAGACCAATCGCAAGGATAATACCGACAGCAGAAAGCGTCGCAACAATTGTCAGGGACAGCATCGCCAGCATTCCGTAATGCAACCATTGCACGGGCAGTCCGCTGGCCTGGGCTTGAGCCGGATCAAAGGCATGCAGTAAAAAGTCGCGCCATTTCAGCAACAGCAAACCGGACACAACCAGTGCAATGATACCTGCCTGCAAGATATCACCGGCACCCACGCCCAGCATGTTGCCAAAAAGGATGTGATCAAGATGCACATTGGTATCAATCCAGGTGTAAATCACCAGACCAAACCCAAACATTCCAGAGAACACAACGCCCATCACGGTATCCTGTTTCACCCGGCTGTTTTCTTTCAGAAACCCGGTGGCCAGCGCACAGAACATACCTGCGGCAAATGCCCCGATCACAAGTGGAATCTGTATCACATAAGCAAGCACAACGCCCGGTAACACGGCATGAGAAATCGCATCCCCCATCAGGGACCAGCCTTTCAAAACCAGAAAGCAGGACAAAAGCGCTGTAGGCACAGAAATAATCGCGACGATGATAAAGGCGTTGACCATAAAGCCGAACTGAAACGGCAAAAACAGTTCTTCAATCATGCCACGGCCTCCCGCGCTTTACGGCGGGCCGCAAGATAGCCGTGCTTCGGTGCAAAGGTGAAGGCCAGCAGGAACAGAAGCGTTTGTAGGCAGATGATGATGCCGCCGGTCGCCCCATCAAGGAAATAACTGGCGTAAGCGCCGAAGAAACTAGTGCCTGCACCAATCGCCACCGACAGCATCAGCAAACGTGGGAAGCGGTCCGTCAGCAGGTAAGCAGTTGCGCCTGGCGTCACCACCATGGCGATAACAAGGAAGGCCCCGACAGTTTGCAGTGCCGCCACGCACGATGCAGACAGAAGCGTGAAAAAGATCAGTTTCAGGCGATCCGGGTTCAGCCCGATGGAACGCGCATGGCTTTCATCAAAAAACGCAACCATCAGATCTTTCCATTTCATCAGAAGCACCGCGAGGGAGACAAAGCCAATGATCGCCAGTTGCAGCGTATCTTCCGGTGTGATCGCAAGGATATTGCCAAGCGTAATGGTTTGAATATCGACCGATGTCGGTGACACGGACACCATAAACAAGCCAAGGCCAAAGAAACTTGTGAAGATCAGACCGATGATCGCATCTTCCTTCAGACCCGTGCGCTGGTTCAGAAACAACATCGCCCCGGCGGCAAGGCCACCTGCAGCAAAAGCCCCCAGCGCAAACGGCAGACCCAGCATATAAGCGCCCGCGACACCCGGCACGATGGAATGGCTTAGCGCGTCGCCGATCAGCGACCAGCCTTTCAGCATGAGATAGGCTGACAGAAAGGCGCAGACACCCCCGACCAGGGCCGACACCCACATGGCGTTTGTCATGTAGTTGTAACCAAACGGTTCAAGCAGAATTTCAAGCATCGTTGCCTGCCTTGTCATCGTAGACAACAAAGGGACGTTCATCATCTGTGATCACTGTGACAGAACGCGCGTCATCATCATCATGCAGATCCTTGCCACCCAGAACAAAGTGGCGCAGCACACCGCCAAAGGCGGATTCCAGGTTTTTCTGTGTGAAGACCTCAGACGTTAATCCGTGACCCAGAACCGTACCTTTCACAAGCACCGTCCGGTCGCAGAACTCTGGCACGGATCCCAGGTTATGGGTCGACACCAGCATCACCCGACCTTCATCCCGCAGCCCCCGCAGCAGATCAATAATCGCATCTTCGGTCTGCACATCCACACCGGTGAAAGGTTCGTCCAGCAGGATCACCTTGCCATCCTGCGCCAGGGCACGTGCCAGGAAAACACGTTTGCGTTGCCCGCCGGAAAGTTCACCAATCTGACGGTGACGGAAATCAATCATGCCGACACGCGTCAGGGCATCTGTCACCGCCTGATGATCCGCAGCAGAGGCACGACGCAGGAAACCCATATGCCCATAACGGCCCATCATGACTACATCTTCGACCAGTACAGGAAAGGTCCAGTCGACCTCTTCCGCCTGTGGAACATATGCCACGATATTTTGTTTCAGCGCCTGCTTCACGGACATGCCAAGGATCGAAATGTCACCCTTCGCCGCCGGCACAAACCCCATAAGCGCCTTAAACAGGGTCGATTTCCCGGCACCATTGACGCCCACAAGCGCAGTGATTGTGCCCTGTGGGATCTCAAAGCTGGCGTCGCGCAGCGCCGTGTGACCGTTGCGATAGGTCACGGTCACACCATCGGCACAGATCCCATTTTGTGTCTGATCAAGCATCAGTTCTCTCCGGTCAGGCCAGTTGCGATGGTTTCCGATGTCACACGCAGCAGATCAAGATAGGTTGGCACAGGGCCGTCTGCTTCGGTCAGGCTGTCCACATAAAGCACACCGCCATATTCTGCCCCGGTTTCACGCGCCACTTGACGGGCTGGATCGTTGTTCACGGTGCTTTCGCAAAAGACCGCCCGAATGTTGTTGTCACGCACACCATCAATCACCTTGCGCACCTGCTGTGGTGTCCCGGTCTGATCGGCATTCATCGGCCAGAGGTACAGTTCTTTCATACCGAAATCACGGATCAGGTAAGAAAACGCACCCTCGCAGGATACAAGCCAGCGCTCATTTTCCGGCACCTGCTGCACCGCGTCACGCAGAGGGGCAATTTCAGCAGTCAGCTGCGCTTTATAGGCCTCTGCATTTGCAACATAGGCGTCCGCATTGTCCGGATCATGTTCCACAAAAGCATCGCGAATGTTGTCGATATAAATGTGGGCGTTATCCAGGGACATCCAGGCGTGCGGGTTTGGTTTGCCGTCATAGGATCCCTCTGTGATCGACATTGGCACGACACCTTCTGTCAGAGTCGCAGAAGGCACATCGCTGAGGTTGTTGAAGAACTGTTCAAACCAAAGTTCCAGGTTCATGCCGTTCCAGAAAATCAGGTCCGCATCCTGGGCCCGCAGTATATCACGCGGCGTCGGCTGATAGCCGTGAATTTCGGCACCTGGTTTGGTAATGCTTTCGACAATTGCAACATCACCCGCAACATTGCGCGCCATGTCTGCCAGAACGGTGAAGGTGGTGACGGCTTTGAAACGGTCTTCTGCCTGGGCCACACCTGTCATCATGGCAAGACCGGCAACGGAACTCAGAATACGGGACGTGATGTTCATAGATCTCTCCTGTGTTGAGATCCGTTTATGAGAATCATTCTCAACTGTCAATGTAGTTGAGAATGATTTGCAAAAAGATTTGATGATACCCCGCGTCACTTTCCGATTGCCCCGCCCCGCCCCCTTCGCTAGCAATTCTCAGGGATCATTCGCAAAGGGAGAGAGCGCGCATGGCCACCACCGATACCCCCCACAAAAATGTGCTGTTTATCGTGATAGATCAGTTGCGTGCAGATTGTGTGCATGGCGCTTTGGCTGATCACGTGAACCTGCCCAATCTGCAGGCCCTGATGGCAGAAAGTGTTGTGTTCAAAAACAACTATTCCGTCACCAATCCCTGCGGCCCGTCCCGGGTTTCCCTGCTGACCGCGCGTTATGCAATGAACCATCGCAGCATCCGCAACGGCACACCGCTGGCCCATGACACACCGAACCTTGCGACCGAAGCGGCGAAGGCAGGCTATGACCCTATGTTGTTCGGCTATACTGACACATCACAGGACCCGCGCGCCTACCCCGAAGGCCATCCGGCCCTGACAACCTATGAACACCCGATGAACGGGTTTCGCGAAGTGTGTGAGATGCGTCTTGAAGAAAGCCATGGCTGGCGGGCAGATCTGCGCGCGAAGGGCTATGACATTGAAGGCGAAGATCTTTTTGACATCTTCCGTGTCGATACACCAGATGGTCAGCCCCCCCGCCCGAATGACCCTGCGCTATACAAAGCGGAAGACAGCGACACAGCGTACCTGACCAATCAGTTCCTTGAGGGTATGAAAGACAAGGTGGATCAACCCTGGTTCGCCCATCTGACATGGATCCGCCCGCATCCGCCTTTTAACGCGCCTGCGCCTTATAACGATATGTATGATCCGGCATCGCTGCCGCTTCCGGAACGGTTGTCACAGGAGGAGGAAAAGAACTTCCACCCCTATATGAAACCGCTGCATAACTACGCGACGATTGCGAGCACGGTAGAGGGTTTTCCTGATCTCGATAGCAGTGACGGCAGCGTGCAGACATTGCGGGCCGTTTATCTTGGGCTTGCGACTGAAGTGGACCACCATCTGGGCCGGGTTGTCAGCTGGCTGAAGGACAGCGGGCAGTATGAAAATACGTTGCTGGTGGTCACCGCAGACCATGGCGAATTGCTGGGGGATCGTCATGCCTGGGGCAAGCTTGCACCGTTTAAAGGGGCGTTTCATACGCCGCTGATCATTCGGGCGCCGGGAACTAAATCACGTGAAATCAGCCACTTCACTGAATCCAGCGACATCACACCAACGATCCTTGACTGGATCGGGACGGACATCCCTGCATCAATGGATGGGCGTTCTCTGGTTCCGTGGTTGCAGGGGGAAACACCGGAATGGCGTGACTTTGCCTATTCTGAATTTGACTTCGGCAACCCCATTGATCCGACACCCTGGCAGAAAGAATATGGGTTAAATCAAAGCAATGCCAATTGCGCGATCCTGCGGGAAGAACGATTCACACTGGTGCATTTTGCAGATGGGTTTGAACCGATGCTCTTTGATTCAGAAGGCAAAGGAGAGCTGGAAAATGTCGCCGCCAAACCCGAGCTTACCGGGGAAATGCTGCGCCTGACACAGAAACTTCTGAGCCACCGGATGAAGAACACCGATCACCTGCTCAGCACGATCATGATCACAAAAGACGGGCCGGTGAATACAACACGCCCACGCGGATAAAGGCCTAAAACTTTAAAGACTTTAATGCGCGGCAAAGCCGAAGTTTAAAGTCTTTAAAGTGACTTCTGAACCCGAACCAACGCAGCTTCTTTCCCACGCAGACAGCGCCGCGCTGTCGGGCCATAGGATTCCGGGATCGTTGCCAGTTCCGGAAACAGGGCGAACAATTCTTCACGCACCTGGTGGTCCACAGACCCCAGCGTCGCCGGACCAGGGAAAAAGCTTTCCGAAGGGCAGCCTTCCGCAAAGACGATTTCATGCTGATCAAACAACATGTGATAATAGGTCACCTGTTCGCAGGGCGCAGAAAAGATCGTATCGCCATTTACCAGATGCTTTGCGTTTGCCAGAACCTCCGCTTCGCCAAACAGCAATTCGGCCTGCCAGCCCGTCAGCAACATGCGATGAAGCGGTGAAACCTGCAGATCACGGGTATTGCCAAGTGCACCTTCACGGAAGGTAATCGGTGCAAACTTCCCCAGACCACGTACTGTCGTCGCGCCAATCCAGCGGATTGTCTGCAACCCGTTATCCCGGGTCATAACCTCATCACCGGGCTGAAGGTTTTCGATCGCGACCTCACCACGTCTGGTGACAATATGCGTGCCCGATACGAAGCAGGTCAGAAGGTCATTGTAAGTGGCGTTGCCAAGCCCGTTGGCCGGCCCGACGGTATATGTCTCACCGGGTATCAGTTCAAACGTGGTGACATAGCCCTGCAAAGACGCAAAGCTTGAAGAGTTCGCATTGTGCAGATCATAGATAAAGCCGACAGAAGCCCCGGAAGAATCAAAAACCTCGAACTCGTTTTCCGGATTTGTTGGCGCGCCGCTAAAAGCGGTGCCATCAATATTTCCGGTCAGCACTTGTGTCGGTGCCTGCGCAAACCCGCCCTGCGAATTGGGCAGGCCATCATTGAAAACCGTGTCTTCATTATCTATGTCAGAAACCGTTGCAACAGAAGGCGCTGCACCCGCGGCAACAGTAAAGCTGCCACCAGTCGCAATAGTGCTGAAATTATAATTTCCGGCTGTAATACCGAGATCCACAAGGGAATATACAAGTATAGTTCTGTCGGGCATGGGTTAACCAACTTAATTGCGGCACGCAAATGCGTGAATAAAAAAACAACGAAATCGGGAAAACTCCGTTCTTATCGCAATTAAGATGGAAACACCTCAACCTGTATTTTTGTGCAGGAAATACAGATAGTTACATCACCAATCCGTGAGGATACCTACCCATAAGTATAGGTTTTGCGCATTCTCACGAATACTTCATGATATGTAACAAAAACGGGCGCCTGATTTGGCGCCCGTTTAATTGGCTAATTTTGGTATGGGTTATATTGCCTAATTGCCTCCGGAAGGCTCTGCGGTGGACAGGTTGCCCGGATCGAACACCGATCCGAAGGGGCTTGCCGGGGCTTCTTCGGGAGCTTCCGGTTCTTCTTCTGCACCATCCAGGTTGGTTGGGGCAAAGACGTTGCCGAAGGCACCGGTGCCACCTGTCTGAGAAGACCCACCTGTGGCAGGTGCTGTTTCCTCAGTGGCTTCACCGTTGGCCGCCGCTTCTGCCGCACGGGCTGCTGCTGCAGCTGCACGACGTTCTGCAAGCGCACGCAGGTTGGCTTCTGCTTCCAGGGTACGCTGCATGTCGCGTTCCTCTTTCACGTCCGCAATACACTGCGCCGGGTTATGCGACATGGCATTCACCGTAGAGAGACCAATCACCGCCACCAGCGCGATCAAAGCGATCATGGCCGGGTTGCGCGACAGGATTGCCGGCAGACGGAAACCGCCATCGACCTTTTTCACCGTGTCGCCGGATGCCGCCGCCTGAAGTTCCTTGCGGCGCTTCAGAGCTTCGTTGGTCAGCGCACCAAACACCGTCAGCACAATGATGATAAAGGCCAGAGCCGAGATCGCAGGGCTGATGCCGTAGCGCACTTTCTGCGCCAACTCGATCGTCAGCGTGGGGTAATCCCCAAACGTGAAGGTCGTGGTGTTATAGTTCTCAAAGCTTGCAAGAAACGCCAGCACCGCAGATGTGGCAAGCGCCGGCATCATGAAGGGCAGAAGGATCTTACGGAAGGCCTGCGTATGGGTGGCCCCCAGATCAAGCGCAGCTTCATTGAGGGTCAGGTCATACCGCTGAAGACGCGCCACCAGAACCAGCATACAGTAGCTGGCGATAAAGGTGGATTGGCCGATAATCGTCAGGAACAGACCATCTGCAAGGATGCTGTCCGGACCAAGACCCAGCCAGTTGTTCACCCGCTGCCAGAACACCACGGTTGAAATACCAAGCACCACGCCCGGCACCAGGATTGGCGCGATCACGATGGTATAGTAAGTCGCCCGCAGTTTCGGCCAGACCTGTGTCAGGATCAGTGCGCCTGCAAGCCCCATGGTCACAGACATGATCACGGTGCCAATACCTACAATGATCGAGTTCTTGATGCCGTTCAGGATACGTTCATCCTGAAACAGTTCCGAGAACCAGGCGTAGGTAAAGCATTCCCATGGGCTGACACTTGGAAAGCCATTGGAGTTGAACGCCGTGATCGCCATGATGACGAGTGGACCCAGCAGATAGGCAAAGAAGATGCCGAGATAGACCCAGATCGATACACGAAGGAAGAGATTATTCATTTCCCAATGTCCCCCATGTTCACTTTGAACAGCTTCATGAACGCAAGCACGATAATGATACAGCTGGTCAGAAGCACGATTGCGTAAGCAGCGCCCTGCGACCAGTTCCCACCGTCGTTAAACCACTGATAGATGATCTGCGTAAACCAAAGCGAGCTTGGCCCACCAAGGATTTGCGGCGCAGCCAAAGCACCGGCAGACAGCATGAACACCATGGTAGCACCGGAAGAGATACCAGGTTTCGCATATGGAATAACGATGCGCGCATGGATCCGCCACCAGGGCGCACCAAGGTCACGTGCCGCCTCGATCTGATTGCCATCCAGGCTTTCAATGACGTTATACATCGGGAAAACCATCAACAGGATATAGGCATAGCCCAGACCCGCATAGAGCGCGATATCCGCCCGGATGAAGTCAAAGGGTTCATCCAGGATCCCCATGCCAATCAGCACAGCATTGATCATACCGGTCGCCCCGAAGATGATCTTCAGCGCAAACGCCCGCAGGATTTCATTGATCCAGTAAGGGATGATCAGCAACAGCGCAAAGACGCGCAGTTTCATGCCTTTGGCGACCTGGCCCAGGAAAAATGCGATAGGGTAACAGAGGATCAGGTTAAAGATCGTGACACAGATCGCGGCGATGATGGTGCGCATGAAGACCTTAAGGTCAACATAGTTGTAAGGGTCAGACGCGCCTTCGGCACCATAGATCAGGTGACGATAGTTTTTCAGCGTGTAATCCCCGACCTCGCCAGAGGGCAGATATTCACGCAGGGAATAATCCAGCATGGACAGCTGGGGCAGGATGATCAACACCCCGATCCAGAAGGAAATGATCACAAGCAGTGCTGTGCCCATCACCTTACCATTATGCTGGTAGAAGTTTTTAAGGAAACCGTTTTTCATAACGCCCCCTTATTCCGTTGCCAGTTCACCGGCAGGAACAGCCACAGCATTCTGTGTCTCATATTCCAGGGTGATCTGCTGACCCGTGTGATCTTCAAAAGTCTGACCAAGGTTCGGGATGGAAACTTTGATTTCCTTACCGCCGTCACCTTCGGTGAAGATGTTGAAGGAATTGCCCTCAAATTCCTCGTGGTTCACTTTCGCGGTCACGAAATGATCGCCGGAGGTGCCGGTTTCCGCAATCGACAGGGCTTCGGGGCGGATGAACATCATGGCTTCGTCGCCGACATTCATCTTACCCTGATTGGCGGTGGAAATACGGGACACCAGATCACCAGACCGGTTGGTCGCGATCAGTGCCTCATCGCCACGGATTTCTTTGACCTTGCCACGGAAGACATTGTTTTCACCAACGAAGGAGGCAACAAAGGCCGTGGACGGATCGTTATAGACAGTTTTACCGTCCCCGATCTGGTCAATAATACCCGCTTTCATCACGGCGATATTGTCTGACATGGTCAGTGCTTCGCCCTGGTCGTGAGTGATGTAAATGAAGGTAATGCCAACGCGTTTCTGGATTTCACGCAGTTCCGTGCGCATGTGCTGACGCAGCTTAAGATCAAGCGCAGACAGCGGTTCATCCAGCAGCAGAACATCCGGTTCCGCACAGAGCGCGCGGGCAATCGCCACACGTTGTTTCTGACCACCGGACAGCTCAGACGGCAGTTTGTCACCCTGCCCCGGCAGCGCGATCATATCCAGAAGTTCATCCGCGCGCTTGCGGCGTTCCTTTGCAGAGGCCCCTTTGATTTCCATAGAAAACGTGATGTTTTCCCAGACTTTCATCAAGGGGAACAACGCGAGGTTCTGAAAGATCAGAGCCGTCGGGCGCTTGTTCGGACCGATGCCCGCCATGTCGTTGCCACCAATCAGAACACGCCCTTCAGACGGGTCAAGAAAGCCTGAAACCGAGCGCAAGATCGTTGTCTTCCCGCAGCCGGATGGGCCGAGGAACGAAAAGAAATCGCCGCCATTGATATTTACGTTTGCGTCGCGCACTGCAACGAAATCGCCGAACCTGATCCATAGGTTCTCGAGGTTTACCCCGACACCAGCACTCATGTGTTTCTCCCCGCTGTATGTATTTCTGACGTATGCCACCTGCATGGTGGTCTGGTCTCCGGCGTCAGCCCCGGAGGCATCCGGCCCCCGCAAGGGCCGGATTGTGTTTCAGAAAATCCGCTTATGCAGATTTGAAACGGTTCACGAATTCAGTCCGCACAGCTGCATACCATGGTGCCTCAGCAGGCCATGGGTTCAGGTTTGCAAGGCTGTCGCCAGGATATGCTTCTGCGAAGTTCTTTTTGTAAACGTCGCCAGTATGCGCATCCGCACCCAGAACCGGGCTGTTATAGCCGTGGCTGTCAATCGCAACGCCAGCATCCTGCGCACGATATGCGAATTCGATGAAGGCATAGATCTGATCGGTGTTTGCCGCACCAGTTGGCATGGACATACCATCAACCCAGGCCATCGCACCTTCGACAGGCGCCTGATAGGTCACAGGTTCACCAGCAGATTTAAGCGCGAGAGGCGGACCATCCCATGTCTGACCCACGATCACACCGTCGTTCAGCAGGCCGTTTTTCTGGCTGTCCGCATCGTTCCAGATCAGTTTGATACGGTTCTTACGCTCGATGCACCAGTCAGTGACTTTGCCCCAGACTTCACGCATCTTGTCTTCGTCTTCATAAGCAGCCCAGATGGAACCTGGTTCCATCTCACCGGAAGCTTCCATGTACAGACCCGCACCCAGCATCATGGAATGCGCGCGGCCCATGGTTTTGCCGGCGTTTTCTTCGGACCATACGTCACCATAGGACGGTGCATCGCCATTTGGTGCCCAGAGATCGGTGCGCCATGCCATGCCTTCGGTGCCCCAGATATGCGGCAGCCAGGTGGAACCATTGCCGCCAAAGTTCCATGCGTTTTCGCCAATGGCGGACATCGCAGGGTTCACGCGGTCAATCTCAACGCGGGACATGTCAAACGGCTGAAGCAGTTCAAGAGGTTCCCACTGAAGCGAACGGTTGTTGGTCGGTGACACAATGTCAAAGCCCTGACCGTTGGTCGCCTTCATCTTGTTGATGATTTCTTCGTTGGACCCGATACCGGTGTAGTTGATCTTAATGCCGGTTTCAGATTCAAAATCAGCAATGAACTGATCCGGCAGATAGTCGGACCACATCAGAATGTTGATCTCACCGGATGTCGCCAGCGCGTTTTGCACCAAAGCCGGTGTTGCAAGCGCAGCACCGCCAACGGCAGCAGTACCCTTCAGTACCGAGCGGCGATTAATCGTATTGTTAGTCATGTAAACTCTCCCTGGTTTTAGTGGCCGGTTGTTCCGACACGAATTGATTCCGACCCAAAGGCCTGAACCTGATTTCCGAATTATGAAGCCCGGAATACTCCTCCGCTTTCAAGACAACCCCTGACAGCTTCGAAGTGATATAGCCAGAATCCAAAAGCCATATGACAATCTGAGTATATGCGACAGAAAATGTCAAAATTTATCTTGAAAATTTGGTATTTGCGCCGTTTTTCACAAATTTCGGCTGGTTGCTTCCCATGAAAAAATAAGTCCAGATTTCAGGAGATTTTGTGAATTTACGTCAAAAAATGCCAGTTTCCCCGCCCGATCTTTTTGCGGGCGGGGAGATATGTCCAGAAGACTGCTAAAATTATATGCAGTCGACGAACAGCTGGCGTGTGTTTTCTTCGGTCAGTTCGACTGGGTTTCCGCCGCAGGATGGGTCGGCGAGGGCCTGGCGGACCATCTCATCCAGCTGTTTGTCGTCAACGCCCATCTCAGACAATTTGCGCGGAATGCCCAGGCTGTCGTTGAAGTCCTGCACGAAGCTCTGGAAGCCCTTGAAGCCGCCTTCAATGCCCAGATAGGCCGCTGCCATGTCAAAACGATCAGCAATTTCCGCAGCGTTGAATTCCAGCACCGCCGGCATGCAAACCGCATTCGTCGTCCCGTGGTGGGTGTTGTACATCGCGCCAATGGGGTGGCTCAGGGCATGGATCGCGCCAAGGCCCTTCTGGAACGCGGTTGCGCCCATGGCCGCCGCCGACATCATATGCGCGCGAGCTTCGATATCGGTGCCGTCTTTGAACGCACGCGGCAGGTAATCCTTGACCAAACGCATGCCTTCCAACGCGATGCCCTGGGACATCGGATGGTAATGCGGAGAACTGAAGGCCTCAACGCAATGAGCAAAGGCATCAAGCCCGGTGCCCGCTGTGATAAAGCCCGGCATGCCCACGGTCAGTTCCGGATCCGCGATCACGATGGATGGCAGGACTTTCGGGTGGAAGATGATTTTCTTCTCGTGTGTGACGGAGTTGGTCAGGATGGACGCGCGGCCAACTTCGGACCCCGTGCCAGCCGTGGTTGGCACTGCGATGATCGGCGCAATCGCGTCGGCATCCGCACGGGTCCACCAGTCACCCACATCTTCAAAATCCCAGATCGGGCGGGTTTGGCCCGCGTGGAACGCGACCATTTTACCAAGATCAAGGCCAGAGCCCCCCCCAAAGGCAATCACACCGTCATGACCGCCGGCTTTATAAGCGGCAACGCCAGCGGCGAGGTTCAGCTCACTTGGGTTCGGGTCTACTTCAGCGAACAGACCACGGCCAAGACCGGCGGCCTCAAGGATATCCAGCGCCTGTGCCGTGATCGGCAACGGGGCAAGTCCTTTGTCCGTCACCAGAAGCGGACGCTTCATACCAAGGCTTTTGCAGGCTTCTGCCAGCTCGCTGATACGGCCAGCGCCAAATTTCATGCTGGTCGGATAGGACCAGTTGCCAACAAGGTTCATGATGTCACCTTCTTCAAGTGGTAGGATTTCGGACGGGTCAGATTGTGGAAGCCAATCACAGACAGTCCCCCGCCGCGTCCAGTGTTTTTGCAGCCGGTCCAGCAGAGGCCCGGATCAAGATAATCGGCGCGGTTCATAAAGACCGTGCCGGTTTCAAGCTCATCACCGATACGCGCAGCGCGGTCCACATCTTGCGTCCAGAGGCTGGCGGTCAGGCCAAATTCACTGTCGTTCATCAATTTGATCGCCTCGGCATCGGATGACACTTTCATAATGCCAACAACCGGACCAAAGCTTTCATCACGCATCACGCGCATGTCGTGGGTCACATTGGTCAGGATTTGTGGCGTCAGATAAGCGCCGCCGTCATCCTCATCCATTGTGTCGATATGGGCCACAGCACCATCAGTCACGGCCTCGGCAATTTGCGCACGAACCTCTTGCGCGAACCGTACATTGGCCATCGGACCCATAGTGGTCTCAGCCTCCATCGGATGGCCAAGTTTATAGCCGTTCACGATCTCAACTGCCTTTTCCACAAACTGATCATACAGGCTTTCATGCACATAGATCCGCTCAATGCCGCAACAGCACTGCCCCGCATTGAACATCGCGCCATCCACCAGCGTATCGACAGCGGCATCGAGATCCGCGTCTTCCATCACGTAACCCGGGTCTTTGCCGCCAAGCTCCGTGCCAACGCCAGTAAACGTGCCCGCTGCGGCACGTTCCATCGCCTGGCCGCCGCCAACGGAACCGGTGAAGTTCACAAAATCAAAGGCGTTGCCTGCAATCAGATCATTGGTCACGTCATGGGACAGGAACACGTTTTGGAACACATCTTCTGGAATGCCCACGCTGTGAAACGCGTGCGCCATACGTTCGCCCACCAGCAGGGTTTGCGTTGCGTGTTTCAGCATCACAGTGTTACCCGCAATCAAAGCAGGCGCGACTGTGTTGATCGCCGTCATGTAAGGGTAGTTCCAGGGCGCAACCACAAAGACCACGCCGTGCGGGATGCGTTTGATGTAACGTTTGAACGTCGCATCCTCGCCCACTTCGATCTCCGCAAGGCTTTCGACCGCGATGGAGGCCATATGGCCTGCGCGTTCTTCAAAACCGCCAAATTCGCCGCCATAACGGGTTGGGCGGCCCATCATATGGGCAAGCTCTGGCACGATTGCATCGTTCATCGCGCCAACAGCCGCCACGCCCGCCATCACCAGGTCAACGCGTTCCTGTACCGGGCGTGCGGCCCAGGCTTTTTGCGCGGCGCGCGCCGCTTTGGCCGCCGCTTGGGCCGCGTCCAGCGACAACACCGGACGTTCCGCATACACGGATCCGTCAATCGGTGAGATACATTTCAATGTCTGGCTCATGCCATCTTCCTTTTCACGACCGGGGCCGCAATGCCCCTTTTCATCTTGCTGAAAATACTCAATCAGGCTTTTTCAAAGCCGCGCGCGATTTCATAATCTGTGACAACCGCGTCGAATTCTTCCTGCTCCCATTCCGCACAACGGTGGTAATGGGCAACGACATCTACGCCGAAAGCGGATTTCAGCATGTCAGATCCCATAAGCGCCGCCATGGATTCACGCAGGTTCGCGGGCAGTTTCTTTGCATTCGGATCCTGATAGGCATCCCCCGCCTGAGGTGGCGCAAGTTCCAGTTTCTCTTCAATCCCGGCAATCCCTGCGGCAAGCTGCGCGGCCTGGGCCAGATAGGGGTTCAGATCTGCCCCACCCACCCGGCATTCCACCCGGATCGCCTTGCTGCCTTCACCACACAGACGGAAGCCCGCCGTGCGATTGTCAATCGACCAGACCGTGCCGGTCGGCGCAAAGCTGCCCTTCTGGAACCGTTTATAGCTGTTCACATAGGGCGCAAGGAACACCATCATGTCGCTGGAGTATTTGATCATCCCGGCCATGTAATGTCGCATCAGATCCGACATGCCGTATTCGCCGTCTGCGTCATAAAAGGCATTCTCGCCATCTTTCCACAGCGACTGATGCACATGTGAAGCAGACCCCACGCGGTCCTTATGCCACTTCGGCAGAAAACTTGCGGCATGGCCCTGCTGCCATGCGATTTCCTTGACCGCATGCTTGGCGATCGTGTGGTGATCGGCGCAGAGCATAGCTTCGGCGTATTTGATGTTGAGCTCTTCCTGGCCTGCTTCGGCCTCTCCTTTACTGCCTTCAATCGGCAGTCCAGCGGCATAAAGGTGATTGCGGATCGGCCGCATCACATGTTCTTCTTTGGTGGTCTGAAGGATGTGATAATCCTCATTATAGGCGCTGATCGGCTGCAGATCACGGAAGCCTTCCGCGCGGATTTCATCATAGGATTTGGCGAAAAGGAAAAATTCCAGCTCCGTCGCCATCGTCGCAGAAAACCCCAAGGCTTCTAGGCGATCCAGCTGCTTACGCAACACGGCGCGCGGGGAATGCGGCACAGGTTGGTGCGTATTGTGATCCAGCACATCGCAGAGGACCATAGCCGTGCCTTCAAGCCAGGGCATCATGCGGATCGTCGTCAGATCCGGCTTCATAATATAATCGCCATAGCCGGACTGCCAGGACGTGCTGGCGTAACCATCCGGTGTCGCCATCTCAAGATCAGTGGCCAGCAGATAGTTGCAACAATGGGTTTCCTCATGACCGCTGTCGATGAAATATTGCGCCACAAGACGCTTACCCATCAGGCGGCCCTGCATGTCAATAAGACACGCCAGAACCGTATCAACCTCACCAGAGGCGACTTTGGATTTAAGATCCTCAAAACTCATGGTCATGGCAGGGCCCTCGTCTTCTCATCTTAGCGCGACAGCGGAATTCGTCACGAATTCCGGATCGGATTTTTTCAAAAATCCGGGGCCGCACATCGCAGCCCCGGAAGATTCTATCAACCGTAACGGTAAGGGCGACCAGCCTTCACCATATCAGCATTATACTGCTTGATGATCTCAACCACACGGGCTTTCAGATCAGATTCTGCGGCGATTTCATCCCAGAATTTGACAGCAGCGCCTTCGACAGTTGCCCATTCTTCATCTGGAATTGAAGTCAGTTCCATTTTCGGACCATTCACCCGCAGGGACGCTTCGCCACCCCAATACCACCACTGACGATAATAATGGGATTGATCTGTACAGACGCGGAAAAGGGTCTGGAGATCTTCGGGCAGCTCATTCCAACGGTCAAGGTTGGTAAAGAAGGAACCAGCCCAGGCACCTGAGATATTATTGGTCAGGAAGTAGTTGGTCACATCAGCCCAACCCACGGTGTAATCCTCGGTGATGCCGGACCAGGCGATACCATCAAGTTCACCGGTCTGAACCGCAACTTCGATATCTTCCCAGGGCAGGGTCACCGGCACAACGCCGAATTGTTCCAGGAAACGTCCCGCAGTCGGGAAGGTGAACACGCGTTTGCCCTGCAGATCTGCAAGGCTGCGGATCGGATCTTTGGTGGCAAAGTGGCACGGATCCCAGGCACCGGCTGAAATATGCTTCACACCCACGGCGGAATATTCTTCGTCCCAGATTTCGTTCAGACCATACTGGTTGAACAGCACAGGCACATCCAGAGAATAGCGGGAAGCAAACGGGAAATACCCGCCGAATACAGACAGTTCAGTTGGTGACGCCATAGAGTCATCATCAGACTGCACCGCATCAATTGTGCCGTTCTGCATGGCGCGGAACAGCTCACCTGTAGGAACCAGCTGATCTGCGTAATACAGTTCAATTTCCATCCGATCGCCCGCGATTTTGTTGAACATATCGATCGCAGGGGTGATCACATGTTCCGCAAGCGCAGCACCTGCATAGGTCTGCATCTTCCAGGTGATTTTACCGGAGGCAATCGCCGGGGCCGCGAGGCTTGCGCCTACTGCGCCAACACCGGCGGAGGCTAAAAACTTACGTCTTGTCGTCATCTTATCTTCTCCTTTGTTGGTGAATGTCCCGCTTTGGTGCGGGCTTCTTCTGAATTTAATTTCCGTAAACATACCCGGGCAGCCAAAGTGCGAGCTGCGGGAAAATCATCACAAGGGCCAGCGCCAGAACCATCACCAAAGCAAACGGAATGATGGACTGATAGATATCGCGCAGGCTGATTTCCGGTGGCGCCATGGCGCGCATCAGAAACAGGTTATACCCGAAGGGCGGCGTCATATAGGCGATCTGTGTGGTGATCGTGTACAGCACACCGTACCAGACCAGATCAAACCCAAGCGCGCCAACCAGCGGCACATAGAGCGGGGCAACAATCACCAGCATGGCGGTGTCATCCAGGAAGGTGCCCATGATCAGGAAGCTCAGCTGCATCACGATCAGGATCATCCAGGGTGACAGGCCCAGTTTCTCGGTGAACAGGGCTTCAATCGCTTTCACAGCGCCCAGCCCGTCAAAGATCGCACCAAAAGCCAGGGCAGCGGCGATGATCCAGAGGAACATACAGGTGATCGCCAGGGTCTGACGCACGGAAACTTCAAACACCTCGCGGGTCATACGGCCCTTGAACACAGCAGCGAAGAAGGCAGCAAGGGCACCGACGGCAGACGCTTCGACCAGGGACGTCAGGCCCATGACGAAAGGCACCATCATGATCATAAAGATCGCAATCGGCAGCAGGCCTGCACGCAAAAGGCGGATTTTGTCAGCACGTGTGTACTGGCCGCGTTCTTCATCCGATAGAGTCGGGCCAAGGTGCGGCTGAATGCGGCAACGCACGTAGATATAGATGATGAACATCGTCGCCATCATCAGGCCGGGAATGATCCCCGCCAGCCAGAGCTGCCCGACAGGCGCACGCGCAATCAGCGCATAAAGCACAAGCACCACGGAAGGCGGCACAAGGATACCAAGGGAGGACCCCGCCTGGATCACCCCGGTAACCATAATCTTATCGTAGTTGCGTTTCAGAAGTTCTGGCAAAGCAATGGTCGCGCCAATCGCCATACCCGCCACAGACAGGCCGTTCATCGCGGAAATCAACACCATCAGCAGGATTGTCCCGATGGCAAGACCGCCACTGGTGCCCCCCATCCAGACATGAAACATCTTATACAGGTCATCCGCGATTTTGCTTTCGGCCAGGACGTAACCCATAAAGATAAACATCGGCAGCGAGACCAGCGAATACCATTGCATGAGTTTCATGATCGATGTGAACGGGATCTCTGATCCGCCAGGCCAACCCAGCGTCAGACCCGCCATAGATCCGACAAAACCGATGGCACCAAAGACACGCTGACCGGTCAGCATCATCAGCATCATGCCGCTGAACATCAGAAGGGCGATGAGTTCGTAAGACATCAGATTTTTTCCCCGCGGATGCGTAAGAGGTCTTTCAGGAATTCGGATGACGCCTGGAGCAGCATCAGGATCACGCCCAGCGCAATCGTCAGTTTGATCGGCCAAAGCGGCAGTTTCCAGGTGCGGGTTGCTTCAAACCGGCCAAGATGTTCTGCTGCTGCATCAAAGCCACCGGTAAAAAAGCTACCAATCAGCATGCCGAAGAACTCCCAGGCGCCCAGCTTGTAATGTGCCCCCAGCGCATAAGCGAGGCTGGACGCCGCACCATTCAGAACCACGCCAAGATAGAAAGCCAGGAACAGAATGGTGATCGCATCCATCCAGGCTTTCTGCTTTGGCGACCAGCCGCCATAAAACAGATCCATCCGCACATTTGCGCCCAGCTGCATGGAATAAGGCCCGCCGACGATGAAGTACGCCACCAACAGGAACTTCGCGATCTCGATGGTCCAGCCGGCGGGGATGAAGCCTTCGAAACTGTAAGACATGGCCCGCATGAAGATCGACCACAGAAGCACGCCGATCAGCACGAACAGCAGATACATGGCGACGCGGCCGATGCGGTAGTTCATGGCGTCGATTGCGCGGATATAAGCGAGGGTTGCACGCTTCATGATGCCTCCTCCAGGAAGATGTCCGCCAGGGCCGGGCGCAGCATGCCCAGCAATTCATCCGCCAGCTTCACGCAATCCGCCTCTGATCCCAGAAGGTCATTGCGCACCTCGATCATGACATTGGGCAAGCCGCGTTCAAGACCGTAGATTTTCAGAGAATGGGTCACACCATCATCCGGCCCGTAAGGCATATTGCGATCTGTGCGGCGCGGTGCGGGTTGCGCCAGCATGGCATCGGCAAGGCGGGTATCTGCGTCATGCAGAATGCCGATCTCAGTCGGGCGGTCTTCGCCATAATAGACCGGTGTGAAACTGTGGATGGTGACAATCGCCGTCGCCTGCCCCCGGTCAGCACGGGCATCCAGAAGATCACCCACCGCCGTGCGGAAAGGATCATAGATCAGCTGCGTGCGTGCATGGCGATCTTCCTGGCTCAGATCGCCATTCCCTGGTACGTCGATAACTTCGGACTTTGCGGGCATCGCGCCGGGTGCTTCGGGCGGGCGGTTCAGATCATAGACCAGACGCGAGACTTCGGCATGTACCAGCGGTGCATCAAGTGCACGGGAAATATGTTGCGCCATCACCAGTGCGCCCGGATCCCAGACAGCGTGGGCCTGTCGGTTTTGCGTCGACAGACCCAGCCCATCCAGGACCTCCGGAATACGGGAAGACGCATGCTCACAGATCACAACAACATTGCCCGCGCCATCTTCATTTGAGACGCGTACAACCTCTCCGATTGTGTGTTCATTCAGCACAGCAGACTCCCCTCCCGGATGTGGACCAAATCGGCCTTCTCATCATCCTGAAGAGATAATTTCCATAAGATCCACTTCTGTCAATATCTTTTCACAGCTTTTGCATTTTCGTGGCGTAACAGATAAGTTACCCTGAAACAGAGCCTGTTTTTCAGGCAGAATATCGGGGTGACATGTCAGAAGAGACGCAGGAAAACAGCGAAACCGTCCGTGAACTGATCCGTCAGCATTACGATGCTCTGACGCAATCTGAACGCAAACTTGCGCAATCTCTGTTGGAGAATTACCCGGCCTCGGGGTTGGCCTCGATCACAATTGTTGCTGACAACGCGGGCGTTTCGACCCCAACCGTTGCGCGGATGGTGCAGAAGCTGGGCTTTCGCGGTTTCCCGCAATTTCACGAGGCTTTGCGACGCGAACTTGAAGCACAACTGTCCGGCCCCATTCAGAAACGTGAACTCTGGGCCTCTGAAGCCCCCGAATCACATCTGCTGAATCGATTTGCCGATGCGGTCATGTCCAACATGCGCCAGACCCTGCGCCATGTGGACACTGACGGATTTGAGAAAGCCGTCAGCATGCTGTCACAGCGGGATTCGCATTTGTTTGTTGTCGGCGGGCGGATCACCCGGGCGCTGGCGGAATATGCCTTCACCCATATGCAGGCGATTCGCCCCGGTGTAACCCATATGACAAGTTCCGCGGCGACATGGCCGCATTATGTGGTGGATATGAAAGAAGGCGATGTGCTGCTGCTGTTTGACATCCGCCGATATGAAACCAATCTGGAACGGCTGGCGGAACTGGCGTCCTCGCGCGGCGTGCAGGTCATTCTGATCACGGATCAATGGGGATCGCCGATTTCCAAGATCGCCAGCCCGGTCTTCAGCTGCTGGGGGGAAATTCCATCGGCCTGGGATAGCAACATCGCAACCATTATGTTTCTTGAAGCACTGATCGCCGGCGTGCAGGCCGAAGACTGGCCACAGACGCGGGAACGATTTGAACAACTGGATGAGATTTTTGATCTGACCAGACTGTATCGTAAGTTCAGCTGAGCCATTGCATCTGCAATCCGATGCAAAAAGCAGGGCTTCATGCCAGGGCGCCGATGACGGAAAGTTGCGCCCCGGCAAAAGCACCCGTATCAAACAGGCTACCCCAACGGAGATTTTCAGGAACCAATAACCAAACTACCAAACTACCTTGAACGAAACCAAACCTGAAATGTCCAAACTCGTTACAATTTGGTTAATGAATAGTTACCGTGTCGCGAGTAAGGCATCCGCACCGCCATTCGTGTTTTGATTGTGACATTTTTTTGAACATCACCTCACAGCGGAAACAATTACCCGGTTTAAAATTGATTATCTGAAATTTTTTCCCGACAAATTTAGTCACTATTGATTCCGCATTGCACGAGGGGCCTCACCGAATTCAGCTTTGAACGCACGGGTAAGAGCAGACGGATTTTCATAGCCGCAGCGCAGCGCGATCTCTGCCACAGCCAGATCACTGTCCGTCACCAGTTTCCGGGCCAGGTTCAGGCGCAGGCGACGATAAACCAACAGGGGCCGTGCGTTCAGCTCTGTCTTCATGTGGCGTTCCAGCGTGCGTTGCGTACATCCGACCTGTTTCGCAATTGCAGCAATCGTCAGCGGTTCTTCGATATTTTCCTGCATCAGAAACACCGCCCGATCAACCGTACGGCTGCGTCTGCGCGGAGAGACTTCGGAAGATCGCGCCGCTTCCTGTGTCATGAATAACTGTGCGACTTCCAGGGCCAGAAGCGGCCCGTGATCACGCCCAATCAGATGCATTACCAGATCAAACGCCGCCATCGCGCCGGAACAGGAAATGCGATCTCTGTCGATCACAAAACGTTCGCGCAAAGAGTCTGTTTCAGGGAAAGTCTCTGCAAATTCGGTCAGTTCCTCCCAATGGATCGTCGCCTTATACCCCTCAAGCAAACCCGCCTTTGCAAGCAACCAACTGCCCGTATCAAGCCCGGCCAGCACCCTGTATCTCTTCGCGGACTCGCGCAGTTGCCGCAGCAAAGGAACCAGACCCAGCGCCTGATAATCATAGGATGGCATCAGGCACAGCATATCCCCGCGCCCGTCACGCAGGGTTGCGTAAGGTTCGACAAACAATCCGGACGAACTGCGCACGATTGCCCCATCGACGGTCAGAAACCGCCATTGATAAAGTTCGCGGCGCGACAGCGTATTCGCCGCCCGCAGGGGTTCAATCGTGTTGGCGAGGCAGTGATTTGAAAACCCCGGAAACAACAGAACATCCACCTTCTGCGGTACGTCTGTCCCTGGGATGATCTCTGCGTTTGTCCGTTTCTGCATAAAGAATGCCTAACCCTGCACGATAGACAATAGCAAGCCGGGAAATCATCAGAAGAACAGAAGAACAGAAGAAGGAATCCCAGCATGCAGTTTGGCCTGAGTGATGAACAGGAGATGATCGTCTCCACCGTCCGCAGCTTTGTGGAAAATGAGATCTACCCCCATGAGGCCGAGGTCGAACGCACCGGCCATGTCCCCCATGAGCTGGGCCAGGAGATCAAACAAAAATGTCTGGACCTGGGGTTTTATGCCTGCAACTTCCCGGAAGAGGTCGGCGGCGCGGGCCTGTCGCATGTGGATTTCACCCTGGTGGAACGGGAACTTGGGCGCGGGTCCATGGCGCTGACCCACTTCTTTGGTCGCCCGCAGAACATCCTGATGGCCTGCAATGAGGAACAACGCGAACGCTATCTGCTGCCGGCCGTACGTGGTGAACGCATGGATGCGTTAGCGATGACCGAACCGGACGCCGGATCTGACGTGCGCGGTATGAAATGCCAGGCGGTGCGCGATGGCGGTGATTGGGTGATCAATGGGTCCAAGCATTTCATTTCCGGTGCGGAACATGCGGATTTCTTCATCGTCTTCATTGCAACCGGCGTTGATGAAACCCCACGCGGACCAAAGAAACGCATCACAACCTTCCTGGTGGATCGCGGCACACCGGGATTTGAAGTGCGCGAGGGCTATAATTCCGTCAGCCATAAGGGTTACAAAAATTACATCCTGACATTTGATGACTGCCGCCTGCCCGATTCCCAGGTTCTGGGCGAAGTTGACGGCGGCTTTGCCGTGATGAACGAATGGCTTTACGCCACCCGCATCACCGTTGCGGCCTTCAGCGTCGGGCGCGCGCGTCGTTGCTTTGACTATGCGCTGAACTATTCAGCCGAGCGCAGCCAGTTCGGTCAACCCATTGGCAAATTCCAGGGCATTGGTTTTCAGATTGCCGATATGATCACCGAAATTGATGCGGCTGACTGGCTGACACTTGCTTCGGCCTGGCGTCTTGATCAGGGATTGCCAGCCAACCGGGAAATCGCCTCCGCAAAACTCTACGCGTCCGAAATGCTGGCCCGTGTCACCGACACGACATTGCAGATCTTCGGCGGTATGGGGCTGATGGATGATTTCCCAATCGAACGTTTCTGGCGCGATGCCCGTGTGGAACGCATCTGGGATGGCACAAGCGAGATCCAGCGTCACATCATTTCCCGCGATCTGCTGCGGCCTCTGGGGGCGTAAATGGCGGATCTGCATAGACTGTTGCGCCCGCGTTCTGTTGCCGTGATCGGCGGCGGGGCCTGGTGTGCAAATGTGATCGAACAATGTGCCAGGATAGGTTTCACGGGTGAGATCTGGCCCGTGCATCCCAGAAAATCAGAGGTCGGCGGAGTGCCGGCCTTTGCCTGTCTCTCTGATCTGCCCACAGCCCCGGATGCCGCCTTTATCGGCGTGAACCGGGACGCAACGATTGACGTCGTGCGGGAACTGTCCGCGATGGATGCGGGCGGCGCGGTTTGCTTTGCTTCGGGCTTTTCCGAAGCGCAGGAAGAAATGGCCGACGGGGTCGAGAAACAGGAAGCCTTGCTTGAGGCAGCGGGCGAAATGAAAATCCTGGGCCCGAACTGTTACGGCATGCTGAACTATCTGGATGGCGCTGCGCTCTGGCCGGATCAGCATGGTGGGGTGCCGTCTGAAACCGGTGTCGCCCTGATCACCCAATCCTCCAACATCGCGATCAATCTGACCATGCAGGCGCGCGGCCTGCCCCTGGCCTATGTGGTGACCGCCGGCAATCAGGCCCAGACCGGCCTGTCCGAAATCGGAAAGGCCCTGTTGCAAGACGAACGCGTCACAGCACTTGGCCTGCATATCGAAGGCATCGACGATCTGCGTGGCTTTGAGGCCATGGCGGCAGAAGCCGCACGTCTTGGCAAATCCGTCGTCGCCGTGAAGATCGGAAAATCCGATCACGCCCAGTCAGCTGCGATCTCACACACGGCCTCACTTGCGGGCAGCGACGCGGGGGCACGGGCGCTTTTGAAACGGCTGAATATTGGGCAGGTTTCGTCTCTTTCCGCCTTGTTAGAGACCTTAAAGCTGCTTCACGTCGCAGGACCTCTGGCATCAAACCGCATCGCATCCATGTCCTGTTCCGGTGGCGAAGCCAGCCTGATGGCAGACACCGCCCATGACACCCGCCTGACCTTC
Organism: Halocynthiibacter styelae; assembly: GCF_016123485.1. GTDB lineage: Bacteria > Pseudomonadota > Alphaproteobacteria > Rhodobacterales > Rhodobacteraceae > Halocynthiibacter > Halocynthiibacter styelae. The sequence continues at coordinate 122,972 of NZ_JADCKQ010000003.1, read as the reverse complement.
CCACCGCTGAACACCCGTCAGGAATCCAACCTGCGTGCCGCACTTGGCCACAAAGTCGCGCTTGCCAATCCGCTGGATTACCACACCTATATCTGGGGCGACCGTACGGCGCTGGCACAATGTTTCACCGCCATGATGGATCCAGATCTGGCCTTGGGAGTGATCGTTGTCGATTTCCCCCGTGCCGATCGTTGTTCTGCGGCAGAATGGGAAGATGTGATTGTCGCGGCCTCTGAGGCACAGAAAGCGAGTGGCCGCCCGGTGGCGCTTTTGTCATCCCTGCCGGAAAACATCCCGGAAGATATCTCTGCCCGGCTGATCACTATGGGTGTTGTGCCCTTTGCAGGCATGTCTGACGCGATTGAAGCCATGGATGTGGCGGCACGGATTGGCGCGGGTGGACCGGCGAAACAGACCCTATTCATGCCCAAAACGCCTGAAACAGAGACTGTTATGCTGTCAGAGGCAGAAGGAAAATCTCTGTTGGCAAGCCATGGTCTGCGCATCCCCGGTAGCGCCCGCGCGACCAGCCCGGAAGCAGCGGCGGCAGAGGCGGAACGCATCGGGTTCCCGGTGGTTCTGAAGGGCGAAGGCATTGCGCATAAGTCAGACGCTGGCGCGGTGGCGCTGAACCTTTGGGGTGCGGATTCAGTGTCTATTGCGGCGAAAAACATGCCATGTGACACATTCCTTGTGGAAGAGATGATCACCGGCACCGTCGCAGAACTGTTGGTTGGCGTTATCCGTGACCCGGCCCATGGCATGGTCCTGACGCTTGCGGCTGGCGGTGTGCTGACCGAAATTCTACAAGACAGTACCTCCCTGCTGGTGCCTGCATCACGTGACGACGTTTTGAACGCGCTGAACAACCTGAAAGTCGTGAAGCTGCTGGATGGTTATCGCGGCCAGCCTGCGGCCAATAAGGAAGCAATTGCAGACGCTGTCATGGCAGTGCAGGCTGCCGTCATGGCCGAGGCCCCTGAAGAAATCGAAATCAACCCGCTGATGTGTGGCCCGGACGTGGCAATCGCAGCAGACGCCCTGATCCGCACCGGAGGAAAACAATGACCTACAACCCCATTAAAACTGAACGCCGGGGCCACGTGCTTGAAGTCACGCTGGACCGCCCGAAAGCCAATGCGATTGACCTGGCCACCAGTCGGATCATGGGCGAGGTTTTCACCGACTTCCGCGATGACCCGGAACTGCGTGTCGCGATTATCACCGGCGGCGGCGAGAAATTCTTCTGCCCTGGCTGGGATCTGAAAGCCGCAGCAGACGGTGATGAAGTGGACGGTGATTACGGCAAGGGCGGCTTTGGCGGCTTGCAGGAATTGCGCGGATTGAACAAACCGGTGATTGCGGCGGTGAACGGAATCTGCTGTGGCGGCGGCCTGGAACTGGCCCTGTCTGCCGACATTATCCTGGCGGCGGATCACGCAAGTTTCGCCTTGCCCGAAATCAATTCCGGTACCGTGGCCGATGCCGCATCGATCAAACTGCCCAAACGCATTCCCTATCACATCGCGATGGAAATGCTGTTCACCGGACGCTGGATTGATGCAGAGGAAGCCGCACGCTGGGGCATGATCAACCAAATCCATTCTGGCGCTGATCTGATGGCAAAAGCACGTGAAATGGCGGATCTTCTGGCCTCTGGCCCGCCGCTGGTTTACGCGGCGATCAAAGAAGTGGTGCGCGAAGCGGAAGATATGAAATTCCAGGACGCGATGAACAAAATCACCAAAAGCCAGTTTGAAACGGTTGAAACCCTGTACCGCTCTGAAGACCAGCTGGAAGGTGCAAAGGCTTTCGCTGAAAAGCGTGATCCGGTCTGGAAGGGCAAGTGAGATACAATCCGGCGGGTGCTTTCTGCGCCCGCTGGGTCTTCATGCGAACCGACGCAATCGGACAGAACAATTGGTTTCAGCCACATCCGGGAACATGCGGATTTTGGCCAGCGTGTCATCAAGCGCGCTGAGCGATCCAACGACAATCTCGGCTGCCAGATCATAGGTGCCGTTCAGCGCACAGATGTCCCGCAACCCCGGGATCTTTTTCAGCTTTGCAACCACCGGCCGGCTGTCCCCGGGCTTCAGACGGATCAGCAAAAGCGCCGGGATCAGCCCGCTGTCTTCATTTTCACCCAGTTCAACCGTGAAGCGACGGATCACCCCACGATCGCGCAGCCGGTCAATCCGAGTCGACACCGTGGCACGGGACACAGACAGCATTCGGGCGATGTCACTGGTCGCCATGCGCGCATCTTCACTGAGCAGTTCGATAATCTTATGGTCGATTTCATCCATAGCAAAAGTATCACCCACTCTGACGATATGCGCAAGCATCCGACGTATTGATATGCATCTAATGATGATCCGCAAAGGTCATTTCCTCTATTCTGCCCTCAACAAATTTGAGGAGAACCAAGATGAAAGTCACCGTATGTCAGATCGATCCCCGCCCGGGGCATCTTGATGGAGAGCTGAAAGCGCTTGCGGAACATGTGAAAGCGGAAGGCACAGACTTCCTGTTGTTGCCGGAAATGAGCCTGTCTGCCTGGCTTGCCGCCGATCAGAACCCCGACGCTGCCCGCTGGGCCCAGGCCGTGACAGATCACGAAGCGCGCATTGCGGAATTTGACCAACTGGGTGCGAAGGCCGTGATGGGCACCCGCCCGGTTGTGAACGCACGGGGCAGCCGCCGCAATCAGGCCTATCTGTGGGACGCAGAAAGCAAGTCCACCAGCGGGTTGCATGAGAAATACTATCTGCCCGATGAAGAAGGCTATTGGGAACACACCTGGTATGATCGCGGCGACAAGAGCTTTGATATCGGCCGCGCGTTAGACATGCGTATCGGCGTTCAGATCTGTACTGAAATGTGGTTCCTGGAATGGGCCCGCCACTATGCTGCCTCCCGCGCGGATCTGCTGTGCATCCCCCGCGCAACCCCGCATGGGTCACAACACAAGTGGCTGGCGGGCGGTCAGGCATCAGCCGTCTGTTCCGGCGCTTATGGTCTGTCCTCAAACCTCTGGTGCCCAGAAGGTGACAAAGCGAACTGCGGCGGCCTGTCCTGGATTGTCAGCCCCGAAGGCGACATCCTGGCACAAACCGACCCGGACAATCCTTTTGCAACGGTAGAGATCGATCTCGATTTTGCACGCCACAGCAAAACCACATATCCGCGGTATGTGCCTGAGTGACAATCAACCTGATATCGCCTCTTATCATAGATTAGTGGGTGGAATATCCTCGTTTCAGTTAACCGGAGGATTCAATGCCTGATACAATAGAACTCATGGATAAAGTTACACGCATCGAAGTGATCAGTGAAAAGGGACGGGAATATGTCAGGCACAATTGCAATAGCGTTGAAATCGCAATGCAAGACGATGGCAGAACGCTCAAACTGTTTTTAAACAGAGCTTCCGCACAAGACAGACCAGATCCCTCAGAACCAACTTCGTAACTTAGGTTTTCACAAACAAAAACCCCGGTCGCATGGACCGGGGTTTTCTTTTGGTATGGTGGGGTGATCAGTGTCCCAGGATCTGGCTGAGAAACAGTTGAGTACGCTCAGACTTCGGATTATTGAAGAACTCTTCCGGCTCGTTCTGTTCCACGATCTGGCCCTGGTCCATGAAGATCACACGGTTTGCAACCTGACGGGCAAAGCCCATCTCGTGCGTTACGCAGATCATTGTCATGCCCTCTTCCGCCAGTTCGATCATTGTATCCAGAACCTCTTTGATCATCTCCGGGTCAAGCGCAGATGTCGGTTCGTCAAACAGCATGATGCGTGGTTTCATGCAGAGCGAGCGGGCGATTGCCACACGCTGCTGCTGACCACCGGACAGCTGGCCCGGGTACTTCAGGGCCTGATCCGGAATTTTCACCTTCTCAAGGAAGTGCATCGCTGTTTCTTCCGCTTCTTTGCGCGGCACTTTCCGCACCCAGATCGGGGCCAGCGTACAGTTTTCCAGAATGGTCAGATGCGGGAAGAGGTTGAAGTGCTGGAAGCACATACCAACTTCACGACGGACCTTATCGATGTTTTTCAGATCTGAGGTCAGCTCAGTCCCGTCAACGATAATGTCCCCCTGCTGGTGCTCTTCCAGACGGTTGATACAACGGATCAGCGTCGATTTCCCGGAACCCGAAGGCCCCGCGATAACGATGCGTTCGCCTTCATTCACAGTCAGGTTGATGTCACGCAGCACGTGAAAGGCACCATACCATTTGTTCATGTTGTTGATCTGGATCGCCACGTCGCTACCGACATGCATTTTAGAGCGATCAATTTGACGTTCAGTTGCAAGTTCAGACATTGGTTGAACTCCTTCTTAATGGGATGTCTTGAGCTTGCGCTCGAGATACATGGAGTAGCGGGACATGGAGAAGCAGAAGACAAAGAACACAATCGCGATGAAGGCGAAGAGTTCCCAGTAAATGCCGTTCCAGGCTGCGTCCGCGCGAATGCCGTTTGTCAGGCCAAGCGGATCGAGGATCGCGATGATCGAAACAAGCGTGGTGTCTTTGAAGATACCAATGAAGTTCGACACGATACCCGGGATCGAGATCTTCAGTGCCTGTGGCATGATGATCAGTCGCTGTGCCTGCCAGTAGTTCAGACCAAGAGAGTCAGCCCCCTCATACTGGCCACGTGGCAAGGCTGCCAGACCACCCCGGATCACCTCAGCCATATAGGCAGACGCAAACAGAGTAACCATGATCAGAACTCGCAGGATGATGTCAAATTCCGTGCCGGGTGGCAGGAAGATGTTCAGCAGGGTTGATGCAACAAACAGCAGTGTAATCAGCGGCACGCCACGGATGAATTCGATGAACCCAACGCAAAGTGCTTTTACGATCAGCAGATCAGACTGACGACCCAGCGCCAGTACGATACCAATTGGCAGGGAACCAACGATTGCGACCACACCGATAAAGATCGACACGGTAAAGCCACCGAATTTACGGCTTTCCACAACCGGAATATCCAGCGCGATGATGCTTTGCATCAGATCCGCAAACGGCCCCATCAGGAACAGCCACCAGATCACAGGCAGAACAACTGCAATGATCAGTCCGGCCAACTCACCAACAATATCCGCGAGGTATTTAAAGGCAAAGTAACCGATGGCAAAACCAAGCGCTGCAGCAACCGGGAACCACACGGTACCGCCCCACATCAGCCATGGCATGGCAAATGGGAAGATCGCAGTGATGATCAGCATTTTGCGCGGCAGTTTATCAAACAGAACCGGTGCAACAGCCGCAAGGATCAGAACAAATGTAGCGATCGGGCGGAAATACGCAGGCCATGCACCTTCGGGTGGATTACCAAGGTACATTGTCGGATCAATCGGGTATGGCGGATAGAAACCAAATACCAGCTGTACCCAGCGGTCGTTGATCACAGCCCAGCAGGCCCCTTCATGATGCTCACCATAGGTTGCCTTCAGGATCTCGCGGCATTCTGTCAGGGAACTTGCATTCCAGACAGACTGAAACGCCCATGGAAGCACGCCAGACAGAACGAAAAGCACCAGGACAATGGACAGGATGGTCAGGACAGAATTCAGAACTGAACTGAACAGGTTCGCCTTGGCCCAGCCGATGAAGCCCACGGTGGATGCCGGTGGCTCTTTCTCCGGCAGCATTTCTGTACGAACGAAAGAAATATCACTCATTCTCAGCGCTCCTGCAATTTGATGGATTCATTGTACCAGTTCATCGCCATCGAGATCGTCAGCGAGATGGAAAGGTAAATGAGCATACCGAGAAGAACAGTTTCAAGTTCGCGGCCGGTCTGGTTCAGGGTTACCCCCATCAGCGTACCGGTCAGATCCATATAACCCACCGCAATCGCGAGGGAAGAGTTCTTCGTCAGGTTAAGATAGTTGGAAATCAGCGGCGGAATGATCACACGCAGTGCCTGTGGCAGAACCACAAGGCTCATGGTGCGGCCCGCGCTCAGGCCCAGTGCACTCGCAGCTTCGGTCTGACCTTTAGAGATCGCCAGGATCCCCGCACGTACGATTTCCGCGATAAAGGCAGCTGTGTACAGAGACAAAGCCAGCCAGAGCGCAATCAAAGAGTTCCGCAGATGCAGACCATCTTTGAAGTTAAAGCCCTTCAGTTCTGGTACAGTGAAGTACAGTCCCAGGAGGTAAAGCAGAATGACCATTGGCACCACAACAACAGCCAGGCGGATATACCAGGTTGTCGGACGGTCACCGGTTTTTTCCTGAATATCATCTGCACGCTGTTTGATCCGGCGTGAGATATAAAGCGTACCGGCCAGAAGTGCGACAATCGCGAGGAAATCAAGGCTGATCTGGAATGTGCCACAAGCCGGGTTGATGTCTACCAGGCCTTCAGATCCATCATAATATGCAGCACAGGCTGCATCCGTTGATGAAGCACCAACAGGCAGATCGCCAAGGCCACCATCAAATTTTGGATCAGGAACATAGATACCACGGTTGGTCACAGCAACTGTGCCAAACAGGCTAACACTGGCTGTCGCATTGTCGCCCCGGAATTCGCGTGGACCAGGCGGGATCTCAATCATGATCGCCATGGCAAGCACGATCCACAGAAGGACCGGCACGTTCCGGAACATTTCAACGTAAACCGCCATCAGGCGGGAAACGACCCAGTTTTTAGAAAGACGCAGAACACCGACCAGCACACCAATAACAGTGGCGGTGATACAGCCAAGAACCGCGATCACAAGCGTGTTCAGTACACCGATGAAAGCAGCGCGGATATGCGGACTTTGTGAATTATAGTCGAGAAGACGCTGGTTGATATCGTAGCCTGCAGGTTCCCAGAGGAAACGGAAGCTGGGCTCTTTGCCCAATGCGGCCAGGTTATTGGATGTATTCCAGATCAGCCAGCCAAAGAACGCCGCAAACCCCAGAAGCGCGACCACCTGAATGGTGATGGCTCTGTAGCGCGTATCGTAAATCAGCATGGACAGTCGGAACGACTCCTTTGGGGGGTCGGTCATTACCGTCATGAAGACATTTCCCTGTTGTCCCGGGTCTTAAGGTGCGGTGCCTTTTGGCACTCATTCATCCCGGAGTTGTTTTACTTATGTATAATAGAAAAAGGGCGCGGAACATGCCGCGCCCCTTTCCTTATGTGTTTAGCGGAAGGGTGGGGAGTACAGCAGGCCGCCGTCTGTCCACTGGGCATTCAGCCCGCGGGACAGAGCGATTGGTGTGTTCTCACCAATGTTACGCTCAAACAGTTCTGCGTAGTTGCCGCCAGCTTCCAGAGCGCGCTTGCCCCACTCTGCGTCCAGACCCAGCATCTCGCCCAGGGAACCTTCGGTGCCCAGCAGACGGTTGATTTCAGGGTTGTTGGAACCAGCAGCCATCTCAGCGATGTTTGCGGAAGTCACGCCCAGCTCTTCAGCTGTGATCAGTGCGTTCAGAGTCCAGCGAACAACATCGCCCCACTCGTTGTCGCCGTGGCGAACAAGCGGACCGAGAGGCTCTTTGGAGATGATTTCTGGCAGCAGAACGTGATCGCCTGGTGCTTCGAAAGTCGCACGTGTCGCAGCCAGACCGGATGCGTCAGTGGTGTAAACGTCACAAGCGCCAGCAAGGTACTGCTGTTGTGCTTCAGCGTTGGTTTCGATTGGCACTGGCTCATAAGAGATGCTGTTTGCACGGAAGAAGTCCGCGAGGTTCAGCTCAGTTGTGGTACCGGTCTGGATACAAACGGTCGCGCCGTCCAGATCTTTCGCGGACGTCACACCCAGTTCAGTCGGAACCATGAAGCCCTGACCATCGTAGTAGTTCACGCCTACGAATTCAAACTTCAGGTCAACGTCACGGGAGAATGTCCATGTGGTGTTACGTGCCAGCATGTCGATCTCACCGGAAGCCAGCGCAGTGAAGCGGGTCTTGCCAGTTGTCGGAACGAATTCAACAGCGTTAGCGTCGCCAAGTACAGCAGCTGCAACAGCGCGACATACGCCTACGTCAAAGCCTTCCCACTCGCCGTTTGCGTCAGGTGCCGCAAAACCAACGAGACCCGTGGTCACACCACAGTTCAGTTTGCCGCGAGCCTGTACGTCATCAAGCGTACCAGCGTAAGCGCCGCCGGCAGCGATGCCAGCTACGGTCAGCGCGCCAAGAAATACGGATTTTGTCATATTAACCTCTTCCTGATGGTCCACCCGTTTTTGGGTGGTTGTTCCGGCCTTTGTGGCCGGGGTGATTTCCGGGGTTAGCCCCCGAGTATCAGGAGTTTGGTCAAATTCTGTCCTCAACGTCAAGGAATAGTCGCGCTTTGTGATGGAATGGGTCACAAAAATTTATGTGAAACACACCTAAACCTGTCGATTCAGCCAGGAAATTCACAAAGTCAACTGGACTCATCGCAGGCAGGCGGTATCAGAGGAGTGCGTAAAATGCAGCAGCATCCATAAAGGACTGTCGCTTTACACCCACCATTTGTTCGTTTTCTTCGTCTTCACCCCACTGGCTGATCTGCCAGGTCTCGTCGATTCGCGACATATCCCAGAGGTTGTCCCCGGTATCATGGGCATGTATCAGAGCGAATGCGATGATCAGCGACCCGGACAGAGCCACGAGGTCATGAAACGCAGCAAGTTGAAAGGGTTCCAGTGCTTTCACCTGCGCTTCCAGGCGCGCAAGGCTGTCTTCCGGCTGTGAGGCAAACATCACCCCTTCAACCGGGGTCAATGTCGCATTTAACACATCCTTCGCCCAGATCAGAAGCGGATCCCAGGCCTGCGCCTGCAGATCAATCAGTTCCTGCGGACCGTCAGCGCGATAGCAGATCAGATCGGTGCCACCGTATTCCGCCAGCATTTCAGCGACGGCGCTATGCTGCGGTGTCACCTTATCAATCGCGGAATTGGCCATACGGGTGAAGGGCATCGTGTCCGGCCGGACTTCATCTTCCTGCGCCTGCCATTCGGTGGCAATCTTTTCCGCCAGCGCCCGTGTCGGCACCGCGAAAGATGTCTTCGCCGGTGTTTTCACCGGACGCCCATCAAGCAGCACCCGAAATCCGTTGTCACAGGCTTCTACAGTGGTGTCTTTCCAGAAGCGTTTTGCCTTCCAGTCGCTCATGTCAGATCCTCAAACGGGTCATCTGCCGCATCGCCCAACTCCCAGCCCAGCGTATCCCAGGTGCGCTGCATATGGTCGGGCAGTGGCGCTGTGATGGTCAGAGGCTTATTAGTCACCGGATGAGTCAGGGTCAGGCTGCGCGCGTGCAGATGCAGCTTTTTGCTAAGTTCACCGCCCAGTTGCGCGCCCCAGCCATCGCCAAGGTTTTCCTGGCCAGATCCGCCGTATTTGCCGTCACCAATGATCGGGTGGCCCAGTTCAGACATATGCGCCCGTAATTGATGGGTCCGGCCGGTGACAGGCACAAGTGCTGCCCAGCTGACACGACCACCAAGACCGGAAATCACGGTGTAATCCGTGGTTGCACGTTTCGCACCTTCGACCTCATCAATGTGACGGGGATGCACACAGTGCATTTTCTCACCCTCACCACCCTTGCCGTGGCCCGGTGCTTTCACCAGCCCCCAGCGCAGCGTTCCGTGACGTGGCATAGGCACACCAGCAACAGCCGCCCAGTAAATCTTGCGGGTATCGCGGGATCGGAAAGCTTCGGTCAGCGCGCTTGCGACTTTGCGGGTCCGGGCCATGATCAGCACACCGGATGTGTCTTTGTCCAGGCGATGCACCAGGCGTGGTTTTTCATCCAGCCCGAACTTCAAAGCCTCTGCCAGACCATCAATATGACGTTTCTGCTTGCTGCCCCCCTGGGTCGGCAGACCGGGTGGTTTGTTCAGCGCAATGATGTGATCATCGCGATACAGAACGATCCCTTGCATCATGCGCGCATCAGAATCCGACACATCTGGCGTCACCGGACGTTCCGCCATCTCATGTGCATCCGGCAACGGCGGCACGCGCACCACCTGCCCGGTTTCGAGACGGGTTGCGGTTTTCACCCGGCCGCCGTCAACACGGATATCCCCCTTGCGGCACAGTTTTTCGATCCGGCCCTGCGGGATATGCGGAAACAACCGGCGAAACCAGCGATCCAGGCGCTGATCAGATTCAGATTCAGTAATTTCAATTTTCTGCACGCCACTCATGCGAAGATCCCCCGTGCGATAGATACGCCCATAAACAGCGCCAGCACCGATGCGACAACAGAGAGCGTCATATAAAGTGCTGCCGAGCCAAACTGCCCGCGTTCAATCAGATTGAATGTTTCCAGCGAGAATGCTGAAAACGTTGTAAACCCGCCCAAGACACCTGTCATGATAAAAGGTGTCAGAGCGACAAATCCGCGGACCTCAGCATAGATCAGGAAAAACCCCATGAGGAATGATCCGATGATATTTGCGCCAAGCACACCAATGGGAAAGCCAAGCGCTGTAAAGCGCATCGCAGACAGAACGAGGGCATAACGAAGCGAAGCACCAATTGCCCCGCCAAGTGCCACCTGAAGAAAGGCTACAGACATAGAGGCTTCCTTTTGATCAGGCGGGCCGGAATGTCAACCGGAACCCCGTTTTGCCCTTAATTTAACGAAGTAATCGACCCGACGTTTCAGTTCCCGTTCAAAACCGCGATCAACGGGTTGATAATAGACACCACGCTTCATCGTTTCCGGGAAATAGTTCTGCCCGGAAAATCCGTCTGCCGCGTCATGATCATAGGCATATCCATCGCCATAGCCCTGATCTTTCATCAGGGATGTAGGCGCGTTCAGGATGTGTTTGGGCGGTGGTTCTGATCCGGTCTGACGCGCGGCGGCCATGGCGGATTTATAGGCGACATAGGCCCCATTCGATTTTGGTGCCAGTGCCAGATAGATCACAGCCTGGGCCAGGGCCAGTTCCCCTTCGGGACTGCCAAGGCGTTCATAGGTTTCCCAGGCGTGCAGACAGTGAGTCTGCGCCTGGGGATCAGCAAAACCGATGTCCTCAACAGCCATTCTTGTGATCCGGCGCGCCAGAAAGCGCGGGTCTTCCCCGCCGGTCAGCATCCGGGCAAACCAGTAAAGCGCCGCGTCGGGATCAGACCCCCGCACGGATTTATGCAGGGCGGAAATCAGGTTGTAGTGTTCATCACCCGATTTATCGTATTTCGTTGCCCGCCGCATAAGCCGCGTTGAAAGTGTTGCTGTGTCAAGCTTCTCGCCTGCTTTCGCTTCAGGCCATGCCGACACCTGTTCAATCAGGTTCAGAAGCGCGCGCCCATCGCCATCCGCCATTTCCAACAAGGCCTCGCGCGCAGGGCCGTCCAGCGGCAGCGCCTGTTGCATTTCTTTTTCGGCCCGCTGTGCAAGAAGTTCCAGGTCACGCAGATCCAACCGTTCCAGCACCAACACCTGGGATCGTGACAGAACCGCTGAGTTCAGCTCAAAACTTGGGTTTTCGGTGGTGGCCCCAACCAGAAGAATGGTCCCGTCTTCCATATAGGGCAAAAAGCCATCCTGCTGGGCTTTGTTGAACCTGTGAATCTCATCCACAAACAACAGCGTCCCCTGCCCGTTTGTGCGGCGCAGCTTTGCGGCCTCAAATACTTTCCGTAACTCCGGAACGCCGGTGAAAATCGCACTAATCTGAATGAATGTCAGATCGGTTTCATCCGCCAGAAGGCGGGCGATCGTCGTTTTACCAACACCGGGCGGCCCCCAGAAAATCAGCGACGACAGACTACCGGCTGACAGCATGGTCCCCAGCGGGGCCTCAGGACCAAGAACCTGCTGTTGCCCGATCACCTCAGACAGGCTGCGGGGTCGCAGACGATCCGCAAGCGGACGGGGCGCAACCTGGGCTGCGCCCGTCTTTTTTTCAGGGTCATCTGGTGTGGCGTCAAACAAATCTATCATGAATCAAAACTACGCTTTCCCAATCACAAGGGAAAGCCTTAACCAGACTGTAAATCAGTGCAGATTGCCGGTCAGGTCAATCGACACGCACTGATAGTTGCCATCACCAATGAACATTTCGCGACCAATAGCTTTGCCTTCCAGACCGCAGCGCCCGAACCAACGCGGCCAGTTTGCGGCAGTCAGGGTCAGCAGGCTTGTTGCCCCCTCTTCCCGGGAGGCTTTCAACATAGCTGTCGCGATATAGGCGTGAATACGACGCCGGATACGTTGTGGCGTCGCATGAGAAACAAACACACGGGTGCATTCCCAGGTCTGTTCGTCCACCGGGGCGTCCTCATAAAGAAGATCTTCCGGAATCGTGCCAAGAAGGCCCCGTTGTGCATCGCGGATCATGTAGGAATACATTCCGACCTTCATGGTTGTCGGTGTCAGTCGGATACCAGCATAGACCTGGCCAAAATCGTGGATCGCGACCCAGCGGCTGGCAGGCGTGTCATACTGATCGTATTCCATATCCAGAGCCTCAGGCAGGTCCCAGTTTTTCTGCACGATGAAGCTTTGCTTTCTTGCGCGAAAAAGGTTTGCGAATAACTCCCCATGGTTGTGAAGATTTTCGAAAGAAAGAGTCGTGGTTTGCATGGTATTTTTCCCAGTTTGAATAAAAACTGCGAAAATTACCGACGCGAACCGTTCCGCTTATAGCAGCCTGTAGTCCTTTGCGCGCTGAATTGCTTCGGCGGTTGTCCGGGCATGGAGTTTTTCCCGGGCCCCCATCAATCGGGCTTTCAAAGCACTCTCTGATATACTGAGTTTGGCAGCCGCTGCCGCGTGCCGGTCGCCGTCGGCAATTAATCGCAGAGCTTCGATTTGTGCCTTTGTCAGGCTCTCCGGCGGTTCCACCATCTGGTGCAACCGGCGAACTATTTGCGAAATCTCTTCGATTTCGCTGTCTTCGAATTCCCTGTCATTGCGACAGAAACTGGCAATGGTTCTGGAACGGACAGGGCCTGTGGAAATAGTCATGCCATGGGTCAGGCCAAATGTCTTTGCTTCGGCCAGGACACCAAATGTGTCGGGGATTTCAAATTCGGACCAACGGCAAGCCCCTTCGGTGCTGAACCCCCAGGCAATGGTCGGGTCGCGCAATGCATAGGCTTGCTCGGTATAATGATCGAGCCAGCCCTGGTCATAGGTGGAAAATTGCATAAGTGCGGATGCGAAACGAATATGCAAGCCGACAAAATACCCGGACGGCGCCAGGATACTCAGCTTTTGTAGTTCAAGATCTACTGATGATTTAACAGACATACCTTTTTAGACAAGTTGCCAGAAAAATCGTCAACCTTAAATTGAGGTATGTCACTACAAAATAAAACTGAGAATAATCTTGCACCGAACTATTTCAGATACTTTCACTCAATTGACCATGTTGCCAGACAGCGTGCGCCTTAATTTACTGGACTTTATGCATGAGTCCCAACAGGCGGACGAACAGTTAAACAACTTCTTGATAAAGCTGAAAGAAGCGGCGAAGAAACGCCCGGAATCAGAAGGTCACTAAATAGACAAGGTATTAAACTGAAAAGGGCCCTGCTATTGCAGAGCCCTTCCGAATCAAATTGCTGGTGAATTACTCAGCAGCGGCGTCTTCAGCTGCAACGCGGGCTTTGTCAGCCGCACCTTTTGCATCAACATCGCGGTCAACCAGTTCGATGATCGCCATTGGCGCCATGTCACCGTAACGGAATCCTGCTTTAAGAACACGGGTATAGCCACCCTGACGCTCTTTATAGCGTGGGCCCAGAACTTCGAACAGTTTCGCAACGTCCTTGTCCTGCTTCAGCTGTGCAGCGGCCTGACGGCGTGCGTGCAGATCGCCACGTTTGCCAAGTGTAATCAGTTTTTCAATTACACGCTTAAGCTCTTTCGCTTTTGGCAGGGTAGTTTTGATTTGCTCGTGCTCGATCAGGGAACCAGCCATGTTGGAAAACAGGGCTTTACGGTGCTCGTGAGTACGGTTGAGGCGGCGGTAGCCTTTTGCGTGACGCATGTGTCTTTTCCTTCGTCAGTGTTTTACTTTGTCTGGCCGCTGATGCGTGTCAGCTGCTCTCCTTGGGGCGGAACGCCCATATATTCCCCGGTTAGCCGGGCATTTGCGGCGGGGTACACCAGAAGGCGCACCCCGTCAATTATCAGAACTGATCTTCGAACTTTTTCGCCAGATCTTCGATGTTCTCTGGTGGCCATTCTTCGACATCCATGCCGAGGTACAGCGCCATGCCGGACAGAACTTCTTTGATCTCGTTCAGAGACTTACGGCCGAAGTTCGGCGTACGCAGCATTTCTGCTTCGGTCTTCTGGATCAGATCGCCGATGTAAACGATGTTGTCGTTCTTCAGGCAGTTTGCGGAACGGACAGACAGTTCCAGTTCGTCCACTTTCTTCAGCAGAAGTGGGTTGAACTCGAGGCCATCGTCTTCTTCCTGACGGGAAGCCGCTTCTGGCTCATCAAAGTTCACGAAGATGGACAGCTGATCCTGCAGGATGCGCGCAGCGAAAGCCACAGCATCATCAGGGGTCACAGAACCGTCGGTTTCCAGTTTCAGTGTCAGCTTGTCATAGTCCAGAACCTGACCTTCACGGGTCGGCTGAACGTCGTAAGACACTTTCTTCACCGGGGAATAGATTGCATCGATCGGGATCAGACCAATCGGCGCATCTTCCGGCTTGTTTTTCTCAGCAGCAACATAGCCCTTACCGGTATCAACGGTCAGTTCCATGTACAGATCTGCACCATCATCCAGGTGGCAGATCACGTGCTCTTTGTTCAGAACTTCGATGCCGGCGCTTTCAGAAATGTCACCAGCGGTCACAACAGCAGGGCCGTTTGCGGAAATGGAAACACGCTTAGGGCCTTCTGCTTCCATGCGCAGTGCCACACCTTTAAGGTTCAGCACGATGTCGGTTACGTCTTCACGCACACCTGCAACGGAAGAGAATTCGTGCAGAACGTTGTCGATCTGTACGGAAGTGATGGCTGCACCCTGAAGGGATGACAGCAGAACACGGCGCAGTGCGTTGCCCATGGTCAGACCAAAGCCGCGCTCAAGCGGTTCAGCGATCACGGTTGCCTGACGTGCAGGGTCGTTGCCTGGTTTTACTTCAAGCTGTGTTGGCTTGATGAGTTCCTGCCAGTTCTTATGGATCATGCGTAGTGCCTCCATTCATGTTTCCGGACCATGTCCCTGACCGAAAACGCCCGAGGTTTCAAAATGCAAAATCCGGGCCCATGAAACCATGAGCCCGGGAAAGTCGTAAACGCTTATACGCGGCGACGCTTTGGTGGGCGGCAGCCGTTGTGAGCGATAGGTGTTACGTCACGGATAGAAGTGATGTTCAGACCCAGAGCGGCCAGAGCGCGCAGTGCGGACTCACGGCCGGAACCCGGACCCTGTACTTCAACTTCAAGTGTTTTAACACCGTGTTCCTGTGCTTTCTTGCCCGCATCTTCCGCAGCCATCTGAGCAGCGTAAGGTGTGGATTTCCGTGAGCCTTTAAAGCCCATGGTACCAGCAGAGGACCAGGAAATAGCGTTACCCTGAACGTCAGAGATCAGGATTTTGGTGTTGTTGAACGAAGAGTTCACGTGAGCAACACCAGAGGCAATGTTCTTGCGCTCTTTTTTCTTCGTACGAGTCTTATCGCGTGCCATTGATCAAACCCTCCCTTTACTTCTTCTTACCAGCAATGGCCTTTGCAGGACCTTTGCGAGTACGAGCGTTGGTAGAAGTACGTTGACCGCGCACAGGCAGGCCACGACGGTGACGCAGACCACGGTAGCAACCGAGATCCATCAGACGTTTGATGTTCATGGTAACTTCACGACGAAGGTCACCTTCAACATTGTAGTTCGCATCGATGTGCTCACGGATCGCCAGAACTTCTGCATCAGAGAGTTCGTTTACGCGACGGGTGAGGTCGATTTTCACAGCTTCACAGATAGCTTCAGCAGAAGTGCTGCCGATACCAGTGATATAAGTCAGGGCGATCGGGACCCGTTTATGGGTCGGGATGTTAACGCCGGCAATACGTGCCAAGTGTCATATTCCTTTTCGTTGCGATTCCGTAGTACCGGAACCTTTTTTCACAACGTAAGCCCGAGGCATGAATGCGCCGGGCCGCAGCTGAATTCGAGGTGATTCTTCTACGCAGGCAAAACCTGCGCAGAATCAAAATCCCTTGCGGGATAAGGCTGTTTATGGAGTTTTGTTTTATGCGTCAAGCAGGAAGCTGCCCCAGCGCATTAACCCACCTCAGTTTATTGGTGACGTAATCGTATCACTGCTGCCGCCGCCAACGGCAGCCGCAAAGAGGATCAGCGCAAAAAGCGGGATCAGCCAGTCGGAACCAGAGGATGCAGAAGCCTCCTCAACGATTACTTCCTCCTCCATCACAGGGGCAATCAGATTACCCGCATTGGCAGAAGATACGATCAGAGTAGCGCTCACCAGAGCGGCAGAAAAAAGTTTCATAGGTCACATTCCTGTATGTAAAAAGCAGAGAACAAAAATACATTGAAAAACACAGCGCGCACAAAGGCACACCCGTTTCCTACCCCAAAACAAGATTAATTTCCAGATATCCTTTAAGGCAGACCCTTAAAAATAACAAAAAACACCGCCCAAGCGTCCTGGGCGGTGTTTAAATTCCATCAGAACCGTTAAGTCCCTGATTTTATTTATCGAGGATCGCCGCGAGAGACGCCTGAACCACAGGAATATCTGCCAGACCGTCAACGCGCTGCAGCTTTTCCTTAGCAAAGTAGTAACCCAACAGCGGCGCAGTCTTTTTGTAGTATTCCATCAGACGCGTGCGCAGACTTTCTTCATTGTCATCCGCACGGGCTTCGCCACCAGCAGCAACAGCTTCAGCTGCACGGTTCAGAATACGGCTGACAAGCGCTTCGTCACGCACACGCAGCTCAATCGCCGCATCCAGTGTCTGGCCGGTTTCTTCCAGCAGTTTTTCCAGCGCCACAGCCTGCATCAGGGTACGTGGGAAACCATCAAAGATGAAACCACCGCCCCCGTTGCCGGCTTCCAGTTTTTCGCGGATCAGACCGATCACGATCTCATCTGTCACAAGTTCGCCCGCATCCATCACAGCAGCAACCTTGTTGCCCATCTCTGTGCCAGAGGTACGTGCCTCGCGCAGCATGTCACCGGTTGAAAGCTGCACCATATTCCGTGTCTCCACGAGATGTTGCGCCTGTGTTCCCTTGCCTGCCCCTGGTGGGCCGAGAAGAATAATATTCATCGTCTGGCTGTCCCTTTCTTGCCGCGCTTTTTCCCCCGCAGCTGTGATTTCTCAATCAGGCCCTCGTACTGATGTGCGAGCATATGACTTTGCACCTGCTGAATCGTATCCATTGTAACGGAAACGACGATCAGAACGGAGGTCCCGCCAAAATAGAAAGGAATCGCCAGTTGTGAACGAAGAATCTCAGGCAAGAGACAAACTGCCGCAAGGTAGGCGGAGCCAACGACCAGAAGACGTGTCACGACATAGTCGAGATATTCAGCGGTTTTCTTGCCCGGGCGGATGCCAGGAATAAAGCCATTCTGGTTCTTCAGATTGTCAGCAACTTCGTCAGTCTTAAAAGACACGTTGAAGGTGTAGAAGAACGCAAAGAAGACGATCATGGAAACGAAGAACAGCAGATACAGCGGCTGACCCGGCCCGAAATAGGCAAGGATTGTGGACATCACAGGACCGGTCTGGTTGCCAGAGAAGGTTGCGACAGTTGTCGGCAACAGCAACAGAGAGCTTGCGAAAATCGCCGGAATAACGCCTGCTGGGTTCACTTTGATTGGCAGATGGCTTGCGCCACCATCGTAAACCTTCATGCCGACCTGACGACGTGGATACTGGATGTGCACTTTACGCAGAGCACGTTCCATGAAGACCACAAAGGCAATCACAGCAACAACCATCACAAGGACCAGCATAATGATCGCCGGGCTGATTGCACCGGAACGTCCCTGGCTGAGGAATTGCGCGATCGCAGCCGGGATCTCAGCGATGATACCAACAAAGATGATCAGGGAAATACCATTGCCGATGCCACGTGCGGTGATCTGTTCACCCAGCCACATCAGGAACATGGTGCCACCAACCAGCGTGATCATGCAGGCAATGCGGAAGTAAAGGCCCGGATCGGTTGCAAGATCACCGGCCTCAAGGCTGACGGCCAGACCATAGGCCTGGAATGTCGCCAGAAGAACCGTGCCGTAACGGGTGTATTGCGCGATTTTCTTGCGCCCCTGTTCGCCTTCTTTTTTCAGCTGTTCCAGCTGTGGAACCATAGCGGTCAGCAGCTGAATAATAATAGAAGCCGAGATATAAGGCATAATGCCCAGGGCAAAGATACCCATCCGTGACAGTGCGCCACCTGTGAACATGCCAAGCACGCCGGCGATGCCGGATCCTGCCTGGTCCATAAATTCACGCAGTGCGGTGCCGTCGATGCCCGGAACCGGGATATATGTCCCGAGACGGTAAACGATCAACAGACCAAGTGTGAAAAGAATACGCTGGCGCAGCTCGGATGCTTTGCCGAACGCACTCCAGCTCATGTTTGACGCCATTTGCTCTGCTGCAGATGCCATTCCCGGGCCTCTCCCCATCATATGAAAAACGCCGCCATCCGGTTTCCCGGGCGGCGGCGTCAGAAAAACTTATTTGTATGTAAGCGGCGCGGCGGCCGCAAACAAGCGCTTATTCAGCCGCTGCCGGTGCTTTGATGGTCAGAGAGCCGCCAGCTTTTTCAACTGCTTCAACAGCAGACTTGGATGCGCCGGTTACTTCGATGTTGGCTTTAGCGGTGAGTTCACCCTTTGCCAGCACGCGGATACCGTCGAGTTTACGACGTACGAGACCGGATTCGATCAGAACATCTTCGGTGATCGCAGCTGCTGCGTCGATCTTTTTCGCGTCGATGAATTTCTGGATCAGGCCCAGGTTTACAACAGCGAATGCCTTGCGGTTTGGCTTGTTGAAGCCACGCTTAGGCAGACGTTGGTACAAAGGCATTTGACCGCCTTCAAAACCTTTGATCGCTACACCTGAACGGGACTTCTGACCTTTGATACCACGGCCACCAGTTTTACCAGTGCCGGAACCAGGACCACGCCCAACGCGTTTGCGGGCTTTGGTTGCGCCAGGATTGTCGCGCAGTTCATTGAGTTTCATATCGCTTCTCCTTGCCGGATGTGATCCCTGAAGCGTAAGCGGATCAACCACGGCTTTTCGTGTTTTTGATTCTGTGGACATGGTCCACCGGGGGTATTTAGCCGGAAGATCTGCCGCTGGCAAGTCCCGGAAACACCCCGGAAGTTTAAAGTCTTTAAAGCGGGAGGGAGAGGATCTTTAAAGACTTTAAAGCCTCTTAGCGTGCAGCTTTGCCGTCGCGCAGGTATTCTGTCCAGGTCGGGCAAGGTGCGTTCACTGCGGTTTTGATGGCGCGGAAGAATGATTTAATAGCGGTCATGGTTCGTACTCCGTCGAACAGGTCAATCGTGTTGACGTTCATCTAGCGGGAGTCGGTTTCAGGCTGTACCACAATAATCGGAATGCCCGCTTTGCGCTGACTGCATGGGTGCCACCACCGGCCCCGGATCGCTCCGAATACCGGCATGCACAATCCATGCACATCTTATGCACATTCTATGCATATACGGAGTACGGCGAAGTTACCCTGCCTTCACCCTTTACAGCCGCGGTATTCAGGCCGAGACTGATCAAAACATTTCAGTTGGTACAATGGTTCAGCGACGCAATTTTCTTTATTACGCAACAGGTGCTGTGGCCGCTGGTGTGACCGGCACGGCGATCTGGGGGCTGGGATGCGCCATGGATCCGACAGCCGCAACGCAGCACGACAGCAACCTTTACGTGGACATTTCGACACATCCGGCCGCACACGCAAAGGCCCTGCCCCACATAACCTCTATATCCCGAGGTACGAATGAGACGGCGCAGCTATGATCACCCTGATTGATGAGGATGGCATGCCGCCCCTCAGCGGTGAAGCGCTGGATCGAGTGTTATATGGGGATGGGTGACTGCTATTTGGGGGGCAGTGCTCAGCTCTGCTCATCTTCCGGCAACTCACAAGAAGCCAACAGATCTTCATCCTCTTCAAGAAGCGTCCACATAAGCAAAAGTTCAGTCGCGCACTCTGAACGATATCGGCGTCCAAGCTCTGAAATATCCCTCACAATCAGTACTTCATGAGCAGCATAGAACGGCAATATATGAGGGCGAACGCTAACTGCAGCCGACTCTCTCTTTATTCCTGTTACTGCTGGCTTCATCTGAAGTTCAGAGTCAGAAAGGCCGAGTTCTTCGGCAAACTGCACTTGGTTGATTTGTTCAAACCCATCAACAAATATGGCCAGAATATCCGCCTGAGCTAAGTTCGGCCTCTGGTCTGACATTCTCTGACCTCGGTCAAATGGACGACCATCAATCTGAAGGTCCTGGCCATGAATCCAGCCAATTTCAGAAAACCAGACGACTACCGACGGCTTTGAGAATTGATTGTCGAAATTACCGATTGAGATATATCCAGCACCGGCAAAAGCGAACACGAGATTGCCCAGAAGCACGAGCGCATAAAGCCCTAAACCACGTAAAATCCATTTCTTCATAAATTTCTCCCTTCGAATACAGCCCATACAGAAAACGCCCCGGCGTTTCCACCGGGGCGTTTTGAATTTCAGATCAGGTGAGTGTTAAACTCAGCCCTTTTCTTCGATGATCTCAACCATGTGAGAGATCTTTGCAACCATGCCGCGGATCGCTGGTGTATCTTCCAGCTCACGGGTTTTGTGCATTTTGTTCAGGCCGAGGCCGATCAGTGTCTGACGCTGTTTAGCAGGACGACGGATCGGGGAGCCGATTTGTTTTACAACGATGGTTTTAGCCATGGTATCAGTTCCTTATGCTTCTGCTGCAGTGTCAGCTTCGGCTTCAGGCTTACGCAGAATGTCTGCAACCTTCTTGCCACGACGCTGAGCGACCATACGAGGGCTGGCTTCTTTGCCAAGGCCATCGATTGTTGCGCGGATCATGTTGTATGGGTTCTGAGAACCCAGGGACTTGGAAACCACGTCTTTAACGCCAAGCATTTCGAAAACAGCACGCATTGGACCACCGGCGATGATACCAGTACCTTCAGGAGCTGTACGCATGATGACTTTACCGGCGCCATGACGACCTTCGATGTCGTGGTGCAGGGTGCGGCCTTCACGAAGAGGCACGCGGATCATCTGACGTTTCGCTTGCTCAGTCGCTTTGCGGATCGCCTCAGGGACTTCTTTGGCTTTACCTTTGCCAAAGCCGACGCGGCCTTTTTGATCGCCTACAACAACCAGGGCTGCAAAGCCGAAGCGCTTACCACCTTTAACGGTTTTGGATACGCGGTTGATTGCGACCAGACGATCTGCAAATTCCGGTGTTTCTTCACGATCGCGGCGGTTGCCACGACGGTTTTCACGTTCTGCCATTTGGGCATTCCTTTGTGTGTGACGTTTGCACGTCGGTAAATCTCAATCCAAGTAGGGCAAGACCGAAATCCTGCCCTCTGGATCATCGGAAAGGCGTTGCCGCCTTTCACAGTTTCTCAGAACTTCAGACCACCTTCACGGGCAGCGTCGGCCAGGGCCTGCACTTTACCGTGGAAGAGGAAACCGCCGCGATCAAAGACACATTCAGTGACGTTTGCCGCTTTAGCCCGCTCTGCGATCGCAGAACCAACTTTGGCAGCCGCGTCTTTGTTGTTCTTGCCAACAACGCCCAGGTCTTTCTCGAGAGAAGACGCGGAAGCGAGGGTAACGCCGTTCAGATCGTCGATCAGCTGAACGCTGATGTTCTTGTTTGAACGGTGAACAGACAGGCGCGGACGACCGTATGCAGTTTTCTTCAGTTTGTTCCGAACGCGCAGGCGGCGCTTCAGAAACAGGGTTCTTTTGCTGTTTGCCATTTTTAGCGTCCTTACTTCTTCTTGCCTTCTTTGCGGAAGACAAACTCGCCTTTGTAGCGGATGCCCTTGCCTTTGTAAGGCTCAGGTTTACGCCACGCGCGAATGTTTGCTGCGACTTCACCGACCTGCTGGTCGTTGATGCCTTCCACAATGATTACAGTCTGCTTTGGCGCAGTGATCGTGATGCCTTCCGGCGCCGTGATCTCAACGTCATGGGACAGACCCAGGTTCAGCTTCAGGACATTGCCCTGCATAGCAGCACGATAACCAACACCCTGGATTTCCAGCTCTTTTTTGAAGCCTTCAGTCACACCGGTTACGAGGTTCGCGATCATTGTGCGGGACATGCCCCACTGCTGACGTGCACGCTTGGACTTGCCGCGTGGATCAACCTGAACGCTGTTCTCGTCGATGGTGATGGTTACATCATCGGTTGCTGTGAAGCTGCGGGTGCCTTTCGGACCTTTAACTTCGATGGTCTGACCGTCCAGGGACGCAGAAACGCCACCTGGAAGCTCAACCGCTTTTTTACCAATTCGAGACATTGTCTACTCCTTAGAATACGGTGCAGAGCACTTCGCCGCCAATGTTGGCCGCACGTGCGTTTGCATCCGACATCACACCCCGGGAGGTGGAGACAATCGACACACCCAGGCCCTGACGGACAGTTGGGATGTCATTTACGCCCATGTATACGCGACGGCCAGGCGTGGAAACACGCTTCAGCTCACGGATAACAGGGGTGCCATCGAAGTATTTCAGGCTGATTTCCAGGGTCGGGTGACCGTTGGTATCAGTACCTTTTTCGTAACCACGAATGTAACCTTCGTCTGCCAGCACATCCAGAACCCATGCACGCAGCTTGGAAGCTGGTGTGGATACGACGGATTTGCCGCGCAGTTGAGAGTTACGGATACGGGTGAGCATATCGCCGATAGGATCGTTCATATCGTTCTCTCCCTTACCAGCTGGATTTCACGAGGCCAGGAATCTGACCGGCAGAGCCGAGATCCCGGAGCGCAATACGGCTGACCTTGAGCTTACGGTAGTAAGCGTGAGGACGACCAGTCAGCTGACAACGGTTATGCATCCGTGTCGCAGAGCTGTTGCGTGGCAGTTTTGCAAGTTTCAGGCGCGCTTTGAAACGCTCTTCCATCGGCTTGCTCTCATCTTTTGCGATCTCTTTCAGTTCGGCACGCTTGGCGGCGTATTTTTCCACCAGCTTTGCGCGCTTTACTTCGCGAGCGATCATAGACTTTTTAGCCATTATTGATTTCCTTCCGCGATCAGCTGTTGAAAGGCATGTTGAAAGCTTTCAACAGCGCCTTTGCTTCCGCGTCAGTCTTCGCGGTGGTTGCGATCACAATGTCCATACCCAGCATATCAACAACTTTGTCGAAGTCGATTTCAGGGAAAACGATGTGTTCTTTCAGACCCATGGCATAGTTACCACGACCATCGAAGCTTTTGCCGGATACGCCGCGGAAGTCGCGGATACGTGGCATAGCAATGGTGATCAGGCGGTCAAGGAATTCAAACATCTGGTCGCCGCGCAGTGTGACTTTGGTGCCGAGTGGCATCTCTTCACGTACACGGAAACCCGCAATGGATTTCTTCGCCTTGGTAACAACAGCATGTTGACCAGAGATGAGAGTCAGCGCTTCTTGTGCGTGCTTCACCTTCTTGGTGTCTTTGGTTGCTTCGCCGACACCCATGTTCAGAACGATTTTGTCGAGCTTAGGCAGCTGCATTTCGTTCTTGTAGCCGAACTCTTCCATGAGAGCAGCCCGGATGGTGTCTTTGTACAGCGCTTTCAGACGGGGGGTGTAAGTTTGTGCGTCGAGCATCATACGGTCTCCCCGGTTGACTTGGCGAAACGTACCTTTTTGCCGTCTTCCTCACGGAAGCCAACACGGGTCGCTTTACCATTGCTGTCGAGCAGAGCGAGGTTGGACAGGTCAACTGGCATAGCAGTTGGAACGCGGCCACCCTGGCTTGTCTGGGTCTGTTTTGTGTGACGGATAGCAACATTAACGCCATCAATCACAGCTTTGCCAGCAGTTGGGTTTACAGAGGAAATTTCGCCCTCTTTGCCCTTGTCCTTACCAGCAAGAACGACGACTTTATCGCCTTTTTTCAGCTTAGCAGCCATCTTACAGCACCTCCGGCGCGAGTGAGATGATTTTCATGAAGTTCTTTGCACGAAGCTCACGAACAACTGGCCCGAAGATACGTGTACCTACTGGTTCGTTGTTGTTGTTCAAGATCACAGCGGCGTTGCCGTCGAACTTGATTGCTGTGCCGTCTTCACGACGAACTTGTTTGGCTGTGCGAACAACAACGGCCTTACGGACGTCGCCTTTTTTCACACGACCGCGTGGAATGGCTTCCTTCACGGAAACAACAATGATGTCGCCTACGCTAGCGTATTTACGCTTGGAACCACCCAGAACCTTAATGCACTGAACACGGCGCGCGCCGCTGTTGTCAGCAACATCCAGGTTGGTCTGCATCTGGATCATTTGGTTTCTCCCGACCTGTGGGGGGCTCAGATATGCCTGGTCCCCAAGGTTTCGATTATGGGAGTTCTGAAAGCTTGATTAAGCGGACAGAACTTCCCAGCGTTTCGTTTTCGACTTAGGTGCACATTCCTGGATACGGACCTGGTCACCTTTTTTGAAAGCGTTCTGTTCATCGTGCGCCCGGTATTTTTTGGACTTACGAATGGTTTTCTTAAGCACTGGGTGTGTGAAGCGGCGCTCAACAGAGACAGTTACAGTCTGTGCGTTTGCGTCAGAAGTCACGGTGCCGGTCAGAATACGTTTGGGCATATCTCAGGCTCCCCTTATGCTTCAGAAGCTGCGGCTGCAGCTTTTTCGTTCAGAATGGTCTTCACACGTGCTGCTTCACGGCGTGCCGCGCGCATACGAGTTGTGGATTCAAGCTGACCAGTGGCCTGCTGAAAACGCAGATTGAAGGATTCTTTTTTCAGTGTGGAGAGAGCTTCTTTCAGCTCGTCCGGCGTTTTATCACGCAATTCATTGGCGTTCATGTCGCCTCTTCCTTTGCCTTGCACCAGAAAGCCCCTGATTAAGGGTAACTTTTTCCCTGGTGGGTGAATAAAAATGCACACGATTCCCCGAAAGGGACCGCGAACTGGTGTTCTATAGGGGCAATTGGGGAGCGTGGCAAGGGCGATGTTGCGCCCCCTCACCACAATTCCTGACAGGAAATTTCCCCTTCAAAAGCCAGCTTCGAGCCTTACCCACAACGGACTCAGCCACGCAAGCCAGATTACATAAAAGAAAGGAAAATAGGCAAAAGCACTCATCAACACAATTGTGCGAGTTTTAAGCTCGGATAGCACCGGTGCATTATGGCGATCAAAGCCATTTTGTTCACCATAGCTGGCTGCCGCTTCAAACAGGTGCTCGGGTACACCATCAAATATTTCGTCAGCAAGAACACCACGCCTGCGATGACTGGCTGCGACCTCTTCGTTTGCGACCAAATCGGTATCTGCAATTGGTTTGCCGGTCACCAGATCATGAACACACATACGACACGATATTACCATGAGCGCTGCCGCCCTTCGCAGAACAGCCTGTGTTTTAGCTTGCCGGATGATTTGGCGAAATAAGAAAACCGGCGGCAGTATCAATACACAAAGCATGAGCGGCGCCGGAGCTTTCAGCTCCAACATGAGTCTGAAAACTGAAAATGTTAGGACCGTGATTGTTCCTGAGAACACCACCAGCTTCCACGCCGCATTTTCTTTTTGAGTGTGATAAGAATTATAAAACGTCTCCATGTGAAAAAGGTACTTCAAGTAATTTTCTCGTAGTTCCATAAAACGCGCTCCTTTGAAAATTCCATTCCGTCCAATATACCAAACGACAAGATACGTGGACCAACCTCAGAAAAAACGTACACAAATCAACAAACGCTGTCATTCTTTGTACTATTAGATAAAACACCCCCATGACCAAGATTGAATCTCTCTTCGTGACCCGCCTTTATCATGCACAGCTTGCTGAGCAGTCCCCTGTGATTGATCCGGATGAGCTGTATGACAGCTGCTATTCCATTGCCGAGGATGACGAGGCCGGGCAGGAATGGTGTGAGAAGGAAGGCTATCCGGGCTATACCTCTTATGCGTCCCTGACGGATCTGCCCTGGCGGTTCCCGGTCTTTGCGGGCCTGGTAGAGGCGCTGGACAAACATGTGGCGGCTTTTGCGGAAGATCTGCAGTTTAACCTGGACGATCGCAAGCTGGTGCTGGAAGACATCTGGATCAACATCCTGCCCCCCGGCGGCTATCATTCCGCCCATATCCACCCGCACTCAGTCATTTCCGGCACAACCTATGTGGCCCTGCCCGATGGGGCCGGTGCGCTGCGATATGAAGACCCGCGCCACGCGATGATGATGGCCGCCCCACCCCGTATCAAAGACGCGCGCCGCGAACATCAGAGCTTCATCAAGATGAGCCCGGATGAAGGCGATGTCCTGTTGTGGGAAAGCTGGCTGCGCCATGAGGTGATGCAGAACACCGGCGAAGAAGAACGCTGCTCGGTCAGCTTTAATTATAAATGGGGTGAGTGAGCTTCCCGGAAACCGTCCGGGGGACGGTTTCGCTCACGAACGGGCGGAGCCCCGGGCCCGCAACTTCGGCCGCATTCCACTTATCTCACAATTGTAACCCCAGCGCCTGAGCGCCGGGTCGTCGTGAAGTGTCCGCTGGCGGAGGATCATCCATTCATTTTTTGTCGCTATCCGGCGAGAGCACTAAAAATAGCACACCAACGCAAACTGCCCACAAGAAATGAGCGAACAAGCTGTGACGCTCAAATGGAATTTCAACTCTGCCTTCGAAAACAAGCACGTGAGTAAATACAGGCAGAAACAAAAACAGAAATGCGCTTAAACCAGCCGAAATCCTGTCAGATACACCTACGCGCCTAAACATCTCAGCATTACCGACACATTGAGCAAACAAAACGCCTGCAAAGCCACTGCCTAAAACAGAAATAATGGCGATCACTTCCAACCACTGCCCGTTCACTCTGGTCAAGAGAAACAGAGGCAATGGCAAAAGCAGAATTAACCGAACAAGTTTGTGACTTAGAAATGCTTCAACCGATTTCGCGAGCGCAATCATCGTAGCAGCTTTCATCTATAACCTTCGATACACTCACATGAAATCAAACAAAACAAAACCCCCGCCAGTTTCCTGACGGGGGTTTTATTATTTGAACCGGTGGGCTCTCGTTGCTCTTGTTACCAAAAGCAACTGCCGCCTCTGGCTGACGATCCGCAGCGCGGATCGCAGCGTATTACCAGTCTTCGCGAACCACGGTGCGGGTTTTGACCGGCAGTTTCATCGCAGCAAGGCGCAGGGCCTCACGTGCTACTGGCTCGGACACACCGTCGATTTCGAACATCACACGGCCAGGTTTCACTTTGCAGACCCAACGGTCAACAGAGCCTTTACCTTTACCCATACGAACTTCGATTGGTTTCGCAGTTACCGGTACGTCCGGGAAGATGCGGATCCAAACACGGCCCTGACGTTTCATGTGGCGGGTCATCGCACGACGAGCTGCCTCAATCTGACGTGCAGTTACACGCTCTGGGGTGGTTGCTTTCAGCCCGTAAGTGCCGAAGTTCAGATCAGAACCGCCTTTGGCGAGACCACTGATCCGGCCTTTGTGCATCTTACGGAATTTAGTACGCTTTGGTTGCAGCATTTATCTGTCTCCTCAACGACGGCCGCCGGCACCACGTGGTGCAGGGCCTTCCTGGAGTTCCTGGTGTCTGCGGTCATGTGCAGATGGATCGTGTTCCATGATCTCGCCTTTGAAGATCCAGACTTTGATCCCGATGATGCCATAGGCAGTCGTCGCTTCACATGTCGCATAATCGATGTCAGCACGCAGAGTGTGCAGAGGCACACGACCTTCGCGGTACCATTCAGTACGCGCGATTTCTGCACCGCCGAGACGGCCAGCAACGTTCACACGAATACCAAGAGCACCCATGCGCATCGCGTTCTGAACAGAACGTTTCATCGCACGACGGAAGGATACACGGCGTTCCAGCTGCTGAGCAATGCTCTCTGCAACCAGTTGACCGTCCATCTCTGGCTTGCGGACTTCAACAATGTTGAGGTGCAGTTCAGAGTCGGTCATCGCAGCAAGTTTCAGACGCAGAGTTTCAATGTCTGCACCTTTCTTACCAATGATAACACCAGGACGCGCAGTGTGAACAGTCACGCGGCACTTTTTGTGCGGACGTTCGATGATCACGCGGGAAACACCCGCCTGCTTGCACTCTTTGCCGATGAATTCGCGCATGCGAATATCTTCGAGCAGAAGATCACCATAGTCTTTGGTGTTTGCGTACCAGCGGCTGTCCCAGGTGCGGTTCACCTGAAGGCGCATGCCAATCGGATTTACTTTGTTACCCATTATGCTTGCTCCCCGGAGGTTGCTTCAACCTGGCGAACAACGATAGTCAGCTCAGCGAACGGTTTCAAGATTTTGCCAAAACGACCACGGGCACGTGGGCGACCACGTTTCATGGTGAGGTTTTTACCAACCCAGGCTTCCGCCACGATCAGTTCATCAACATCCAGGTTGTGGTTGTTTTCAGCATTGGCGATTGCGGACTGGAGACATTTCTTAACGTCACCAGAAATACGACGCTTGGAGAAAGTGAGGTCGGTCAGAGCCTTGTCCACTTTCTTGCCACGGATCATACCTGCAACCAGGTTCAGCTTCTGCGGGCTGGTGCGAAGCATGCGAACTTTCGCCATTGCTTCGTTGTCAGCCACGCGGCGTGCGTTTTTCTCTTTACCCATGGCTTTTACTTCCGCTTCGCTTTTTTATCCGCGGCGTGACCGTAGTAGGTCCGTGTCGGGGAATATTCACCGAATTTCTGGCCAATCATTTCCTCGGATACGTTTACCGGGATATGTTTTTTGCCGTTGTAAACACCAAAGGTCAGACCCACGAATTGTGGGAGAATGGTGGAACGACGGGACCAGATTTTGATCACTTCATTGCGGCCGGATTCGCGTACTGCTTCTGCTTTCTTAAGCACATAAGCATCAACGAAAGGGCCTTTCCATACAGAACGTGACATATATTAACGCCCCTTCTTCTTAGCGTGACGCGAGCGAATGATAAGCTTTTGCGACGCTTTGTTTTTGTTGCGGGTACGCTTACCCTTGGTTGGCTTACCCCATGGGGAAACCGGGTGACGACCACCGGAGGTACGGCCTTCACCACCACCGTGAGGGTGGTCAACCGGGTTCATTACAACACCACGAACAGAAGGACGGATGCCTTTGTGGCGCATACGGCCGGCTTTACCGAAGTTCTGGTTGGAGTTGTCAGGGTTGGAAACCGCACCAACAGTTGCCATGCATTCCTGACGTACCAGACGCAGTTCGCCGGAAGAAAGGCGGATCTGAGCGTAGGAACCGTCACGACCAACAAACTGAGCATAAGTACCAGCTGCACGGGCGATCTGGCCGCCTTTGCCTGGTTTCAGTTCGATGTTGTGAACGATGGTACCGATAGGCATGCCAGAGAACGGCATAGCGTTACCTGGTTTGATGTCGGCTTTGGCGGATGCAACTACAGAGTCGCCAACAGCAAGACGCTGTGGTGCGAGAATGTAGGCCTGTTCGCCATCAGTGTATTTTACGAGTGCGATAAATGCGGTCCGGTTAGGATCGTATTCGATACGTACTACTGTCGCGGCAACGTCAAATTTGTTCCGCTTGAAATCGATGATCCGGTAAAGGCGCTTTGCACCCCCACCTGTACGACGCATAGTGATCCGTCCGGTGTTGTTCCGGCCGCCCGATTTTGTCAGACCCTGAGTAAGGGATTTGACTGGACGTCCTTTCCAAAGCTCCGAACGGTCGATCAGAACCAGCCCTCGCTGGCCTGGCGTGGTCGGTTTATACGACTTAAGTGCCATGCTTTCTGTCTTCCGTTTAGCTGTGCGAACCCAACCCGAATTGGTCATGGCCCGCTATGTAAGCCCCCCGAAGGTGGCCAAAATATAGGGCCCCGAAGGTCCCCGATTGCAAACATCACAAAACCCCGGAACGAATCCGGGGCCTGATGAATGGATGCGGGGTATCAAAGATTATGGGGAGTGTCTATAGGGGATTAACAAATGCAGGGTTATCAGCAAAAGGGAGAGCACAACTCATCCGCATCAGGCAGATATCGCGCCCTGCACTATTCGCTGACCGTCAGCCCACCATCCTATTCAGGCTTTGGCAAACTGCTCAGCTGCTTCATTCATTGCCTTAACCGCCCTCTCACCCAACATTGCATCATGCTCAACAAACGGCTGCATGAACTTAACATCCAGATGCTGTCGAATGTACTGAACAATAAAACGCTGTTGCGTGTTAATTGTGGCAAGATCATATCTGCTAAGAACTGCCCCCCCGGCTTCCGCCTTGGCGAGCAATTCCATCAGAACACCCCGCCCAACCAGAAGATATGGCCATTCGACCTCAGGCATTACGCTCTGACAAAATTTCTGCAACTTGTCGAACATTCCATGAAGCTCATCGACGATTGCAAGAGCCTCCTCAGCGGTGAACTCCCCCTTCTTTACGCTTTCAAGCAACGAGCAGCTGTAGCTCCTGCAGACACTGGGAGGTCTCTCATAAATCTGACAAGCACCCGCATCCGACAAACACCTACATCCGAGTGCCAGCTCAAGTCCCCCCTGAGAATTAACATGTATTTCTGCGGCAGGTCCAAGCGCTTCACGCTCAGAAGGCTTGATGGGCATTTTCGGGTACAGAGTGCCATTACAACACATCGTACATTTCACACAAAGATCACCCATATAGCTACGTCACCAACCAGTCGTTACGTTTGCGTTATGCTCACATAATTACATAAGGCGGTCAAACAACGAAAAAGGCCTCCGCATTTCCGCAGAGACCCTTAATCACCTCACAATAGCGCCGCCCCCTGTCAGCGCGCGACACTACCGGGGGCCAGGATGCCCTTAAACTCACATCCCAGAGCCGCGGTTTCGCGGGCAACCTGATCTTTGAGTTGATAGATTTGAGCATTGCGTTCGGCAATTTGTTCCTGAGTCAGGTTACCTGCCTCGTAAAGGCGCTGGCTCTCCTCGTCGAACGCTCTCACTCGAGCGTAATATGTGCGTTCCATCAGTCTATGCACAGCTTGCAGCGCATTTGTAGCAGCGTCACCATCCAAAGGCCGGCAATCATAAACAAGTGTGCCGGTCCCATCAGACAGAGGCAGCGCCCGATCCCAACCCGGCCCCTGGATACAGGCGGACATCAGGCCTGCAACGGAAGCCATTCCGGCAAGCTTTGCAATTTTTCCAGCTGAAAACATATGCACTTATCTCCTCGTTACTCAGTCACATACTGATCCTTCAATGACACCCGTTATGAACGGAAACAAGAAAAACCCCCCGCCTTGCAGCGAGGGGTTTCAAATTTTTCACAACAGCTTCGACTTAGAGTCCGGTGGACACGTCGATTGTGTTGCCCTCTTCGAGGGTCACGTAGGCTTTTTTCACGTCCTTACGTTTGCCCGGCATGCCGCGGAAACGCTTGGTTTTACCTTTGGTGATAGTAGTGTTAACCGCTTTAACCTTTACACCAAAGAGAGCTTCAACAGCTTCTTTGATCTGTGGTTTGTTGCTGTCGATTGCCACTTCAAAAACAACTGCACCGTTTTCAGATGCCATGGTTGCTTTTTCAGTGATGATCGGCTTGCGCACTACGTCGTAATGTTCTGCTTTAGCACTCATTTCAAACGAGCCTCCAGAGCTTCAACACCTGCTTTGGTGATCACAAGAGTGTCACGCTTCAGGATGTCATATACGTTTGCACCCATAGTTGGCAGAACATCGAGACCTTCGATGTTACGCGCCGCCTGAGCGAAACCTTCGTTTACAGCTGCACCGTCGATGATCAGAGCACGCTTCCAGCCAAGGTCTTTGACCTGTTTGGCCAGAGCAGCGGTTTTACCCTCTGTGTCAGCGTTTTCGATCACAACCAGTTCACCAGCCTTCAGCTTAGCAGACAAAGCGTGACGCAGACCCAAAGCACGGAACTTTTTGGTCAGGTCGTGGCCGTGGCTACGAACAACCGGGCCTTTGTAAACACCACCACCGCGGAAGATAGGCGCCGAACGTGCACCGTGGCGTGCGCCACCTGTGCCTTTTTGGCGATAGATCTTCTTGGTAGAGTATTTTACTTCGGAACGGGTTTTCACCTTGTGCGTACCAGCCTGCGCATTGCTACGCTGCCAGCGAACAACACGGTGCAGGATGTCTGCGCGTGGCTCAAGACCGAACAGTGCTTCGTCCAGATCAATGGAACCAGCTTTGCCGCCGTCGAGTTTGATTACATCAAGTTTCATTCTTCAGCACCCCCTTCAGAGGCTTCAGCAGGAGCTGCAGCGGATTTCAGAGCAGCCGGGAAAGGCAGACCTTCAGGCGCTTTCTTCTTCACAGCATCCTTAACAGTGACCCAACCACCTTTGGAGCCAGGTACGGCGCCTTTGATGAATACGAGACCACGGTCAGCGTCAGTGCGAACAACTTCCAGGTTCTGTGTGGTTACACGGGCAGCACCCATGTGGCCGGCCATTTTCTTGCCTTTGAATACCTTACCAGGATCCTGACACTGACCAGTAGAACCGTGTGAACGGTGAGAGATAGACACACCGTGTGTCGCACGCAGACCGCCGAAGTTGTGGCGCTTCATCGCACCGGCAAAACCTTTACCGATAGATGTACCGGAAACGTCAACTTTCTGACCTTCCAGGAAGTGCTCAGCAGAGATTTCCTCGCCAACGCTGATCAATGCATCTTCAGATACACGGAATTCAGCAACCTTACGCTTAGGCGCAACGTTTGCGGCAGCGAAGTGACCACGCATCGCTTTGGATGTGTTCTTTGCTTTTGCAGAACCGGCGCCAAGCTGAACAGCAGTATAGCCGTCTTTGTCAGCGGTACGGTTTGCAACAACCTGCAGGCCGTCGAGGTGAAGAACGGTCACAGGGATCTGCTTGCCGTCTTCCATGAACAGGCGGGTCATACCCACCTTTTTCGCGATAATTCCAGAGCGCATAATTCTATACCCTCCTTAAACTGAAATCTGCACGTCAACGCCGGCAGCGAGGTCGAGCTTCATCAGCGCGTCAACGGTCTGCGGTGTTGGGTCCACAATGTCCAGAAGACGCTTGTGGGTACGGATTTCAAACTGATCGCGGGATTTCTTGTTCACGTGTGGGCCACGCAGAACAGTGAATTTTTCGATCTTGTTTGGCAGCGGGATCGGGCCACGTACCTGAGCGCCGGTGCGCTTGGCAGTGTTTACGATTTCCTGAGTAGATGCATCAAGCACCCGGAAATCGAACGCCTTCAGCCGGATGCGAATGTTTTGGCTTGCCATGTTTATGGGCCTTTCGCGGCTTTGAGCCGGTTGAGAGGTCGAGATCGCACCATTGCGCCCCCACATCGAACCTTCAGCAGGGACGAATCCCTTACCAGTTCACAGAATATGCGAACTCGCGCGATATACGGGGGATTCAGGGGTGTGGCAAGGGGGGATTTGCAATGCCCAAACAGTCCCAGCAATTTAGCTACGGCATCAAACCTGGATATGCCCGATCAAAGATGACCCGAAAGTACCGATCCTGGTATTTTTCAAAATCCCTCCAAGAAATACTTATTCTAGTAACATCCTTTTCAGAGGGAGCTCTATCCGCAAAAACGAAAATCATCTCCTTCTCCCTGAGCTTGACAGCGCCATGCGACAAAGCATTTCTGATGAGGCGCAAATAGCTCCCCACCCCTTCAAGTTTACGTTCGCCCTCACATCGACAGTCTTCAGGCAATGATTGCATGCTTTCACAACTGATAACTTTTGCCTCTAGTTTTCCATCCTTTTTAATTGCCTCGCGCAACCATACAAATGTCAAATAACCTAACGAAAGCGGCACAGATTGGTTCAGCAAACAGGGCCTTAGAGGAATATGCCCATCGAATAGATCTTGTTGAGACACGGAAACCCGTTCGACAATCTGGTCAAACACCCCTCCCGGGTTAGAGGTAGCTTCTGCATTTACCGCCCCCAACAGCCGAGCATTAAAGATCGCCAACCTTACGAAGTGCAGCTTATCTTTCAGGTCTTCTTCAGAGATAGTTCCATTCATATTCTCAGAGTAACAGCATTCCCAACTATTAACAGTAACTGTAGCCCACAAAAGAAAACCCCCGCCCATTTCTGAGCGGGGGTTCTTTATTTTCTGTCAGGCGTTGCCACCCGAGTGATTTCGCGGCGCGAAATTACTCGATGATTGTGGAAACAACACCGGAACCTACTGTGCGGCCACCTTCGCGGATCGCGAAGCGCAGGCCTTCTTCCATCGCGATTGGCGCGATGAGTTCAGCAGACAGTTTCAGGTTGTCGCCTGGCATAACCATCTCGGTGCCTTCTGGCAGGATGCATGTACCGGTGACGTCAGTTGTACGGAAGTAGAACTGTGGACGGTAGTTCGCGAAGAATGGGGTGTGACGACCGCCTTCTTCTTTGGTCAGAATATAAACTTCTGCTTCGAACTTGGTGTGAGGCTTAACAGAACCTGGCTTACACAGGATCTGACCACGCTCAACGCCTTCACGGTCCACACCACGCAGCAGGGCGCCGATGTTGTCGCCAGCTTCACCGCGGTCCAGCAGCTTGCGGAACATTTCAACACCAGTACAGGTGGTGGTGGATGTGTCACGGATACCAACGATTTCGATGGAATCACCAACGTTGATCGCGCCACGCTCAACACGGCCGGTTACAACAGTACCACGGCCAGAGATTGAGAATACGTCTTCGATAGGCATCAGGAATGGCTCGTCGATCGCACGTGGTGGCTGTGGGATGAATGAGTCAACAGCAGCCATCAGCTCAGCGATTTTCTCTTTGCCGATGTTGTCGTCACGGTCTTCCAGAGCTGCCAGAGCAGAACCAGCAACAACAGGGATATCGTCGCCGTTGTAGCCGTATTCGGACAGCAGTTCACGGATTTCCATTTCAACCAGTTCCAGCAGCTCTTCGTCGTCTACCTGGTCAACTTTGTTCATGAAAACAACCATCTCAGGGATGCCAACCTGGCGGCCCAGAAGGATGTGCTCACGGGTCTGTGGCATAGGGCCATCAGCTGCGTTCACAACCAGGATCGCGCCGTCCATCTGTGCCGCACCGGTGATCATGTTTTTCACGTAGTCAGCGTGACCCGGGCAGTCAACGTGTGCGTAGTGACGGTTCTCTGTCTCATACTCAACGTGTGCAGTAGAGATGGTGATGCCGCGTGCTTTTTCTTCTGGCGCGCCGTCGATCTCGTCGTAAGCTTTGAACTCGTTAGAGAACTGCTTGGTGATCGCAGCGGTCAGCGTCGTCTTACCGTGGTCAACGTGACCAATGGTACCGATGTTACAGTGCGGTTTATTACGCTCAAACTTTTCCTTAGCCATGGGAGGCCTCCTTAAAAACTGTGGGCTATGCGCCCGGTGTGAGAGAGCGGGGCGACCTGAGCCACCCCGCGAATTTGCTTAGCCAGCGTATTTCGCCTGGATCTCTTCAGAGATGTTAGACGGTACTGGTTCATAGTGGTCAAACTGCATCGAGAACTGCGCGCGGCCAGAAGACATGGAACGCAGAGTGTTGATGTAGCCGAACATGTTCGCCAGAGGCACGAAAGCGTCGATCGCGATGGCGTGACCGCGGGTATCCTGGCCCTGTACCTGCCCACGACGGGAGGTCAGATCGCCAATGATGCCACCGGTGTACTCATCCGGAGTGATCACTTCGACTTTCATGATAGGTTCGAGCATCTTCGCACCCGCCTTGCGCATACCTTCACGCATACACATACGTGCAGCGATTTCGAACGCGAGGATGGAGGAGTCAACATCGTGGAACTTACCGTCGATCAGAGCAACTTTGAAGTCGATCACAGGGAAGCCAGCCAGAGGGCCGGAGTCCATGACAGACTTGATGCCTTTTTCAACACCCGGGATGTATTCCTTCGGAACAGCACCACCAACGATGCGTGATTCAAAGGAGAAACCTTCGCCAGGCTCGGTCGGAGAAATGATCATTTTCACTTCGCCGTACTGACCAGAACCACCGGACTGTTTCTTGTGGGTGTAGGTGTGCTCAACTTCGTGACCAATGGTCTCGCGGTAAGCAACCTGCGGCGCACCGATGTTCGCTTCCACTTTGAATTCACGACGCATACGGTCGACGAGAATATCAAGGTGAAGTTCGCCCATGCCCTTCATGATGGTCTGACCAGATTCGATGTCAGTTTCCACACGGAAGGATGGATCTTCTGCGGACAGACGCTGCAGAGCGAGACCCATTTTTTCCTGGTCGCCTTTTGTTTTCGGCTCAACAGCAATCTCGATCACAGGATCAGGGAATGTCATTGTTTCGAGAACAACAGGTTCGTTCACAGCACACAGCGTGTCACCGGTTGTGGTGTCCTTCAGGCCACCCAGCGCGATGATGTCGCCAGCGAACGCTTCCGTGATTTCATCACGGTCGTTGGAGTGCATGATCATCATGCGGCCAACACGTTCTTTTTTGCCTTTGGTGGAGTTCAGGAATGTATCGCCCTTTTCCAGTTTACCGGAATAGATCCGTGTAAAGGTCAGGGAGCCCACGAATGGGTCATTCCAGATTTTGAACGCCAGAGCAGAGAACGCCATCTCATCATCCGCGCGGCGGGCAATGTCACGTGTTTCTGTTTCGTCACCAGGCTTAAAGCCCATGTAGTCAACAACGTCCAGCGGGCTTGGCAGGTAGTCAAGCACAGCGTTAAGCAGCGGCTGAACACCTTTGTTTTTGAAGGCAGAGCCACCAAGAACAGGTACGAAAGCCATCGCCAGGGTACCTTTACGCAGCAGTGCGCGCAGTGTTGGTACGTCTGGCTCTTCGCCTTCGAGGTATGCCATCATAGCATCGTCGTCCTGCTCAACAGCAGCTTCGACAAGTTTGCCACGCCATTCGTTCGCCATGTCCTGCAGGCTTTCACGGATCGGTGCTTTGATCCATGACGCACCAAGGTCTTCACCCTGCCACAGCCATTCTTCCATGGTGACGAGGTCAACCAGACCTTCAAGTTCTGTTTCCGCACCAATAGGTACGCCAACAGGGATTGCAGTGGTGCCGGTACGATCTTCAATCATGTGAACACAATTGAAGAAGTCCGCGCCGATTTTGTCCATTTTGTTGACAAAAACCATACGTGGAACTTTGTAGCGGTCAGCCTGACGCCAAACAGTTTCAGTCTGTGGTTCAACACCAGCGTTGGCGTCAAGAACACAAACCGCACCATCGAGAACCGCGAGGGAACGTTCAACTTCAATCGTGAAGTCAACGTGACCAGGGGTGTCGATGATGTTCAGGCGGTGCTTTTCAGAGTCAGCAGTTTCACCATCTTCTGTACGTTCCCAGAAAGTGGTTGTCGCAGCAGACGTGATAGTAATACCGCGTTCCTGTTCCTGCTCCATGTGGTCCATGGTTGCAGCGCCGTCGTGTACTTCACCGATGTTATGTTCTTTACCAGTGTAGTACAGGATGCGTTCGGAACAGGTGGTTTTACCTGCGTCGATGTGCGCCATGATACCGAAGTTACGGTACCGATCGAGGGGATATTCGCGAGCCATAATTCTCGTCCTGATCCTAAAGGGTTACCAACGGTAATGGCTGAATGCTTTGTTCGCATCGGCCATTTTGTGAGTGTCTTCGCGCTTTTTAACTGCGGAACCGCGGTTGTTCACTGCGTCAAGCAGTTCACCGGCGAAGCGTTCTTCCATTGTGTTTTCGTTGCGCTTACGTGCAGCAGCGATCAGCCAGCGGATTGCCAGCGCTTCGCGGCGCTCAATGCGCACTTCAACAGGCACCTGGTAAGTTGCACCACCCACACGGCGGGAGCGAACTTCGACAGATGGTTTGATGTTTTCGAGAGCTTCGTGAAAAACTTCTACCGGTGCGCGCTTCAGCTTGTCTTCAACGCGGTCAAATGCGTTGTAAACGATGCGCTCGGCAGCAGATTTCTTGCCATCGATCATCAGGTTGTTCATGAATTTGGTGATTACGCGGTCGCCATATTTTGCATCTGGCAGAACTTCGCGTTTTTCAGCGGCGTGACGTCTGGACATCTCTTATTCCCCTTACTTAGGACGCTTCGCGCCGTACTTCGAACGGCGTTGTTTACGGTCTTTAACGCCCTGGGTATCCAGAACACCACGCAGGATGTGATAACGGACACCCGGAAGGTCTTTTACACGGCCGCCACGGATCAGAACCACAGAGTGTTCCTGAAGGTTGTGGCTTTCACCCGGGATGTAAGAGATTACTTCGAAACCGTTGGTCAGGCGAACCTTGGCAACTTTCCGCATCGCGGAGTTCGGTTTCTTAGGAGTCGTTGTATAAACGCGTGTGCAGACGCCGCGTTTTTGCGGGCACGACTGCAGGTGCATCGATTTAGAACGTTTTACTTTCGGCTGGCGCGGCTTGCGGATCAGCTGTTGTATC
The DNA here is from genome assembly GCF_016123485.1 of Halocynthiibacter styelae. GTDB lineage: Bacteria > Pseudomonadota > Alphaproteobacteria > Rhodobacterales > Rhodobacteraceae > Halocynthiibacter > Halocynthiibacter styelae. The sequence continues at coordinate 84,385 of NZ_JADCKQ010000003.1, read as the reverse complement.
GTTGGCATTCCGGTTATTTCCCCGTGTTGCAACACATTTCAGTTATTAAAGCACTTTACCGAATGCAAAGTACCGGAACCACATGGTTTTCATGATGAAATCATACGGCTTGTTTCCAGAGGATCAGGGCTTGTTCGACCAGGATCATGTCCACAAAAGATAAGAACCAGGCAAGGAGATTCCTGGCCCGGTGGTCGCCGTATATGGAGAGTCGCCCCCCTTGTCAACAGCGCCACCCGGCATGCCTGAAAGCCGGATTTAACCAGCAACCTTGTCGGCCGTAACCTGTTTTACAGCCCGTTCCCGCCAGAAGGTAAAGGCACCGGATGCCACCACAATAAGGATGCCGATCCAGGTGACAACATCAGGCCAGTCACCCCAGATGAACCAGCCGATAATCAGCGCCCAGATCAGCCCGGTATACCGGAAACCAGAGGTAAAGCTGACCTCACCCACGCGCATCACGGCTACGCTGAAATAGTAGCCACCCAGCAGGAAAAACCCGGCCATGGTCATCAGGATCCCATTGCGCAGAGAAACCGGCTGCCAGACGGATGTATCCCAGAGCAGCACAAGCCCCGCCGCTGCGGTAACACCCACCGCACCGATGATCGCGACCACCATGCTGGGCACATCTTTTGACAGGGGGCGCGCGCACATATCGCGCAGGGTGACAAAGCCCACCGCCAACAAGCCATAAACGGAATAGATGTTAAACCCATCCCCGCCCGGCTGAACGATCAGCATCACGCCGACAAAACCAATCAGGATCGCAGACCAGCGCCGCCAGCCGACACGCTCCCGCAGGAACACCGCCCCCGCCAAGGTGATTGCCAGCGGCAGCGCCTGAAGCACCGCTGTCAGGTTGGCAAGCGGCATGTTGAACAAAGCGGTCAGGAAGAAATAGGCTGCACCGACTTCGGCCAGGCCCCGGATATTGGCCCAGGTCCAGTCCTTACCGCTCATGCGGAAGTTCAGCTGGCCAAGGCTGGCTGCCAGGGCAACCATCAGGGCAATTGTCAGTGTTCCCCGCAGAAGCAACAACTGCTGCAACGGCATGTCTGTACCGATCAGCTTCAGGCAGGTGTCATTGCAGACAAAACAGGCCATGCCCGCCATCATCAGAAGCGCACCGCGCGTATTGTCCTGCATCATCTGTCCCCTGCCCGCTTATCAATTTTCACCCAGCGGGAAATATTTCCGGCTGTCGCCCAATTACGCCATGCCTTGCGTAAATTGAAACTCAATTCTTGGCTCTGGCGCAAAATTGTCCTCCCGCCCGTCCACTGTTAGTTAGAGCCATGAACAAAGGTCTCGTTTCAGCCAGAACAGAAAACAAAACACAGCCACACTGGCTGTCCCTTTTACTGCTTTCTTTGCTGATCCTTGCGGGACATCTGCAACTGGTCGATACGGACGCATCCGATCATTACAGCGGATTGGTCCAAAGTGTTTATCTTCTGGTCCAGACCAGTCCTGCCATACCATTGGTCTGTGTGACGATCCGCTTCCTGCGTGGAAGGCCGGCATCCCCGGTACTGATCAGGATGTTGGCAATCTCTGCATTTCTGTCGGGCATATTGCTAACACTGATAAATGCAGTGCTTTCGTCATCAGCGTCATTTCAGATTTCAACCTTACATGGTGTGTCCCTGACATTCACCGCGACCGCCGGGTTTCTCATTCTGTCATTTGGTCGCCTCAGTACTTCTGAGGTACGGCTGGCCTGGTCAGGTTTCCTCATTTCGTCCGCTGCAGCTTTTTGGTCCCTGCTGACTGTGCCGGTCATCCTGATACAAGCCGGGAGCATCGCAAGCGGGAATCCTTATTGTCTCGCGCAGCATAGCCGACAGGAACAAACTTCAGCCGCAACAGACTTGCGCGGCTTTTCCTTCTACTCAACGGCCACAGGCTTCAAGTCTACATCAAACTGGCACTTCCATGGTGTTCTGATTGTCGAAGCCGAAGATGGACAGAAATTCTTCAACTGGTCACCTCGCCGCTTCCGATTTGACAGAATTGACAATCCGCAACGCTACATTGTGCCATTTGAAAACCTTTGCATGCCCGCAGCCTGACCTTCACATGTGCCCCCCCCCAAAGAAAAAGGCCCCGACATTGTCAGGGCCTTTCTTATGAAGCGTGATCAGGTTGATCATCAGTCGTTGCCGATGATCCCGCTGTCCATCATTTCTTTCATCATAGCTTCGGCCTGCGCCATATCGCCGTCCGCAGGAGCAGCCGATGGTGCCGCCAGAGCAGCAGCCTGTTCGGCTTCTTCGCGACGGGCTTCGAGAACCACATTGTCGCGATCCGCAGCAACTTTGCGCACCTGCTGGGTTGCCCCACCGGTACCCGCCGGGATCAGACGGCCCACGATGACGTTTTCTTTCAGACCAACCAGCTTGTCTTTCTTACCCTGGACAGATGCCTCGGTCAGAACACGTGTGGTTTCCTGGAAGGACGCCGCAGAGATGAAGGAACGTGTCTGCAGGGATGCTTTGGTGATACCCAGCAGGATCGGTTCGCCTTTGGCCGGACGTACACCGCGTTCAATGGCTTTTGCGTTGGCGGCGTCAAATTCGGCCTTATCAACGTGTTCACCTTTCAGCAGTGTGGTTTCACCAGAGTCCTGGATTTCCCATTTCTGCAGCATCTGACGCACGATAACTTCGATGTGTTTATCGTTAATCTTCACGCCCTGCAGACGGTAAACGTCCTGAACTTCGTCGATCATGTAGTTCGCCAGCGCTTCCACACCCATAACCGCAAGAATATCGTGCGGAGCAGGGTTACCGTCCATGATGTATTCACCCTTCTGGATGAAATCACCTTCGGCAACCGGGATGTGTTTGCCCTTCGGTACCATGTATTCCACGGTTTCGAGGGACTCATCTGCTGGTTCGATAGAGATACGACGCTTGTTCTTATAGTCACGGCCGAAGCGCACATAACCATCGATTTCAGCGATGATCGCGTGATCTTTCGGGCGACGTGCTTCGAACAGTTCAGCCACACGTGGCAGACCACCGGTGATGTCCTTGGTTTTAGAACCTTCACGCGGGATACGCGCAACGATGTCACCGGCTGCGATCTTCTGACCTTCTTCGATCGAAAGAACCGCATCCACAGACATTGCGTAGGAAACAGGGTTACCTGCATCGTTGCGCATTGGTTCGCCGTTTTCATCCATAACGATGATTTCCGGCTTCAGTTCGTTGCCTTTTGGCGCTGCACGCCAGTCGATCACGATCTTCTGGGTCATACCGGTTGCTTCGTCGGTTTCATCCCGCACAGCGATACCGCTGATCAGGTCAACAAACTTAGCGGTACCGGCTTTCTCAGCGATGATCGGCAGCGTGTATGGATCCCATTCAAACAGCTTGTCACCACGGGCCACAGAGGCACCATCTTTGACGTGCATTTTTGAACCGTAGCCAACTTTGAAGTTCGCACGCTCTTCACCGTTTTCATCGATGATCGCGACCGCCATGTTCCGGCCCATAACAACCAGATCACCGGCTGCATTTTTAAGAACATTTGCGTTACGCAGTTCGATCTTACCGTCGGCAGATGCTTCCTGGAAGGATTGCTGGCCACCGGCCTGTGCAACACCACCAATGTGGAATGTACGCATGGTCAGCTGTGTGCCAGGTTCACCAATGGACTGCGCCGCGATGATACCAACAGCTTCACCCTGGTTCACCTGGGTGCCGCGTGCAAGGTCACGACCGTAACACTGAACACAGACGCCTTCTTCGGCTTCACAGGTCAGCGGGCTGCGCACACGCATAGAGGCCAGACCACTTGCTTCGATCTCATCCGCTTTGCGTTCGTCGATCAGCGCGCCGGCAGCAACCAGCAGCTGGTCTTCAGTGCCAGGCACCATGACATCATCAGCAGAAACACGACCCAGTGCACGTTCGCCCAGGGACGCAACAACGTCACCGTCGTTCACAGCCGCTTCAATGGTCACAGCCAGTTCAGTTCCGCAATCGTGTTCACGCACGATACAGTCCTGCGCAACGTCAACCAGACGACGTGTCAGATAACCAGAGTTCGCTGTTTTAAGCGCGGTATCGGACAGACCTTTACGGGCACCGTGGGTAGAGTTGAAGTACTCAAGAACCGACAGACCTTCTTTAAAGTTCGAGATGATCGGTGTTTCGATGATATCGCCGTTCGGCTTTGCCATCAGACCGCGCATACCGCCCAGCTGTTTCATCTGTGTTACAGAACCACGCGCACCGGAGTGGGCCATCATGTAAACAGAGTTTGGTTCGTTTTCCGCACCGTTTTCATCGGAACCAGTGTCAGAAATCGTAGACATCATCGCGTCGGTGACTTTGTCGTTACACTTTGACCAGGCATCGATTGCTTTGTTGTATTTTTCACCCTGAGTGATCAGGCCGTCCATATACTGCTGTTCAAAGCCCTTCACCTGATCGCGGGTTTCATCAACCAGCGGCCATTTGGTATCAGGGATAACCATGTCGTCTTTGCCGAAGGAAATACCGGCTTTAAACGCTTCTTTGAAGCCTGTGGACATGATCTGGTCACAGAAGATCACAGATTCTTTCTGACCACAGTAGCGGTAGACAGTGTCAATCACGCTTTGCACTTCTTTCTTCCGCAGAAGACCGTTCACCAGATCAAATGGTGCTTTGGCGTTCTGTGGCAGAAGCGCACCCAGGCGTACACGGCCCGGAGTGGTTTCAAAGCGCTTCATCACGGTGTTGCCTTCTTCATCAACCTGCGGGATGCGGGCTGTGATTTTGGCGTGCAGGTGAACTTCACCCGCGTCCAGAGCGTGCTGCACTTCGTCAACGTCGGCAAAGACCATGCCTTCGCCTTTCATGCCTTCGCGCTGCATCGTGATATAGTAGATGCCCAGAATCATATCCTGAGAAGGAACAATGATCGGTGCACCGTTTGCAGGTGACAGAACGTTGTTGGTGGACATCATCAAGACGCGTGCTTCAAGCTGCGCTTCCAGAGACAGCGGTACGTGAACCGCCATCTGGTCACCGTCGAAGTCAGCGTTAAACGCGGAACATACAAGCGGGTGCAGCTGGATGGCTTTACCTTCGATCAGCACAGGTTCAAACGCCTGGATGCCAAGACGGTGCAGCGTCGGCGCACGGTTCAGCATGACCGGATGTTCGCGGATGACCTCATCCAGGATATCCCAGACTTCGGGACGTTCTTTTTCAACCAGTTTCTTGGCTTGCTTCACAGTGGAAGACAGACCTTTGGCTTCAAGGCGCGAATAGATAAACGGCTTGAACAGCTCAAGCGCCATCTTTTTCGGCAGACCACATTGATGCAGCTTCAGTTCCGGACCGGTCACAATGACCGAACGACCAGAGAAGTCGACGCGTTTACCCAAAAGGTTCTGACGGAAACGACCTTGCTTACCCTTCAGCATATCGCTGAGGGATTTCAGAGGACGTTTGTTCGCACCGGTGATCACACGGCCACGACGACCGTTGTCAAACAGAGCATCCACAGATTCCTGCAACATACGTTTTTCGTTCCGGACGATGATGTCAGGTGCGCGAAGTTCGATCAGGCGCTTCAGACGGTTGTTCCGGTTGATCACACGACGGTAAAGGTCGTTCAGATCTGACGTCGCAAAGCGGCCGCCATCCAGTGGAACCAATGGGCGCAGTTCTGGTGGAATGACCGGAATAACGGTCATGATCATCCACTCAGGGCGGTTGCCGGATTCAAGGAAGCTTTCAACGATCTTCAGACGTTTGATGATCTTCTTAGGCTTCAGTTCGCCTGTTGCCACAGCCAGATCCGCACGCAGTGCTTCTGCTTCAGCTTCCAGGTCGATCATGGACAGCATTTCACGGATGGCTTCCGCACCGATACCGGCGGTGAAAGCATCCATGCCGTATGCGTCTTGTGCATCCATGTATTCTTCTTCTGACATCATCTGACCAAAGGTCAGGTCTGTCAGGCCAGGTTCGATCACAACGTAGTTTTCGAAGTACAGAATACGTTCCAGATCACGCAGGGTCATGTCCAGCATCAGGCCGATCCGGCTTGGCAGGGACTTGAGGAACCAGATATGCGCAACTGGGGACGCCAGTTCGATGTGGCCCATACGTTCACGGCGCACTTTTTGCAGTGTTACTTCCACACCACATTTTTCGCAGACAACGCCGCGATATTTCATGCGCTTATATTTACCACACAGACATTCGTAATCTTTGATCGGGCCAAAGATCCGTGCGCAGAACAGACCATCGCGTTCTGGCTTGAATGTACGGTAGTTGATGGTTTCCGGTTTCTTAATCTCACCGAAAGACCATGAAAGAATCCGTTCCGGAGACGCCAGGGACACTTTGATTTCATCAAAGGTCTTCTGTGGGGCCAGCGGGTTAAACGGGTTTGTTGACAGTTCCTGGTTCATTTTGCGTACCTTTATCTAAGGGGGAAGGAAGGATGAATAAGGCGCGGGGCCTTATTCATCTTCCTCCGCATCCAGGAGTTCCATGTTGAGGCCGAGGCCCCGGACTTCTTTCACAAGCACGTTGAAGCTTTCCGGTACACCGGCTTCGAAGTTATCTTCGCCCTTCACGATGCTCTCATAGACTTTCGTCCGGCCTGCTACGTCATCAGACTTAACAGTGAGCATTTCCTGCAGGGTATAAGCCGCGCCATATGCTTCCAGAGCCCAGACTTCCATCTCACCGAAGCGCTGACCACCGAACTGAGCTTTACCACCCAGAGGCTGTTGCGTAACGAGAGAGTAAGGCCCGGTGGAACGTGCGTGAATTTTGTCGTCCACGAGGTGGTGCAGTTTCAGCAGATATTTCACACCAACGGTCACTTCACGTGCGAAACGTTCACCGGTGCGGCCATCATACAGAACAGACTGACCAGAAGTGTCGAAACCGGCACGTTCCAGCGCAGAGTTCACGTCTGCTTCCTTCGCACCGTCAAAGACCGGCGTTGCGATCGGAACACCACGGGTCACATTACCTGCTGCTTCCAGAAGATCTTCGTCTTCCATGCCTTCGATGCCTTCAGCATACACGTCATCGCCATAAGCAATGCGCATCGCTTCTTTCACCGGAGTCAGGTCGCCGTTGCGACGGTAAGCCTGCAGGGATTCATCAATGTTGATACCCAGACCACGACCAGCCCAACCCATGTGGGTTTCAAGGATCTGACCGACGTTCATACGTGAAGGCACACCAAGCGGGTTCAGACAGAAATCAACCGGAGTACCATCGGCAAGGAACGGCATGTCTTCCATAGGCACAACCTTGGAAATAACACCTTTGTTCCCGTGACGACCCGCCATTTTATCACCAGGCTGAAGCTTACGCTTCACCGCGATGAAGACTTTAACCATCTTCATCACACCAGGAGGCAGATCATCGCCGCGACGGACTTTTTCAACTTTGTCTTCAAAGCGCGCGTCCAATGCACGTTTCTGCAGTTCGTACTGCTCATTCAGAGCTTCAACGATTTGTGCTGCATCTTCGTCCTCAAGGGCCAGCTGCCACCACAGACCACGGGAGAGTTCGGACAGAACATCTTCAGTGATCTTGGTGTTTGGTGCCAGGCCTTTCGGGCCTTTCACAGCAACATTGCCAAGGATCTGGTCACGCAGACGTGCGTAGATGTTGCGATCCAGGATCGCAAGTTCATCGTCACGGTCACGGGCCAGTGCTTCGACTTCTTCACGCTCGATCTGCAGCGCACGTTCGTCTTTTTCCACACCATGGCGGTTGAAGACACGCACTTCTACAACAGTACCGAAGTCACCCGGCTTCACGCGCATGGATGTGTCACGGACGTCAGATGCTTTCTCACCAAAGATCGCACGCAGAAGCTTTTCTTCCGGTGTCATCGGGCTTTCGCCTTTTGGTGTGATCTTACCAACCAGAATGTCGCCAGGTTCTACATCGGCACCGATGTAAACAATGCCAGCCTCATCGAGGTTGCGCAGCGCTTCTTCACCCACGTTTGGAATATCACGTGTGATTTCCTCAGGGCCGAGCTTGGTGTCACGGGCCGCCACTTCGAATTCTTCGATGTGGACGGATGTGAACACGTCATCACGCGCGATACGTTCGGAAATGAGGATGGAGTCCTCATAGTTGTAGCCGTTCCATGGCATAAACGCCACGACGACGTTTTTACCCAGCGCCAGTTCACCGATATCGGTGGATGGGCCGTCAGCAATCACTTCGCCTTTTGCAACCTTCTGGCCTACTTTCACCAGCGGACGCTGGTTGATGCAGGTGTTCTGGTTGGAACGCTGGAATTTGCGCATGCGGTAGATATCCACACCTGCGTCACCCATTTCGAGATCTTCAGTTGCACGGATAACGATACGCTGCGCATCAACCTGGTCAACCACACCACCGCGGTTCGCCATATAGGCAGCACCAGAGTCACGTGCGACGATTTCCTCAATACCTGTGCCAACGATCGGCGCTTCTGCCTGAAGCAGTGGCACCGCCTGACGCATCATGTTCGAACCCATCAGGGCCCGGTTCGCATCGTCGTTTTCAAGGAATGGGATCAGAGAGGCCGCAACAGAGACCAGCTGCTTTGGTGAAACGTCGATCAGGTCAACATTTTCACGCTGGGACAGCTTATAGTCACCGGATTCACGGGTAGATACCAGATCATTGATGAAGTTGCCGTTCTCATCCAGCGTCGCGTTGGCCTGGGCCACAGTGTGACGCATTTCTTCAGTCGCGGACATATACTGAACTTCGTCAGTCACGTGACCGTCAACAACCTTACGGTAAGGTGTTTCGATGAAACCGTATTTGTTCACACGTGCGAAGGTCGCCAGTGAGTTGATCAGACCAATGTTTGGCCCTTCCGGCGTTTCAATCGGACACATACGACCATAGTGGGTTGCGTGAACGTCACGGACTTCAAAGCCGGCACGTTCGCGGGTCAGACCACCTGGGCCAAGCGCGGAAAGACGACGTTTGTGTGTGACTTCTGACAGCGGGTTGGTTTGGTCCATGAACTGGGACAGCTGGGAAGAGCCGAAGAACTCACGAACAGCCGCAGCAGCAGGTTTCGCGTTGATCAGATCCTGTGGCATCACAGTGTCGATTTCAACGGAAGACATACGCTCTTTGATCGCGCGTTCCATACGCAGCAGACCAACGCGGTACTGGTTTTCCATCAGTTCGCCAACGGAACGCACACGACGGTTACCAAGGTGGTCAATATCGTCGATATCGCCTTTACCATCACGCAGTTCAACCAGCGCTTTGATACAGGAGATGATGTCTTCTTTGCGCAGAGTACGCTGTGTATCTTCTGCATCCAGAGCCAGACGCATGTTCATTTTCACACGGCCAACTGCGGACAGGTCATAACGTTCACTGTCGAAGAACAATGTGTCAAACAGGGCAGATGCCGCGTCAACTGTGGGCGGTTCACCCGGGCGCATCACACGATAGATATCCATAAGCGCGGTGTCGCGACCCATGTTTTTGTCGTTCGCCATTGTGTTGCGGATGTATGGACCCACGTTCACATTGTCGATGTCCAGCGTCGGGATATCGGTGATACCGGCTTCCAGCAGTTCCTGCAGAGTGCCACCGATGATGTCGCCGTCTTTGTCCATTTCAAGAGTCAGCTCGTCGCCGGCCTCAACATAGATCGCGCCATTTTCTTCGTTGATGATATCTTTGGCAACAAAGCGGCCAACGATCTGATCAAATGGAACGAGAAGGTTGGTTACATTGCCTTCTTCGATCAGCTTTTTCACGGCGCGTGGCGTTACTTTTTTGCCAGCTTCCGCGATAACTTCACCAGATTTCGCATCCACAAGATCATAGACAGGACGGGTCCCGCGCACTCGTTCCGGGAAGAACGGTGTTACCCAGCCTTTGTTCTTTTTCAGCTTGTAGTTCACTGTGTTGTAATACGCGTCACAGATGCCTTCCTGGTCCAGGCCAAGCGCATAAAGAAGCGTGGTCACAGGCAGTTTACGGCGACGGTCGATACGGGCGAATACGATGTCTTTCGCGTCAAATTCAAAGTCCAGCCAGGAACCGCGATAAGGAATGATGCGGCAGGCGAACAGAAGTTTACCGGAAGAATGGGTTTTGCCTTTGTCGTGGTCAAAGAACACGCCAGGAGAACGGTGCATCTGGGACACGATCACACGTTCGGTGCCGTTCACAACAAATGTACCGTTTGGTGTCATCAAAGGCATGTCGCCCATGAAGACGTCCTGTTCTTTGATGTCCTTAACAGACTTCGCGCCTGTGTCTTCATCAATATCAAACACGATGAGGCGCAGGGTGACCTTCAGCGGCGCAGCATAGGTCATGTCACGCTGCATGCATTCTTCTACGTCATACTTCGGCTTTTCCAGCTCGTATTTGACGAATTCCAGAATGGATGTTTCGTTGAAATCCTTGATCGGGAAAACCGATTGGAAAACACCTTTGATACCTTCACCATCCATTGGTTCCAGCGTATCGCCGGACTTCAGGAACAGGTCATAGGAAGATTTCTGAACCTCAATAAGGTTCGGCATCTCAAGAACTTCGCGGATTTTACCGAAATACTTACGAAGCCGTTTCTGGCCGAGATAGGTTTGAGCCATGCGCTTGGTCACCTTCATTTTTTTCGCCCGCGCACGCCTGTCGGGGGTCACAGACGCGTGCATACAAAAAACGATATATTCAGATCTATTCGTGCAAGCCTTCCCAGGGGCTGCTCCCGATCCGTTGAACATACCTTAGAAAGGTCTTTCCGAAACATCACCCTGAAGGCGAGTGAAACAAAAGATCTTTCTGAGACAGGTTCGGCTGGACCCGGATTTTCACCAGGTCCAGCCAAATTTCATGTGGCTCCCAAAGGGGCCAGAGGCCAATTAGGCCACTTCGACTTCAGCGCCAGCTGCTTCCAGCTTCGCTTTAACGTCTTCAGCTTCAGCTTTATCAACGCCTTCTTTGATCTTGCCGCCAGCTTCAACGAGTTCTTTAGCTTCTTTCAGACCCAGGCCTGTGATGCCGCGAACTTCTTTGATCACGTTGATTTTGGATGCGCCGGCGTTCTTCAGAACAACGTCGAATTCAGTTTTTTCTTCTTCTGCACCACCAGCGTCGCCGCCAGCAGCCATCATTACTGCGCCACCTGCAGCAGGCTCGATGCCGTACTCGTCTTTCAGGATGGTTTTCAGTTCTTGTGCTTCGAGAAGGGTCAGACCTACGATCTCTTCAGCAAGTTTTTTCAGATCAGCCATTATACTGTTTCCGTTCTTTCAGTTTCTGTTCCAACGCGTGGGGGTATCCCTGCGAAGGTCTCAAGTTGCTTAAGCAGCTTTGTCTTCGATTGTAGACAAAACGCCTGCGATGTTGCTTGCAGGTGCGCCAATCGCGCCGGCGATGTTGGAAGCAGGTGCGCCGATACAGCCAACGATGGAAGCAATAAGCTCCTCGCGGGATGGCATCGATGCAACGGCTTTCACGCCAGCAACGTCAAGAGCATTCTCACCCATTGCACCACCAAGGATCACGAGCTTGTCGTTTTCCTTAGAGTACTCCTGAGTAACCTTAGCCGCAGCCACAGGATCCTCAGAATAGGTCAGAACGGTCATACCCGTCAGAAGGTCACCAATGCTTTCGCAAGGTTTACCATCAAGGGCGATTTTGGCGAGCCTGTTTTTGGCAACACGTACGGATCCGCCTGCTTCGCTCATCTTAGCGCGCAGATCCTGCATTTCAGCAACTGTAAGGCCTTCGTAGTGGCTAACCACAACAACGCCAGAGCTTTCAAAGATTTGGCCGAGCTCGTCGACCAATTTTCCTTTAAGGGCTCTATCCACAGTTTCACTCCAAATTTGAGGGGCTTACACCCCCCGGCTCTACTTTGCCAGATGCAGAACATCCAGCGTTCAGGTCCGTACTACGGGGCCAGTCCAAAACCACCCGAGGAGAACCTCGAAATAATCCGGTCATACCCGTCTCAGGCAGGAATTATGAAGGTCAAATGACAATCACCCACCGTCTTGGACGAAAGCAAAAGAGCGCACGACGAATCGCACGCTTTCCTGCCTGGATGCTTTTATGAGATTTGCCGGGATTTGCCAAGCCAGGAATTATCCCGAAACATAAAAAAGGCGCCCCGGGGGACGCCTTTCAAAATCTCAAAACAAGTGCAGCTTATTCGCTTGCAGCGTTGTCTACAGAAATCGTCACGCCAGGACCCATTGTGGAGGTCAAGGTGATGGATTTCATGTAAGCGCCTTTGGCACCAGCAGGCTTGGCTTTTGAAACAGCACCAACAAAGGCACGAACGTTCTCAACCAGCTTAGCTTCGTCAAAAGATGCTTTGCCAACGCCGGCGTGTACAACACCGCCTTTTTCAGCTTTGAACTGAACTTCGCCGCCTTTAGCAGCTTCAACAGCTGCTTTAACGTCCATAGTCACAGTGCCAACTTTTGGGTTTGGCATCAGGTTGCGTGGACCAAGAACTTTGCCCAGACGACCAACAACAGGCATCATGTCAGGTGTTGCGATACAACGATCGAAATCGATTGTGCCGCCCTGAACGGTTTCCATCAGGTCTTCTGCACCAACGATGTCTGCGCCAGCAGCCTGAGCTTCTTCAGCTTTCGGGCCGCGTGCAAAAACAGCAACGCGCATGGTTTTACCGGTGCCGTTTGGCAGGCCGATTACACCACGAACCATCTGGTCAGCGTGACGGGTGTCAACACCCAGGTTCATCGCGATTTCGATGGTTTCGTCGAATTTTGCGTTTGCGTTGGATTTCACCAGCGCAACAGCTTCTTCAACGGTCAGGTTGGATTTACCAGCGAAGGCTTCGCGAGCGGCAGCGGTACGTTTTCCGAGTTTTGCCATCTTACTTTACCTCGATGCCCATGGAACGTGCAGAACCAAGGATGATCTGCATAGCAGCATCGATGTCGTTCGCGTTCAGGTCTTTCATTTTTGCTTCGGCGATTTCTTTCACCTGAGCAGCGGTTACGGAACCTACGGTCTCACGACCTGGCAGTTTCGCGCCGGATGACAGCTTTGCAGCTTTCTTCAGGAAGTAAGACGCAGGTGGCGTCTTGATGTCCATAGTGAAGGACTTATCCTGGTAGTATGTGATCACGGTCGGGCAAGGTGCGCCAACTTCAAGTTCCTGTGTTTTCGCGTTAAACGCTTTACAGAATTCCATGATGTTGATGCCGCGTTGACCCAGTGCTGGACCTACGGGCGGGGAAGGGTTGGCTTTACCTGCAGGAACCTGCAGTTTCATTGTGCCAGCGAGCTTTTTAGCCATGAGGCTTCTCCTGATTTTCACCACATCATCACGCGTTGACGATGCTTTGGGTTAGTGGTTGGGTTTAGTCATCGCGACGACTTCGCCTCCCACAAAAGGAATCGCCCTGCGGCGAACCACATTGCGACTGGCGCGGGATACACCTGCCCGGGCTTCATTGCAAGGCAGTTCAGACGTATGCGCAAAAGAAAAGCGGCCCGGAAGGCCGCTTGTCGTTTTAGCAATCCGTACGGGATCAGCCCTGCTTGGTCACCTGGGTGTATTCCAGTTCCACCGGGGTTTCGCGGCCGAAGATGGATACAGTCACTTTGAGGCGCTGGTTGTCGTCATCCACCTCTTCAACCATACCGTCAAAGCCTTCAAACGGACCTTCGTTCACAGCCACTTTTTCCCCAACTTCGAAGTGAATCAGGGTGCGTGGCGCTTCAACGCCTTCCTCAACACGGTTGAGGATCTGGTTTACTTCCGCATCACGCATTGGCATCGGGCGGCCTTGCGGGCCGAGGAAGCCGGTGACGCGGTTGATGGAGTTCACAAGGTGGTAACCTTCGTCGGACATTTCCATGCGTACCAGAACGTAACCCGGCATAAAGCGGCGTTCAGCCGTTACCTTCTTGCCACGGCGCACTTCGATTACTTCTTCGGTTGGCACCAGCACTTCTTCGATCTGATCCTCCAGACCGTTTTCGATTACGGAATGTCTGATCTGCTCGGCAATCTTCTTCTCAAAGTTTGAGAGAACGCTTACAGAATACCACCGTTTCGCCATCGTGCTTTGCCTCACATTGCCGGGGGTCGGGCCGCCGGTAAATTCTAAATCATCAAGTGGTCAGACCACTGCTTACCGGAACAAAAACAGCGCGCCGCCCGAATCGGTGCGCGCCTTATCCGGCTTACAGCCCGGAATAGACCCCGCGCTGTCGTTTATCAAGTGCATTCAGGGGCGCATACCCCTGTTCGCTTCACCCAAAGTAAGTGAAGATCGCCTGCAGACCATTGCGAAAAATCAGGTCAACCAGCGAAAAGAAAAGCGCAGCCACAGCAGAAAGCGCAAACACCATACCGGTGGTCAGCAGCACTTCGCGCCGGGTTGGCCAGACAACTTTGGAAACCTCAGCACGTGTCTGCTGGATAAATTGTGCCGGATTGGTTTTCGCCATGAGGACTGTCCTGCGTTTTTCGGTCGTTCAGATCATGCAGCAGATACGCGCTTTGCGCAGGGATTTCAACCCTGCGCTTTTACGCACCCAGTAACTGCTTTCAACCCATGCGATCCTGACGCAGACGGTCAAACGGATCGGCAGGACGACCAGAGCGCGAAGACACGGCGCCAGATGTCCGGCTGGCCCCTGCACTTTTACCGCCAAAGCCTCCGAGAAGCCCGGTCAGGCGCTGCATCAGGAAGCGCCCCAACCCGGTTGTCGCACGCCCATCATTCAGAACACGTGGCGTATCAGTTTTCACAGTCATATCGGCCTCCCCGCCGTTTTTGTCGTCAGGCATCCCCAAGCCATCCGCTCTATGGGCAAACCTGCCCGGTAGATTCGTTAAAACTTTTGCAAAGACAGTTTTGGCCTGATCACCCCGGGCTGCCGCCATCTGGGGCTCAGTGGGCGGCACCATCGCCTCCGGACGAGTCTCAGGGAAGAACCGCGACATTGCCGGATGTATTGCCAGCCAGGGCCAGGAAAATCTCAGACATCCAGTCAGAAAGATCACGCCGACGATCAGCCAACCTACTATATTGATTTCAACCGGTTGACGTTTTGCCTGCAGCGCTGCCTCGCGCCCATGAAGCCAGGGGCGAATAAATATGAAGTTCTCATCCCGCCACAGCCGCTCCCGGTCAAGCACTTCAAGTGCAGCCGTTTTCAACACGGGATTCTGGCGCATTTCCCCAGAAAAACTGAAAGAGATCCCACCACCGGAAACACCGCCCATAAAGCGTTCCATATTCCGCAGGAAAAATTCCTGCTCTTCAGCCGTCATAATGATCGCTGCACGTACGAAACGCGCATCCGACGGGTCATTCCGACCGAACAGCAGATAGATAAAGTGTTCAGCCGTGCCGGATGTGAGATTCCCCGGCTTGTTCAGCGGATAATTATCATCCGGACCAAACCAGCCTTCAACCGCGATCTCGCGATTCGGATGAACGTCTCTGGACAGGTCGAAGTCTGAAAGATTGACAAACAGGGGCGCCGGATTGTGCAACGCCTCCGAAATTGCATGTTCACGCGCGCGCGTCTCTGCATCGCCTGAAAACACCCACCAGCCCAGGCAAGCAGCCAGCAGAATATACCCCCACGCGGGTAGCACAACAAACAGACGCAGGGCCTTCAGCATTCTTTTCCTCCAGGTTGTTGAGAACCATTCAACGCCACAGAGAGGCAAAAATGTGACGACCCTCGTGCATTCTCAGGGTATTCAGCAGCCTACAGGTATAAGGGGATGTCAGGCGCGCCTGAAAAACGCTGCAGTCGCCTCTGCAAGTATCAAAGCACCAGCTGCACCGATCACGCCCGCAGCCACCTGATTCAGTTTTCGCAGGGCCGATGTGTCCGACATCACAGCCCGCGCCTTTGCTGCCAGCATCGCATAGGGGATCAGAACGGCAAACAGCACAGCAGTGGTCAACACAGCCAGAATCAGCCATTGCACAAGATCCACACGGTCCAGATCAACAACCGACGGCAGCAATGCCAGATAGAAGATGATCGACTTCGGATTGCCCAATGTCACCATATAAGCTGCAAAAACAGAAGACAGCGCCGTGCCTTCTTTCGTGGTTCTGATCCGGGTTTCACTGACATCTGCCGTCCAGAAAACCCAGCCCAGATAAAGAAGATACACAGCACCCATGATTTTGATAACCAGGAATGCCTCCGCAAAGGTTTTCGCAACCGCCGCCAGGCCAACCACAGCAACCGTCAGCCAGGTGAGATCCCTAAGCGCGATTCCCAGGATGAAGAACATTGAATTGCGCGACCCACCGCCAAGCGCCTGCCCGACAAGCGCAGCAATACCCGGGCCCGGAATGACCGCAGCCACAAAAAGCGCCAGACAGTAAGCAAATAAAGGGGCAAATTCCATAGCGGATCCTACATCTGACGCAAAGCGTCGATTCTCAATTTCCGGAGGATGGTGAATGGCAGGGGCTGAGGGACTCGAACCCACGACCCTCGGTTTTGGAGACCGATGCTCTACCAACTGAGCTAAACCCCTATCACCGCCGCCGGAGTACGCCAGCGCGAAATGGGAATCAAGGCGGAAATTCGATTTTCCCGCGGTTTCGCCAATTATTTTCTGATCACCCGCAAATCTCACCCCATTCTGAACACACGAAACGAACACATTAAGTTCAACCCGTGCAACTCATTCTGGCAGCACATCCCCAACCTGATCACGAGAACCTGACATTCACATCTGCCCCCCAGATCTGTGATCGCGCGTTATCCTGTCTTTCATGGGCTTTTCAAAGTTAATGCACAGACGTCATGACGCAGTCTCACACCGATCCCACGTCAACCCACATATCAGCATCATTTTCGTGAGGTTTTCGTGTTTTCACAAAATGTCACTGCCACGTCAGGGTGCATCCATCGGCAGAACCCGCCGTGACGAATTGAAAACTCTGAAAAGGAATACACCATGAAAAACACCATCGCAGCATTCGCAACCACAGCAACTCTTGCTCTGGCTCTCACAGCTCCTGCCGCATCCGCCATGGAACAAGAGCTCAACATGATCACCGGCGCCCTGTTTAACACATTGTCCAATGCAGGTCTGCCAACTGACGTCATCCAGGAACTGTCCCTGGCAGAGATCGCTGAAATTCAACTGACCCTGCACGGTGGCGACGGTGAAGGCGAAAAAATGCGCACAATCCGCAACATCCTGGCCCGCCATCAGTAAGCCAGCCCGGCACAGAACCGCCGGTCACAGATTGTTATGCACCGGCGGGGTTCCAATCCCCGCCGGTGTTCCTACATTTACAGCAGACTACAGGAGGTTCTGACCATGCTGAAAACCCTCACTTTCGCCGCTGCCCTTCTGGCCGCCGCACCCGCATTTGCCGGGAACACCCACCTGGATCGCTCTGCTGAACAGGTTCTGCGCAACTATAATATCGATCTGCAGGTGTCTGAACTCAGCAATCACCAGAAAAGCTCCATCGTGCTGATTGCCCACCAGGGTGACGGCAACAACAAACGCGCCCAGATCCTGAGCGCGCTTGGCGAAGGCCTATTTGGTACTATTTTCAACCGCTGATCGCAGCGCAGAAATATCACCACCTTCAAGGGCCGAAGAAACTGCAGGGACATGCTCTGCAATTTTCCCGACCGGCCAGTGCCACCAGGCAATCCTGTTCAGCGCTGCGATAATGTCATCGGCAAAGCGCATCCGCACGATCCGCGCCGGGTTGCCCGCCACCACGGCGTAATCCGGCACATCCCGTGTCACCACAGCCCCGGCGCCCACAATCACACCATTGCCAATCGTCACGCCCGGCATGATCTTCGCGTCATGCCCGCACCAGACATCATGGCCGATCACCGTGTCGCCAGTCTCTGCAATTTCATCCGCATAAGCCCCCAGGCTTTCGGGATTAAAAATCGCAAACGGATAGGTCGACACCCCGCGCATCGGATGGTTCGCAGAACTGGTGATAAATAGTGTGCCCTGGGCAAACTGGCAGAATTTACCAATCGTCAGCTTTTCCGGCGCACCCGCGTAAAGATAAGGCGCAATGCGCCCCGCCCAATCTTCCACTGGCGTAAAACTGTTGTAATAACTGAAATCGCCAATGGTCATATTCGGGTGATCTATGACCTGATTGAGATAAACAAGATTTTGCAAAACCTGCCCGTCCGGCAGGGATACAGGGTTGCGCGCATGCGCATCGGGGAAGGGATGTTTCATAACTGTCCTCACATCACAATTTCATAATAGATGTTTGTTCAATTCTGATCCATTTCGCCCTCCTGCTGTTGCCAGGACCGTAGCACGGCACGGCCTGAAAGAAACTCTGCGCGCGGTGACATCATCCTTTTTCAACACCATGACGGATCGCAAAGGGTAATGAAGCTATCACTGACGGATTTTCCTCTTGCCCTGTTCACTGCACAAATTTCACAAACTTTCCTTTATGATCGATTTCCACCGGCTCAATATCAACATCCAGCACCTTAAAGTCTGTGCGTCTATAGAAGTCATACGGATCCGGGCGGATGATGATGAAATCACAGGAACCATCATAAGCGATAATATCCGCTGTGAATATCTTACCCTCCAGCCCGAGTTTTACAGTCGCGAATAGAACACAGCTTGGTTCCCCATAGGGAAACTTCGGCATTCGAAATGGATGCATCCGTATTAACCGCCACCTCATGAGAACCGCCTCCAGCTCGTCACCCCCGCCACCGCTCTGTACAAAGTTTACTTTGCTGATCTGGGTATCGAAAATACGCCTCTCGTCTGGTGGAAGAGCTTGGCGCACCGCTTCAATTACAGTCTTCTCGACCTCTTTAAATATGGGCATAAACAGGTAGCGAATTATCATCCAGGGGGTGGCCAGCAGCGCACCAAAGGCTTCGATTGCCCAACCGAGCTCAAAATCGCTTTCCGGAAAAAAGTACTTCCCCTTCCCTGCATCTCTTTTTGGCATGATGAAAAAGCATTCTTCAATAATGGCTTGTAGACCTAATCAGTCGGAACCTAACAGACGCGCGGGAATATATAAAACAAAAACCCCCGCTCGTTTCAGAGCGGGGGTTCTTTATTTGGGGGGTGTGCCCCCTCGCGCTGACTGCGTCAGTCGCTGTGGGGCACCGTAAGAACAGCGGCGCGAAATTACTCGATGATTGTGGAAACAACACCGGAACCTACTGTGCGGCCACCTTCGCGGATCGCGAAGCGCAGGCCTTCTTCCATCGCGATTGGCGCGATGAGTTCAGCAGACAGTTTCAGGTTGTCGCCTGGCATAACCATCTCGGTGCCTTCTGGCAGGATGCATGTACCGGTGACGTCAGTTGTACGGAAGTAGAACTGTGGACGGTAGTTCGCGAAGAATGGGGTGTGACGACCGCCTTCTTCTTTGGTCAGAATATAAACTTCTGCTTCGAACTTGGTGTGAGGCTTAACAGAACCTGGCTTACACAGGATCTGACCACGCTCAACGCCTTCACGGTCCACACCACGCAGCAGGGCGCCGATGTTGTCGCCAGCTTCACCGCGGTCCAGCAGCTTGCGGAACATTTCAACACCAGTACAGGTGGTGGTGGATGTGTCACGGATACCAACGATTTCGATGGAATCACCCACGTTGATCGCGCCACGCTCAACACGGCCGGTTACAACAGTACCACGGCCAGAGATTGAGAATACGTCTTCGATAGGCATCAGGAATGGCTCGTCGATCGCACGTGGTGGCTGTGGGATGAATGAGTCAACAGCAGCCATCAGCTCAGCGATTTTCTCTTTGCCGATGTTGTCGTCACGGTCTTCCAGAGCTGCCAGAGCAGAACCAGCAACAACAGGGATATCGTCGCCGTTGTAGCCGTATTCGGACAGCAGTTCACGGATTTCCATTTCAACCAGTTCCAGCAGCTCTTCGTCGTCTACCTGGTCAACTTTGTTCATGAAAACAACCATCTCAGGGATGCCAACCTGGCGGCCCAGAAGGATGTGCTCACGGGTCTGTGGCATAGGGCCATCAGCTGCGTTCACAACCAGGATCGCGCCGTCCATCTGTGCCGCACCGGTGATCATGTTTTTCACGTAGTCAGCGTGACCCGGGCAGTCAACGTGTGCGTAGTGACGGTTCTCTGTCTCATACTCAACGTGTGCAGTAGAGATGGTGATGCCGCGTGCTTTTTCTTCTGGCGCGCCGTCGATCTCGTCGTAAGCTTTGAACTCGTTAGAGAACTGCTTGGTGATCGCAGCGGTCAGCGTCGTCTTACCGTGGTCAACGTGACCAATGGTACCGATGTTACAGTGCGGTTTATTACGCTCAAACTTTTCCTTAGCCATGGGGCCCTCGTCTTATCTAAGGGCCTGGGTAACGGCCCGGTTTTCCATCGCGCGCGGCTTACGCCGCCTGAAAAAAAAAATCAAGCCTGAGTTCACCTTTCAGCGGATTAAAACACTCTGCCACACCTTCTCAAACAGGTTTGGAGCAACCCGCAGTCAGATAAATGAAGGAACGATCGCCGGTAATTAGGGCAACCAGAGCAGCCGTATCTGCGACATCCCGGCCCAATGCCTAATGGGCGGATCCTGAAGATGCTGAGGCCGCCTGCTGATATGCAAACTTTGGCGCACGGTGTTCAATACAAACCGCAGCCTGCATCTGACGACGTTCGCGTTCGCGCACTGAATTTTCGGTATCTGCAATCGCCCGCGGCTCGTTTCCCGCTGATGATCTGTCGCGCCTGCTGGCACCAGTAAACTGGTTAATTTTCATAACATGCTCCGCCTTTATGTGTCCGGACTTTCCGCCCGTGACGATTAAAAAACAGCATAGCAGAAAATATATGTGCCTTGTCAAGATAAGCCTGATGCGAAGTGTGTAGGCCATATATTTAGCGGAGCAGTGGTGCATTTGTCAGATCGCCGCACTGGAACAAAGAGACCGGTCACCTTTCGGCTGAAGTTTCATTCGCCAGATCCGCAACACTGCCCGTCGTGATCCAGTCGGGGTGCTCCAGGATCCAGTTCTGGATCTTCAGGGCGGCGTTGCGACTGAGGTTCTGCAATTGCACCGATTTGCTTTGTGTCAGGCCGGACCCGATGATGGTTTCTGCAGAGGTGCGTTCAAATACGGAAAAGCGGCGGGGTTCTGCGTTCAGCTTTTGCTGGGTTTCATTGTCCCAGACATTCACTGTGATCGCGAGAACGGATTTCGGTGAAAGAATTGTAGGAATACCCGGCAACGCCAGAACATACCCATCCACCGCAATGCCAATGTGCAGCAACCGGTCGCCCTGATAATGCCCAAAGCGTTCATCAATCGCCTGCGTCAGCGCGACATCAATTTCCTCAGTTGAAATACTGCGGGTCAGGGGGCCCGGCGTCGCATTTCCCGCCACCACCACATTATGACCCAGCTGAAAAGCGGCCATATCAACGGGGGGTTCTGTTGTGGGGTCAACTTTGCTACAGGCCGTCAGCGCCAGAATAAACGCCAGAAAGCCCGCGATCTGCATCTTAAGTTTCATCATTATTCTCCAAAAGGAACGAGTCTGAAAAAATGAACCAGTCGCACGGGATATCATAATACGAAACCGTCCCGGGCCATCAGAAACAGGCCCGGGACGGTTCTAGATCAAGTGAATTTATTGTCGCGCGGGAAGCCCCTTGGCGCCATGCGGCCGGCACCTGCCCGTTTTCCGGCCCATTCGTCCAGCTCGATTTCCGTACGCGTACGCCCGGCAGGATCCAGCCAGGTCAGGCCTTCTTCACGGTTAAACGTGCGGACATCCGACAGGCCACCGTCTTTGTATTTCTGCAGACGCACACCCTTGCCACGGCCCATTTCCGGCAGCTCATCGACGCCAAAGATCAGGACTTTTCGGTTTTCACCCACACAGGCCACGCTGTCGCCTTCAATGGATTTACAGGTCAGTGCAGTCACATCGCCCCGCACATTCAACACCTGTTTCCCGGTCCGGGTCTGCGCCAGAACATCGCTTTCCGGCACCACAAAACCATCACCAGCGGTAGAGGCCACCAACAGTTTGCGATCTGGCTGATGAATGAAGAAATCAACGATTTCCGCATCATTCGGCAGATCAATCATCAGGCGCAGGGGTTCACCCATGCCACGTCCGCCCGGCAGGCTGGACGCAGGCACAGTATAGAAGCGCCCGTTCGCACCAAAGACCAGCAGGCGATCAGTGGTTTCCGCATGGAACATAAAGCGCGGGCCGTCGCCGTCTTTGAATTTCAGCTCTTTATCAAGCGCGATATGGCCGGACATCGCCCGGACCCAACCCATTTCGGAACAAACCACAGTGATCGGTTCACGTTCGATCATCGCCTCAATCGGGACGTCTTCGACTTCCACAGCTTCCGAGAATTGCGTGCGACGCAGGCCGCCATCGTAAGCCTTGCCAAAGGTTTTCTTGGTCTCTTTCAGCTGATCAGAAATACGGCCCCATTGCAGGCCCTCATCCGCCAGAAGTTCCTCAAGACCCTTACGTTCCTCAAGCAATTCATCATGTTCGCGCTTCAGTTCCATCTCTTCAAGACGGCGCAGAGAGCGCAGGCGCATGTTCAGGATGGCTTCGGCCTGAGGTTCGTTCAGGTAAACCCCGTCACCCCAGTCTTCCGCCAGCATGACAGCTTTGGGATCATCTTCATTCCGGATGATTTCGATCACACGATCAAGGTTCAGGAAGGCAATAATATAGCCTTTGAGAACATCCAGACGCTTATCAATCTGACCCATGCGATAGGTGGAACGGCGCTGCAGAACATCGCGACGGTGATCA
Source organism: Halocynthiibacter styelae (assembly GCF_016123485.1). Taxonomy (GTDB): domain Bacteria; phylum Pseudomonadota; class Alphaproteobacteria; order Rhodobacterales; family Rhodobacteraceae; genus Halocynthiibacter; species Halocynthiibacter styelae. Next base: position 61,592 of record NZ_JADCKQ010000003.1, on the reverse strand, counting down.
AGGAAAGCGCGCAGAACCTCTTTCAGGGAACAGACCTTTGGCGTCACACCGTCAATCAGCACGTTCATGTTCAGGTTAAAGCGGATCTCAAGATCGGAATTCTTAAAAAGCGCGTTCATCAGAATGTCAGGATCAACATTCTTTGACTTCGGCTCGATGATCAGGCGGATATCTTCCGCGCTTTCATCGCGCACATCGCCCAGGATCGGGATCTTTTTCAGCTGGATGGCTTCGGCGATTTTCTCGATCAGCTTGGATTTCTGAACCTGATAAGGGATCTCAGTGACCACAATCTGCCAGGTCCCACGCCCCAGATCTTCGACTTCCCACTTACAGCGCAGGCGGAACGCGCCGCGGCCGGTCTGGTAGGTTTCCAGGATGCTTTCGCGTGGCTCAACGATCACACCACCGGTCGGGAAATCCGGGCCGGGTACATAGTTAAGCAAAGTCTCATCACGGGCATCCGGGGTTTTGATCAGATGCAGGCAGGCGTCACAAAGTTCCGCGATATTATGGGGCGGAATATTGGTCGCCATGCCAACCGCGATCCCGCTGGATCCGTTTGCCAGAAGGTTCGGGAAGGTCGCAGGCAGAACGGCGGGTTCTGTCAGGCGGCCATCGTAGTTGTCGCGAAAATCAACGCTGTCCTCGTTCAGACCTTCCAGCATGGCTTCCGCCACTTTGGTCATCCGCGCTTCTGTGTAACGTGAGGCCGCCGGGTTATCACCGTCGATATTGCCGAAGTTGCCCTGACCATCGACCAGCGGATAACGCACCGAGAAATCCTGCGCGAGACGCGCCATGGCATCGTAAATCGCCGCGTCGCCATGCGGGTGGAAATCCCCCATCGTGTCGCCTGAAATTTTCGCAGACTTCAGAAAGCCGCCGGATGAGGCCAGCTTCAGACGACTCATCGCGTAAAGGATTCGCCGGTGAACAGGCTTCAGACCATCGCGTGCATCCGGCAGGGCGCGGTGCATAATTGTGCTTAACGCATAGGTCAGATAGCGTTCGCCAATGGCGCGGCGCAGGGGTTCGGCACTTTCGTTCAGCCCATCTTCGGGCATTTCCGGGTCGTCTTGAATAATATCGCTCATGCCTTCGTGATACCCGTCCGGCGCGCCCTGGTAAACCCACCTCAGATCATCCCGGGGACTCGCTCAGGGGGTAAAAATAATTTTCATTCCCCCGAGACAAATTAACCTTAATCGGATAGTTTGAATTTGGGTAACAAGTGAGTATTTGGGTAATGATCAGATTAACGACGCTTCTCGTCGCGGTTATGGCAATTGTCGCCATGACAACCGGCGAAAAAACATCTCAGCCAACAACCGAAACAGCAACTGTTGCTGAGGCCACGCAAGCTTCAGAACCTGTGCAGCAGCCTGTTGAAACCCTGGCTCCGCCACCTGCCCAACCACCGCAACTGACGGAAACACTTGGCGTGGCGCATGCAGAAGGCGTGACAATCCGGGAATACGCCCGTTCAGATTCACCAACCTATCTGCGTAAAATGGTAAACATGGGCAGCTCGGACGCACCGGCAGAAGCCCGTATTCATCAGGCGGCTGCTTCGGGCGCAACAACCAGCCAGGTTTTTCAGGTCAGCGGCAATGTGGTGAACCTGCGTTCCGGCCCATCCACCAGCAACAGCGTTGTCGCAAGCCTGACACGCGGGACTGAAGTTGAAGTTCTGGCCCATCACGGCAGCTGGGCGGAACTGGTTGTGCTGGACAGCTCGGAAATCGGATACATGTCTGCATCCTTCCTGCAGGCGGCAAACTGACCCCCCATCTCGATCAATTTTATCAAGACTACAAACTGGCGATTTCACTACGATATGGCGCGGGCATCTAAATCAGTACCCGCGCTACAATCATTTGCAGCTGCCAACGCATCAGTCGCCACGGCGTCCACCCCGCACGAATAACGCGTGACAAATTCCCTGACCTGGGCGACACATGCGCAGGCTTTCGGGGAAACTTCATGACAAAATCCATTCTGATTACAGGCTGCTCATCGGGCATTGGTTATGACGCTGCGCATGGTTTACGTGCGCGTGGCTGGCAGGTTTTTGCCTCTTGCCGCAAGATCGAAGATTGCGCACGCCTTCGGGATGAGGGCTTTGAAAGCCCGCGCATTGATTATGAAGACGAAGCCAGCATTGAAAGCGGCCTGGCCGAGGTTCTGGACGCAACCGGCGGCACACTGGATGCGGTCTTTAACAATGGTGCCTATGCAATCCCCGGGGCGGTGGAAGATCTGCCACGCGGTGCCCTGCGCCAGATCTTTGAGGCGAACTTCTTTGGCGTACATGACCTGACCCGCCGGGTCATTCCGGTGATGCGCAAACAGGGGCACGGGCGGATTGTGCAATGTTCCTCGGTGCTTGGCTTTGCCGCCCTGCGCTATCGCGGTGCCTATAATTCCACAAAATTCGCCATGGAAGGGCTGACCGACACGCTGCGCCTGGAAATGCATGGCACCGGGATTGATGTTATTTTGATCGAACCCGGCCCGATCACCACAAAGATCCGCAAAAATTCGCAAAAGCCGTTTGAAAAATGGATCAATTGGGAAGACTCTGCACGCCGCACTGAATATGAAAAGGCCTTCCTGCCACGGCTGTATGATGAAAGCGGAAACAAGGACACATTTGAACTGCCACCCGAAGCGGTGACAAAAAAGCTGATCCATGCGCTGGAAAGCAAACGCCCGAAGCCACGCTATTATGTGACCACGCCGACCTATATCATGGGGATTGCAAAACGGTTGCTGCCGACACGCGGGCTGGACTGGCTGGCACGCCGGGCCTGAACCCGGCGATCAGCGTAACCCGTACTGCGGAATATCCAATGTGTCGATCTGGTGCTGGATTTCTTCTGGCAGCTCACCCTTATCATACACCCCGGAACGCCGTGCCGCAGCAAGCACATCAGATACATTCGCAGGCAACAATTCCATCACGCAAGGCACCCAGTTCAGCTGATCCCGTCCCGGCGTATAGCTGAGCGACATAAAACCGGAATAAGTATCGTTGCTTCGAAAGCGCAGCGGGGAAGCCGGCAACAGAAAACTGGTTGCCATCACATTCGCAACAGAATCTGAAAACGAAATATTGATCCCGGAATGTGATTTTACACCCACCCCAAGACACACATGATCAATCGGGTCTGATTTCTCAAGAATACCGTAGCGTCTGAGATTTTTGATCATGATCGTCCGGACTTTGGCGACGCCGTTGTTCAGCTTGACGCTTGCCATGTAGCCTTCATATCGCCCTGGCTGCTGAAACAGCCCCTTCCAGAACATATACAATCCGCTGGGAAGCAAATTTTCGTTCAGCTGGAAGTGACGTCTCGCAAACATCCGGTGCAAATCACCCGAAAGCTGATGTTCGCTAAGACTGACGTCAGGATCCTCATGAGGCACCATCAGCCAGTTCAGTGGCAGATTGTATACGGATGAAACACGCACGAGAAATTCAGGCCGCGGAATAGACTGACCGTTCAGATATCTACTTAACTGCGTTCGGTTGACGCCAACTTCATCAGCAAATGCGCTGACAGAGCCAACCATTTCCGAAACAACACGCAGCCGGTCACAAATCGTCTGACGTATCGCGGCAGGGTCTGACTGCGTTCCTTCATTCTCGCGAGATGGGAACAAAACTCGTTTACTTGCTACTGACACCGATCCGCATCCTACTAACTCAGTCACTCACAATCTCTGACAGGAATACATAATGCACCGACGATGACTACTCAAGTACGCACATCAACAGAGTAGTTACACGATGTGCACAATCGGCACACCTCAGTCAGATATTGACACAATTCGCGGTCAAACTGTGCGAATTTATATCGTTTCTGTTCCAGTTGCACACATTTACAGGCCATGCATCCAATGGGAATATGGCAACAAGAAAGCGAAACCCTGAACACTGCAACTGGCGCACAAATCCGCAAAACCGCCACATCTGATACCCACAACCAACACTCAGACCTGAATTTGCTCATATTTTCGAGTGAATTTTCGCAACCCAAGACCACGCCCCCAAAGAACAGTTTTAAACTGAACCCGATTGACAACAGACAACGCGAACGGGACACGACCCAAAGGAGAAGCACAATGCAAGCGACTGAAACCATCGTCAACATGGACAGCTACATTTCCACCCGGCCTGCAAAAGAAGAACGCATGCAGACAGCCGCACAGATCCTTGAAGATCTTGCTTATGACCTTGCCGGCAATATGCGCCCGGATCAGACCGGTCAGCTGATCACATTTGCGCGGGAACTGATGGTTCTGTCCCGCGAAGTACAAAGCCACTGACACCACAACCCGAAGCAACGGATTGCCGCGTAAAGACCACGAATATACACGCGGCAATGGGTAAAGCAGCAGACACAGCCTTCCGATACTCCACACGCCCCTACTGTATCTTCCTCCCTGGCGGGGTGGCGCAATGCCGCTTCGCTTTTTTCTGTATTCACGTTAAACCGGGGCGCGCAGGACGAAAGGAATCTCATGTTTAGCGACCCTATTTTTATACTGGTGGCCTTGGCTGTGTTGGTCACGCTGGTTGTGCTGATGACCGGCATTGGCGGCTTTGCCAAAGGCGGGGAATTTAACAAAAAGCATTCAAACCGGCTGATGCGCTGGCGCATTATTGCCCAGGCAGTCGCGGTTGCGCTGATCCTGCTGTTCATCGCGCTGCGCGGGGGTATTGGCTAAATGGTTGTTCTGAATAAGATCTACACACGCACCGGTGACAAGGGCGACACAGCACTTGGCAATGGCGACCGGGTGGCAAAACATTCCCTGCGCGTGACAGCCTATGGCACCACGGATGAACTGAACTCGCACCTCGGCGTGGCCCGGCTGCATGCCGAAGGCGATTTCAACGCGCAGCTTTCCATGATCCAGAATGATCTTTTTGATCTGGGCGCGGATCTGTGTCGCCCGGATATGGAAAAAGACGCCGAGTCAGAATACCCGCCCCTGCGTGCCACAATGGCGCAGGTCGAACGGCTGGAAGCTGAAATTGACGCGATGAACAAAGACATTGCGCCCCTGCGCAGCTTCATTCTGCCCGGCGGCTCTGCCCTTGCCGCACATCTGCACATCTGTCGCACGGTATCGCGGCGCGCAGAACGTTGTGCGGTGGAACTGGCCGAGATCGAATCTGTAAACCCCGCCGTGATCAAATACCTGAATCGCCTGTCCGACTGGTTCTTCGTTGCCGCCCGTGCGGCCAATGATAACGGCGAAACAGACGTGCTCTGGGTGCCTGGCGCCAATCGCTGATGGAATCGGATGCGCATACACCCGGCGGCTTTCTGTCGCCGGAACTTGCGCATCTGGTTGAAATTGCCCCTGAAACCTTCCCCGCCAGCAGGCCTGACAGCCTGGAGGTCTGCACGTTTTGCTGTATGAGCGAAGAGCGGGAAGCCGAGATACTGCGTCAGCCCCGGATGGATGTCAGTACACAAATGCTGGAGGACTGGCTTGGGTCCGCCTTTGGTGACAATCCGGATGGAAAAACGACCTTTCTCTGGCTGTTGCCCGCAATTGCCCGAAGCCTTGCACAAGGCGAAGACCCACTAGCATGCGGCATTCCATTGGCTTTCGCACGTGCCTCACGAACCGACTGGCCCATCCACTCCTGGACAACGCCCCAACAGAACTGGATCCAATCTTTTGCCACGCATCTTCTGAATGCCAGGTGTGAATATGCACGTCCGGAAATAGACGGTTTTTCCTGCATGTTCGCGATGGCGGGAATGCCGGTTGGAACACTTGTGAACTGCATTAAAACCATCCCTCTGGACCGTTTCGCAATCGCCATAGCGCGGGACATGGAGCTGCGTGAGGACATGGGCAGCAGCCCGTTCTGGGAAGATGAGATCGCACCCCATGAAGCCTTCACCAAAGCGATTTCTGAATGGTTCGAATCTGAAGACCTGAAGGGACATGTCATCACGCTGATGGATGGGGATATTTCGGATGAGCTTCTTGAGGCGCTCTGGCTGTACCCCTGGAAAACCGGGCATTACTACGATAAGGCCTGACCTGATCACGACTGAGCACGAAATATTCCTGCAATGAATCCCCTTCAAAATGGGAAAACGCGACGGCAAACGCCGCGTTGCGTCGATTTTGACCTGTTTCCCGCGCCGCAGAATCGCTAACACATGCGGGAGAGCTTTGAATGGTGTCCGGTGTGGCGCCAGATTTTGAGGAGAAACACGCCATGAAGGTACTCGTACCTGTAAAACGCGTGATCGACTATAACGTGAAAGTACGCGTAAAAGCGGACGGCAGCGGTGTTGATCTCGCCAACGTTAAAATGTCGATGAACCCATTTGACGAGATTGCCGTCGAACAGGCCATCCGCCTGAAAGAAGCTGGTAAAGCTGAGGAAGTCGTCGCTGTATCCATTGGCGTAAAGCAGGCACAGGAAACTCTGCGTACTGCTCTGGCGATGGGCGCGGATCGCGCGATCCTGGTTATTGCAGCCGATGACGTGCACCAGGACATCGAACCGCTCGCGGTTGCGAAAACCCTGAAAGCCATTGTTGACGAAGAGCAGCCAGGTCTGGTTCTCGCTGGCAAACAGGCGATCGACAACGACATGAACGCAACCGGCCAGATGCTGTCCGCACTTCTGGGCTGGTCCCAGGGCGCTTTCGCATCCGAGCTGGACATCGACGGTGACAACGCGGTTGTAACCCGCGAAGTCGACGGCGGTCTGCAGACCATCAAGGTGAAAATGCCAACAGTTGTGACTGTTGACCTGCGCCTGAACGAGCCGCGCTATGCGTCTCTGCCAAACATCATGAAAGCCAAGAAAAAGCCGCTGGATGAGAAAACAGCTGCGGATTATGGCGTTGATGTTTCCCCACGTCTTGAAATTGTTTCCACTACTGAACCGGAAGCACGTAAGGCGGGCGAAATCGTTGGTTCTGTTGATGAACTGGTTGCGAAACTTAAAGAAGCGGGAGCAATATAATGGCTGTACTTCTTTTGGCTGAAGTTGCTGGTGGCGAACTCTCCGTTGATGCAACTGCAAAAGCTCTGACCGCGGCGAAAGCCATGGGTGATGTTACTGTTCTCTGCGCTGGCGCAGGCTGTGGCGGTGCTGCGGAAGCAGCGGCGAAACTGGACGGTGTTTCCAAGGTTCTCTGCGCAGATGACGCTGCTTATGGCAACGGTCTGGCTGAACCAATGGCAGATCTGCTGGTCTCCCTGGCTGGCGACTATGAGCACATCGTAGCGCCTGCGACCTCCAGTGCGAAAAACATCCTGCCACGTGCTGCGGCTCTGCTGGATGTGATGGTGATCTCTGATGTGTCTGCCGTCGTTGACGCAAACACATTTGAGCGCCCGATCTACGCTGGTAACGCGATCCAGACTGTGAAGTCTTCTGATGCGAAGAAAATCGTTTCTGTACGTACTTCTACATTCGACGCAGCTGGCGAAGGCGGTTCCGCCGCTGTTGAAGCTGTTGCGGCAGCTGGCAACGCCGGCCTTTCTGAGTGGGTTGAAGACAAGGTTGCAGAATCTGATCGTCCAGAACTGACATCTGCGGGTGTTGTTGTGTCCGGTGGTCGTGGCGTTGGTTCCGAAGAAGACTTTGCCCTGATCGAGAAACTGGCAGACAAACTGAATGCGGCTGTTGGCGCATCTCGCGCTGCGGTTGACTCCGGCTATGCACCGAACGACTGGCAGGTTGGTCAGACCGGTAAAGTGGTTGCACCTGATCTGTATGTCGCGATCGGTATTTCCGGCGCCATCCAGCACCTTGCTGGTATGAAAGACTCTAAGATCATCGTTGCGATCAACAAAGACGAAGAAGCACCGATCTTCCAGGTTGCTGATTACGGTCTGGTCGCTGACCTGTTCGCAGCCGTACCAGAGCTGACTGAAAAGCTCTGATACAACGCTGATCTGAGAATTTTAAAGGGCCCGCCGATTGCGCGGGCCTTTTTGTTGCAGAAGATCCGAAACCGCATCACTGATCACCTGCGCGACTTCCTGATGACAGGTGACGGACATCAGTTCGGATGCGGTCGGTTCTTCCATGGGGGAAATCACCATACCATCCGTGTCGCCCGACATCATATCCGCTGGTGGCACAATTTCGAGATAGCCGTCATATTGATCATCCAGTGCATTGATCATCTCACGATCAATAAACAAAGGCGCATCGCCCTGGCTTTCGATATTTTCCTCTTCATCTTCCGGCGTGAACTCCGACAGCCAGACCAATAATTTCTTACCTTCGATCTGCGACAGAAGGTTTTTCATCCGCGCAACCCAGGCATCTTTCAATTCGCGCCGGACAATTTCAAACCGGTCCGGCGACAGGGTTTTCAGGCTGGTCAGCAAGTGACGCGTGAAATTGAATTCCGTGAAATCAACCTCGCGGTAAATCGTCTGCAAAAGGGTAGACGCCCGCACGAAACGATCATTGCGCCGCGGATGCACGGAATAAAACCGGTTCGACATATTCTGCGCACCCAGCACCTGCACCACCGTCAGTTCCGCATTATGGCAGACATCCATCACAGCCTGGTCATGGGCATACACATCGATCCCGGCGTTCACACAGCCAAGGTTCACCGACATCACGCCACTTAGTTCTTCAACAATGTCGGAATATGGTTTTTCAATAAACTTCCCATAGGTCTGCGTCCCGCCCAGATAGGCGACATAGGGCTGATCCAGCTTACGCTTTGGCCCCCGGAACAGCAGTTTCGATTTCCCATACCGGCAAGGATAATAATCCAGCAGGGATTCACTCAGATTTTCATAGGCCATGAACAGTCCCACCTCACTTTTATTTCAATTCACCCGTGTTGATTCCTGACAGCAGAAAGTTTCCAAATGCCTAAGCGACAAATTAGACAAATTCGCTTTACCCTGCGTTCACCCTCTTGCGCCGCCTCGGCTGGCGGGCCTATGGTCTGGCAGGTCGTGTAAGGCCAGATCGAAAGGGCGAGAGAATGGATATTCAGTCGGTTGGTGTTATTGGCGCAGGTCAGATGGGCAATGGCATTGCGCATGTGTTTGCACTGGCGGGCTATGATGTTGTGATTAATGACATCTCTGAGGATAACCTGACTGCTGCGATCACCCGGATCACCAAAAACATTGACCGCCAGGTCAGCCGCGACAAGGTTTCTCAGGCCGATCGTGATGCCGCACTGGCGCGGATTTCCACGACCCTTAGTCTGCCTGAACTGGGTCAGACCGATCTGGTGATCGAGGCCGCGACAGAACGAGAAGAAATTAAAGTTTCGATTTTTAAGGAACTCGTCCCGCATCTGAAGCCAGAGACAATCCTGACCTCAAACACCTCGTCTATTTCCATCACGCGCCTGGCATCCGGTACGGACCGCCCGGAAAAATTCATGGGCTTCCACTTCATGAACCCGGTGCCCGTGATGCAGCTGGTGGAACTGATCCGCGGCATCGCCACGGATGAACCAACCTACAAAGCCCTGCTGGCCGTTGTGGAAAAACTGGGGAAAACCGCCGCTAGCGCCGAAGATTTCCCAGCTTTCATCGTGAACCGCATCCTGATGCCGATGATCAACGAGGCCGTTTATACGCTGTATGAAGGTGTGGGCAACGTGTCATCAATCGACAGTGCGATGAAGCTTGGCACCAACCACCCGATGGGCCCGCTGGAACTTGCGGATTTCATTGGTCTGGACACATGCCTTGCGATTATGAACGTGCTGCATGATGGCCTGGCCGACACCAAATACCGCCCCTGCCCGCTGCTGACCAAATATGTCGAAGCCGGCTGGCTGGGCCGCAAAACCGGGCGTGGTTTTTATGACTATCGCGGTGAAACACCCGTCCCGACACGGTAATCCACAGATACAGAAAAGCCCGGCATTGCCGGGCTTCTTTCTTTATGGATCAGCTGATCACTTCTCGCGCAGATCCAGCACTTTCTGGCGCAGCCAGGTCATGAAGCCGCGGGAATTGCTGTAGTGTTCTTTCAGATCATCCTGTGACAGGGGCTGACCGATTACCGGTTTCTGCGGTTTGTTCAGCGCGTATTTGATCTCATGCAACAGCAGGCCCTGGCGCAGGGTTGCGGACACCTGGTTTGCAATCTGATACGCACGGGAGTTCTGGCCCGGAAAATAGATCGGCAGCACGGTTGCACCGGAACGCTCAATCATCTTGGCGGTGAATGGGTTCCATTCAGCTTCGATCGCTTCACCAAACCAGGTTTCAGACGCTGCCACCTGACCCGCCGGGAAAAGGATAATCACCCCGTCGTCCTTCAGGTGCTTCATCGCTTCTTTGCGCATGTTCAGATTCTTACGGTTGCTGTCTTCCTCATGTGGGAAAGCAACAGGCAGCATGAAATGTTCAATCTCAGCCACACCCGTCAGCAGGGAACGCGTCAGGATCTTATAATCCGTGCGCACCTGACCAATCAGTTCAGCCGCAATCAGACCATCCACAAGACCGCCCGGGTGGTTCGCCACAACGATCAGCGGGCCTGTCTTTGGGATCTGGTCGCGCTGTTCCTGCGGGGTGAGGATCTCAATCCCCATCGCTTTCAGGCCTTTGGTGAAGAACGGATGCCCGAAAGGCACGCCGCTTTTCTCAAATTTACGGATCTTAAACAGCAAAAGCGCCTTGCCTGTCAGCCATTCGAGCACCCGGATGGTCGTGACCTTCCACGGGTTGGTGAATGTGTTGGCATAAGACAGGCGACGTCCGTCATAAGGATCGACATTGCGGTCAATAACAGGATTGGCATTCTGCTGATCGGGGGTATTGGAGGTATTCTCAGTCAAGACGCCATCCGCTTCATTTGTGCCCAAAAGGGCTGTATTAAAAATCTTCGCCGAATTTATCGGCAACCAGCGCGTCAATTGCTTCAAGCAGCGCATCTGCCTGATCACCGCTGGTTTCGACCTCAATAGAGGTTCCCTTAGAGGCTGCCAACATCAAAAGCCCCATAATAGAGTCCCCCGAGGCATCCATACCATCGCGACGCACTTCAGCACGGGCCTCATGGGCTTCCACAACTTCCACCAGTTTGGCAGAGGCACGGGCATGCAGCCCTTTTTCGTTAATAATGTTCAGTGTTCTGATTGCCATTTTTACTTACCCTGCACGCATGCCGTCGCAACAATTTATATACTTCCGCCCCGCCTGCAACGCATTGTCAATCGCCACATCAAACGGACGGGACCGGGATTTCGCCAGCTTTAGCAGCATCGGAAGGTTTACGCCATAAAGCACTTTGCGGTCATCATTGCAGCAGGCCGGCAGCGACAGGTTTGAGGGCGACCCCCCGAACATATCAACGACAATTGCCACCCCGTCACCAGCATCAACCGCATCCGCAGCGGCACAGATTTCCGCACGCTTGCTGTCGCGGTCATGATCATACTCAATCGCAATCGCACGCATTCCGGACTGAACACCAACGACATGTTCCACGGCCTTCAGATACTCACCCGCAAGCCCACCATGCGCGACAATCACAATCCCGATCAATTCCGTTTCCCCACTTCGCTCGGGCTTTCGCCTTTGGCTTTGCGTTCCAGTTCCCGGTGGCGCAGCGATGCTGACCACCCGTTCTGCCTTAACGTCGCTGCAAGCTTTTCCGCGACCGTTACAGATCTGTGCTGACCACCCGTGCAGCCAAACCCGATAGACAAATGTGCCTTACCTTCTTCGATATAGGCTGGCAGCAGCATTTGCGACAAATCGGTGACTTTGTCAAAGAACTCTGTAAAGCGTGTGTCCTGCGCAACATATTCAGCCACCTCACGATGCTGCCCATTCATGCCCCGCAAAGCAGGTTCCCAATAGGGATTGCGCAGGAAACGGCAGTCAAAAATCATATCCACCCCACGCGGCACACCGCGTTTATAGGAAAAACTGTGGATGCTGACCGCAAGGCGTTGGCTGGTATCCGGGGCAAACCAGTGTTCAACTTCAGCCCGCAACTCATGCGGGGTCAGTTCAGAGGTTTCGATCAGAATATCGGCACGGGCACGAATCGGCACCAATAGATCATTTTCCCGCTGAATGCCCAGCGCCGGATCTTCGGCCGGGGCCAGGGGATGACGGCGGCGGGTTTCTGAGAAACGGCGCAACAGCACATCATCGCGGCAATCCAGAAACAGGGTCTGCGCTTTGATGCCTGCGCGCTGCCGTAAATGTTCCAGAACATCCAGCAATGCATCGGTGGAAAAGTCACGGTTGCGGGCATCAATGCCCAGCGCCAAGGGCTGATCAAGCGGGGGGCCGTCCAGAAGCCGCGGCAAAAGCGTCAGAGGCAGGTTATCAATGGCTTCAAACCCGATATCTTCCAGCACATTAATCGCGGTTGAACGTCCTGCACCGGATGGGCCTGTCACCAGGACAAGCCGCTGGCCCGTATCTGCAGGCATCTGCATTGTGTCATCCGTCATAGCTCTGCTCGTCCGCTTTTCAGAAACTGCAGTATTGCTGCGGGAAAATACGGGGCATCCACGCGGCGAACTACAGGGAGGTTCACCCCAAGAATGCTGCAACTGCGAGGGACCGGCAAGCGGTCCTTTTCGGCAGTCTCAAGATCAACAACCAGCACGATTTCAGCGCTTTGCACATAATCAGCTTTCAGAATGCCCACCCCGCGTGCCTCGACATGCCCCGGCAGGGTGTCGGGCGCATGGGCCTGAAGGAACTGATCCTGTTTCGTTATATGCACACGATCGTCCGCAACCAGAAGCGCGCCGCAGGCCATCAGTTGCAATGCAAACCCGGATTTACCGCTGCCAGATCGCCCGAGGATCAAAACAGCTTTGCCATTCAGGGCCACCGCCGTTGCGTGTAACGTTTTGGATATTTCCGGTGATGTCCTGACTTCCTTCACTGACATCACCTTTCCTCTTAAACAGGCAAACCAACAACAAAGCGCGCCCCAAGAGGTTCGGACATTAAGTCAGCCTCAGTCGGGCGAATGTTTTCCGCCCAGATCACGCCCCCATGAGCTTCGACGATCTGTTTGGAAATTGCCAGCCCCAACCCGGAATTGTTACCAAACTGCCTTTCAGGGCGTTCAGAGTAAAACCGGTTAAAAATCTTCTGCAAGGCCCCATCGGGGATGCCCGGACCGGTGTCTTCAACCACCACAAGAATACGGTTATCCCGACGCCGCACCCAGACACGAATAGCATCACCGTCTTCGCAGAAAGAAATCGCGTTGGTGATCAGATTGACAAAAACCTGGGCCAGCCGGGCCTCAAGCCCGTGGAAAACGATATTCTCGCGCGGAAGATCCGCAATAAATTCAACCCCTTTGCGTTCCGCTTCACCGGCCAGATAGTCTGTCAGGTTTTTCAGCATCTTGAGAAGATTGAATTCCTGTTCGTCTTCCTTGACCAGCTCACTGTCAAGACGCGAAGCATTTGAAATATCACTGACAAGACGATCCAGGCGCCGCACATCATGTTCGATCACATCATGCAGACGGTCCCGATGTTCATCCTTCTTCGCCACCCGCAACGTCCCGATCGCGGATCGCAGCGATGCCAGCGGGTTCTTAATTTCATGCGCAACGTCAGCGGCAAATTGTTCGTTGGCGTCAATCCGGTCATACAGTGCGGCAACCATGCCCCGCAACGCACCCGACAAACGCCCGATTTCATCTGGTCGCGCCGTCAGATCCGGGATCCGGATACGACCCGGGTTAATCTTGCGGGCTTTCTCATCCCGCCCCAGTTCGGCAGCCGCAGCCAGATCGGACAGCGGGTTCGCCATAGTAGAGGCCAGCACAAGTGACAGTACGATCGAAACAAGGATCGCAATCACAAAGATCTGCAACACCTGTTCGCGTTCCTGTCGCACCAGTTCATCAATTTCGCCAGCAGCACTCAGAACGGCGAGCACCGAAGCCACCCGCCCCTGCGCCATGACCGGTGTTGAGACCGCGAAACTGGTGCCTTCATGCGCATTGCGCCAGGTCCGGCTCATAGCGCCTGCAATCAGTGTCTGGTCGATCAGTTGTTGCGCGCGATCACGGGCACTGTGGGTATCTTCCGGCATCTCAGGCGCCAGGACACCAGAAATCACATCCCAGATCGAGTTCAGAAAATCAGTGATCAGAGTCGCACGATCACCGCCCCCGGATCCGGGCACCAGCGAATTCCGGCTGTGGCCCCGGGCTGACCCCAGATAATCTCCATCCGGAGAGAAAACAAAAGTTTCAACCCCGGGGGGCAGTTCCAGCCCCGCAAGCGTATCGGAAACGATCCCCGCGTCAAAGAACGTGTCTATCCCCCGGGCATTCAGCCCTGCCGGTCTTCGGGCATTTTCAAAGCGCAGCTGTGCTTCAAATACATCCGCAATCAGTTCTGCTTCCGCCTGAAGCCCGACTTCACGCTGAAGCACCAGACTGTCCCGGAATGGGTTCAGGAACAGAACACCCGCCACCAGAAAAATCAGCGCCAGCAGATTAAACGTGATGATTTTGCGGGCAAGCGGCGACCGGTTCAGAGACACAATCCCGCCCCGGTTTCGCCGGCTCAGGGTTTCTGCGTCAACAGATCCGTCTGCAGCAACCCAGTCCTCCCCAAGGACAACACCTGGTTGGTGTGCCTGAGGGTCCCCCGGGGCTTTATCACCGGAAGGTATAGTCATAGATCAGCTCCGGGCTGATTGCTGCGCATCCGTATCGTCACTCTTCGTTGTAACGATAGCCGATACCGTACAAAGTTTCGATCGCAGAGAAGCTATCATCCACCATGCGCATTTTTTTCCGCAGTCGTTTGATGTGACTGTCGATGGTCCGGTCATCCACATAGACCTGATCATCATAAGCCACATCCATCAGCTGATCGCGGCTTTTCACAAAACCCGGGCGCTGTGCCAGAGATTGCAGAAGCAGAAATTCTGTCACGGTCAGGGATACATCTTTGCCCTTCCAGATCACCGCATGACGCAGGGGATCCATGGAAAGGTTCCCGCGTTGCATGACTTTCTGATCTTCTTCAACCGCAACTTCATTGGTTTCCAAAGCTTCCTGACGGCGCAGCAGCGACCGGATGCGTTCAACCAGAAGGCGTTGCGAAAACGGTTTTTTCACATAGTCATCCGCGCCCATACGCAAGCCCAGGACTTCATCAATTTCATCATCTTTGGATGTCAGAAAAATAATAGGAATCTGCGTTTTCGGGCGCAGGCGCTGCAACAGATCCATGCCATCCATACGGGGCATTTTAATATCAAGCACCGCAAGATCGGGCATCCGTTTGGTAAACGCATCCAAAGCGGACTGACCGTCATTATAGGTTTCAACCTCGAAACCTTCCGCTTCCAGAGTAATAGATACTGACGTCAGGATATTTCTGTCGTCATCAACCAGCGCGATTCGGGACATCGGGCTTCCTTTTGCTTTCGCCTTAGATTTTTGAACATTTTCCCGGTTCGACACCGGGAATCAACCGTTAATTGCGAATCACCCGTCGTTTACACGACAGAATATCACCAAAACCCATAACATTCGTTAATCTGCTGCCAACCCGGCCGCCTCTTGCGGATTTTGCTTCATTTACGGGATTTCTGCAACATCACCGAAATTTCATTTACAAATATGTCATTTGATTGCGCTAACTATGGGTCAGCTGCCTGTTCACCCCAATTTCCCCCATGTTAAGAAGATCGCGACTCACCGCAGGGTCGGCCGCCATTTGGGGCGGTTTTTGTAATTCCTCCGCAAGCCGGACACAGGAGCATACCAATGACAGGACGCGTCAACCCTAACTGCAAACTTGAAGATCAGGGCATCTCAGGACTGGGGAACGTCTATTACAACCTGAACGAAGCCGCACTGGTAGAAGCTGCTCTTGGCCGTGGCGAAGGCCACCTTGGCAATGGCGGCACCTTCCTGGTTGAAACCGGAAAACACACCGGTCGTTCTCCGAAAGATAAATTTGTTGTTCGCACGCCTTCCGTGGAAGACACCATCTGGTGGGAAAACAACGCCCCGATGACGCCTGACGCCTTTGATGCGCTGCATGCTGACATGCTGGAGCACATGAAAGGCAAAGATTACTACGTACAGGATCTTTTTGGCGGTGCCGACCCGGCAAACCGTCTGGACGTGCGTATGGTCACTGAATTTGCATGGCATG
Source organism: Halocynthiibacter styelae (assembly GCF_016123485.1). Taxonomy (GTDB): domain Bacteria; phylum Pseudomonadota; class Alphaproteobacteria; order Rhodobacterales; family Rhodobacteraceae; genus Halocynthiibacter; species Halocynthiibacter styelae. Next base: position 45,426 of record NZ_JADCKQ010000003.1, on the reverse strand, counting down.
GCCTGTTCATCCGTCACCTGCTGCGTCGTCCGGATGCGGAAGAGCTGGATGAATTCGCACCTGAATTCACCGTCATCAACTGCCCAAGCTTCCAGGCTGATCCGGCGAAACACGGCTGTCGTTCCGAAACTGTGATCGCGCTGAACTTCGACAAGAAGACCATCCTGATCGGCGGCACCGAATATGCTGGTGAAAACAAAAAATCTGTTTTCTCTCTGCTGAACTACCTGCTGCCCGGCAAAGGCATCATGCCAATGCATTGTTCCGCGAACCACGCCAAGGGCAACCCGGTTGATAGTGCGGTCTTCTTTGGTCTTTCCGGCACCGGTAAAACCACCCTCTCCGCAGATCCTGAACGCGTGCTGATCGGTGACGATGAACACGGCTGGTCCGACAAGGGCATCTTCAACTTTGAAGGCGGCTGCTACGCCAAGACCATCAACCTGTCCGCCGAGGCAGAGCCAGAGATCTACGCAACCACGTCCAAGTTCGGCACCGTGATTGAAAACATGGTCTGGGACAAAGAGACCCGCGAACTGGACTTTGATGATGACAGCCTGACAGCCAACATGCGTTGCGCTTACCCGCTGCACTATATCTCAAACGCGTCTGAAAACTCTCTGGGGGGTCACCCGAAAAACATCATCATGCTGACCTGTGACGCATTTGGTGTTCTGCCTCCGATCGCACGTCTGACACCTGCGCAGGCGATGTATCACTTCCTGTCTGGCTTCACGTCCAAAGTGGCTGGCACAGAAAAAGGCGTGACCGAGCCAGAGCCCACATTCTCTACCTGCTTCGGCGCACCTTTCATGCCCCGTCGTCCGGAAGTGTATGGCAACCTGTTGCGTGAAAAAATCGCCACCCATGGTGCAACCTGCTGGCTGGTCAACACCGGCTGGACCGGCGGCGCATATGGCACCGGTTCCCGCATGCCAATCCGCGCAACCCGCGCGCTGCTGACAGCGGCACTGGACGGATCCCTGGCGGATGCGGAATTCCGCAACGACGAGAACTTTGGCTTTGAAGTGCCTGTATCCGTACCTGGCGTTGCAGATCTTCTGCTGAACCCGCGCCGCACCTGGGACAACCCGGAAAGCTATGACCGTCAGGCCGCGAAACTGGTTTCCATGTTCGCCGACAACTTCGCGCAATACGAAGCTTACATCGACGACGATGTGAAAGCAGTCGCGATTGGGTAAATTGCCCTGACAATGAACGCAAAAAGGCCGCCCAGTGAGGCGGCCTTTTCAATTTTACGGAATCCTTATCGCATCTCACAACGGGCAGCACGTTGTTCAGCCGTTTCCTGCACAGAACTGCGCAGAGGTGTGGTGCTGAGTTTAAACCGGTTGATTTCTGCGTCACTCATCCAGTGGATTTCATCCGGCCCGGCGGCTTCCAGAGTGAACCAGTAAAATGCCTCATCAATGCCCATATCGCGATAGAACTGCAGATAAAGTTCATGTTCCGGTGCATTGCGCGGCAGGTCAGCGCCGCTCACGTTAAATCCGGCGGCCCAGGTGTGCACACCAATACAGGCCCCGGGTTCAATGATCCGTACAGCCCCCATAGTCAGCAAATCTGTCCCACCCGATGCCACCATCCCATTCGCAGGTACAATGGTTGTCAGCCCGGATCCACGTACAAACCGTGACAGCCCGGTCAACGATGCCTCATCATCAGAAGACCCGGGCACATATTGCAGCACAAGTTTACTGGCGGATGGGTTACTCTTCACCGCCTCGCGCAGATCTTCTTCCGTATAAGCATCAATCACCCCGGTAACGATAACAGCATCCGAAGCCTGCACGGTTTCAATGCCCGCACCAAAGCCACAGGCACTGAGGGAAAGCACTGCAAGGGCAGCGACGGAAGAGAGAAAGGTTTTCATAATGGGCCATCCAACAAAGGTGAAGTTGGAGGGTTATGTAATAAATGATTAGCTTATTACAATGATTATTTTACGTTTTACATAAATTTTAGCCCATAGCACCGCGCCGCACAAGGTTCAGCCCGGCGACCACCAGAACCAAAAGCGTTGCTTTCTTAAACTTCGCCTGATCCAGACGGTCCTGAATGGCGAAGCCGATTAACATACCAATGCCCGCCGGAATCAGCATCAGGGCAGAGGCCGGCAGCGTGCGCATGGACACCACGCCCGTCTGTAGATGCGCCAGAAACAGCAAGACCGCGCCAAGGCCGTAAATCACGCCCTGCACCCGCACCTGTTCCTGCTTTGGTGTGTTGGTTGCGGTCAGATAGGCCACGGTCGGCGGCCCCCAAACACCGGACATGCCACCGATAAACCCGGCAATCGTCGCAACCATGCTCTCGGCTTTCAGGCGGTTTTCCGGGGCAACATGGAACTGCACGCCAAGCAATTGCATCAGCGCAAAGGCACTGACCGGCACACCGATAATCAGCAGCAGAATATGCGACGGCAAGTAAGGCACAAGCTGCGCCCCAAGCAAAAGGAACACCGCCCCCACCAGCAAATAGACCCGAAACCGCACAATCGATTCCCGCGCCGCCCGCCAGCCCTGGCGCAGGGCCTGGGTGACATTGCTTAACACAGTCGGCAAGATCAGCATGGCCAGCGCGGTTTCCGCAGGCAGGATCGAACTGATGCCCGAGATCATGATCATCGGCATGGCAAAGCCCACGGCCCCTTTTACTACCCCGGCAAACAAGGTGATCAAAGCGGCGATCACCATCAACTGCATCCCGATTTCTGTGATCATGCCCTGCCCTCCTACGCGTCATGCTGACCCTATCCCGCCAGGTATCAAAGACCAGCACAAAATCACAATTGTTATTATTGTTCAAAAATTGCCGCATTGCCGCATTTTAGTTGCGCTGCACCTGCAAAGTGATTAATCACAACCCTGACGCCCCTTCCGGGCATTCCTGATCTGATGAGGCCCGCCATGACGGATAAAATCCTTCTTCCTGACCTTCTGTCCCTGACGCGCGACAGCCTTGCTCCCGTGCAATCTGTGCTACAAACCGCCCAGGCGAAGGTGCGTGAAATGACACTGGATGGCGACCGGATCAGTGGGGCCCTGCTGGAACAGAATCAACATGCTGCACATGCATTGTCCTGGCTTGCGACCTATGTTGAAGCCCTGCAACAAATGCAGGCCTGGGCCGATCGTCTGAATGCTGACGGCAAATTCGGCGAGACCGAACAGTTGATCCACCAAATCGCCTTTGGGGAATATCTCTGGCAGATCTACGGCGGCATCCCCATGAGCCAGAATGAAATCGCCCGCCTGCAGGACATGGGCCTGACGCAGGACGATCAGCGCGCCCTGATGGCCCCTGCTGTTATGACCCTCTGCAATCAGGGCAACAGCCAGGCCGCGCGGATGCGTCTGGTGGAACTGATGCAGGAACAACAGGGCGTTGCAGTCTTCGGCAACTCCGGCCTCGATGAGGAACTGGAAATGATCCGCGATCAATTCCGCCGTTTCGCCGATGATCAGGTCGTGCCCAATGCGCACGACTGGCATCTGAAAGATGAACTCATCCCGATGGAAATCATCGACAGCCTGGCTGAAATGGGCGTCTTTGGCCTGACCATCCCGGAAGAACACGGCGGCTTTGGTCTGTCAAAGGCCTCTATGGTCGTGGTGTCCGAAGAACTGTCGCGCGGCTATATCGGCGTGGGTTCTCTTGGCACCCGGTCCGAAATCGCGGCGGAACTGATTATCTGCGGCGGCACCGATGAACAAAAGGCAAACTGGCTGCCTAAACTCGCCTCTGGTGAGATCCTGCCAACCGCTGTCTTTACAGAACCAAACACCGGGTCCGACCTCGGGTCTCTGCGCACCCGCGCCACCCTTGATGGCGACACTTATACAGTGAACGGCAATAAAACCTGGATCACCCACGCGGCCCGCACCCATGTGATGACTTTGCTTGCGCGCACGGATCCTGACAGCACAGATCACCGTGGTCTGTCGATGTTCCTGGCCGAAAAAACCCCCGGCACCGATGACGCCCCCTTCCCAACCGAGGGCATGACCGGCACCGAGATCGAAGTTCTGGGCTATCGTGGTATGAAGGAATATGAACTGGCGTTTGACGGGTTCAAAGTGAAGGCGGAAAACCTTCTGGGCGGCGAGGAAGGCAAAGGCTTTAAACAGCTGATGCAGACGTTTGAGAGCGCCCGCATCCAGACCGCCGCCCGCGCGATTGGTGTCGCGCAAAACGCGCTGGAACTCGGCATGCAATACGCGATTGACCGTAAACAATTCGGCAAAAGCCTGATCAACTTTCCCCGTGTTGGTGGCAAACTGGCGATGATGGCGGTTGAACTGATGATCGCACGCCAGCTGACCTATTACAGTGCCTGGCAAAAAGACCACGACAAACGCTGTGACCTTGAAGCTGGTATGGCGAAACTGTTGGGCGCACGTGTTGCCTGGGCGTCTGCTGACAATGCCTTGCAGATCCATGGCGGCAACGGCTTTGCGTTGGAGTATCAGATTTCCCGTGTGCTTTGCGATGCACGCATTCTGAACATTTTTGAAGGCGCCGCTGAAATTCAGGCCCAGGTGATTTCCCGCCGTCTTCTGGGGTAAAACATCCTCTGGCTTGCGCAAATACGCTGCGCAGGCCAGATTTTTCGCATGAAACACCTTCTCCTCCCTGCGGGCCTTCTGCTTCTGACCGCCTGCGCTGATGAAACCTCTTCCGGCTATGCAACGCCCGGGGCGGAATATCACCTGCGCGAAATCAATGGCGCGGCTTTCAACGCGACGGCAACAATTGCCTTCCCGGAAAAAGGTTCAATCGGCGGTCAGGCCCCCTGCAATATCTGGTTCGCGGATCAGCCCGCGCCCTACCCCTGGTTCACACCCGGCCCCATTGGCGCAACCCGGATGGCCTGCGCGGATCTGAATAAAGAACAGCTGTTCTTTGAAGCACTTGAAACAATGACCCTGATCGAATTCAGCGGCCCGGTCCTGCTGCTGTCCGGCGACAATGGCGAAAAAATGTTGTTTGAAGCTCGTTAATCCTGCCGCGCCAGCAGATCAATCAGTCGCTGCCGTGCAGCAGGCAAGGGGCGCGACCCCAGAGACGGGGCCAGGTGATGTGCCAGAAAATGCCCGGTGGTCCGCAACCCATCCCGAATTTCTGCGTCCATCACCGCCCCCTGCCCAAGCAAGCATTGCGGCAGGGGCAACAAACGGTCAGCCCATTCCCCCGCGCCTGCACGGCTGACAGCCCGCCCGGTTTTCGGCGACACATAAATCAGATCATCCCGCGATCCGGTGACCGCGCATTTCGACAACGACAGGCCAAAACCCAGCTCATCCAACAGCGCAGCTTCCCAACGCAAATAGGCCAGCGGCCAGGCCTCTGTTGCAGCAAGCAAATCAAAAAGCGTGATCGTTCGCTGATACAGCCCCGGATGTTTCTCCCGCTCCGCAAAAGCAAAACTGATCAGGGCACAGATCGCATTCAACCCCGCCAGTGCCAGGCGATCATTCATCACACCCGCCGCCCGCGCCCGCAGAGGCTCTACGGTAAAACTGCCTATATGTTCTTCCAGTCGCGCCCGCCAGGTCACATCCAGCTGATTGCCCGGCTGCAGATGCGGCGCGAGTTTGCGGGAGGTGCCTCCGCGCACAACACCCGCATGCAACCCGTGGGTTGCGGTAAATACTTCCAGAATTGCGGCGTTCTCACCATGCCTGCGCACGGATATCAGAACCCCTTCATCACGCCAGTCCATACCAAGAGTATATGGCCCGGAGCAGAAAGGGGCCAGCCCCCGTCGCCCGAAGGCGACTCCCCCGGGATATTTAAAGAACAAAAATGAGTAGGGAAGTATTAGCATTTACCTGCTTTAAAAGATCTGCGGTACAGGCGGGGACGCCGATGGCCGTGAACGGAAATGCGGCCTGTGCCTTCGGGGCCAGGTCGTTTTCATTTTTGTTCTGTAAATATCCCGGGGAACGCGAGGGGCTGGCCCCTCGCCTAGTTCAGGAAAAGCCAGGTTCATCCAACAGGTGACGCCCGGCTTTATCTTCCACCTCAATCACCCAGAGATCCGGATCAAAACTGCGCTGTTTTGAAAGTGCCTGATCGACAGACGCTTCATCCCCCTGCGAAAGGGAAATCCAGGCACGTTCCCCTGTCATCAGATCAAAACTACGCTGAAAGGCTTCGGCCTGGCCATCAAGCGTGTTCAGTTTGATCAACACAGCACCCGCTGTCAGGTCACCTTTTTTCACAACAAACGCCGGAATATCCGCCAGGCGCAGGCGTGTCAGATAGGCCGAAACCCAGAAGTCCGCCGTCAGGCGGCTCATGCGTTTCCGTCACGGAAATTGAGGCCCATTTCATTGTAGCGCTCTTTTTCTTCCAGCCAGTTCGGGCGCACTTTCACCTGCAGGAACAGATGCACGCGACGGCCCAGGAATTCTTCCAGCTCTTCACGGGCAGCTTTGGACACGGCTTTGATTGTTTCACCCTTATTGCCCAGAACAATCCCCTTGTGACCGTCCCGCATAACGAAGATCTTCTGATCCACCTTACAGGACCCATCCTTGCGTTCTTCCCAGTGTTCCGTCTCAACGGTCAGCTGGTAAGGCAGTTCCTGATGCAGACGCAGGGTCAGTTTTTCACGGGTCATTTCCGCTGCGATCATACGCATGGGCAGGTCGGCAATCTGATCTTCCGGGTAAAGCCATGGGCCTTCAGGCACCTGCGTTGCCACCCAGGACTTCAAGGCCTCAACCCCGTGGCCACGTTCCGCAGAAATCATAAAGGTTTCTTTGAAATCATAGGCTTCGTTCAGATCCTGCGTCAGTTTCAGCAGAACTTCGGATTGCACACGGTCAATCTTATTGATCGCCAGCGCCACAATCTGGTTGGCTGTTGTGCGTTCCGTCAGTGCATCAATGATCGCCTGCACGCCTTCGGTAATACCGCGATGTGCCTCAATCATCAGAACAACCACATCCGCATCTGCAGCACCGCTCCAGGCGGCGGCGACCATGGCGCGATCAAGACGACGGCGCGGACGGAACAGACCTGGCGTATCAACAAACACCATCTGCGATTGGCCCTCAAGTGCCACGCCGCGAATGCGGGCGCGGGTGGTCTGCACCTTGTGGGTTACGATGGAAACTTTGGCCCCGACCATGCGGTTGGTCAAAGTGGATTTCCCGGCATTGGGTTCACCGATCAGGGCGACAAAGCCCGCGCGTGTTTCTGTCATTTCTTTTTCTCCAGACGCTCCAGCAGCGCCTTTGCGGCCATTTGCTGGGCTTCGCGCTTGCTGCCTGCGGTGGCTTGTTCTGCCTCACCGGTTTGCAACTGCGCTTCGATTATAAATACCGGAGCATGATCCGGGCCGGAGCGGGAAAGCTCCACATATTTCGGGGGTTGTTGTTTGCGGGCCTGCGCCCATTCCTGCAGAGAGGTTTTGGCGTCGCGTGCATCTGCTTCCACATGGTTGATCCGCGCATTCCAGAGCCGCAGGATCAGGTCCCGCGCCGCGTCAAAGCCACCGTCTTTATACACGGCTGCGATCACGGCCTCCATGCCGTCACCCAGCAGCGCGTTTTTGCGACGTCCGCCAGACAGCATTTCAGAACGACCAAGTTTCAGCACTGCGCCCAGATCAATTTCACGCGCAACATCTGCGCAGGTTTCCTTGCGCACAAGCTGGTTAAAACGCGGCGCAAGCTGGCCTTCTGCCGCCTGCTGGTCAGCTTCCAGCAAGGCTTCGGCCATGACAAGCCCAAGCACCCGGTCGCCCAGGAATTCAAGGCGCTGGTTGTCGTCACGGGTGGGCGAGGACATGGAAGAATGCGTCAGCGCCCGGATCAACAGATCGGGCGCGCGGAAGTCATAACCAATACGGGTCTGAAACCCTTTTATTTCTGCAGAAACTTTCACTCGACCGCCTTAAAGAAACGATCTGAACGCCAGGTCCAGAAATAGAACATACGTTTCCCGGCAGAGGAAAACACCACGCGATCGGCCCGGCCGATCAGGTTTTCATAGGGGACAAAACCCACGCCATTGCGGCTTTGCGGAACACGGGAATCGATGGAATTATCGCGGTTGTCACCCATGAAGAAATATTCGCCCTCTGGCACGGTAAACACAGGTGTATTGTCGGTCGCGCGCAAACCAATATCCAGGATCGAATGGGACACACCGCCAGGAAGGGTTTCGATATAACGGGTTTTCACACAGTCATTGCCTTCACGATATTCACACGCCGGCAGACGGCCCTGACCACCCTGTGGTTCAAACACCTCGCGGAAGACCCCATCCGGCACCTGCGGCGCAGCTTCGCCGTTGATGTAAATGACACTGTCTTTCACCTGAATACGGTCGCCCGGCAGGCCAATCAGGCGTTTGATATAATCCTGGTTGTTGGTCGGATGGCGGAAAACAACCACATCGCCGCGCGCGGGTTCACCGCCCAGGATCCGGCCGGAAAACGGGCAAAGTCCGAAGGGGCAGGAATATTGCGAATAGCCATAGGCCATCTTGTTCACAAACAGGAAATCACCCACCAACAGCGTATCTTTCATCGACCCGGAGGGGATGAAAAACGGCTGGAAGAACAGGGTGCGGAAGATGCCCGCAATCAGCAAAGCCCAGACCACGGTTTTCACGGTCTCAAACAGGCCTTCCTGTTTTGGCTCAAGCTCTTCTGTGGTCATTGCGCGGTCCTGCTTTGCCTGGCCCTGCGGCCCGTTAAATTCTGTCCTGTCGATATGAGGGGCAAGGACCGCAGAGTCAACCGGAAGGCAGAATTACGCCGGTAGCGGGCGGGCCTCAATCACCACAAAAGCCTGCGCCCAGGGATGATCATCGGTCAGGGTCACATGAATGATCGCCTCATGCCCCGGCGGCGTCATTTCATCCAGCCGTTCTTTCGCCCAGCCCGTGACTTCCATCACCGGCTGACCGGTTTTCAGGTTGCTGACCGCCATATCTTTCCAGGAAATCCCCATAGCAAGCCCGGTGCCAAGCGCTTTGGAACAGGCTTCTTTCGCGGCCCAGCGTTTGGCATAGGTCCCGGCCACATCCTTGCGGCGTTCCGCCTTTGCACGTTCGGTTTCCGTGAACACACGTTTTTTGAACCGGTCGCCAAAGCGATCCAGCGTGCCCGTGATGCGTTCAATATTCGCAAGATCTGTGCCGATACCTAAAATCATTCGCGGTTCAGAAACTTTTCTACTGTGATTGCGCCTGTCGCCTGGTTCAGGGTGAATTCCAGGCCAATTGGCGTATTATCGATGCCGTCATTCGCATATTCAAACCCCGGCACCTGAAAGATCAGACCGATGGCCGGGTCATAGCGCGCCTCCAACATGGAAAATTCGATCCCGGTAAAACCAAGAGATGAGGTTTGGGAAATCATCTTGCACTGGCGGATACCAAGTTCATCATCCGGCGGCGACAGCACCAGAATGTGAAACGCAGCCGAAGCCGGCTCCCAGGTGTCAATCAACGCCAGCCGCACCCGTCCTTCTGAAAACGTGCGGGTGTTATCTTCCCAGGGTTCCGCCAGATTGGCCGCAGCAGACTGCCAGTCGCAATCATTCACAACCTGCGCCATCGCACCAGACGCCAGACCGCAGCTCACGGCCATCGAATATATCAGCTTCGTCAATATCATCACGTTAATCTCACTGTAAAAATTTTAAAGGCCGCGACGCCAAAAAATGCCGCGAATGCAAAATCAAAAACGCGCCGCATGCGCGTATATGCACGCACCATTCTGGCCGAAGAAAATAGAAAAGCATAGCCGATAAACGTCATCACTGATCCGGCGTACAGCAAGGCGAAATAGCCCAACAGTGTCGCAAGACCCGCGTCAGCAGGCGCAACAATCGCATAGATTGACCCCCAGCTGAGAATGGCTTTCGGGTTGGTCAGGTGGATCATGGCGCCCTTGGCAAAGATCGCGGTCAAAGATCCGGTCACGGGATTGCCCAATGCAACTTCATCCGATGTCATCGCCCGGCGCAGGGCTTTCAGCGCAAGCCAGCCCAGGTAAGCCACGCCAAAGTAGCGGATCAGTTCAAACACCCAGGCATGGGCCAGCATCACCGCCGACAGGCCCAGTGCCGCTGCAATCCCCCAGGACGCGGACCCGGCACAGATGCCCAGTGCAAAAGCAAGCCCGGCCCGGCGGCCTTCATTCATCGCAGTTCCGGCGATCCCCATGGTCGCTGGTCCGGGGCTGCCCCCGGCCAGGATCCAGGCGATCCAGATCGCGATGAACCCGCCCGTGATCATGCGCGGGCTTCATCCATCAGGCGGCGCATTTCTGAAATCGCAGGCGTCAGACCACGGAACATGGCTTCGCCCATCAGGAAATGCCCGATGTTCAGCTCCATCACCTCAGGAAAGGCGGCAATCGGTTGAACCGTTTCATAAGTCAGACCATGGCCCGCGTGGACTTCAAGGCCAAGGGAATGGGCGAAGGTGGACATTTCGCGCAGGCGTTCCAGTTCTGCATCACGTTCCTCAAACCGTCCTTCAGCATGGGCGTCGCAATACGCGCCGGTGTGCAGTTCGATCACTTCGGCCCCAATGCGGTTTGCGGCTTCGATCTGGGCACGGTCAGCGGCGATAAAGATCGACACACGACAGCCCGCTTCCCGCAGAGGCGCAATGAAATGGGCCAAGCGGTTTTCATCGCGCGCAACCTCAAGCCCGCCTTCCGTCGTCTTTTCCTCGCGCTTTTCCGGCACGATACAGACGGCGTGCGGCTTGTGACGCAGGGCGATGGCCTGCATCTCATCCGTTGCGGCCATCTCAAAGTTCAAAGGCACATCCAACGCTTCCATCAGCCCATCAATATCAGGATCAGTGATGTGGCGGCGGTCTTCGCGCAGATGCGCTGTGATGCCGTCAGCGCCGGCTTCTTCTGCCAGTTTTGCTGCACGCACAGGATCAGGATAATCGCCACCACGCGCATTGCGCACGGTTGCCACATGGTCGATGTTCACACCCAGTCTGAGCTTTCCGGAATATGTCGTGCTCATCATAAACTCCTGTCCGATTCGAAGCTGAGCCTAGGATGTCATCTGAAGATTGTCACTGTGATTATCGCCGGTTTACCCGGGTGTTTCCGTCGTCTTCTTTTCTGCTTCCTGACGGGCTTCAACAGCTTTTTCTGCGGCTTCCATCGCCACCTCCTGGGCATCCTGCCAGTTCAGCCGCGCCTGTTCCGCTTTTTCCGCAGCCTGCACCGCTGCGCCTTCCGCGGCCTTCGCCGCCTTCTGGGCGCGAATTTCCTCGAACTTCTGCCGCAGACGTCCTTTGCGCCGTTTCTGATACAGGTCAATCACCGGTACAGTGATGTAATAGCAAATGATCCCGGCAATCAGCCCCGGAAGAATACCGCCTACAAGATAGGGTAAGAAAAAGGTATTGTAGAAATCCCAGAGGAAGCCCCAGTTCGCATCCTGATCATTAAACATCGCCAGGAAATTACGCCAGAGCGTGGCACCCACCCCAACATCCTGCTGACCCACCACCGCAACCGGCACGTCCCGCCCCATCAGTCCCAGCAGATATTGCCCCAGCTTCAGGCTGGACAGGCCGATAAACGGGAACGTCAGTGGGTTGCCGAAAAACGTAGCCAAAAGTGCCGCAATGACATTGCCACGCAGGATAAACGAGATAAATGCCGCGACAAAGAAATGCAGCCCGAAGAAGGGTGTAAAACTGGTGAACACGCCTGCAAATATGCCACGCGCGATACGGTGTGGCGGATCCGGCAGACGCTGCAGGCGATGCTTTACATAGAGATATGCACGCTTCCAGCCGGTCTTCGGCCAGAAGAAATCCCGTAGCGCCACGAGATTTGATCGCTTATCACGCCTCTTGAAGACCACCCTATATCCCCTGCCCGCAGGCGTTGATTACGGTTTCAGTTCCGGATCACGGTGTCGCTCAATCGAAGCCACATCGCTTTCCGCTTCCAGCGCCGTCATAACCATATGCAGATGCGCCGCATCGCGCAGCTCCACATCAATCAGAAGACTGTAAAAATCCTGTTTACGATCCAGGAATCTCAGGTTTGAGATATTGGCCTTCTGCTCGCCAATCAAGGTGCAAATTCGTCCCAGGACACCCGCGTCATTGCTGATCGTCACATGCAGCGTGACCGCATGTTCTGCCGCATGGCGTCCGGAATGCCAGTGCAGGTCAATCCAGCGATCCGGCTGATCCGCCAGATCAGACAACACCGGGCAGTCGATCCCATGCACCAGCACACCTTCGCCCCGGTATGTTATCCCGACGATACGTTCCCCCGGCACCGGCTGGCAGCATTGCGCAGTCTTCGGGGTTTCATCTTCGGGCAGCCCCAGAACCGCGCCCGCTGCGGTGATCTCATCACCCCGATTATCTGCAAGTTCAGGATATAGCGTATCCACCACATCCCGCGCCGTCAGTTCTGCACTGCCCAGACGCGCCAGCAGAGAATCTGCATTCTTCAGGCCAAGCTGACGTGCAGCCGTCAGCAGCGCCTTATCACTTGCAACCTTGCCAATATGTTCAAACGCAACCCGCGCAAGTTCACGGCCAAGCTTGACAAATCGTTCGCGGTCATCTTCGCGCAGGGACCGGCGGATCGCAGATTTCGCCTTACCGGTTGCCACAATATCAAGCCAGGTCGCCTGGGGGCGCTGGCCTTCGGCAGTGGTGATTTCAACAGATTGCCCATTGCGGATCCGCGTCCACAAAGGCGTGCGAATGCCGTCGATACGCGCACCCACGCAGCTGTCACCAATGCGCGTGTGGATCGCATAAGCAAAATCCAGCGGCGTCGCGCCACGGGGCAGTTTGATGACTTCGCCTTTGGGCGTGAAACAAAACACCTGATCAGAATACATCTCAAGCTTCACATGCTCGAGGAATTCATCGTGATCCTCAGCGGAATCAAACCGTTCATTCAGACTGGCAACCCACTTCGCCGGATCCACCGCAAAGGGGTTTTCACTTTGTTCGCCGTTTTTATACGACCAATGCGCCGCAACCCCGACCTCTGCCACGTCATGCATCTGCGGCGTGCGGATCTGGACTTCAACGCGTTTCCCATCCCGCCCAGAAACGGTCGTATGGATGGAACGGTATCCGTTTGATTTCGGCTGAGAGATATAATCCTTAAACCGGCCCGGGATCGCATTCCAGCGGGCATGGATCGCCCCCAGCACACGATAACAGTCACTGATTTCCCGGGTGATCACCCGAAAGCCATAGATGTCAGAAAGACGCGAAAAGCCCTGGTCTTTCTCTTCCATCTTGCGCCAGACCGAATAGGGCCGCTTGGCACGTCCGTAGACTTCGGCCGTGACACCCGCTTTCTCAAGCTCTGTCTCAATATCGCCGGTAATCTTTTCGATCACATCGCCGCTTTCATCGCGCAAATGCACGAAACGGCGCATGATAGAGGTCCGGCCTTCCGGGTTCAGCACCCCAAAAGTCAGATCTTCCAGCTCTTCGCGCATCCACTGCATACCCATACGGCCCGCAAGCGGCGCATAGATATCCACGGTTTCCCGTGCCTTCTGCACCTGCTTTTCCGGGCGCATGGCTTTGATGGTGCGCATATTGTGCAAACGGTCTGCAAGCTTCACCAGCAGAACCCGCATGTCTTTCGACATCGCCATAAACAGTTTACGGAAATTTTCCGCCTGTTTGGTTTCACTCGATGACAGCTGCAGATTTGTCAGTTTGGTGACACCATCCACAAGTTCAGCAACCTCAGACCCAAACATCTCAGCCACTTCGGCGAAGGTGGATTTGGTGTCTTCAATTGTATCATGCAGCAGGGCCGTGATGATCGTTGCATCATCCAGCTTCTGTTCAGCCACGATCATGGCAACAGCAACCGGGTGCGTAAAATAGGGTTCGCCGGAATGGCGGAACTGCCCCTCATGCATACGCGCGCCGTAATCAAACGCCGCGCGGATCAGATGTTCATTGCATTTCGGATTATATGCACGAATGCAGTCAATCAGGTCATCGACAGTGGTTTCTTCGGCCATTCAGGCTGCACTCTTCTCAGGTCTTACGACCTTTCGCTGGGGTTAACCCTGGCCTTGCGCTTCCATCAACTGACGCAGCAGGCGTTCTTCGCTCATATCGTCTTCAGCAGGCTTGTCTGCTTCAGCACCCATCAGAAGCGCCATAGCGTCTTCTTCAGGTTCATCAACCTCGATCTGGGTCTGATGGCTTTCAATGGCGCGCTCACGCAGATCATCAACTGCCTGTGTCTCGTCGGCAATCTCACGCAGAGCAACAACAGGGTTTTTGTCGTTGTCGCGGTCGACGGTCAGTTCCGCACCTGCAGAAATTTCACGTGCCCGGTGAGAGGCAAGCATTACCAGTTCAAACCGGTTCTGTACTTTGTCGACGCAATCTTCAACCGTAACGCGGGCCATGGGAGCTCCAATTTCCAGGGATGTCTGAAGATACTGACTTACGCTGCACTGCAACGGAATTCAAGCAGGAATTGATGTTTCACAATACCTGCATTTTTCATCCTATGCTGCGCAAATACCCGCTTTTACGGCAAGTCCAGGGGGGTTATGCCATCACATGCCCCCTCAGGAAGGGCTGCAATCAGCTCATCAACCGTTTTGCCCGTCACCGGATGCACCCAGTCCGGCAACACATCGCGCATCGGAATCAGAACGAATCCCCTGTCAGTGATTCGCGGATGCGGCAGGATGATTTCACCAGGGGTTTCCTCTAATTGTGCCGATAAAGGCAGGTTGTGCCAGCGAAGAAAGGTATCGGGATTGGGCAAGACGCAATTTTCTTGCGCCAGCAAATCAAGGTCCAGAGGCCGTGTTCCCCAGCGCTTTCCCCTTATTCTACCTGCGTTTTTTTCCACCTCATGAAGGTGCATTAACACCTCATTCGGGGGCAGAAAAACGTCCAGAACAGCGACTGCGTTTACAAAATCGTTACCATAATCTGCTGGAAAACAAGGGGAATGGTAAAACTTACTGACCAATCGCACGGATATGTCTTCAGACTCAAGCTCCGCAAGGGCAACCTGGAGGCGTTCAACCATCGCCAGCGAGTCGCTGTCATCGTTCGCACCCAATGCGATCACGGCGGTTTTATGTGCTTTCTTACTTTTCAACTGCTTTTCCCCTGCTTATATCCCCTATCTATGGTAAGTTTCGCATCAGAGGTCGCCAGGCCTCTGTAATTAGTAATTCGGGACGAAACGTCACTTTACCGAAAGGGATTACATGTTTTACCGAGACGAACGGCTGGCGCTGTTCATTGATGGCTCTAACCTATACGCCGCTGCAAAGTCACTGGGTTTCGACATCGATTACAAACTGCTGCGCCAGGAATTCATGCGCCGCGGTCGCCTGCTGCGCGCGTTTTACTACACTGCGCTGCTGGAAAATGATGACTATTCTCCGATCCGGCCCCTGGTCGACTGGCTGAACTATAACGGGTTCACAATGGTCACCAAACCGGCACGGGAATACACAGATTCCATGGGCCGGCGGAAAGTCAAAGGCAATATGGACATCGAACTTGCTGTCGATGCGATGGAGCTTGCGCCCCATGTCGATCACATTGTTCTGTTCTCCGGGGATGGAGATTTCAGACCATTGATCGAAAGCATCCAACGCAAAGGTGTCCGTGTGTCTGTGGTTTCCACCATCCGGTCCCAGCCTCCTATGATCTCAGATGAACTCCGTCGCCAGGCGGATAACTTCATCGAGCTCCAGGAACTTAAAGACGTGATCGGGCGGCCTCCGCGCGAGAACTTTGATCCGGCCACGCCGGAAACAGCCGAGTAATACGCAGCATATAAAAAGTATGATCGCGGCAGACCACGACGTCGCGATCATACATCCCTTTCCGGTCCCCCAGCTGAACGCCAGGTCTGGACCTTGAAGCTTCCTGCGCCTAAATGTGAACTACGCAAGCAGGATGCCACCATGACAGCTAAATCCCCCCTGACCATCTATCTCGCCGCGCCGCGCGGTTTCTGCGCCGGTGTTGTCCGCGCCATTCGTGTTGTCGAAATGGCGATCGAAAAATGGGGCGCGCCCGTCTATGTGCGCCACGAAATCGTGCACAATAAATTTGTTGTCGACGGGCTGAAGGCCAAAGGCGCTATCTTTGTCGAAGAACTTACCGATTGCCCCGATGACCGCCCGGTGATCTTCTCCGCCCATGGCGTGCCCAAATCCGTGCCCGCCGCTGCAACTTCGCGCGAAATGATCTGGGTCGATGCCACCTGCCCGCTGGTGTCCAAGGTGCATATCGAAGCTGAACGTCATTCTGCAAATGGCCTGCAAATGGTGATGATCGGCCATGACGGCCACCCGGAAACCATTGGCACCATGGGGCAATTGCCGGAAGGTGAAGTCCTGCTGGTCGAAACCCCTGACGATGTGGCAGGGCTGCAGGTACGCGACCCTGAACAGCTTGCCTATATCACCCAGACGACGCTTTCGATTGATGACACTGCCGATATTGTCGATGCGCTCAAGGCCCGTTTCCCTGCCATTGTCGGCCCGCATAAGGAAGACATCTGCTACGCCACCACCAACCGCCAGCACGCGGTTAAAGCCATCGCGCCAAAGGCCGATGCGATCCTGGTGATCGGCGCGCCCAATTCCTCAAACTCCCGCCGTCTGGTCGAAGTCGGCGCTGCGGCTGGCTGCGACTATTCCCAGCTGGTGGAACGCGCCGCCAATATCGACTGGCGCGCGCTGGACGGCATCACATCCGTCGGCCTGACCGCCGGGGCATCCGCACCCGAAGTTCTGATGGATGAGGTGATAGACGCTTTCCGTGATCGTTACGACGTGACCGTGGAAATGGTTGAAACCGCACAGGAAAACATCGAGTTCAAAGTCCCGCGCGTCCTGCGCACGTAAGAGGCCACCATGACCCCCGAATTCCTGCTGACCGCCCTGATTGTTGTGCTCTCCCCTGGGACGGGCGTGATCTATACGATCTCCACCGGGTTTTTGCGCGGACACCGCGCCGCCCTTGCCGCCGCCTTGGGTTGCACCCTTGGGATCATTCCGCATCTTCTGGCCGCGATCCTGGGTGTTGCCGCGATCCTGCACAGCTCTGCCCTGCTGTTTCAGCTGGTGAAATTCGCAGGCGTCGCCTTTCTGCTTTACATGGCCTGGCAGACCCTGCGCGACAGCAGCAAGCTATCGGTCAACCCGGATAATTCCGCCCCGCGCGCGTCGCTCACCCGCACCGCAACACGCGGCACGCTGATCAATGTGCTGAACCCGAAACTGTCGATCTTCTTCCTGGCCTTCCTGCCGCAGTTCCTCTCCGGCACCCCCGGCACTGCAACCAGCGAAATGATCACCCTGGGCGCAGCCTTCATGGTCATGACCTTCCTTGTCTTCGTGCTTTACGGTGTCTTTGCCTCCGTCGCCCGCCGCAAGGTTCTTGAAAACCCACGCGCGCAAAGCTGGATCCGCCGGATCTTCGCTGCCAGCTTTGCAGGTCTGGGCCTGAAACTTGCGATGGAGAAAGCCTGATGCCTGTCGATGACGAAACAATCCAAGTCTACAACGCGCGCAGTTCTGACTATGCGAAAATCACCACCGAAGATGCAAAATCCCCTGAATTAGGGTCTTTTATCGCCGCTCTGCCTGCCGGTTCTCTGATCCTTGATCTCGGTTGTGGCCCCGGCCATATGGCGAAAGCCATGCAGGATGCTGGTCACCGTGTGGATGCCGTGGATGCCTCACCTGACATGGTGCAACTCGCCTGTGACAGCGGTGTCACAGCCCGCATCGCCCGCTTTGAAGAGGTCGGTGGTCAGGATACCTACGACGGCATCTGGGCCAGCTTCAGCCTGCTGCACGCGCCGCGTGATGCCTTCCCCGATCTGATCACTCAGCTGACCGCAACCCTGAAGCCCGGCGGCCTGTTTTACATCGCAATGAAGCTGGGTGATGGTGAACATCGCGACAGCATTGGCCGCCTCTACAGTTACTTCACTGAAGATGAACTGCTGTCCCATATGCAGGGGGCCGGCCTGGCTGATCCGCAAATCACCCGCGGATCGTCCATCGGCCTCAGCGGCGAAGAAGCCCAACATATTACCATCACCTTAAGAAAGCCACAGAATGCCTGATCTACACGCCTGGACCGATGGTGCATGTTCCGGAAACCCCGGCCCCGGGGGATGGGGCGTTTTGTTGCGTGCGCTGAATGGTGACGATATCCTGAAAGAACGCTGCCTGAAGGGCGGCGAAGGGGAAACCACCAACAACCGTATGGAACTGATGGCCGCGATCAGCGCGCTTGAAACCCTGGAACGGCCGTCTGAACTGACGATCACCACCGACAGTTCCTACGTGAAAGACGGGGTGACAAAGTGGATTTTTGGCTGGAAGAAAAACGGCTGGAAAACCGCCGCGAAAAAGCCTGTGAAAAATGAAGATCTATGGAAGCGCCTGGACGCCGCCCAGGCCCGCCATCAGGTGACCTGGAAATGGATCAAAGGCCACGCGGGACATGCGGAAAATGAACGTGCGGATGAGCTGGCACGCGAAGGCATGGAACCTTACAAAAAGAAGCGATGAGACCTGTACAATCTTTAAACTTCGCCTTTTGCGCGGTTTAAAGATTGTAAAGTTTAGCGTTTCGGGCCGTATTTCTGGTAAAGCCAGATCAGAAGAACAGCCCCCAGAACCGCACCGACAAATCCGCCCAGCCAGCCGATGACCGTTGCAACAAAACGCAAAATCAGGCCACCAATAATTGCCCCCAGCACACCGATTGCAACGGTGGTGACGACATCGGTTTCAAGGTCCATCACACGGGTCGCAATGAACCCGGCCCCTGCCCCGATGATCAGCAAAAAGATAATGATTCCCATTACTTCCTCCAGTGGAAGGGTACGATAAGCAACGCCCCGACCGATGAGACAATGGCATTCACCCCTGGTGAGGCAAAGCCAATTCCAAACATAAGACTGACAAAATAGAACAGAAAAGCACCGCCAACGCAGATGATGATCGACGACAGATAACCATTATGCGTAAACTCTGATTTTTCAGAGGCATAGCCTATAATCCCTGCAACCACGACTGTTCCCATCAAGACCAGAAGCATGTATTTTTCCTTTACAAAACAGTGCCTTTTTCAATCGGCTTGCCACGCTGAAACACCTCTGCATCCTGCGCACCTTTGCCCGCACGTTGCAAGCGCGTAAGGCGCACCGCCCCTTCGCCACAAGCGATAAGCAATTGATCATCCAGGACTTCGCCCGCCGCACCTGCACCTTCGGCAAGTTCAGACCCCAACAATTTCAGGCGGTCCTTGCCCAACATACACCAGGCCCCTGGAAAAGGCGAAAGCCCACGGATCTGACGATCAATTTCAACCGCCGGGCGCGACCAGTCAATCTGCGCTTCAGCCTTGTCAATCTTATGGGCGTAATTCACGCCCTCTTCCAGCTGCGGCGCAGGCGAAAGATCGTCATATTTTTCAAGGGATTGCACGATCATCCCTGCCCCCATCACGGCCAGGCGATCATGCAGATCAGCAGTTGTTTCTGTGGCACCAATCACCAGTTCATCGCGCAGCAGCACGTCACCCGTATCAAGCCCCGCATCCATCTGCATGATGCAGACACCGGATTTTTCATCCCCCGCCATAATCGCGCGATGGATCGGCGCAGCACCGCGCCAGCGTGGCAACAGAGAGGCATGAATATTCAAACAACCCTTTGAAGGGGCGTCCAGAATGGACTGCGGCAGGATCAGGCCATAAGCCACAACAACCGCGATATCTGCCTTCAGTTCCGCAAAGGCCGCGACATCGGCGGGATCTTTAAAGTTCAATGGATGGCGTACCAACAGACCCAGTTCTTCCGCACGGGCCTGAACCGCAGTTGGCCGGTCTTTTTTGCCGCGTCCGGCCGGGCGTGGGGGCTGACAATAAACGCAGGCGATTTCATGGCCCGCATCTATCAGCGCATCCAGGGCTGAAACGGAAAAATCCGGTGACCCCATAAAGATAACACGCATCAGACGCCCCCGGCTTTCATCAGTTTCTGCGCCTTTTTAATCAGCATCTGGCGTTTCACTGGCTTCAGGTGATCAAGATACATCTTGCCTGCCAGGTGGTCGATCTGATGCTGCACAGAGGTCGCCCAGATCCCGACAAAGTCACGTTCTTCAATCTCACCATCCACGTTCATGAATTCAACCGTCACAGCACGCGGGCGGCTGATCACAGCAGAGACACCGGGCAGGTTTGGGCTGGCTTCTTCATGTTCACGTAACTGCCCGGACGCATGCAGCACCTTCGGATTTGCCATCAGCACCGCTTTGCCACGCTCGTCCGAAGCATCCACAACGGCAAGACGCTGCATCACACCAATCTGCACTGCTGCCAGACCAACGCCCGGCATCGCATCCATGGTTTCAACCATATCCGCCCAGATCTGACGGGTTTCATCGGTGATTTCAGTCACATCCGCCGCAGCTGTGCGCAGGCGTTTGTCGGGATATTTCACATAAGCGCGCGGTTTACCCTGCATGGGGTTTCTCCTGATAATCAATGGACAGCACCCCGTTCAGGTGGTCCAGTTCGTGTTGTGTACAGGCACTGGCGAAACCGGCGAATTCGCCCTCCACCACCTGCCCTGTCTGATCCTGCCAGCGCATCCTTACCACAGCAGGGCGGGTCACCGGCGTCAGAATACCGGGGATAGACAGGCAACCTTCGTCAAGCGTTTGTGTCGCCTCAGACGCACCGATCACTTCCGGATTCACCAGAACCTGCGGGCTGCGAGTGCCCTCTTTCCAAGTGGTATCCATCACAAACAGGCGCAGCGGAATACCCACCTGCGGCGCAGCAAGACCGCGACCGGGCGCATCATACATGGTTTCAAACATATCCGCGATCAGCGTATCCAGCATCTCATCAAACCGCGTGACTGGTTCGCAAATCTGACGCAGAACCGGATCAGGGTGCAGGATAATTTTGCGGATCATGGCGCTTACCCCCGCGCCAGTTCACGCTTTAGTTTCTGCATCTTACGGGTGATCATCTGACGTTTCAGCGGCTTCAGATAATCAATGAACAGCTTGCCATCCAGGTGATCAATTTCATGCTGCACACACGTTGCCCAAAGCCCGTCAAATTCAGCTTCACGCACTGCGCCGTCACGATCAGTCCAGCGCACAGCGACTTCGGCCGGGCGGGTGACTTCGGCGAATTGATCCGGGATCGACAGGCAGCCTTCTTCATAAACGCTGAGATCATCACCGGCCTGAATAACTTCCGGATTAAACATCACGATGGGATCAGGCGTTGAATCGCCTTCTTTCTCGCAGTCCAGCACGATCAGGCGCTGCAGAATACCAATCTGCGGCGCGGCCAGGCCAATGCCCGGCGCGTCATACATGGTTTCAAGCATATCATCAGAAAGCTTGCGCAGCTCATCTGTGATGGTTTCAACCGGGGCACAGGCCTTTTTCAGGCGCGGGTCGGGATGGATCAGGATCGGGCGTAGTGTCATGGGCATGATTTAGGCGATCCTGACCGCGCGTGCAACGCCTCTTGCACCTGTGAATAAAGCCTGTAACTTCACCGCAACCGAAGAAGGAAAGATCATGAATTTCGACGAGATGATTGAACGCCGCGGCACCCATTCTGTAAAATGGGACGCGATGGATGCCGTTTACGGCGTGCCAAATGATGAAGGTATCGCCATGTGGGTGGCTGATATGGACTTCCGCCCGCCGCAATCTGTGCAGGATGCGCTGGCGAAAATGGCGGATTATGGCGTTTATGGATATTACGGCGATGAAGGTGATTATCGCGCGGCGATCTGCAACTGGATGAAAACCCGCCATAACTGGGAGGTTGCGCCGGAAGAGATCTTCACGACCCACGGGCTTGTGAACGGCACCGCCATGTGTGTCGATGCATTCACAAAACCTGGCGATAAAATCGTCTTATTCACCCCGGTTTACCACGCCTTTGCCCGTGTGATCGAAGCGGCGGAACGCGAAGTGGTTGAATGCCCGCTGGTTGTTGAGGCTGGCAAATATAAGCTCGATTTCGCGGCTTATGATGCGATGATGACCGGCGATGAAACCATGCTGGTGTTCTGCTCCCCGCATAACCCGGGCGGGCGCGTCTGGTCACAGGACGAACTTCAGGGCGTGGTTGATTTTGCGAAACGTCACGATCTGATCCTGGTGTCTGATGAAATTCACCATGATCTGGTCTTCCCGGGCGCAACCCATATTCCGATGGCAAATGTCGATGACAGCGTGACGGATCGCCTAGTGATGATGACCGCCACCACAAAGACTTTCAACATCGCGGGCAGCCATTCCGGCAATGTGATCATCCACGACGAAGCCCTGCGCAAACGGTTTGCTGCGCGGATGGCCGCGATGGGGATTTCCCCGAACTCCTTTGGTCTGTTCATGGCCGAGGCCGCATATTCCGAAGAAGGCGCGGCCTGGCTTGATGCACTGATCGCGTATCTTGATGAAAACCGCCGCATCCTGGATGAAGGGCTGAACTCCATTCCTGGCGTGAAATCCATGCCGATGGAAGCGACCTATCTATCCTGGGCTGATTTTTCCGGCACGGGAATGGAGCCTGCGGAATATATTGAACGTGTCCAGAAAGATGCAAGGATTGCCGCGAACCACGGGATCACTTTTGGCAAGGGCGGTGAACAGTACCTGCGGTTCAATTTCGCAACCCCGCGCGCCAATATCATTGAGGCTGTGAAACGCCTGAAAGACGCCTTCAGCGACCTGCAGTGAAACGCTTCTTAAGAAACCTTGCCCTGGCGATTATTGCGATCTGCGCGATTCTCGCCGGGGCGATTTACTGGCAGCTTTATCTCGCGCCAGCCCCGCTGCCCCTGGAACCACTGACCGGGCAGATAGACCACATCCTGATTGAGAAGTCCGAACGCCGCCTGACCGTGTTTCGCGACGGGGCAGCCTTGCGGACCTATACTATCGCACTTGGGTTTGAACCCGCCGGGGATAAGTTTCAGGAAGGGGATGGCAAGACGCCGGAAGGTCTGTTCACCATCGACCGGCGTAATCCGCAAAGTGCTTATCATCTGTCTTTGGGCATTGATTACCCGCAGGCTGAAGATCGTGCCCGGGCCTCAGCGGAAGGCGTATCACCTGGCGGCGACATCTTCATTCATGGGCAGCCAAACGCGCGTTCCGGCAACCCCACAATTCCCTGGGACTGGACGGCGGGTTGTATCGCGGTTTCAGATACCGAGATCGAAGAACTGTGGCGCATCACCCCAATGGGCACCACAGTTGAAATCCGGCCTTAGGACGATCCCAGAAGCGCAATCGGTGCATCTTCGTCACGCACAAAATCCAGCGGTGCCTGATCCAGAACCGGGGTGCTGCGCTTAAAGTCGTAATTCATCCGGCCGAATTCTTCTTCTGATGCCACGATCAGACACTGATACAGATGACGTGACCCATCATAAAGATCCACCAGGCCACGCAGGTTTGGTGCATCCGCCGCATCCAGAGAAAACCCTGTATCCCAGAGTTTCAGCACCGGAAACATCCGGTCATCCACCTGGACCCGCAGACGGCTGCTGCGTTTTTCAGCTTTCAGGCGGGCCTGATCCAGACCTTCCTGCACTTCCGGAGAAATATATGTAGACATGTTCAACCTTTTCATCACCCACCCCCATCATCGCGTGGTCACGGTGAAAATCAAGTTAACCTTTTGTATGGTGCCAGCTTTGCGGCAGCAAAAACACAATCTTAAGGTGCATTACCACCATATCCCCCTGACAAGAAAGCAGCCAGCCCGCCTGATCTTCTTCTGATACCAGACGCACAGATCCTGCGCGCGGATCTGCGATGGGTTTAAGCCACAGCTGCGTTACATTCACTGTTGGAAACACAATGCGGAGAAACAGGATGGGATTGCTTGTAAACGGCAACTGGCAGGACAGCTGGTATGACACAGCTTCTGAAGGCGGAAAATTCAAACGCCAGGAGGCCGGGTTTCGCAACTGGGTGACTGCGGATGGCAATGCCGGAGCAACCGGGCGAGGTGGTTTCAGGGCTGAAAGCGGGCGTTATCATCTTTATGTGTCTCACGCCTGCCCCTGGGCCCATCGCGCCCTGATTTTCCGCAAACTGAAAGGGCTGGAAGATCATATTGATGTCTCTGTCGTGCATCCGGATATGCTGGGGGACGGCTGGACATTTGAAACCGATGACCAGGGCGCAACCGGTGATCTGCTGATGGGGAACCGTTTTATGCGCGACGTCTATCTGCGCGACACCCCGGATGTCACGACACGTGTGACTGTGCCGGTTCTCTGGGACAAAGAAACCAACCGCATCGTTTCCAATGAAAGTTCCGAGATCATCCGCATGTTCAACAGTGCTTTTGACGGGATCACCGGGAACACCCTGGATTTCTGGCCTGAGGAGCTTCGTGGAAACATCGAGACCATCAACACGCGGATCTATTCAGATGTGAACAACGGAGTTTATAAGTCCGGCTTTGCCACCAGCCAGAACGCCTATGACGACGCGGTACACACCCTGTTTGACGCCCTGGACTGGCTGGAAGATCACCTGTCTGAAAACCGTTATCTTCTGGGGGATCAGCTGACCGAAGCGGATTGGCGTCTGTTTACCACATTGATCCGCTTTGATCCGGTCTACCATCTGCATTTCAAATGCAACCGGAATCGCCTGACGGACTTCACGAACCTATGGACCTATACACGGGAGCTGTTCCAAATGCCCGGCATCGCAGAAACGGTGAATATGCAGCATATCGTGCGGCATTATCATTACAGCCATGAAACCATTAACCCGCACCGGATCATTCCGGTGAACCCGCAGATCAACTATTCAGAACCGCACGGGCGGGATCAGGGGCTTTCGGCGTAATAGCGCACCATTTCCGTCAGATCAGCCGGTGGTGTTTCGCGCTGCACCACCGCGCGCAGATTGGGGATATGCTGAAACAGGGTGCCATCTGAAAAGAAGGAGGTATTGGTGACGAAGACCACCTGTGCATCCGGTTGACGGAAACTGGCATAGTCTGCAAGCGCAAGTGCACTGCCGTGCTCAAGCACCAGATCCAGGATGATGACTGAGAATGTTCCTGCGTTCAGTATTTCGGTTGCTGCATCCTGGCCAGTGGCCAGTGTCACATCACAACCTGCGCGTTCCAGATGCCGCTTCCAGAGCGTACCCAGCTCCAGTTTTTCTTCGACAATCAGAATACGCACACTTTCCTCCAAAACAACCTCTAAGGGTTCAAAATTTTTAACCGTTTCTGATATTCTTCGCCACCTGGACAAAAGATCAAAATCACCAGGAAAAATACTGTTTTCTCTTAACCCCTGATATTCCGGCAAAAACCTGCTCCGTTCCCTGGGAAATTTCCTCAATTCAGCTCACACCTTAAAATACGACCCAAAATTCAATGGCCCAAATGATATTCAGGTGATCAATATTGCTCTCATTTGCCCTGATTTTGTTGATGCGCTGGCGCAGATACCATATCTGATCTGAGGGCTGGCACACAGGATGTCACAATATCGAGACCTGCCGTGGGCACCTGTATGCGGCCCTATATCTTTCTGAAATAACGATTTTTGCAATTTGCAAATGAAACCGGAAACGAATCGTCTCTCAACCTTTTCTCCAGGCGAAGCTAAAGCTAAAAGTCAGCAAGCGATTCAAATTTGCTTTGTCAAAGGGCCAGGATATGCACGCCACTCAAACGGAACAGTCAAAACGTGATCATGGCGGCGGGCTTGATGCTGCCATGGCCGAATTCGGAGGTGCACGCCAGGACTGGCTGGATCTTTCCACTGGCATTAACCCGATCCCCTGGCCCCTGCCGGTGTTCACGTCCGACGCCTGGACACGTCTCCCTGACCGTCAGGCTGTGAACCTGTTATGTGACGCCGCGCGCCAGTTCTGGAACGTACCAGATGGGGCCGATATTCTGCCCTGCCACGGTGCCTCTGCAGCAATTGCGCGCCTGCCTGCCCTGATGCAAGGCGATACGGTACAGATCACCACCCCAACCTATAACGAACATGCAGCCTCTTTCCGCAATCACACATGGCAGGTGGTTGAGGACAACGCTGACACGCGCGTTGTTGTGCACCCAAATAATCCTGATGGGCGGCTGTGGCATACTGACGAACTGAACACTGACTTCACCGTGATTGACGAAAGCTTCTGTGATGTCTGCCCGGATGAAACCCATATCGCCCGCGCCGCAATCCCTGGCACCATTGTCCTGAAAAGCTTTGGCAAATTCTGGGGGCTTGCCGGATTGCGCCTAGGTTTTGCGATTGGCGATCCGAAACTGATTGCGCACCTGCGCGAAATCCTGGGGCCATGGTCTGTATCCGGCCCGGCACTGGAAGCCGGGGAACAGGCGTTGAAAGATCTGACATGGGCCCAGGAAACCCGTGCGCGCCTGGCATCAGATACGGACCGCCTGGACGCGATCATGACCGCAGCCGGGGCAGAAAACCCGCGCGGAACGACACTTTTCCGCCTGTATGAGGTTGCTGACGCGAAGGCCTTGCAAAACCACATGGCCCGACACCATATCTGGACGCGGATATTCCCTTATTCCGAAACATATATCCGGCTGGGCCTGCCCGGGCATCCCCATGAATGGGCGCAGCTGGAAACCGCAATTGCTGAGATGGAACACCTGGTATGATACCTGTACTCGCCCTTTTGCTCGACGCCGTTCTTGGTGATCCGAAGTCGCTCTGGTCCAAAATCCCGCATCCGGCGGTGGCGATGGGCCGTGTCATTGGCTGGCTGGATCAGCGCTTTAACGATGATGACGACCCAGATAGCACCCGTAAGGTGAATGGCATCCTTGTCTGTATTACCCTTGTTGTCACGGCCGGCATCCTTGGCTGCATCATCACCCATCTGCCGTTGGGCTGGTTCTGGTCTGCGCTGATCGGGGCGTTCCTGCTGGCGCAGCGTTCGCTGGTGCAACATGTGCAGGCCGTGGCTGATGGGCTGCGCATGTCCACACGCGATGGTGCAACCATGGTGTCCCGCATTGTCGGACGTGATACCAAAGATATGTCCCGCGCAGGCGTATCCCGCGCCGCCATTGAAAGCGCGGCTGAGAATTTCTCTGACGGGCTGGTGGCCCCGGTTTTCTGGTTCATCATCGGCGGTCTGCCGGGCCTTCTGATCTATAAGGTCGTGAACACCGCAGATTCCATGATCGGCTATCGCACCCCACGCCACAGTGCTTTTGGCTGGGCGGCGGCGCGTCTTGATGATGTGCTGAACTGGATCCCTGCGCGCCTGACCGCGCTGATCATTCTGGTCGCGACCCAGACCCGCACGTCTTTCAATGACATCCGTAATGATGCAATCAAACACCGTTCCCCCAACGCCGGCTGGCCCGAAGCCGCCATGGCCCGCGCCCTGAATGTCGCCCTGTCCGGCCCGCGTTCCTATGAAGGTGAAATGCGCGATTTCCCTTGGGTGAACGAAAATGGCCGCAAAGACATCGGCCCGGGCGAAGTCGAAGCTGCCTGCAATACGCTCTGGCATAGCTGGGTTGTGGTGGTTGCCATTGCCTTTGCCCTGGCAATGATCTGCGCAATCGGCTGACCCGAAATTCTTCCATAGCCCCGGCATCCCACCGGGGCTATATTTTTTGCGACCATTCAGGAGCACGTGATGCGTTTTACAACTTTGCTTGCAGGCGCTGCCCTGCTGATTTCCACCGCAACCGCCCAGGCCCAAAGCTGCGGCGGCGGTTTCAACAATTTCGTCAACGGGCTGAAACGTGAAGCCCGGCAGAAAGGTCATGATCGCGCCACTGTCGATCGCTTCTTTGCCAACGTCCGCCAGGATCAGCGCACGCTGAATGCAGATCGCTCACAAGGGGTGTTTCAGAAAGACTTTCTCGACTTCTCCCAGCGTCTGATTTCCCAGGGCCGCATCAACAATGGTCGCCGCAATGCGGAACGTTACAGCGCCGTGTTTGACAGAATGGAACGCGAATTTGGCGTGTCACGCGGCGTGCTGCTGGCCTTCTGGGCCTTTGAAACCGATTTCGGCGCTGTGCAGGGCGACTTCAACACGCTGAATTCGCTTGTGACCCTCGCCCATGACTGCCGCCGTCCGGAACTTTTCCGTCCGCAGGTGTTCGCAGCCCTGAAACTGTATGAGCGTGATAATTTTGACCCCGCCCGCACCCAGGGCGCCTGGGCCGGTGAAATTGGCATGGTGCAGATGCTGCCCGAAGACATCATCCGCAACGGCATTGATGGCGACGGAGATGGTCAGGTCAGCCTGAAAACCTCTGCCCCGGATGCACTGCTGTCCGGTGCCAATATGCTGCGCAGCCTTGGTTGGCGCGCGGGTGAACCCTGGTTGCAGGAAATCTCTGTGCCCTCTGATCTGGATTGGGCACGCACCGGCCTGAACCACACGGCGTCTGTGCGTGACTGGGAACGCATGGGCGTTCGGGCACGCGAAGGCGGCCTTGCCCGCGGCAATATGGAAGCATCCGTTCTGCTGCCTATGGGGCGCAACGGCCCGGCCTTTCTCGCCTATCCGAACTTCCACGTCTATTTTGAGTGGAACAAAAGCTTTGTCTATGTGACCACCGCCGCCTATTTCGCCAACCGCCTGGAAGGTGCAGCACGCTATAACGCCGGCAATCCAACACCTGCGCTGTCCGGTAATCAGATGGAAAGCCTGCAACGCAGGCTTCAGGCGCGCGGCCATGATGTGGGTGGTGTTGATGGCATCCTCGGCGCAAAAACCCGCGCGGCGGTGCAGGCCGAACAGATCCGCCTTGGCCTGCCTGCGGATGCCTGGCCTACAGTTGAATTGCTCAACGCCCTCTAAAAAGATCGGGGCGGTGCAACGCCGCCCCTTCATCTTGCCAAAAGTACTCCGGGGTGAACCAGCTTCCAGGAAACTGTCCGGGGGACAGTTTCGCTGGTGAACCGGCGGAGCCTTGGGGGGCTGGCCCCCGGCCTGATCACGCAACCAGGCTTTCGGCCTTCTTCAGATCGACCGACACAAGCTGACTGACACCCTGTTCCGCCATAGTCACACCAAACAGACGATCCATACGCGCCATTGTCACCGCGTGGTGGGTGATGATCAGAAAGCGGGTTTTTGTGCGGCGGCACATTTCATCCAGCAGATCACAGAATCGCGTGACGTTCGCATCATCCAGCGGCGCGTCGACCTCGTCCAGCACACAGATCGGCGCCGGGTTCGCCAGGAACACCGCAAAGATCAGCGCCATGGCGGTCAGGGTCTGTTCCCCACCGGACAGCAGCGACAGTGTCGACAGTTTTTTGCCCGGCGGCTGACACATGATCTCAAGTCCGGCTTCCAGCGGGTCATCACTTTCTACCAGCACAAGTTTTGCCTCACCACCGCCAAACAGATGGGTGAACAGCACAGAGAAGTTTGAATTCACCTGATCAAAAGCCGCCAACAGGCGTTCGCGCCCCTCTTTGTTCAGGCTGGCAATACCGGACCGCAGGGCTTTGATCGCCTCTTCCAGATCAGTCTTTTCTGTCAGCAGGGCTTCATGTTCTTCACGCACTTCGCGGCTATCTTCTTCCGCGCGCAGGTTCACAGCCCCCAGGGAATCGCGCTGGCGTTTCAGACGGTTTACATCGGCTTCAAGGTTTTCCATGCCCGGCATCTGATCCGGGTCCACTTCAAGCGTTTCCAGCAGGTCCTGAGGTGTGCATTCCAGATCTTCGTCAATGCGTTCCTGCGCGTGCTGCACCGCTTCGCGGGCGGCCTCGGCACGGGCTTCGCCACGGGCGCGGGTTTCGCGGGCTTCAGATGCTGTGCGTTCAGATGTGCGCTCGGATTCTGCTGCTTCGCGCAGGGCAGTTTCGCCTTCGGCCAGACGATCCCCGGCTTCTGCGCGGCGCTCCATCGCGTCTTCAATCGCATCGGTCAGTTCTTCGCGTTTCTCGGCCAGCTCACCCGGTGCGGCGACAGCCTCAACCAGTTCTGCTTCGGCCTTTTCGCGGCGTTCATCAATCTCATGCAACTGCTTTTCAGCCGTCGCCAGACGGTGTTTCCAGCCGGAGATTTCCTTGGTGATTTCCTGACGGCGCTTCAGACGGGTTTCACCTTCACGGCGAAGTTCATCATAGGCAGACCGCTTTGACATCATCGTCATCCGTGCGGCTTCTACCGTCATTTTCACGTCTTCAACCGAGGCCCGCGCCGCATCCAGATCACCCAACCCGGCAACCTGTTCTTCAGCTTCCTGCACGGCATGACGCGCGGCCATGGCTTCTTCTTCAAAGCGTGCCACCGCCAGACCCAGACTTTCCAGCTTACCACTGGAAATCGAAAGTTCTGCTTCGGCAAAAGACATCGCCCGCGTCGCATCCGCCATGGACCGATCCGCCATTTTGCGCGCCTCTCGCGCGGCGCGGTCAGCTTCCGCACGTTGTGACAGAAGGCGTGTCAGATCCTCATGGGCCTGCGCCGCTTTTTCCGCGCGTGCAGTGGCCTCTTCCAGGTTGCCTTTCAGTTCCGCCAGACGGTTGAGCTGCTGCAAACGCATCGCCGCCGCGGACGGTGCATCTTCCGCGCCCAGACGGAACCCATCCCAACGCCAGAGATCGCCTTCACGACTGACCAGACGTTGACCAGGTTTAAGGGCAGATTGCAGGCGTCGCCCGTCTTCAGCGGTCACAAGTCCCACCTGGGCAATCCGACGGTTAAGCACCGCGGGCACGGTGACATGCGGCGCAAGCGGCACAACCCCATCAGGCAAAGCCTGCGCCGTGTCATAGCCCGGCATTTGCGCCCAGCCGGATGCATCATCACCCGTGATTTCAGGTGCTTTCAGATCATCCGCCAAAGCCGCGCCCAGCGCAGCTTCAAAACCATCTGCAACCTTCACCGCATCCAGCAATTGACCATGTTCAGACGCATCCCGTTCCACAAGCCGCGTCAGTGCGGCAACTTCGGCCCGCAGGGCATTGGCTTCGCCTTCAGCCTCAGATCGTGCGGAGCGGGCATCACCTTCCTGTTCCTGAGCAACCTCGCGCGCTTCGTCAGCTTCCGCCAACGCAACTTCCGCCTCTTCCGCAGCTTCGCGCGCGGCCTCGGATGCTTCCATCGCGGCATCCAGAGCGTCGCGCGCCTGAACCTCTGCATCTGTCGACAGCGCCACATCCTGACGGGCGCGCTGCGCGTCGGCTTCGTTCTTCATCAGGGTTTTGCGGGTGTCTTCCAACAGACGATGCGCAGACTGGTGACGCGCGGCAAGCCGGGCCACATCTTCGGTCAGTTGCGCAAGATCATCTTCGCGTTCCTGCAAAATAGATGCACCTTCGCGGCTTTGATCTTCCGCGATATACAGTTTTTCTTCATGGCCTTCCGTGGCCTTTGCGATCTGATCTTGTTCCCATTCCAGGCGTTCAACCGTTTCGCCCGCATCCCGGTTCAGCCCGTTTTCACGGTCCTTATCCCGGGCCAGCTGTTCAATCCGACCCTCAAGCCGTTCAATCATCTGCCGCGCAGAGGCTTCCTGGTCGTTCAACGTATCACGCTGCACGGTCAGCCGTTGCAACAGCGCCGCTGCAATCGCTTCTTCTTCGCGCAGGGGTGGCAGGGCGGCTTCTGCCACTTCCCGCGCCTTCACCTGTTCACGCACCTGAAGTTCCGCCTTTGACGCCAGAACCGTGGCTTCGCGCAATTGTTCATCCGCAACCAGGCGGGCCTCATCTGCTTCTCTCCAGCGACGGAACAAAAGCATGCCCTCAGCCTTACGCAGTTCTGTGCCGATGGTGCGATAGCGTTCGGCCTGACGCGCCTGGCGGGCCAGCGTTGACAGTTGCGCCGCAAGCTGATCAATCACGTCATCCACGCGGGTCAGGTTGGTTTCTGCACCCTTCAGTTTCAGCTCTGCCTCATGGCGGCGCTGATACAGGCCGGAAATCCCGGCGGCTTCTTCAAGGATACGACGGCGCGCCTTGGGTTTTGAGTTGATCAGTTGCGCAATCTGACCCTGACGCACAAGTGCCGGGGAATGCGAACCGGTCGACGCATCCGCAAACAACATCTGAATATCGCGGGCCCGCACATCTTTGGTGTTGGCTTTATAAGCACTGCCCGCATCCCGCGTAATCCGGCGGGTGACTTCCAGGGTATCCTCATCGTTGAACCCGGCGGGGGCAAGACGTTCCCCGTTATCAATGTGCAGAACAACTTCGGCAAAGTTGCGGGCGGGCCGGGTGGATGCACCGGCAAAGATCACATCCTCCATACCGCCGCCGCGCATGGCGGACGGACGGTTTTCCCCCATGACCCAGCGCAAAGCTTCCAGCAGATTGGATTTGCCACAGCCATTTGGCCCCACGACACCAGTCAGCCCTTCCTGAATCAGAAGTTCTGTCGGATCAACGAAGCTTTTAAAGCCGTTCAGTTTTAATCGCGAAAACTGCAAATTCTGCCTGATTATGATTCTAATGGTGTGCAAGCTTGTGAACGCAGCAGGTTTGAGTCAACGCTTAAACCCTGTCCATCCCTCTCCTGGTGCAATTCATCCACAGGAATCTGACAAATGCACCACCTGCGGTTTAAGATCGCCGTGCCTGAATATTGTGCAAGCCAGATGAATTGCGTTGCAGCAGGCCAGGGAAAAGCGCCAGATCAGAGTGAAGGAGACAGACATGACCATTACCGTTGAACCTGGTGATCCCCGCGATCCTGCTGCAACCGCCCTTCTGCAACAAAGCCATGCCCTGATGCAGGAGTTGTTCCCAGCGGAAAGTAACCATTATCTGTCGATAGATGATCTCTGCGTTCCATCGGTGCATTTCTGTGTTGTACGGGTAGATGGTGACATCCGGGGCTGTGCTGCGCTTGCGGTGAAGGGTGGCTATGGTGAATTGAAGTCAATGTTTGTCGATCCCGCCGCCCGTGGCCTGAAGCTGGGTCAGCATCTGCTGGACTATATTGACAAGGCAGCACGTGATCTGAACCTGCCGGTGATCCGCCTTGAAACCGGCGACGCCCTGAAACCCGCACATAAGCTATATGAAAACCACGGCTATACTTATCGCGGGCCATTTGGTGACTATCCGGACGATCCGATCAGCCTGTTTATGGAAAAGCAGCTGTAGTCAGCCACAATCCAGCTTTGCCCGGATCAGGGCCGCATCGCCCGACATGCCGGATGGGCGCACCGAACAGCCCGAAACCTGTTCAATCGCGATGGCAGCCTTAGGGAAAATATCGCTGATGCGTGCGGGAAATTCAAACCCGGTGCGTACGGCCTGTGCGTGATCGCCACGGGTATAGACGGTGAAAGCTGAACCCTGCACCGTCACTTTCTGCCCCTGAACACCTGTCATCTGCACGCCAGGCCCCGAACAGGCCGCAATCACGTGCAAGCACAGAAGACATATCATCATACGGAATTTTAAAGACATTTTTCGCGCAACCTCTGATCTGGCCTGACCGAACCTGCCCACGGGCCTGTTAATAACTGGTTAAGCAATCAGATTTAATTCAAAGGCATCACAACTTTGACGCATTCTATCACTAACACATCAACCCTAAGTGGTATTTCAAAATAACCAGTCCACTTAACAGGTTCATGCCCTTCGGGGTCGTTATCGTAACTTTAAAGAGGAAACACATGAAACGCGCATTTTTCTTGCTGTTAGGAACTCTGCCAACCTTCAGCCCGGCCTTTGGTACTGCCGAAGAAATCATCCTGAATGAACACGGCGCTGCAGTCGAACATCATCTTACAGACGAGCTACAAGAAGGGCATCATTACGAGTGCATCTCGGAAAAGGACTCGACCCATGTCTTCACAGTCCATCAGAATGCTGGCGAAGAAGTCGGCACCTATGCGATGAATGATGAAGAAAAAGAAGTCATGATCTTTTCCGGCCTGACCACCGTCAGCTATGTCTATGTAAACAACAATTCATCCATCAATCTGACGGTCCATATGGACACTGGTAAATTTGAAGTCAGCTATGGCGGTGCGTTGTTCGGGGAAGAACACGGCACCTGCACGCCGATTGCCTCATAAGACGCAACTTCTGTGCGTGACAGCGCAATAGCTGTCCTCACGGAAAGGTTTACCTGTGCGCTCAACCCGTTCATGCTGAGCATCGTTACTCTCTCTCAGCACAGGTAAACCGATATGACTGATTTTTCTCTTCTTGGTATTTCCGGATCTCTGCGCAAAGAATCCTTTAACCGCAAACTGATCCGCGAAGCAGGTCGCCTGTCCGGCGCGACCTTCACCGAAGCCGATCTGAATGTGCCGCTCTATGACGGCGATGTCGAAGCCGCCGATGGTATTCCAGCTGGTGTTCAGACCCTCGCCAACCAGATCGCTGCCGCAGATGCCGTTGTGATTTCCACCCCCGAGTATAACCAGGCACTGTCCGGTGTTCTGAAAAACGCGCTTGACTGGGTCAGCCGTACAGAAGGCAACCCGTGGCAAGGTAAACCGGTTGCAATTGTGTCTGCCGCTGCGGGTCGTGCGGGCGGGGCGCGGGCCACCTATAGCCTGCGCCTGGCGATGACGCCATTTCAGCCACGTCTGCTGACTGGCCCCGAAATCGGAATCGCAGGCGCGATGAATGAATTTGATGAAAACGGGCAGCTGACAAATGAACGCTATGCCAAATCCCTGACGGCCCTGATGGACGCCCTGAAGGCCGAAGCAGCACGTTAAATCTGATTGGAAATCTCTATCAGGTTTCCATCCGGATCACGGATATAAATCGACATCAAAGGCCTGCTTGCCCCCGTGCGGCGCAGCGGGCCTTCTTCGATTGTGATGCTCTGCGCGTCCAGATGATCCTGCCAGGCCTTCAGATCTGTGACACTCAGAAAACACAGATCCGCCGTGCCCGGGCCTGGACGTTTTGCGTGCGGTCTAAATTCCTGCCCCGCCAGATGCAGGTTGATCTTCTGCACCCCGAACTTCAGCGCAAAGCGTCTGGACCCATCCGCAGGCTGAAATTCTTCCACCTCCATCCCCAGCACGTCCCGATAAAAGGCCATCGTGCGTTCCAGGCTGGCAACCGTCAGAACCAGATGATCGAGGGCGGTAATTTCAGGTATCTCGGACATGGGTTCAGAATAGCGGCACATCGCACAATGACAATCCGGACAACGCGACATATGCTGCGCCTATGGAACAAAATATCGGCAAAACGCTCCGCCTGAACTGTCAGCTTGATCCTGCCCGCGCAAAGGCGCTGCATGTGGTTTTGGGATGTGAAGGCAATCCCCCCAAAGCAGGTGACCCCCTGCCCGCCTTCTGGCATCAGATCTATTTCTGGGATCCTCTGCCGGAAGGTCAGCTTGGCCGTGACGGGCATACGGCAAAGGGCCAATTCATCCCGGATCTTGGCCTGCCGCGCCGCATGTGGGCCAGCGGGGCGCTGGAATTTCATGCGCCATTGCTGATTGGTCAGGAAGCGGTGAAGACCTCTGTGGTTGAAGACGTGCAGTTGAAAGATGGTCGCTCCGGCCCGCTGGGATTCTGTACGGTGCGGCATGATATTTCACAGGATGGCCAGCTTTGCGTCACAGAACGCCAGGTGCTTGTCTTCCGTGAAGATCCCGCACCAGATGCCCCGAAACCACCTTTGAAACAGGCCCGCCAGGACGAGATCCGCAAGGTCACGCAAAGCTTCAGCCCCACAACCCTGTTCCGCTATTCCGCCCTGACCCTGAACGGGCATCGTATCCATTACGACAAACCCTATGCGCAGGAGGTCGAAGGCTATCCCGGTATCGTGGTACATGGCCCGCTGCTGGCGCAGATCATGATGCAGATGGCGGCTGAGACCGGTGAATTGGCCAGATTTGAATGGCGCAACTCTGCCCCGTTCTTCGCGGGCGAGGCCGGTGATTTCTGCGCGTTCCCCGATTGCTGGCAGGTCCGTGGCGCAGATGGCCGCCTGATTGTAGAAGCCAGCGCGACGTATCGTTAAAGGTTGGCCTCAACCCGAAAATCATCAGGAATATTATCCACGCCGTCCAGCACCAGATCCGCCATAATCGTGGCGATCTTCGGGGCCATGCCAAAGCCGATCTTAAAGCCGCCGTTGCTGACAAACACATCCTGCGCGCCCGGTACAGCACCAATCATCGGCGCACGGGATTTCGCGCGTGGCCTCACCCCGGCCCAGCGCTCCACCACCTCTGCACCGCGCAGAACCGGCACCGCATTCAGAGCTTTCTCAATCACGGTTTCAAGTTGTTCATCCGTGCTGTCGGGGCTGTCAAATTCACGCTCTGAGGTCGAGCCAATCGCGACGGTCCCATTGGCATGTGGGACAATATGGACGCCATCTGAAAACAGTTGCGGCGCATCCCCTGCGTCATATTTCAGAAGCGCCCCCTGACCCTTCACACCATTGCCGACAGGTTTCTCAAACACCTCGGACAGTTCCAACAGGCCTTCGTATCCGGTGGCGTAGATCGCCTTGCCTTCTGGCTCTGGTTCCTGATCCGGGCCCAGGAACACCCCACCTTCTGCCCTGATCGCCGCCGTCAGCGCCGCGCAGGCTTTGCGTGGGCTGAGACGGGCGGTCAGCGTGTCATGGATCAGCCAGCCGCCAGGTGCGTCCGGTGCCCAGGCCCCGGCCTGAACCGCCGGGACCACATCCCAGCGCGCCTGGCCTTCCCAAAGCACTTTGGCGTTTTCCTTGCGTGACCGCGCCAGAAGCAAAGCCGCACCATCCGCAATCGGTTGCAGACGCCCGGACCGGCTGTAGCCAGGATCCATCCCCGCCGCCGCGGCGATTTCGGCCCAGAAGGGTTCCGCCATCATAAGGCTTTCAAACTGAAAGGCTTTCTTCGGGTTCCAGTTTTCCGGCACATGGGGGGCAAGCGCCCCGACAAGCCCGCCACTGGACCCGGCGCCAGGCGCACGTTTATCCCAGATCTGAACCTTCGCACCGCGTTGCACACAGCACCAGGCAAGGGTCAGCCCGGCAATTCCCGCGCCATAGATTGTCACATCTGCCATTGCCATTTTCGTGTGCTTTCGTATTGGTAAACTCTGCCTTCACCTCTGCACCTTTGGGGCCTCAGATGCAAGATACACAAGATCCACAACTTAGCTGGCGTGACGATGGCGTGCCTGTTTCAGACCGTTTTGACGATCCGTATTTCTCCGTGGTCAACGGGCTTGAGGAAACGCGTCATGTGTTTCTGGCGGGCAACGATCTGCCTGCGCGTTTCCGGGATGGGTTTCACATTGCAGAACTGGGCTTTGGCACCGGATTGAATATGCTGGCGACCTGGCTGATGTGGCAGGAAACCGGCCAGGAGGGCACGTTGCATTTCACCTCTTTTGAAGCCTTCCCCATGCAGACCACTGAAATGGAACAGGCCCTGGCCCACTTTCCCGAAGCACACGCGATTGCCGCGCCATTTCTGGAACAATGGGCCGCAGGCAAACGGGTAATTGAGATGCCCGGGCTTGTCGCAAACATACATATTGGCGATGCGCGTGAAATATTACCGGGGCTGAATTTGTTAGCAGACGCATGGTTTCTTGATGGTTTCGCACCAGCAAAGAACCCTGAACTCTGGTCTGAAGAAATTTTGCACGGGGTCGCAAACCACACAGCAGAGGGCGGGACTTTTGCCACATATACAGCAGCAGGCTTTGTGCGCCGCACATTAGACGCCGCCGGATTTGACGTGACCCGCGTGCCGGGCTTTGGCCGCAAACGCCATATGAGCACCGGGGTTTTAAGGACCTGAAAATATGAGTGAAAACAACACCCGCCTGGGCATCTGGCTGATGGTGGCCACGACCCTGGTTTTTGCGGTTCAGGATGGACTGTCGCGCCACCTGGCGGATGAATACCATGTGATGATGGTGGTGATGATCCGCTATTGGTTCTTTGCGGCTTTTGTGATTTTTCTGGCGAAGCAACAGGGGATCATGCGTGAAGCCCTGAAGACAGAACAGCTGGGCCTTCAGGTGTTTCGCGGGGTGCTTTTGGCGGGGGAAATCTGCGTCACAGTCCTGGCGTTTGTCTGGCTGGGGCTGATCGAATCCCATGCGGTGTTTGCCTGCTATCCCCTTCTTGTTGCACTGCTTTCTGGTCCGGTGCTGGGGGAACAGGTGGGGTGGAAAAGGATGGTTGCGATTGGGATTGGTTTTGTCGGAATCCTGATCATCCTGCAACCGGGCAGCGGGGTGTTTTCACCGGCGGCACTGGTACCACTTCTGGGGGCTGCGATGTTTGCGCTGTACGGGCTTCTGACGCGTTATGCGTCCCGCAAAGACAGTGCCATGGTCAGCTTTTTCTGGACAGGGATCGCAGGGGCAGTCGCGATGACGCTGGTGGGGATCTGGTTCTGGAAACCTATGGCAGGTGGTGACTGGATCTGGATGATAACCCTTTGTTTTTCTGGCGTTCTGGGGCATTGGCTGTTGATCAAATGCTATGCAGTAGCCGAAGCCAGTGCGGTGCAGCCCTTCGCCTATCTGCAGCTGGTCTGGGTCAGTATCATTGGCGTGAGCTTCCTTGGGGAGACCCTGCGCACCAATGTGATGATCGGTGCTGTTGTGGTGGTTGGCGCGGGCGTTTTTGCGCTTTGGCGGGAACGAGTGGCCGCGAAACGGGTTGCGCAATAAGTGGGGGCCAGCTCCTTCAGGGCTCCGCCCGTTCACCAGGAAACTGGCTCACCCCCGGGATATTTTCAGAACCAAAATGAGGAAATATCACCATGCACAAAGCATGCACTTTCTATGCACATCTTATGCATATCGGGCGTGCGGGGGATTACGCACCTGTTAACCGGGGTTAACGGGTGCGGCGCAATTCCTCTGACAGGCGGATCGGACTGGTCTGGCCACTTAGGCGGGCGCGATAGACCACCATGCTTTCCATCACCCGCATCACGTAATTACGGGTTTCGCGGAAGGGGATATGTTCCACCCAGTCCACCGGATCCGTGCGTTCGCGACGCGGATCACCGTAACGTTCCATCCAGCGGATCGGGCGAGACGGGCCCGCGTTGTACCCAGCAGCAACCAGCGGATAGGATGTGCCAAATTCCTCGACCAGACCTGCAAGATAGGCAGAACCCAGGCGCGCGTTATAGACCGGGTCAGCCGTGAGGCCGGACAGGTTATAGCTGACGCCAAGTTCGCCGGAGACCTGTTGTGCCGTGCGCGGCATCAGCTGCATGAGGCCGCGGGCACCAGCACCGGACACCACCACCGGATCAAATTCACTTTCGCGCCGCGCAATCGACAGAGCGAGTTCCGGCACCACGGGCAGATTGCTGTCAGTCAGCGGATGCAGCGGGTAATACGCCGCGTGCAGAGTCAGACCACGGGATGCGGCACGCTTGCCGATCATCACTGCGATATGCGGTTCCTGCAAAGCAATCGCGAGATTTCCAAGCTGACCGATTTCTTCACGTGGGAGGCTCTCTGTCAGATGGGTCAGGAAACGTTCTGACAGGGACAAATCCCCGGCCTGCTGCAACAGAAACCCCGCCTGAAAGACGGAACTTTGCAGGAAAGGCGCCTGGCGCCAGTTCGGGAAATCTTCGCCACCGATCAGGCGGGCATCCATGGCAACACCGACACGTTCAGCCGCAAGCTGGCCATAAAAGCTGGTCTGATGTTGCGCGCCAGCCCGGTAGAATTCCGCGGCGCGGGCGTCATTGCCCAGGGCTTCCTGCGCGCGGCCCTGCCAGTATCCGGCGCGGCCAAGGCTGATTGGGGTGAAGACGGCCTCTTTAAAGCGGGCGAAATGGCGGGCGGCTGTTTCTGCGTCATTCAGTTTGCGCAGAGCGATGTAGCCTGCCAGCCATTCAAGATCGGCGTAATTGCTGCCGGAAGACATGCCGTGGGTCGCGGCCAGGCGATAGGCGGCGCGGTTTTTACCATCGCGCATCAACTGGCGGGCAATGGCGCGTTGCCAATGGCCCCAGCGGTTGGCTTCGCCGGTGCCTGCACTGCTGCCGGCCTGTGAAATGGCCATTTCAGCGGCGCTGTCATAACGGCCCTTGCGGGCGCGCCAGGTGAAGCGTTCCCAGGCCAGACCCGGATCGTTTTGCAGGCTTGCGGGAATGGCGTTGATAAAGCCATCAACGCCGTCTTCATCAAAGCGCAGCGCCATACGTGCGCTGGCGAGGGCTTGCCAGCCTTCAGACACGAGGGGGCGCATTTTTGCGATCTCGCCGCGATCGGCACGCCAGAGGAAATGATCAAGGCGTGCGGCGTGATGATCCGCCAGCAGGTTGCCGTAACGGCCCAGGAAGATCTCGCGGTCTTCGTCTTCTTTCACTGGCAGGCTTTGCCAGGCAGATACGATCGCCGCGCGGGCATCATTGGGGTTGCCGGTTTCCCGCAGGGCGCGGGCGTAATAGAGCGCACCATGGCCGGTCTGTGGTTTCTGATCTTCAAAATAAGCGATGACCTGACGCAGAGGCGTGTTTTCATCAATGCTGGCTTCGCCCCGGCGGCGCATAAGTTTCAGGCCGGGCCAGTCGGACCGGCGGGCCAGAAAATCACGATATTCCGAAAAAGACCCGTCGGGCGACCGCAGGCGCAGCCACTGGATTACATCACGCCCGACGTCGCCTGAGGCACGTGAGGCGGATAGGGCGGCGGACCAGTCTTTTTCTGCTGCAGCTTCAAGCCCGCGGGACAGGGCTGCCGCCTGCTGACGGTTTTGCGCCTGAGCGTGACCCGGGGTCAGCATCGGGGTCAGAATCACGGCCAGACACAGGGTCAGGGTGAAGCGAAAGATTGATCGCACGGCTCATTTCCTCATTTTGCGCAGAATCGCGCTGTTTTGGCGGTAAATCTAGCGCATCTCCCCCTTTCCACAAATCACAATCCCGGATAGAGAGTTCGCGCGGCACCGATCCGCCGCGAGAAACAACATCT
Organism: Halocynthiibacter styelae; assembly: GCF_016123485.1. GTDB lineage: Bacteria > Pseudomonadota > Alphaproteobacteria > Rhodobacterales > Rhodobacteraceae > Halocynthiibacter > Halocynthiibacter styelae. Next base: position 4,446 of record NZ_JADCKQ010000003.1, on the reverse strand, counting down.
ATGGCGATATATCGCCCGCAACAAAAGGAAGCGTATCATGTTTACTGGCTCTCTGCCCGCACTGGTTACGCCGTTGAAAGACGGCCAGGTGGATTTTGTTGCGCTTAAGAAACTTGTGAAATGGCATATTGCTGAAGGCTCCGACGGTCTTGTGCCTGTGGGGACAACCGGCGAAAGCCCGACCCTGACCCATGACGAACATGAGGCCGTGATTGAGGCTGTTGTTGAAGTTGTGGCTGGCCGTATCCCGGTGATTGCCGGTGCCGGGTCCAACAACACCGTGGAAACCGTGCGGTTCCTGCAGCATGCGGAACGTGTGGGTGCGACGGCTGGTCTGGTTGTGACGCCTTATTACAACAAGCCAACCCAGCGCGGCCTGTATGCGCATTTCAAAGCGGCGCATGATGCCTGCAATCTGCCCATCGTAATTTACAACATCCCGGGCCGTTCCGTTGTTGATATGACACCGGAAACCATGGGTGAGCTGGCAAAGCTGCCGCGTATTGTTGCTGTGAAAGATGCCACCGGTGACATCGCCCGCGTCAGCCAGCAGCGCGCAAGTTGTGGTGCAGATTTCATTCAGCTGTCCGGTGAAGATGCCTCTGCCCTGGGGTTTAATGCCCATGGTGGTGTTGGCTGTATTTCGGTGACAGCGAATGTTGCGCCACGTCTGTGTGCGGAATTCCAGGCGGCGACGCTGGCCGGGGATTACGCAAAGGCGCTGGAATATCAGGACAAGCTGATGCCCCTGCATGAGGCAATCTTTGTCGAGCCTGGCCTGACCGGTGCGAAATACGGCCTGTCAAAGCTGAGTCTGTGTTCTGAAGAGGTGCGCTCGCCGCTGACCGGGCTTCTGGATGAGACCAAAGCCCAGATTGATGCTGCTATGCGTCATGCAGGCCTGATCAACTGATCTGCCCATATCTGACAGGCCGCGGGGGCCAGCCCCCGCACCCTCGCGATATTTTCGCTGATAAGAAAGACAAAGGGTGCCCGGTCTCTGCCAGGTGCCACTTTACACCCGTGATCTGAACGCATAGATCATCCCTATGGCTAAGAAACCCAAGACCGCAGAAGAAAAGAACTACAAGGTGATCGCCGAGAACCGGCGCGCACGCTATGACTATGCCATCGAAGATGACATTGAATGCGGTGTTGTGCTTGAAGGGTCTGAGGTGAAATCCATGCGGGTGGGCCAGACCAATATCGCCGAAAGCTATGCGGCGGTTGAGGAAGGCGAGCTTTGGCTGATCAACAGCTATGTCGCGCCCTATAAGCAGGCGGTGATGTTTGGCCATGAAGAGAAACGTCGCCGTAAACTCCTGGTGTCTCGCAAAGAGCTGTCCAAGCTCTGGCAGGCGACGTCACGCCAGGGGATGACGCTTGTGCCGCTGGTGATCTATTTCAACCATGTCGGTCGCGTGAAGATTAAGATCGGCGTCGCCAAAGGTAAGAAGAACCACGACAAGCGGGCAACCGAGGCCAAGCGCGACTGGGGCCGTCAGAAGCAGAGACTTCTGAAAGAAGGATGAAACCAACCCGGGCAATGCACACATCCATCAGGGAACACTTTGTGATCTCTGGTCGTGGGGTCATTATCATGACTGACGGCACAAGTGATCTTCCTATAGGGACGCCTCTTTTGGCGACTGTTGTACTTCCCGATGGCTCAGAGCATTTTTTTGAGGCCTGGAAAGAATGGCTTCACCGAAGGCAGCCGCAATGCAAAGAGAGCGAAGCCTTCCTGCTGCAGGGCGCTCACATCGAACAAGTGCCCATTGGGGCCGATGTCATGCTCAGTGAAAAAGAAACCGGGTAACCTATTGAGGGAAAACCCGTGACCTTTTCCCCTCAAAAAACCTGTCACGCATTTGCTACATCGCCCCCAATAAACCGGCTGAAGCCGGGCTGTTGTCAGCCGTGTCGGGGAATAGATGCGGCTGGCGGGTTCTGAAACGACAGGACCAGGCGGAAAGGTAAAGGCGGATTTATCGCAACGGCAGTTTACGGTGGCTCTCTCATGGGGGCGTCGTCCTTCCGGGGAAATCATCGCCGGTTAAGGTGCAATGGGCGCAGAGACTTTCCAGTCTCTGCGTCTTTTTGTGTCTGAGAGCTGAATAAATCCGTGTTTTTCTTGCGCCCCGGTTTTCATAGGAGTAGGCAGAGAAAAAGCGCCGTCTGTTGGCGCAAGTGCTATGCCGGGGGTAGAATATGACTGCAGATGATCCGAAAACACTCGTGTCGACCGACTGGCTGGCGAAACATATCAAGGACCCGGATCTGCGCATTATTGATGCAAGCTGGTATATGCCTGCGGAAGAACGCAATCCGCGCGCGGAATATGAGGAATGCCATATCCCGAACGCGCGTTTCTTTGACATTGATGCGATCTGTGATCCGCGATCTGAGCTGCCCCATATGGCCCCGCCGGTGGAACTGTTTATGTCGCGTATGCGCGCCATGGGCGTGGGTGACGGGCACCAGGTTGTGATCTATGACGGGGCCGGTCTGTTTTCAGCGGCCCGTGTCTGGTGGCTGTTCCGTCTGATGGGCAAGACCGATGTTGCTGTGCTGGATGGTGGCCTGCAGAAATGGAAGGCCGAGGGCCGCCCGGTGGAAGATCTGCCGCCCATCGTGCGGGATCGTCACATGACCGTGCAGCGCCAGGCGCATATGATCAAGGATGTGACCCAGGTGGCGGCGGCGTCTAAGTTGCAGGATTACACGATTGTGGATGCACGTGCTGCCGGTCGTTTTTCCGGTCTGGAAGCGGAGCCGCGTGAGGGCCTGCGGTCTGGTCGTATTCCGAATTCAAAGAACATCCCGTTCGCGACTGTGCTGAACGACGACAAAACCATGAAATCCCCTGCTGAGATCAAGGCTGTGTTTGAGGCCGCCGGTGCGGATCTGAACAAACCGGTGATTGCCAGCTGCGGTTCCGGTGTGACGGCTGCTGTGCTGTGCCTTGCGCTGGAACGTATGGGGAAAAAAGATCATGCGCTCTATGATGGCTCCTGGGCCGAATGGGGTATGTATTCAGACCTGAAAGTGGAAAGCGACGCATAAGATGCTGACGAACCTGAAAGACCAGCCCGCGGATAAAATCCTGGCCCTGATGGCCGCCTATCGTGAAGACCCGCGCGATAATAAAATCGACCTGGGCGTCGGTGTGTATAAAGACGCAACCGGCAAGACGCCTGTGATGCGTGCTGTGAAAGCCGCCGAGAAGAAGATCTGGGAAGAACAGGACAGCAAGTCTTACACCGGGCTGGCCGGTGATCCGGCCTATGGCGATGCGATGGTGGACCTGGTTCTGGGGTCTGCTGTGGCGCGTGGCAATGTGGCGGCGGTGGCAACACCTGGCGGCACCGGCGCAATCCGTCAGGGGCTTGAGCTGATCAAAATGGCGGCACCCGGCGCGACTGTCTGGCTGTCTGCCCCGACCTGGCCGAACCATCCATCCATTGTGAAATACCTTGGCATGCCGATGGCGGAGTATCGCTACCTGAATGACGATACCCCGACTGTGAATTTCGACGGTATGATGGAAGACTTGCAGGGCGCGAAAGCGGGCGATGTGGTGTTGCTACACGGCTGCTGCCACAACCCGACCGGCGCGAACCTGACACTGGCGCAATGGGCCGAGGTGATTGCCCTGCTGCAGGAACGTGAGTTGACCCCGTTTGTTGACATTGCCTATCAGGGCTTTGGTGATGGCCTGGAAGATGATGCGGCAGCTGTGCGTATGGTCGCCTCTGAAGTGCCGGAATGCATCATTGCCGCAAGCTGTTCCAAGAACTTTGGCATCTACCGCGAACGCACGGGCATTCTGATGGCGATTTCTCAGGATGATGCGTTGCAGGGGCGTGCACAGGCAAACCTCGCCTTCCTGAACCGTCAGAACTATTCCTTCCCGCCGGATCATGGCGCACGCATTGTGGCGACGATCCTGAATGACGCGGACCTGAAGGCTGACTGGATGGCCGAGCTGGAAGAGATCCGTCAGGGCATGCTGGGTCTGCGTGAAGCGCTGGCGGCGGAACTGAAACGTCTGTCAAATTCCGACCGTTTTGAATTCCTTGCGCAACATCGCGGTATGTTTTCACGCCTTGGCGCGACACCTGAACAGGTGGAAAAACTGCGTGCCGATCACGGGATTTACATGGTTGGTGACAGTCGCCTGAACATCGCGGGCCTGAACGCACAAACCATTCCGGTGCTGGCAAAAGCGATCATCGACTGCGGGATCTGATTTTCCGGATTTTATGAAACAGAACCGCCGTATCTGAGGAAGATGCGGCGGTTTCTTTTTTGCCTCAAAGGCTGACAAAGCCGGTTTTCCGGTTTTCCGGTTTTCCGGTTTTCCGGTTTTCCGGTTTTCCGGTTTTCCGGTTTTCCGGTTTTCCGGTTTTCCGGTTTTCCGGTTTTCCGGTTTTCCGGTTTTCC
>NZ_JADCKQ010000029.1 GCF_016123485.1 Halocynthiibacter styelae | reverse complement strand
CCCTTGCCTTATTTTTGTCTAATTTTTGCTTTTGGAAAGTCATATTTGGGTCATTGTGACACCAGATTTTCATAGTTTTTGGTGTTGTTAGCGTATTGTTAACCTGAGTGTATTTCGGGTTGGCGCGTTTGTTTTCTCTTCAGTTACTCAGAGGGTTTTGCCGTGCGGGAGCATCCGTTTTTGCGGGATATATCTGCTGATCCTGCGTTTTTGTCGGGTCTGCGCGCTTTGCGTGCCTTATCGGCTGATTCGGGGTTTGATGTTGTCCTGACCATGCCGGATGGCAGCATGCATCGTCCGTCCGGTGCCGGTCCTGCGCGCAGTGTGCCGGGTCAGGTGATTGCCAGCAGTGAGAACAGCGCCTTCTTTCGGCGCGCGGATGTTCTGTATGCCCCGGATCTGTGCGGTGAAGATGCCACGCCTGCGGATGATCTGGCGCTTCTGACCCGGGCGATTGATTTTCTGACAGAGCTGGAACGGCTTTCAGCAGCATTTTTTTCCGGGCCCGGTACGGACACGGGCACCGGAAACAGCTTTTATAATTCAACCGGGGCAGATGCCCTGAGCAATGCGGTATGATTATGACACAAAATCTGGATTTACTTTCTGCCGGCAATGGCGGGATTTCGACGCTGACAGAGGCGTTTCAGGACCTGTCGGGTCAGATTGACCAGCTGACAGCGGTGGCGGATGCGCGCAGCTCATCAAAGCTGGCGGGCCTGAAGACGAAGATGGAAGACTTCACCGCCAATGTGACCCTGGTCGGTCAGGTGAAGGCGGGCAAATCGGCGCTGACCAATATTCTGGCGGGGCAGCCGGGGCTTTTGCCGTCTGACGTGAACCCATGGACGTCGGTTGTGACCACGCTGAATATCAACACACGGGCGCATGCGGATACCAAATCCAAATTCACCTTCTTTGACCAGGAAGAATGGGACAATCTTGTTGTCGGCGGCGGACGTCTTGGCGAGTTGGCCAGCCGGGCCGGGGCCGATGAGGAAATGGAAGATATCCAGCGCCAGATCGTGGCGATGAAGGAAAAGTCTGAGGAACGCCTGGGCAAGCATTTTGAACTGATCCTGGGCCAGAGCCACCAGTATGATTACTTCGATGAAGAGCTGATCGAACGTTATGTCTGCCTGGGCGATGATGATGATCCGGATTCTGTCGATGCCAAAACCGGGCGGTTTGCCGATGTGACCAAATCCGCGGAACTTTACCTGGATCTGCCACAATACCCTGTGGCGATGCGCCTGTGCGACACGCCGGGTGTGAACGATACCTTCATGGTGCGCGAACAGATTACCCTGCGCAGCCTGCGCGGGTCTGAGGTCTGCGTTGTTGTGCTGGCGGCACATCAGGCGCTGAGCACGATGGACATGGCGTTGATGCGGATCATTGCGCAGTTTGAGAACCGTCAGGTGATCCTCTTTGTGAACCGCGTGGATGAGCTGGAAAATCCCGCCGCCCAGATCCCCGAGATCCGCCAGCGCGTGGCAGAAACCCTGAAGGCGGCCGGTGTGGATGCGAACACCGATGTGATATTCGGCAGTGCCAAATGGGCCGAAGCGGCGCTGACCGGCGATGCGTCTTTGCTGTCTGAGGACAGTCGGGCCGCCCTGAATGACATGCATAAGGTGGCAGATCAGACCGTGGCGCAGGATGATCCTGTGCGCGCGATCTGGGATCTGTCCGGTCTGCCCGGGCTTCTGACCGCGATCAATGCCCGCATTGCGGATGGGGCGGGTCTGCGCCTGCTGGAACGCACAAAACGCAGTGCACGCAACCTTGGCAATCAGATCCGGGCCACAAGTGTCGCCCGTCAGCTGTCTGAAAGCGGCGCACCGGAACGCGATTTTGAAGGCCGCAGCCCGGCCCAGGTGATGGATGAGCTGCGCCGCGATTATGACGCAAAGATCACCACGCTGACCACAGATTTGCGGGAAAAACTGATCGCGCGGATGCAGGGGGCAGAGGCGAATTTTGTCAAACGCGCCACGGATTCTCTGATCGCGCATCTGGAACAATATGGCGAACAGGGCACCTGGCAATATGATCCGGCCGGCCTGCGGATGCTGCAGAAAGCCGCTTACTTCAGTTTTGCGCGCAATATGCGCAGCCAGGTGGGCAAACTTTACGGTCAGGCGACTGCTGATCTGGAAGGGATTTATCGCGGTATTCTGGGCAATCACCTGGGGGAATTCGGGATTGAAGCCCCCGCGACCCCGAATGTGCCGCCGCCCCTTGGCATCGGCCGCACCATTGCGCTGGATCTGCAAAGCACCTGGTGGCGGCGTTGGTGGCAGAAACGCAAAGGGTACGAAGCATTTGCTGCGGATTACGCCCGTCTGATCAGTTCAGAGGCGCGCTCCATCAGCCAGGATATTGAAGAAAATCAGGTGGCTGCGGTGCTTGAGAACATCCGTTCCGGCCTGAATGACTTCCTGAAGGAACATGAGGAAACCCTGCTGGCGATCGCCAAAATGGGCGGCGAAGCCCCGCAGAAGGACAGTGCCCTGGCAGCCAAGCTGCTGGGGGAACAGAACCGCGAGGCGCTTTTGGGGGATATCCTGAAAGGTCTTGGCAGCGAAGAAGCCGCCTGAGGAGAGAATGATGGATCAAAGCGAGCTTCACAGCCCCGCCGCCCCTGAGGCAGCAGAACCTGCACCAAAACTGGTCAGCCCTGCAGTCATGCAACGCCTGCGCAGCTGGTCACAGCGCAAACCCGCCATCGCCCTTATGGGCGAGTTCAGCGCCGGGAAATCGACCCTGCTGAACTTTCTGCTGCGCCGGGAAGTCCTGCCAACCCAGGTGACCGCGACGCAATTGCCCCCGGTCTGGCTGAGCTATGGTACGGCGGATCCTTACATCATGTATAATGACGGCACCCGTGCGGCCGTGGATCTGAACCGGCTGGATGATATTCCCGTCACCGGCACCCGTTTCCTGCGGATTTTTATGGAAGCCGATATTCTTGAGGCGATGGATCTGATTGATACCCCGGGTATCTCTGATCCGAACATCCCGCCCGAAGTCTGGCGCCATGCGGCGGGCTATGCCAATGGTGTGATCTGGTGTACGCACGCCACCCAGGCCTGGCGCGAAAGCGAACGGGCCGCCTGGGTGTCCCTGCCGGAACGCCTGCGCAACACATCGCTGCTGCTGGTGACGCGCGCGGACAAACTGGGCGAAAAAGACCGCCAGAAAGTTCTGCGCCGGGTCAACCGCGAGGCGGGATCGCTGTTCGCCAAATCCATCCTTTTCTCAGCCCTCGACGCCATCCGCGCCCGCGACACCGCAGGTTCTGACGATCTCTGGGCGAAAAGCGGAGGCGAAAAATTCGTCGACGCCCTCTTCGAGGCAACCCACGACATCATCAAAAACAAAAAACAAAAACTGAAAAAATACAAACCAAACCAAAACACACCAGGAATTCAAATCGCAGCGCAA
>NZ_JADCKQ010000028.1 GCF_016123485.1 Halocynthiibacter styelae | reverse complement strand
TAGAAATACTGAGGCGGGCTTTTTTGTGCGCAGAGCGCGCTAATCATGCAGCCGATAGGCAGAAATCGAAGAACGTACTCCAAATGCGGCGCGGCGACTTGCCCTACACGACAAATCCATGAAGTCCACAATACGACAAACTGCTCCCATGGCATTGCCCCAACGGACGCTTCGGTATCGAATAAATAAGACATGCCCCTCATCTCTCAAACCCGCCCGGTCCTTGCCGGGCGGGTCAAAGCCGTGACCTCACGAAGGGCGGGAAGCGGACCTTTGCTGCGTTCTCCACCAAGGTCGGGAATCGGCAGATAGCGACATTTGCAAAGTCGGGCCTTCAGCCCCGGAAGTTTACCGGAGCGTGCTGCGGGACAGCGTGAGAACCGGCCATTAGCGAGGGTTGTGGCAACGTTCTAGGTTTGGATGTCGGCAGTGCGGACATTGTTCTCGTTCTCAGAAGAGATGCCCTTTGGCACCATGCGCACTAATTATTCACTTCAAATTTTGATATAGGGTTGATTTCTGCTTAGCGGAACCAAAAATTTACAATACAGACTTGAGGCAATTGACCTCTACTGCCGCTGATGTTGGCGGTGCAAACATCTCAAAGTTACAATTATATAGGGACAAAAAGATGTCTTCTCGGAAACAATATTTTTCGCGACTAAAAGTACTCGGGGTTTTGTGCGTCGTGGTTCTTTTGACCTCGATATTCTGGCTATCTAGGCCGTTCATAGATCGAACGGCCAAAGGGTCTAACCCCGTTCCAATGCAAGTTGTAGCATCTGCCATTTCGAGCGAGAGGGCTGCATTGCTAACTGATTTCATCAGACATGAAGCCGCTGGCACGGATGCACTGATCGCACTCGAGAATGGCGAAATTATCTTTGAATACGGCCCAACTGACGTTCCTTCAAACCTCCACTCCGGACGCAAAAGCATCATCAGCTTACTATTTGGCATCGCTCAGGAAAAGGGGTTGCTTGATGTCAATTCGACACTTGGTGAATTAGGTATCGACGAAACCCAAACACCGCTGACGGACGTCGAAAAAACCGCCACCATAGCTCATTTATTACAAGCGCGTTCAGGCGTTTATCTGGCCTCAGGTGCTGAAACGCAAAATATGAAAGATGGGCGGCCCACCCGCGGTCAATATTTGCCCGGTGAAAACCACTACTACAACAACTGGGATTTCAATGTCCTTGGCACTATTTTCGAGCAAGAAACCAGTTTGTCTCTTGGCGTCGCCATCGACAACTGGCTGGCTCAACCGTTGGGTCTGCAGGATTTCCATTCATCACACGTGATCTACGATTCTGACACTTCCAGCACCCAACATCGCACATACAGAATCCACATGAGCGCGCGTGATCTAGCAAGAATAGGCTTTTTGGTACAGCAAGGTGGTGCCTGGAACGGGGAACAAGTTGTACCGACTGATTGGATTTCTCTAACAACTCAACCCTTCTCAAAACTGAGCACACGGGCCTACGATGGTTACGGGTATCTGTGGTGGCTTAATTCCGAACGCGACATCATTGCTGCAGATGGCTGGGGCGGTCAATATCTTCACATTGATCGGGGTGGTCCATTCGTTCTGGTAAACCGACAAGACACCGGCAACTCAAAACTCGGATATCTAATGTTCGTCTACCCTTCGCATTCTAATGATCCCCTCGATGTCTACAAAATCCATGATATCCTTACAGGGCAGGTGCGGTGAGTTTCGTTTAAAGAATTTTAAGGTAACTCTGGCTCAGACCAGCCACTGACCGCAAAAATCGACTTTTGACCGCTTGAATGTCTGCTCTGAGGAAAGTGAGGCGCACAGTGTGCAGGTGCGGCGTGCTCGAACCAAGACTCCTCCAGTTGGTTCGCTTCGGGCTGGGAGCCGTCAAACGCCGAGGCAAAATCTGGACCACTTCCGCTCTACTGTGTATAGCTATTCATTGAACGTGGGCGCGCAAACGTTAGCTGAAGCCGTTGCCCACCCACTAAGCCGTCCGAAATGCAGCGCGCAACAGTCTTCTCGAAGAGGTGGCGTAGCAGTTCGCTTTCCCGAAATCGGCCATGTCTGTTCTTGGAAAAGGTCGAATGGTTGGGCACCGCATCAGATAGATCGAGGCGGCAGAACCAACGATACACGAAAGCTTGATCAAAAATAATGACGTGTGCAGCCCCGCAACCAGGCGTGCTGAAATGTGTCGATTGATCTCTCAATATTTCCCAACCCATCCTTAGGGTTGGGGCGCAATAGTTCGTAATCGCTAATTCTTGTTCCGCAACTCAATCCATCAACTTGCGGAATAGTCATGCCATTTACATTTGAAGGTTACCGAAACACCAGTTTTAAGGCGGGTGGTGTTCATGCTAAGGTGAACCCGTTTGCCAATCATACACAGACCTACAAAATCACGGGTCCGTCTGAAACCATCATCATTTCTGACGGTGCAGACCCTAATGTTCTTGCTGGCGATATTGATATTACCGACGGATCCGATGATATTCCATTTGACCCTACGCAGTACGTGATAGGCGGATCGGTGATTAACCCGGGTGCCCGATTTATTTCCGCCGAGACTATCGCCACGTTGCAAGGCAGTGATGGAAATACCTATACAGCAATCATGTTTGATTTTGATATCAATATGGATGGGGCAATTCACCAGAGCAACCACAGTACAGCACAGACGGAAACCAGTTTTTTCATGGCGTTTATCCCAAATGGGTTTGATGTCAGTGATGGTGTTTCACTGTCTGAGCTTGGCCAAAACGGGCTTCCACCTGGGACAATACCACCGATCGGCGTAACTCTCAGTTCACCTACTGTGTTATTCAACGATACACATCTGATTGTTTGCTTTACTCGTGGGACGCTGATCAAAACGCCTGAAGGTGAGATTCCGATTGAGAAATTATGCGTTGGGGATCTGGTAGCGACGATGGATGATGGCTGTGAAGCCATTCGTTGGATTGGCTCAACCAAACGAGATGAAATTGATTTTGCCATAAACCCAAAACTGAGACCTGTGCGTATTCCTGCCGGGGCATTTGGTTCTGGATTGCCGCATCAGGATTTACTGGTGTCGCGTCAGCATAGAATGCTGGTTCGCTCCAAAGTTGCTGATCGCGTATTTGGGGCGCCCGAATTACTTGTTCCCGCGATTCATTTCGTTGGTTTCAATGGGATTCACGAAGCTTGTGATGTAGAACAAGTGGAATATTATCACATTCTGTTTGAAAAACACGAAATTGTATGGGCAAACGGATCCCCTGCTGAAAGTCTGTTCACAGGACCTGAGGCTCTTAAGGCGCTAGAGCCAGAGGTTCGGAATGAAATCACCGAATTGTTTCCCGAGATCGTCACAGAAGATTATGAACCAATTCCTGCACGTCTCATCCCTAAGAAGGGCAAGGATATAAGGAAACTGTTTGGTCTTGTCCCGATTTAGTTCCGGCCTCTTTCGAGCGATATTCGCAATGAAGGAGACAAGACATGGCACCAAGATACAGCGACGAGTTCAGACGTGATGCGGTTCGCATAGCGACGACCAGCGGG
>NZ_JADCKQ010000027.1 GCF_016123485.1 Halocynthiibacter styelae | reverse complement strand
AACCCGCTGGTCGTCGCTATGCGAACCGCATCACGTCTGAACTCGTCGCTGTATCTTGGTGCCATGTCTTGTCTCCTTCATTGCGAATATCGCTCGAAAGAGGCCGGAACTAAATCGGGACAAGACCGATGCTGTTGCGTGGCGAGATTTGCCGCCGGGTTTCGCAGGTCGCATTCTTGGTGCAGGGATCGCCGCTTATATTGCGGCGGCAGTGGTCGGGACTGACGCCTTGGGCATCATCGTGGGGCTTGTTGTGCTGTTTGCGGTAGCACTTATTTTACTTGGCTTGTCATTCCCGATATCTGGCGGTTCGCTTTTCGTTGCTGGTAGTGTTGGCGGTGTCATGGGCACCCTCACTGGGATCGGCGCACCACCTATGGCAATCCTGTATTCTCACGTCGAGACACGCAGAGCCGCCGCGACCCAGAATGCGTTCTACGGTTTCGGGACATTGGTAGCAATTGTTGCTCTGGCCATTGCTGGAATTCTTACAGTCTCGCAACTTGCGTTTGCAGCGTCTCTCGCACCTTTGGTTCCGATTGCCTTGTGGGTGTCTCGTCCTTTAGCCGCAAGGTTTGAAAAGGGCGCAATTCGACCCTGGGCACTCGGAATGGCAACAATTTCAGCGTTGGCTCTATTGAGCCGCAGCCTTTAAAGTAAGGCGCACTTAGTTCAATTCAAAACAAGGGACCAGAAGCGCAATGCAAGCTTGGAAGCTTAAGGTGGCCAGGTCAGACCAGACGCAGGCTTTGCAAATGTCGCTAGTCGCCGTTCAATGGGATCCGCATAGTCAGAAGCAGACAACTCGTAAATGCGAGTTCTACATGCATTGGCGATATCATCTCGTTTCAAACGAGTTGCGTTAGCCAGAAGCCGGCGAACGGCCTCAATATCTTTCATTGCATTTGGGTCTGGATCTGCCACCACAGGAAAATCTCCCATTCCTTCAGTTGCACGGTAAACCAATCTGGTCCAAAGAAAAGAGGGAGAAATGCCAACGGGCAAGTTTGTTGCCCATTAATGTGAACGTCCGAAATACCGTGCCGCAGTGCAGCAGGCAGTTTCAGCGATGAGTGCCCGCTAAGGGCCGTTCGTGACGATCGGTATAGTGAAGATGCTTAAGGGCCAATCTAACGTGTATCGCGGTCGTAGTACTTCGATGGTGGCGAAACTGGCGCGCTTTCCCAAGAAAGTTTCATTTCAAGGCGGACAAGTATCAATTCAAGCCGGACGACACATGTCTGAGAAATTCTATGGCTGGGGTGGTAGGATTCCCAGCTAATTTGGCGACCACGCCATAACTCTCTGAATTTGCCATATTTTATTTCATGACACTCCAAAACGAGATGCACTTGTGTTGCACATAGAAGAGATACAGTCAATTCGGTGCAGTCAGTTTCGGCCCGAAGCAGGTCGTGGTGCAATTGGGGTTTAACGACGGCTCCCAGCTTATTCTGTTGAAAAACTCACGGTTTTGGCGGCACTTCATCATAGGGTGAATGGCTTCCACTTCGATTTCACGGGACGGTTCTGGGCAGACTCGGGTTTGGAGCTAGTTTGGCTAACTTTTTGAGGTTTTGGGCGGTTGCGGCGAGGATAAATTCGTCATGAGCGCCACAAGCATTGCCGGCAGGGTCATGGCAGAGCCATGATCCCGAGAGGGGCCGCGCAATCGAAGCCGGCCTAAGCCGTGAATGCATTTCGGGTGGGCGAACGACATTTCGGCCTTTTTGCGGAGTCGGCATGAGATGGTATATTGCTGTGTTTGCGAGAATGCGCTTGCGACATCACGAGATGCTTCATAGATTGAACGCGTGACTTTGCGCTGTGGTTCCTTGGGACAGCATCGCTGTTTGAGAGGGCAAATGTCACAGTCGAATTTGCTTGCCCTGTATCGGATTGTCTCGTCTTTGTTTGCCCCAGATGTTCCAGTTTGATATGCGCGCAACGGCTTTTTTAACTCTTTTCCATTCGGGCAAATATAGAGGTCATTCTCACCATCATAGGTAAAATCTGCGCGCTCAAACGTACCATCCTTGCGGCCAGATTTATTTATCACGGGGATATGTGGGGCGATCCCTCGCTTCTCAACCAGCCAATCCAACATTGGACCTGATCCATAAGCCGTGTCCGCAATCAGGCGCTCGGGCTTTAAGTCATGCACCTTTTGCACACGATCAATCATCGCTTTCACGGCACCCACTTCAGCCTGGCGCACTGAACGTGTGGGCTCCACATCCAAGATCACAGCGTTATCCGTATCGATCAAATAGTTGGTGGAATAAGCAAAAAACGCTGGGCCACCACGTGCGCCAGTCCATTGGGAAGCCGGATCTGAATGTGAGATGAACTTTGGAACCACTGCACTGGCAGCACCAAAAGCTGCGTCATCCAGTGTGCCCAAATATTCGCGAACAGCGCGTGGTGCATCCTCCGGGTCAATTCCTTCAGGATCCCAATCTGCCTTTGGCGTAGATTTTTGACGATTGGCATCAGCGGCAATGATGCTTGCGTCAGCTGCGTATCTCTGCCCGCTTGCGAGACCTGCATCGATGCATTGCGCTACAACGGCTTCAAACACATGCCGGAGTAAATCACTATCGCGGAAGCGACCATGCCGGTTCTTGGAAAACGTCGAATGGTCCGGAATAGCATCTGTCAAATCCAACTTGCAAAACCAACGATACGCCAGGTTGAGATGAACCTCATCACACAAGCGCCGTTCAGAACGAATGCCCATGATGTAGCCAACCAACAACATGCGCATCATTAACTCAGGATCAATCGAAGGACGCCCCGTTGAGCTATAAAACCTGGCCAAATGCTGGCGCACGCCGGTCAAATTAATGATGCCATCAATCGCCCGCAGGACATGGTCGGACGGGATATGGTCCTCTATCGAAAAGTCATAAAACAGCGCGCTTTGTGCTTCTTGCCTCGGCCCCAACATCGCTCCAACCTCTCATATCAATAAGGACATTGAATCAGTCAGACATCCCTAAATCAACAAGAGTTTTTCAACAGAATAAGCCCAAAGCTGAAGTTGGGTTTCGACACGCGGCGGAACGCTCCCGTTCGCTGAAACCGCGAAAACACCATCCCCCAACAATGAAGCCAGACCTTCACCATTCAGTTGGCAAGACTTTCCTGCCAATCAGGTTGAAGTTCTTGGCGCTCAAAACTTGAGATTAAATCCTTCAGGTTGAAGTGGTTCCATCTTTTCGGACAGGTTTGCAGCGTTTCTGTGCGGACAACCCCGTCATTAGGTTTGTTTGTGCAGTACGAGCATCGGAGAGACGGGACGATCGATTTTGCCGCCTTGGATCACATCTTTGGGTTGATTGTGGGGCCGGCTGTGCGCCGCAGTTGAATTGAATGTCGGCCTCTGTCGCGGTTGTGCGGCGAGTAAATGGAAACTCATTCGTAAGACTGGTCGATTTTTATGGCTGTCAGAGCACCAATTGCCGCTGGTTGAGTGGCTGAGCTTAGGGCGCTGCTGTGGCTTCTACGGGAGAATCAATTGTGCAATCACCCTTTGGCCGTCCGTTTTCTTGGTTTCGATGTGTTTTAATACCGCATTGCAGATTGTGGTTGAATTAAAATTATAAAATCCCGCAATTGGTGTCAATTTGAAGTATTGAAATAGTCTAAGGTGTTTTTTGATACACGAAGTTGTGAATTGAATTTTGATATTTACGAATGCTTTCAGATGTTTTGGCGGAATCATGACGCTGTCGGACACATCTTGAACAAAATCAGTTGCACGGCTGCAACGGTATTGAATATTAATGACAACCTGAAATAAAAATTATTGCTTCATTTCATCTAAAAAGAGAAATGGAGATTGAAACTCCGTCGTAGTCAGAAAAGATTCGGCCGTTTCAATCATACCTTAAGTATATGAGTGTCCGTACGTTACCCGTCTTGTTCCCATCTGTACCGAAGAAAGAAGAGAAGCCCATCACATGACTAGCGATTTGTTTAACGTAGGCTCCGGCGCTGCGCTCTCAAGGTTTGTGTCTTCTAAATGGATTAAGCCAACCTTTCTGCGTAGAGCTGCTTCTACTCTTGGTGGGATGTTCGCTGTGGGCCTCTTTGTGGCTTCAGCGCAGGCGCAAGTCGCCTCGCCTGTTTTCGGCCATCCCCCTTCTGTGTGTAGATCCGGACAAGCAACCTATGCTGATTTTTCAGGCTCGGGAATTGGTGGTAGTGGGATGTTCCCAGCGAACCCAGGCTTTACTTCAGGACCAAGCTTCACTTACCAAACCACTGGGCCAATTTTTTCCTCCGGTTCACGAATTGCGACCAGCGAAACCTGGAGCAGCCCATCCGAGAGTAATATCTCGTCCGTATTTGGCTTTCCCGGAAGTGAAGAAAGCTTAAACATTCGTATGGTAGGCGGAGCCCAGGGAACGGCAATTGACGCGTCTCAAATTGTTCGTTTGGTGTACGACTTTGCTACGCCGACCGAGGCAAATGAACTGGCCTTCGCTGTAACTGACGTTGAGTTGGAACAGGTTCGTTTCCGCGCGCGTGATGAAAATGGTAACCCAGTTAGCGCAGCGACGATCGCAAGTTGGTTTGTCGAGACCTTCGACGCGAACACCTCTAATGCCGGTGCCAACTATCCATCATGGGATCCTGCGGAGCCAGCGATTATTGGTTCAAGCGCCCTACAAACCACATGGCACAACACCCGCATTGGGGGCGGCAGTGACCAAGAGGCATCTGGCGCGTGGTTCCAGCCAACGATTGCCTTAAGCCAACTGACCCTAGAAATGGCATCTCTTGTGCCTGGACAGCCGTCGATTCATTCCTATCTTGCGCATTGCCAATACCCTGTTCCTGTTGCAGAAAATGACAGTGTAAAGGGGATTGATGGCGATCTAGGTGCCAGCGCTGTCATGAACATTTATGACAACAATGGTGTTGCAACGGACAAATTCGGTGGCTTGGACATTGCATCAGGCGATGTCAATTTAACCATCGAAGCTGTAGCAACACCTTTGCCGGGTGCGACAAATTCAAATGTGCCAGTGTTGAATGTCGCAACAGGAAATATTGATGTTCCTGCTGGCACGCCCGCCGGCACTTACACAATTGATTATAAAATCTGTGGCCCTGTTTACACAGAGTACTGCGATACAGCGACTGCTACCATTGTTGTATCCAGCATTACAGCAGCGCCAGAAACCTTCGCGTCAATTGACTCTGCCTCGGGCGGAACAACCACGTCGGTTCTGGCCTCCGATACACTGAACGGCCAAACCGTGGATGCCACTGACGTGAACATCACCGTAGGGGCTGCGACTGGCGGCCTGACTCTAAATGCGAACAACGAAATCGTCGTGCCTGCAGGCACGCCTGCCGGTACATATACGCTTGCGTACACAATCTGTGAAAAAGCCAACCCGACGATCTGTTCAGATACAACCGAAACAGTTGAAGTGTCGGCGCCGACTGAAGTTGTTCCAACGGACGACAGCGAGACCATTGACCGGAGCGCCGCTGATACGGGTGCGACGGATGTGATCAACCTGTTTGATGGCGACAGTGTCAATGGCGATCCTGCCAGCCCGTCCAATGCGACTGTTCTGCCTGTGGATCCCTCCACTGTTCCGGCTGAACTGACCGTAAATCCGGACGGCAGCGTTGACGTAAAACCAGGCACAGCGCCGGGCATCTATGAGTTCGACTATGAGCTTTGCAGCCTCGACACTGTTCCTGTCTGCGAAACCGCAACTGCAACGATCACTGTCACACCAGAGATTGAGGCAGCTCCGGAAAGCTTTGCGGACTTCCCACAGGCTGGTGGGGATACCACTTCGATCCTGGCCTCTGACACGCTCAACGGCGCGC
>NZ_JADCKQ010000026.1 GCF_016123485.1 Halocynthiibacter styelae | reverse complement strand
AATAGTATGGATAGTAGTGGGGGAATTCTTTCGATTAGTCGCATTTCGTATAATTAGACCTTATACAGGTTTGCGCCAATTGCGTAGCCTCTGTAATTTGTTCTCTGGTCATAATGTTTTCGATTTCATCCCGATTTTCCGCAGCATCTGAATGGCCGGTAGAAGATGATATGTTGAACCACATATGAGCCTTTATAGTACTGTCTCTGTTAGTATACATTTGTCCGAGAGAATTTTGTGCATCCGGGTGCCCCTGTTGGGCAGCAAGACGATACCATATCATAGCCTCAGATGTGTCTTGTATTATGCCTTCACCATTAGCATACATCCATCCTAGGTTTCTCTGAAGCTGCATGTCACCTTGTTCGGCCCCCCGGCGCAACCAAAGTTCTGCTTCTTCAGGGTCTTTTAGCACACCATCTCCTTTAGCGTATTTAAGGCCTAGCAAAAACTGGGCAATAGCATGCCCCTGTTGGGCCGCAAGTCGATACCATCGCGCTGCTTCTGTAGGATCTTCTATTATTCCTCCTCTGGACAGAAATTCTACAAAGGTTTCTCCAGTCGACCAGTCGCTTTCTTCGTCATATAACCTGCCAACATTGTACTGCGCGTCTGGGTGCCCTTGTTCTGCGGCTAAGAGAAACCATCGCATAGCTTCTGATCGGTTCTTTGATAGGCCAAGGCCAAATGCGTACATTTCGCCAAGGAAGAATTGCGCCCTCATGTCACCTTGCTCTGCTAGTGGTCTCCATTCTTCCATCGCATTGGCATAGTCACCAGTGCTGTAGAATGCTTCTCCTGTGTTAAAGTCTTGAGCTAAGAGATCGGATCCTGTGCTGCTAACAAACAAGGCAATCATTACGATATGCAGTAATTTAAAGGGAGAGCGATCATTATTTTTGTTATTTTCTTCCATATTTTACCTGCCCATATTTCTTTTTTGTGAATCCCATGAATGCCGTCGCCGCACCCTTTTTAAATTTAGGTTTGCCCGTGCTTTCCCAATGCGCCCAAAACTCAGCCTGCACTTTGTCCATATCAAGGAAGTAACGTGTTTCTTGTGCAGCACGATTTATGTCTGCATCGAGCAGGGCAGGACGGCCTTTGTCCTTGGCGGCTTGGATGATGCGAGCATTACCCGCACTTTTCTTGATGAGCGTGTCGGTCTGAATCCGTTTAGGGGTTTTGGTAAGCTGGAAAACGATCTCGTTATAAAACCGGCCCTTACGGATAGGGGTGTATTCGACTGAGAACCCCGCGCCGAGAGGATCATCGTTGATTTGCTTTATGGCTGGGTCAAGCACTCGCAGGCGGAAGTTTTTCCATGTGGAGTAGCTATCCTCGGGAACTTTGAGCCATGTACGCAGATCGGCAATCGTGACGGCGCACCGCCCATCACGGCGGTTGGTAAAGCCTTCTAGGATTTCATACAGCGTTACAGCGTATTTACCTGACAGCTTGAGCAGGAAGTGAACCCGTAGACGGGCAAAGCGTGTTGGTTGCTTGATGATCGGGATGAGCAGGGGCGGGAAGTTGAACGTCAGTGTTCCCATCTGCCGCGCCTTCTTTGAGATATTCGCGCCGAACATGGATGAGATGCCTTGCTCAAAGCGGCCATCGTCAAAAGTAGTTTCCCATTCGACCGTTGTCTTGGCGAGGCGCTTGGCGCTGTCCCACAGCCATTTCGTGTCATGTTCACCGCCAAGCTCCCGAAAGACAGCATTAATTTCGCGGACAGGCAGGGAATGGATAGGGTTTTCGCCCAACTCATCAAAGACGGTGTGTAGCAGGAAAACCCATAGCTTGCGATCTCGCTCTGTATATGGCCCGTCCACCTTCACAATGACGGTTTGCAAGGGGACAGGGACCGTAGCTGGGTCATCATCGGAGATTATCCATGGGGACCCAGAAGGCTGAATGCCGTCCAACTCTTTTTCAGAGAATAATCCTAGATGCTGTGGTTCTGTTCTACTCATACGTTCATTGTAGCGGCTACATTCAGGGATACAAACAAAAAACAAACCGGCCAGTTGCTGTATCCCTAAGTGCGCAGAGCTCCGCCTAATTTGTATCCCTGAATGCGAGTGGGTAAGTTGCCTAATTTGTATCCCTGAATGCCTAATTTGTATCCCTGAATGGGTGGAAACGCCTAATTTGTATCCCTGAAGTTAAGTAAGGCACTGATATAAAACGATTAAAATGGGGGGAACACCATATAAGAACACAAGAACACACAGCAGAGCTGTGAATTACTGCTCAATTTGGAACACACAGAACTTCCCATTGTCCTGATCTGAAATAAATCCATCACGTTGAGTACAAGACCAATCCCATCCCATAAGTTGAACGGTATCTTTAAAATCGCGTTCCAAATAATAATCGAAGACGATCAACGAAAGCAAAGCGCCTGTGGCAAGCCCTGTAAGAGCTGAGAAAAGCATAAAGAGGTGGACGTTGCGCCTACGGGCCAGAATTGTACTTGAGGCTTCTTTACGGGCTTCTGAGAGGCTGCGCACAGCATTATCGACCTTACGCTCGATTTGACCTGCTATGT
The DNA here is from genome assembly GCF_016123485.1 of Halocynthiibacter styelae. Taxonomy (GTDB): domain Bacteria; phylum Pseudomonadota; class Alphaproteobacteria; order Rhodobacterales; family Rhodobacteraceae; genus Halocynthiibacter; species Halocynthiibacter styelae. The sequence goes on along the minus strand of NZ_JADCKQ010000026.1, from coordinate 4,032 downwards.
TACTTAAGTTGTAAGTGAGACGCTCAGCACCTTCAAAGCCGCCTTGTGCAGCTGCATTCTGAACGCCTGCGATTTCTGTAGCATTATCTTCTAGCGCAGCTTGTAGATGTTTGAGCCGTTCTTCAGTCAATTGGCGTTTCTTCACATCGCCCAGTTCGACCCGCATCAATTTAAGCTGGTCAATGAGGTCCTGTACGGGATCGTTGTTCATACTTGGTTGTCTCCAATAAATTTGCGCAGATCGTTCAAGAGAGGTTCTGCATCCTGAATATCCACCGCTCGGGTCAGTGATGTTTCCAGTAATGTGACAAGCTGACGGGCAAGGTTCTTGTCTTCGAACGCTGCCGGAATGACGGTCGCGCCAACAATGATTTTTCGCCGAGTGTCTTTGGTTCGCTTTTTGGTCTTGAGCCTTTGGACTCTGTTCTCAACCTCTGCGATTTGTTGGTCGATGGTGCGGGGCATGAGAGTTGCGAAGTCCTGTTCTGGGTGTTACGGTAGAAACACTTTAAGTGCTCACTTATACATTGCCAAGGCAATGTGTGAGGTCTCAACGGGGTGAACCCCAAGGCGACGCCATTCCCCTTTGCCTCAAGAGGCAATCTGGAGCGGTTTTCCGCCCGCCCCAAACTCCATCGGATCAGGTCGTATTGCCCTGGACCAAATGCACAGGCTCGTTTGCGCTCATGGCGATCTATCATTTCTCCGCAAAGATGATCTCTCGTAGCACGGGCCGTAGTGCTGTTGCCGCCGCTGCCTACCGGACCGCCGAGTGCATCAAGGACCACCGCCAAGGGCTGGAGCATGATTACTCTAATCGCACGGGAGTCGTGTCCTCTGAAATCCTCGTTCCTGAAGGTACACCCGATTCAATGAAAGATCGGGCGTCCTTGTGGAACGCTGTCGAGGCCGTGGAACGACGCAAGGACGCCCAGCTTGCCCGTGAGGTCACGGTAGCCCTACCGCACGAGCTGGACGACGCACAGCGTGGCGCTTTGGTGCGGTCCTTTGTGCAGACTGCCTTTGTCGATCGTGGCATGATTGCGGACGTGGCGCTTCATGCTCCCGGCAAAGAAGGCGACCAGCGCAACCACCATGCTCACATCATGCTGACCACCCGTTCCATCGGCGTGGACGGCTTTGAAGGCAAAGACCGCTCTTGGAACAGCAAGGAGCTGTTGGAGGGCTGGCGCGAGAGCTGGGCCGATCATGCCAATAGCTACCTTCGCGAGATCGAGGCCGCCCATGAAATCGACCATCGCAGCCTTGAGGTCCAGCGCAATGAAAAACTGGACCTCAAAGAGCAGGCGCTTGAGCGCGGTGACGAGAAGGCCGCCCATGAGTTGGAGGTCGAGGCCGTTGAGTTGGACCGTGATCCGCTTCCCGACATTGGTTGGAAAGCATGGGGCATGGAGCGGCGCGGCATCCAGACCGCTGCCGGCGATCTATGGCGCGAGGCGCAGGGCCGGCTGGAAGACGTGCGTGATCTGGTTAGTGGGCTGCGAGAGCGGTTTGTCGAGACCTATGCGCATGTGCGGGATGTGGCTGAGCAATCTTTGGGCGGGTTGGCCGAGGCTTTGCGCGGTGCCGATTTTTCCGCGCTCAAGGAAACCAACGATTATGTCCGAGAGCAGGAACGGGAGGCCGAGCGTAGCATCGAGAAAGAACAGGATATCGGCATTGATCGAGAACACGGGCACAGCCTTTAGGGAGGTTGTGTCGGCTGAGCGCAGAATAGCGCCCTACCTCATCACAAAGTCAGAGATCGCTTGATCCAAGCGATCTCTGGAACTAGGTGAGACGGCGATGGAAAAATTGGCCTGAACTATACAACCACGGATGTACTGCATTTTCATGGCGGCTCGGTATAACCCTACACCCAATCCCGGAATGTCTGCTTCAGTAATAGCGAACCCAATGAATATTCCAGGATCCATTACCGACGGCCCATATTTTAGGTTGTACGCACTCGCGCCAGTGCCAGATAAATTACCCTCAATGACCTCGTCTATTCTTGTTTGCATTTCTGGAGTCGGGCCTTGAAAAGCTTTCGCGAACTCTGCACGAATCGTGATGAAATCACTTTCGCTTATATATCCTTGATGCCTTTCGAGAGACCGGAGTGAAAGGACAACAACTTATAAACTGGCTGCATCGTCAGTTATGAAAGCGGCAGATACCTCATTGGTTCGGTTGGGATTACTCCGCAGGGTTTCAACTATTTCTCCATCGTTAGAAAGCGCGGCCCATTCCCCTAATCGCTCTACGATAATGTTTGATGGGCATGACCCAACGGTGATTTCTTCCGCGAGCGCGGCAACAGGGACAGCAGTAAGAAAAACTGCAATGGTGAGAGAGGTTATTGCTTTCATACACATTATATCAATCGGCCCTAGCCTGAATTTACCATGCTATCCATCAAGACTGGCTGGATAAAAATCATAAAAATAAGAATGAACATAGAAACACCAAACAGCCACGCGCTGCGGTTTTTCTTTGCAGCCCACGTGATTAGGAATGCTATTCCCCAGCATGCGACTGCCTTGCCCACTCCCTCAGCGTAAGGGCTTTCCAAAGGGCCTGGAAAAACAATAGCATTCAAAATTGCAGCGATAATGGCGAACACCACAAAAGCTAGAGAGTTTTTCATTAAGGGGGTCATTCGATAGCCTTGATTTAGATGCCGCAAATAGCAGCGTTTGAAGGGTGGGTTACATCCGCGGATAGGGGGCTGCAACGATTTCAATACTGGTAGCCCTACTCTCCATTATGTTTAGGGCCATTGCTGTGCTGCGTGAAGCACACGGAGGATCGTCACGGCAATGGCATCCTCTGTGTAAATCACGATGTAGTTGGGCCGGACGACCATCTCGCGTGTGCCATGGACACGGCCCACGCGGTAGAGTTGCGGGTTATCGGGGATGCGTGAAGTTTTAGCCTCAATCTCATCTTTGAGAGCTTGGGCCGCGTCTGGATTGTCGTCGGAGATGTAATCGACAATCGCCAGTAAGTCGGCGATGGCCGTCGCTTTCCATTCAAGCTTTAGCACGGCGTTTCTCGTCAATCAGTTCCTGCGCTTCCTGCATCACTTGGGCATGTGGGACAGTGGGGCGCGGGTCATCCAGAGCTTCCTGCACTTTGGCTCGAAACCAAGTGTCGTAGGCATCGGGATCGGCGGTCAGACCTGCGGGCAAACCGCCTTCTGTCGCTACGCGAGTCAGCAGGATGCGCACGGCATCCGAGAGCGTCAGACCGACACCCGCGAGGGCGTCAACGGCTTGAGCTTTGAGTTGGTCGTCCACGCGGACGTGTAGCATTGAAGTTTGTGTGGGCATATGAATATCCTCCTAGGATAGGACTGTATCTCAATTGAGATACGGCAGCAATGATCTTCCCCCCTGCCCTATTCCAGTGTATCGTGAACACCATAAAATAACAGTAATGAACAATTGGAAGCATGATGGGAAACAGTACATATCTTACACTAGGGCAGGCGGCAGAGATGTGTGGTTGGTCTAAGGGGGCTATCTCTAAGGCCATAAAGTCAGGGAAGATGAGCGTTCACGAGAAAACGAAGTCAGGTTTTCAGTTAGACCCTGCCGAGGTTCTTCGGGTGTTCCCGAAGAAAACGGAAACACCCTCAAATGAACAATTGGAAACATCGCGGAAACATAACGAAAACAGTGCCGTATCGGCGGAAGTTAATGCGTTGCAGCAACAGATTGCTACAGCAGAGGTTGAGCGAAACCGCGAGCGTGAACAACTGACAGACCGCATAGAGAGCTTGCAGCAGATGTTGTCCGATGAGAAGTCAGAGCGCCGTCAGCTAACGGCTCTGTTATCCGACCAGCGCGAGATTACGACAAGACAACAGCGTCAAGGTTTTTGGGGGCGCTTGAAGGGGAAATAGTATGGATAGTAGTGGGGGAATTCTTTCGATTAGTCGCATTTCGTATAATTAGACCTTATACAGGTTTGCGCCAATTGCGTAGCCTCTGTAATTTGTTCTCTGGTCATAATGTTTTCGATTTC
>NZ_JADCKQ010000025.1 GCF_016123485.1 Halocynthiibacter styelae | reverse complement strand
CGCTGTCTGAGGAACAGGCGTCCTACATCGGCGTCACACCAGAAGGCCCTTTCAAGCCAGAACACTACCGCTACTAAGAGTCATAAAAAGCCAAAGAAACAGCCGCCATCTGGCGGCTGTTTTTGTTCTGTGCACTGCCCTGAAATCTTTAGGGGGAAAAGCATGTAAATCTTTTCCTTTGACCTGCCCGCGTTCCGCAGTACCGTTTCGCCACGGGGAAACCCCTTTTGTAAATTTGCTGGGAGAATATTATGGGCAAACGTGACGACCTGATCGCGAAATATGCTGACGACCTGAAAAACAAATGCGGCATGACACCAGACATGGATCTGCTGACAAAAGTGACCATCGGTTGCGGTCCTTCCATTTATAACGCTGATGCGTCCACCGTTGCTGCGGGCCAGGAAGCCGAACTGGAAACAGTTAAAAACAACTTCCTGATCAAGAAACTTGGTCTTGCAGATGGTCCACAGTTGATGGACGCGATCAACGCGACTATCGAAACTTATGGCCGTTCCGAGCGCAACAAATACCGCGCTGTTGTCTACTATATGCTGACCAAACACTTTGGCAAAGAAAGCGTTTACGGTTAATTTTTGGGACGCAACTATTTGTGGAAAATTTAAAAGCGCCTGCTTTTGTGGGCGCTTTATGCATTTTGGCAGATTAACATGCTGAATTTTAAGTGTTTTGTCTGAATGTTGAAGTTGCAATGCAGACGGTCTTGGGTTTAGATCATTAACAGGGCCAGGATGGCCCGGACCCGAAATTCAGAACACGTGTGTGGTGCTTGGGAGCACACGGGGTGGTGGAGGGTTCCGGGGGTCGGGACCCTCCTTTTTATTTTTCACTATATCAAAATATCGTTTGTCCGTTGCCCTGGTGGTGGCGGAAGGCTTGCAGTGCAGATAGCAGCTGCCGAACATCCCGGGCCATTGGTTGGGGTGTCGCTCTCTTGATGGGGGAACCTGGTTTACGGGTAGCGCACAGCCCTGAAGATTCTGCGCATTACACTCCTATTGTACGGTTTACAGCATCCGGCATGATCGTTAGCCCATGGGCATAAGATTGTGGGCGCAAGTATCATTGCACCCGTGAAATTTCACGCATTCATCCAAATGTTACCGCAAATTCTTATCGCAATTATGCGAAAAGGATTGCTTTGATGGAAAATTCCACTATAGGAAACAAATGTCCCTGGAGGGGAAATTGTAGTTTAATCAGAGAATATGCACCCGTTACAGGGTGCCATGCAGAAGGTGCAACATATGTCTGACTATGATCTTGTCGTTATTGGTGGTGGTCCTGGTGGCTATGTTGCGGCGATTCGTGCTGCGCAGCTCGGTCTGAAAACAGCTTGTGTTGAAGGACGTGGCGCCCTTGGTGGTACCTGCCTGAACGTCGGCTGCATCCCTTCCAAAGCTTTGCTGACCTCTTCGGCGAAATATGCCGAACTGTCCCATCTCTCCTCCCACGGTATTTCCGTCGAAGGGGGCAGCATTGATGTTTCTGGCATGCTTGCACGTAAAGATAAGATCGTGGGTGACCTGACCAAAGGCATCGGTTTTCTGTTCAAGAAAAACGGCGTTGATCTGATCGAAGGCTGGGCGTCCATCCCTGAGGCGGGCAAAGTGTCTGTTTCCGGCGACAACGCACAGGAACTGACTGCAAAACATATCCTGATCGCAACCGGTTCTGAACCAACGCCACTGCCGGGTGTTGAGATTGACGAAGTTGACGTGCTGTCCAGCACCGGCGCACTGGATCTGCCGGAGGTGCCCGAACATCTTGTGGTGATCGGCGCGGGTGTGATCGGGCTTGAGCTTGGCCAGGTCTGGGGTCGCCTTGGTGCAAAGGTGACTGTTGTTGAATATCTGGATCGCATCCTGCCCGCCAATGACGGCGAGATCGCGAAACTGGCGCAACGGTCGCTTGCAAAACGCGGGTTGAAGTTCACGCTGGGTCGCGCGGTGAAATCCGTTGAGAAATCTGACGCAGGGCTGACCCTGACCATGGAACGGGTTGGTAAAGATAAGATCGAAACTTTGGATGCCGACAAAGTGCTGGTTGCCATTGGTCGCCGCCCTGTGACGCGTGACCTGGGTCTTGAAGATCTGGGTGTTGAGGTGAATGCCCGCGGCTTCGTTGAGGTTGACGGCACCTTCCAAACATCTGTGCCCGGCGTTTACGCGATTGGCGATTGTGTGCCCGGCCCGATGCTGGCGCATAAAGCTGAAGAAGATGGGGTTGCCTGTGTTGAAATGCTGGCCGGTGAAAAAGGCCATGTCGATTACAACCTGGTTCCTGGTGTTGTTTACACCGATCCCGAAGTTGCCTCTGTCGGTCAGACCGAAGAGCAGTTGAAGGACGCAGGCGTTGAATACATCAGCGGCAAGTTCTCTTTCATGGCGAACTCTCGTGCGCGTTCGATTGGTGAAACCGATGGCGCTGTGAAAGTGCTGGCGAAACCAGATGGAACTCTGCTTGGTGCACATATTTGTGGGGCACATGGCGGTGATCTGATCGCAGAGCTTGTACTTGCCATGGCAAAAGATGCTAAGGTGGAAGAGATCGCAGCCACATGTCATGCCCACCCGGCCATGGCCGAAGCCGTTAAAGAAGCTTGCCTCGACGCGCTTGGCCGCGCGATCCACGCGTAAGGTTATTTATTATGAACGTGCCAGTCCTGCGCCAGCGACATCCCGAAAAGGCCCACCGGCCTGACAATGCGGTTTCACGCAAGCCAAAGTGGATCCGTCGCAAAAAGATTGAGTCTCAGGAATATTATGAAACCCGACGCCTGATGCGGGATCATAACCTGACGACTGTGTGTGAAGAGGCCGCCTGTCCGAACATCGGTGAATGCTGGTCCAAACAACACGCGACCATGATGATCATGGGTGAAACCTGCACGCGTGGCTGTTCTTTCTGCAACGTATCCACGGGCCGTCCGGATGCGCTGGATGTGTTTGAACCAGGCCGCGTGGCAAAAGCGGTGCAGAAACTGAACCTTCGCCATGTGGTGATCACCTCTGTCGACCGGGACGATCTGGATGACGGCGGGGCAGATCACATCGCTCAGACCATTCGCGCAGTGCGTCACAATTGTCCGGACACATCTGTTGAGGTGCTGACACCGGATTTCCTGGGCAAAGGCGAAGCCGCTGATCTGGTCTACGAAGCCGCGCCAGACGTGTTTAACCACAATCTTGAAACCGTACCGCGTCTTTACACGACGGTACGCCCCGGTGCGCGCTATTATCAATCGCTGCGCCTGCTGGATGACGCTAAGCGTTACAATCCTTCGATATTCACGAAATCCGGCCTTATGGTCGGTCTTGGGGAAACGCCAGAGGAAGTGCGTCAGGTCATGGATGATCTACGCGCCGCCAATGTCGATTTCCTGACGGTCGGGCAGTATCTGCAGCCCACCGCAAAGCACCATCCGGTGGACCGTTTCTGGACACCGGAAGACTTTGAAAAACTGGAAAAGGCCGCACGTGCCAAAGGGTTTCTGGGTGTTTCAGCCACCCCTATGACGCGGTCCTCATTCCATGCAGATGAAGATTTTGCTGCTTTGAAACAGGCACGGGAAACCGTGCTGGCGGCGAAAAACTGAGAAACGCAACGGGAGGGAAACCATGGAAGCGTTATCAAATATTGTAGGTACCATTAACGGTATCGTATGGGGGCCGTGGATGCTGGCCTTGATCCTGGGGGCAGGTTTCTTCCTCCAGGTCGGCATGAAGTTCATGCCTATCGTGAAATTGGGCACTGGCTTTAAGCTGCTGTTCGCGGGGCGCAAAGCTTCTGGCGAAGGCCAAATCAGCCCCTTCAACGCGCTGATGACATCTTTGTCAGCCACCATCGGCACCGGTAACATCGCAGGTGTTGCAACGGCTGTATTCCTGGGTGGCCCTGGTGCGCTGTTCTGGATGTGGATGACTGCCCTTGTTGGCATGGCGACCAAATATGCCGAAGCTGTTCTTGCCGTGAAATATCGCGAGCAGGACGAGCTGGGTAACTTTGTTGGTGGCCCAATGTATTACATCAAAAACGGTCTCGACAAAAAATGGTACTTCCTGGCACCAATGTTTGCGGGTTTTGGCGCGATCGCTGCTTTCGGCATCGGTAACGGCGTACAGGCAAACGGTGTTGCTGCGGTTATGGAAAGCACATTCAGCGTGCCAACATATGTAACCGGCATCATTCTGATGGTCCTGACGGCTGGTGTTATCCTTGGTGGTATTACTCGCATCGGTTCCGTTGCTGGTAAACTGGTTCCATTCATGGCTGTTGCTTACATCATTGCCGGTATTCTGGTTCTGTTGATCAACATCGGCGCATTGGGCGAAGCTCTTAGCCTTGTGTTCACACATGCATTCACACCTTCCGCTGCTGAAGGCGGTTTCGCTGGTGCGGCTGTTTGGATGGCAATTCGTTTTGGTGTGGCACGTGGTGTCTTCTCAAACGAAGCTGGTCTGGGTTCAGCACCTATCGCACACGCAGCAGCTTCCACTGCTGGTCCTGTTAACCAGGGTCTGATTGCGATGCTGGGTACCTTCATCGATACTATCATCGTATGTTCCATCACTGGTCTGGCGATCATCGCTTCTGGCGCCTGGACATCCGGTGAATCTGGTGCGGCTCTGACGTCTCTGGCGTTTGAAACATCCCTGCCAGGCATCGGCGCTTACTTGATCACAATTTCCTTGTCGATCTTTGCTTTCACCACAATCCTGGGCTGGTCCTACTACGGTGAAAAATGCGTTGGCTTCTTCTTTGGTGCCAAATCTCTGATGCCTTACCGCGTGCTTTGGATCATCGCTGTGTACTTCGGTGCAACTGCTGATCTTGGTCTGGTTTGGAACATCGCAGACACGCTGAACGCAATGATGGCGATCCCGAACCTGATCGCTCTGATCTTGCTCAGCCCGATTGTGTTCAAACTGACCCGCGAATTCTTTGCATCCAACGGTGCAACAGAAAGCGGCGAAGCTGCTGAATAAGTAATCACCGGGGGCGGGTTCGCCCGCCCCTTCCACGACCTGATGTTTACATCTTAAGGAGATGACAGATGGCGACAAAAATTCTGCTTCCGATCGATCACACCGATGATCAGTCCTGGAAGAAAGCTCTGCCAGTCGCGCTGGAGCAGGCGAAATTTTATGGTGCAAGCCTGGAAGTGGTTTCAGTTATTCCTGAAATCGTTCTGCTGCCCAATCTGCCTGCAAACTACGGTGCCGGTGCAAAAGATCACGTGACAGGTATCCTGCGCGGTGTTCTGGATGCCAATGGTGCGGAAGATGTGGCGATCCACATCGAAGAAGGCAGCGTGTATCGCGAAATCCTGAAACTGGCGCATAAAGAAGGTTTCGACCTGATCGTTATGGCGTCTGCCAAGGGTGATTTCCCGAACTATGAAATCGGGCCGAACCTTGCCCGTGTCGTACGTAACGCACATTGCTCGGTCACAATCGTCCGGGCCTGATACTTTCTGCATCGCCCTCTGACAGGGCGATGCCCCCCCCTGCCGCCGGTTTTCAGACCGGTTAGCCGAGAGGAGAAATCATGACATATTCAGAACCACGCCAGACACACGCTATGCAAACCGCTGGCCAGACTCTGCAACAAGAGATCTATATCATCCTGCCTGAAGACGCATCTGCAGCTTCTGCGCATATGGTTTCCGAGGTGTTTCGCACGGCGAATGAATTGATTTCTTCCGCTCCCTATCGTATTACTCTGCGCAGCCTGTCCGCCCCGGTCGATAATGATCCGCGTCAGTGGCAGCGCCGCACCGTCATTTTTCTGGGCGACCTTCACAGCCGTTGGCATATTGACGCCGTGCAGCGCAGTCGCCTTCAGCAGATCCTGCGTCTTGCGCCACGCAATCTTGTGATTGGCAGTGCTATCTTCCTTTTGGCGGCCGGCGGTCTTAATCTTGATCATCAACTGGCCATTCACCCGAATTTTCTCGCTGCCGCTCATGAAATGAACCTTCAGGAAGAAACTCCTGGTGGGCGCACGACCAATTCTGGCCGTATCCAGAGCGCGATCAGCAGTTTTGCCGCACTTCCTTTGCTGATCGGGATCCTTCAGCAGGATCAGGGGCATTTCCTGGCCGATGCAATCAGTGAATACCTGGGTCTGAACGAAACCCGCAAGAACCCGTCCAAAGCTTTCGTGCAACTGCGTCAGAGCGCCTGTGATGATACATTGATCGTTAACGCACTGAAGGTCATGCAGGAACATATCGAGGACCCGCTTAAGATCCGGGAGATCGCCAGCATCGTAGGTGTTTCTACACGTCAGCTGGAGCGCCGTTTCCAGGAAAAAGCTGGTGTTTCACCACTGCCTGCTTATCGGGCATTGCGCCTGGAGCGTGCCCAGCAGCTTTTGCAGCACACAAGTCTGTCTTTGCCCGAAATTGCAGTTGCAACAGGGTTTGGCACACGTTGCAATCTGACGCGCTGGTTCAATAAAGAACTTAATAGTTCGCCACAGAATATGCGTCAGCAAAGCTTTACGGGCGCAGCGGCCTGATTCTGAAGGTTGCGATAATACGAAGAACTTGTAAGGCGCTCTACCTATTGTAGACGCCTCTATTTTCGGCACACCCTTGCCTTATTTTTGTCTAATTTTTGCTTTTGGAAAGTCATATTTGGGTCATTGTGACACCAGATTTTCATAGTTTTTGGTGTTGTTAGCGTATTGTTAACCTGAGTGTATTTCGGGTTGGCGCG
>NZ_JADCKQ010000024.1 GCF_016123485.1 Halocynthiibacter styelae | reverse complement strand
TCTCAATACGATGTTCAAATAAAAAAACCCGCCTCAGTAGAAATACTGAGGCGGGCTTTTTTGTGCGCAGAGCGCGCTAATCATGCAGCCGATAGGCAGAAATCGAAGAACGTACTCCAAATGCGGCTTCAGAGTGTGGATAAGGACCAAAGGCGTTAGATCCGACACGGTAGGTGACTTCGTTTAAGCCAGATCCGCCATCATGAAAAACAACGATGACCGTCTCTCCATGGGCTGCAAAGGCACGTGTAAGACGGGTTCTGAACGCTTCTTTCGTATGGCGCTGTTCACTATTGCTCCAGGATACATCTGCAACAATCGCAACGCCATTCAGAGAACCGCGGCGTGCCTGATATTCCTGTGTGATGGCCAGCGGCGCCACACGGCCGGTGAATTTGTACCAGATAAGTGTGCCAAGCGCGGGTGTTGTAACAAAAAGGACCGCCAGGAAGAGAGGCAGATACTTTCGTTCTGAGCGCCTGAAGACAATTTGGGGGGAAGATATCTGGCTTCCGGGCATCGGCATTCTCCACGAATTCGATGTCCAGAATAGACCAGAGCCGTTGGAAACAGGTTAACGGCTCTGGTAACTGAATTTATGAACGTACGAGTCTCTCGTAGCTTTCAGCAATATCGCGCGCAATATCGCCAACTTCAAAGGTGTAATCACCGATCTGGCCCACCGGGGTGACCTCGGCAGCAGAACCTGTCAGCCAGCATTGTTCAAAGTCAGCCAGTTCTTCTGGCATGATATGGCGCACGTGAACCTTGATGCCTTTTTCTTCAAGCATGCCGATCACGGTCTGGCGGGTTAACCCGTTCAGAATCGCATCGGGCAGGGGCGTATGAACTTCGCCGTCTTTCACAAAGAAGATATTCGCGCCCGTCGCCTCAGCAACGTAACCCCGATAATCCATGAACAACGCGTCGGAACAGCCTTTGGCTTCGGCGGCATGTTTGGACATGGTGCAGATCATATAAAGGCCGGCGGCTTTGGCGGCGGTTGGGATCGTTTCCGGGCTTGGACGTTTCCATTTGGCGATGTCAAGCTTTGCGCCCTTCATCTTCGCATCACCATAATAGTCGCCCCAGGCCCAGGCCGCGACGGCCATGCGCACTGGATTGCGTGCCGATGAGACACCCATATCTTCGCCCGAACCACGCCATGCAACCACGCGTACGTAAGCATCTGTCAGACCATTGGCCGCGACGACCGCTTCTTTTGCCGCTTCGATTTCATCAACGGTGTAGGGGATGGGCATATCCATCATCTCACCGGATTTCAGAAGGCGTTCAGAGTGTTTGCGGGACAGGAAGATTTTGCCACCATAGACGCGCTCGCCCTCGAAGACGGATGAGGCATAGTGCAGCCCGTGGGTGAGGATGTGGACATTGGCATCACGCCATTCGATCAGCTTGCCATCCATCCAGATCTTGCCATCGCGGTCATCATAGCCGGTCATTGCTTTGGTCCTTATCATTTCCCCGACGTCGCGTCGGATTTTCCGAAAGTTACGCTAAAAGGTCCGCATCGGACATTATATTGCGTAAAAAGTGATGATTGCTACGAATTGATTCTTGGAAAGTCAACATCACTGACATAAAATTCTGAAAATTGTGATGATGACCTGATTGGGGTCGGACTGAAAGGCCGCTTTGATGAATGACACTTCCGATACCGATCTGATGGCCGGCGCAGGACTGCTGTTCCTGACGGATGAACAGCTGATGAAGGGCAGTGAAGCGATGTTCTTTGCCTATCGCGGTTTCACCGCTGATCCCGACCGGATCCTTGCTGAAAGTGGCTATGGGCGGGCACATCACCGGGCGGTGCATTTCATCGGGCGTTCGCCTGGCACAACTGTGAACAACCTGTTGGCGATTCTTGGGGTGACAAAGCAAAGCCTTAATCGGGTGCTACGTTCACTTATCGAAGATGGCCTGGTCGAAAGCCGGGTCGGGACACGGGACAAGCGGGAACGTCATTTGTTTCTGACAGAAGAAGGCAACAAACTGGACAGGTCATTGACGGATGCGCAACGGGCACGTATGCGCGCAGCTTATTCCGCCGCAGGTCCAGAGGCTGTCCAGGGCTTTCGTAAGGTGTTAGAAGCCATGATGGATCCGGACATGCGCCGCCGGTTTAACCGAATGAAGGATAACGACAAATGATGGAATCTGATGCTCATTTGCTGATCGTCGATGATGACGAACGGATCCGTGTTCTTCTGCAGAAATTTCTGATCCGCAACGGGTTTCTGGTGTCTGCGGCACGGGATGCGGCGCACGCGCGTAAGATCCTGTCCGGCCTGGAATTTGATCTGATTATCATGGATGTGATGATGCAGGGCGAGGACGGGGTTACACTGACCCGCAGTTTGCGTGAAACCATGAAAACACCAATCATTCTGCTGACTGCGCGCGGTGAGACAGAAGATCGTATTCAGGGGCTTGAGGCGGGCGCAGATGATTATCTGCCAAAACCGTTTGAACCGCGCGAGTTGCTTTTGCGTGTGAATGCGATTCTGCGCCGTGCCCCTGCAGAACAAGTCCAGAACCAGGGGCCAAAAGTTCTGAACCTTGGCCCGGTGCGTTATGACGTGGAACGGGGCGAGATGTGGCAGGGCGAAGGCCTGGTTCGTCTGACAGCGACGGAAAGCCAGTTGATGCGGATTTTCTCAGAAAAATGCGGAACCCCGGTCAGTCGGGCGCAATTGGTTGAGGATCTGGGCCGTTCCGGTGGGCAGGCACAGGAACGGGCGGTAGATGTTCAGATCACACGTCTGCGTCGCAAGATTGAGGCCGACCCAAAACAGCCGCGTTACCTTCAGACCGTGCGTGGTGAAGGTTATATGCTGGCCCCTGATTAAGTCACGCGTCCTTCCCTTTTTTGGGTGGGTTTTGTTGTTGCGCCGGAAGGGTATGCTTTATGACAACTGCACTTATCACGCATTCTGATTGCGATGGTCACGTTACGCCTCCGGGGCATCCGGAACAGGTGGCGCGGCTGGAAAATATCCGTAATACGTTGGCCGGGTTTGATCTGTGGCGGGAAGAGGCACCATTGGGGCGTGTCGAGGATATCCTACGCTGTCACCCGCAGCATTACATTGATCGGATCGAAGCTTCGGTGCCGCTCAGCGGGTGGAACACCCTGGACGGTGACACCCATATGGCGCCGGGATCTTTTCAGGCGGGGTTGCGCGGTGTTGGCGGCGTGATACGTGCCGTTGATATGGTTCTGAATGAAGAAGCCGGGAACGCATTTGTTGCCTCTCGCCCGCCTGGTCATCACGCTGAAACAGAAACCGCCATGGGGTTTTGCCTGTTCGGCAATGCGGCGATCGCCGCGAAATATGCGCTGGACCATCATGGGCTGGAAAAAGTCGCAGTGCTGGATTTCGACGTGCATCACGGCAATGGCACCCAGGATCTGTTGTGGAACGAACCACGGGCGATCTTTGTGTCGTCCCATCAGATGCCGCTGTACCCCGGTTCCGGCGGGCGCAATGAACGTGGCGCGCATGGGCAGATGTTGAATATCCCATTGGAAAGCGGCACGGGCAGTGTTGAAATGCGCGCGGCCTGGGCGCATCGTGTTTTCCCAATGCTGAAACGTGAAGCGCCGGAACTGATCATCATTTCTGCGGGTTTTGATGCCCATGCGGCAGATCCTCTGGCGGGGCTGAACTGGCAGACGGAAGATTTCGCCTGGATCACCCGGGAAATTTGCCAGATTGCACATAAGGTCTGCGCGGGCAGGGTGGTGTCTACCCTGGAAGGCGGTTATGATCTGGATGCTTTGGGCGAAGCATGCGCCGCCCATGTTCAGGAATTAATGGAGCACGCGACATGAGCGACACACCGGTAGCTGAGATGAGCTTTGAAGAGGCCATGGCCGCGCTGGAAGGCGTTGTGGGACAGCTGGAACGGGGCGACGTGCCGCTGGATCAGTCGATCTCTCTGTATGAACGCGGTGCGGAACTGAAGAAGCATTGCGAAACAAAACTGCGTGAAGCAGAAGAAAAAGTTGCCAAAATCACCCTTGGTCCCGATGGGGCACCACAAGGCACCGAGGCGCTGTAAGGTGTTTCAGGACCAGCTCAAAGAAGATTCTGCCCGCACCCAGGCCTGCCTGCGTGCTGTGATGAAGGGTTTGCATTCCGTACCAGTTTGTGCGGCGATGCATTATGCCGTGGATGGTGGCAAAGGCCTGCGCGGATTTCTGGTGCAGGAAGGTGCACGTATTCACGGGATTGATCCGGCGCAATCTGTTTATGCAGCGGCGGCGGTTGAAGCCCTGCATGCGTATTCCCTGGTGCATGATGATCTGCCCGCGATGGATGATGATGATTTGCGTCGTGGTCAGGCCACAGTGCACGTGAAATGGGATGATGCGACGGCGATCCTTGCGGGTGATGCTTTGCAGGCCCTGGCGTTTGAACTGCTGACATGGGCCGAAATCGGATCGGCGCAGGTGCGTCTGGCACTGGTGATGGAACTGGCCCGTGCCGCAGGTGCCCGTGGCATGGTTCTGGGCCAGGCACTGGATATTGCCGCTGAAACGGCGGACACCCCGCTGACTTTGTCAGAGATCACTGAACTTCAGGCGAATAAAACCGGTGCGTTGATCCGCTGGTCTGCTGAGGCCGGCGCGATTATGGCAGAACGCAATCGTGAACCGCTGCGCAAATACGCCGATGCGCTGGGTCTTGCGTTTCAGATTGCCGATGACATCCTTGATGTTGAGGGCGATGAAGCCAAAACCGGCAAGCGCGTGAACAAGGATGCAGACGCAGGTAAGGCGACGTTTGTGTCCTTGCTGGGCCTTGATGGCGCAAAGCAGCGCGCGCGTGACCTTGTCGCAGAAGCCTGTGCTGCGCTTGACGTCTATGGTGACAAAGCTGCAAACTTGCGTCAGGCGGCCGAGTTCGTTATTTCCCGCGACAGCTGATCCTCTAGGATAAACGCCATGAGCGAAGACACAAATCCACGCCCGCAGACCCCGTTTCTTGATCGGGTGCACAGCCCGTCTGACATGAAAACCCTGTCAGACGGTGAGCTAAAGCAACTGGCGCACGAACTGCGTCAGGAAACGATTTCTGCGGTGTCTGAAACCGGTGGGCATCTTGGTGCAGGCCTTGGCGTGGTGGAACTGACCGTCGCGTTGCATGCGGTGTTTGATACGCCAAAAGACCGGTTGATCTGGGATGTAGGGCATCAGTGCTATCCGCATAAGATCGTCACCGGGCGGCGTGATCGCATTCGTACCCTGCGTATGGAAAGCGGCCTGTCTGGCTTCACCAAACGCACGGAAAGCGCCTATGATCCGTTCGGGGCCGGGCATTCTTCAACGTCAATTTCTGCCGCCCTTGGTTTTGCTGTTGCACGCGATCTTGGCGGTGCGCCGGATCATGGCCTGGGCGATGCGATTGCTGTGATAGGCGATGGTTCCATTTCCGCAGGCATGGCCTATGAGGCGATGAACAACGCCGGACATCTGGGCAAACGTCTGTTTGTGATCCTGAATGACAATGAAATGTCGATTGCGCCCCCTGTTGGCGCGATGTCGTCTTACCTGTCCCAACTTTACGCCGGTGCCCCGTTCCAGGAGTTGAAATCTGCGGCGCGTGGCGCGGTCAGCCTGCTGCCGGAACCGTTCCGCGAAGGCGCAAAGCGCGCGAAAGACATGCTGAAAGGCATGACCGTTGGCGGCACTTTGTTTGAAGCTCTGGGGTTCTCTTACGTCGGCCCGATTGACGGACATGATCTGGACCAGCTTCTGCCTGTTCTGCGGACCGTGCATGAACGCGCCACAGGCCCGATGCTGATCCATGTGACAACGAAAAAGGGCAAAGGCTATGCCCCCGCTGAAAGTGCCCGCGATCGTGGTCATGCGACGGCGCAGTTCAATGTACTGACCGGCAAGCAAAAGAAAGCGCCGTCCAATGCGCCGAGCTATACCAAAGTGTTTGGTGATGCGCTGGTGAAACACGCGGCTGAAGATGACAAGATCTGTGCGGTGACCGCCGCCATGCCGGATGGTACGGGTCTGAACCTTATGGCAGAACGCTATCCCAGCCGTTGCTTTGACGTGGCGATTGCCGAACAACATGGGGTGACGTTTGCAGCTGCTCTGGCGGCTGGCGGGATGAAACCTTTCTGCGCAATGTATTCGACTTTCCTGCAACGCGGGTATGACCAGGTTGTGCATGATGTAGCGGTCCAGGGTCTGCCTGTGCGCTTTGCGATCGACCGGGCTGGGCTTGTCGGCAATGACGGCGCGACGCATGCGGGCAGCTTTGATATTGCTTTTCTGAGCAATTTGCCGGGTTTTGTTGTGATGGCCGCAGCGGATGAGGCTGAGCTTATGCATATGGTGGCGACTGCTGCTGCACATGACAGTGGCCCGATTGCTTTCCGGTACCCGCGTGGTGAAGGTGTGGGTGTTGATATGCCGGAACGCGGTGAAGTTCTGGAAATCGGCAAAGGGCGTATGGTGCAGGAAGGCGCGAAGGTTGCGATCCTGTCTTTTGGCACACGTCTGTCTGAAGTTATGAAAGCCTGTGAAAGTCTGGCCGCGAAGGGGATCACCCCAACAGTGGCGGATGCCCGGTTCGCCAAGCCTCTGGACAAAGAAATGATCCTGGATCTCGCATCCAGCCACGAAGCGCTGATCACTATTGAAGAAGGGTCCGTCGGCGGGTTTGGCAGCCATGTCGCGCAGATGCTTCTGGAAAAAGGTGCGCTGGATGGCGGGTTGAAGTATCGTTCTATGACCCTGCCGGATGTGTTTGAAGATCACGCGTCACCCAAAGCGATGTATGAGGCATCCGGGCTGAACGCGTCCGGTATTGAGGCGAAAGTTCTGGATGTCCTGGGCATCACTGACCTGGCCAGCAAGCGCGCGTGAGTTAACAAAAACTGAATATAGAAAAAGGCTCTGATCCTCCCCCCGGTATAATCCCCGGGGGAGTTTTTTGTTCAGAACTTGGCGATTATGTTAATGAATGCGCCTTTGTCGTCCTGTGTGATGTCTGCGAGGTCATCAGAGAAGCGGCCGAAGTTATAGCCGAGGC
>NZ_JADCKQ010000023.1 GCF_016123485.1 Halocynthiibacter styelae | reverse complement strand
TACCGGAGCGACGGCTGTGGTGAACCTCTTTGACGGCGACACAATCAATGGTGATCCGGCGGACAGCAGCAATGCGACTGTCACCCCGGTTGACCCTGCGGCTGTTCCGTCTGAGCTTACTGTGAACTCTGACGGCACTGTTGACGTGAACCCGGGCACAGAACCTGGTGTCTACACGTTCGACTATGAGCTCTGCAGCACCGACACCGTGCCTGTCTGTGAAACCGCAACTGCGACCATCACTGTCACACCAGAGATTGAGGCAGCACCAGAAGTGTTTGACACTTATGGACCAGCCGGAGGCACAACCCCGTCGATCCTCGCGTCTGATACTCTGAACGGTGAAACAGCGGATCTGACCACTGTGGACATCACAGCCCCGGTTCCGGGTGACTATAAGGATGCAAGCGGTCAGCCCGTCACAGGCCTGACCCTGGATCCGGCAACCGGCCTGATCACCATTGATCCGGATCTGGCAGCGGGTGACTATTTTGTAGATTATGAAATCTGCACCAAAGCTGCCCCAGTCACCTGTTCCACAACGACAGAGACGATCACCATTGGTGTTCCGAAACTGACGCTGACCCTGCAGGCCGGTGAGGTCAGCACAGATGGCGGCAGTGATCCTTCCGTGACAGATCCGGGTGACACCGTGCCTTACACACTGACCGTGACCAATGATGGTGACGTGACGATGGAAGACATTGAAGTCACCAGCCCGGAGCTGACCAATATTGTCTGTAACCCGACCACATTGGCGCCAGGTGAAATGGCGACCTGTACGGCGGATCCTCATGTGATCACTGTGGATGACTTCAATGCCGGTGGCATCGAGAAATCCGCGACGGTTACAGGGTCTTCCACAGCGGGTATGGCTGAGGATATCTCTGACACCCGGAATGACGGCGGTTCTGAAGGTTCTGATGATCCCGATCTGGATGGCACCACTGATGGCGATCCCACCAGCGACCCGACCATCGTGCCTCTGGCGCCTCTGCCTGCAGAACCGGGAGCAATCACGGTTACCAAAACAGCGAACCTGAGCCTTGTGAACTACGGCGACAGCGTGACTTACACGCTGGTCTATGAGAACACATCTGCTCTGAATATTGCGGGTCTGGATCTTCTGGACGAACTGCCGGGTGGGCTGGCCTATACACCAGGAACAGCCCAGCTGGCTGGTGTGGCGACGGAACCTGCTGTTGCGGGTCGCCTGCTGACCTGGTCAGGCGTAGATATCGCAGCCGGTGCTTCTGTTGAAGTCACCCTCAGCGTGCGCGTTCTGCCGGACAATGCGACACAGGAACTGATCAACAGCGCCTGGGCAACCCAGGACGGTGATGTTGTATCCAACATCGGTACCGCAACCATCCGCATCCGCCCTGAACATGTCTTCCATTGTTCAGATGTGATCGGGAAGGTCTTTGATGACCGCAATGGCAATGGCATTCAGGATGGGCCTGACAGCCTGGCTGGTCTGACCGATCAGACTTTCACTGACGGTAAGTTCGAAAGCGCCCCATCAGCTGAAAACCGCGGTGAACCTGGTCTGGCCGGTGTGCGTCTGGTGACTGTGAACGGTCATCTGATCACCACCGATGCTTATGGTCGCTTCCACGTGCCATGCGCAGCCCTGCCGGCAGATGGTGGTTCCAACTTCACCCTGAAAGTGGACACCCGCACTCTGCCATCCGGCTACCGCATGACCACGGAAAACCCACGGGTTCTGCGTCTGACAGCTGGTCGCTTTGGTCGCATGAACTTTGGCGCAACGATTGCCGATGTGGCACGGATCGATCTCGATGCAACAGCCTTCACAACCGATCGTCAGACCGGCGAACGGGTGGCCATCGAAGCCCTGGATCAGGCGCTTCGGGCGATGCTGAACGATCCTTCCAACCCGGTGTCTGTAGTGTATCTGCGCTATCACCGTGCCGATGAGGAAACCCCGCGCATGGCGCGCCGTCACCTCGATCTGGTGGAAGGCATCCTGAATGACGCATGGACCGGACAAAGCGGCACCCGCCTGCTGGTGGAACGTGAAACCCTGCGCCTCAACCAATAAGACCGGTAAGGAAACAGTAAAATGAAAACACACTCAACTCTCGCCGGTCTCATGATGACAGCTGCCTGGATTATTCCGGGCAGCGCATGGGCCGATACCTGCACCCCTGCTGTCGCGGAATGCGCGGCAAATGCACAGACTGTGATCAGCATGCCTGTGGGCGAAAATGCAGAAGCGGCGGCCACGGCCCCGCGTGCGCAGGGCTTTGCAATCTCAGTCAACGGGGCAACCCCGCAAGGGGATACCCGCCTGATTGAAGCACAGCGCCGGGCGGATGTTGCCCTTGCGGCGGCTGATATCCAGGTACGCTATGACGGGCTGGATCAGTCCCGCCGCCTGGATGCCAATGTGATCGGAGACCAGTCCTGGCAGGCCGGTGACACCGTGACTTTCCAGAGCCGCATGAATTACCCGGCTTTTGTCACCCGTGGCGAAATCCGGATCATTGACACAGAGGCACGGGGCGGCGCAAAAACCGTTGCAACCCTTGCCATCACCCCGGGCGCGCGCGCCTCTGTGACTCTGCCGGAAGGTGAAAACCTTGTTTTTGTGCACCGGGTTTATGACGCAAACGGGCGCTATGATGAAACTGTGGCCCTGCCTCTGTCACATCGTGATATCCGCGATCTTTCAGACGTGGAAACCCAGGAAGAAGGCACTTCTGCCCTTGCACGTCAGCACATTCCCGTGCGCGGTGGTGCTGTCACTGTGTCCGGCACCGGTTTGCCCGCAGGTACGCACATCCGCACCCTTGGTGAGGTGGTTGAGGCCGATGGCTCCGGTGCTTTTGTCCTTCAGCGCATTATGCCTGTGGGCGATCACGCGGTTCAGGTCGCGGCCCGTACTGTTGATCTGACCCGCGACATTGAGGTTCCCGGATCTGAGTGGTTCTATGTGGGGGTCGCGGATGTGACCCTTGGCTGGCGCAGTGGCGATGACATTGAAGGCACCGAGGATTACCAGCGGGGCCGCATCGCCGGTTACGTGAACGGACGTCTGGCCAATGGCACGGAAATCACCGCATCTGTTGATACCCGTGAAGAGGACCTTTCCGATATCTTCCGCAACCTCGACAAACGTGACCCCAGCTCCGTCCTGAACCGGATTGACACAGATGATGCCTATCTGACCTACGGCGATGACAGTTCCATCGTGGAAGATGCGCCGACCTCCGGCCGTTTCTATCTGCGTGCGGAACGCGATGGCAATCACATCACCTGGGGCGATGGTGAAGCCAACCTTGAAGGGGCCGAGTTCATCCGCAACACCCGTACCCTTTACGGTCTGCACGGGGAATGGGCGTCACAGAACACGACGTCTGATGGCGAAGCCCGTGTCCGCATCAACGCCTATGCAGCGCAGCCGGATAATCTGCCTGGCCGTGATATCTTCCGCGGCACCGGCGGCTCTATCTACTTTCTCAACCAACAGGACATCAGCCGGGGTTCTGACCATCTGACCATTGAGATCACCGATCCGACCAATGGCCGGGTTCTGGATCGCCGCACGCTGGCCTATGGCACCGATTACACCATCAACTATACCCAGGGTGTGATCCGTCTGAACCAGCCGTTGTCTGCCTATGCGGGCACAAGCGGGCTGATCAGCGAAAACCCGAACGGCGACAATAACGTCAACCTGGTTGTGGCTTATGAATATACACCAACCGCCAGCGATTTGGATGGATTTGCTTATGGTGCACGCGCTGAGGCCTGGGTCAGTGACTCTGTGCGTATTGGCGTAACTGGCATGATTGAGGACACAGGTACTGCCGATCAGAAAGCCCTTGGTGCGGATCTGCGTCTTCAGCATTCCGAAACCACCTGGGTTGAACTGGAAGTGGCACAATCCGACGGGCCGGGCTTTGGCTTCACCCGTTCCACCGATGGCGGTCTGACCACGACCACCACCGCTGCTCAGGCAGGCAAAGGCCAGGCAATCCGACTGGAAGGGCAGGCTGATCTGAACGAAATCGGTCTGGCGACCCCGGGCCTGATTGGCGCTTATTACGAGCGCCGCGATGCGGGCTTTAACTCGCTCGATTACTCCGTTTCTGATGATGAAACACTCTGGGGTGTCTTTGCCGAGGTTGAAGCATCTGATCGCACCCGTCTGCGCTTCTATGCGGACAGCTATGAAAGCGATGCAGGGCGTGAGGATCTGGAGGCGGGCCTGGAACTGCACCACAGGTTGTCCGACACGCGCGAACTGTCCTTCGGTGTCGAATATCTCGATCGCACCAACCCCGGTGACGCGACCAATACCGGCACCCGTACAGATCTGGCCCTGCGTTACACCGCGACTCCATCTGATGCGCTCAGCTGGTATGTCTATGGTCAGGGTTCGGTTGAGCGCACCGGCGGTCTTGCCCGCAATGAACGCTTTGGCATCGGCGGCACGGCACAGCTGAACGACAGCTGGACCCTGACTGGTGAGGTCTCTGAAGGCACAGGTGGCACAGGCGCACGTGCGCTTCTGACCCACAGCAATCAGGGCAATGGCAACAGCACCTACTTCGGCTATACGCTGGATCCGGATCGCACGCTTGCCGGGGCAACCCTGAACGGCACGGATCGGGGTCAGTTCGTCATGGGGGGCACCCGCCACATCAGCGATGCCACGACGATCTGGGCGGAAAACACCCGCGATCTCTTCGGTCGTCACAAGGCGCTGTCTTCTGCCTTTGGCGTCGATTACAGCGCGACAGAGTTCAGCGACTGGACCTTCGCGCTTGAAGTTGGCGACATCAGTGATCCGGATGGGGATGACTTTGACCGTCAGGCGCTGACCCTGGGTTATGCCTATTCCGATGATGCCGATCGCGCCGCCCGTGCGCGCCTGGAACTGCGTCGTGAACGCGGCATGGATGGTACAACCAGCCGTGATGCGGATACCCTGGCCTTCACCGGGGATTACAACGCGAAGTTCTCGGAAGATGCACGCTTCATCGGCACGCTGGATACGGTTTACACAGATCGCAAAGACAGCACCCTGGAAGATGCACGCTATGCAGAGCTGTCCCTTGGTTATGCTTATCGCCCGGTGGAACATGACCGTCTGAACCTGCTGGCACGCTACCGTTACGTCTTTGACGAATACGGTCAGGTGACCGATGGCACAGATGTGCGTGGCCCGCTGCAGCACAGCCATATCCTGAGCGTGGATGCCGAATATCAGTTGAATGACACCTGGTCTGTCGGCGGTAAAATCGGCTATCGCTGGTCTGAATCTGCGGATGCTATCGGCGAGAACTTCACCGAAAACAACGCTCTGCTTCTGGTCGCCAATGCCCGCTGGCATGTGGTCCACAACTGGGATGCGCTGCTTGAGGTCCGTATGCTTGACGCCCAGAGCGCAGGCACAACAGATTACGGCGCACTGATCGCAGGCTATCGTCACATCAACAACAATGTGAAGGTAGGTCTTGGGTATAACTTTGGTCAGTTCTCGGATGATCTTTCCGATCTGACACTCGATGACCAGGGCGCATTCATCAATCTGATCGCCAAATTCTGATCCTCACCTCTCCCGGAATAATCCGGGGGAAAACACAAAACAAAAGGCTCTGATCTCGTGATCAGAGCCTTTTTTAATGTCGTATTACTGGTGAATTATGGGTAAGCGGTGCATCACTTCCAAAAGTTCCACGGCAGTAGCTGCCTGATGTCCTTCTGTTTGTGACCCTGATGAGTGGCTGTGAGGACGCCAGTCAGGCATTGATCGATGTAGCCGGTGCTAAAGATCGCGCCATGGGGCAAGAAGCCAAGATGGAGATGGTCTGCGATTATCTAATCGGCACCCAATTCAAACAACGTGTGGATGTGATTGTTGAGCGGTTTGAGGACATGCAAGACAATCTACGCAAAGAACGCATTTTCATAGAAAAACAATGGGCGCTGCGAGCCAAACAAATTGACCTGGAAATCGCGTCTACGGTTGGCATGCACGGCGATTTACAAGGGATCGCAGGGGGTTCGATGCTTGGAATCGAAAGCGTAAAGGCATTGTTGATCGGGAAAGACGATTGAAATTACACTAGATTTTGGCCATCGATAGCTTATGGACCACGTTTACCACAACGAATGCCTGCTTTGACGGACCGCACTGCGGCATGTTGATCAGGTGGTGAAGGTCCGGTTTGGGCCTACGCGTGACTTTGCAAAGGTTGCTATCTGCCCATTGCTGTCCTTGGTGTATGGCGCAGCATGTGTGCGCCAATGTCGGGGCTGTGAGCGATCGTTCTTTTCAAATCTGACCAATATGCCTGCAGGTGCAGCAAGTGACCGGCTTCAACTCTTCTTTCTAGACAGTGCTGATGCAGCAACGAAGACATTGCTTTCGGTGCTGAAATTTGGAGCAGCCGTTAGGAGAAACCCTCACTAAAAGCTGCTCTGATCGCTTTCATCACAAACTCGGCCCGTTATTAAAATTCTGTTTGATCTGCTCGCCATCATCTTGGGCGTCATTGGGAAGATCCTCACGCCGCAACCAAACCTGTACCTTTGCGACCATGGTATTCAGCCACTCGGATCGTTGCCGCCAATCACTCCGCAAATCCAGATATCGATGCACGATCCCAGTCAGGCGTTTTTGAATCGGTTTGGGTGCGGCCAAGATGGGGGCAGGGTTTTCAAGGATGAGTTCGTCCGGAGTTTCTTGGATTGTATCGTTGGCCATTTCCTCGACAACCGCTTCGACCGCCGCCATGCCCGCATCCATTTCGGCTTTGGCCTGCTCCGCCTGGGCAATCAAATCGCCTGCCTCAGAGGTTTTTTGTTCTAACTCTTCCGCCTTGGCTGCATTTGCGCGCTCGACCAGAACGAGGCGTTCTTCATGTTGCCGGATCGCCACACGCTGCTTGGCCTGCTTCGCTTGAACAGCCTTCAATTCTTCCACCTTTTTCACGATCCGGACACGGTATTTCCCAAGGCGCTTTTCTTCATTGGCTTGCAACACCTCCTTTTTCTCCAGTTCTGCCACCCGTTCTTGATCCTTAGCAATTGACGCCTCACGCGTGGCAATTTCGGCATCTAGATCATGGATCATTTGCTCCTTGGTCGCGATTTCGGCAGGGAGATCTTCATGCAATTGCCGCACAGATCGGTTGAGCGTGTCCGGAAAGTTCGCCCCAGCATCCAACCTGTCTTGTTTGCGATTTCCGCGCTGAATGTCCGGACAATAACGTTGCATGATTTCTGCCGCCAAGTCCTGCAGCTCCGACATTGCCTGTCTGGTCAATTCCTTGCTGACAGGATAGCCGGAATTCGTGACCCCGCGCAGTTCCAAATGCGCATGGTCGGTGGTTTCATCGCCGTGATGCACCAGCCCTTCAAGCGTGGTGTTCAGGTGGTCTGCTAAAGCCTGTGCGAGTTCCAAATATGCTGCATCTTGCTCGTCCGTCGTCAGCGCGCCAAAAAGTTTCGCCGCCTCATGACCAAAAGTGATGATCCCTGAGGTCACGATTGCTGCGTTTGATTTTATCGCACGTTGTGCGCCACGGCGGCCGCGCAGTTCCACCACCTCACCGCGGATTTCTGGTAGCGGACGCGGTTCGATCAAGATGCGGTTTAAGTCTTCACGATTTTTATCTACATAGTTAGGCTTTCTGCCTTTGCGGAAATCGTGCCGCCGCTGGCCATAGGCTTGCGACATGGTGCGGTTTTTGATCCGCACAGATGCGGCCCATGGATTTGCATTCTTTGGCTCAGTCGGGGCGTTTAATAATTCTGTCATGTGACCAGAATTGGCTGGCCCCGTGAAAGCCCAAACCCAAGAATGGGCATCGGATCATATCACATGTGGATAACGCCGATATTGCCAGCCAAACGGCTCAAATGTCCGATTTCCCTCAAGCCATCCTCATTCTCTTAGGTCATTAAATTTCACAAACTTTTCCCATTTCCTTTTTCATTGATCCGGGGTGTGGGGTGTCCCCACGAAGTGCGGTGGAGCGGCGCAACGCTCCGGACAAGGTGATCGTTTAATAAGATTTTGGTCAGCCTGTTTCATAACCTACTAGCCATAATAAATTATGTCGTAGGCAAAGGGGCAGCTTCGCCCCCTTTTGAAACCCCAGACGAAGAGGGCGCCACCCTCTTTCGAAACGCCCACCAAGGGTCAAGCCCTTTGGAAACCCTGCGCGCCCTTGGCCTAACGGTGCTCTGCTAGACACTGCCACTCATCCGCCGTCATGGCATTCACCACAGGCGCGAGCCTTGCGAGGATCTGATCACGGTAATCTGCAGTTTTCCGGTAGCGCCCATCGGTTTCGTCATGGTGTTTATGTCCAACCAAATCCTGCACCGCCTCTTTCGGCACATTAGGCGTATGGCGCAGCACCGAGATGAACCGATGTCGGAAGCTGTGGAACGTCCGTCTTTGCGAGCGTTCACCAAGCTGGGTGCTCACCACGGGCTTCCACTTGCGGTAAAACACATCGCCAAAGCTTCCCGTCTCACATTGCGGCTTTAACTCTGGGAAGAGGTCCACTTCTCCCTTCGTTCTCAATTCCTCGACGTAACGGCCGAACCCCAGATCAAGCAGTGCCCGATGCATTGGCACCAGCCGTTCGGAGGCTGCATTCTTTAAGCGGCGATTAACATTTTTGCGAATGCGCAAATGAGGGATGTCATGCACCACATCCACGTCCTCGACCTGCATCCCGAGGATTTCCTCGCGCCGCGCCCCTGTAAGGCTCGCCAAGATCGGCCCCCAATAAAGCCCATCTTTGATAACTTGCCCCCCAGCTTCGTTACGCCGTCCCAAGCTGGCACATCCTGTCCAAACGGGGTGCCTCGCGAGTTCTGTCATGTCGGTATCGGAAAATGCCAACCGCGCGTTACGCTCATCGTCATTAGAGGTTTTGCGCAAAACGGACAAATCCAAAATTTCCGCAGGTTTTGCACCGCGCGATTTGGCGTATTTTAGAAACCCTTGGATGATGGTGACATTGCGGTTGATCGTCGCCGGAGACAGACCAATTTGTTCTCCGGACAATTCTTCCGCCCGTTCTAAAACTTCGTCCAATGTCCGAGCTTGGTCCTCCGGTGTCTTCCTGTAGATTTTTGGTAGTCTTTCCAAGACGCTGACGTAATAGAACATATCTTCCTGCCGCATATCACCCAGATGCGACACACCAGTAGCCTCCAGAAATTGTGCCAAAACGGCGTGGCGCTGTTTAACGTCCTTCGCGATTTTCTTACGCTCTGCCGTATCATCAACGTCTCGGTTTCTGCTTGAGATATAATCACTGATAAGACTGGGCAGCTCATCAGAATAGCGCCCTTTCTGAGCTGACCTTAGTTTCGGTTCGACCACCCCGTCCCGAACGCGATCTAGGTCCAAATTCAAATACGGTGCCGCGATCTTGCGACGATCAGCCCGATCCAGGGCCTCAGCTTTTGCTGCCATGCGCAGCGCACCAACCGCGCGTAAATCCATCACACCGCATTGAGAACGGTTCAAATTATCCTGTGCGATTGTCCGGCTTTTGCACAGGAACTCCTCCGACAAGACTTCGCGCTTTAACTCTTCAATCTCGAGACGGATTTGGGACAGGTGATCAGCATCAAAACCTTCTTCACTCAGATCCTTGAGGTCCTCTGGGAATAGGTCCGCCCCTTGCCCTCGGGTCGCCACCAAACGATAAGCAACTGCCCGACATTTCTCATCGAAATATCGTTTGCGCCAATCTTCTGGCGTGGTGGCGTCTGGCTCGTAATACCGCTCTTCTTCGATCTGCTCGAGATTTTTCGCAACCAAATCGGTCAGGAAGCATTGGGCCTCTGCCTGAGTGATCCGCTTGCTCTTCATGCGTTCACTACAGGCCTCAAAGCCGGAGTTCACAAGATTGGCAAGGATCTTAGCTGTGGAAAACCGTGCGGTTCTCAGGCTGATCTGGATGTAAGCCGTCGTCGAAACCCTTGCAGGCAAGCGTCTGCGCCAAATGTAGATGGCACCACGGCGTGTTACATAATTTAGTCCGATCACAGGGCATTCCTTCAAACAAGGAAGCGCCGGAAATAATATTTGGCAAACTGCATGAGATGCATAAACGAGATGCACCTACGAGACACAGCTGGGGTATCCCCGAAAAATGCGAAAACCGCATTCAACAAAATCAAATAGTTATGTGGAAACTGGCTGGGGTGGTAGGATTCGAACCTACGGTACACGCTACCAAAAAGCGTTGCCTTACCACTTGGCTACACCCCAACTGTGATCCGGTGAATACCCGTGAGTTGCTGGGGGTTCAAGAGTAAAATTCCTCAAAATGATATTTTTCTGCTGCGAAGGGAAAAGAAATGATTTGAGAGGTATTCAAAGCCCGCGTTCAGATAGCGCAGGCTTTGAATAGCGTTTAAATGGTCTGATCGTAGGCCCCAACTGAAGGCTCTGTGCGAATAACTTTGTCGATATCCGCGAAAATTTCCCGCATTTCAGATTCGCTTTCCGGGCTTTCGCAGACCACCACAAGATTCGGGGTGTTGGAGGATGCGCGTACAAGCCCCCAGGCTCCGTTGTCGAGAATAACACGTGCGCCATTTACGGTGACGACTTCAGAAATCGCGCGACCGGCGACAGTTTTACCTTCTTCATGCATGGCTACAAGGCGGGTCACGATACGTTCCAGCACGTCGTATTTCTCAGTGTCGGCGCACCATGGTGACATTGTTGGTGTCGCCCAGGTGCGGGGCAGGGCGCGATTCAGGTCAGCCATGGTCTGGTCTGGGTTGCGGTCAAGTAATTTGCAGATCTCTACTGCAACGCGCATGCCACAGTCATAGCCACGGCCAATGGGTTCAGCCAGGAAATAGTGACCGGATTTCTCAAACCCGGCGAGCGCACCAAGTTCATGTACGCGACGTTTCATGTGGCTGTGACCGGTCTTCCAGTAATCGGCTTTCGCACCATTGGCTTTCAATTCCGGGTCAGACGCATAAAGGCCAGTGGATTTCACATCTGCGACAAAGGTTGCGTTTGGATAGATGCGGGACAGATCACGGGCCATGATGACGCCGACTTTATCTGCGAAGATTTCCTGGCCTTCATTGTCCACAACGCCACAACGATCACCGTCGCCATCAAATCCAAGCGCCAGGTCTGCGCCTGAGGCTTTGACAGAATCTGCCATGTCGTGCAGCATTTCCAGCGCTTCTGGATTGGGGTTGTAGTGGGGGAAGTTGTAGTCAAGCGTATTGTGAGAAGGCACAACTTCTACACCCAGACGTTCAAACAGTTCCGGCGCGAAGGCAGAAGCCGTGCCATTGCCTGTTGCGCAGACGACCTTAAGCTTTCGGGTCATTTTGAAATCGCCCACGAGGTCATCGAGATAAGCTTCACGCACACCATCAACGAATTCATATGCACCACCGGTGTGGACCTGTCCTTCACCATTGAGAACGATATCGCGCAGTTCCCCCATTTCATCCGGGCCATGCGTCAGAGGGCGCTGAAAACCCATTTTTACGCCGGTCCAGCCATTGGGGTTATGGCTGGCTGTGACCATGGCGACCGCAGGCACATCCAGGTGGAACTGTGAAAAGTAAGCCATTGGCGAGAGCGCCGGGCCGATGTCTTTGACGGAAATGCCAGCTTGCATCAGGCCCAGCATCAGGGCGTTTTTGATGGTCAGGGAATAGTCACGATAGTCATTTCCGACAGCAATTTCCGGCTTCAGACCGCGGCGGCGGATCTGTGTCCCAAGACCCAGGCCAAGGGCGGTTATACCTGGAAGGTTGATTTCTTCAGGGTATTTCCAGCGCGCATCATATTCACGAAATC
The DNA here is from genome assembly GCF_016123485.1 of Halocynthiibacter styelae. Taxonomy (GTDB): domain Bacteria; phylum Pseudomonadota; class Alphaproteobacteria; order Rhodobacterales; family Rhodobacteraceae; genus Halocynthiibacter; species Halocynthiibacter styelae. Next base: position 5,988 of record NZ_JADCKQ010000023.1, on the reverse strand, counting down.
CGGTTGGCGTGATCATTGCATCCCGCAGAAAGCTCCAGCTATTTTGGGTGACCTTTGTCAGGGGAACGATCTTAGAAGAAGGTGTCATGCGTAACTGCCTTTAACAGTGAATACTCCGGAAACCGGAGAGTGAAACATAGAAAATGCTGCCCCGAGGGGCAGCACAGGATCAGGATGAGATCTGCTCGCGCAATACAGAAAGCGTCAGCGAGATCATCAGGTAAACGCCGGCCATAATCATGAAGGTCAGCATCGTGTTTTCAAAAACGCGTGGATAAGTGGGCTCGTCTGGTGCGACGGGAGGAACAGCAACGGCTAGGAACCGGGTTTGGCTGCTGGCGCTGAGTTTTGCGGCTTCCAGGCTTGCCAGAGATTGCTGAAGCATGCCCTGCCAGGTTGCAAGATCCGCCTGAGCAATGGCAAGCTCCGATGAGATCTGCACAAGCGAGTCACCGTTTGCATTTACCGCTGTCATCTGTGCGCGGACGGATGCGATTTCGTCTTCGAGAACCTTAATTCTGTTTTGCACGGGTTCAACCTGTGCGGGGTTTGGGCGGGCATTTGACAAAAGCTCCGAAAGGCGCAGCTTTTCCTGGGTCAGAAGCCCCTGAAGGGTCGAAACCTGTTGGCTCAGAAGCCCGATTTCCACATCCGAGGAGATCACATTGTGGCGTTGCTGTAGTTCGATAACCTGTTGCTGCGCTTCCGCCATGTTGCGCCGGGTGTCAGCAAAGCTGGTTTCTGCCACAACGGTCTGATCTTCGCGCAGGCGCTGGGACAGATTGTCGACAACTTCTTCTGCATAACCGATAAGTGCGCGGGAATAGGCGACACCTTCTTCAGGAGTGATGGTGATCACCTCCATCTTCAGGATGCCTTCCGTCGGATCAAAGGCAATTTTGATATTATTGGTGTAAGTTTTGAACGCGTCTTCCTGCGTTGCGTCAGCATCAAGCCGTGTCAGGAAGTCAATATCGTCCTGAGAGAAATGCGCGACATAGTCATATTCAGCATCGAGTCTTTGCATAGCTGCCCGGGATTGCAGGTAACTCTGCACGGTCAGGCTGTCCTGACTTGACGAAAGAGGGGATCCGGAAAACAGGCTGCCGAGGCCACCACCGCTGCTATTGTCAGATTGCTGAATCAGAAACTCAGTGCGGGTAGAGAAGAGTGGGGTCGCAATATTGGCATAGTAGATACCCGCAATCAACGACGGCAGAAGAACAAAGACGGCCAGCCGGAGCGTCAGGAAAATCAGTTTAATACGGCGTCTGCGGGCGATGTTGCGCTGAATCTTCAGAACTTCTTTGGCGCGATTGGCTTCAGCTGCCAGAGCAGGCCCCGGGACGGAGGCCTGACCTGGCTGAATCTTTTGTGGCAGCTGAGCGTTGCCCGTAGCACCCGCAGCATTTGCATTCGGTGACAGGGCCAGCATGTTTTTACGTCCAAAGGGGTCAATCCCTTTTTCCCGCAGCTGCCGGATCGCATCGTAATCGGAAGAGGCTGTAATATTATTGCGAACGGCCATGCGGCGGGCCATGCGCAGATCCCGGCCTGTCAGCCCTTCTTTGCGGATAGCATCAATCGCTTTGTCTTTTTCTGAACGGTTGTCTGCATCTGCTGCAGATTCTTTTTTGACAGGTTTTGCCGGGCTGGAAGCTTTTGGGGCAGGCGCAGTGCTTCCGGCTTCTGGATCAGCATTGCCCTGGCTTGCGGCTTTAGCCTGGTTCACCACCGGGGCAGAGGGGGCAGTTTTGGCTTCTTCGGGTGCCTGGGGCGTTTCGGATGCCTGTTTTGGTGCCTGTGTTGAAACGTTAATTCCAAACACCCGTCCTTTGCGCTTGGGTGCTTCGTTTTGCGGCGAAGCAGCGGCTGGTTCGGGGGGGGCGACAGTGGTCGGGTTTTCCCGCGCGGTTGCTGCAGGAGCCTTCCCGGCTTTGTCCTGACTGGGGCTGAGCAACGAGCTCCCACGGCGAATGCGATACTTTTTAATCTTTGGATTGGTATTCATACAAACTCTTCGCTTCTTCCAGCGTATCAAACATATAGAAGTATCCGTCCCGAAGTACACCCGCACAGCGGCAATATTTTTCCAGAATATCTGGGTCGTGGGAAACAATTACGATGGTTGTTGTGGCAATACGTTCCTGTAGGATTGACGAGGCTTTCTCGTTGAAGTTGACATCTGTTGTGCCAGGCATGCCCTCGTCGATCAGGTACATATCAAAATCAAGTGCCAGCATCAGTGCAAATGAAAGGCGCGCACGCATCCCGGAACTATATGTGCCGAGCGGCATGTCGAAATACTCTTTCAGTTCGCACATCCACCGGCAGAAAGCTTCGACATAGTCCGGGTCAAGACCATAGAGTTGGGAAATATAACGGCAGTTCTCTTTTGCACTCTGGTTGCTGACCACACCGCCCATAAAGCCCAGCGGGAACGAAATATTACCATTGCGGATAATTTTGCCTTCGTCGGGCTTTTCCAGGCCTGCCATCATGTTGATCAATGTCGTTTTGCCCGTGCCATTTGGGGCAAGCACACCCATAGATTTGCCGCGCTCCACATGGAACGACGCGTTCTCAAGGATCACCTTCCGCTGGGTGCCGGTCCAGAAGGACTTACTGACATTTTCAAATTCCAGCATGTGTTACCTGTTTGCCTGGCATTATCACTCACGACTGATACATTGTTAGCATTGTTTAGTTAACGAGCACTCTATACCGGTTTTACGTGTATTATGTGTTCATATGGCGGCAAATTTCAATGCGATAACTGCCAACAAACTAATCAGAGCGCTGAAATGACAACAGGCCAGGGGAATTTCCGCCTGGCCTGTCGGTGTAGAAGTGCAAAAGGATTACAGTTCCTGTTTCTCCACCCGGCAGAGTTTGCCTGCAATGATGGAAATAATTGCAGCTGCGAAGCTGAACAGGGCACCCATCTTGGCGGCGGCTTGCACAGACTGACCATCCAGCATGACAGAACTGTCAAAAGCAACTGCCGCGATAAACAGTGACACGGTAAAGCCAATTGCCGCAACACAGCCGATCACAAAGAGATCAATCGTGCGCATCCCCTGTGGCAGCCCCAGTTTGAGGATGTGCGCGCCAAACCAGCCGAAGATCAGAATGCCAATCGGCTTGCCGATAATCAGGCCGGCCAGAACCAGCCAGGTTGGGGAACCGATGGCTGAAAATTCGACACCAGCATTCAGCAGGCCGAAGAAAAACAGCGCGATTTCAACCGGGTGCTTCAGTTTGTGTTCAATATCGTTGAGCAGGTCAGTCAGATAGCTTTCCGCTTCTGAGAAGATGCCAAAGGCACGATCCGCATGTGGGATGGTCACAACAATCGGCAGAAGACCCAGAGCCGGGTGAATACCAGCTTGCTGGAAGCCATACCAGCTGAAAGCACCGGCGATCAGGTAAGGCCAGAAGCCAAAATACTTGCGCACTTTGCTTGAGATCGGGCGCATCTGATTGCCTTTGTCCATACGACGCGGCAGGTCGTTAAACAGGAACCAGACGGCAGCAGAGGCAGCAACGGAAAGCAGCAGCCATTCAGGGGCCAGCTCACCAGAAGGATAGAAGACCGCCAGAATGATCAGGCCAGCTGCATCGTCAGCAATCGCCAGCAGCAGCAGGAAGCGCACCGCCGGGTGGCCAGCGCCAAAGACCAGACGCCCAACGAGGTAGGCAAATGCAATGTCTGTTGCGATCGGAACGGCCCAGCCATTGGCCACAGCATCATATGTGGTTGAGCCAAGGAAAGCCGCCAGGCCCAGGTAAACCGCAATCGGGCCAACCATGCCACCAAGGGTCGCAAACAAAGGGGTTGCGGCCTTTTTGCCGCGCAGAGAACCGTTTTTCAGGATCACGGCTTCCCAGACTTCTTTTGCCGCAATGGCGAAGAAGAAGGCCATAAGCACATCGTTCACGAGATAGTGGAAGGTCAGGACGCGCGTAACGTCTCCGATATCCTCAATATGGAACTCGTCCCCATATTTATAAAGCCATTTCCCGGCATCCATCCCCACCCAGTCATTAAACCAGATCGGATATTCAACCACATGGTGATAGCTATGCGGATCCAGATTCGCCCAGACAAGCGCGATCAACGCCCCCAGGATGAGCAAAACGGAATAATTTATTACGAAGTTCCACACACGATACATGTTCAGCGCATTCCCTGTTTTTTTAGTTCCCCCGGATGTACTGGAAATTACGCAGCGGAACAAGTCTGCGCCGGTATATTTGCACGGCGGGGGGATGACATCTTTGTGCAGGATGCTGTGCGCAAGCATCGGACAATCTGCACGCGTAAATGTGATGCCGGATCTCTTACCCTGTCAGCCAGTTCTGTGCATGATGGTTTTATGAGTAACAAACAGCCCGATATTGCCACCGAAATTTCGACCTGCAGGCTGTGTTCTGACAGGTTTCGTCAGACGCACACCGCACATGAACCCCGCCCCGTGGCCTGGTTTCAGCCGGGGGCGCGTATCCTGATTGCGGGGCAGGCGCCAGGCATGCGGGTGCATCAGTCCGGCCGTCCTTTCACGGATCCCTCCGGGGATCGTTTGCGGCAATGGATGGGGGTTGATGAGGATGTGTTCTATGACAAAGCCCGTATAGCGATTGCGCCCATGGCTTTCTGTTTTCCTGGTTACAATGCGAAGGGTGCTGATCTTGCCCCGCCTGCTGTTTGTGCGAAGACGTGGCGCGCAAAGGTGTTGGCCTCTCTGCCAGATCTGCGCCTGACGCTTGTGATCGGTGGCTATGCGCAAAAATATCATTTGGGGGATGCTGCTTCCGGGGGGGTAACCCAGACTGTAGAGCGCTGGCGCGATCATGGAGCTGAGACTATCCCTTTGCCACATCCTTCCTGGCGCAACAGCGGCTGGTTGAAAAAACACCCCTGGTTTGAGGCCGAACTCTTGCCTGTCCTGCGCAGCCGTGTATCAGAGGCGCTGTAAAGGAGTGCCCGATGTCTGATCCGATCTCATCCCCGCTTGATAAAGCCCTGCATGCAATGAACGGGGCACCTGATGATGAACAGGCCCGGATGCAGTTTTACGCTGAATTTGCCGATACCACACTGATCTTGCTTCTGACGGCTCCTGCAGGTGATGACAGTATTGCGCCTCATATGTTCGAAACGGATCAGGGGGCGTTTGTGGTTGCTTTCGATCAGGAAGAACGTCTGGCCGATTTTGCGGCGTCAATCGAAGGCGGGGCGGCGGAATATGCCCAGCTGCCCGGACGCGCGCTGGCTGCGATGCTGGACGGGCAGGGGGTTGGCATTGCGTTGAACCCGGGGGTGATTGGGGCCGAATATCTTTGCACGCCGGAGGCCGTGACATGGCTTGTGGCTGTGTTGGAACAAAGCCCGGAGATCGAGGAAGCCCGGCCAGGCGACATCTCGCACCCCGGTGAGATCAGTGAAAACCTGCGCTCTGCTCTGGAGCGGGCCATGCGCAATGCAACGGGGCTGGCTTCTGCAGCCTGTCTTGTGAAAGCCATACACCGGGGCGGGGCCGAAGGATTGATGTTGGGGCTTCTCGATGTGGCCCCTCAGGATGAGGCGGCGCTTGCGGGCGCGGTATCTAATGCAGTGCAGTTCCTCGGGGATCTGGATCTGCGTCTCGATGTGATTTTCCCGGAAAAAGCCAGCCCCTTTGCGGCGCAACTTGCGCAGGCGGGCCTGGCGCTTGCGATTCCTGAGGTGGAGGAAACGACGTCAACCGGGCCATCTGCGCCTGGAATGGATCCAGCGACCCCGCCCAGGCTGCGTTAACCCCGGATTGCTCATCGGATGTGTTCGCGCGCAAATCCCTTGTTTGTATCTGTAGAAATCTCCCTTGCCTTATTTTTGTCTAATTTTTGCTTTTGGAAAGTCATATTTGGGTCATTGTGACACCAGATTTTCATAGTTTTTGGTGTTGTTAGCGTATTGTTAACCTGAGTGTATTTCGGGTTGGCGCG
>NZ_JADCKQ010000022.1 GCF_016123485.1 Halocynthiibacter styelae | reverse complement strand
CCCGCTGGTCGTCGCTATGCGAACCGCATCACGTCTGAACTCGTCGCTGTATCTTGGTGCCATGTCTTGTCTCCTTCATTGCGAATATCGCTCGAAAGAGGCCGGAACTAAATCGGGACAAGACCAGGGTGCAGATGGCCTGACCAGTACCGCACAATCCGGCAAAACCCATGTGCAAACCCCCGCCCATGTTGGTCAGCAAAGCGGCTATTTCTGCGCGGGTATGCGCGTGGACAATGAGTTGCCCGGTGATCAGACGCCGGATGATGATCTCAGCCTGTGTTTTGACACGACACCCTTGTCGGATGCGCTGGAATTATTGGGGCGGCCCGTGCTGAAAATCAGCTTTCGCGTCGATCAACCCACCGCCCAGCTGATGGCGCGTCTCTGTGATGTCTCGCCCGAAGGTGTCTCGCAGCGGATCAGCTATCGCCCCTTAAACCTGACACATTACGCAAGCCATGAGACCCCTGAATTCCTGGTGCCCGGCCAAGTTTATGAAGCCGAAATTGAGCTGAATGAACTGTCCCACCGCTTGCGGCCGGGACATATTCTGCGCCTGGGACTATCGACCTCATACTGGCCCATTCTTTGGCCCGCGCCCCAGCCGACAGGCGTGACGCTTGTGAATGAAAACTGCAGCCTGTCTTTGCCCGTGCGCCGGGCAACAGACACCGGTGACACAACACATCCCGGCGCCGCGAATGACTTTCCAACCCTGCAAAGCGAGGTGCTGCGCGACACCGCATCACGCGTTGAACAAAGCCAGGAAACCGATGGAACGATCGTTCTGGAAACCTTTGATGATTATGGGAAATCCCGTGATCCGGGCCATGGTCTGGAAAGCGGCAGCCATGTGTCTCTGCGTTATGCGATCCACCCGGATGATCCCCTGAGCGCAAGCTACGCATCGCAGTGGAACTTCACCTATGGGCGCGGCGACTGGCAGGTCGAAATCGACACCGAAACCTCAATGACCTGCGACGCCCGGAACTTTTATCTGCACCGAAAATTACGCGCAACAGAAGGCGCGCTGAAATCCGAAGTCCTCGTGAAGGAATGGTCCCGGACCATCTCGCGCGGATTTCTGTAAATCACATAAAGGGAGAAGACTATGAAACTCGAATGGACCAAAGCCCCCATGGGGCGGCGCAACTTTCTGAAGACAGCAACTGCTCTGGGTGCCTCAGCCGCGCTGCCAATGGGCTTTGCCGGACAGGCCATGGCATCAGAAGGCAGCACATTGCGCGTGCGATCTTACGGTGACATGTCCACAATGGACCCGGCCCACAGCAACGGCGTGTTTGACGAAGAAATTCACGCATCCGTTTACAACAAGCTGATCCAATATAAGCCGGGGTCTGAATGGGGTTGGCAGCTGGATGCCGCATCCATGATCGAACAGGCGGATCCGACACATATCAACTTTGCGCTGCGTGACGATATTGGTTTCACCAATGGCCACGGTGCCATGACGGCTGAGGATGTGAAATTCTCGTTTGAACGCATTATCGCGGATGAAACAGAATCCCCAAACAAGCCTGACATGGGGTCTTTCAGTCATGTTGAGGTCACCGGCGAGCGCGAAGGCACGATCGTTTTGAACGAACCTTTCGCGCCACTTTGGTCCATCGCCCTACCCTATATCACCGGCAACATCGTGTCCAAAGCCGCGACTGAGGCCGCAGGTGGGCGTATCGGAACAGACCCGGTTGCTGAATCTGGCCCCTATCTGCGCGCGAGCTGGAGCCCGAAAGAAAAAACTGTTCTGACACGTAACCCGGATTGGAAGGGCGACGCCCCGGCTTGGGATAACATCGAAATCCTGCCAATCGATGACGAAAACACCGCCGAGATCGCTTTTGAAGCTGGCGAGTTGGACTTCACCCGCGTGTCACTTGGATCGGTCGAGCGTTACCGCGCAGGCGTGCCAAATGGCGGCACTTTGCTTGAAAACCCATCGCTGTTTTACGTGTGGTTGGGCATGAACCTTGACCATCCAAAGCTGCAAAACCCCCTGCTGCGTCAGGCCATTCAACATGCCATTGATGTGCCTTCCATTCTGGAAGCCGCTTATTTCGGCGCGGTTGAACCTTCTACTGGGATCATTGCTCCTGGCCTTGCAGGGCATCGCGAGGCGGGTAAAGTTGCACCTGCAGCTGATTTCGCCCGAGCCGCAGAACTTCTGGCTGAATCCGGTGAAACCAACGTCACCCTAACCTTGGATGTGTTGAACAAAACAACCTTCACAACCACCGCACAGATCATTCAGGCGACCTTGGCAGGCATCGGCATCACCGTTGAAATCAACGTGCTTGAATCTGGCGCCTTCTGGGACAGCGGCAACAATGAGAACCTGCAACTTGTGTTGAACCGTTTCTCAATGACGCCAGATCCGACCTATGCAACAGCCTGGTTCACCACGGAACAGGCGGGCATCTGGAACTGGGAAAACTTCCGCAATGCAGAATTCGACCAGCTTCACGCGGATGCGGCACGCGAAACCGATCTTGCGAAACGTGCAGAGATGTACATTCGCGCGCAGGACCTGATGGAAGAAAGTGGTGCATACCGCTTTATCACCCATGAGGCGACACCGGTTGTGCATTCCTCAGGCATCATTCCTGCGCTGCGCCCGGATGGGCTGACCTTGCTGCGTTACTTCGGCAAATCCTGATCTAACTTATGGGCGCGGCCTAATCGCTGCGCCCATTTCTACCGCACAGCCCAGGGAGCCATGTGGGAATGTTCATCTATACTGTAAAACGGTTCGCCTTGGCCGGACTGATATTGATTGTGGCGGTCACCGCCATGTTCCTGATGATCCGCGCCGTCCCCGGAGACCCCGTCTCGATCATGCTTGGGCCGCGCGCCACGCCGGAACTCAAGGCGTCCTTGATTGCGCAAATGGCACTGGATCAACCGATCTGGAAACAACTGCTGATCTACTACGGTGGATTGCTGCGCGGAGACCTGGGCATTGATGTCTTTTCCGGGCGTTCGGTGGTTGAAATCGTCTTTCAGCAACTCCCCTACACACTTGAGATGATCACCCTCTCTGTCGTTTGGTCCGCAACCCTTGGGATCGCCCTTGGTGCCTATGCTGCGGCAAATCCCAATACGATGATTGACCGTATCGCGGCCGCCGTTTCCGTAAGCTTCGTCGCCGCCCCCGCATTTGTGGTCGCCTTATTGGCCCTGCTGATTTTTGCGGTGCAATTGCAATGGTTTCCCGCCATTGGCGCGGGTGAAGGGTTTTGGGGGCGCTTGAACCATCTTGTGCTGCCGTCCTTTGCCATTGGCCTTAGCTGGGTTGGTTATATTGCGCGTCTTGTGCGGGCTTCCATGCTTGAGGTTCTGGGCGAAGGTCATATTCGAACCGCGCGCGCTTTTGGCATTTCTGAACGCCGCATCATCATGAGCTACGCCCTGCGCATCGCGATCCTGCCCGTTTTCACCGTGATCGGTGTCGGCATGGGATTTCTGCTAAGTTCCGCTGTTTTCACAGAAATCGTCTTTGCCCGCCCCGGCATTGGCAAGCTTGTGATTGATAGCATCACCACCCGAAATTACCCCGTTGTGATGGGCACTGTTCTGGTCTCAACCGGGTTGTTTGTTCTTTCCACAGCCATCGCAGATCTTCTGAATGCCCTTCTTGATCCCCGCGCCCGTAGCGCGAAATAAGGAACGTAAATCATGTCAAAATCCCGTTCCGAACTGAGTATTATCCTGCGTGGTGTCGCGAAAGATCCCCTTGGTCTGATTGGCCTGATCATTGTCGGTGCCATTGTCATCAGCGCCATTTTTGCCGCCTGGATCGTGCCTTATGATCCCATTGGAATGAATATTCCTGACCGGATGCAAGGCCCGTCCTGGTCCCATTGGTTGGGCACAGACAACCTTGGACGCGACACGCTTTCACGCGTGATCATGGGGGGACAGGTCGCGTTGAAAGTTGCCTTGCCTGCGGTTTTTGGCGCCATGGCGATTGGTCTGACATTGGGAATGATCGCAGGTTATGGGCCACGATGGTTGGATAACCTCCTGATGTTATTCTTCGATACCTTGCGATCCTTTCCGACCGTGATGTTTGCACTGGCCGTTGTGGCCCTTGTGGGGCCAAGCCTGCAAACCGTTGTTTTGGTGGTGATGGCCACGTCCATTCCGACCTATGGGCGGGTGGCGCGCACGCAAACTCTGACCCTGCGCAACAGTGAATTTATCCTGGCCGAACGCGCCATGGGTGCCAGCATGGTGCGTATCCTTGGAGTGCATATGTTGCCCAATATCATCGGCGTTCTGGGGGTACTTGCCGCGATGGATGTGCCCACCGTGATCGCCCTTGAAGCGGGTCTGTCCTTTCTGGGCCTTGGCGTGAAACCGCCGACACCCAGCTGGGGCGCGTTGCTGAAAGATGGTTATGCCTTGATCCGCCAAACCCCCTGGCTGGTGGTCGGTGGCGGCTTGCCCATTATCCTTGCCACCCTTGGGTTTACCTTTCTCGGGGAAAGCCTGCGCGATGTGGTTGATCCAAAGCTGAGGAAGAACAGATGAGCGATACATTGTTAGAGATCGACAATCTCAGTGTTGATTACGAAACCGAACGTGGTGATCTGAAGGCTTTGCGTGACATCAGCTTTGATGTGCAAAAAGGCGAAATCGTTGGAATCGTTGGTGAAAGCGGATGTGGGAAATCGACGTTGATTTCATCCATCCTGCGCCTCACGGCCCCCAACACGCGGTTTCGTCAGGGCGAAGTGCGCTTCAAAGGCGACGACATCCTGACCAAAACGGAACGTCAGATGCGTGACTTGCGGGGTTCTGATATCTCGATTGTGTTTCAGGACCCGATGCAGACGCACAACCCGGTGCTGACCATTGGGCGGCAGCTGGTGGACATTCAACATCGCTCAAAAGCCACCAAGGCGCAGAAACTGGACATCGCGGCGAAGATGCTTGCGGCGGTGGGTATTCCTGACCCGCAAGCACGCCTAAAGCAACATCCGCATGAGTTCTCAGGCGGGATGCGGCAGCGTATTGCGATTGCCATGGCGTTGATGTCCGAACCGGATTTGCTGATCGCGGATGAACCGACAACCGCGCTTGATGCCACGCTTGAAGTGCAGATCATTGAACGCCTGAAAGACCTTCAAAGCGAGATGAACTGCGCAATCCTGTTCATTTCGCACCACCTTGGTGTGATCGCAGAACTCTGTGATCGCGTGGTCGTTATGTATGCGGGCGCGGTTGTGGAAAGTGGCGATGTGCGCGAGATCTTTCATGATCCCAAACACCCCTACACGCGGCGCCTGATTGAATGTGATCCCGGCCATATCAAAACCCGCGCGCGCATCCTGCCGACCATTCCCGGCGAAGTTCCTGATCTGGCAAACCTACCGGACGGTTGCATTTTTCGGGATCGCTGCGAACAGGCAACTGACAGATGCCATCAGGTGCCCGCCCTTGAAAAACTGAAAGAAGGGCATTTCGCCGCCTGTTGGCTTAATCACCATGAGGAGGCCGCGACATGAGCGCGATTTTGGACGTAAATGACCTGCAAACCAGTTACGGCAGTGTCAATGTTTTGGCCGGCGTCAGCTTTTCGGTTCAACCGGGGGAAACCTACGCCATGGTCGGGGAAAGCGGATCTGGCAAAACCACGGTTATCCGCGCGATTGCGGGTCTTGCCCCCGCGCAGGCCGGTTCTGTGAAATTTGACGGTCAGGAAATTCGCGGCCTGTCTGAGCGCGCCATGCGGCCTTTGCGCAAAGACATTGCGATGATGTTTCAGGATCCGATTGGGTCTCTGTCGCCGCGTGTCACTGTGCGCAATCTGATCACCGAACCCTACCGCATTCAGGGCATGAAAGAGAAGGACATCGATGCTGAGGCCAAACGCCTGCTGGCTTTGGTGAACCTGCCGTCCCATTTTGCCGACCGCTATCCCTATCAATTGTCCGGTGGTCAAGCCCGTCGCGTGGGCGTTGCGCGCGCCCTGGCGCTTGAACCAAAACTGATCCTCGCGGATGAACCAACCGCCGGGCTTGATGTGTCTGTTCAGGGTGAATTACTGAACCTTTTGAATGATTTGCGTGATCGGCTGGGCCTGTCGATGGTGATCATCACCCACAATCTGAATGTTGTGCGTCACATCGCGGATCGCATGGGGATTCTCTATCTTGGGCGGCTTGTGGAAGAAGGCAGCACGGAGGCGATCTTTGATGAACCCCGCCACCCCTATACGCATTGTTTGCTATCCGCCAATCCCGAACCTGACCCGGATGCCCAACTTGAACGTATCGCCCTGAAAGGCGAGCCGCCCAGCCTGTTGATGCGCCCAAGCGGTTGCGAATTTCGTGAACGTTGCCCTGTGGCCTCTGACATTTGCCTTCAAACCCCAAAATGGGAAGTAAACAACGATCACGGCCTGCGTTGCCTGACCCCTCGTTAAATTCGGACGACATTATGACTTCTACAAAGACCCTTTATTTTAACGGCGTGATCCTTTCTATGGATGACATTAATTCCACCCCCGAGGCCGTGCTGACACAGGGCGAAAACATCCTTGCGATCGGCAATGAAGCAGAGTTGCGTCAGCAGATGGATCAAGACACCCGCGAACATGATTTGCAGGGTCAAACCATGCTGCCCGCCTTTATTGACCCGCATGGCCACTTCCCCGACCCGGGTTTTATCAAGCTGTTTCGCGTTGATCTGTCCTCGGCCCCGCGCGGTGATTGTGCCGATATTCCACAAGCGATTGAACGCCTGAAAGCGCGTGCGGCGCGGACCCCTGTTGGCGAATGGGTGATGGGCGTGTCTTTTGACAACACTGCCATCGCAGAAGGGCGCATGCCCACCCGAACTGAGCTGGATCAGGTCTCAACTGAGCATCCAGTTTGGGTCATCCATGCTTCTGGTCACAATGGTACGGCCAACTCTATGGCGTTGAAATTGCAGGGCATTACCGATGACACCCCTGACCCCCTTGGCGGCAGATACGGGCGCGACACGGAAACTGGTGTTCTGACCGGGTTGGTTGAAGGCATCGCCGCGATGGGCCCTATGGGGGACACGGATTTCCTGATTGATCGTGCGAAATTCTGGCAAGGTTTTGACGCCACACGCGATGAATATCTGGACCATGGTGTGACCTATGCGCAGAACGCCTGGGCCACCCGTGAGATGCTGGAACATTTCGCAAGTATGCCCGCAGATCAAGACCCCGGCATTGATTTGATGTTGCTGCCCATTGGTGAAATGGAACCAGAACTGACCCAAGGCGATGCCCCGTTGGAATGGCCCGGAAACCCGCACTTCACCCTTGGCCCGCGTAAGCTGTTCACCGATGGCGCGTTTCAATTGCAAACCGCGTTTTTGTCCGAGGATTACCACAAACCCATTGACGAAAACGCCCCCCGTGGCATGCCCTATACCGATATTGGCGAACACCACAAACAGGTGAAAAAACTGCATGATATGGGCTTTCAGATCCATTGCCATTGCAACGGGGATGCTGGTGCAGACATCTTTATCGACGCTGTCGAAGCCGCTTTGAAAGACAATCCCCGCCAGGATCACCGTCACACATTGATCCATGGTCAGGTGCTGCGTGATGACCAACTGCAACGCATGGCGCGCATTGGTATGACGGTCAGTTTCTTTTCCGCCCATATCCATTTCTGGGGGGATCGCCACTATGAGAATTTCCTTGGTCCAAAACGGGCTGAGAATATCTCACCTGCGGCGTCGGCGGAAAAATTTGGCGTGCGCTATACATTGCATAATGACGCGGCGGTCACGCCCACACGCCCCATTCATCTGGCCCATTGCGCCGTCAATCGCGTCACAGCATCTGGACGCGTTCTTGGGGAAAGCCAAAAGATTTCAGTGCTTTCGGCCTTGCGCGCCCAGACCATTGATGCGGCATGGCAAGTGTTCCAGGAAAAAACCCGAGGCTCCATAGAGCCCGGGAAAATTGCTGATTTCGTGATCTTATCACGTGACCCACGCGAGGATGTCGACAGGCTGCAGGAAACACGCGTCATAGCGACAATTCGCAAAGGTGAAACTGCAAATTCGGCTCGAGACTAGATTTTCATCGGCTTAGAACGAAATTTGACGGCTTCCCTCAATGCTTGTTGGGTCATGAGTACAACTCCCCCCCCTTTGTTAACCGAATAACTGTATCACAACAGCTGCTTTGACCAATGGACTTGTCACGCTTGCGTTCCGGTCTCTCAGCGAGGCCGGGCCAATGTTGGACAGAATGGGAAGGTCGCTTTCGAAGGATTTGTAACTCAAAACATGATCGATGCCTTTAAACGAGAGATGGTAACTTTTCGTTGTGATGGCGGTCACGAGGTCGAGACAGATTATGCTTAAATGCGAAATGGAGTAACGCGGGAGCGCGTGGGGCAACAATGACTGTGCCGGACGTGGTCAAACGCTTGAAAATTACAAAGCCAACCGTGACGTATCTCTGCAGAAATGGCCTCTTGTGCCGTGTTCAAGATACGCCATTTCGCCGGGATGGTGCGATATCAATATGTAGCGTTTCTGTCGCAGAGTTCGAGAATACATTCGTGTCGTTGGGAGAGTTTGCCTCCCGAGAAAACTGCAGGCAAGGTGCCCTGGCCATCAGGTTGAAAAATGAGGGTGCGCAGATGTTGGCCATGCCACCTAAGTATAGTCGGATATTTTGGCGTTCGGATCTTGAAACGTGATAGTTAAAATCTGTGCATTTCTGGGATCGAACACCTAAGAGAGGCCTCAGGATACGGCTTTTCAGCCCCGTCACCAGAACAGTTCGCCCCAAGCGGCACCCGGAGGCTCGCAATCCTTAGGCGAGTCCGGCTAACATAACAAATCGGGCTATGTTCAGGCCTCAAAAGTCGCTGAATGGAGATGTTGCTATTTCAGAAGCATTCAAACAAAAAAGGTTCTTTCTGTGCTTGATCTCCCAGTACTTTAAGGTGCAGCCATCAATCGTGCAACGTGTCCCCAAAGGGGCACATATATTTCACGATATTATAAGATTGGATCGATCGAAGATAAATGACAACAGACCAAACGTGCTAAGGTAGGATGGCCTCTGAAAATTGTATCTTCTGTTATGAGTTCTGCGCCCGAAATTTACGGGCGCAGACCGGGTGTTTTAGAAAGTGTATTGGGCACTCAGGCGAATTGAGCGTCCATCTTCATACAGGGGTTCAACTTCACCTGGGAAATCCTGCCCATAGGTTGCGCGTGCGACATAGCCTTCGTCGAAGATATTGTTCACCTCTGCGCGCAAAGTCAGGCCAGGAACATTTTCCGGGCTATATTCAACAAAGGTGTTCACAACCGTGTATCCGGCAATATCTACCGAACTGCTGTAAAGTGTATCAGTCAGGGTATAGTCTAAGGTGTGTTCGGCGTTCCCCCCAAGGATCACCCCATTGTTGAATTGATGTGCAGCCTGAAGCGTTACGACTTCACCCAAAGGCATTGTCAGATAATTACCGTTATAGGAATCTGCAGACAGGCCGTTCACTTCCGTATCTATGTTGGCGTAACCGATCCGCACAAACCCATTGTCCCAGTTGGTAGACAATCCCAGTTCGAAACCTTTTGAAGCAACATCTGCGGTGAGAGCAGGGCCGCCACCGTAGCTGGCAGCGCGTGAGTTATCGATTTCGGTGGAAAAGATCTTGCCGTCAAGGACAGCCCATCCGGCGTCATAGCTGGCTGCTACATAGATATTGTCCGATGTGACGTCTTCGATTTCAGATGCTGAATAATCCCAGACCGGGTTCAGAATGTAGTTTTCAGCAAGCTCAATCCCCCCCCAGACATGAGAATACCCGGCGCTAAGCGTCACGCGGTCTGAAAGATCGATTTCGCCAGAGACATTGTAGGACACGCCATCGGTGGATTGTGTAGAGCCATCGATGCCCTCGAAACTCTGGAAGTCAGCCCGCAAACCTGTCGAAAAACGCGTGTTCGCAGTTGGATCCATGCGAAATTGCGCAAAGACGCCGACATTGTCCAGCTTTTCGCCACCCGAGGAATTAAATGCCGGAGAGGCAACGTTTCTGTAATCGAGGGAGGTTTCATCCGAATAGAAATCGACACCTGCATTCAACTCACCAAATGAAAGGGCGAACCGGTTTGATACCTCACCATTCAGACTGGTTGTTTCGCCTTCAGTGTATTGATCGGCTGGTGTCCCAAGTTCATCATTGATCAGCATGGTGCCGCTATAGGAAAGCCGAAGGGTCGGGTCCCAGAATGCTGCTGATTTCGTTGTGGTGTATTCGAGGCTGTAGTTTGTCCGGGTCAGATCATAATTACGTGTGGGGGGCACAGGGCGCCCGCCAATGATGGCCCCGATGTTGGCTCTGTAAGGGCGGGCAGCATCATCTGCGACCTGCTCGGCAGAAAACTCAAACCGGCCTCCGTTCTCAGATTCATAAGCAACTTTACCCAAAAAGCTTGTGAATGCGGTTGTAGACCCGATGATTTCGTTTCCAAACCCATCGTCGCGTTCGTTCCCGGTTGCAAAACGTCCGAATGCCAGGGCTTCAAATCCCCCCTGACGACCGTAGAGAGTCAGGCTATTGGAAAACACATCACCGTTTGAACCGTATTCGGATTTAAGAGAGCCACCAAAATTATCATCAGGATCCAGCAGATCGCCAACATCTTTGGTTTCATATTCGAGCGCCCCGGCTAAGGCGCCCGGGCCCGCATCCGCAGGGGCAACACCAGCATCAACTCGCACGGCCTGTAGCAGTGACGGATCAATCAGGGTCGTGGTGTTGTGGTGGAACACACGGTTGTTCTGGCGCGCGCCATCAATGGAAATAGCGAGGTTATTTTCCTCAATCCCGTTGACGTAAAGTTTTTGCGCCATAGGAATGCCACCACCCACAGAGAGGGTGGGTTCGGCAGCGAATAGTTCTGACAAATCGGCCGGGTTGCTAAGTGCAAGCGCTTCGCTGGTCACGGAAAGACCATCTTCGGCTTCAGGGTTCAGCGGTGCGGATACAACTATAGTGCCAAGATAGACAGTCTCATCGGTGGTTTCATGTGTGCCGGCCGTATCTTGTGCCCAAACAGTGGCAGGACTCATACCCAATATTATACATGTCGTGAGTTTCAGAAATCTCATCGGTTATCCCCTTAATGCGTTATTTGGGGGGCGGGGATGACCTGGCTACCTGATAGACGCTTTTTCTACAGTTTCTCTGAGTTCAGCAAGTCTGTAATAAGTGATATCCTGATTTATTGCAGGCTGGGGCGCTTATAAGGCGATGGAACCCGGCTGAACTACACGATCACAACCGGCAGGCCGTCAATGTTCTGAATGCTTGCATCGGTATTGAATACATCCCGTAACAAAGATGGCGTCACCGTATCCAGAGGCGTTCCTTTAACGCAGATCCGACCGTCTGCCATAGCAATCAGCCAATCCGCATATCTGCTGGCGTAGTTGATGTCATGCAACACAATAACAATGGTTTTCCCATGCGTTTCTGCAAGATCCCGCAGCAAAGCCATCAATGATCTTGATGCTGCGATATCAAGGTTGTTCAGGGGTTCATCCAGCAGCATATAATCAGTATCCTGGGCAAAGGTCATGGCGATTTGTGCCCTTTGCCGCTGGCCCCCGGACAATTCATCGACAGACCGCGAGGCCAGTTCCGTAAGGCCAAAAACCTCAAGTGCGTGGCTGACATATTCGTCATCCTCTGGCCCGGGACGGCCCTGGTGATAAGGATAGCGTCCAAACGATACGAGTTCCTGCACGCTAAGCCGGGGCAGTAAATCAGGCATTTGGGGAAGGATTGACAGGCGTTTCGCCAGATCCCGATTTGAGCATTCACCGATCGTGAGGTCTCCGACATCGATGGACCCGGTCTGTCGTGGCACAAGCCTTGCGATCAGCGACAGAAGGGATGACTTTCCCGCGCCGTTCGGTCCCACCAGAGCTGTGATTTTCCCATGAGGGATGTCCACAGAGACATCCGTTAAGATCTGGCTTTCACCGATTTGATAGGACAGATTGCGTATCGAAATCATTTGCGATGCCCTTTGATAAGAAGAATGAGAAACAATGCGCCTCCCACCAGATCAATCACCACCGACAGTGGCGTTGAAAACCTGAACACGCGCTCAAGCAGAGTTTGTCCGCCAACCAAGGTGATCGCAGAGATGAAAGCCGCACTGACGAATATCACTGAGTGCTTTTCAACAGGTGTGACAATGCGGGCAAGGCTGACAACCAGGAGGCCAAGAAACGCCATCGGCCCGACCAGCGCAGTTGAGATCGCCACCAAGACTGCGGTGATCATAAGTGCCTTTAACTCCGCACGCTTCAGATCCAAGCCCAGATTTATGGCCGTTTCTCGACCAAGTGTGATCACGTCCAACTCGAAACGCATGCGCCATGCAAAGATCAAGGCAAGGCCACACAGAGCAGCCGCGATCGCGAGAAGATCCGTTTCGATCTGCGTAAAACGCGCATAGGACACATTTTGGATCACCGCGAACTCATTCGGATCGATCATGCGCTGCATAAAACTGGTCAGAGAACGAAACAAAGCACCCAGAATAATCCCCGTCAAAATCATCTGCATCAGGTTGTTCTGAGTTTTGCGTAAGAGAGTGGAAAACAATGCAAACGCTGACAAAGTCATGGCGCAGGCCGTGACAATAAAGATGGTCTGGTCTGACAGACTGGTGAAGTTCATTCCCCCCAGAAAGAAAACAGCCGCGGTCAGGATCAACACATATAAAGCATCAAATCCCATGATTGATGGGGTTAATATGCGGTTCTGCGTTATTGTCTGGAACAAGACGGTGGATGTCGAAATTGACACTCCGACAAGCAACAGGGCCGCAAGCTTGGTGCCGCGAAACGAGATAACAAAGCTCAACGGGCCACGCGCACCAAATGACATATAGGCGACAAAACAGATCACCACAAAGAGGCCAAGCCATATCAGTCGCCTATGCATAATGTGGCTTCCGATACAGCAACCACAAAAAGACCAGCGCCCCTGCAATGCCCAGAACCGTACCGACAGGAATTTCGAACGGATATCGGATCAGCCGCCCTGCAATATCGGACAGCAACGTCATTCCAGCCCCCAGCAATGCGATCAGGGGTAGCGTCCGGCGCAGGTTATCCCCAAACAGGCGAGATATGATATTGGGCACGACAAGCCCCACGAACGGAATAATGCCAACTGTTGTGACCGTCAGCGCAGAGATGAACGAAATGGCGATCAAACCGATTAACACAACCTGTTTATAGTTCAGCCCAAGTGATGTTGTGATGGTCTGGCCCATACCCACAATGGCAAACTGATCAGCGGCAAAATACGTCAGAACCGCACCGCAGGCTGCAAGCCAAAGCAGTTCATACCGGCCACGTAACACACCAGAAAATTCACCATTCAGCCAGACGCTGATGAACTGCAACAGGTCCGCCTGATAGGCGACAAAGATGACGGCGGCTCCGATGATACCTCCGTAGATCAGGCCAACCAACGGAACAAGCAGCGGCTGGGTTGGGGGCAGGCGGCGGACAATCGCCAGAAATCCGAGACTGGCGGCCAGTGCGGTAAGTGAAGCAAGCATCATCTTTATAAAGATCGAGGCCTGCGGCATTAAAATCGTCACAGCAAGAATACCCAGAGCGGCGCCCTGGCCTGTGCCTGTTGTCATCGGTTCAACAAAGCGGTTGCGTACCAGCATCTGCAACACACTACCGGACACAGCCAGTGTCGCACCGGCAATAATCGCCGCTGCAGTGCGGGGAAACCGGCTGATCCCCAACAGGCCCAGAGCTTCCGGATCGGCAAGCAGATCCCGGACCGTCAGATCAATAACACCGACAAAGATTGACCATATTGATAAAAGGGCGAGTCCGAAGAGACCCGCCCAATACCATAGAAGCAACCGCATTTAGTTTTCAGCAAACGTCGTTGCAAATTGTTCCATTATTTGCGTCATGGACTGAATGCCGCCATTCGCAATGTAAACATTCGCGCTGTTCAGATAGATCACCTTGCCTTCAGACCATGCGGTCGTTGCATGGACCAGTTCGTTATCGAGCGTTGCGGCTGCGGCTTCGCCGTCCTGACCAATGGCTGCTGCGCGATCGATCACAATCAACACGTCCGGATTGGCGTCACGGATAAATTCAAAGCTAATGGCCTCGCCGTGGGTGGTATCTTCGACCGCTTCAACGGCTTCTGGAATATCCAGTGCCTTGTGCAGCCAGCCAAAGCGGCCAGCGGCTCCATAGGCCGAAACAGTCGGCCCATTGGTCATAACGATAAGGGCATTTCCTTCATCAGAAACGGCCATCTTTGCTGCTGCAAGCGCGTCTTCAAATTGGGCGCGGAGCGTTGCAGCTTCGTCTTGCTTGCCAAAAATTTCACCATAGGCAGACAAACGTTCCAGCCCCTGGCCAACAGTGTCTTCCCAGATTGTCATATCGATAGTGGGCGTGATTTCAGCCAGATCAGGAACCACGCGTGATGATCTTCCGCCTGCAACGAGTAAGTCGTATCCGCCCGCGGCAATAGCTTCAAAGTCAGGCTCAAACAAAGTGCCAACACTTTCTGCGCCTTCAGCTGTGTCCTGTACGTAATCCACAAATAGGGGAGAAACCACACCAGAAACCGTCACGCCAAGCGCATCCAGAGTATCCAGTGCGGCAATATCAAAAACGGCAATTTTTTCAGGTGAAATCGCGACTTGAGCGGCACCCCTGTAGGTTTCGATTTCCATGGCTTCCGCAAAAGCAGAGGTTGAAATCAGACCAAGGGCCAGTCCCATTATTCGTAGCATGTCAGCCATCCTTTTAAAGCAAGGCATGGCTGACCGATACGGTTGGCTTGCGGTTTCATGTGAGATAAAGCGGGCGTTACTACATGTCCAGTTTTACTTTTGGCTCACATGCTGTCGCATGTTGATACGCACTGGGCTTGTCCCGCTTTCACGCCACCTCAAGTGCTCGGCTTTGCCACTTTTCGTTCGAAGGCGATGCGCCGCACTGATGCGATGGTCAAGAAAGACCTTCGGCACCGTTGGGATCGAATACACTTAGTTAGGTTTTGCTGGATAAAAGTGACGAGGCACTTTTGGGGTATAAATGCTTGACGTTTGGGCCAGAATTGAATGACGCGATATGCGTATTTCCTGTTGTTTTGGTTATCGAATAAGTCAAAGATACGAGACGCTCCACATTTTGTGTAAGACGCCAGACGAAATTGACCTTTGCATCATAAACTGACCCAAACGCCTTTTCATAGGTTTTCTTGATATCGCGGTAAATGTGTAGTGTTGCGACGCGAACCCAGTCCTATACATTGAAGCTACGCCTTCACCCTAGCGTGGACACGGCGCACTGATATCACGCTCACTTACCGAAGTTTAAAGGCAACCCAAATTGTACGCGGTCAGTTAGAACCGGCCCAAACCTGCCTTTCGGTACCAGTTCAGCGAACGGCAGGTTTGGGGGTTGATTACCTCCAGCACGGCAATTCGACAAAATATCTGCCTTTTCTACGATGCGTCGTTACTACCAATCAGGTCTTGCGACTTTCGCCATTAATTATATGTTGTATAAATAATGGCGAAAGGAAGATGCAATGCCTACAGGACACATTATGATGGCCATGACCCTTGATGGATTTGTGGCAAGACCCAACCACTCCTTGGATTGGTTATTCAAGCAACCCACAACCGCAGAAGAACACGGCTTTTCAGAGTTTATGGATAGCATCGACGTCTTGGTCATGGGGTCAGGTTCATTGAAGACGGTGATGGGTTTTGACGAATGGCCATACCAAAAACCTGTTATTGTATTGAGCCGATCAATGACGAAGGCGGACCTTCCCGACGTGCTGCATGATAAAGTTGAGTTTTCGACAGCAACACCGGAAGGACTGTGGGAAGAGCTGGGCGAACGTGGTATCAACCGCGTTTATGTCGATGGTGGCGCCATAATTAGGTCGTTTCTCAAGGCCGGCTTTGTGCAGGATATGAAAATCGGCATGATCCCAATTTTGATCGGAGCTGGTATTCGGATTTTTGGTGACAACGAACGTGACATTGATCTGGAATTGGTATCGAGCAAGGCTATGAAGTCAGGCTCGGTGGAATTGATTTATAAGGTCAAAACACAATGACCACAAAACCTGCAGCGGGTCGCCCAAAAGAGAAAGAGCGGGTACTTTCAAGGCAGATTATCCTTTCCACAGCGCTTCAATTCGTCCGAACAAACGGCACAGATACCCTGACATTTCGGGCGCTCGCCGACCTGTTGAATGTGACACCCATGGCCGTGAAATATCATGCTGGCAGCAAGAAAGAGCTTCTTTTCGATCTGCTAGAGCACGCCTTTGTTGGCACTCTGGACGACGCTGAGGGGCTAACGCCCAAAACGCGGGTCAAGGAGATACTTGAAGAATATTGTAGCCGCGCACTGGTTTATCCAAGCCTGCTTCATGCTGTCCTTGAGGATGTTTCGCTGATGAAAGGAGAACTCGTACGGGTCACCGATGAGCTGAGGGTCAACATACAAAAACTGGACAATGGTGAAACGGATGATGTGCTTCTCCATCTGCTCGTCGACTACACTCATGGGTTTGTTTTGTCATCTGCGGCCGGTGAGGAAGCTACCTTGCCGATCTCCAATTACTTGCGTGGGCTGGATTGGATCTTGTGCCGATTACCCGACCAAAATGACAGGTAAATAAAGACCATGAATAATATTCGTATCAAAGGTGCCCGACAAAACAATCTCAAAAGCATAGACATTGAGATCCCGCGCAATCAGATCGTGGTATTTACTGGCGTGTCCGGTTCCGGAAAATCGTCGCTGGTGTTTGAGACGATCAACGCGGAGGCGCAGAGGCAGCTTTATGGCACTTTCTCAACCTTTGTGCAGGGTAAGATGCCACGCATTCCAAAGCCCGACGTCGATTTGATCGAAAACATCTCTCCGGCCATTGTTTTGCAACAGAAGCGAAATGTTGGCGGCTCGCGATCGACGGTGGGCACGACATCGGAAATCTACACCTATCTGCGCCTTCTGTTCTCGCGGATCGGTGATCCGATCCTTGGCACGTCGGCGCATTTCTCGTTCATTTCCCCCAAGGCATGTGCCCAACGTGCGGCGGCACGGGGAACACCATGCAGCTCGAATTGGACAAGATCATCGACCCAACCAAATCATTGAACGATGGCGCGATCTTGTTTTCGGAGTTCCCGGTCGGCAGCCTTTATTGAAAATTCTGGGCGGGATCTGGGCTCTTTGACAATGCCTTGCCGCTCAACCAGTATCCAGCCGATCAATATCAAAAACTTCTCTTCGGCGAAGCCGAAGAGGTCAAGATCGGAAATGAAATTTCGAGTCTGAAAGTAACAGCTGAAGGCGTGATGACGCGGATAAGAAGGCTTTACCTGAATAAGAATTTTATGACCTATCGGAGCGTAAACGCAAGACCATCCAAGCCCATATGACCGTGCGAAGCTGCCCGGACTGTGGCGGGGCGCGTTTGAATCAGGCCGCGCTTGGGGTCAGGATCAACGGACTGAACATTGATCAGGTGTCACACTTTGAGATTGATCAGTTGATCGATTTTATCGATGCAATTGATGACCCTTGCGCGGAACTGGTCGTCGATCAAATCCGTCAAAAGTCGATACACCTGTCCGAGATCGGCCTGAATTATCTGTCTTTGTCACGCCAGCTTGGAACCCTATCCGGCGGCGAAGCGCAACGCGTAAAACTGGCCAATCAACTTGACTCCAGCCTAACCGAAATGCTTTACATCATGGATGAGCCCAGCACGGGGCTTCACCCCCGTGATGTCAGCCAGCTTAATGCCTTGCTGAAGAAGTTGCGGGACCGCGGGAACACCGTGCTTGTGGTTGAACATGATCCAGATGTGATCGAGATCGCTGATCATGTTGTAGACGTTGGACCAAAAGCGGGCGTCAACGGCGGTGAGATTATGTTCGAGGGTGGTTACCGCTGACGCAATTGCGACCGTCGCAGATGCCACCCGGGACAAAACTGACTTCGCCATGGCGGCAGGCTGCAAAAGCGACTGGCCCTTCTTTGGTGGCCTGGTCAGTGTCGTCTCAGATCAGGGCTCGGCTTTCATTGATGACCAGTTTCACATGGCGATTACCGGTGCAGGTGGTGGCTTTGAAACACCCGCTGCGGGCACGCCCCAGCTGCGCGGGCGTATAGAGCGGATATTCCGGACATTCGGCACCGCCCTGATGCCGTTTCTGGCTGGCAGAACCTTCTCAAACCCGAAGGAGCGCGGCGACTATCCCTCGCAGGACATCGCTGCAATCTCAGATGATGCTCTGATGTCCCAGCCTAGTTCCCCGTATTTAATCGACTTGCCGAACGTGCAACGTTTTCGATCCCAGCCCAGTCATGGTTTCGCACAAGCTGTGTTGGCGCAACCCAGCTTCCGCCAACACAAAGCGTGTTTCGCAGATCCAGATAGAATTGAGCGTTTCGCTCCCCCACACCGCCAGTCGGGCAAAACGTGATATTCGGCAAAGGCCCGGCAAGAGAACGCAGCATAGAGACACCACCTGCGGCCTCTGCGGGGAAAAACTTCAGCATATTATATCCCCGGTCTGCCAGGCGCATGGCCTCTGACGCAGTTGCGGCACCAGGTAAAAGAGGCAGACCCGCTTCTTCTGTTGCAGTCAACAGCATGTCTGTCGCACCGGGGGAAACGCCAAACTTTGCGCCCGCCTGCTTTGCATCACGCACATCCTGCGGCGTCAACAACGTGCCCGCACCGACGATCCCGCCTTCGACTGAAGACATTTCTGAAATCACTTCAAGCGCAGCTTTGGTGCGCAGGGTCACCTCCAGCACCGGAAGCCCGCCTTTTATCAAAGCCTCTGCAAGCGGTTTTGCAACTGCCGGGTCCTCTACAACCAACACCGGGATAACCGGGGCCAGGGCGCAGATTTCGCGGATTTTCCGGCTGGCTTCCTGTGGTGTTAAGCGCATGTTGTATCTCCGAATATACTGGCACCGCGATCCGCAGGACCAACCCGATCCCGGAAAGCAGCGAAAAGTTCACGCCCCATCTGGAACGAACCTGGTGAATATTCTGCCGTGGCCGCTTCGCGTGTTCTCACCCCATCGGTCAGAACCTCAAGGCTGCCACGCATAGCGTCAATGCGCAGCATGTCACCATCACGCAGTTTCGCAATCAGACCACCATCTGCTGCCTCAGGGGACACATGGATTGCGGCGGGAACCTTGCCCGACGCCCCCGACATCCTTCCGTCTGTGACCAGGGCAATCTTCAGGCCGCGCCCCTGCAGAATGGACAGAACAGGGGTCAGCCCGTGCAATTCCGGCATACCGTTAAATTTCGGCCCCTGAAAGCGAACAACGACGATTGTATCATCGGTAAACTCGCCTGCTTTGAACGCCCCTTTCACTGTTTCCTGATCATGAAAAACACGTACAGGCGCTTCGATAAACCGATGTTCCGGCGCGACCGCAGAGATTTTCATCACGGACGATCCCAGCGGCCCTTCCAACAAGCACAAACCACCACTGCCCTGGAAACTGTCAGTTGCAGGCCGCAGAATGGCATGGTTCAGGCTTTCTTTCGGTCCCTCAACCCAGGTGAGTTTTCCATCCAAAAGCTTTGGCTCAGTGCTGTAAGCCGCCAGACCGTCACCAAAGACAGTTTTGACGTCAGAGTGCAGCAGGCCATTTTGCAAAAGAGATCCGATCATATAGCCCAGCCCGCCAGCAGCATGGAAGTGGTTCACGTCGGCAAGACCATTGGGATAAACCCGTGCCATTAGAGGAACAACTTCAGACAGTTCCGAAAAATCACGCAAATCAAGCAGAATACCACCAGCCTGCGCCATTGCGATCAGATGGATCAGAAGATTGGTAGACCCTCCTGTGGCCATCAAGCCGACAATACCATTCACAAATGCCTTTTCTGTAAGGATCTCACAGACCGGGGTGTAGGTATTTCCCAGTGCGCTCAGCGACAGAACCTGCTGGGTGCCAAACGTCGTCAACGCATCCCGTAACGGGCTGCCCGGCGTGACAAAGCTGGATCCCGGAAGGTGCAGCCCCATAAATTCCATCAGCATCTGATTGGTGTTAGCAGTGCCGTAAAACGTGCAGGTGCCAGGCCCGTGATAGGCCTCCATTTCGGCTTTCATCAGGGCATCGCGCCCAACGCTTCCTGTGGCAAATTCCTGACGAACTTTCGCTTTTTCATCATTGCTGAGGCCGCTGGTCATAGGACCGGCAGGCAGGAAAATTGCTGGCAGATGGCCAAAACTTTGTGCGGCAATCACAAGGCCAGGTACGATTTTGTCACAGACACCAAGATACGCGGCACAGTCATAGGTATTATGGCTTAGGGCAATTGCCGCGGACATGGCAATCATATCGCGGGAAAACAGGCTCAGCTCCATCCCGGCTTCTCCCTGGGTGATGCCATCACACATCGCAGGCACCCCGCCGGCGACCTGGGCACTGCCACCGGCCTTGCGGGCAGCATCTTTGATGCGCGCAGGGTAGTGTTCAAAGGGCTGATGAGCGGACAGCATGTCATTATAGGCGGTCACAATCCCAAGATTGCCCCCCTGCCCCTTTACCAGAACGTCTTTGTCCTCCCCCATCGCGGCATAGGCGTGGGCCTGACCACTGCAAGACAAATGTCCGCGCTGCGGTCCTATTACGGCGGCCGCACGCATCCGTTCAAGATAGGTTGTACGTGATGCAACACTACGTTCCGCAATGCGGTCTGTAACTTTGTGCAGAACTTGGTGAATCTCAGACATAAGAATGCGCTCCGCTGAGAGACGTCTGCGCCTGTCGTGATCCGCTGGTTGCAAGTGTCGCTGCCATGGGTGGCTCTCCGGGTTGAACTGAGTGTTAGCGCTACCATATCCAGAAAAACAAACATGAACAACATAGGATACAAAAAGTAACAGAGCATCCCAGAAGCCTAAATGCCACGTGAAATCAGGACCGTTACAAGCAAGCCCGGATCCGCATTTGTAAAATCAAGTGTACCGCCATGCATCTCAATCAATTCGCCCGCGATCGAAAGCCCAAGACCCACACCACGTTCAATTTGTGCGGTGTGGCCCCGAACAAAGGGTAAGCGCATACGCTGGATCTGATCGGGTTCAATGCCAGGGCCAAAATCCCGGATGGCGACGGACACCATGTCATGAGAATAGGAATGAACTTCAACAACAGCCCGCCCGCCGTATTTCAGAGCGTTGTCAATCAAGTTAGAAAACGCCCGGCGCAATTTGTCCGGCTGCCCTTGCATAAGACAGGTGGTTTCTGTGCGTATCCGGACATTTTCAGGCGCGGTAAAAATAGACGCTGCAGATTGCAATCTGATTTCATCTGATGCGTGAAAGGTAACATTACAACCGGTATCGGCGTAATCACTGACCAGGCTTTCGAGCAGGGATGTCAGCGAAAACCGGAAACTTTCCTCCGGTTGGGACCGCAAGCTGAGCAAATCAAGTGCGCCGTCAATAATACAGGATACTTCATCAAGATCTGATTCAAACCGATCCCGCAGTTTATCATCCGCTAAAAGATCTGTCCGCAGCCGCAAACGTGTAACCGGGGTACGAAGATCATGAGAAATCGCCGCCAGATTACGTTCTTTTGTGGCCTGTTCGACTTCAAACCGCTCGGACAGCCGGCTGATCTTATCTCGGATCTGATGCGCCTCGGATGAAGTCAGCGGGTCATTCAGATCTGCCACCGGCCCACGCGCAGCCAGTTTTGCAAAAGGTCCTGCAAGATTAAATGCAAAGGGCAACAACAAAGAAAACCCGGCAACGATGGTAACCACCCCCAGGATAACAACTGATGTCTGGCTGCGACGCGATTGCCAGACGGTCGGCGCCGAGATGGTCAGAACGCTGTCAGGTGACACAAAGACATAAAGTTGTGCGACCTGATCCTGTCGGGCGATACCCCGTGACAATTCAGACAGACGTACGCGGGCAGGCTGTACTTCGTTCCGCGCCCGCAAAGAGGCAGGTAGTTTCGGTGCATAGTTAAACGCAACGGCTGCCCGCACCCGTTCTCCGTTCAGGGTCAATATCAACGGGATCGAGGTTGGGGGAAGATCGTCGCGCAAGTTGGCCCGGCGTATGACCTCATACAGGCCAAAAGACGTTTTCCTGCCTTCAGGCAGACGACGCCATGTTTCATCCTTCAGAATGTCCCCCAGAACCTCGCCCGAGGTTTCCGCCCGTGCAAGCGCCATATTGCGCTTGTTCAGATTGTACATCGTCCAGCCGGTCAGGATTGTTCCCAGGATGAAGGCCGCGACAACCAGCAACGGCAGACGACTGGCCAAGGATTGCGGCAGCAATCGTAGCAACGATATCAGTACCCGTGACATAGGTTAATCAACATCCTGAATGTCAGCGCAAAACTGATAACCACGGTTGCGCACCGTTCTGATGAAATCCGCGGACGGCTGAAGCGTTGCGATTTTCTTGCGCAGTCGGCTGACAAGAATATCTACCCGCCGATCTTCGGGGCTCAGATCTACATTCAGGATATTTCGGGCAATTTCCTCCCGACTGACAGGTTCCGGAATAGCGGCAATCAGAGCTGACAACAACTGATACTCGGTTGAACTAAGCGGAAGATGGATTGCGTCAGGCCCGTGCAGTTTCTGGCGCGTTCGATCCAGAAGCCAGCCAGAAAATCCTACTTTCCCAGCAGATGGCGCCCGATATGTTGCAGCGCTACGGCGCAATAAGGCGGAAATCCGAGCCAGAAGCTCACGCGGGTTAAAGGGTTTTTCAATGTAATCATCCGCACCAGTTTCAATCCCGTGAATCCGTTTTGCATCCCCCTTTTCCGCAGATAAAATTATCAATGGCACATCAGATGTCCGGCGCACCCATTGACAGAAATCAAGGCCATTTTGTCCGGGCAACATGATGTCGACAATGAAAATGTCAAATTCCGAGGGCTTGAAGTTCCGTGCATTTTCCGCGCTGCCAGAGACAAAACAGGTGAAATCCCGCCGTTCCAGATACGTGGACAGCAATTCTGAAATTTCAGCATCATCCTCGACGATATGAACTTTAGGCACGGCAGAAGTCCCATCCGTTTAAGCTGCATCAGTCATGGCACCAGAGTAAATGTTTCGCAAGACTGTTACAAAACGCAACAAAACAACGAACGGGTTGTCGGCGCTTTGGGGCTACGATCTGGCAAGGCTGAAAAAGCCACAAAATTGATTCTGGGAGGAACTCATGAAGATTATTGCAAAAACACTTGTTGGTGCGCTTGCGCTGACCACGGCTCTTGCTGCCCCTCTGAAAGCAGACCCGACAGCTGAAGTTCTGCATTACTGGACATCCGGCGGTGAGGCCCAGGCTGTTAAGGCTCTGCAGGAAGCGTTTCTGGCCCGTGGTGGCAGCTGGGTGGATGCACCTGTTGCTGGCGGCGGCGGCGATGCGCAGGCTGCAGTTCTGCGCGCCCGTGTTCTGGCAGGTGACCCACCTGCGGCGGTTCAGATCAAAGGCCCAAATATTCAGGAATGGGCTGATGCAGGTGCGCTTGGCGACCTGTCCGCTGTGGCCGAAGCACAGAACTGGGACGACGTTCTGCCAGCTGCGATTCAGGATATCGTGAAATATGAAGGCAACTATGTTGCTGTGCCGGTGAACGTCCACCGCGTAGACTGGATCTGGGCCAACCCGGAAGTTCTTGCGCAGGTCGGCGCGACCGTTCCAACCACCTGGGATGAATTCAACGAAACGGCCGACAAATTGTTGGCTGCGGGCATCATCCCATTGGCGCATGGCGGTCAGCCATGGCAGGACGCAACTGTGTTTGAAACCGTTGTTTTGGGCATTGGCGGTGTAGATTTCTATCGCAAAGCATTGGTTGATCTGGACATGGAAGCACTGGGGTCTGACACAATGGTCGCGGTCTTTGATCAGATGCGCAAAATGCGCGGCTATGTTGATCCTGACTTCCCAGGCCGTGACTGGAACCTTGCAACTGCGATGGTGATGCGTGGCGAAGCTGCGATGCAGATCATGGGTGACTGGGCAAAAGGCGAATTTGCAGCCGCGGGCATGGTGCCGGGCGTTGATTATGTCTGCGCATCCACCCCATCAGACAATGGTTACCTGTTGAACTCTGACAGTTTTGCGATGTTCAACGTATCCGGTGATGATAATGTCGAAGGTCAGGCGCTTCTGGCTGAACTGATCCTGGGCACTGAATTCCAGGAAACATTCAACCTGCTGAAAGGTTCCATTCCTGCGCGTACAGATGTGCCGCGCGGTGAATTTGACGAATGCGCGATCAAATCCATGGACGATATGGTAGCTGCTGCAGAAGGTGACACTCTGCTTGGCTCCATGGCGCATGAGATCGCCCAAGCGGGTGCGGTTCGCGGTGCGTTCATCGACGTGGCCACTGCACATTTTAACTCTGATATGTCTTCACAAGACGCAGTTTCTCAGCTGGTTGACGCGATTAAACTCGCTCAATAAGTCAGAATTCACACGAGTGGCCCGCTGTTCCGGCGGGCCACATCCCTTGCCGCCTGCACCGGAGGAGGTCCTAATTTGACCCGCCCCCCCTTTTCCCTGACAGACAGAATTGCGCGCCTACTGCCCCAGATCGTTGTGGCACCCGGCTTTGCTGCCATCCTGTTTTTTGTCTACGGTTTCATCATCTGGACAGGGTATATCTCTCTGACCAACTCCAAGATGTTGCCGAATTATTCCCTGATTGGGTTTCGCCCCTATGAACGGCTGTTCCAGATGGACCGCTGGTCGGTTGCACTGGAAAATCTGTTTGTCTTCGGGGTGCTTTTTATTCTTGCGGCAATCGTGATCGGGTGCCTCTTAGCTGTCCTGCTTGATCAAAAGATCCGAGCCGAAGGTTTTATCCGCACAATCTATCTCTATCCGATGGCGATTTCCTTCATCATTACAGGCACCGCCTGGAAATGGATTATGAATCCGTCCCTTGGCCTTGAAACCGTCGTACGCGGCTGGGGCTGGGAAAGCTTTTCCTTCGGCTGGACCAATGATTCCACACTGGCGGTTTATGCATTGGTCATGGCCGCTGTCTGGCAAAGTGCCGGGTTTGTGATGGCCCTGTTTCTGTCTGCCCTGCGCAGCGTCGATCAGGACATTATCAAGGCCGCCAGCCTGGATGGTGCGTCACCCTGGAAAATCTATATCCGGATTATCCTGCCATCCATGCGCCCCGTATTCATGAGCGCGATTGTCATCCTGTCCCACCTCGCGATCAAAAGCTTTGATCTTGTTGTCGCCCTGACAGGTGGCGGGCCGGGATACGCATCCACACTTCCGGCGAATTTTATGTATGAAATGACTTTCCGCCGCAATGAAATCGGCGTTGGCGCTGCCTCTGCCATGGTCATGCTGGCAACTGTTGCTGCGATTATGGTGCCTTATCTTTATTCCGAACTAAGGGGGAAGAAACATGGCTGATTCCGCATCCTTCACCCCGGGCAATACAGGGTCGAATCTAGCACTGCGCCTGGCACTATGGACTGTGCTGATTGTCTTTGCGATCTGGTTCTTGCTGCCCGCCTATGTCGTGGTTGGGACATCTCTGAAAGACCTTGAGGAAATCCGCGGTGGGTCCCTTCTGGCCCTGCCCCATGAAATCAACTTTTCGGCCTGGCGCCACGCCTGGTCCGAGGCCTGTATCGGCGTCGAATGTTCCGGCCTTGAACCTTATTTCTGGAATTCCGTTGGTATGGCGATCCCCTCTGTCATCATTTCAACGCTGCTGGGTGCGCTGACGGGATATGCGCTGACCAAATGGAAGTTCAAAGGTGCGAACCTTGTGTTTGCCATGATTCTGTTTGGGTGTTTTGTGCCGTTCCAGGTTGTGATTTTGCCGATGGCGCAAACCCTAGGAAAAATAGGTATCACCAATACGGTATATGGGTTGATCCTTGTACATTCTGTATACGGAATGGCCTTTACTACGCTGTTTTTCCGTAACTATTACGTCACCATCCCTGACGAACTGGTGCGGGCGGCAACGATTGATGGGGCGGGGTTCTTTACCATCTTCCGCCGGATCATTCTGCCTCTGTCGCCTCCCATCATTGTTGTGTCTGTCATCTGGCAATTCACCCAGATCTGGAACGACTTTCTCTTTGGTGCAAGCTTCACGACGGGCGGGGCGCAGCCAATCATGGTGGCCATGAATAACCTGGTGAATACCACCACTGGCGTTAAGCAATACAACGTCGACATGGCCGCAGCACTGATCACGGCTGCCCCTACGCTTTTCGTCTATATCATCGCGGGCCGCTACTTTGTACGCGGACTGACCGCTGGCTCGGTTAAAGGATAAATCATGGCCTCTCTGACAATTAAAAACGCGGTTAAGCGATATGGTAGCGTCGAAGTCCTGAAAAGCGTCGACATCGACCTGGCAGATGGTGAATTCCTGGTGCTTCTGGGGGCATCTGGCTGTGGTAAATCAACGTTACTGAACATGATTGCCGGCCTGGAAAGCGTCACCGAAGGTGAAATTTCCATCGGTGACCGGATCATCAATGATGTGCACCCCAAAGACCGTGACATCGCGATGGTGTTCCAGTCCTACGCGCTTTATCCGAACATGACCGTAGCAAAGAACATCGCCTTCGGACTTGAGATGCGCGGCGTTCCGAAAGCCGAACGTGATACAGCCGTACTGGACGTCGCGAAGGTTCTAAAAATGGATCATCTGCTAGATCGCAAACCCAGCCAACTGTCCGGTGGACAACGGCAGCGTGTTGCTATGGGCCGGGCGCTTGTGCGTCGCCCGGAAGTCTTCCTTTTCGACGAACCGCTGTCAAATCTTGATGCCAAGCTGCGCCTTGAAATGCGTACAGAAATCAAACGTCTACACAAACGCCTGAACGCAACCATGGTGTATGTCACCCATGATCAGATCGAAGCACTGACCCTGGCGGATCGGATTGCAATCCTGAAAGACGGTGAAATTCAACAGCTCGCCAGCCCGGAAGAAATCTACGACCGCCCGGTGAATATGTTTGTGGCCGGTCTGGTTGGCTCTCCGCCCATGAATTTCATTCACGCTGAAGTTGCCAGAACAGACACAGGTTATGGTGCCGAAATCACCGTGCGTGCAAATGGCACAGACAATAGCGTGCTTCTGGATCTGACAAATCATCCCGCAGATCTTTCCGGTTTTGTCGGGCGTGAAATCGTCATTGGTATCCGCCCCGAAGCCATCACTCAGACCGGTTCACATGACGGGCCAACCCAATGCTTTGCATCAGAAATCGATGTCACCGAAGCCACCGGGGCCGATACGCTTTGCATTCTGAACTGGAACGGCAAAGAAGTGATGGCACGCATCAGTTCCGGCTATGCCCGGATTATTGAGGGGACAATGGATTTTTCTGTTGATATCTCACGCGCCAGTCTGTTCGATCCACAAAGCGAAATGCGGATCGCCTGAACCAGGCGCACAGGCCAGAAGTAAAACTGTCGGAGTGGAAATATGTGGCATCTGGGTGCAGATATCGGTTTGGTCTTGCCGCGCAAAAGTTCCGGTCTCTCAGCTTATGTTATGCAGTCCTTCGTTCGAATGCCAAGGGGCTTTTCCCGCCAAGGGATGAATGCCGCCTGCGTGGATTGTAGAACCCATTGATGTAT
>NZ_JADCKQ010000021.1 GCF_016123485.1 Halocynthiibacter styelae | reverse complement strand
AAGCGGAGGCGAAAAATTCGTCGACGCCCTCTTCGAGGCAACCCACGACATCATCAAAAACAAAAAACAAAAACTGAAAAAATACAAACCAAACCAAAACACACCAGGAATTCAAATCGCAGCGCAAAGGCAAGAAGATGTCTCCGGTGCTGTTGCCCCGGCTGCAATGCCTGCAGAGCAACCGGCATCTGCGCGCGCACCGGGAATTACGATGCCACGTCGTCCCGTGCGGGTATCGCGTGACAAGGCTGCAGAGCCTCGCCGCATCCATTCCGGAGAGGCGCAGAATCTGCGGGCGGAATTGTTGCAGACTGCAGAGGCCGCGCAGCCGAAACCACCAGCGCCCGAACAGGGGCTTGTTGAACAGATGCGCCAGGAAATTCCGGCAAATGACCGACAGCCGCCGGAGCAGCCGGAACCAGACGTGACAGA
Source organism: Halocynthiibacter styelae (assembly GCF_016123485.1). Classification (GTDB taxonomy): domain Bacteria; phylum Pseudomonadota; class Alphaproteobacteria; order Rhodobacterales; family Rhodobacteraceae; genus Halocynthiibacter; species Halocynthiibacter styelae. The sequence continues at coordinate 40,445 of NZ_JADCKQ010000021.1, read as the reverse complement.
CAGATCTGATCTGGCCTTAATTCTTGGTAATGAAAGCCGTGTAGAAGAAGTGGTCGAAGCGCCGTTGATTGCTGCATCAGAGCCTGAGATTGAGGAACTTCCAGTGGAAACGGAGCTTCCAGAGGTCAACTTTGATAAAATTCTTTCGCATGTCGTGAAAAATGTGACTGAAAAACCGGTCGAAGAGATGGTTGAAGCCCCTGAGGCTGAGGGCGAGCCAGAGGATCTCGAATTGTCTCTGGACCTGTCCCTGTTTGTAGACGAGCAGAACCATTCTGAACCAGAACCACCGGAGACAGACGTTTCGGAAGAAATGATGATCGGGAATGTGCTGACGGCAGAGAGCGATATCAGTGAGGCGCCGGCAGAGGTGATCCATTCTGAAGATCCGCCTGCACAGTCCGGGCCATTAACGGCTGCTGAAATCTGGACTGAACTGACATCAGGGGCGGACAGGCCCACGGATGTAGATGGTGTGATTGATGCGATTGGCAGGTTGTTGCAGGTACAGTCTGTTCCGGCCCCTGAAGATCAGGAAGTTGCGGATGCAGATAAAATGCCTGTGGCGACCAACGCAGGGGCGAAATCTGTTTCTGGCTGGGATTTCCTGACCTGATCATTTGAGAATTCCGGTTGCTCTTTTTGGGGGCAACCAGAAAACATAACATAGAAATTTACGGGTGTGCTGAGCAGCACTTTCCTACAACTGAACGAGATCACAATGGCTCTGGACGCGGCGCTTCACACATCGATGCAGACAATCCCTGAATGTCTGGCATCGGGTTATATCGATATGACATCCGGAATGCTTTTGGGGGTGCAAACCTCAGAGGAACATTCGCAGGATACACTGGATACGCTGGCGGCTGCAGCCGCGGATTTGTTTCAGGGCGCGAGCGTCACGGAATTCGGCCGGAAGTTCAATGAGGCAACCGGTGGCACTGGAAGTGATGAACATTACTTCCAGGAAATTATCATTTTCAGTTCCAACCTGCTGCATGTGTTCATGCGATCCAAGGCCTGGCCTGATCAGGTGCTTTGTTATATCTGCCGCAGTTCTGCGAACCCGGGCCTTGTGTTGACCAAAGCCCGGATGAGTCTGGAAGCCGTATCCGGGGCGGTTTAATACCCGTTTTTCCGGTCTGCGAGGTTGATGAAACCTTCGCCGGTTTCACCCCGGCGAATGTTTTCGGCAACCATTTCTGACGCAGTGTCTGTCCGGGTTTCAGCCGCCATGTGCGGGGTGACCGTGACATTTGGATGTGTCCAGTAAGGATGTGTGCCGGGCAGGGGTTCGATGCGGAAAACATCTAAGGTCGCATGGGCGATTTGTCCGCTGCCCAGCGCCGCCAGAAGCGCATCATCGTCAATCAACGGGCCGCGTCCAGGGTTCACAATGAAAGAACCACGCGGCATCAGGGCAAGGGTTTCTGCGTTCAGAGTGTTTTCGGTTTCCGGGGTGTTTGGCAGCAGAAGCACGACGATTTCGGATCGCTTAAGAACATCGCGCAGTCCGTCTTCGCCAGAAAAACAGGTGATGCCTTCCAGATCTTTCTGGCGGCGGGACCAGCCCGCTACGTCAAACCCAAACTGCCGCAGCATCCGCGCACAGGCACTGCCAAGTGCCCCCAGCCCCAGAACCGTCACCTGACGCTGCCGCGCCAGCGGCGGGCAATGGGGTTTCCATTCTCCGTTTTGCCCGAGGATCTGCGCATCCATTCCCAGGTGGTGACGCATCACATGGCCGCAGACCCATTCGACCATACCGTCTTCCAGGCCCTTATCGACCATCCGGCACAGGGGCTGGGTCAGGGTTGGATTGTTGATCACACGTTCGACCCCGGCCCAGAGGCTCAGCACTGCTTTGCAGCGGCTGTAGGGGGTGAAATCCTGCACAGGGCTGTTTGGCGACCAGACAAGATAATCGACCTCATCCGGTGTACAATGCGGCGCGCTGTGGGCGGAAAGGGTGAATTCAACATCCACCGCCCGCAGTGCTTTTGTTAGTGCCCCTTCATATTCAGCCCAGTCGGATTGTTTGGCGGCGAAGAGAACATTGACAGACATGGTTTTCCTATCTGGGTCGGTGGATATATGCGCTTTGAACAAAGCCGAAAGCGACCAGAATGACAAGCATTGCTGATCCGCCATAGGACACAAGTGGCAGAGGAACCCCAACGACAGGTGCAAGCCCCATGACCATTGACATATTAACGGCAAAGAACAGGAAGAAAGTTGCAGCAACCCCAATGGTCATCAGCGAGGCAAAACGATCTTTGTTCTGGAAGGCCGCGGCAAGACAAAAGAGCAAAACCAGCAGGTAGAGGCCCAGCAGGGAAATGCCGCCAATAAAGCCGAATTCTTCTGCAAGCGTCGTAAAGATAAAATCTGTATGCTTTTCAGGCAGAAAGTTCAGGCGGCTCTGTGTGCCCTGCATATATCCTCTGCCGGTCCAGCCGCCGGAACCCAGGGCGATTTTGGATTGCGTGATGTGATAGCCACCGCCCAGGGGATCCCGCGATGGATCAAGGAACGTATCAATCCGGCCATATTGGTAATTCTTCAGCAGTTGCCAGTCGGTGCCGCGTGATTTGAACACTGCTACAACAATACCGATCACCGAACCAATCACGCCAGCGAAATACCACAGGCTGACACCGGCTGCGAACATGACGATGCCCCCGCCTGTGATCAGAAGAATGGCAGTGCCAAGGTCCGGTTGGCGCAGGACAAGCCCGACAGGCAACAAGATCAGAAGTACCGGAACCAGAACCCAGAAGGGATGCGAAACTTTGCGGACATCCAGCCAGTCATAATAAGCTGCAATCAGCAGAATGACGGTGATCTTCATAAGCTCTGATGGCTGCAGACGCATAAAACCCAGATTGATCCAGCGCTGCGCCCCCATGCCGACTTCGCCAAACAGCTCCACCGCAACCAGCAGCAACAGGGACACCAGATAGGCGACCGCCGCCATATTGCGCCAGAACCAAATCGGCACCATGGCAACGATGAACATGGCGACCATGCCCATAGCAAAGCGTTTCATCTGCGGTTCGGCCCAGGGGCTGAAGGAACCCCCGGCCACAGAATACAGCATCATAAACCCGACACCACAGATTGTGCTGAGCAGAACGATCAGAGGCCAGTTCAGGTAAAGAACTTTGCGCAGCCCGGTTGGCGTGTGTTTGATCTGATATTCAAGATAACTCATGCCTGGCTGCTTTCATCCCGCAGGGCGTCGAAATCGCGCAGTTCCAGGTTGTTGCGGATCTGGCGGGCTTTGGCGCGTGCTGAAGACGGATAGGCATCCTCTGGTGGAAATCCGCCATACATCGCAAACAGCAGAATGTCGCGGGCAACAGGGGCTGCCGCTTTCGATCCGCCGCCACCATGTTCCACCACCACAGACACCGCATATTTTGGCGCATCATAGGGGGCAAAGCCAACAAACAGCGCATGGTCACGTTGTTCCCAGGGCACATTGGCGTTGTTTACGCGGTTGTTGGACACCTGGCTTGTCCCGGTTTTGCCGGCAAGTTCTTTGCCGTCTGCAGCAATGCGTGATCTAAACGCGGTGCCACGCCGGTTGTTGCTGACAGCGAACATCCCCTGGCGAATGGCGCGCAGATGATTTTGGTTCAGGCCCAGTTCCGGGGGTTCCTCAATCGGCACCTCGACAGAATTCACCGATTTCACAATACGTGGTTCAACGGCGCGCCCGGTGGCAAGGCGGGACGTCATCACAGCCAGTTGCAGTGGGGAGGCCAGTACAAAGCCCTGTCCGATAGACGCGTTCAGACTGTCGCCAATCACCCATTCTGCACCCCGGCGTTCCAGCTTCCAGGCTTTGGTCGGTGTAAGGCCGGAAGAGACCGCAGACATGGGCAGCGCATGGCGTTCCCCCAGGCCCAGACGGCGGGCCATTTCACTGATCTTTTCGATCCCCACACGCTGGGCGATGTCATAATAGTAAATATCGCAGCTGTTGCGCAGGCTTTGGTTCAGGTTCATGTTCCCGTGACCTGAATGTTTCCAGCAGTGGAAGCGACGTCCACCAACTTCGGTGTAACCCCGGCAATAGATGGTTTCTTCCGTGTCAATCAGACCGGCATCCATCGCAGCAAGCGCTGTGACCATCTTAAAGGTGGAACCTGGCGGATAGGCCCCTTGCACAGCTTTCCCCTGAAGCGGGTTCAGGGGGTTTCCGGTCAACTCGCCGTAATCCGCAACTGAAATCCCGCGCACGAATTTATTCGGATCGAATGTCGGGACCGATCCGCAAGCCAGAAGATCACCGGTTTCCACATCCATCACCACGGCAGAGGCCGCTTCGCCCGCAAGGCGTGCCTGAACATAGTTTTGCAGAGGTGCATCAATCGTTAGCTGGATATTATCGCCGGGAATACCTTCGCGCCGGTCCAGTTCGCGAATGATCCGGCCCCCCGCGTTGACTTCATTGCGTACATTCCCGGCCTGACCGCGAAGCTGACGTTCAAGCTTATTTTCAGCCCCGGATTTGCCGATCTGGAACTTGGGGATCTGAAGCAGCGGATCCTGATCTTCAATACGGGAGAGATCATAGTCAGATACAGGTCCGACATAACCGACAACATGACAGAGATCTTCCGCGACCGGATAGCTGCGCGACAGACCAACTTCGGGCGTGATGCCGGGCAGGGCCGGGCCATTAACCGCGATCGCTGATACTTCTTCCCAGGTCAGACGATCCGCGACGGCAACCGGCACATGTGGGGCACGGTCCATGACGGCCTTCAACGCTTTGGCCCGGTCATTTTCCGTCATCGGTATAAGTTCAGAAAGCTTGTCCAGGGCTTCTTCCGGATCACCAGCTTCTTCGCGGACCATCACCACGCGGTAATTCTGTTCATTGGTCGCAAGCGGCAGGCCATTGCGATCCCAGATAAGCCCGCGGGCAGGGGCGATCAGGCGGTCTTTGATGCGGTTTTCATCCGCCAGCAGGCGGAACTGATCTGCCTGATCGACCTGCAGATAACGCATACGTGCAGCAAGCCCCGTGCCAAAAGCAAGCCAGGCCGTGCCCAGAAGTAATCCCCGGCGGGTGATCCCGCGTGTGCTTTCTTCATTCTCTTTTGGCGGCCGGCGCATCAGGCGTACCCTCCACTGCTTTCACGATCTCCGGGGTGAAGGTATCGCACTTTCAGGACAAAATGACAGAATGCGGCGCATGCCGGATATGCCAGAGTTGTTACAAGAACCTCGCGTGCACTCAGGTCAAACGGCGGTGGTGACAGCATCAGCATCTGCATAGGAAGCCGTACACCAAGTGCCAGGGCAATCATGACGACCGTGACGACGCCCCATTCCAGGAGGAAGGGGAATTCGCGCATAAACGGACTGCGCGAACGTAAAAATTCGGTTGCGACAATCATCAGTGCAACGCCAAGTCCCGGGGGGCGTTGCAAAAGGATATCTGTCAGAAAAAACACCAGTGCCACGGATACAACCGGCACCTGATCAGGTCGGCGCACAACCCAGGCACAGGTCAGGGCGATCAGCAGATCAGGCGGTGGAATATCCATAGGGGTGGTTTGCAAGGGGATGAGCTGCGCAAAGACAATCACGGCACATATCAGCGGGTACAGCAGACGCCAGCTCCAGAGATGCAGGCTGACCGGATCAACCATTGTCATCCCCGGTGGTGGCTGCTGTGTCGTCGGTTTCTTCCTGTATTGCGTTGTCTGTTGTCGGATCAGATGTTACAACAAGTCCGCCGGGATCTGTCAGGGCTGGGGCCTCATGCAGGCGGATCACACGCAGGAATTCCAGCCGTTCATAATCCGCAGCCAGCAGAACCCGCAGACGCCCACCGGGGGATTCCGTAATCTGACCAATCAGAAGATCCGCCGGAAACACACCGCCGTCGCCTGATGACACAACCCGGTCGCCGGGGCGCACAAGATCAGGTTTATCCAGAAGCTCAATTGCCGGGGCGGGCGTGTTATCCCCCGCAAGAAGCGCGCGCTGACCAGATGGCAGGATGGTGATCGGAATACGGCTGTTTGAATCAGTCAGAAGCAGCACGCGTGAAGACCGGTTGCCCACACCAGAAATTCGCCCGACAAGGCCCAGCCCGTCCATCGCGGCCCAGCCATCGGTAATCCCGTCCCGTTCGCCAACATTCAACAGAACAGACTGATGGAAAGGCGACCCGCTGTCTGCGGTGACAACACCGGTCACCCAGGTCAGTTGCGGATCAAGGCGGACCTTGTTCAGATCCAGCAGGCGGGCATTGCGTTGGTCAAGCTGCAGGGCGGCTTCCTGCCAGACGCGCATTTCCTGGAGTTCGCTGCGCAGCTCCTGATTTTGCTCATACAGGCGCTGATAACTCTGGAAATTCGCGATCATTTCACTGATCCCGGTCACCGGCGCCATGGCCCAGTCCATGTTTGGCAAGATCACATCCGTGATCTGGGCGCGCAAACGTTCCACACGGGGGCTGTCGATGCGCCAGATCAGGAAAATCGCAAGCATAAAGACAACCAGGATACCCACCAGCATTCGCCGGATCGGGCGGCCATAGGTTTCAGTCTGGGCGCGGTCACGGGCCACGGCGCTCTCCTGGTTCTGGTGTCAGTGCTGGTCGGATGAGGCAGTGGGCCTTGTACAGATCAGCTGTCGTAATCAATGACGTGGCGCAGTTGTTTTTCGTATTCCAGCGCTTTGCCGGTGCCAAGCGCCACACAGTTCAGGCTTTCGTCGGCAACAGATACGGCCAGGCCGGTCTGTTCGCGCAGAGCCAGATCAAGCGACCCGAGCAGCGCGCCACCACCGGTCAGCATAACGCCACGATCCACAATATCAGCGGCCAGATCCGGCGGCGTGGTTTCAAGGGCTGTCATCACCGCTTCGCAGATCTGCTGTACGGGTTCTGCAAGGGCTTCTGCCACCTGTGCCTGATTGATCTCGATTTCTTTTGGTACACCTGTCAGCAGATCACGGCCACGGATCTGCATGGACGCACCGCGTCCATCATCCGGCATACGGGCGGTCCCGATGGAGGTTTTGATACGTTCCGCAGTGGCTTCACCGACCAGAAGGTTCTGCTGACGGCGCAGGTAGCTGATGATGGCTTCATCCATACGGTCACCACCGACGCGCACGGAACGCGCGTAAACGATGTCACCCAGGGACAGAACCGCAACTTCTGTCGTACCACCACCGATGTCGACAACCATGTTGCCGGTCGGATCAGTGATCGGCATGCCAGCCCCAATCGCCGCAGCAATTGGTTCTGCAATCAGGCCCGCGCGACGTGCACCGGCAGACAGCACAGACTGACGAATTGCGCGTTTTTCAACCGGGGTTGCGCCATGGGGCACACAAACGATGATCTTTGGCTTTGAGAAAGTCGTGCGTTTGTGAACTTTGCGGATGAAGTGTTTGATCATCTCTTCCGCAGTGTCAAAATCCGCAATCACACCTTCGCGCATCGGACGGATCGCCTCAATGCTGCCCGGTGTCCGGCCCAGCATAAGTTTCGCGTCTTCGCCCACGGCCAGGACTTTCTTAACACCATCTTTGACGTGATATGCCACAACAGAGGGTTCAGACAGGATCACACCTTTACCTTTGACATAGACCAACGTGTTCGCTGTGCCCAGGTCAATTGCCATATCTGACGAAAACAGCCCGCTCAGTATTGCCATGTTATATGTGATCCCCGAAATACAATTATTACGCGCAGACTCGGCTGCGCTGCGTGGAAGTTTATGCGGCGTGTTTACGCCATAGTAAAGAGCGAGGGTTTGCGGAATATAGCCAAGGGGCGGGAATTTGCCCGATTTTGCGCTATATTGCGAAAAATTCCCCATTTCCGGGTGGTTTCACCGGGGCTGGGGCCATTGCGCAAGAAAGATCACGCGCCTCGCAAGATTTGTCCATCGTCAGGGTCTATCTGGTTTTCAGTATCACAGCAAAGGGTCATCCATGCCTGATTTTCTTCTTAAACCCATTCCTGGCTTCCAACTGGAGATCTGGGAAAAATTCATCGGCGACTGGTTTTTCGTCTTCGCAATCGCCTTTCTGGTGTTTGAACTTGCGCTTTATGCGCTTCGGGGGAAACTGTCGAAGCATATGGCGGGTGACACAGTCACCAACTATATCACGCTCGCCTTTTTTCTGATCACAACAACGCTGCTCTTTGCAACGCTTTACGCTGCGGCCTATTTCTTTGCGGCAGAGTTCGCCGTGTTCGGTATCCAGACCAACCTTCTGACACTGGTGATTTGTCTGATCCTTGCTGATCTGGCATACTACTGGGAACATCGCATTCTGCACCGGATCAACTTCCTCTGGGCGACCCATTCGGTGCACCATTCCTCGCCGTTCTTCAATATTTCCGTCGCCTATCGTCACGGCCCGTTGGACGGGTTCTGGCCGCTGTTTTTTCACCTGCCGCTGGTGCTTCTCGGCTTTGATCCGCTGCTGGTTCTGGTCTGCGAACTATTGGTGCAATTGTTCCAGACGGCCCTGCATACCGAGGTGATCGGCAAGCTCTGGAAGCCGATTGAACTGCTTTTCAACACCCCAAGCCACCACCGGGTACACCACGGTTCAAATCGGAAATATCTGGATAAGAATTACGCTGGCATCTTCATCATCTGGGATCGTATGTTCGGAACCTTTGAAGAAGAGATCGAAGACGTGAAGTACGGCCTTACCCGACCGATCAATTCGATCAACCCCTTTGTTGCCTTCTTCCATGGGTTCACACGCCTTGGCGCTGAGGTTGCGAAAGCAGATGGGCTATACAACAAACTTGGCCACCTCTTTGGCCCGCCTGGCTGGAAGCCCAAAAAGAAACCTGCCCAGCCCACATCAGAAGGAGAAAAGTAATGCCTTCCAACGCTATGCGCCTGTCCGCCGCTGCTGTAACAATCGCCCTGACCATCGGGGGGGCTTATATTGCCTCAGGTCTGCGGTATGTGGTGCCTGAAGCCAATGCATCCACCACCGACACGGAGAACGTTTCAGGTTATCAGATCAACATCCATGACACGCGATCTGATCAGGGCAAATTGCTGATCATGGCCTTCGAGCATCAGGAAGCTTTTGATGCGCTCGATTATAAAGCTGCCAGTGGCTATCTGGAAATCCCGGCGGATGCTGTTCCTCTGCGTGTGGATTTCCCGGACCTGACAGAGGGCTATTATGCGTTCTTCGTGCTGCATGATGAAAATGGCGATTATGAGTTGAACTTTGAAGGTGAATTGCCATCAGAAGGTTACGCCGTGTCAGGCACGAACGAAGCCTATGGTGAGCCCGTGTTCGAATATTCTGCCATCGCCCCCGGCACGCATGACCTGTCTGTGCGCTATTGGTTGCCATAAGCGGGAGATCGTTTTCTTTCGAAGTTTCCGGGCCCGCCAAAAGAAACGCCGCCTCAGAGGGCGGCGTTTTGTCTTTACACGCTGTCGGTCATCGAGATGGTTTTCACATCCTCACCCGGCGCGCCTTTTTCACGACGTACAATCAGGCGGTTCAGCGCGTTCACATAGGCTTTGGCAGACGCCACAACCGTATCCGTATCTGCAGCCTGACCCGTGGCAATACGCCCTTCTTCTTCCAGACGTACAGACACAGTTGCCTGGGCATCCGTGCCCTCTGTCACCGCATGCACTTGATAAAGTTGCAGGTTTACATCATGCGGGAAGATCGCTTTAACAGCGTTGAACACGGCATCAACAGGGCCATCACCGGTGGCCGTGGTTTGCTGATCCACACCATCCACTGTCAGGGTCAGATCGGCGGATTGTGGGGCTTCTGTGCCACAGATCACACGCAGGAACTTCACCTGAATGGCCTCATGTTCCGCCTCAGATGCGCTGTCCCGCATCAGGGCCAGAACATCATCATCGTGTACTTCTTTCTTGCGGTCCGCCAGGGCCTTAAACCGCACGAACACGTCTTTCAGCTGGTTGTCACCCACATCAAAACCAAGTTCAGCCAGCTTTGCACGCAGCGCCGCACGACCGGAATGCTTGCCAAGCGGCAGGGAGGTCCCGGACAGGCCCACATCTTCAGGACGCATGATTTCAAAGGTCTCAGCGTTCTTCAGCATGCCGTCCTGGTGAATGCCGCTTTCATGGGCAAAGGCGTTTTTGCCAACAATCGCTTTGTTATATTGCACCGGGAAGCCGGACACAGTCGCCACACGGCGGGAAATCTGCATCAGACGGCGGGAGTCGATACCAGTGGTAAATGGCATAATGTCATTGCGCACTTTCAGTGCCATGACGACTTCTTCCAGGGCCGTGTTGCCCGCACGTTCGCCCAGACCGTTGATGGTACATTCAATCTGACGCGCACCGGCCTCAACAGCGGCCAGAGAGTTCGCCGTCGCCATGCCCAGGTCGTTATGACAATGGGTTGCAAAGACGATTTCATCTGCACCTGGCACACGCTCCAGCAGCATTTTAATCAGCTCGGCACTTTCACGTGGTGCGGTGTAACCCACTGTATCCGGGATGTTAATTGTGGTCGCACCGGCTTTGATTGCGATTTCGATCACACGACACAGATAGTCTTCCTCTGTGCGGGTCGCATCCATCGGGGACCATTGCACATTGTCACAGAGGTTGCGCGCATGGGACACGGTTTCATGGATCTTATCCGCCATTTCATCCATGGACAGGCCCGGGATTTCACGGTGCAGGGGGGACGTGCCGATAAAGGTGTGAATGCGTGGCTGGGCTGCGTGTTTCACGGCTTCAAAGCAGCGGTCAATGTCTTTGAAATTCGCGCGGGACAGGCCACAGATCACAGAATTCTTTGAGCGTTCAGCAATCTCGGAAACCGCCTTGAAGTCGCCTTCAGACGCAATCGGGAAACCGGCTTCGATAATATCCACGCCCATATCATCGAGCATCTCTGCAATCTCAAGCTTCTCATCATGGGTCATGGTTGCGCCGGGGCTTTGTTCGCCGTCGCGCAGGGTGGTGTCAAAAATTACGACGCGGTCCTGCTGGGATGCGGTGTCAGATGCGTTGGTCATCGGATCATCTTTCATGTCTTCGCCAGTGAAATTTTGGATGGCGGGGGAATCGTTTTCTTCTCTCATATTCCGGCGCGATATACCCCCTGAGCGGTCGCGCCGAAAGGCACGCTCAGAGGCGAGTAAGGAGAAGAAGAGCAGATAGCGCGCGAACAGGCTGCGCGGAGGCGCAGTTCAGTTGGGCGGTATGTGCTTTGGTCATCATGGGCGCGATCATAACCCGGGATTTCGATTTGAAAAGAGCCTTCCTGCGAAAATCCGGAAATTTTCACAGGCGGCCCGGAAATCAGTTCCCGGAGGTCTCTGTTTCAGTATCTGGTGTTTCGGTGGTGCCTGAGGTTGTCGTTTCACTTTCAACCGGCAGGGCGTCATGTTCCCAGATCCCTTCGGACACTTCGCCACTGGCGTAGCGCAGTACGCCCTGGCCATGGCGTTTGCCAGATATCAGGGCACCTTCGTAAACATCACCGCTGGCATAGGTCATCACACCTTCGCCTGTGATGTCACCCGCTGACCACTGGCCAACATAGCGAATGCCATCCGGCACATCGAGTTCGCCATGCCCGTCTGGCTGATCTTTGCTGTGTTCGCCGGTGTAAATTGCACCGCTGGCAAAACGTGTGACGCCTGGTCCTTCGCGATGCCCGGCGATCCAGCTGCCGTCATAAGTGAATTGTTCCGGCACAATAAGCTGCCCTTGCCCATGTGGGCGACCTTCGCGGAAACCGCCGGTGTAAGTTGCGCCGCTGTTGTAACTGGCGGTGCCATCGCCATCGATCAGCCCGTTCTTCCATGCGCCTTCATAGCTGCCACCGCCGGGATATTCGATACGCCCCGTGCCATGGGCAACACCATCTGCAAGCATTCCACGGTAGATGGACCCATCGGGGTAAGTCACCTGACCTTCGCCCATGATTTTGCCTTCAGACCATGCTCCCTCATAGATATAACCGTCATTCAGGGTCAGTTTGCCCTGACCGTGGCGCGCATCATTCAGATAGCCACCCTCATACGTTTCGCCACTTGCTGTGGTCATCACAGCTGCGCCCGCGCGGCGGCCATTGACAAAGCCGCCCTCAAACACATCGCCATTCTGATAGGTCAGCCGGCCTTCTCCATGCATCTGATGGTTCTCCCAGGTTCCTGCGTAATGCAGCCCGTCGGCAGATGTGAACTCGCCAGCCCCATGGCGCTGATTGTTCAGGAAGAAGCCTTCATAGCGTGATCCGTCCGGATAGGTCACACGCCCTTCGCCTTCACGGCGGGCTTCGACCCATTCGCCTTGATAGGTAAACCCGTTCGGATTGCGCAGCGTGCCCACGCCATGGTGGCGGGCATGATCAAATCCGCCCTCATAGACAATGCCATTGGCATAAATCGCAATGCCATTTCCGGTGAACTCGCCCTGTTGCCAATCCCCTTCAAAGACGCTGCCATCGGGCAGGGTCAGCTTGCCAAACCCATCGGCCACACCATCGGTGAATTCCCCGGCGTAGGTGGATCCATCCGCAAATGTCATATTGCCCTGTCCGGTGATCGCGCCTTCATTCCACTGACCACTGTAATGAAACCCGGACGGCAAATCATAGCTGCCATTGCCATGACGTTTGCCGTCCAGAATATCCCCTTCATAGACGCCGCCGTACAGATCTTCCTGACGCAGAACTTCCACTGTTGCAGCAGGGGCTTCATCCACCGCAGTTTCTTGTGCGAAAACGGGCAGGGCAGAACCGGTGAAGCCGGCAGAGACAAATGAAAACAGGCACAAACGGAAGAAATGACGGGTCACAGGGGGTGTCACGAAAGGCATAGAGCGCTCCGGTTGAGGCAATGAAATTGCGCGGCAAAGCCACAGGTTGTGCGCAGACTAGCCCCCGTCCGCCCGGGTGACAATGTTAATTCCCAAAGCTTGCAAACAGAAGCACAAGATTTCTGCGAGGGTGGTTTATCCCGGCGCATTCTCTGTTAAGAAGTGGCAGAGAACCAGAGATTCAGGCAGGTAGATATGGCAGATCGTTTCAAACTGACGCTGGCACAGCTGAACCCGACTGTGGGTGCGATTGCGGCGAATGCCGATAAGGCGCGTGCTGCATTTGCAGAAGGCAAAGCCGCAGGTGCTGATATGGTGGCGCTGCCTGAAATGTTTATCTCGGGCTACAACACCCAGGATCTGGTGATGAAACCGGCGTTCCAGCAGGCCTGTGTAGAGGCCGTGCAGACCCTGGCCGCCGATTGTGCCGATGGCCCTGCGCTGGGCATTGGCGGGCCGTTTGTTGAGGATGGAAAGCTGTTTAACGCTTATTTCATTCTGAAGGGCGGGAAAATTGTTTCGCGGGTGCTTAAGCATCACCTGCCCAATGAAACCGTCTTTGACGAAGTCCGCATCTATGACAGCGGGCCCCTTGGTGGTCCTTATTCCGTCGGCAACACCCGTATCGGCACACCGATCTGCGAAGACGCCTGGCACGAAGATGTGGCAGAAACTCTTGCGGAAACCGGGGCGGAATTCCTGCTGGTGCCGAACGGGTCGCCGTATTTCCGCAACAAAATGGACGTGCGATATTCCCATATGATGGCGCGTGTAACCGAAACCGGCCTGCCGTTAATCTATCTTAACATGGTAGGCGGTCAGGATGATCAGGTGTTTGATGGCGGAACCTTTGTGCTGAACCCCGGCGGTGAAGTTGCCCTGCAGATGCCGGTGTTTGACGAAGCGATTGCGCATCTTGAACTGGAACGCACGGATGAAGGTTGGCGGGCTGTCAAATCTGACCTTGCCGCTTTGCCGGATGAGTGGGAACAGGACTATCGTTGCATGGTCGAAAGCCTGCGCGATTATATGGGGAAGACCGGCTTTGAGAAGGTTCTGCTTGGTCTGTCCGGTGGGATTGATTCTGCGATTGTGGCGACCATTGCTGCTGACGCGCTGGGGCCGGAGAATGTGCGCTGTGTGATGTTGCCGTCTGAATATACATCGCAAAGCTCGCTGGATGATGCCAAAGACATCGCTGAACGTCTGGGCTGTCACTATGATTTTGTGCCGATTGCCGAGGGGCGTGCTGCCATTACCAACACGCTTGCGCCGCTGTTTACGGGGCGTGATGAAGACGTGACCGAGGAAAATATTCAATCCCGTCTGCGTGGCCTGCTGCTGATGGCCATGAGCAATAAGTTTGGTGAAATGCTGCTAACGACCGGCAATAAGTCGGAGGTCGCCGTTGGGTATGCGACAATTTATGGTGATATGTCAGGTGGTTACAATCCTCTGAAGGATATGTACAAAGTGCGGGTGTTTGAATCATGTCGCTGGCGCAACGCCAATCACCGCCCCTGGATGGCGGCACCTGCGGGTGAGGTTATTCCGGTGTCTATCATCGACAAGCCGCCGTCGGCAGAACTGCGTGACGATCAGAAAGACAGCGATTCATTGCCGCCTTATGAAGTGCTGGATGCGATCCTGGAAGGTCTGGTGGATGATGAAAAATCCGTGGCTGATCTGGTGGCCGAAGGGCACGATCGTGCGACTGTGAAACGCATTGAACATCTGATCTATATCTCTGAATACAAACGCTTTCAGTCGGCCCCAGGCACGCGTCTGACCCAAAGTGCTTTCTGGCTGGATCGCCGCTATCCGATTGTCAGCCGTTGGCGCGATAACGGCTGATCAGTCAATGCCTTCGGGCATGTCCCCCACCAGATAACGCGCGCCTGTACCTTTGTGGCGGGCGTTATCTAACGGGTTGTAAAGCTGACACTTTTTCAAGCTGAGACAACCGCAGCCGATACATCCGTCCAGCTTGTCGCGTAACCCTTCGAGGGTTCTGATCCGGGCATCCAGGTCAGCGCGAAAGTGACGTGAAATCTTTGCCCAGTCGGCCTTGGTTGGAGTGCGGCCTTCGGGCAGGCGGGACAGTTGTTCTGCTATATCTTTCAGTGAAAAATCAAACTGTTGTGCGATCTGCACAAAGCTGAGACGCCGGATATCTGCGCGGCGAAACCGGCGTTGACCACCTGCATTTCGTTCTGAAAACACAAGCCCCTGTTCTTCATAATAACGAATGGCGGACACCGCCAGGCCGGTGCGGCTGGCCAGTTGCCCGATGGATAGAAAATCGCGGTGATGCATGATCTGGCCTTTCGAATCTTTTGCTTGATCTCAAGTTAGCTTGAGGAATTACACACGAAAAATGAAATAAAATCAACGATAGGAAATACCATGTCAGAAGCAATGCTTGAACATGTCAACGTCACCGTCAAAGATCCGGATGCCACTGCGGAGATGCTGAATCAGCTGTTTGGCTGGCACGTGCGATGGCGGGGGGATGCGAAATATCAGGGCACCACGCTGCATGTTGGCGGGGCGGACAGTTATATCGCGGTGTACAGTTCTGGGGGCAATGATCCGGTGAACTTTGATCGCTATAAAACCCCGGGGTCGATGAACCATATTGGGGTGGTTGTTGAGGATCTGGATGCGGTGGAAGCGAAGGTCAAAGCGCTGGGGTTCACGCCACATAATCATGGCGATTACGAACCTGGAAAGCGGTTCTATTTTGATGATGCGGACGGGATCGAGATCGAGGTGATCAGCTATGTTTAAAGCCCGGATCTGGGGCTGAGTATGCCATGCACAAAGCATGCACATGTCATGCACATCCTATGCATACACAGCGTTCGCCCTGTTAACAGGTATTAACGGGGCGATTTCCCTTGAAACTGGACATTTGGGCGCGGGTGTGAAACACCACGCGCGACCTGATATTGTGTCAGGGATCAGAGGAAACGTAACAGATGACAACTACCCGTTTTGCACCGTCGCCCACCGGCTATATTCATATCGGCAACCTGCGTACCGCGTTGATGAATTACCTGATCGCACGACAGAACGGCGGACAATTTATTCTGCGTCTGGATGATACGGACCCTGAGCGTTCTAAAGAAGAATATGTTGATGGCATCAAGGAAGACCTGACCTGGCTGGGCCTGACCTGGGATCGGGTTGAGCGCCAGTCTGACCGTCTGGACCGTTACAACGAGGCGATGGATCAGCTGCGTGCGTCTGGTCGTCTTTATGAATGTTTTGAGACCCCGGTTGAACTGGACCTGAAACGCAAGAAACAGCTGAACATGGGCAAGCCGCCGGTTTATGACCGCGCGGGTCTGAACCTGTCCGACGCTGAAAAAGACGCGCTGCGGGCGGAACGTGGCAATGGTCACTGGCGGTTTAAGCTGGATCTTGAACGGATCGAATGGAAAGACGGCGTTCTTGGCGATATTTCCATTGATGCGGCGTCTGTGTCTGATCCTGTTCTGATCCGTGCGGATGGGCAGTACCTGTATACGCCTGCGTCTGTTTGTGACGATATTGATTTTGGCGTGACCCATGTTGTGCGTGGTTCTGACCATGTGACCAACACCGCGACCCAGATCCAGATCATCAAAGCGCTGGGCGGTGCTGTGCCGGAATTTGCGCACCATTCCCTGCTGACCGATGCGGATGGTGGGGCGCTGTCCAAACGTCTGGGCACTTTGTCCCTGCGTGATCTGCGTGCCCAGGGGATTGAACCTATGGCGATGCTGTCACAGCTGGCGCGCCTTGGCTCTGCTGATCCGGTTGAGCTGCGTTCACAGATGCAGGAACTGGTCGATGGGTTTGACATTTCCAAGTTTGGTTCTGCCCCGACAAAGTTTGACGTCGAAGATCTGAAGCCGCTGACGGCGAAAGTGAACCATGGGCGTGATTTTGCAGAAGTGTCTGATTACATTTCTGAAATCGGTGTTCCTGCGGATAAGGCTGAGGCCTTCTGGACCTTGATGCGTGAAAATATCACATTGCTGTCTGACCTTGAAGGCTGGTGGGCCTTGCTGCGCGATGGTGCGGATCCGGTGATTGAAGGCGAAGACAAAGATTTCGTCGCCGAAGCCCTGTCCATGATGCCTGAGATGCCGTTTGATGATGCGACCTGGGGCACCTGGACGAAAGCTGTGAAAGACGCGACCGGGCGCAAAGGCCGTGGTCTTTTTATGCCGTTGCGCAAGGCGCTGACCGGGCAGGCACATGGGCCTGATATGGGGCAGCTTCTGCCGCTGATGCAGGTCATTCGCGCGAAATGAGTGACCTTGGCCTGCCCGATTTCATAGGTGTCTGCGGCACTTTGATGGTTGGGCTGGCCTATCTGGCGACACAGATGCGCTGGATGAATTCTGACGACCTGGCCTTTCCGGTTGTGAACCTGGCCGGGTCGTTTCTGATCGCATTTTCCCTGAGGTATAACTTCAATCTGGCGTCTGCCCTGATGGAAGGGTTTTGGATTGTGATCAGCCTGATTGGCATCGCGCAATATCTGCGCGCACGTTGATTTTTTGCACTAAAGCATGGCGACTGCGGGCAGTCTGTGCATTTGCGCAGGTTTTCATTTGGCGCGGGGCCGTTCACAGTGGCGTGAACAGCGACAGGAGCCAGCATGTCCGATAATCCTCAGGCCAAATTCCTTACCGGGAACTTATTCAAACACGTGACGACCATGTCGCTGACGGCCTCTATCGGGTTGATGGCGATCTTTCTGGTTGATTTCGTGGATATGGTTTTCATTTCCATGCTGGGCAAAGCAGAGCTTGCAGCGGCAGTCGGATATGCGGGCGCAATCCTGTTTTTCACCTCAAGTTTTGGGATCGGCATGTCGATTGCGGCGGGCGCATTGGTTGCGCGCGCCTTGGGCCAGGGCGACACACAAATGGCCAGCCGTCGGGCAGCCAGCGCGATGTTATACGGCGTTGGTGTTGGCGCGCTTTTTGCGGCTGCAATCTGGATGAACCTGCATTTCCTGGTGGGGCTGATGGGCGCCACGGGGGAAACACAGGATCTGGCAGTCAGCTATATGCAAATCATTGTTCCGGCTTTGCCATTGCTGATCATCGGGATGATTGGCGGGGCGATTTTGCGGGCCCATGGGGCGGCGAAACGGGCGATGTTTGCAACCATTCTTGCGGGTGTTGTGAATGCGGTGCTGGACCCGATCCTGATCTTTGGTCTGAACCTTGATCTGACGGGGGCGGCACTGGCGTCTGTTGCGTCTCGTTTTGCGATTGCGGCGGCGTCGCTTTACCCGATTTTCAAACATTACGGCGGGTTGCAAAAACCCACATCCGACGAATTCCGCGAAGATTTCCCAGCCATCCTGACCATCGCAATCCCGGCGATCCTGACGCAATTCGCAACCCCCTTGGGCCAGGCGTTTGTCACGCGATCCATGGCGGCCTATGGCGAGGCGGCTGTTGCGGGGATGGCGATTGTTGGGCGTTTGACACCGGTGGCCTTTGGCGCGGTGTTTGCCTTGTCCGGCGCGATTGGCCCGATCATCGGCCAGAACGCAGGCGCAGGCCAGCAAGACCGGGTGAGCCAGGCCTTTATGGAAGGGCTGAAATTCCTGGTGCTTTGGGTGGTCGCGATGTCAGGGTTGTTGTTCCTGCTGCGCCCGCTGATTGCGGGCATGTTTGCCGCCGAGGGCCTGACCCTGACGCTGGTGTTTCTGTTCTGTGGGCCGCTGTCGCTGATGTTCTTTTTCAACGGTGTGATCTTTGTCGGCAACGCGGCGTTTAACAACCTGGGCCATCCGTTTTATTCGACCTGGATCAACTGGGGCCGCCACACGCTGGGCACCATTCCCTTTGTCTGGGTTGGGGCTGCGTGGTTTGGCGCGCCGGGCGTGTTGATCGGTCAGGCCACAGGTGGCGTGATTTTCGGTGCGCTTGCTTATGTTCTGGCAAAACGCGTGATGGCGCGGGGCACGGCACCTGCAAAACCGCAGGAGTTTTCCCGTCAGGGTCGGCTTATGGCACTGTTTTCACTGCGCAGATAATCACCAGAGCGGAAAATCTGCCTGCATCACACGCGTCTGGCCCATTGCGGCAAGGCGCGTGTCTGTTTCTGCCTGAAGGCCGGGATCACAGAGTTGCGCACGCGGATAGATCGGTGCCACGCGATCATCCAGATAGCTGCCCGTCCAGTTGAAGGTGGTGTCGAAGAAATGATCAACGCCGTCGCCGCCAAAGACATCAAAATAGCCCTGCACGACCACATCGAGATAGGACAGCAGGATCGGATTTTTATCGCTGACAGGCTGCTGATCATCGGGGGAGACGGAATATACGACGGTCAGGCTGTCCGCAGGCATATCCGTCATCTGATGCGTCAGTTCCGGCTCCAAAGGCACGCGCTGATAGGCGGCTTCACGTTGATCCAACGCCTCCCAGCCCTGATCGGGTACTTCAGCGATGAGGCCGTCAATCGCGCTGTTTGCGTCGCGGATGACGGAGAGATATGGCAGGGCGCGGGCAGGGGTTGCGACCCAGACGCGCTTCCAGCCTTGCAGGCGGGCAGGGGCGTGATTGGCGTGATCATGGGTGCCTTTGTGCACAAGCGATCCGTACCCGAAGAAGAACCGTTTCATAGCTGATCCAAGTGGGCTGCGATCATTTCTGCAAGCGCGGGGGCGGTGATGTCGCGGGACATATAATCCTGGCCCTGGTCTGCGTCGGCTTCTGACAGAACCGTGCCGCGACGGCTTTCAATCAGGGCGCTGGCGTAGTCTTTTGAAAACTCAGGATGGCCCTGCACGGTGATGGCAAACCCCGGATACCAGAGCGCGGCATGTTCACAGAAGTCAGAACTTGCGATGGTCTGTGCGCCTTCCGGCAGCACTTCGACCTGGTCCTGATGATAGGCTTGCAGATTAAGGCTGGCAGGCGTGTCGCCAAGGGCTTTGGGCCATGTGCTGGTGTCATAGATATGCGGACCAACGCCCCAGCCTTTGTCAGATTTGCGCACAGTGCCGCCAAGGGCCTGGGCGATCAGTTGGTGGCCGAAACAAATGCCAATCATCAAGGCGTTTTTGGCCTTTGCGTCGCGGATCAGATTTTCAAGCGGCGCAATCCAGGCATGGTCTTCGTAGACGCCAAATTTTGATCCGGTGATCACCCAGATATCGGCCTGTGCGCCATCCTGCGGGATGTCGCCGGACAGCACAGGATAGAAGGTGAATTTCGTGTCATATTGCGCGGACAGCGGTTTCAGCCAGTTTTCGACCATAGAAGGGTAGTTGCCGAAATCGGGCGCCAGTTCTTCAGGGGGCAGGCCGGTTTCCAGAACGCCGATTTTCAGGGATTTTATCATTGGGTTCACCTTCGTCAGGGCCGGATCACAGCGGGCCGTCTTTCAGATTATACCATTGGTACAGAAGTGGCAGGATATGCCGCCGATAACGCCGGAAGGGGAAAGTCGCAAGGGGGCGCGACAGGAAATCCGGGGCAGGCGTGGTATGTTTTACGTTCAGCAGGCTTTCCGCAACCAGCTTGCCGCAGTAACTGCCCATGGCGACACCGTTGCCGTGGTAACACATGGCGGCATAGCTGTTGGGCAGACCTTTGAGAGGCCCGGCAAAGGGCACAAAGCGGCGGGCACCGGCAATCAGGCCGGACCAGAAATAGGGCGTTTCCACGTTGCGCCAGGCCGGGAACATCTTGTCGAAATGTGTGCGGGTGTTCTGACGGGCTGTGTCAAAGGCCTGGGGGTTGGCAGATGTGGCGCCGCGCATGCCGAATAACATGCGGTTGTCGGGCAGCAAGCGGAAGTAATGCAGCAGATTGCGCGTGTCATAACACATCTGGCGCGAGGTCCAGTTCTGATCCTGCATTTCGCTGTCCGTCAGGGGGCGGGTCAGCAGGATATTGGACTGCACCGGCAGAAATTTACCGCGCAGGATATGGGGCGTGTTTTCTGACGTGTAACCATTGGTCGCCCAGATCACACGACTTGCCCGCAGGTGGCCGGTGGGCGTGTGCAGATGGTGCAGCCCGTCCTGGTGATAATGGCGTATCACCGGGGTGTCGCCAAAGATACGTGCGTCCGAGGCGGTCACAGCCTGCGCAAGGGCGCGGGTATATTTGTAAGGGTTGAGCGCAAAGCCGATGGGGTTGGTCAGGGCGGCGTGAAAGCTGTTTTGCCTGTCCGGCCCAAGGCCATGTTCTGCCAGGGCATCACGGGGCAGGAATTCGGCCTTCATGCCATAGATCTGACGGAAATATTCCTGCCCTTCGCGCAATGGTTCCACAAGGGAGGCCCGGTGGGCCAGGATGGTTTCGCCTTTGGAATGCCGGTCGGCATCTTCGCCAGCACTGTCGAGAAATTCAGCGACATGATCGACCGAGGCGCGCTGCGCCATGGCCCAGGTCTGGGTTTCCTCTGGTCCGTAAGCTTTCAGGATGTCCCCGGTTTCCAGATGGGCACCACCCAGACAGCAAAAGCCACCATTGCGCCCGGAAGCGCCCCAGCCGGGTTGTTCGGCCTCAAGCACGACAACATCTTCGCCGGTCAGACGATGGGTGGCGGACAGGCCGGTGTAACCCGCGCCGATCACGGCGATGTCGCAGATCAGATCGCCTTCCAGCGCGGGATATGTCAGGGGATCAGCGGTGGTGTGCCAAAAGCACTGCTGAACCGGCAGCCTGCCATAGGCAGCTGGTTCGTAGATGCGATCAAGGGGCTGCTCAGAGGCGGCCAAGGTAGACCTCATATTCCACCTGTGTCAGGCGGGTTGCGATTTTGCTGATCTCGTCCCGGCGCAGGGTGGCGTAGATATCGCGGTATTCTGTGCCGAAGATCGTGGCTGCAATATCTGCCTGTGCAAACCGTTCCACCGCCATCAGCCAGTCATGGCCAAGGGGGGCGGATGGTGTGGCCTGTGGGTCGTCCAGAGACAGGGGCAGGGCGGGTTTGGTTTCAATCCCGTGCAACATGCCACCAAGGATCGCTGCAAACGCCAGATAAGGATTCACATCCGCGCCGGAAATGCGGTGCTCCAGTCGCGCACCGGGGCCTTTTGTGGCCGGAATGCGGACAGATGCGCCGCGGTGGTCCAGCGCCCAATCCGGCGCGGTCGGCGCGAAACTGTTTGGCTGGAACCGGCGATAGCTGTTCATATGCGGGGCAAAGATCGCCTGAAGATCGGCCATGGTGGACAACACACCTGCGACAGCGTTTTGCAGGGTCTCGCCCACGCCTTCATCTGCTGAGAACACATTGTCGCCTGCGCCATTCACCAGAGAGGCGTGCAGGTGCATCCCATTGCCCGGGAATTCTGCATAGGGTTTCGCCATAAAGCTGGCTTCCATGCCATGGCGCGCCACAACTGCGCGCACAAGGCGGCGGAACAATAGGGCGGTGTCAGCGGCACGCAGGACATCGCCTGTGTGGTGAAAGTTGATCTCAAACTGGCCAGGACCGTATTCCGCAATCAATGTATCTGTCGCCAGGCCCTGGGCTGCGCAGGCCGCCTGAATTTCGGTCAGAATGTCTTCCTGACGATCCAGAATTTCCAGATCGTAATTTTGGGCATCTGGCGTGCGCGCCGGGGGCTGTGGGGCGTCAGAGGCATTGGCACGGGGCTTGAAGATGTAAAACTCAAGCTCGCTTGCCACCACCGGGAACATGTCTTTTGCCGCAAAGCGATCCAGCACAGATTGTAGGATGCCGCGCGGGGACAGGGGATTGTCATCCTTGCCCGCTTCGACCATTTCCACCAGCATCTGCGCAACGTTGCCCTTAGCCCAGGGCACAGGCGCAAGACTGCTTTCCACCGGCACAAGGCGACCATCCGGGTCACCGGCCACGATGCCAAGCCCGGTTTCCTCAACCTCTTCCCCCAGAATATTCGGGGCATAGGTCGACAGCGGCAGGCGCACATCGCCTTTGGCAAATTTGCCAGTCTGATCACCGGGCAGCCATTTGCCACGCAGGATACCGTTGAGATCACATAACATCAGTTCAATCCGGTCAGGCACACCAAAGGTTTCGGTGTAACCCGTGAAGGATTTTTCAAACTTATCCATCCTGAATTGCCTTCTGTTCATCCCGTTTTGCGCGGGCGATTGCCTGTTTGGTTACAAGGGATGCCGTGATCACACCGATGGCCACGATAGAGATCATGATCGTCGACAGCGCGTTGATTTCAGGTGTCACGCCCAGGCGCACGGAACTGAAGATTTTGATCGGCAGGGTGGTGGAACTTGGCCCCGCCGCAAAGCTTGCGATCACAAGGTCATCCAGCGATAGCGTAAACGCCAGCAACCAGCCCGACAGAACCGCAGGGGCGATCAGTGGCAGCGTCACAAGGAAGAAGGCAGATGCGGGCGTGCAGCCCAGATCAAGTGCGGCTTCTTCCATAGATTTGTCAAAAGCCACAAGACGCGAGGACACCACAACAGACACGTAACACATAGAAAATGTTGTATGGGCCAGCACGATGGTCATCACGCCGCGATCCATGCCGATGGCGATGAACAACAGCAACAGCGACAACCCGGTGATGACTTCGGGCATCACCAGCGGCGCATAGATCATGCCGGAAAACAGCGTGCGGCCAAAGAACTTGCCACCACGCACCAGTATCCAGGCGGCCATGGTGCCAAGAACCGTTGCGACCGTGGCGGAAAAGAAGCCGACTTTCAGGGTCACAAGGGCTGCATCAAGGAAGGCTTCGTTCTGGAAAAGTTCGCCATACCATTTGGTGGAAAACCCGGCCCAGACCGTGACCAGACGGCTTTCGTTGAAACTGTAGATGATCAGCAGAAGCATCGGCAGATAAAGGAACGCCAGCCCGAAAGTCAGGGATGTGACGTTGAACCATGACATGCGTCTCATTGGCCTGCCTCCTGCTTTTCCTGGTTTTTCTGGAACAGAATGATCGGAATGATCAGGATCAGCAGCAGGATCACCGCCACCGCACTTGCCACCGGCCAGTCACGGTTTGAGAAGAATTCCTGATACAGAACCTTACCAATCATCAGCGTGTTTGAGCCGCCCAGAAGTTCCGGGATCACAAATTCACCCAGCGCCGGGATAAACACGAGGAAACAACCGGCAATCACGCCGGGTTTTGACAGGGGCAGCGTCACCAGCCAGAAGGCGGATGTGCGGGTGCAGCCAAGGTCTACCGCGGCTTCGTTCAGGCTTTCGTCCAGCTTTTCAAGCGTTGCATAGATGGGCAGCACCATGAAGGGCAGGTAGGTGTAAACGATACCGATATAGACCGCGATATTGGTGTTCAGGATCACGAGGGGATCACTGATCAGGCCAATGTTCATCAGCATCTGGTTCAGATAGCCTTCCTGGCTGAGAATGCCTTTCCACGCATAAACGCGGATCAGGAATGACGTCCAGAAGGGCAGGATCACCAGCATCATCAGGGTCGGACGCCAGTGATCGGCGGCACGTGCCATGGCCCAGGCAATAGGAAAGCCTACCAGCAGGGTCAGGAAAGTTGAAATAATCGCGATCTTCAGGCTGGACAGATAGGCTTTGAAATACAGGCTGTCTTCAGAGAGGAAGATAAAGTTTTCAAAATCCAGCTGAGACAGCAGATCCCAGATGCCTTTTTCCGGATCATAGGTCGGGGTGTACGGGGGAATGGCCAGTTCGATGTCTGAAAGAGAGATCTTAAAGACAATCAGGAACGGCACAAGAAAGAGCATCAGCAGCCAGAGGTATGGCGGCAGGATCAGGGCGGTACGACGCAGCATATTCATGCGCTTATTCCGCCAGAACGACACCGGCGGTGTCGGTGAAGCTCAGGTAGACGTCATCTTCCCAGGTGAAACTGCGGCGGGACAGACGGCGGTTGTTGGCGGATTGTGCCTTGATGATCTGACCATTGCTCAGGCGTACGTGATAGGTCGAGATATTGCCGAGATACGCGATGTCATGCACTTTGCCCTGCAGCACATTTGGCTTGTCTGTGGGTTTGTCGGCAGAGACTGTGATTTTCTCAGGGCGGATTGCGAAATGCACTTTGCCGGACAGGTCCGTGCCGCAGTTGGAATTGATCGCAGGCTGGCCTTCAGCCCAGGTGATTTGACAGCCAGCGTCGGATTTTGCCGCGTGGCCCTCAAGAATGTTCACATCACCAATGAAGTCAGCCACATAGGTGGAATTCGGATTTTCGTAGATCCCGGCGGGGGTGTCGACCTGAATGAGTTTCCCGTGATCCATCACGGCGACGCGGGAGGCAACTGTCATGGCCTCTTCCTGATCGTGGGTCACAATAACAAAAGTTGTGCCGGTCTTTTCCTGAATATCCATCAGTTCAAACTGGGTTTCCTGACGCAGCTTTTTATCAAGCGCCCCAAGAGGTTCATCCAGTAGAAGCAGCTTCGGCGCTTTCGCCAGAGACCGGGCAAGCGCTACACGCTGACGCTGGCCGCCGGAAATCTGGTGTGGTTTGCGCTTGGCGAATTGACCAAGCTGCACAAGGCGGATCATTTCATCAACGCGCGCATCAATATCAGCCTTGGGTATGCCGTCCCGTTTCAGGCCAAAGGCGATGTTGTCGGCGACGGAAAGATGTGGGAACAGGGCATAAGACTGAAACATCATATTGGTTGCGCGTTTGTTCGGTGGGATCGGGGCCATGTCCTGGCCACCCAGAAGGATTGTGCCTTCTGTTGGTGTTTCAAAGCCCGCCAGCATCCGCATCAGCGTGGTTTTCCCACAGCCGGAAGGACCAAGCAGGGCGAAGAATTCGCGCTCGTAAATCTGAAGGTTGAGGTTATCAATTGCAGTAAAATCACCGAAACGTTTGGTGACATTCTGAAATTCGATCAGCGGTTTTTCATCCGCATTTTCCCATGGTGCAAAATCTGCAGGCACAGCGGCGGCGTCGGTTGATGTCATGATTTCCCCTCCCTCAGAAAAACCCTGCCGGCGGAACCGGCAGGGCACTTGTTATAACCGGATCAGGTGCCGGATTTGATCTTGGTCCACATACGGGTCACGGTACGCTGAACACGTGCCGGGTAAGGTGTGGTCACAAACAGGTTTTCGATGGTCTCAGCCGGAGGGTACACAGCCGGATCACCGATCACGTCCTCAACAAGATGTTCCTGAGCGGCCAGGTTGCCGTTCGCGTAGAACACATAGTTGGACGCAGCCGCCATGTTTTCAGGATCCATGATGAAGTTCAGGAACTTATGCGCGCCTTCCGGGTTCTGTGCGTCTGCCGGAATGGCCATCTGGTCAAACCACATCAAAGCGCCTTCAACCGGGATGTTATAGGCGATTTCATGGCCATTCTCGGCCTCAGCTGCGCGACCGGCAGCCTGCAGAACGTCACCGGACCAGCCGAATGCAACGCAGATGTCGCCATTGGCCAGGGCGTTGATGTATTCAGAGCTGTGGAACTTCTGTATATATGGGCGGATCGCCATCAGCACAGGTTCTGCTTTTGCGATCACGTCCGGATCATGGCTGTCGGGATCTTCGCCCAGATACTGCAAAGCAGCCGGGATCATTTCAGACGGGGCATCGAGGAAATGAACGCCACATTCCGCCAGCTTTTCCATGTTGGCCGGATCAAAGATCAGGGCCAGGCTGTCCAGCGGCGCATCTTCGCCGAGGATTTCTGTGACTTTACCAACGTTTACGCCAAGGCCGGTTGTGCCCCACATATAGTTGATGGAATAGGTGTTGTCCGGGTCGTATTGTGCGGTGCGGCTGGCAACCACATCCCACATATTGCCAATGTTAGACAGCTGGGCACGGTCCAGTGGCTGGAAGGCGCCGGCAGAAATCTGGCGTTGCAGGAATGTGCCGGACGGAACCACAACATCATAGCCAGAGCTGCCCGCAAGCATTTTGGTTTCCAGCAGTTCGTTTGAATCAAACACGTCATAGATCAGATCAATGCCGGTTTCTTCTTCGAATTTCTCAAGCAGCGACTCATCAATATAGTCGGACCAGTTATAGACGCGGACTTCTTCAGCAAAGGCGGGGGCAGCGAAGGCAGCCAGCGCCAGAGGCAGCAGTGATTTTTTCATGATAAGTGTCTCCCTGAGTTTAAGGTATTTGCACCTTTGGTCTGTGATATGATCAAATTAATTGATTCGGTGCAACACAGGCCTGATGTTTTCAAGAAATAGCGCCGGGACGCGCTGCGCCGCAAGCAGGATTGGGAGGGAATATATATGGAGCACCGCAAAGTGCCTGAACATGAGGCAATCTACCTGCGTATCCGTGAAATGATCCTGTTTGGTGTGCTTGTGCCGGGACAGCCCGTGACCATTCAGGGGCTGGTTGAGGTTCTGGATGCGGGCACCACGCCAGTACGCGAAGCCATTCGTCGTCTGACGGCAGAAGGTGCGCTGGAAGCAAAGGGAAATCGGCGGATCACCGTGCCGGAACTTTCACTGACACAGGTGGAAGAGTTATATTTTGCAAGGCTTTCGATTGAACCCAAACTTGTGCAGATCGCGGTGCCACGCGCGAATGAAGAGCTGACAAAACACCTTCGCGAGATCGACAATCACCTGAATGCCGCGATTTCTGAGGGGGATATTGAAGGGTATCTCAAGTATAATTACCGCTTTCATTTCGCGTTGTATGAAGCTGCAGGGGCGGGAATTCTGCTGGCGCTGGCGCAATCTTTGTGGCTGCGGGCCGGGCCATCGCTGCGCGGTGTTCTTGGGCGGTATGCCAATACAATTCAGCCGGATCAGCATGATATTACCATCCGCGCGCTTGAGAATCATGACGCTGCCACCGCTTGCCGTGCCATTGAAGACGACATCCGCCAGGGCATGGATCAGGTGCGCCAGGTGCTGATTTTTGGTGATTCTGCGACGCAGAACACCGTGAAATCTGTACTGGCTGATTGACAGTTCAAAATATTTGATCATATTTTTGAGAAACGGCCGGATTGATCCGCCCCAACAACAGGAAATCCCTATGGCACGCCGCCCGACCCCCGCCGAGAAACAGTCCACCCCGTGGATTGAACAACTGCCCGAAGCCTTCATGGATTACCTTGATGGGCGGCGGCTGGATGAGGTTGAAATTATCACCCCGGACCTTGTGGGCATGTCCCGCGGTAAGGCGATGCCGTCGTATAAATTTGACCCGGATGGGACTTTCTTCCTGCCTATTTCACTGTTCTATCAGACGATTTCCGGTGAATATGTGGATATGGAAATTGAAAATCAGTGGCTGGAAAAGGACATCGTCCTGCGCCCTGATATGGCGACCTGTACAGCGGTGGCCTGGGCTGAAGATCCGACCCTGCAACTGATCTGTGATTTGGAAACCCGTGATGGTGAACCCCTGGGAATCGCGCCGCGCAATGTGTTGAAACGCGTTCTGAAGTTTTACGAAGACAAAGGCTGGAAACCGGTTGTTGCGCCTGAGATCGAATTCTTCCTGACCAAACCACACACCGACCCGAATGAAGACATTGAACCGCCGCTTGGCCGGACTGGCCGCCGTTCTGCATCGCGTCAGGCCTATTCCATGGATGCCGTTGATGAATATGGCGATGTGATTGATACGATTTACGATTTCGCCGAAGCCCAGGGCCTTGCGATTGATACGATCATCCAGGAAGGGGGCGCCGGGCAGATTGAAATCAACCTGATGCATGGCGATCCACTGAACCTTGCGGATCAGGTGTTTTACTTTAAGCGGTCTATCCGTGAAGCAGCCCTGAAAAACGGTATTTTCGCGACCTTTATGGCAAAACCGATGCGGGATGAACCGGGTTCGGCCATGCATATCCACCAATCAATCGTGGACAGCGAAACCGGCGAAAATATCTTTTCCGATAAGGATGGCAATCCAACGGATCATTTCCACCATTTCATTGGTGGTTCGCAGAAATACCTTGTGCATTCCGTGCCATTGCTTGCGCCTTATGTGAACAGCTTCCGCCGGTTCAGCAAAGAAGGCATGAGCGCCCCGACCAATGTGGAATGGGCCGCCGACAATCGGACCACCGGCATTCGTATTCCGAATTCGGGACCGGAAGCGCGCCGCGTCGAAAACCGTGTGATCGGCATTGATACCAACCCGTATCTGTCTATCGCTGCCAGCCTTGCCTGTGGCTACCTGGGGATGGTGGAAAAGATCGCACCACGTGATCCGGTGAACCATGAAATCTATGAAGGCGGGGCAGAACTGCCTGGCAGCCTGACCGAAGCTTTGAACCTGTTTGAAGAAGACACCGCCCTGCGTGAGATCCTGGGCGAAGAGTTTTGTCAGCTTTATTCCGACATCAAACGGGCCGAACTGGAAGAATATCAGCGCGAAATTTCCCCATGGGAACGCCAGCATCTTTTGCTGAACGCCTGACCCGAACACACTTAACACCCTCTCTTTCTGTTGGAGACAACTTATGAATATGATCACAAATCACCTGCCCACTGAAGAACTTCAGGCGCTGGACGCGGCCCATCACCTGCATCCGTTTACCGACGGGAATGCTCTGGCTGCCAAAGGCGCACGTGTTATCACCCGCGCCCAGGGCGTGACCCTGACCGATAGTGACGGCAATGATTATCTTGATGCAATGGCGGGCCTGTGGTGCGTTAATATCGGCTATGGCCGTGACAGCATTGCGGATGTGGCTGCGCGCCAGATGAAAGAACTGCCCTATTACAATACGTTTTTCCAGACGACCCATGTGCCGGCGATTGCCCTGTCACAGAAGCTGGCTGAACTGGCCCCCGGTGATCTGAACCACACGTTCTTTTCTGCGGGTGGGTCAGATGCGAATGACACCAACATTCGTCTGGTACGTCATTACTGGGCGGCGAAGGGCAAGCCTGAGAAGAAGGTTATTATTTCTCGCCACAACGCCTATCACGGGTCCACCATGGGTGGCGCAAGCCTTGGTGGCATGAAGCCAATGCACGCACAGGGCGGTCTGCCGATCCCGGATATTGCCTTTATTGACCAGCCGAACTGGTATGCGGAAGGTGGCGATCTGGATCCGGCTGAATTCGGTCTGGAACGCGCGCGCCAGCTGGAAGCAAAGATTGCAGAGCTGGGTGAAAACAAGGTTGCAGCCTTTATCGCGGAACCTGTGCAGGGTGCGGGTGGCGTGGTTATTCCACCGGAAACCTACTGGCCTGAAATTCAGCGCATTTGTGACGAACATGAAATCCTGTTGATCGCGGATGAAGTGATCTGTGGCTTTGGTCGCACCGGCAACTGGTTCGGGTCTGAAACCTTCAACATCCGTCCTGACGTGATGACCATCGCGAAGGGCCTGTCTTCCGGTTACGCGCCGATTGGCGGTTCCATGGTGACCGACGAGGTCGCCGCAACCCTGAACGCGGGTGGTGATTTCAACCACGGTTACACCTATTCCGGTCACCCGGTTGCGGCGGCTGTGGCGTTGGAAAACCTGCGTATTCTGGAGGAAGAAAAGATCGTGGAAACCGTGTGCAACGAAACTGCGCCTTACCTGGAAGAGAAATGGATGCAGCTTGGCGATCACCCATTGGTGGGGCAGGCTGGTATCTGTGGTATGATGGGATCCATTGCCATGACGCCCGATAAATCTGCGCGCGCGGGTTTTGCTGGTGGCGCTGGTCAGGTCGGTCTGATCTGTCGCGATCACTGCTTCAGCAACGGCCTTGTGATGCGTCACGTGGGCGATCGTATGATCATTTCTCCGCCACTGGTACTGACCAAATCTGACATTGATACGCTGATTGACCGAGCCTCTAAGGCGCTGGATCTGACGCTGAAAGATGCGACGGATCAGGGTCTGATGAAGTCCGCGTAATGGCGCTGAACCTTCTCACAGCAAACGACAGATCCGGGGAATACCCCGGGTCTTATTATGCGGCGACGGCAGATCAGCTTGCGTCGTTTCCACCGGCTGCCGGGGAAATGCGGGCCGATGTCTGTGTGATTGGCGGCGGCTTCACCGGGCTGTCTGCGGCGCTGCATCTGGCGCGGGCCGGGTATGATGTGGTTCTTCTGGAAGCGCAGCGTGTTGGCTTTGGCGCCTCTGGCCGCAATGGTGGTCAGGTTGGCATGGGGCAGCGGCTGGAACAGGATGAACTTGAAGCTATGGTCGGCGTGCCCCGTGCGCGTGACCTCTGGGATCTGGCCTGTGAAAGCGTTGCTGTGACCCGTGAACTGGCCGAGGCCGGTGGTGTGACCTTTCACGAAGGTATCATTCACGCAGATCACAAACCAGGTTTTGTCCGGGAACATCGTGAATATGTTGATAAACTGCGTGATGAATATGGGCACGACAAGATCCGTTCCCTTAACAAAGATGAGATGCGCGAGATGGTGGGGTCGCCAGCCTATCACAGTGGTTCCATCGACATGCAGGCGGGCCATCTACACCCGCTGAACTACGCGCTCGCGCTTGCGCGGGCCTGTGTGGCTGCCGGTGTGCGTATCCATGAGCGCAGCACGGTTGCAGATGTGCTGGAAGGAACCCCTGCCACTGTGAAAACCGATCAGGCGCAGGTGACGGCGGGCTATGTGCTTTACGCCTGCAATGGTTATCTGGGCAGGCTTCAGGGCAAAGTTGCAGCGCGCATGATGCCGATCAATAACTTTATTGTTGCCACCGAACCCCTTTCGCCCGACGCCCAGGAAGGTCTGATCAAAGGCAATCACGCGGTGGCCGATAGCAAGTTTGTCGTGAATTACTTCCGCTTTTCAGAAGATGGCCGGATGCTGTTTGGCGGGGCGGAAAGCTATGGCTACCGTTTTCCGAAAGATATCCGGGCGTTGGTCAGAAAGCCGATGCTGGAAATCTATCCACAACTGCACGGGATTAAACTGGATTATGCCTGGGGTGGGACCCTGGGGATTACCATGAACCGTATGCCCCATTTCGCACGCCTCTCTGGCAATATCCTGTCTGCATCCGGTTATTCCGGGCATGGGGTGGCCATGGCAACGCTGGGTGGGAAACTAATGGCAGAAGCTGTGCAGGGGCAGGCCGAACGGTTTGACTTTATGGCAGACGTTCCGACTCCGCGTTTCCCAGGCGGCGCAGCCCTGCGCAGTCCGCTGCTGGTGCTTGCAATGTTGTGGTATTCACTGCGCGATAAGTTGTGAGGCTAAGGCAGGCCGGGGGCCAGCCCCCGGACCCCCTGGGATATTTGTACTGATAAGAAAGAAACATTTGTCCCGTGTTAACTTTATTGTGGAAAAGAAAGAGGGCGGTACAGGCTGGGAAGCCGATGACCGCCTGATGAGAAAGCACCCTGCGATTTACGTCGCAGGGTGTTCCTTTTCTTTTCAGCGCAAATATCCCCGCCGGAGGCACGCGGCCCGAAGGGCAGCGCTACGCCCAACCGATGAGGCCCTGGCTTTGCCTGGGTTGAATGGGCGGGAGCCTCTGCTTAATCGCGGGTGCCTGCGAAACGTTCCTGCCAGGCTTCGCGATCCTCGTCCGAGATTTTTGCAAAGAGAACCTCTGGCACTTCAAATGCGTGACCTGCTGGCAGCGCTGCCAGGAACTCGGCCACATCACCTGGCCAGTCAGCGTTCTCAGTCTTCATCGCTGCCAGCATTTTCGCAGATGCATCCGGGATGAATGGGGCAGACAGCACCGAATAGAGGCGGATCAGGTTCAGGGACAGGCGCGTGATCGCGGCCGCGCGATCCGGGTCCGTCTTGAAGGCAGACCAGGGGGCTGTGGTCTGCAGGTATTCGTTGCCCGCAACCCAGATTGCCCGCAGCTCCTGCGCAGATTTACGCACTTCCATGGCGGACATATGGCCTTCATATGCGCGGATGCGTGTGGTCAGGCTTGCGATCAGTTCTGCTTCTTCCGCCGTGTATTCCCCACCGGCAGGTACCTCTTCGCCAAATTTGGAACGGCAGAATTTAGTGACCCGTGAAACGAAGTTCCCCAGAACATCAGCAAGGTCTTTGTTCACGCCAGCCTGGAAGTTCTCCCATGTGAACTCACTGTCAGAACTTTCAGGTGCATTGGACAGCAGCCACCAGCGCCAGTAATCTGCAGGCAGAAGTTCAAGCGCCTGATCCATGAACACACCGCGCCCGCGCGAGGTTGAGAACTGGCCACCGTCATAGTTCAGGTAGTTGAACGATTTGATGTAATCCACCAGCTTCCATGGCTCACCCGATCCTTTGATCGTTGCCGGGAAAGACAGCGTGTGGAAAGGAACGTTATCCTTGCCCATAAACTGGAAATACTTAACGTCTTCTGCGCCTTCATCCAGACGCCACCAGCGTTTCCAGGCTGCGTCATCTTCGCCATTAGCGTCGGTCAGTTCCTTGGTTGCTGCGATATATTCAATCGGCGCATCAAACCACACATAGAACACTTTGCCTTCCATACCGGGCCAGTCTTCGGTGCCTTTTTTCACAGGCACGCCCCAGTCCAGATCGCGGGTGATGCCACGGTCCTGCAGACCGTCGCCATCATGCAGCCATTTCTTCGCAATAGAGGTTGTCAGCACGGGCCAGTCATGCTTGCTGTTAATCCAGGCGTCCAGATCGTCTTTCAGGGCGGATTGGCGCAGGTGCAGGTGCTTTGTTTCGCGCACTTCCAGATCGGTTGCGCCGCTTTCCGTGGAATAGGGATTGATCAGATCTGTCGGATCCAGCTGTTTGGTGCAGTTGTCACATTGGTCGCCGCGGGCACTGTCATAGCCGCAGTTCGGACAGGTGCCTTCGATATAACGATCCGGCAGGAAACGGCCGTCGGTGGGGGAATACACCTGTTCTTCCACCACTTCGCGAATAAATCCGTTTTCCGCCAGCTTGCCTGCGAAATGTTGGGTCAGCACATGGTTCTGCGGGCTGGAGGAACGACCGAAATTGTCAAAACTCAGACGGAAGCCTTTGGCGATCTCTGCCTGAACTTCGTGCATTTCGGTGCAGAATTCCTCAACCTGTTTACCGGCTTTCGCAGCGGCCAATTCCGCAGGTGTACCGTGCTCATCCGTGGCGCAGATAAACATCACCTCATGACCCCGACAGCGCATGTAACGCGCAAACAGATCAGCCGGAAGCTGGCTGCCCACAAGATTGCCAAGGTGTTTGATCCCATTGATGTAAGGGATCGCTGAGGTGATAAGAATACGGTCCATAATCTGCCTTCATGCGTCTGGTTTGTGCCTTCAATACCCTATGGGTCAGGCCTGTACCAGTGCCAGATTGGACAGGTTATTTACCTTTATCACTTCGGTTGCGTCCCAGATAACGTCCCATGCTGAAAGATGTACGCGGGGAATAGCGATACGGTGTACGTTCTGACAGGGTCGGACGGGCAGACATCCGTGTCAGACCAAAGACGATCAGCGCAAGATGACCAATGGCCACAAAGGCAAACAGGGCAGACGGTCCATAGAATTCAATCAGGGCAGAGGCCACCCAGGGCGCTGCAATCGCACCTATGGCGTAGAAGAACATCAGGGCAGCAGACAGTTCAACCCTTTGATCGCCGGAAGCAAAGTCATTTGCGTGGGCCGCAGAAACCGAAAAGATCGGAAAAGATGTGAACCCAAAGAACCCGGCAGCCAGCATCACGCCCAGGGTGCCAGTATCGCTCGCGGCCATCGTCGTGCCGCAGGATACAATGGCCGCACCAGACAGCCAGATCAGAACCCAGCGACGATCATATTTATCTGCAAGCCAGCCCATCGGGTATTGCGCCAGCGCACCACCAGCGACGAAGGACGCAAGGAAAAACGCGATCTGTCCGATTTCAAGACCAACCTCCTGACCATAAATCGGCCCAACCATCCGGAACGATGCAGATGACAGCGCCGCAACGATCACGCCGGCAACGGCCAGCGGTGAACAGGCCCAGGCCAGCTTCGGGCGAAGACGGGGGGCGTCCGGCGTTTGGGGCTGGCTGGCTTTGGTCAGGGTCAGAGGCAGAATAGACGCACAACACAAGAGGGCCAGCAGATTGTAAGATACATACCAGGCAGGCGGTAGAACGGCGATAATCAGCTGTGCCCCAAGGGACGCCCCCATATCAACGATCCGGAAAGTGCCCATCGCGCGGCCCCGGTTTTCATTGGTGACTTTGTCGTTCAGCCAGGCTTCGACCACGGTGTAACATCCGGCCACACACAGGCCGGTTGCAATCCGGAAGGCAGCCCAGAACAGCGGATCTTCAATCAACGTGTGGCTGATCAACCCCATGGCACCCAGGGCGGTGAAAGCCGCAAATGCGCGCGAATGGCCGATGGATCCCATCAGGCGTGGTGCCCACCAGCAGCCAATAAAAAAGCCCAGGAAATGGGACGACCCCAACAAACCGATTTCCTGCTTGGAAAACCCCAGTGCAAACCCCGAAAGCGCATCAAGCGGTCCCACCCCGCCGGATGAAAGTTGCAGGAAGATCACCGAAAGAAACAGGGCGGCAAAGGAAACAATCAAGCGCATAAGAAAGCCAGGGCTGCAGGCCGGCGCACCGGCAATTCCTGCAGACTTGCAGATGTCACCGGGAAGGCCCAGAGGAAATCGACGATTTGATGTCGTTTTTGGCGGTTTTGTAACATTTCACCGGCGTTTCTGGTGATACGTTGGTGCGCCCCGTCAGGGGCGCCCGGCCCAACCGGTGAATGCCCGGCTTTGCCGGGGGTGAACGGGCGGGAGCCCCTGGTCGCAAAAATCGCTTGCGGTGCTTGCTGGGCGGGGTCACTCTGGCCTTAGAGAAACGCCGGAGAAGAACATGCGCAAAGTTGAACTTGGACAAACAGGCCTGATGGTCAGCGAACTCTGCCTTGGGTCCATGACCTGGGGCTCCCAGAATACCGAAGCCGAAGGTCACGAACAGATCGACATTTCGCTTGAACACGGCATTAACTTTATCGACACGGCGGAAATGTACCCGGTCAACCCGATCCTGCCGGAAACCCAGGGCGACAGCGAACGCGTTATGGGCAGCTGGTTTGCGAAAACCGGGCGACGTGAAGATGTGATCCTTGCGACAAAACATTCCGGCGAAGGCCTGGCGCATGTGCGGGACGGTGCGCCGATTTCATCCAAAACAATCACTAAGGCGGTCGAAGGTTCTCTGAAGCGTCTGCAAACGGATTATATTGATCTTTACCAGTTCCACTGGCCCAACCGTGGCTCCATGGCTTTTCGCCAGAACTGGACCTATGACCCCGGCACCTCGGACAAAGCGGGCATTCGTGCGGATATGGAAGATGCTCTGAACACACTTCAAAAACTGGTTGATCAGGGCAAGATCCGTCATTTTGGCCTGTCCAACGAAAGTGCCTGGGGCACCGCACAATGGTTGCGGATTTCTGAGGAAATGGGGCTGCCACGTGTGGCATCAATCCAGAATGAGTATTCACTCCTGCATCGGATGTATGACACTGATCTCAGCGAACTTTCCGTACATGAAGGTGTGACCCTGCTGGCGTTTTCGCCTCTGGCAACGGGGCTTCTGACCGGGAAATATCAGAACGGTGCGATCCCCGCGGGTTCTCGTCGCGAAGTTTACCCGGAACTGGGTGGGCGCATCACGGAACGGGTATTTCCGGCCGTGGATGCGTATCAGGAAGTCGCAGAAAAACATGGCCTGGACCTGATCCAGATGTCTCTGGCCTTCTGCCGGACACGCCCCTTTACGACCTCAGCTATCTTTGGTGCGCGCAGCCGTGAACAACTGATGAATATCATTGGCACCAAAGATGTGGTGCTGAGCGAAGAGGTTCTCGCAGATATCAATTCGTGCCATTTTCGACACCCTATGCCGTATTAAGCACAGCGAACCGATCAGAATCCCGATCAGGTGGGGGAGACTAAAGGGAGTAACTTCATGCCTTTGACCATGAACAAAGACGTCTTCATCACCGCGGCCATCACCGGTTCCGGTTCCACTCAAGATCGTAGCCCCCATGTGCCGCGCAGCCCCAAGGAAATCGCCGACAGTGCGATTGCCGCTGCAAAGGCTGGGGCTGCGATTGTGCATTGCCATGTGCGTGATCCGGAAACAGGCGCACCGTCACGCAAGACTGAATATTACCGGGAACTGACCGATCGCATTCGTGACGCGGATGTGGATATGGTTCTCAACCTCACCGCTGGCATGGGCGGTGACATCGTCTTTGGTGGCGTTGAAAGCCCATTGCCGACAGCTGCCGGCACGGACATGGTCGGCGCGACAGAACGCATGGCCCATGTGATTGAGTGTCGCCCCGAAATCTGCACACTTGATTGCGGCACCATGAACTTTGCCGAAGCCGATTACGTCATGACCAACACGCCTGGCATGTTGCGGGCCATGGGCCAGATGATGACCGATGCGGGCGTAAAGCCTGAGATTGAGGCGTTTGACACAGGCCACCTTTGGTTCGCCAAGGAGTTGGTGAAGGAAGGTGTTCTGACATCCCCGGCATTGGTGCAGCTCTGCATGGGTGTCCCTTGGGGCGCGCCGAATGATCTGAATACTTTCATGGCGATGGTGAACAACGTGCCTTCCGACTGGAACTGGTCGGCGTTCTCGCTGGGTCGCGATCAGATGCCGTATGTGGCGGCCTCTGTTCTGGCGGGCGGCAACGTGCGCGTGGGCCTGGAAGACAACCTGATGCTTGGGCGCGGCAACCTTGCCACAAACGAACAGCTGGTGTCTCATGCGAAAGGAATTATCGAAAGCATGGGGGCAACTGTTATGGGGCCGGATGCTGTGCGTGAAAAACTGGGACTGGTGAAACGCGCACCTGTCTAAATCAAACTTAAGGAGACAAGAGATGTGGAAAACTATGATGGTGATCGGAACAATCGCAGCTCTTGCCTCCTGTCAGGAAAGCGCAACGCCGGTTGATGTTGTCGCGATGACTGCGGGTGAACGTGCAGCTTGTCACGCGGATTACGGCAAGGTCGAAGCCGGCCTGTTCGGAAATGAGATCTGCGTCAGGCCGACAACAGATGGTGGCGATGTCTGCACGTCCAGTCGGTCCTGCGAAGGGCTGTGCCTGGCGATTGAAGAAGATGGCGAAAAAAGCGGCTATTGCAGCGAAGACAGCACGACATTTGGCTGTACCGAAGTCTT
This sequence comes from Halocynthiibacter styelae, assembly GCF_016123485.1. Classification (GTDB taxonomy): domain Bacteria; phylum Pseudomonadota; class Alphaproteobacteria; order Rhodobacterales; family Rhodobacteraceae; genus Halocynthiibacter; species Halocynthiibacter styelae. Next base: position 2,561 of record NZ_JADCKQ010000021.1, on the reverse strand, counting down.
TGAAGACGGTGATGTTGCGACGCTTTGCATAGATTGAATACCCCGGGGAGGGGGCAGGTCTGCACCTGCATGAAGACCAAAGGGATGAGAAAATGACGAAAATTGCTGCGATTATCGGCGGTGGTGTAATTGGTGGTGGATGGGCTGCACGCTTTCTGCTGATGGGTTGGGATGTCCAGGTCTTTGACCCTGATCCCGAAGCCGAACGCAAAATCAGCGAAGTTCTGGCCAATGCGCGCCGGTCCTTGCCCGGGCTGTCTGATGTGGCGATGCCGGCGGAAGGCAAACTGACCTTCCATGCAGAAATCAAAGATGCTGTGGCTGGTACCTCCTGGATTCAGGAAAGCGTGCCGGAACGTCTTGAGATCAAGCATAAGGTCTACGCAGGCCTGCAAGAACATGCGCCGGCCTCTGCGATTATCGGATCTTCCACCTCGGGCTTTAAGCCGTCTGAACTTCAGGAAGGCATGGCGAACCCGGGCCAGATTGTGGTGACCCATCCGTTTAACCCGGTTTACCTTTTGCCACTGGCTGAACTCGTGACAACAGAGGCCAACCCTGCGGAAGTGGTTGACGGTGCAAAGGAAATTCTGACCTCTATTGGGATGCACCCGCTGCATCTGAAGAAAGAAATCGACGCCCATATTGCTGATCGTTTCCTTGAAGCTGTGTGGCGCGAGGCGCTTTGGCTGGTCAAAGACGGGATCGCTACAACAGAAGAAATCGATGACGCGATCCGCTATGGATTTGGTCTGCGTTGGGGGCAGATGGGCCTGTTTGAAACTTACCGCATTGCCGGTGGCGAAGCGGGAATGAAACATTTCATCGCGCAGTTCGGTCCTTGCCTGCAATGGCCCTGGACCAAGCTGATGGATGTGCCGGAACTGACGGATGAGCTGATCAATATGATCGCGGACCAATCCGACGCACAATCCGGGCATCACTCCATTCGCGAATTGGAACGCATCCGTGACAACAACCTGGTCGGTATGATGCGCGCACTGAAGGCGCAGGATTACGGGGCAGGGGCGCTGTTGAATGCCCAGGACAAACGTATGGCGCAACCCATTGATATGTCTGGCCTCATCACCACCGTCAGCCGTGTCGTGCCGCTCGATTGGACCGATTACAACGGGCACATGAATGAGGCGCGCTATCTTCAGGCCTTTGGTGATGCGACTGACAAGTTCATGGAGCTGATCGGCTGCGATGCGGAATATATTTCCTCAGGTGGCAGCTATTTCACCGCCGAAACCCATATCCGCCACCTGGACGAAGCCCATGCCGGGGCGCAGATCGAAGTGCGCACGCGCTGTCTGCTGGGCGAGGGCAAGAAGATGCATCTCTGGCATGAGATGTATGAAGGTGATCGTCTGCTGGCCACTGGGGAACATATGCTGATCCATGTCAGCCTGGAAACCCGTCGTGCGTCTGAACCCGCGGTGCATATCGCGGCAACGCTGGGTCGGATCGCGGAAGGTCACGCGACACTGCCCATGCCCGAAGGTGTTGGCAAAGCCGTGGGGAAGAAATGATGAAACGTGTTCTGATAACTGCCGGAGGATCTGGCATCGGGCTTGCGATGGCGCAGGCGTTTGATGCGGATGACTATGAAATCCATGTGACAGATGTGAATGAGGCAGCGCTAAATGCGCTGCCTTCGCATTTTAAGGGCCACCTAGCAGATGCCTCTGCTGAAGAGGATATGAAGGCCGTCTTTAAGAAGATCACGCAGGCGGGCGGGCTTGACGCGTTGTGCGCCAATGCGGGCATCGCAGGGCCGACGGCGGCAATTGAAGACGTGGCACTGGCGGACTGGCAGACATGCGTCTCTGTGAACCTTGAAGGTGCGTTTCTGGCCGCAAAATATGCAGCCCCCCTGATGAAGACCGCAGGGAGGGGTTCTATCGTTATCACATCTTCCACAGCCGGGCAGTATGGCTATCCTTTCCGCGCGCCCTATGCTGCCGCGAAATGGGCGATGATCGGGCTGATGAAGACCCTTGCGATGGAACTGGGACCATACGGTATCCGCGCAAATGCGATCTGTCCGGGGGCCGTGGAAGGGCCGCGTATGGAAGGTGTGCTGGAACGCGAAGCAAGCGCCAAAGGCATGACACGCGACGAGGTTTACGCAGGCTACGCGGTGGGCACATCCATGCGCAGTTTTGTCGAAGCCTCAGACATCGCAGATATGGCGGTTTTCCTGAGTTCAGATAAAGCCCGCCTTGTTTCCGGTCAGGTGATCGCGGTGGATGGCCATACGGAAAATCCTGATCCTAAGATCTGAACAGAATATCTGAGATACATGTAAGGCGGTGGGTTTAACCTGCCGTCTTTTTCTTGTGTGGAAAGTGGTGGCGTGGGGGAGACTTGAACTCCCGACCTCTCGATTATGAGTCGAGCGCTCTAACCAACTGAGCTACCGCGCCATACCGTGGTACTCCCTAGGGGAATCGAACCCCTCTTTTCAGGTTGAAAACCTGACGTCCTAACCGATAGACGAAGGGAGCACCGTTCGGTGAGCGGGTATTTAGCTTGTCCTCGGAGACTCGGCAAGA
>NZ_JADCKQ010000020.1 GCF_016123485.1 Halocynthiibacter styelae | reverse complement strand
ACCCGCTGGTCGTCGCTATGCGAACCGCATCACGTCTGAACTCGTCGCTGTATCTTGGTGCCATGTCTTGTCTCCTTCATTGCGAATATCGCTCGAAAGAGGCCGGAACTAAATCGGGACAAGACCAATGTGCCATCTGCAAAACACATCACATTTGTGTTGTCCGACGTCAGCGCACTGCCCGTTACAGCCACACCCGCATTCAGCAATGTTAGGTCAACACCACCAATCTCAGCTGAATAATCCGTCCCATTGATGATCCCATCAACCTGACCATCGGCTGCATCCGCCCGCAGCATAGCCAACTCATGGGTGAAATCATTCGCAGTGTCTGAATCAGATCCATTAACACTGGCCAGTGTCGTTGCGTTGTAAAATGCGCTTAGGTCCACAAAGTCATTGTTGGCCTGATCACCATCATCAATCGAACCCGAGTTTCCAGTGCCAAAATCCTCAATCGTATCAGCGCCATCACCTGCGACTTCGACGAAAATATCGTCGCCTTCGCCACCATTCAGCGTATCATCCCCTGCCCCGCCGGTGATCCTGTCATCCCCGACCATGCCGTAAACCACATCATCGCCATCGCCACCATCAATAACATCATCACTGCTGACAATCGGGGTAACTACTTCGTCGTCCAGTTCTCCGGGTCCGAAAGAATACCCTGTGGTCGCCCCTCGTGCAGCCGCCGTGAAGGTTATCGAATCTTGGTTCTCAAAATAGGCTGTTAGCCAGGCGTTTTGATCCGTAGGAACGGAGTTCGTTGTCCCGGAGATCACCGTAGAACCATTTGATGACGAAATGTTCAGCGTGTTTGAATCCGTCACCCCGAATGCGCTGAAACTGTCATCAGGAAGAGTCAAAACTTCTGTGCCATTAGGGGTCTGGTCAACATCCGTAAAAACCGAATGCCCATTCAAGGAAATGGGTTGATCCGTCGCAGTATCAAAAAAACTCAGCTTAAAGGTCGCGGTTTCTCCGGCGACAGAAGGGTTATTGATACCGTTCAAGCGAATATCAAGAAATTGGTTTCCGACGAGATCTACCGTCAGGTTGGGGTCAGATTTTTCGACCAATTCCAGCTTGCCATAAATGACGCGCCCATCTTCCGTGACGCCAATATTGTCAAAAATGACCGTGTCACCTGCGACGGCTTGGTTCACGCCAGATTGTGTCGCAGACCCGCTGCGAACATCCATGTAGCCAATGTCAATTAGACCGGCATTCACCCCGACGCCACTTTCTGGCAACTCATCGCCATAAATGATATCGTTGTTGTCACCCCCGGAAATTGTATCCGAACCAGCACCACCAGCAATTGTATCATTCCCTGCGCCGCCCAAGATGGTGTCATCCCCGCCCCGACCATTGATCAGGTCATCACCGGTACGCCCTTCAAGGATATTGCTTTCATCTGTGCCGCTGATCTGGTCATTTCCCTGGCTACCGATTACGTTCTCAAAACCAATCACTGTTTCGGTGCCTGAGACACCTCCATTCAGCGCCGCAACATTATTCAAAAGATCAACATTTACAAATTCAGATGAACTGCCGAAGGATTGCTGAAAACTGACGGTATCATTACCTTCACCACCATTCAGTGTGTCCAACCCAAAGCCACCATCGATAAGATCGTCTCCTTTACCCCCATCAACGATGTCCGCCCCCAAACCAGCGTGGATGGTGTCATTCCCGCCATTGCCGTTGATCACATCATTCAGCCCGTCAGGCCCGTCAATGATATCGCCGCCGCCATTGATCGCCTGCCCGCTATCATTGTAGCCAGGCCCCATAGTATCATCGGTATTTTCACCATCCACGACCCCATCCGGGATCGCGCTTGCCAAAAGCGTGTCGTCATAAGCAGCAAGTGGCAGCGTGTGCATCACGGGCGTAATAACGGCAGCATCAAGGTTAATTGTTTCAACCGGTTTGTTGAAATGACTTTGCTGGCTTTCCGGAACAAGCAAAAAAGTATCACCATCAATGGTCTGTATAAGCTGGAGCGTCAGGCCCAAAGTTGCCGATCCGTCACTATAGGTAATTGAACCTTGATATGATGCAATTCCGTCCGCAGTATTGGCAATGGGACCAGCACCCGTGTCATATGAAATCGATGAACTGCCTGAAGCAATCGGATTATGATCCGTTGTCAATTGACTTATTCCACTGCCAAGCACCTCAACCTGTGCTTGACTGTTATACAGAGGGGAAGCCACTGTACCATAAGTTCCCAATACGCCGAATATGTTTTCATTCGCGCCAGTCGCCCCGTTTTCCACAGGGTCAATAATTGCAAGGTTTCCAAGATAGAACGTATTCAGAATGGTCATTGAGAGACACCCCGTTTCGGCAGTTTGTTGGGAAGAAAAAGAGCTACTGGCACCACACCCCAGTTTCCCCATATGGAGAAAACAATTGGGATTTCATTTCCGGAGGTTGTGCAATTTTCATTCCCCAAGAACAAATGAGATTTATTTTTGAAAAGATGAAATTTACTTCAGCTGAATTGAGCAGATGGAATAACAATTATCCCAAATTCTGCGGCGACCAAGGTTTCATGCTGCATATGAGTACTCCGGTTTAAATGAAGGGTATGATCAGGCCCACTGCTGAGTGAAGCTGGTTTATACAAACAAAATAGAAACTCAGAGCGTTCTGAAAATAGGCGCTGGCGCAATGTTTTGTTTCAAGGGAGTAGGCCGCAGAGGGCATGACGTTGGTCCGTGAACTTACGCCAGCCAATTTGAAGTTAAAGGCATATTCTGACAGCTGAAGTGGTCCGGTAAATTTTAACAGCATGCTAAGGTGTATCCAACATGATAGAATGGATACGGGAATGACGAAGCGACGGAATTTTTCAGACACGTTTAAGGCAACCGTGGCGCTTGAAGCGTTGCATGGCGGCAAGACGGTGCAGGAGATCGCAGAGAAGTACCAGCTCCATCCTACGCAGGTTACACCAGATACGGCATGGGTTTCCCCCTCTCGCCAGGTTTTCTATGAAAATCGCCTGTCGGGCAACGGATACCACCTATATCAAAACCTATGAGAGGTTCTTGTATCTGGCTGTTGTCATCGACCTTTACTCTCGCCGTGTTGTTGCCCCCTCATGGTTTGTTTCAAACCATTGCCCGGTAACAGCTGGGCCACACAATCACGTCAGGCTACGGACCTTGTCTTGCAGGCTTTACTGATGGCGGTATGGCGACGAAAGCCAAGACAATCTGTCCTAATTCATACCGATCAGGGGGTGCAGTATACAAGCCGGGATTGGGCCGCATTTCTTCGAGCACACAACATCCAACACTCGATGAGCAGACGCGGAAATTGTCACCCCTCTTATGCATGTAAACATGCATTGCCGGGCAACGGATAACGCCGTTGCAGAAAGCTTCTTCAACCTGCTCAAACGCGAGCGCATTCGTCGTCGGGCTTACAAAACACGTGAACAAGCCAGGCAAGGCATCTTCGACTACATCGAAATGTTCTATAACCCGAAACGTAAACATGCGAGGAATGGGATGTTGTCGCCCATCGACTTCGAAAACAGACAACGAAATGTGAACCAAGAAGGTGTCTAGGAAACTAGGGGCTATTCACATTATAGATTTACCTTGCTATCGAACCTCTCGGTAGGTAGGAATGATCACGTACTCTGGGAGGTACTTAGAGTCGCGTGACTTCGACTTCGTCAACAAATTGAGCCACGAAGAGTGAAGTTACTTTTCGGAATTTTGGCTCAGTGTCAGCTTAAAGCAAAATCCTAAATCATCCAGACTATTAGTCTGGTGCGCATCTAGTATGCAAATCGCCGCCCACCATCTGTCATTTTTGGCATGGGGTTCAGAAGGGCTGCCTCATGTTTAAAATTATTATGTCAGATTATTTTTTTCGCAAAGAATACCCCAGTCGACCCCAATTTGGTGTTGCCCTACCCGTCGATAAACGTCCTCTCGACAATGCGGTTCAGATATCTGAACTGTAATTCTCATGGGCTCAAAACTTAGCAATCTACGCGCACGGCAAAGTGGCGTAGATGGAAAGATACATCGTTTTGAACGCGCAGTTTTTATTCACACCCGGCCCTGTAAATGTGGCGGAGAACCTTCGTTCTGCGGTCATAAAATCCGATATTTGCCATCGCGAGCTGGAGTTCGACACCCTTTTGAGCAATATCGAACATAAGATTCTTTCATTATTTCAGATCGAAAAACGTAACCGATATAGAGTAGTTGTGATCACTGGGTCCGGGACTGCAGCAAATGAATCGATGTTATCGTCAGTTGCTGGTCAGGGTGACGTACTGATCTTATCTAATGGTGAGTTTGGGGAGCGGCTGGCAAATACATCGAAAATTCACAATGCCCATACCCATGTGATCGAGAAACCTTGGGGCAAAGGATTTGACCTGTCACAAATTGAGGCATTTCTAGATGCGCACAAGGTTTCGGTAATCGCGATGGTTCATCATGAAACCTGTTCTGGGATGTTGAATCCTTTGCATTTGATTGGTGCGCTAGCACAGAAGCACGGGGCCTTGTTCATCGTTGATGGAGTTAGTTCTGTTGGGGCGGAACCTGTAGATATGGAAGGTTGCAATATTGCTTTTTGTTCTAGCTCAAGTTCAAAGGCGATAGGGTCTTATCCGGGCCTGTCGTTTGTCATCGGACAAACAATACAGTTTGAGAAATTGAAGCATCATAAACCCAAAACGACCTACCTAGATTTGGCACTTTTTTACAGATTTCTAACCACGACTGGTCAGACACCAAACACACCTGCAATACCTTTGTTTTTTGCTTTGGATCAGGCGCTTACAAATATATTGTCCGAAGGTGTGGTGAAGCGATTTGATGTTATCCGACAGCGCGCAAACGATCTGCGACGCGGAATGCTTAAATTGAACCTGAAGTTTTTGATCGACGAAAAAGATATGTGCTCAATTTTGACAACTGTGCATGTGCCATGGTCCGTCAATGTTTCCGACTTGCGTCGAAGGCTGCGTGAAAACGGGATCATCATTTATGAAGGCAAAGGGTGTTTCAAAGATAAGGTCTTTCAAGTCGGGAATATCGGCGAGATGACCGACCTAGACATCATTTTTTTCTTGCAGAATCTTGAGGTTGCCCTGTTGAAGTGCCAAGCTGGTGGTAATGACGACGTCGATCCAATTCGAAAAAGTTGGCCAACTTTAAAGCTCCTCGATCAATCAGAAGAGCCGGCAATTTCATGAATGAGAAGTTCAAAAATCTTTGGGAAACCAAAACAAAAAATGATGAATGGTGGTCCTCATTCGTAACGGCACCTTTGGGCATTGTGTTGAACTATATTGCGGTTGAATACAAATGTATCACGCCTAACCGAATTACACTGGCGTCATTTCTAGTAGCCATAACGGCGGCCATTTGCGTTGTGGCGGGCGGTTCGTGGAACTTCGTTATCGGGGCAATTCTCATTCACTTCAGCCATGTTTTAGACTGCATGGATGGGCAAATAGCGCGTTATAGGAAAGTATCCTCAAGCGTCGGGAGCTATTTCGACAGGCTGACAGATCAAATTCAAGTGATCATTTGGTTTGGGGCTGCTGGCTATTCGGCCTCTGTTCAGTCAGGCAATGCCATGCCGATTTATCTCTCGTTTATCGGCGTCACTTTTTACAGTCTGCGCGGCTACGCCAAATATGTCGCAATTGAAATTGAAACCGCTAATGACCCAAGTTTTCCAACAAAAATGGCACAGGTCACAAACCAACCAGCAACAGCCGGTCTAGGGTTCAGCGCAAAAGAAAACCTCATCTGGTTTGCAAGAGAACAACCTAAAATCCTCGCATTTAATGAAGGGGTGTTCATCTTCATGCTGAGTGCCGGGTTGGTACTGGATGCTTTGACACCAATGCTTTGGATCTTTGCCCTGAGCCAACTTGCCCACGGTCTGTTCCGTCCCCTTCAACACGGGTGCCAGATTAGTAAAAACTCCAAATCCCCCGTCAGGAAATAATATGAAAAAACAACCTCCCAAAACTGCCCCCAACATTCCCAAAGTTATCATCCTTGCTGCTGGTGTTGGGTCACGCATTCGTCCGCTCACCAACGATTGTCCCAAAAGCCTGTTGAAGGTGGCTGGCACACCTATTCTTGAAAGAATGATCACTAATTGTCAGGCTTGTGGGTTGACCGAATTCGTTATCGTTCTGGGGTATTTGGAAAACAAAATCCGAGCGTTTGTTCAAAATCGTTTTCCCCAACTGAATGTGACGTTTATCGTCAACGATCAGTATGAAACCACCAACACGGGTTATTCTTTGATGTTGGCGATCAATGCGAACTCTGGCGCAGGCTTTATTAAATTTGATGCCGATGTAGTGTTCGATCAAAAGGTTCTACAACGTTTGATGGCCCACAATGCCGAAAACACCTTGTGTATTGACCGCATCATCAAGTTGGAGGCCGAAGAGGTCAAAGTCGTATTCGACATGGACCAACGTGTGCAGCAAGCCAGCAAAACGGTCGATCTCAAATCCGCGATGGGTGAATCTATTGGCATCGAAAAGATAAGCGCTCAAACCTCTATGCTGCTAGTGGCCGAACTCGAAACCATGATGCGGGAAGAGGCACATAGACAGGATTACTATGAAGCAGCCTACGAGCGTCTTATCGCTCATGGTGTGGCGTTCCACATTACGGATATCACCGATTTGGATTGGGTTGAAATCGATACACACGACGATTTCGAGGCGGCAAATTCAATGTTCGGAAAATCAGCTAAACGGGCCATGCGTCCCCCGTCATACTTGCACCTATCGGATGCAGGTTCCATCCAAAGTTTTAGACGAAAATAAACTTCCCGCAACAGAAGGAAACGAAATGTCCAAAGGTAACAAACGCGGTAACAAAGAAGGAGACGCCAATTGGTGAAGCTCACAAAAAAGAATGTGTTTAAAGCTTATGACGCTAAACCAGAGACCCCAATGGATAAGACCACGCGTATTGTCAGAACGATGGTTGATGAAGAAGCGGAAGAGCGGCAAGCCAAAATTACCAGGCTTCGCAAGGCCCGTCTCGAAAGAGAAGCGAACACACCGCCAGGAACCACAGCTCAATAGCACGCAAAACGCGTTGATCTTAGGCTGCTCGTCAATTTTCTTATCGCCTTCGCTGCCTCTTAGGATAAATCCATGACAAACTCAGAGCAAACCGCAGAAAAAATTCACTACATCTGCCAGACATATATTGAAACGAAGGCTGGGCGCGATGGGCAGGTGGGTCTCAAAATTGCTAAGCAATTTGAATATTCCACAGCGTCGGAAGCGAAAAACAGAGCCGAACGAGAAGCTTTATCCGAGGATTGCTCGGGTGCCGACGCATATATGGTCAGTGAAGACCCTAAAAGTGGAGAAGTTGGAACACCAAATTTCCTTATAAGACTGGGCAATGTTCCGGAATTCGACGATTTCTAGACTTCTAAATATCGCCATAACTTTTGTGGATGGCTCCTGCATAGCAAGTCATTTCTGGTGTGATTTATAATTGTCCGATGCGGTCATTTGCCTCGCCTGTTCGTGCGGGGCACATGACCATTGGCTTTGGTGGTGTCTACAAGCCAAGTCCCATCCTGTACATCTAGCAGTGAACGTTCCGGACAAAGTACGGTGTATATTGGTTCTCGAGCTGACTAAATTCCCATCAGTTCATCGGCTTTGCTATCTCTGTGTTTCGTTTAGTCTCAGATGGCTCTAACTTTGCAAGGTTCATTGTAAGCGGTGCTCCGATCACACGGATTTGGCGTGGTTCCACGGCAGCAGCGCAGTGATGTCGGATTGTTTGTGTCCGTCGGCAATGACGGTCAGCACCGCGGACTGATAGCGGTGGGGGGCGATCCCATTGAGTTTGCAGGTATCGATCAGGAACGCGATGACCGCCCAGTTCTGCGCCCCGGCATCATGGCCGGCGAAGAGAGCGTTTTTGCGGTTCAGGGCAATGGGGCGGATGGTGCGTTCGAAAAATGCCCGAAGGGCATGTTAACATACACGAGACAACGATGCAAGCAATTTTATGCGCCATGGCCACAGCAGCCTGCTTGCCTCGCTCACGTTTTCGATTGGTTTTTCTGCTGAGCTCGATCATACAGATGAGATGCTTACCTCATCTCTGAAGTCAATTTTTCATCTCGCCAGATACGTCCCCTTGTGGTCAGCGTTGACAGCTGTCCGATGGCGAACCTTTAATTTACGCTCTCGTGGATTGGGAACAACATTGGCAACGGTCATGCGTTGGTTTCCGCCGGCACGGATCCGATTTAATCGCGAGGCCAAGCGCGTTTTTCCTAACATGAAGCGCAGGGCGCGCGCGAAGCTTGGTCACGATATGGGGCGGCATATGGGGCGAACACTATTTGAAATTTATCACGGCACTGAATTTCAAAATCAGCACCATAAATTCATCGCTTCTGGCCCTGGCCTCACCGCGCTAAAAGAAGCTCAGGCCGCGGGCAAAGGCGTAATTATTGTTTCCGGTCATTTTGGACAGTGGGAAGCAGTTCGCGCTGTGATTAAAATGCACGGCCTAGAAAGCGGAGCAGTTTATCGACCTCATAAAAACAGCCATTACGAACGCCGCATTCGTGCTGGTATTGAGGCAGGAGGGAAGCCTATTTTGGCTACTGGCCGCGTGGGAACCAAAGCCCTTGTACGTCACCTACGTGATGGCGGCATTATCTCTATCTTGCTAGATGAAAAATATTCAGAGGGTGAACGGATACCGTTTCTTGGACATGACGCCTACACATCTCTCTCGGCGGCTCAGCTTGCTCTCAGATACGATCTTCCCATGATAGCTGCATACGGTATTCGTTCTGAAGATGGGAACGCGTTCCGTGTGGAATTCGAAGCCCCAATCCCACACACGAATACCATTACCATGACACGTGCTTTTAATGACAGTCTATCTGCACGGATCATGGCCAATCCAGAGCAGTGGTACTGGATGTTGCGACGTTGGGATATTGTGTGAGGGTACAGTAACAGCAAAGAATTTCTGGCACGGGGCAAAACATGGGAGGATAAAACACCCTTGCGGCAGGGGAACAATCTCTGTGCCCCGTTCGCCGAGTGACAAGAGGAGTTTTCAAAACTTCAAGCGCGATGTGAAAAGGGTATCGGAAATTTCTGCCACACCCTGAATCCTGAAAGGAAGGGATGAACTTCCACATCCAGCCATTATATTCAACATTAGAAAATTGAGCGCCGCTTTCAGCGCTCCCACGTCATTCCCTTCACCCTTGGGTCAAAATCAAATGCTTCACAGCCATATTCCATTCCTAAACGAGGATAGTCTCTAACAGCTTGTGCCCCAGATTTACTGATGCGGATACGCCAACTTTGACGGTCAACAGGGATTGCATCCTGAAACGCAGCACATGTCAGAACGGCCAGATTTGCACCACCTTCTGGATCGCGAACAGACTGAAAACGAATAGCTTCAGCCCCGGTTTTACGCGCAGTTCTAGCCAAGTCCTGACAGACAGAATAGTCTGTCGGATCGGTCCAAATCTTGTGATCTTCTGCAAGCGCACCATCAGTAAGGTCCAACGCAACTTCCGTTCCTACCCCTACACAAAACGCAGTGTAATCCGCCGGATTATCAGGGAATGAGGTTGCCGGGCTCTCTGCGTAAAACAGAAAGCGATAGAATACCATTTCAGCCACGGCAGTTTCTGGCTTCTCTGCCCCATACCACACCCCGGGCGTTAGACCTGCTTTACGAAACCGCGACCCATAAGGATAGGGCCGATAGCGAAACGGGGTACTGAGAAGATAATCAAGGTGCTGACATTCCACGGGAACCGGCGGTTTGCTCTCTTCTAGAATATCCTCAAGAAGATTTTGCTCGTCCAGATTATCGACTAGATTAAGTGTGGACACCACGTGCTGGGCCTCAACCAAGCGCCAAGCTGACGTGTGCAGAGGGCGCAGCTCAGATCGGAGCGCGTCTTGCGTCCAGATAGGTGACGACATCAGCAAGCCCCTGTATTGAAACCATTCTATCGATCGGGCGCGCGCCCAAAGCCGTGTTTTCAGATGTGATCCACGCCCTGGCAGCAGTTTCATCCCCTCCGACAATCCCATCAAGCGAGCGGAACACCCGCACCAACAGCGCCGCAAGTTCAAAGGCTTTGGTGTTTTCACCGAGATCAGCTTCGCCGTTGCGCATGCGCGAGACCTGCGCCTCAGAAAGGCCCAGAACATCCGAGAGCAACTTTCCCGATAAGCCAAGCCGTGCGCCCGCCCGCATGGCGGCTTTCGTTAAAACAGCCCCTCTGGCGGGAGCTGATTGATTGATCGCATGATTTGTCATGATTTCCTCCATTCACACAGAAACTATAGCTCAAGAATATTCCACAAGAAAGAATATTCTATAAACACCCCATTCTGGCCTCTTTGACACGGTATTTTACCTTTATGCTGCAGTGATCAGGGCCACAGTACTGGCCCCTGCCCCATGGCGACTGACGCGCACCTGCACCGGGATCCGGTCCTTCATCGCTTCAACGTGGCTGATAACCCCGATGGTGCGGCCCTGCGCCTGAAGGTTTTCAAGGGCATCCATGGCCATATCAAGACTTTCAGCATCAAGTGACCCAAATCCCTCATCAATAAACAGAGTGGCCGCCAGTCCGCCCTGCCCGCCCATGCCGGAAAAGGCCAGAGCCAGGGCAAGAGACACAAGGAAACGCTCTCCACCGGACAGAGATCTCGTGGACCTCACCTCATCGCCCATGTCCCGATCGATGATATGCCTGTTGGCGCGCTCCACAAGCAGTGACAAGGTTACGCTTTGCGCGATCTGCGCAAACTTGCCGCCCTGCCGGGATCCAACGGCCTCATTGACCGCAAGCCATGTATCCCGGACTTCAGATGCTGTGGAGATTTGTGCTAGAATAACCATCTGTGTGGCCGCCATCGCGTACGACGCCTGATGCGCCTCATGCGGTTGGTGCCGATCTATCAGGAGCCAAACACCAGTAAGAAGCACCCACAGCATAAGATCTGGCCATATCTGCTGCGCAATGCGGTGATCGACCGCCCGAACCAGGTCTGGTGCGCGGATATCACCTACATCCCTATGCGGCGCGGCTTTCTGTATCTCGTGGCGATCATGGATTGGCACAGTCGCAAAGTGCTTTCATGGAGGCTATCCAACAGCATGGATGCAGACTTTTGCGTCGAGGCCCTGAAAGAGGCTTTGGCCATGCACGGCACGCCGGAGATCTTCAACACCGATCAGGGCAGCCAATTTACCAGTGGCGCGTGGATCGACGTACTGACGGACGCAAAGATCAAGATCAGTATGGATGGCAAAGGCGCGTGGCGCGACAACCGGATGATTGAGCGGCTTGGGCGATCACTGAAGTATGAATGCGTTTATCTGAATGCCTTTGAGACAGGTTCAGAAATGCGGACTGGGATCGGCAAATGGCTGACCTACTACAACGCTGAACGCCCACATTCGACCCACGGCATATTGACCCCCGATGAGGCCTATGTCAGCAAAACAGAACCGATGAGGTTAGCAGCCTAAATGAAACCCTGATCCATCTTAACAAGGCTGCAAACTGGTCGAAAATCTAGGACCACCTCTGCAGCCAGAGTGGGGCCGAAATCGCGGTACTTCTCACGCACCAGATCCATCGCATAAGTACGCTTGGAAACCGCAACTTTGTTGTTGGGCGGCTTTCCACGCGCTTTGTGGCTTAGAGCTGAAGGCCCATCTTCGCGAAACCGGCGCAGAAGACGAAAGATCTGGCGCTTCGTTAGCGCCAGCATGTTTGCCGCGCATTCCGCAGTCAGGCGACCATCCACAATCTGCGAAATTACCTCAATTCGGTTTAAGTCGCGTTCACTCATCATAACCCATCCCATGCCAGTCCTCCGCGTTGCGTCAACAGCGACAGAGTGACACTTCTGCTTTGCCAATGGGTGACATTATAGCTTTGCGGCTACAACCTATATTCCTATGAATTTCGTTATGTTGTAATGAGGGAAACCGTACTGGCCCCTGCCCCATGGCGACTGACGCGCACCTGAATCGGGATCCGACCTTAGATTTAGAGGAGTTGTTCCAACGCTGACCTGCTAATGTAGCTTTGGCTTCACGGATCAAAGTTTACCCAACTTGAATAGCGTATTCGGGAGACACAAAGGTAAATGTTCCCCCTTCAGGATTGTTAATATCGAAGTCCAGGCACCCCTCCTTCTCAACAGCATGGCTTTCGATGCCAAACACAGTGATGCCATCTACATGAGGGATGTTTCGTAGATCATCTGTCATTGATCTGGACCTCTCTTGGACGTTTTCATTCAGCAGCGTGAAGAGTTGGAATGTTAGACACATCGACGTTACGGGTTGCGTTCCAAGCATCATATGCCCCTTGCAAACGCACCCAGAATAACGGGGCGTTACCAAACAGTTTTCCGAGTCTTACTGCGACCTCTGCGCTGACTGGCTTGCGCTCGGAAAGAATGTCGTAAAGGTGCTGTCGCGAAATGCCCAGCATCCGTGCCACTTCAGCCTTCGGCTTTGCGGTAGCTGGAATTACATCTTCGCGAAGAATTTCACCAGGATGCGCAGGGCAGCGATCTGTAAAGCGGGTCATCTGTCTCTCCTAATGGTATTGCTCGAAATCCAAAACATGGGCGTTGCCATCCCGGAACTCGAATGTGATGCACCAAGGGCCATTTACATGAACCGTAAAGCGCGTTGGTGTATAGCCTCGCAAAGGGTGGAAGTCGAAACCTGGAAGGTTCATATCTTCTGGTTTGGTTGCCGCATCCAAAGCATCAAGCCTTCGGAAAATTCGACTGTGCATTCTGGCGTCAATTCTCGACTTTCCAGTTTCCCAAAGTGCTTTTAGCTGTTTGTGTGCGAAGCTTTCTATCATTCATTACGTGTAAGCTATACGCCTTCATATGTCAACACTTAGCTTACACACCGATGTAAGCTAATCCGCACCTTTTTTGGAAGTTTCACTATGGCCCACTGAAATCTACTGACAGGGTGTCTTAGCTCCGTTGAAACTTCAACTCCAAATGCAGGTTGTGAGGTCAGTGCTCAAAAATCAGCATTAGGAGTTACTTTCTCAGCTTACCTTTATGCTGCCGTAATGAGGGAAACCGTACTGGCCCCTGCCCCATGGCGACTGACGCGCACCTGCACCGGGATCCGGTCCTTCATCGCTTCAACGTGGCTGATAACCCCGATGGTGCGGCCCTGCGCCTGAAGGTTTTCAAGGGCATCCATGGCCACATCAAGACTTTCAGCGTCAAGAGACCCAAAGCCTTCATCGATAAACAGAGTGGCCGCCAGTCCGCCCTGCCCGCCCATACCGGACAAGGCCAGAGCCAGGGCAAGAGACACAAGGAAACGCTCTCCACCGGACAGAGACCTTGTGGACCTCACCTCATCGCCCATGTCCCGATCGACAATATGCAGGGAAAGATCATCACCACCCTGAGAAAGCCTGTACCTGGGCTTGAGATCGACGAGATGTCTGTTGGCGCGCTCCACAAGCAGTGACAAGGTTACGCTTTGCGCGATCTGCGCAAACTTGCCGCCCTGCCGGGATCCAACGGCCTCATTGACCGCAAGCCATGTATCCCGGACTTCAGATGCTGTGGAGATTTGTGCTAGAATACCCTTCAGCCGCTCGCGAATGACATCATCAGCGTTCAGTTGGCCGGTAATTGCCCCTGTTCTTTCACGCTTTTCATCCCGATGGCCTTCAAATTCTGCAAGATTGTCTCTGAGATCCTGCTCTTCCTTATCCGGAATACCGTCTGCCATGACTTTTTGAAGGTCGATCTCACGTTGCCGGACTGCTGATTGACTTGCCACAGCGGCGTCATCGATTAACTTCAACCTCGTTTTAATGCGCGCAGCTTCATCCCGGCCCTGCGCCAGGAGCTCTGTCAGCATGATGTGAGACAGCCCGGCTGCTTCGAGTTTCTCCTGAAGATCGCTTCGGGCGCTTTCCTCTTCGCTGATAGCCGCGCCATTGGCCGCATTCAGATCTGCAATCCGGGCCTTCAGCGCGCTGAGGGATGATGTGCAATCAGACAATGCCTTCTGGGCCAGCTCCTGCGCCTCTTTGCTTTTCAGGCGCTCATTATTGTGCCGTGTGCGATGCGTCTCTGTGTTCTCACCCCCAAGAAGCTGAGATCTCTTATCAAGAACATCCTGATGGGAATTCCGCCGTTCCTGCAGCGCAGTTTCGCTTTTCTTCACATCCTCATCTGCGGCCGACAGATCTGACCGCGCCGCGCTTATCTCAGGCGCGATATTCCGGAGCTTCAGATCCGCTTCATCCCGGCGCCTGATTTCAGCGCGCCAAGCTTCAACAGCCTGCGAGAGCTTCTCGATGACATCGCCGGGCTGTTCATCCAATTGATCCAGAGAAACCTTAACACCTTCAAGGGTATCTTTGATTTTTGCATCGATATTCAGAATTTGTTTTTCAGACTGACTTATAATTTGTTCTGACAACCCGATTTTCTTTTCAGCATCAGACAGGCGCGCCCGCAGGGCTTCCCGCTCAGCTTCCCGCGCGCCGATAGTCCCGCGCAGAACATCAATTGCCTGACGATCTGCTGTGATGCTGCGCGCAAGATCATCCTTTTCCTGAATAAGGAGCTCGATCTCACCTTTTCGGGTCTCAATCTGCTGTAGCAGCACATCAAGATCATCCCCGGCGTCCATCGCGTTGACAGGCAGGTTTTTCAGGCCGGTGCTTTCAGCTTTTGATCTGGCTTCCGTGAATTCAATTTGTGCATCCTTAATTTGTTGGCGCGCGGCCTGAAGGCCGCTTTCATCAGATTTGATCGAGATGTCAGCCGCATCGATCTCCCGCTCAAGGGAGGACTTGCGCTTGCAGGCCTCTTCCACCCCCGCGCGCGCGGCCTCCAGCTGCGCTTTCAGATCCCGGGCCATTCTGGCCAGGGCTTCATCCGCAGCCACCGGGTGCTCCGTTGCCCCGCATACGGGACAAGGGCATTCTGGTTCGAGCCTGCGTCTGAGATTTGCTGCTGCCTCAGAGGCTGCAGCGGCAGCCTGATCCGCAGGAGAAGTAAGAGCAGATACGGCAGCTTCTGCCTTAATGATGTCTTGCTGCGCGACATCAAGATTTGAGAGAGATTTTGTTTTTTGTTCTTTTGTTTTATTGATTTTATTGGTTATTTTTGAATCGGATTCAGAGAGAGCACTCGTGTGGCGGACGAGGCGTGACATTTCCATAATGTATTTCTGACCAGTATGAAGATTATCAAGCCTTTTCCCAGGATCTCTTTCCAGAATTTCAGCCTGCCTTTTCTCTAATGCTGAGATTTTCTCTTCTTTTTCTTGGATGGTACCCCGGTCTTCCAGATCAAGCTTATCAAGCCCTTCTTTTCTGCCAGTCTCACTGATCATGGCATTGCGCGCGCCCTGGAGTTCAGCTTCACCACTGGCCACCGCCTGACGCAACCCGCTCCGCTCTTCGATCGCCGGGCCGACCTGGCTCCAGTTTTCTGCCAACACCTCAACACCACCGGCCCGGCCGAGCCGCTCAACTGCCAAATCATAGGCGCCCCGGGCCTCTCCCTCAGCGGCCTTTTTCAGAGCCAGAGCGCTCTGCGCTGCTGACCGCTTCGATCCGGATGCCTTGAGAGCATCCTCAGCCGTGTTCACCTCAACTGCTGTGCTCTGCACCAGACCATCCAGACGGGTTGCTTCACTCCACTGAGGACCAAGCAGCTTGAAGGCATCCTCAGCGTCTTGTGCGGCCCGCTCTGCCAGTTGATGAGCCTGTGTTCTGTCATTCAGATCAGATGTAAGTTTCACCTCCCGGGCCTGAAGTTCATCCGTATCTTTTTTGATCCTCACCAATTCTCTTGATGCAGCGTTCAGCCGGTCATTTTCAGACCGGAGATTGAGCGCCGCCTCAATGTTTTGCAGCGTCGCTCTTTCGCCATGACAGCCGGCCTGTGCCATCTTTGCCTTTGCATCCGCATCCTTTGCGGCCGCCAGCTGTACCTGCGCAGCCTTCAGGGCTTCAATCTTTTTGATGTCCTGCGACAGGGAGGAGATTTCCTGCAGAAGTGCTTTGATTTCCCGGCCCAGTTCATCCTGTTCTTCAGCCAGGACCTCCCGTTCATCATCCGTCAGGGACGGCGTTGCCTCGCGGATCTGATTGAGGCGCTCAACTTCGGCTTTTGCCTCTTCATGGCGCGCATAAATTCGCTTGGAAATCTCACGGTAGATTTCAGTGCCGGTGACCTTTTCCAGAAGAGCCGCACGATCTGTCGTATTGGCGCGCAGAAAGGCATCAAAATCCCCCTGTGCAAGAAGGCCTGTCCGGCGGAACTCATCATATGTCAGACCCGAAATTTCTGTAACCCGGTCGCGAACGGCGTTGATCTGGCTTTCCAGCACAACACCGGTATCCATACGGATCAGGGATCGGTCGACACTTTGCAGTCTTCCTTCCGCTCGACCCCGGGCCCGGCGGATCGCCCAGGTTGACTTGTAGATCAGCCCGTCTGGTGCTTTAAATTCCACCTCGGCATGTGCGGATGCGGTGCCGCGGCGCAGGATTGCACGCGGGTCACGTGATTTGATGGCATCCCCTGCCACATCAGGCACATCATCATTCACCCCCGCCCCACTCAATCGGGGACAATCACCATATAAAGCCAGGCACATGGCATCAAGGATGGTCGACTTGCCGGCGCCGGTTTCCCCCGTGATGGCAAACAGCCCAGCCGATCGCAAAGGTTCAGAGGTGAGGTCGATCTCAAAATTATCAGACAGGCTGGCGAGATTTGATCCGCGAATAGCTAAAATCTGCATTTCACTCTCCAATCATCGCTTCACGGAAGGCAGCCGTATGCCGCGCCCCCGGTGTCACGCCATTGGCTTTCACGAAAGCATCGTTAAACAGATCTTCAGGCGTTGTTTCTGATAGTGATTGAGGAGGTTCTTCATGTCGCTCAGTCACCTGACGCCGGACGCGCACCCCGGCTGTACGAAGCGGATATTTAGCAAGTAGTTTTTCTGCTTCAGCCAGAAGAACAGAAGCCGGGCCTTCCGCAGTGAGATTGACATAGACAAATGTCTGAAGATCACCGGGCAGCTCAGGATCAAGATCAAGGGCATCCAGTGCCTCTTCAAGCCGTGCAATATCCATTGCGCCCTCTGCGGGCAGGCGGACCATCGGAACTGGCCGATCTATTGAATGATGTCTGAGCTGATATTCCCCGCCCTCAAGATCAATAAGCGTGACGCCGTGATCATAAGAAACTTCAGCAGCGGACAGCGGGAAACAGGAGCCTGAATACCGGATCCTGCCGCCGCCCAATGTCTGAGGCCTGTGCAAATGCCCCAGCGCAACATAGTTGAACTCTTCCGGAAAGACGTCTTCCGGCAGCGCGTGTTCACCACCAATCAGAATGCGGCGCTCGGCGCTAACTTCACCAAGGGCGCTTTCAGTCGCGCCATGACAATGTAAATGCCCCATCGCCAGTATCGGGAGATCGCCTGCATGTTCCCGCGCTTTTCGCGCAATATCCAGATGGAACCGGCGCGCCGCATCCACAATCGGAGATCCTCGACCTTCACTTTGATTGAAGTTCAGATCCGGAAGATCTGCCGACCTCAGGAAAGGGATCGCGCAGACCCATGCCTGATGACTTCCGTTTTCATCCGGAATTGGAAACATATGGGATGCAATATCAATCTCGTCCTCAATCCGGCGAACACTTGCAACCACATGAACGTCCAGCCCCTCAAGGATTGCAGCGGGCGCTTCCAACCGGCCGGCGGGATCGTGGTTTCCAGATGTGATAAAGGTGAGCAAACCCGGGCGCGCGTCCTTGAATTTACGAAGGGCCGTGTAAAGAATGTGCTGGGACGCCCCTGAAGGATTGACCCCGTCATACACATCCCCGGCAACCAGAAGAACATCGATCTGTTCCTGCACGAGAACATGGGCCAGTTTATCAAGCCACGCCTGATGTTCCCCATCCCGGGCCCAGCCATTTAAGGTCTGCCCGATGTGCCAATCAGCCGTGTGCAATATGCGCATAAAATCCTGCCCAACTTATAAAAAATCAAAGAAGTCCTTTAAAAAATATATGGAACGTAAATACTAAGATTACCAGTGCCTGACCTGCCGCACTTAAACGCTATCTGTACTATCTCTTTGCCCCCGCGACATACAAATCCGAAAAAACAATATCGTTCGCAAAAGAATTCTGCCGACAATGAGTAGGGACGGCAGAACTTTTACTTTTTCAACAGATCATTCAGCTGTTGGCCGCTAAAGGTCCGTCGCCACCAGCAGGGTAAAGATAAGCGGTTACACCTGTACTGACCCGATCATAGAGATCATTGATATGTGGCATGATCATGCGCACGCATCCGGAACTGGCACGGGTGCCAATAGACCGTGGACTAGGAGTGCCATGAATGCGCAGATAAGTATCACGATTGCCAACATACAGATACAGCGCACGTGATCCCAGCGCGTTACGCGGACCCGGGGGCATACCATCTTCATATTGCTTATAAGCTGCGGGTTCCCGGCGGATCATATCCGGTGTCGGGGTCCAGCTTGGCCATTGTACTTTCCGGCGGATCTTATAGGTGCCAGGTTCATACAGACCGCTGCGCCCGATCGCCACGCCGTAACGCATGGCGGTGCCCCCTTCTTCAATCAGATAAAGATAGCGGGCAACGGCGTCCACGTGGATGTCTCCGGGTGTCAGCCCTGCGCGGGCTTCGACCCGTTGTGGCAGAAGCCGCGGATGTATGCCCCAGGGGTTGGTTGTAGCAAGGTCAAAATCAGGCGGTGTCACCTGCGCATCCCAGACCGAGCGCTGTGAAGCACTGGGCCGGGGCAAGGCAAATGTTGCGCCAGGAATGGCAGCGGAAAACATTGCAGTTGAAGTCGCAATAAAATGGCGTCGGGTCAGCATTGGAAAAATCCTGTTTACTTGTTACGGGCGATTGGCCCGCTGAAAAATCATAAGTCAGCTTGTGACAGGCGTCGCATCATCGCGCTGTACGCAGATCTTACCACCTCTGACACTGCGCAGAGGAATCATCGTCGCCTCAACCGGGCCCTGGTGGCGATACCAGTAACAGCTGTCTTCCGGGTTCAGGCGTACCATTGTCAGATCCTGCCAGGGTGCTGCCAGCGCAGTCACCTGTTCAGGCAACTCCCGGATATACCCGGCTTCCGTCAGAGGCCCCTCGGTCATGGTGCAGGCACTCAGTACAAATGGAACCGATAGTATGGAAAAAAAACGTTTCATGATTCAGAGGGTGTCCTTTGTGTTGGGCTCTGGTCCGTCATTAACTGTTGCAGGTCAGCCCGTGCCCTGACAAGGCGTTCCTGCGCTATTTCACCAGACTGTGTTGTCCGGGATATAGCAATATTCTGATCCTCCGACAAAGGATCTGTCGGGCGCCCGTTAACGCGCACCTCATAGTGCAGGTTCGGGCCGGTTGCGGTTCCGCTTGAACCCACGCTGCCTATTCTGTCACCTGCTGCGACCTGCTGCCCCTCACGCACCCCTTCAGGTATTGCGTTCAGATGGGCATAGCGGGTCATTGTTGATGAACCATGTGATATTTCAACCGTGCGCCCGTAACCGCCGCGCCGGCCAATAAAGCGGATACGTCCGGGTGCCGTTGCATAGACCGGCGTACCACGGGCGGCCGCGAAATCTACACCACTGTGCATCCGGATATCGCCGTAAACCGGATGCCTGCGCCGCCCATAAACAGAACTGACCCGCGCCCCTTCAACAGGCTGCGCAACCACGCGCATCACCTCGCCATTGCGATAAAGTGTTGCCGAGCCTGATGCCGCATCCGGCCATGTAACTTCGAACAGCGTGTCGTCAATCTTGAGTGCGGCAAAGGTCAGCTCAAAGTGGCCGATGCTTTCACCGTCTATCCGGGTTTCACGCCACATCATCTGCAGGGTTTCACCCCCGCTCAGATCCCGGCGAAAATCAACGGTGCCACCCAGAACTTCCGCCAGTTTCACCGCGAAACGTGACGGCACACCCGCCTCTTCCAATGCGACAAAGACCGATGTGTTGATCTGTAAACTGGCAGCACGCTGCAAAACCTCAGGTTCTGGCGCAATGACACGGGTGGCGGTATCCACACCAAAGCTGATCTCGATGCGCACCCCTTCGCTGACGCGCAACTCCGCCTGCTGCACCGTGCCACCAGGTGTCATATCAATCCGGAGTTCATGGCCGGGGCGCAATTTTCGCAAATCATATTCCGCCCCGAAGGCAAAAGCGATCTCCTGTCGTTCTGCTGCCCCAATGCCTGCCTGTGCCAGAAGCAGATCAAGGGTCTGCCCGGACGCAATTTCAAGCGTCTGTGTCTGTATCACAGGGAACTCAGCCGGTTGCGCCCGGGCGTTTAGAGTCAGGGAAAGGCAAAACGCAGCCCCCAACATAAGTGCTGCAAAACGGGTTGGAATAGTCATGTTCTTTCCTCTGTCACAGGTGTCAGAACGCGGCGGATCTTTGGCACGGCGAACTCCCGTGGTTCATGGTAATCAATAAGCGTGGCAAACCGGCCAGTTTCATCAAACAGAAAAACACCGGCTGTATGGTTCATCGTGTAATCCCCGCCGCCAAGGGGGACTTTTTCATACCGCACCCGGAAATCCCCTGCGGCACGGGCGATCTGATCGGGCGTCCCAGTCCAGCCCTGAACCAGGGGATGAAAATACCCGACATAATCGCGCATAATCGGAACCGTATCGCGTTCGGGATCAACGGTGATAAAGACCACATTCAGTTGTTCGGCCTCTGGCCCAAGTTCATGCAGCCAGTCCGCGATATCAGCCAGAGTGGTCGGACAGATATCCGGGCAATAGGTGAAGCCGAAAAAGACCATGGCCGGACGCCCTACAAGTTGTTCGGGGCCTGTGGGCGCGCCGTCATGACGTGTCAGGTTGAACGACATCTGATCAAGCGGCAAAGGCAGAACATCCTGTGCCTCGGGTGTTGTGCCCGGGTCCGTCAGGAACCTGCGCCCCAGAACACCGGCACCGGCGGCCAGAACCGCCACCGCGCCATATTTCAATGCGGCCCGTCTGCGCATCATTCAAGCGGCCCCCGCGCAGCCAAACCAAGCACCGGCACATCAGCGGTGACAGTGCCCCCATCGGAAAATTCAAAGGTCAGAGGAAAGCTTTCACCTTCCTGCATGGGTGTCTGAAGCTGCATCAGCATCGTATGCAGACCACCCGGTTCCAGAGAGACGCTTTCACCAGCGGCAATCGTGATGTCACCCGCGCGGCGCATGGAACTGATACCTTCGGCATTGGTGCTGGTCAGGTGAATTTCAGGACGCAATGCAAGAGGTGTTGTCACCCCCGTCAACGTGACGTCATCCTGCCCAGTATTGTGCAATGTCAGATAGGCCGCACCCGGGCGGTTCACTCCAATGCTGGCCCGGGCCCAGGGATCCGTCACACGCACGTCCTCAGCCCCGGCAAACCCGGGCGTCGCCGTCAGTAACAGGACAGCACACAGGGCGAGCGGTCGGAAATAACAAGTTTTCATCCGGGTCACTCCCCTGCCTGCGCAAGCGCAACTTCCTGCGCCACAAGCGCGCGCAATTCTGCATCACCAAAGGTTTCAAGCGGCTTGCCATTCACATAAAACGTCGGCGTCTGGCGCACCCCCATGGTTTCCACATCGGCACTGTCTTGGTTCACAACCGCCAGTACCGCAGGTGCCAGCATCTGTGTTGCAGCCGCCTCGGTATCCAGGCCGGCATTGCCTGCAATTTCAAGGATCAGCCCCGGTTCCGGCGCGCCATGTGAGGCCCAGCGGGGCTGTTCGCTCAGCAGAGCTTCCAGGACCGGTTCAAACACACCCTGCATCCGGGCGACTTCCAGAATGCGGATGGCCTCAAGTGACCCCTCGCCGTGGAATGGCGTATATCGGATCATAACCCGCACCGCATCCCCGTGTTCTGCCATGATACTTTTCACCACCGGGTAAAATGCGCGGCAGGCCTCGCAGGCCGGATCGAAGAACTCAACGATCGTAACCGGTGCTTCTTCGTTGCCAAGGATCGGGGAATAGCTGCGCATCAAAGCTTCAGACTGCATGGTCGCAGGAACAGCTGTTGCAACCTGCGGCGCGGGCTGACTGACATACCAGCTGGCAGAGGCGAACCCGACCAGACCAATGGCCAATACGGAAAGCAGAAGCGGTTTACGTGTCATGTGAATTGTCCTTCAGTGAAAGCGCCGACAGAGCCGTGATAAGGATGAAGGCAAGCAAAGAAAAAAGCGGAATGGGCAGGCCCAGGATGCGTTGGTTGTCATCGGTGCAGGAGGGGCCAGTTGCCGTGCAGGGCTGGATGGGTTCCGGAATGATCCCGACAAACAACCCCATATGCCAAAGCGCCACGGCCGCCCCCATCAGACCAAGCACCACGCCATAACGCCCGGCCTTCGGGTCATTCCACCACAACCCAAAGCCCAGGATAATCGCCAGCGGGAACATAAACGCCCGTTGATACCAGCACAGAAGACAGGGCATCTGGCCCAGAACCTCGCCAATAAACAAAACCGCCAGGGAAGAGGTCAGCGCCAGGACCCAGGCCCCGATCAGTGCCGGTTCACCACGTAGATTTACCATTGTTCCATCTGCTCCTTCAGGTCCGCCAGGATTTCCTCTGCCGGGGTGCCATATTGCCAGGATTTCGCGTAAACGGCAGAGGGGTCGAACAGGAACAACTGCGAAGAATGTCCCATCGTGTATCCCCCCGGGGCTGCGGCCTCTTCGATCTTCTCATAGAAAATATGAAACCCCTGCCCGGTCTGCTCAATCTGCTGCGTTGTGCCCGTCAGCCCGGTGATGCCGGCACCAAACAATGGCACATATTCCGCCAGGGCCTCTGGTGTGTCACGCTCCGGATCAATTGAGATGAACAACGGTGCGACTTCGGCCGCATCCGGGCCAAGGCCGTCCATGACTGCGGCAACCTCAGCAAGAGTGGTCGGGCAGACATCCGGGCAGTTGCTGAACCCGAAAAACACCAGCATCCAGCGACCGGTAAAATCTGCCTGCGTTCGCGTGATCCCCTGGTGATCCGTCAGTTCAAAACGCGCGGTAAATTGCGTCTCTGCGGTGGTTTTCTGATTTTCCGGCCACCAGATCAGCAGGCCATAAGCCAGCGAAGCCGCAAGGGCGAGCGCCCATAAAATCAGCTGTATCGTCCTGAGTCTCAATCCACTTTCCTCGGATTCGTGTCAATTTGGGGGCGGGATACATGCTCTAGCAGCTAGAGGTTCAAGAGGTTTTTTTCCGCTTATTTCACCTTCACAGAGATGTGATATGTGGCGGTTGATCCTTGAAGCCGGGGATTGCAGAACCTACAGTCTATGTAGATTTCAGGAGAGACAAAATGCTGACGATAGGCGCATTGGCAAAGAAAACCGGCACGAAGGTGCAGACGGTCCGCTATTATGAACAGATCGGCCTGATGCCCGAACCCGGACGCACAGAAGGCGGGCAAAGACGGTATCACACGGCGGAACTTGATCGTTTGTCCTTCATACGCCATTCGCGCCAGCTGGGCTTTACCTTGGATGCGATCCGGGAATTGCTGAAACTGTCTGACCAACCCGATAAATCCTGTCATGAAGCGGATGAGATCGCCCAACGGCAGCTGAACCAAGTTGAACAACGCATTTCACGCCTAGAGGCCTTGCGCAAAGAACTGAAACGCATGGTGAAGGAATGCAGCGGTGGCCATACGGGGGATTGCCGGGTGCTGGAAGTGTTGCGGGATCATTCAGAATGCCTGACAGATCACAATGAAATTGGAGCCTAATCAGGGTTTCTTGTCGTGGGTGAAAGCCCGAAACACGCGCAGTGTTTCATCACTGACGTGATGTTCGATCCCTTCGGCGTCGTGTTCCGCAACGCTAGGTGAAATCCCCAAGGCAATCAGGAACTCAACGACGGTGCGATGCCGCTTTCGGCAGGAACTGGCAAGCTGACGCCCCTCTTCGGTCAGCTGAATAGAACGGTAAGGTTCATGCAGAATTAGCTTTTCGCGTTTCAACCGGGCAAGGTTTTTCGTCACAGTTGGCTGCGCCACGCCAAAACGTTCGGCGATATCCTTTGGGCGGGCCGACCCGGTCAGATGGATCAGATCCGCGATCAGTTCGACGTAATCTTCGACCATTTCGCTTTGATGCGCAGTGCGCACGGATTCAAACTGGCGCACCTGTTCTTGGACCGAACGCGGGGCAGAATTGAAAGGTGGGTTGGTCATTGGATTTGGTCGCTTATGTTACTGAAGTTCTCTATGCCCGCAAAACGAGTGCTTGACAATATATTAGCCACGGCTAAGTAATTTAGCCAAAGCTAACTTTGAGTCTCCATATGAAACGATTTCTCGCTACAACGGCCCTGTGCCTGTTGCCCGCCATGGCTCAGGCCACTGCTTTAGAAGACGCGCCCTGGGCGCCGCGCGCCGCCGCCTATCGGTTGACATTGTTTCTGGGGAACCTTGATCCAATGCCATGGGACCTTCTGGACAGCAGCTGGACAACGCCGGTTGCAGGCAGCGCCCGGGATATTGCGGCCTTTGAAAACATGACCGAGTCTGAAACCCGCGGCATATCCCAGGCCCTGGAAGATCAGGACCGCCAGGCTCTGTTTCTGGCTGCAACCGATGTGATTGAAAACGGAATTCTGCGGTCTCTGGCAAAGGCTTCTGACAATTTGGGCACGCCCGAAGCCGCACAGCATATTGCGCGGGCGGAAACCTTATACCGGGCATTTGCGGATGGCATTCAGGCGGCAGATCGCAGTGGTTTTCACCAGAACGGTCGGGCTTGGCTTGCCCTAAATTCAGCCGTCGGCAGCGCGGGCTTGTCCCAGGCCGGTGCCCTTGAGGCGGATCGCGATGCTTTCAATGCCGCGCGAGAAACCATTGAAACATACCTGATGCAGAACTACACCGCTGCGGATTTCATGCCACGAAGCACGCTAACGACCGTGCCCGAAACAATTCATAGCAGTGGGGCTGAGATCGAAGTGCCTGTTGCCTTGCCGCCTGGATCAAACATTGCGGATCAACGTGAACTTCCCCGGCTTGTTCTGCAGTTTGAAGAAGCCGGTCTTGACGAAGCTGACATGCCCTTGGTGGCGTATGGCGATATGCTGTTTGACAGCCCGGAAATCTTTGGCGGCCCCGCCCGCGATCTGGGTATGGCCTGTTCGACCTGTCATAATCGATCCGATGTGAACCGCGATTTCTTTATTCCCGGCCTGTCCAGCCATGCAGGCGGGATGGATGTGGACGGGTCATTCTTCAACTCGATGTTCAATGATCGCACCGATGATCACCTGGACACGCCCTCCATGCGCGGCATTCGTTTTACCGCGCCTTACGGGCGGGATGGGCGCGAATCCAGCCTGCGCCGCTTCACCCGCAACGTCATCGTGACAGAATTTGCGGGCAAAGAACCGACGCCATTTCAGCTGGATGCGCTGATTGCCTATATGCGCCAGTTTGATTTCCTGCCGAACCCCAAGATTGATGATGCAGGTCGTTTAACCGACTTAGCGTCTGAGGCTGCAAAGCGTGGCGAAGCCCTGTTCAATACGCCTTTTGAGGGCCTGAACGGCCGCGCCTGCGCCACCTGCCACACACCGGATCGGAATTTCCGCGACGGGATGACCTATGATATTGGCAGCTCTGAGGCGCCCTTTGAAGGCGGCACGGTCACGCAATTTGACACACCCACTCTGCGCAATATTAACTTTTCCGCCCCCTATATGCATGATGGTTCCCTGCCGACCCTGGAAAGCGTCGTGGATTGGTTCAATGACAGCAAATCCCTTGGCCTTGATGACGCTGAGCGCGGCGATCTGACCGCCTATCTTTATGCGGTTGGGGATGGGGAAGACCCCTATCAGGTCTTTAAAGGTCGCGAGACCACCTTCCGGCTGGCATGGGAAGAACTAACAACCTTTGCTTCCACCCTGAACACGCTGATCCCAATGCAGGACGCTGAAAACATTGCGCTTCTGGTGGATACTGTTGCTGCGGACCTTGCTGCGGATGCCTCAACCATGGTGAACCAGGCCGCAAAAGCCGATGTTTACCGCCTGTCCTCCCTTCTGAGAGCCGCAGGTGATGCCAGCGCCGGTGACAACTGGGCGGAAGCCGCCGCGGCCTGGGACGCTTTCAAAACCCTGCAATCCGAACTTGATGAGGCGATGTACTGATGCTGAACCGTCGTAACCTTTTGGCGGGCCTCGCGGCCCTGGCCCTGTCCGCCCCCGCAGCTCTGGCGCAGGACGCTTTGAAAATCGCCTTCATCCCACAGGAAAACCCGGAAAAACTATTGGGTGATATTGATGTCATCACCGCCTGGATGGGCGAACAGATGGGGCTGTCCGTGCAGGGTTTTATAACCTTTGATCACGCGGCAGCCGTGGAAGCCCTGCGCAATGGGGACGCGGATATTTCCTTTATGGGCGCCCTGCCCTTTGTGCTGGCCGAAGCGCAAATCGGGGCGGAGCCCTTGCTGTCTGAAGTGTATAAAGGCGCGCCCAGCTATGCGGGACGTATCTTTGTGCGTCGGGACAGCGGCATTGAAACGCTGGCAGACCTGCAGGGCCGCGATATTGCTTTTGCCGACCCGGTCTCTGAATCCGGCTATCTTTATCCGCTGGATTTATTTGTCGAACAGGGGCTGTTCACCGGCACGGATGGCGCTGCGGATTTCTTTGGCAACAGTTTCTTTGCCGGGGGCTATCAGCAGGCGATGCAGGCCATGGCGAACGGTCTGGTCGATGCAGCCGGGGCCAGTCAATATGCAGATCTTCTGTTGTCACCCGAACAACAGGCTGAAATCCGGGTTCTGGCAGAATCCGTGCAGATCCCCAGCCACGCAATCATTGCCCGCCCGGATCTGGATGCAGGGATTAAGGCGCAATTCACAGAGGTGATGCTGACCCTCAATGAAGCTGAAAACAACCACCTTTTGGCTTATCTCTATGGGCCGGATGGCTATGTCAGGGCAGACTTGGCAGCGTATGATGGCGTACGCGATATGGCGACGAAATACGGGCTGCTCGAATGAATCATGCTGTCGCCCTTTCAGGTGTGTCCCATGCTTTTGCTGATAGTATCGCTCTGCGCAGTATTGATTTAACCGTGTCTGAAGGCGTGCGCATCGCATTGCTTGGCCCATCGGGTGCTGGGAAATCCACATTGCTGGCTCTGCTGGATCGGCGCTTGAGCCCCAAAGGCGGACAGGCATATATTCTGGACAAGCCCCTGGTTCAAAAAGAGAAAACCAGCCGATCAGATCATGCAGATGTCGGTTTTATCTTTCAGGAATTCGCCCTGCTTGATCGCTTAAGCGTATATCAGAACGTGATGAATGGGCGGCTTGGGCGCACAAAGGGCTGGTCGTCACACTGGCTGTCTCTGCGGGGACGGTTTGATGCACAGGATCACCTGATCGTGGCCCGCGCGCTTGCAGATACAGGCCTGTCTGATTTGGCCCATCGCCGCGCCGATCAGCTGTCCGGCGGCCAACGCCAGCGCGTGGCCATTGCCCGCTGTCTGGCCCAGGAACCCCGTCTAATCCTGGCAGATGAACCCGTCAGCAATCTTGACCCGACCCGTGCAGCAGACCTTCTGGCCCTGATCACATCCCGGGCAACACAGGACAAAACCACCGTGATCTTCAGCTCACATCAGCCTGACCTTGCACAAAGATTTTCTGATCGCGTGATCGGGTTGCGTGACGGAGCCATTCTGTTTGACCGCCCCGGCAGCCAGGTGACCGCAAGTGATGTCAGCCAGCTGTATGACGGGTTCCCCCCTGAAACCAACCTGCGCGTGGTTGGCGCATGACACGCCATCTGATCTGGGTGCTGATCGGCGGTGCCATCCTCTGGGCCGGGTTCAGTGCGGATATTGGCACCGATAAACTGGGGTCGGCTGCACCGCGCCTTGGCAATTTTCTGGCACGGATGTTTCCCCCAGATTGGAGCGTCTGGCCAGAGATCCTGAAAGGCCTGCTGGAGACATTGCGCATCGCTATTCTCGGCACCTTCTTTGCCGTGCTTCTGTCCGCAGTTCTTGGTGTTTTAGCCGCTGAAGCACTGTTCCCCGGATATATCTGGCGGCCTGTGCGGTCTGGCCTTGCGATCATCCGCGCCATTCCTCTGATCGTGGTTGCCATGCTGATGGTCGGGTCTGTTGGCCTGGGCCCCCTGCCCGGTATTCTGGCGATCACCTTCCATGCCACCGGAATGCTTGCGAAGTTTTACGCCGAGGCCATCGACAATGTTGCGTCAGGCCCGGTGACAGCACTGCAAAGCGTCGGGGCGTCGCGCGCCCAGCAACTGCGCTGGGGCATCTGGCCGCAAATGGCGCCGGTGATCCTGCGCGATACGATGTTCCGCTTTGAACTGAACCTGCGGGAAAGCCTTGTCCTTGGGATCGTGGGTGCCGGCGGAATTGGCCTGTATGTGCAAACCTATGTGCGTTCGTTTCAATATGACAAAGCGGCGGCTGTGACGGTGGCAATCATCGTGCTTGTCCTGCTGTCCGAGGCCATTTCTGTAAAGTTACAGAACAAGATGAAATGACCCGCTGACCATGCTGTGACCTCATGCAATAGACTGGGTAGCCATGACGCTTCATGGAAAATCAGCCGTATTTAGTACGTGCGTAAAGTCCTAGCCAACGTGAACAATCCAAAATGGTCCTCCATCAAATGTATGGAACGTAAGCATTCAGATTACCAGTGTCAGATCTACCGCACTTACAAGCTATTTTGAACTCAGAGATTGCATTTTCATTGGTTACACACCAAGTTACACCAAAGGTTACACAAATCTCACTTCGGCTGACGAAAGACGGAAATTTATCACATGAAATCAATGCGGTACGAGAAGTCTAAAAATCACCCTCGATCCCTACCGCCGGAGCCAATCACACCGCAAGGCGTTGATTTACAACGAAAAAGGCACCCAATCGGGTGTCTTTTTCGATTCTGGGCACTTTTGGTGCACTCCGCTCGTCACAAACTCGTCACACGAGAGAAAAGAGTCGGAGCATGAAACCATCATCCAAGCTTCCCCACCTTGAATACCGCCGCAGCGGCTTCTACTGGCGCCGCAGAATTCCAAAGCGGGATTCAAACCATCAATCCAACCATTTTTTTGTTTTTTCACTCCGAACGCACTTCCCCTCCGATGCGAGGGCTCTTCCCTGCGAGTGAGCGTGACTTCTTGAACGCCGTTAGGCGTGGATGGATTTGGTAATGAAGCGTGGAAACATGACTGGGCTTTCTCTGTTTGCGCCGATTGTCAGCGTCGATAGAGTAAATCCAACCAGTCAACCCCAACCATCCCATGCGCTGATGTTTTCAAAATCATGTAGATCGTTCAGAATTGCGAATGAACGGTACTTTCAAGTTTCCTGAATTCGGCCGGTGATTGCCCGGTTTCTTTTTTGAAAGCTCGGGTAAACGCTGAATCTGACGCATAGCCGGCACTTTCGGCGGCATCGGTTAATGACGCCCCGGCCTGCAGCAAGACCTTCTTTGCGACTTCCATCCGCCAGGTTGTGACGTATTCCATCGGGGACATCTGCATCAGTTTCTGGAACTGAACAGCAAAACCTGTGCGTGACATTCCCGCCGCATGGGCAAGGGTTTCAACCGTCCATCGTTCTGCCGGGGCTTTGTGGAAGGCATCAATGGCCCGGCTGAGGTTCTTGTCGGAAAAGGCGGTTAGGGCAGTGTCGCGTGCATCATCACTTTCGATGTAACTACGAATGGCCTGTGCTAAAATCGCCTCTGACATTTTAAGGGCAATCAGATCCCCGCCCATTTTTTGCCCGCCGGCTTCTTCACCGATGACGCGCAATGTCGCCTCCATCCAGCGTCCGGCAGTTTCACCATAATTCGTCAGGTGGATGAACGGGGGAAGGCGTTCCATCAAAATATGCCGGGACTTCGGATTAAATGAAAAATGACCACAGATGAGCTGGGTTTCACTTTGCGGCTCATCCCCTCCGAACACCAGAACGCCAGATCCATCAAAACCGGATTTTTCCAACACGGCATCCAGTGGCATAATGGTGTGTTCGGGTTCGTGGCCACAATACAGATCATGAGATGCGCCATGTGGAATGATGATCAGATCCCCCTGCGCAAGCGTGATCGGATCTGAGACGCCATCGACTTTTACCAAACAGCTGCCACGATGGGCGAAGTGGAACCGTGCCACATTTTCATAACTGGGCACGGCAACGCCCCAGGGTTTTGTGAAAGACGTGCGAAAGTACAATGTCCCGCGCATAGACAGGTTGGTGAGGATGTCACTGAGTAGATCAAGCATACACTCACAATACCGCAATCAGTCCATCTGTACATATATTAGAACGATCTGCATGAAATTTGGAACGAACAGGCATATATCGCTGGCAATGAATGGACTTACCCTTTGTGCAGTTAACCACACATCTGGAGTTCTCAAATGAAGAAACTGATTTCTGCCCTTGCTATCACCCTGTCCATGACAGGTGTTCAGGCGTCCGCCCAGGACGTTGCTGCGATGAACGACCTTGAATATGCACATATCGCCTACACCGCAGACAACATCGACATTCGTTATGCGCATCTGGCCCTGGCTTTATCTACAAATCCAGAGATCCACGCCTTTGCCAACACGATGATCCGCGATCACACCGCAGTAAACGAAGCGGCTTTGGGGCTGCTGGATAAGTTGGGTGCATCTGCACAGGACAATGCCTTCAGCCAGACCCTGAACGCAAATGCAGAAGAAATCATCAGTGGTTTTGTTGAACTGCGCGGTGCGGAATTTGATATGGCTTACGCCGCCAATGAGCTTGCTTACCACCAGGCGGTTAATGATCTGGTTGAAAACACCATGATCCCCAATATTGACAACGCCGAAGTGAAAGCACTGTTTCAGCAGGGCCTGGAGATCTTCAAAGCGCATGAAGGACATGCTGAAATGATGGTTGAGGCACTACAGTGACCAGTGGTCGTTTTTCACGCCGTCAGGTGATCGGTGGGGCGGCTGCAACAGCAGCTGCCCTGACGACAACTTCACTGCGTTCGGATGTGCCCATTGTGCATGAAGTGGCCATTTTGACGTTCAAATTTGAGCCCCAGCATCTACGGGTTCACGTCGGAGACACGATCCGCTGGACCAATCATGACCTTGCCCCACACACAGCCACTGCCGACCAGTTCGGCTGGGATACAGGGGAGATCGCCAAAGATGAGATCGCCGAAGTTATCGTCACCGCTGGGATGGAAACATCTTATTTTTGCGCCTTTCATCCGCATATGAAAGGCACCATCGAAATCTTATAGCTGCCTAAGAATGAAAATACATGAGCTATAGCTTAAGCCATCGAAATTTAAACGATCATGGCATTCAAAGACAAGCCATTTCTGACCCTGCCAGTTCTACAATATGTGTATTGCAGTAGCATTAGATCTTCGATTTGGGGACGGATGATACTGTTGATCAAGGGTCAGAATGGACCTGATTTTTGATACTTATGTGATGAGACCAGCCCAGAGAGTTCACAGCCTTCCTAATTGGGAAGGCTGAAAATTTACGATTTAATGCTGGTTATGAACAGGGCAGTTGAAAAACTATGCTCAGATCCCGGTGTGTGTTTAATCACAGGCAGCAGTAACCAACAGCTCCACCTTCAGGGCTTCACGTGCAAGTTTTGCTTCACCGCAGGCACGTGCCGGGGCGTGACCTTCTGGCACCCAGGCATCCCAAACGGCGTTCATCTCTGCGAAATCTGTCATATCTGCAAGCCAGATCACACATTGCAGGATGCGGGTATTATCAGAGCCAGCTTGTTCCAGCAAAGCATCGACTTTGGCCAGGCATTCACGGGTTTGATCCGCCACGGTTTCAGCACCTGAGGTCTGGCCACAAAGGTAGGCGACACCGTTGTGTTTTACGATTTTGCTCATGCGTTGGTTGGTTTCGATGCGGGTGATTGTCATGGATGTCTCCTGTTAAAGAACGGTACGGTCGTAGCGATTGATACGTAGAGGGTTGAGATCAAAGTCGGATTTTCCGTGCAGTACCAGATCAGCCATAACCTTGCCAACAACCGGACCCATCTGGAAACCGTGGGCAGAAAACCCAAAGGCGTGATAAGCGTTTTGCGCATTCACCGCAGGGCCAATTACAGGCAGATTATCGGGCATATAGGCCTCCAGCCCGGCCCACATACGATTGACAGAAGCCCCGGCCATAATCGGAAAAAACTCAATTGAGATACGTGACGCCTGTGCAAGTTTCGCATAGTCAAGATCCGTGCGATTGTTGGCACGATCGGCAAAACCTTTGGCTCCGCCCCCGATCAGAACTGTACCGTTTTCAAACTGTTTGAAGCTGAGCTGCCGACTAACACCCCCAACCACCGGGCCGGCAAAATGCGGCATCCGCGCCGTGATCATCAACATCGGCGCGGCATGAGACAGAGGCACATTATCCCCGATCATCAGCGCAATTCGATCCGCCCAGGCCCCGCCACAATTCACGACTTTTCCCGCTTCAATCCTGCCCGCGCTACTATCGGCAAGCCAGTGGTCACCGAATTGCCGCAGATGGGTTAACTCAGTCCCCTCTAAGATCTGCGCACCACGGGCTTCGGCGGCAAAACGAAAGGCATTGGTCGATTTGTAAGGGATTGCATGGCCATCAATATCGGACATCACTCCACCAACACATTTGTCGTTCACATGGGGCAGACGTTCGCGCAATTCGTCGCGATCAATAATGCGTTCATGGTGGTATCCGGCGGCGTGCATATTGGTTTCACGTGCGCGCATGGTTTCCAAATCAGCTTCGTCCACGGCAATGTTGATCAGGCCAGTTGCGCGAAACCCGGTGTCGCCTTGCAGTTCATCATCAAGGCCAGGCCACATCTGCATTGAGGCTTTGGACAAAGCGACTTCTGCCATTCCCCGACCCAGCAAACGCACGCCACCAGCATTCACACCTGATGCGTGACGCGCAATGTAATCCTTTTCTAATAAGATCACGGATACGCCTTGTTTCGCAAGGTTATAGGCAATCGCGCAGCCTTGGATACCGCCGCCAATGATCAAAACATCTGTTTTCATTTGACGCGCTCCTTACCTGGGGTGACGGTCTTGAAACGGCTAAATTCTTCAAGGCTGAGCAGACGTTGTGGGCTGCGCAGACGGTAATAACCGACGTCTTCTATTGGCTCTTGGCGCCAATCGCTTAACAGTTGGCTGACCATCGGGCCACATTGCCGCCCCTGACACGGCCCCATACCGCAACGTGTCAAACTCTTAAGGGCATTTGGATCTTTCGCACCGGTTTCAAAACCGTTGCGTAAATCTGCAAGACTGCGTTCTTCGCAACGACAGACCAAGGTGTTCTCAACCTGGGGAACGCGCAAAGATTTTAACGGACGGTATAGGCGATCAATAAATCTCCGGAATTTGGCGAGTTTGCGAAGCGTATTCAAATCGGGTGCGGCCAATTGATCACGCTCTTTCTCAGAGATACGCCCAAGGCGCGCGAGGATGCCCAAAGCGGTCAATCGCCCTTCACACCGCGCGCCATCAGCACCCGTAATTCCAGCCCCGTCACCAGCCACAGACACATGCGACATAGATGATGATTGTCCAAAATCGTCACGTTTCACATGCCAGGTCAGCTGTTCTTCATTCCAGATGTGTTCCAACCCCAAAGCGCGGGTCATATTTGCATTTGGCATAACGCCGTGATGCAGAAATACGGTGTCTGCTTCCAGCTCCACAGCTCCCCTGGGCGTTTGGATCCGCAAGCCTTCAGCGCGGGTTTCCCCGATCACCTCAAGCTGGCTGATATTGCGGTAAACGGGCACGCCCGCGCGGCGAATTTCATTCAGCAGCGAGAGGCCTTTTTTCAACATGGAAGGTGCCGCCAAAGCGCCCGCGATCAGCGGGGCGGCTTGCCTATAATTTTCGCGCGGCGTCGTGTCGACCAAGGCACGCACCTTCACGCCAAGACGCAAATATTGCGCGACGATCAGGTATAACAACGGCCCAGACCCGGCAAAAACCGCACCCTCAGCCACCATTGCATCGGATTTCAACATGACCTGCGCCGCACCAGCTGTCATCACGCCGGGCAAGGTCCAACCCGGGATCGGCATGGGGCGTTCCATGGCACCTGGGCACAGCAGAAATTCACGCGCTTGGGCTTGGCAGGTTTCACCATCTTGCGAAAACATCACTTCGCCATCTTGGCCGATATGCCAGACATCTGCGCCCGCGATATGTTCGGCCTTACATTTCTCATATGCGGTGATCAAATCCGCGCCTGCCGTGTAATCCGGCCCAAGAACACTGACGTCTGGCAGCGGAGATTGGGCCGCAGCACGATAAATCTGCCCACCTGCCCGTAGACCGCGATCCAGAACCAAGAGGGTAACGCCAAATTTATCCAACATCAATGCGGCAGACATACCAGCAGGGCCTGCGCCCGCGATCACGCAATCATACACCATTACAGATCTGCTTTCGTATTCTCAGTAATGACTTGGGTGGAAATATGCATACCATCCGCCACTTGACGCAAACACGCTTGCTGATTGGATTGGCCATCAATTTCCACAAGGCATTCAAAACAAACACCCATCGCACAATAAGCGCTGCGATCTTGTCCACTTAGGGCGGCTTTACGAGTGGATGTTTGCCCGGATAAGGCCAAAGCCGACCATACAGTTTGCCCCAGTGGCACCTCTACCACCTGTCCATTCACGGTCACGCTGACCTGTGGATCGGTGTCGGTTTTAAGAGATCTGAACATTGGTGCCTCCTTTCGGGTTGAATGGGGGAAACAGGTGTCTCCCCCAAACGATTGCCTTAGTTACCGATTTGATCAAGGATCGCTTGACCCCATTCTTGGCCAACATCGTTCAGGACTTCTGGCCAAACCAATTCACGTACATGTGCAGCGGTAGTTGCAAGTTCTTCGTCGCTGAGGGCAACAATCGTTGCGCCATTGTCTGCCAAACGCTGTTCAAACGCGCCCTGATCTGCTTCTGCGGTTTCCCAACGTGTCGCTTCAAATTCAAGCGCCGCCGCTTCCAAAGCTGCGCGATCTGTGTCGCTCAGGTCTGCCAGAGATTCAGAATTGATGATCATGTACCATACTTCAAAGTGTGTGTTTACAGGCACATAAGTCGTAGTCACATCACGGAAAGATGCGTAATACCCTTCGGCACCGGACCCAACAACGCCATCAACAACACCGGTTTGAACGGCAGTGAACGCTTCTGAGAACGGGATGGGGGAGCTGATGTAACCCAAAGCATCTGCGGTCAGCTGGAAGCTTTTGATGCCAGGAACGCGTACTTTGATACCCTTGGCGGCAGTTGGGTCACCTGGATTTACCGCATCAGTGTTCAGGGCAACGCCACCGAAATACACGGGATATGCCGCCAACATGGTGATGTCTTGCTCAGCATAAAGGTCTTTCATCGCCGCGTGGATTGCGCCACCTGGGCCGTAGATCGCCTGTGCTTCGGCCCAGCTTGCCGCAACATATGGGAAAGCAGAAATCTGCATACGACGGTCAACAGCGGTCGCCGCAGGTTGCACAGCCATGTCGATCGCGCCAACAGAAATGCGTTCCTGAACAGAGGTGTAATCGCCCAAAGCAGAGGCTGGGAACAGGTTCAGTTCAAGTGAGCCATCCGTCGCGGCGGACAGGTTTTGCGCAAACGCACGCAGTTCATTGTCGATGGTCGCGCCTTGTGGGCGGATGTGGCTGACTTTCAGCGTGTCAGCGGTTGCAACGCCAGCGGTGACCAATACGGCCGCAGCCAGACATGTGGACTTAAGGTAATTCATCATTTTATTCTCCTCCTGGGATGATGATGGTGATTGGATTTGCTCAGTAGCCAAAGAAACGCGGCAACCCGAGCGACAGGTCAGGCCAGAAACTGGTCAAAAACACGACCGGCAGATAGCCCAACAAAATCAGTGTCATAGCAGGACGAATGACCTGGGTGACTGGCACCTGACCAATGCGCGCGCCGAG
Source organism: Halocynthiibacter styelae (assembly GCF_016123485.1). Taxonomy (GTDB): domain Bacteria; phylum Pseudomonadota; class Alphaproteobacteria; order Rhodobacterales; family Rhodobacteraceae; genus Halocynthiibacter; species Halocynthiibacter styelae. Next base: position 7,011 of record NZ_JADCKQ010000020.1, on the reverse strand, counting down.
ATATAGGATCGATGCATAGGGTGGGGTCACCCCGCCCATTGCGGTGTTCACGCCCATGATCGCTGCGAATTGGATCGGGCTGATGCCGATGGCTTGCATCAAGGGCAAAAGCAGCGGTGCAATCAGGATAATCGCGGTCACATCGTTCACAACCATGCCCACCAGGAACAACAGGATGTTGATCAAGATCAGCAGTAAAATCTTGTTTTCTGTGATCGAAAAGATCGCTTCAACCAGGGCTTGCGGCACGCTTTCCAATACGAACATTTGGCTCAGGATCATGGAAAACAGGATCATCAACATGATCGCGCCCACAGATGTCGCCGCCTCACGCCCTGCGCCAAAGAAGGTCGAAACATTCAGACCTTTGTAGATCAGGAACCCAACCGGGATCGCGTAGATCACCGCCACGGCCGCCGCCTCTGTTGGGGTCATGATGCCGCCGTAAATCCCGCCCAGAATGATCACAGGCATCAACAAGGCCGGCGTCGCTTTGAAGCCGCGAGACGTGGCTTCGGCAACGAATGCTTTGCCTTTCAAAGGTTCGTCCAGCTTCAGCGGAAATTTACGTGCCATGCGAATGTTCACAATGGAAAAGCTGGTCATGATCAACAGGCCTGGCCCAAGTGTCGCGAGGAAACAGGCAAGGATGGAAGTATCTGTCACCCAGCCGTAAACAATCATCGTTACGGATGGCGGGATCAACAGGCCCAGAAGGGATGCGTTCGCGATCAAGGCTGTTGCATATGCGCGCGGATACCCTTGCTTTTCCATCTCTGGGATCAACAGGGGACCAATTGCTGCAACACCCGTCAGGCCTGAACCTGAAATCGCACCGATCAGCGCACAAGACACGGTCGCAACCACGCCCAAACCGCCGCGCAAATGGCCGATAAAGATGTTCACGAAGTTCAGCAAAGCCGCCGCAATGCCCGACACAGACATGATCGTCCCCGCCAGCACAAACAACGGAATCGCCAGCAAAACAGGGTTACCAAGCTGCTGAACCCCCCAAAGCATATTGCCCTTCATGACAACATCACCAAGGAAATACATCACCATCAACCCGCCACCAAAACAGTAAGGCAGTGGCACGCCCAAAGTCAGAAGGATCACGAGAACCGCAACCGCAAGAAGTGCAATTTCAACCATTTTGGGTCTCCGAAGATGGGGTGATTAAGGTGCGCAGGCTGATCAAAAGATGCCAGGCGGTGAAGATCATCATCAAAACCAAGCCGACCATCAACGAGATATCGACATAGAATGTCGGCAGGTACAGGGTTGGGCTTTCGCGCCAGACACGGATGGAATATTGCGTGAAATCCCAGGCCCAGCTGGTCAGCCACAGGCCAATCACGATGCTGATCGTGTGACTGATGACCGCCAAAAACTGCTGCTGTTTTTCGGTGCTTAGGAAGATCTCAAGCACATTTGCGCTGATGTGCGTGTTCTCCCGCGAGGCATTCACCGCCCCCAACATATACAGCCACATCGTTGGATAGAGCAGGCTCTCTTCCAATCCCATGACCGGTATTTCCAAGACATATCTGGTGATCACCTGAACAAATTGACCCAACGCAACCACGCAGATCAACACCGTCAGAATGACACTGGCTATCCGATCCATTTTTCCCTCCCCCACCGCAATTGATGCGGCCCAAGTTGCCGGAAAGCATGGCGACAGTGGGGTAAAGGGTCAAAGCAATTAAATTGATTATGAAATAAGGTTACCTTATAGTCTGGCAAAAAAATGTGGTAAAACAATGCTTAACAACATCAGCTTTCGCCAACTCCAAGCCTTCAGAGAGGTCATGCGCAGTGGTTCTGCGTCTGATGCCGCGCGAATCCTTAACAGAACACAACCTGCTGTCAGCGCTCTGATCGCCAACCTGGAAAGCGAACTGGGGCTGACGTTATTTCGCCGCCAAAAAGGCCGGATGGTCCCTACCCCCGAAGCGCAGTTCTTTTTAAACGACGCAGAAGCCATCCTTGATCGCCTCGCCCTTTCGACCCGAACGATGCATGAAATTGGTAACCTGACCAAAGGGCGCCTGAACATCGCATGTATGCCAGCCGCCGCTGATATGCTGATGCCACAACTGCTTGGGGATTTCCTTCAGGGGCGTCCCCAGGTGGACGCGTCTTTGATGATGCGCGCCTCATCTGTGGTGACGGAATGGGTGGCCTCGCAACAATATGACATCGGCCTGGCTGAAACCTCTGCCGCCAATCCCGGGATACAGACACGCGACTTTAAGCTTAAATGTCTCTGCGCCATTCCCCGGCATGATCCCCTTGCACAAAAGGAGTGTATCGAAGCAAGGGACCTGAACGGAAAACCCATGGCGGCCCTGCAAGGTGGGCACCCCAATCTGATTGCCACACGGGCGGCCTTTGCAAAACAAAGGGCAAAATTTGTACATCGTTTTGAGCTAAGAACATTTCAGCCGGCGCTCATGATGGTTGAACGGTCTTTGTGCTATTGCATTTGCGATCCGATCTCTGCCGCCGGCTACGCCCGTCTCGCACCCGAACCCCGTCCTGTCGTTTTCCGTCCCTTCCAACCAGGTGTGTTTCTTGAAGTATCCATCCTACAACCAGCCCACCGCCCTGCATCCGTCCTTGCAGCGGAATTCGCAGAACGCCTTTCACATGAATTGGAAAAGCTTGAAAAACATGTATGAATATCGACCAGGCCACATGCACCCTGCCCTGTTGGGCCGGGATACACCCTAATTAGATGGTCAAAAGCCACAAATTTTGAGATACCTAAGTGTCGGTTTTCGTCACATTATACTTGCGTTGTCAGATATCTCTGACAATCCAGCTTTTCAGTCGGATTGGAAATGATCGCTTTAATGCACGAAAGTACATATTCAATAAAATATTCTGCAGGCTCAGAGAGAGAAGCCCCTTTTGTGCGCATGAATAATGACGGTAAATAAATTTCCGGAATGAATTTTTTGAAGATCAGATTGTTCTGCTGTGCGTTATTCAAAAGATATCCCTGTACTGTCATTGCGTCACAACATGCACAGATTTTTCCCGCGCGCACAAACGGCAATGCGGACTGATACGTTGTGACTTCGGAAGCAATTTCAATACCCTCCCCACTGCTTCGCAGAGCTTCATGTATCAGCTGTCCATGCAGATGCCGTCTGGGTTGTAAAACGATCTTACGCATTTGCAGTTGCCTTGGAATGATCACATCTTCAGTTGCAAGCGGATCATCTTTTGCAAGGGCAATCAAAGTTGGCAGTTCAAAATTGGTACTGTTTACAAAAGACGTGTCAGCGGCGGCTTCTGAAAACCCATAATGATATTGCCCGGTTGCCATAGTTTCCACTATGTTCTGCCAGTGAAGTGTGGATATATCGAAAGCAGTTTCCCTGTACTTATCTGAATAGATCGATACCAAATGCGGCAAAAAAGAAGCCGTAAACGCTGGCATTCCAGCGATCTTAGTCTTTTCAGTTTCTTCAGATTTGTCATTTTTCGCGTCGTCCCAGAAGACTTCGAACGATTTTAAAATAGATTGCGCTTTGGGTAGCAGAGATATTGAATGACTGGTTGGGCGCAGGTGTCCCTGGACAGAAATAAACAACTCTTTTTGAAGTTGATTTTCAAGTTCCTTAATTGCACGGCTAATTGAAGGTTGTGTCCGTCCAAGGTTGTCGGCTGCGGATATCATGGAACCGGTGACCATGACTTCGATAAAGCAACGTAAATGACGTAAGTTTAAATTCAACATCTCACCTTCCCATTATGAGAGATTTAATATTGAATATTACCGCTTCAAAATGCGGCCTGCTACCTACCAGGATACTGAATATCGAAGCCAATAGCTCGTGCCCCAAAGCACTGCGATGGACACAAACTACAGGAAATCGTTTCAATAACAACAATTCTGTAAATCACCTTCATGGCGCTGATCTTAAAAGGATATTTAAACTCAAGCCTCAATTGAAATCCAAATTTGCAACGTTATTTTAAACACCCTTCTCACATAAATTTAAACCTCGTGAGCAGGGTTTCTAAATGCACGTTTTAAGAAACCTGTGAAACAGCACAATCGCCTGATTGGATTACCTTCGAACTTTGCACGATTCTGTTCAGCCCGAAGGTAGGTCGCGAAGAAAAATATGAGGGATCAAAATGGTGAATATTCAAGTTTTCTTTCTTGGCAATCTGCCAATCATCGATCCTATTGAGGGGACTTCGACTGGACCCAATGAAAATTCCTCGGCACTTGTAGGCAGTTCAGGCAGCCCACTATCGAGCGACGTGAGCACAATCGACATTCCCAGTGCTTCAGCAATTCTTTTAACAACAGATCACAATCCATCAGGTCTGGGTTCGTCTCAAATACAATATGATGCTGGCTCAAGAAATGGTTCTGCGACTGTGGATGCAATTCAGGCTGTGACAACCACGGTTACTTTTGCAGATGGTTCGACAAATAATCTCAACTTAAACGTTTTTCAAACCACCTCTGACGATACATTCCTTGCAATTCCAGATGCTTTGCAAAATCAATTCAATCAGGGCGTGACATCCGTTTCGGTAAATAGCATTCCCCTTACGAGTGTTCGGGCACTCGGAATATCGTCCTATGATGATATTAATCTGACAGGCGAAACACCCTCTGATGGTATCGTCGATGGTGAAGATACCGGCGAAGTCATGGGCGTTGGATATGATGACTCTGGTCAGGCTACCGACAATGGCGGCGACATTATCGACGGCGCAGATGGTCCCAATGATATCATTCATGGGAACAGGGGCGATGACACAATCAACGCCAGCGTCGGCACGGATACTGTTGACGGCGGATCCGGCAATGACACGATTGATGGCGGTTTTGGAACAGACAATCTGGATGGTGGCACCGGGATCGATACGGTTTCCTATGAAACCTCGTTTGGAAGCTCCAGTGAATTTGTCGAACTGGATCTGGAAGCCGAAACTGCCCTGCTAAATGGCAATGCAGGTGCGACGGAAACGGTTGCCAATTTCGAGAATGCAATTGGCAGTGCCGGCAATGATACAATCAATGGTACGTCCGGGGACAACATCCTTGAAGGGGCCGGTGGCGCAGATACAATTTCCGGTCGGGATGGCGACGACACAATCGATGGCGGGCTTGGGAGCGATACGATTGAGGGCAACGCAGGTGATGACACGATCACCGGGGGCGATGGCGACGATACGTTCATCTACAACGCAGGTGATGGCATCGACACAATCACCGACTTTGGTGCGGATTCAACCAATGCGGATGACGGTGACAACAGCAACAATGATTTCATCAACCTTGCCCCCTTTTATACCAACCAGGCAGAGTTCGAATCCGACCTTGCAGATGACGGGATCTTAAACCAGTCCGACGACAGCGATTATTCCGATAACACTGCATTGGCCAGGGGGGCGATCACCGGGCTTTCCTCTCTCAACGGGATCTCTGCATCTTCGCTTCTTGAGCAGACCGGCATTGTTTGTTTCACATCAGATACCCGAATTAGAACCCCTGACGGAGAGGTTGCGATTCAAGATCTTGCCGTGGATGACATTGTAAATACGTCCGGAAGTACCGCAAAACTGCGCTGGATTGACCACCGCAAAGTCACTCAGGCAGAACTTCTTGACGACCCCAAACTGCGCCCTGTCCGGATCATGGCGGGTGCCCTGGGGAACAACCGTTCCGTTCGTGATCTTCTTGTATCGCGGCAGCATCGCATGCTGGTGTCCTCTAAGATTACCCAACGCATGTTCAACCAGGACTCCGTGCTTGTCGCAGCAATCAAACTGACAGGCCTTCCTGGTATTTTTGTGGACGACTGTGTTGAGGAGGTAGAATATATCCACCTTCTGTTCGACAAACATGAAGTCATCTTTGCGGAAAGCGCCCCCAGCGAAAGCCTTTACACAGGAACCGAAGCCCTGAAATCGATTGCACCAGAGGCGCGTGACGAAATCTTCACCTTTTCCCGGAACTGAAAAGCCAGACGGCCCCACCCGCACCAGCCCGGCCATTGCCGTCAGGCCGCGAGCAAAAACAACTCATCGCACGCCACATAAAAAACCAAAAACTTATCTTGCGGGACGTGCCCTGCACCGGAATCTTCCCTCAGGCGCTTGCATAGAAATTCTTCGGGAAAGGAAGGGTCATGTAGATCGTCAAAGGCTTGCTACTGTCATGTAAGCCCGAAAGCCCGTCATATTTGACCAGAGAACTGCAAGTCACTGCGCTTCCCCCGCAGAGCGGGCTGTGAGAACACGGGAAATGGCAATGACAGTTTGTGTTTCACAGGTTTAATCACGGTCGGACAGTTCACAAAGTTTCTCGAAAAAAGTCAGCGTTACGCGAACCACAGCCCCTGAAATGTGTCGATTATTTTGCCGGCGAGAAATTTGAAGCTGTCGAGCACCCTGCCGAAGTTACTCGGTATGATGCGCTTACATATGCCCTTTGGCGCAGGGATGTGAAAAACCGGTATTGCCGCAGTTTTCCGCATCTCGAAGGCCGAGTGAACGGCGAAACCAACTTCCTGATAAACGCTCCAATCCCCCATCACTTTCAAATTTAATTTTTACGATAATTTTCAAATATTTACCACCCCTACTTAATCTTATTTTCTTGTCGCATGCGCAGAGATTCTGATCAATTGGAAGCAAAAAATACATCTGTAGGTGTACTGGTCAAAGTGCCGCCTTACCTGCATCGGTGCAGAAAAAGTTCACCTGAATCTTTCGGTCCAAACTGCGACGTTTCCATTTCCTTTCCATCAATAAAGGAACATGAAATTGCAATACAACCACACCAAACTTCACATCTCTGCCTACGTTGGCAAGCTCATCAAACTGGTGGTACTCAGCTCTATTCTCCCCCGGTATAATCCCCGGGGGAGTTTTTTGTTCAGAACTTGGCGATTATGTTAATGAATGCGCCTTTGTCGTCCTGTGTGATGTCTGCGAGGTCATCAGAGAAGCGGCCGAAGTTATAGCCGAGGC
>NZ_JADCKQ010000002.1 GCF_016123485.1 Halocynthiibacter styelae | reverse complement strand
CGTAACCCGCGTGTGCTGACGCCAACGACATCACACAGCCGGTTGGCTGGGAAGCTGCACCTGTGTTCTTCGACAAACCTAAATCTCATCACTTTAGACCCGCGAAGAACTGGGTGGCCTTTTTTAGAATTTCCCTCTCCTCCTTGAGGAGCCGGATCTCACGTCGAAGTCGATCATTCTCTTTGGCGAGGCTCAGATCCTCTTTTGACACTACATCTGTGTCCCGATGGGCTGTGATCCATTTGTTCAGCGTCGACATCCCGACACCCAAATCATCAGCCACCTGCTTACGCGTTAGCCCACTGGTCAGCGCGATACGCACCGCATCTTGGCGGAATTCGTCCGTCCGTTTCAGTCCCATAGTCAGTCTCCTTTGTTGCAGTAAATGCTATCAAAGGAGCGGCATCAAACCGCGACAGGTCCAGATCATACATTTTTGCGCGCTGCTGCTGCTCTTGTTTCCCTGCGTCATCCAGGCTTTTAAAGAGTGAACTGGCCTCTTCATTCCATTTGATTTGTAGATCTGAATAGTTTGTCGCACGCTCATTTTGCGCTGCAGAAAATTGACTGCTCCACTCATTCAGTTTCGAGGATGTGTTCAACTGTAATTCGTCAAAATCTAGCGCGACTCTTTTTGAGTTTTGTTCCAAATCCACAAGTTGCTGAGCATTTGTGAGCATTTCCTTTGCCACTTCGTCAGATTTCTTTTCGACAGTTTTTACGAACCGCTCAAAAGCGCTTTCCGCGCCTTCCATAATGTTCAGTTCTTCACGACTGCGGGACAAGCTGACGAGCTGGTAAATTTCAGGAAGCTGGCCGTCGATGTGGTTGTTCGCAACTTTTAAATGGTCGGCTTTGCCATCCGCATGATAGGCTTCCAGTTGCTTATAGAACTGTGCGTGCCTCATATGATGTTCTAGGTTCGTTACAAGTGCAGTTGGCCAAACCTCAGAATCTAAGCCATCAAGAGCAGTGCGGATCAGGTCGAGAACTCTGATCAACCGTCTCTGTTCCGAGACAGTCGCGCTATCTACCTCATCGAATTCTCTAAGCGTCCATTCGTGACATATTCGAAGTGTTTCATGAATCGGGTGGGCTAAGAATCCATCATTCCAACGAGACATACGTGATTTCCCAAATATAAAATATATCTACTCAAGGTGTATAAGTTTCGGGTGAATTTTGCCATAGGGCGTTTTGCTCTCGGCAGAGTCGCGAACGCGGGTGAACTGGCCTTCGAGCAGCCAGCCGTATATCGCCAAGCTTATGCAGTCAGAGGATGTGTTTGGAAGGGATGCAGAAATATCGGGGTGAAAGCTTTCTCAAGTCTGCACGTCCGGGCCATTGCCAGGCATTGTATTTAACTCTGCACACAACCTATATATCGTTCGATATGCATAGGTTGTGCATACTGTGTGCATGGTGGATTTTCAGCCTGTGAAACGTTCCCTGATCCGGTGGCTCAGATTGGATGCAGCGCAGATTGCATCGGCGGCCAGTGGTCCGAAAATACTACCGTTCCAGCGCAGGCCAAAAGGTTCAAATAGCTGATAACGCGTGCCTTTTTCCGCTATTGCTTCTGCAACAACCCGCCCGATCGCAGGCCCGGTGTTCAGCCCGTGCCCGCCCAGTGCCGTCGCTGTCCAGATCCCCGGACTCAGTTCCCGGACGTAAGGCATCTTATGGCGCGAATATCCCATCAATCCCGTCCAGGAAATGCCGATTTTCACATCGCTAAGTTTCGGAAAAACCTCAAGAATTCGGTTCTTCATCCGTTGATCCAGATTGGGCGGGGATTTCGCCAGCCCCGACATCCCGCCGCCCCACAAAAGCTCCCCCTGCGGGGTCACCCGAAAGTAATCACAAGACAACCGCGTATCCGCCACCGCGCATTTTGTGTTCATCAACCCGTCCAGCCGATCCCCCAGACCTTCGGTGCTGATCACGTAAGTCGCTATCGGTAAAAGGCTTTTTTGCAACCTGCCAAACTCCGGCCCGCTGTAGCCGCTGCCGCAGAGAACAATATATTTTGCCTTCACGACGCCTTTCTCACAGCGCAGAATCTTCTCAGCGCCTGTGTGATCAAACGAAATCATAGCGCTGTTTTCAAACACCTGCCCCTGGTTCTCAACAATGCGTTCAGCCAGGCCTTTGCAGTAGTTCAGCGGATGAATGTGCCAGCTGTCAGGATCATAGTACCCGTCATAAAAACGATTTGTTTTTATATACTTACGCAATTCATCCTTTGGTAGGTATTCCTTCATATGCGCAAAGGTATCCCGTGCATGTTGCACGCTTTCCTGCATACCTCTGGCATCGGGATAACGTGATGCAGAGATTCGGCCAGGCACCGGATCGACCCCTTTCAGATCCAGATCGCGGGTATTGTCGATGACAGCTCTGACACCCTCTTGCGACAAGGCGTATAGCGCTTTCCCGGCCTTTTTGCCCGCACGAAACAGGGCACTGTCCGGTCCTGCAAAACCCGCTGAAAGGATCCCGCCATTGCGCCCGCTGGCGCCAAAGGCGATGCGATTTTTCTCAAGCACAACAACGCTTAAGCCCCTTTGCGTCAGCTCCCAGGCGGTGCTGATCCCGGCGATGCCACCGCCGACAATACAGACATCCGCTTCAACCGTACCCTTCAGCTGGGGAAACCCCGCCTCATCCGCCAGAGTGCGCGTGTAAAACGTATCTGCATAGCCTTCGGTTGTCATGTCAGCCTCTCCGATTTTGCGCAGCCTGACATGTTTCTTATCGCCCCGCATCTGATTTTCGCGCATGTATGAATGCAATCTGCTTTTGAAACCCTTCCGATCCCGGGCAGGTCAGGTTAGAGAACATATATGATTGATAAAGATACATATCTGATTGGTGTAGATGGTGGGGGAACCGGCTGTCGTGCTTTGCTTGTGAATTCTGAGATGCAGGAATTGTCCCGTGGCACAGGTGGCCCGGCCAATGTGTCAGTGAACTTTGCCGACAGCATTGCAAACGTAATGGGTGCTGTGCAGCAGACCATTGACGCGGCAGGCCTGACGGATTTGCCAGACACCCGGTTTCATCTGCATCTTGGTCTGGCAGGCGTCTTGTCGGAAGATATGGTGCAACGTGTCACGGATGCATGCGCCTGGCCCAATGTCACGGTCACAGATGACCGGGCCGCAGCTGTTGCCGGGGCGCTTGGTCCGGATGATGGCAGCCTGCTGGTGATTGGCACGGGCACAATTATTGCCAGCCGGAAGGCCGGAAATCTGCGCGTTGCAAGCGGCTGGGGGTTTCGGGTGGGGGATCAGGGATCTGGTGCCTGGCTTGGCAGGCGTTTGCTTGAAGAAACCCTGCATGCCCACGATGGTATCCGTGCGCAAACGGATCTGACCCGGGAAATTCTGACACAGTTCAACAACCGCGCCGATGAAATCACCATGTTCAGCATGCAGGCGGGGCAACGTGATTACGCCGATCTTGCCCCGCGTCTGACGCAGGCCTTGCAGGCTGGGGATCCTGTGGCACGGGAACTGATGAACGAAGGCGCAGATCAGCTGCTTGCCGGGTTGAGGGCAACAGGGTTTGAACCAGGAGACACGCTTTGCATTGCCGGAGGCATCGGGCCTTATATCCGGGATTGCCTTCCGGGTGACGTTACCGCAGGTTTGCGGGATGTGCTGGGATCCCCACTGGACGGGGCGGTGCTTCTGGCGCAGGATGCAGTCAGGTAATCACAACCGGGAATGATCCGATGACCGCCAGCCTGATGCGTCAGGAAACCCTTGAGATACCCGCAGCGGCTGAACGCCTGTTATCGCAGGGACATGATCGGATAACAGGTGCGGCGGATGCTTTGCGTGCACATGATCCGCGATTTTTTACAAGCATCGCACGAGGATCGTCAGATCATGTGGCGAGCTATTTCAAATATGCGTCTGAACTTATGTCCGGGGTGCCTGTGGCCTCTGTCGGCCCGTCGGTTGCATCGGTCTATCATCGCCCTTTGTCGCTGAACGGTGGCGCAAGTCTTGCGATTTCACAGTCAGGAAAAAGCCCGGATATCATTGAAATGACCCGGGCTTCAAAGGCGGCCGGGGCACTGACACTTGCGCTGATTAACACAGAAGATGCGCCGCTGGCGCAGGCCTGTGATCATCCGTTGGACTTGCTGGCCGGACCGGAAAACAGCGTGGCTGCGACGAAAAGCTTTGTGAATTCTGCTATCGCTGCTTTGCTGTTGCTGGCCCATTGGCGTGAGGATCATGAACTGCTGAACGCACTGCATAATCTCCCTGAGCATCTTGAAAAGGCCGTCAATACCGGTTGGCCCGGCGTTGCAGAAGCTCTGGCGGAACAGACATCACTGTTTACCTTGGGCCGTGGTCCCGGCTGGGCCATATCAAATGAAGCGGCGCTGAAGTTTAAAGAGGTCTGTCAGATCCACGCTGAAAGCTACTCCTCAGCCGAAGTCCTGCACGGCCCGGTGTCCCTGGTGGGGGACGGTTTCCCGGTCATTGCCTTTGCGGCGGGGGATGCAGCAGAATCCCATGTCGCGGGGATTGCAGATCAGATTGCGGGTCTTGGCGGGCGGGTTTTTGTGAGCTCACCGCTTGCACGCAAGGCACAGATCATTGATGTGCCGCGCACCGGGCATATACTGACCGATCCGCTGGTGCTGATCGCCGGGTTTTATGTCATGATTGAACGTCTGGCTGTGCTGCGCGGTTTTAACCCTGATCAGCCCCGTCACCTGAAAAAAGTTACGGAAACAGTTTGATATGAGTTTAACAGCCTTTCGCGGTACGCAGATTTTTGATGGTGAAACGCTGCATGACGGCTGTGCACTGCTTTTGCGGGATGGTTGTTGCGAGGGGATCGTGACGACTGCTGACTTGCCGGATGGTTGTGACACGCATCATCTGGACGGGGGTGTCATTTCCCCGGGTTTTGTGGATCTTCAGGTCAACGGCGGCGGCGGCGTGATGCTGAATGATGATCCCTCAGTTGAAACGCTTGAGGTTATGGCTAAGGCGCACCGCAGCCTGGGGGTAGCTGGTTTCCTGCCGACCCTGATCACGGATACACGTGTCCGTAGTCAGGCGGCAATTGGTGCGGTTGCAGAGGCGATTAATGAAGGTGTTGAGGGCATCATGGGGCTGCATCTGGAAGGACCACATCTGTCGGTTGCGCGGAAGGGGGCGCATGATGGTGATCTGATTCGACCTATGGACGACGCTGATCTGGCGATGCTTCTGGATGCGGCGAAGCGTTTGCCGAACGTCAAAATGACCGTGGCACCTGAAAGTGTGACAGAGGCGCAGGTTGCGGCGATGGCAGAGGCGGGGGTGATTGTTTCGCTTGGGCACACGGATGCCGATTTTGACACCTGTCAGCGCTGGATTGATGCAGGTGCAACCTGCGTGACCCATCTTTACAACGCCATGAGCCAGCTGGGAAATCGCGAACCAGGGTGTCTCGGTGCGACTTTGTCGAATGGCGCTGTCTCTGCTGGACTTATTGCCGATGGCATTCATGTGCATCCGGCTGCGATCAAAACCGCGCTGAGCGCCAAGCAAGGTCCGGGGCAGATATTCCTTGTGTCTGATGCCATGGCTGTTGCCGGTTCAGATGCGACTGAATTTACCCTGAACAACCGTCAGATCCTGCGCCGTGACGGGCGGCTGACGCTTGCGGATGGTACGCTTGCGGGGGCGGATCTGGATCTCGCTCAGGCAGTGCGGGTTCTGGTGCAGCAGGTTGATGTTGATCTGGCGCAGGCGCTTGCTATGGCGACAACGATCCCTGCGGGTCTGTTGCGTGACGATCAGGGACTTGGCCGGTTTACAAAGGGCAAAAAAATACGCCCGGTCTGGTTAGACCGGGCGCTTTATTTACGGGATCTGCCTTAATCAGGCTTTGGCAAGAACCAGCTGTGCTTCACGGAAAGACAGCAGACGTTTGCTGTTCTCATCCCAAAGGTGCAGGCGCGCGGATGCAATGCTTTCACCAATGGTCAGACGGTTGGCCTCGGCCAGCTCAGAGTGATCGCGCAGCACTTCGGTCAGGCGATAAAACGGAATGCGGCTGTAGAGGTGGTGCACATGGTGAATGCCGATGTTGGCGCTGAACCACTGCAGCACTTTTGGCATCACATAATGTGAACTGCCGTGCAGGGCGGCTTCGTGCAGTTGCCAGTTTTCATCGATTTCCCAGAAGGTTTCCTCGAACTGGTGCTGCACGTAAAACAGCCAGACGCCAGCCGCCGCCGCCAGAAGTGTGGAAGGCAGGAAGATCAACAGAAGCGGCATCAGACCGCCGAAATACCAGACAAGGCCAAGGGCGATGAAAAGAACCAGGTTCGTGCCCATGGCGCTGACCCAATAGCGGAACCCGTTCATCAGGCCCAGTGGCAGACGGTTCTGCAGCAGAAACAGATAACCCGGGCCAAAGACAAACAGGGTGATCGGGTTGCGATACAGACGGTATGTCAGGCGTTGAAATCTGGACATTTCTTCATATTCGGCAACAGTTGCGGTGTGAATATCGCCCATGCCACGGCGGGCCAGGTTTCCGGCGCTGCTGTGGTGGATTGAATGTGTGCGACGCCAGACGTCATAGGGCGTCAGTGTTAACACACCCAAAGCACGTCCGACCCAGTCGCTGACATACCGGTTGCTGAAAAAGGCCCCATGACCGCAATCATGTTGAATGGTGAACAAGCGCAGCAGGAAGGCGGCATTTGCCAGAGAAATGGCGAAGGTCAGCCAGTAGCTGATGGAAAGCGACCACCAGGCCAGTGCCCAAAGCAGGAAGAAGGGCACGGCAGTGACACCCAGTTCAAAGACACTGCGCCATTCATTGGGTTCACGGTAATTGGCAAGAACTTTAACCCAGTCCCGGGCAGGGGTGGAATTCTGACCTGCGGGGGTCGGTTGATTTGTCTGTGTCATAGATTTCTTTGCGTTGTCGTGATGGCACAGCGATAAAGCACCGGGCCAACATATCAAGGAAAATATGAAGAACTGATGCATTCTGCCGCGATCCGCCGAAAATTGTTATATTTACGACCGGGTTTTGCAGGCAGAGTGCCGCAATTTACCCTGTCGTCCTCTGCAATTTCTGGCATATTCAGGGAAACCGGTTGCCCGCTTTTCAGGGAGGGCAGGCCGTTTCATAAGAATAAAGGAACGTAGATATGATGCGCACCCGTGCTGCTGTGGCTCTGGAAGCTGGTAAACCGCTTGAAGTGATGGAAGTGAACCTTGAAGGCCCGAAAAAGGGTGAAGTTCTGGTGGAAATCAAGGCAACCGGCCTGTGTCACACCGATGAATTCACCCGTTCCGGTGCGGACCCTGAAGGTCTGTTCCCGTCCATCTTGGGCCATGAAGGCGCAGGCGTTGTGATGGAAGTGGGTGAAGGCGTGACCACCCTGAAGCCGGGCGATCACGTGATCCCGCTGTATACCCCGGAATGCCGCGAATGTCATTCCTGCCTGTCTGGCAAAACCAACCTCTGCACCGCGATTCGTGGCACCCAGGGTCAGGGTCTGATGCCCGATGGTACCACACGTTTTTCCATGCTCGATGGTACACCGATCTATCACTATATGGGGTGTTCCACATTCGCGAACCACACGGTTCTGCCGGAAATCGCGCTGGCGAAAGTGCGCGATGACGCGCCATTTGATAAGATCTGCTACATCGGTTGTGGTGTGACCACAGGCATCGGTGCGGTGATCAACACCGCCGGTGTTGAGATCGGTTCCACCGCTGCGGTCTTTGGTCTGGGTGGCATTGGTCTGAACGTGATTCAGGGTCTGCGTATGGCCGGTGCGGATAAGATCATTGGTGTCGATCTGAACGACGACAAGGCTGAAATGGCGAAGAAATTCGGCATGACGCATTTTGTGAACCCATCCAAACTAGAGGGTCAGTCTACCGTTGAGGCCATCGTTGAGCTGACCAAAACCGAAAAAGACCCTTTTGGCGGCGTGGATTATTCCTTTGACGCCACTGGCAATGTTCAGGTGATGCGCGATGCGCTGGAATGTTCCCACCGGGGGTGGGGCGTTTCTGTGATTATCGGTGTTGCGCCTGCCGGTGCTGAAATTTCTACACGTCCATTCCAGCTGGTCACAGGCCGCGTCTGG
Source organism: Halocynthiibacter styelae (assembly GCF_016123485.1). Lineage (GTDB taxonomy): Bacteria > Pseudomonadota > Alphaproteobacteria > Rhodobacterales > Rhodobacteraceae > Halocynthiibacter > Halocynthiibacter styelae. The sequence goes on along the minus strand of NZ_JADCKQ010000002.1, from coordinate 441,377 downwards.
AAAGGCACTGCCTTTGGTGGCGCGAAGGGCCGCACAGATGTACCGCAGTTTGTAGACTGGTACATGGACGGTAAGATTGAGATCGACGAAATGATCACCCACAAGCTGACCCTGGATGAGATCAACCATGGCTTTGATCTGATGCACGAAGGCAAATCTATCCGGGCGGTTGTTGAATTTTAAGAACAACACCTGATCAAAAAGAAAGCCCCGGCAACTGCCGGGGCTTTTTTATCTTCGCGATGTGGTCGGATCAGCCGTTAGATTTGATCAGGCGACGCGCCACCATGTCGTGGTTCAGCCACAGGGTCGGGCCGGATGGATCGCTGACCTCACCAAAGATCAGCTCACCGGTTGCAGAAACCACATGCTGGCTTAGCAGATCGCTGACCAGAACTTTGCGGTTCTTGTGCAGCTGCATGATTTCCTGCGACGTACCAACGGTTTTCTCAACCTGTTCCGCAGTGTTTGGCATGGGCCAGGCCGGGAAGTTGGTGAAGGACTGCATGATCGGATCAGTCTGATAGTCATTCACTTGCTGCAGAACAGATTCAAGCGTCACATCATCGTTCAGCAGTTCCTGACATTTCACCCATTGTTCTTCCGCCCACGCGCCGCCACCTTCTTTGCGGAAAGCGGCCAGCAGAGGGACCAGAGACAGTTCAATACCCGCGAACACGTCGGAGGAATTCGTGCGGATTTCCGGGCAGTTGAACACAGTCGCCTTGATACCCTTTTCCCAGGCATCCTTTGCGATGTTCTCAAGGTTCATCTTGGCATAGCCCTGGGTGTAGTTCGTATAGGTCTGCCAGGCGTATTCGCCGTCAATCAGAACTTCGGTGCCGTGATAGCCATAAGCCACGTAACGCACCTGACCACCCGCACCTTCAACACGGGCGCGGATCGCGCTGCTGGCTTCGATCAGGTGACCAAAGGTGTTTGCGGTGACTTCGTCAAAGTTCTTCAGGATCAGTTTGCCGAGATCGCTGTCAACCAGAGACTGAGACGGCTGATAACGTGCGCCACGGCCTTTGTAGATGCGGTTTGCGATCGCCATAAAGACTTTGGCACGCGGGATACCACCTGCCATTGTATGGGTGAACAGGACATTGCCATCCGCCGGGATCAGGGCATCAAGCTGCGCCATGGCTTCTTTCAGGGCGGTGGTGAAACGGGTCACACCGATTTCACGACAGGCCTCAATATGATCCATATCGAGCTTATGTTCCTGCCAGCTGTCGATGGTCATTTCGTTGACCATGTCAGTCGGGTTTTTGCCGCCTTCCGGTGCGTCCAGATCAAAGCCCGCCATGAGCGGCACATTGACGATTTTGCCACCAAGGAATTCTTCGGCCTGGGCCAGTTCTTCCTCGGTTAGCGCGCGCAGGTCATTGTTTTCATCCCGGCGACCAACGGTGATCCCGACGATGGTCATACCAGCGGCTTTGGCCGCATCCAGCAGGCCGGACACATATCCGCGTCCGAAAAGCTCACCGAAAAGGACCAGGGTGTCACCTTTGCCATAAAGGGTGTTTTCCTGGATTTCAGGCAGAGCGACAGGCTGTGGAGTCTGTGTAGTCATGTACATCTCATGTGTTGTTGGGGCGCGAGGCAGGGTGTTTTGCCTCAGCTGCAATGTTACGCGGGTATCTTATACATCTGTTTACTGTTGTGCATCCCTAAAGAACTATGGGCGGGATACAAACAGATTTTTGCGAAATGCCGGAAAATGGCCGGGTTTTGCAGGGGAATTAACCTGAGAATGCAACATTCCCGTGTCAGGGTGGGTATCGAAAAGGCCGCCCGGGTTTCCCCGCACGGCCTGCATGTCTGTGAGTGCTGTGTGTGATTTACAGATCAAACCGATCTGCGTTCATAACTTTCACCCAGGTTTTCACGAAATCGCGGATGAATTTATCCCCGTTGTCATCCTGTGCGTAGACCTCTGCGTAGGCGCGCAAGATGGAATTAGAACCAAAGACCAGATCGGCGCTGGTGGCTGTCCACTTGACCGCACCGGTTTTGCGATCCCGGATTTCATAGCTTTCGCCATCATTTACCGGGTGCCAGCTGTACGCCATATCGGTGAGGTTCGCGAAGAAATCCGTGGACAGTTTCCCGGGATTGTCCGTAAACACCCCGTGCTGCGATCCGCCATGGTTCACATCCAGCACACGCAATCCGCCCACCAGAACGGTCATTTCCTGTGCCGTCAGGCCCAGCAATTGCGCCCGATCCAGCATCATTTCCTCAGCACTGACCGCGTAGGCCTGCTTTTGCCAGTTGCGGAACCCATCGGCGAACGGTTCCAGCACATCAAAGCTGTCCGCATCCGTATGCGCATCGGTTGCATCACCACGGCCTGGGGTGAAAGGCACGGTGGTTCCGCCGCCGATTGCCTGTTCCAGGCCGACATTGCCCGCAAGGACAATGACATCCGCAACAGATGCACCGGCCTCGCCCGCAATTGGTTCCAGCACGTTCAGAACCTTCGCCAGACGCGCCGGTTCATTGCCTTCCCAGTCCTTTTGTGGTGCCAGGCGGACACGTGCCCCATTTGCGCCGCCGCGTTTGTCTGACTGACGGAAAGTGCGGGCACTGTCCCAGGCGGTTGCGATCATTTCAGCATTGCTGAGGCCACTTGCCGCAATCGCGGATTTCGCCGTCTCCACATCAAAAGACGCGCTACCTGCAGGGATTGGGTCTTGCCAGATCAAGTCTTCCGCAGGCACATCTGGGCCAATGTAGCAGGCCTTTGGTCCCATATCGCGGTGGGTCAGTTTGAACCAGGCACGGGCGAATGTGTCTTTGAAATACGCGGGATCATCCATGAATCTCTGACAGATCGCGTTATAGGCCAAGTCCACTTTCATCGCCATATCCGCATCGGTCATGATCGGATTTTGCGGTAGGGAGGCATCGCTTGCATTGCGGGGTTTCTTGTCGTCCGGCATATCCACCGGCTCCCACTGCCAGGCACCGGCGGGGGATTTCTTAAGCTCCCACTCATAGCCGAAAAGCAGATCAAAGAAACCCATATCGAATGTTGTCGGGTCACTGGTCCAGGCCCCTTCAATCCCCGAGGTAAATGCATCAGACGCCTTGCCCTTCTGCACCGGATTTGCCCAGCCAAGCCCCTGGGCATGGACACTTGCGCCTTCGGGTTCCGCGCCGATGTTGTCACCCGGACCATTGCCGTGCGCCTTGCCAACGGTGTGCCCGCCACAGGTCAGGGCCGCAGTTTCTTCGTCATCCATTGCCATCCGGGCGAAGGTTTCGCGCACTTGTGCGGCGGTTTTCATCGGGTCCGGCTGGCCGTTCACGCCTTCCGGGTTCACATAAATCAGGCCCATGTGGACCGCCGCCAGCGGATTTTCCAGGGTGGAGGGATCGTCCAGGTTTTCATAACGGTTTTCACTTGGGGCGAGCCATTCTTTCTCAGATCCCCAATAGACATCAGTTTCCGGGCCCCAGATATCTTCGCGACCAAAACCGAAACCAAAAGTATCCAGCCCCATGCTTTCATAGGCAATTGTGCCTGACAGCAAGATAAGGTCCGCCCAGCTCAGCGCGTTGCCGTATTTCTTTTTCACAGGCCACAGCAGACGGCGGGCTTTATCAAGGCTTGCGTTGTCGGGCCAGGAATTCAGCGGTGCAAACCGGATATTGCCCGCGCCACCACCACCGCGACCATCGGCCAGACGATAGGAACCGGCGGAATGCCACGCCAAACGCACCATCAAGCCGCCGTAATGCCCCCAATCCGCAGGCCACCAATCCTGGCTGTCGGTCATCAGGGCGGTGACGTCGGCTTTCACTGCGTCAAAGTCCAGTTTGCTGACCGCATCGCGATAGTCAAAATCCGCATCCATCGGGTTCGTGCGCACGCCCTTCTGGTGCAGAATGTCGAGGTTCAGCGCATTCGGCCACCATTTGGTGACAGGTTTATCATTGCCGGTATTCCCGCCGTGATGAAATGGGCATCCGCCCCCTGTTTTACTTCCGTCCATGAAAATCTCCGTTGGCTGCCGTTAAAAAAATCGGGTTACTGTATGCAGGCTATGAGGTTTTATTGATTAAATCCAATTGCATTTTCTATGCATGTTGATAAGAAGAAATTATGAATAACCTGACCCTTAAACAATTGCGATATTTCGTTGCACTTGCCCGATATCGGCATTTCGGTCGTGCCGCCGAAGCCTGTGCGGTCTCGCAACCTGCACTGTCTGTTCAGATCAAAGACCTTGAAGCGGATCTTGGCACAGCTCTTGTAGAGCGCACATCCCGTGAAGTGCATTTGACGCCAATCGGAGAAACCTTTTCTGAACGCGCCCGTGAGATATTGCGCGCAGTGGATGACATTGGTGATCTGGCGCGCGCCAGTGAGGGACCTCTTAGGGGGCAATTGCGTCTGGGGATGATCCCGACGATTGCCCCATATCTGTTGCCTGAAACCCTTAAAGTTCTGGGGAAAAACTACCCGATGCTTGAAGTGCTGCCGCGCGAAACAGTTACGGAAATCCTGCTGAACGATCTGAAAGAACACCGCCTGGATGCCGCAATTGTCGCCCTGCCTGTGTCTGAGGTGCAGCTGGAAGAGGTGCCATTGTTCGAAGAGGAATTCATTCTGATCCGACATCAGCAGGACGCGGGGAAAACGGTCCCTGATCCGGGACAGCTTTTGAAGATGCGCCTGCTTCTGCTGGAAGAAGGGCACTGCTTTCGGGATCAGGCGCTTTCGTTTTGTTCGGTCGACGGGGTCAAAGCCCGGGATGTTATGGAGGGCAGTTCCCTGTCTACGCTTGTGCGCATGGTTGGCGCAGGTCTTGGTGTGACGCTGATTCCTGAGATGGCCACACGATTTGAACTGGGTACGGAAAATGTCAGCATGGCCCGATTTGCCGCGCCGGCTCCGTCCAGGGTTATTGGGTTGGTCTGGCGCAAATCCAATCCTCTGACTGTACAGTTGCAGCACCTTGCAGAGATTCTGCGTGTGACGGATTGTGGTCGGCGTGTTGCGGATCTGCGTATGTAAAAGGACGGTTTCAGGCGCTATGGCGGGAGCATTCGGGATATTTCCGACTTTTGCAGTTGGAAAATACCTGCGATCTGTCGAAGGTTAAAAAACTTGGAAATTAAACTGATGAGGTGTTGACACCCCCGGGTTTAACGTTAAAACCCGACAAACAAATCGACAGTATCCGGGTTATACCGGAGCCAGGTATAACCCCATGTCTGCGTGTCGAAATTGTAGTTGCAATATGCAGCAAAATGCCCGGGTAGCTCAGGGGTAGAGCAGTGGATTGAAAATCCTCGTGTCGGTGGTTCGATTCCGCCCCCGGGCACCATTTTTCTTAAATAAAAGCAATGCGTTGGCAGGCTGGCCTTTTCTGCTCCTCGCTGGCTGAATGCCCGGGACTGCACCGGGACTGCAAAGAGCATATTCGCAGCCCCGCGGAGAGTCTATTAGGCAATTGTCCTTTCGATCGGATCGAATCCGCGACCCGCGAGCATGCAGTGGCCGCCGTTGGCGTCAGACGGCGATCATCAAATAAGTGATCGTTGAAGTGGGTTCTTGCTTTCTCGGCGTTCATAGAAAGGAGCCAGAAGGTCTCTAAACGAGTTCTCCGACTCCAAAGCTTACTCAATAGCACCGTTGCGAACCAAGGAGACATACAACGCTGCAGAGAATGCTTGGCAGTTCGACGCCATAAAGATACTGTTTCTTCTTAAAGACGTGATCAGAGTTGGTCGGGTCCACATGGGCGATGAACTCAGGCTTTTTTCGTTCCTGATGCACCATAGGTTTGACCGGGCGGGTTGTATCCAGAAGATACCACCAGGGGTTATTTGCCAGGCCTGAGCTGTCCACATTAGACACCGCAATCGGAGCACCGCTCTCATCGAAGGACGGGTGATCCGTGTCAAAGAAATACTGACCGTCAAAGCAGAGCTCTGATCGACCCTGTGCCATCAGGCCAAAGGTCAGATCATCTGGTTGCCGCGCGGCGCTCATGCCCATTTCCTGAAACAGCGGTGCATAAATCCCGAGGTTGTCATCCTGAATGTGATTGCGATCCACACCCACTGTGGCTTCAAAATCTTTGTTCACGATGGAATAGCCATGGGCTTCCATATCTTTGATGACGCGGTCACCAATCCATTCCCGCATCTTCGGGAATTTACCCAGCCAGCCGTAGGTCTCGGAAGCTGAGGTGGATGTGATGGTGGTGGCGACGCGCTGATAATCGCTCTCGGGCTGCGTGGCTGTGAACGCATCCTGAAAGTTCTTTTTAAAGCCCACCTGAAGGGCGGACAGAATTGCCGGTGTGATCATCATGGCCGGTTACTCCTCGGATTTTGCCGCAATGAACTCGGCCTCTGACATGCCCAGGGCATGACAGGCGGCCAGCTCTTCGCTGGTCAGTGTTTCTTTTTTGGCCGGGTCGGTGTTGCGGCTGTCGAGATCTGTGGGGCCTGCAATCACAGGGGACGCATCCACCATGGACTGGAACCGGGCGAGACCACCTTCCGCCTGACAGGAAGCCAGGTGATATTCCCGGCTGGCGGGGGCAATTTTGCCCGCTTCAATCGCCGCATCGAGCGCTGTGTTGATCGCGAGTTCTTCGCGCTCCTTCTCATCAGCCTCAAACTTTGCGGCCCGGTTCAGCGCCAGCTCATAATCCGCACGCGGCACGAACTTTTCCGGATCTGGCAGGGACGCGCGATTGAGCGCGGTCGTCTCGGCCTCCTTCAGCGCAGTGATGGCCGCCACGGCCTGTGCCGGGGTGCCATCGGAATTGAGGCCAAGCGCCTCAAGGACAGTTTTGTCCATCAGATCATTCTCCTGTTCAGCGCCGTCACGATTGAGGGCTATAAGATCGAGGTTGGGATTGTTGGTCAGACCGGCAGAGACCATGTGCGACACGGCACCTGTGCGTTTCGCCGCAGAAAACACCGGGCTCAGGTAGCGATAGGAACGTGCCCGCAGCAGTTCTTCACCCCGCGTATTCCATTTGACCTGACCCCAGAGGCCGGTCGCACGCGCTTCCATGTCATTGATCCAACCCATGGCTGGGGCTTCTTCTGCCCGTGCGCCTTTGATCTGGGTCGCATGTTCAATATCAATCGGAAGGTCGAGCCCGCGATTGCGGAAGGTTGTAACCAGCGCATCGGCGTCATTCATGGTCCAGACACGGCCATCAATGCCGCGAATGCCCGGGCCAGCCGGAATGAGCTGCACCCACTCCGGCACAGTGCCTTCCGCAAAGTTCAGCTCAACGATTTCTGCAGGGGTCTGATCAGTCTTATCCATGGCGCGACACTGCCCGCACCGCGCATATAAAAACGCCCCGACAGATGTCGGGGGCAGAAAGATCTCTGAAGTCAGGGAAAACGGAAAATCGCGCGGCGCTCAAAAACGCCCACAGAACGCGATCTTCCCGGGAAGGCTACCGTGAGCCGGAAAAAATCACAAGCGCCACACAGACCCTTTTAAACCCCTTTTAACGACGAAGGGAGTGGGGTGTGGAGATTGTCACAGTTAGATAAAAATACCCGAGTGAGTTATATACTCTGGAATACTGAATGCGCTGCGGCGGTCAACTGAGGGCATCGGAATGCAACTGGATTAAATAAGCTTATGCGAATTAATCTTGTAATCTTGCATCATTTTCTGCACCATAATTTCGGAGCGATAGGGCGGCGAAATGAAAGAAATATACAAAATACCGCATAACTTACATCTAGCTCCTGTCCCACTTTTGTCGTTTGACGCTTTTGTAAATATAGTAAAGCTGTATCGCGATGATCTATACACACACATTTATCAAAGACTGCCCAAAGCGTGATGAGTATACGACCTGGACAGTCTGCCGGAGTTCTACAGATCAGTGATTGGATATCCGCCACTTAGCTGTCATCTTCAGGAGGGAGAAATTCGCACTGAAGACCTCCCCACACAGTAATTGAAAATTTTACCCTATATCCGTTGAAGCACTTCAGCGCCAAACCCACTCCTGCACCAAAAGCTAAGAGCATTGAGCCAACTTCTAACATTACATCACCTTAGCGGTCGCCCTGAACTAGGCTGAATTGCCTAAGTAGTTCAGGGCATGGCCGGTGACAGCCTGAATTTATGAATAATATAGTAATCCATATTGTTCATATGGGAAGGAAGCCCATATAATGCAACATTTCAAGCAAACTCGAGTGGCAGAACATCAATTATAGTATAGCAGCTCCACTACTGATTATGTATTCAATAATACCAATACGGCTTGCTCAGAGCGCGTGTATAAAAGCGTCTACGAACAATCATGTCAGGTTAATACAGCTCTGCCATTATGACAAAAGTACGACACTATTGCATCCGATGGAGTTGCTGTTTCTGTCTGTGGTAATTCGCGTATCAGAAGATGCCCAATGAACCTCTCATGGATATCTGTCATGGCAAAAAGGGCAAAAATCATGACAGGAAAATAATCACGATAACTCTTTATCATCAAAGAGAGCCGTACCAATCTCGCATTTTCGTTTTTTCGATGTGCCTCTTGAATTTCTGCACGCTTCTCTTCATGCGGCTGAGGAAATGTTGTGCTAATCATTTCTTCAAGTTCGTTGTTCAGTTTGGTTGTCAGTCGCTGGTGTCTGTCCGACAAATATTCGCTAAACTCATAGATTGCGTACATATAAACTAGATAACCCAAAGCAAGCTTTAGAAATATCAGGATGTTATCTTTTTCGACCAGTACTTTGAGACCAAAAAGATCTAACTCGTTTGACTTCAGCCGAACATAATATAATGCGATTATTAAGGTTGATGTTACTATAATACTGCGGCGTGCTTTTGCTGCGGAATCGTGCTCGAAAACAACGGACATATTTGCCTCGACGGATGAAAAGAATCTTCAAAATGCGGTTATGTCTGCATGTGAACCGTGTCTGCCCGTACTTTGTCAATATAAACGTTCCACACTCCAGGTCTGCAGGACTGCCAGATCAAACCTCGCCGCTTTGAATGTCACCGTCCCACCAACCACAGCTCACTCTCACGCTTCTCAACTCTGACCCGGCGCACACCACCCCTATCAAACACCAGCGCATCCCCATCCACCTGCGCCCGCCCAGCAGCCACAAGATCCGCAATCCCAGCGAGATCACTCACCTCCGCCACATCACCCGCCGCCTTCATCCCGGCGAGCGCATCATCACTGACCTGGACCACACGCGATGGGCTGTCGATGGCACTGGCGAGTTCTTCAGGCAGCATGTAGGGGTAACGCTGTGATCTTGGATGTGGAGCCGACACGTTCTGTGCGCCAGGCTGAAGTGGGTGCCGTGAAAACGATGATTGATCGCGTGCAAAAGAAGCATGATTTGATACCCGAGCGCCTGATTACCCCCTCTCGGGACATTGCTGCGCAATGCCCTGTCGGGCAATGGATACCGCTTATGGATCAGGTCCTATGTTGGACTGGCTGGTTGAGAAGCGAGGGATCGCCCCACATATTACTGCGTACTTCAGCATAGTCTTGGTGATCGTGAACACGCGCTGAGCGGTTGTGCGGGAGCGAGCTTCGGAGAGAAGATGCATTTGAAAATTGCGCATGGGAGGTAGTGAGTCTGACGCGCTATGTTAATTATCGATCAAGCTGTCATTTTGGAAAGATTTTGCCTTGGTTTTTGGCAGCATTCAGGAAGGTATCGTGGTTTTGATCAGAATTTCCGCTTCAACCGGGTAGTTTTCTGACATATCAGTGATACTGGCCCGCATCGGTTTTCCGTTTTCCTGCGCAACGATCAGAATATCTGTCGATGATGAAGGCGGCATCTGTTCCGTTGCATGCCGTGCCTGATAGCACAGATAGCGATTGCAGATGTCAGCCCGCATGTCACGCGGCAGAGCGCATCCGGTGGCTATGTGATAAAGGCAGCTGTTTTCTGTATGTTGAGCGGGCAGATACGCGAGATACTTCCGGCAGAGATTTTCTACGGTAATATCCGGGTTGTCTGCACGCCAACGGCTGAGGCTGCCACCGGTCAGATAAGCATGGTTTTCAAAGCCATGTTGGCAGCACCGGCCGCGACAGGCAGAGCAGATGGCTCCAAGAATCGGAGCTGGAGTTTCGGCGTTACGTTTTTCATCAGGGGTTATCGTATGACTCTGATCGTTAGTTTCATCTGCGATTTTCCGCAGGTGGCTTTCAAATTCACGAAGCGCATCCGGGGAAGGAGGGTGTTGTTTGTCAGATTTATAAGGGACAGCAATAACGGTTGTTACTTTCCGCTGATCCTTTGTGCGTTGTGCGTTCCAGGCATTGGCATAGCGGCGCAGCAGGGGTTCGGATCCGGCATAGCGCCGGAAGGCTGTTGCGATGCAGAATAATTTAGTCAGGCGTATAAAGTCGGCCGGCGACATTGCAGCTACATCACTCCCCCAGCCCGCCAGAAGGCCCGCGATGATTTGATCTGTCTGGCCGGGAAACTGACGGATCAGATCACGGGCAGCCAGCAGCAGATCCCAGCCAACAGGCTTATACGTAGCACGTGCGAAGCTATCCGCGCAGAGCGCGCCGGATTTCAGCCGCATAAACCCCGCATTTGACGGGTCATTTCTGGCGATTGCCTGGGTTTCAATGCGCAGGGAGCGAAGAAAGGCTTCTTCGCGTTCATATTCCTCAGGGTCCAGCAAATCGGGGTAGTTTTTCAGGTACTTAAACCAGGCGCTGTCAGCTTCTTTCTGCGGCATTTTTTCATGAAAACCACGCAACCATTGCCCAAGAGAATGGGCAATTTCATCGCAGTTTCCGGCTGTCAGAATGCTGTTGAGCGATTGCCCTCTGCTGTCTTCCCGGATCAGCAGGCGCATCTCACCGCTGTGCCCCAGAAGGCGGGGGGTAAGTCCGGTTTCGTTCAGAAGCTTCAGGCAGGCCAGGTCACGTTCAAAGGCCCGGGATGTGTCTGGCTGTGCGGTATTCCAGGCCGTAACAACAACCGGTTTTTCCGGAAACTCTAGGCGGAACGACAAACAATCTGAGCTTTCAGAAATTTCTGTCACGCTCAGCCGGTCAGGCGCAGAACGCGATTTTGTCGCGAAACGGGCGATATAGGTCCCGTGATCACGAACGAAGGGGCCAATTCTGAACTGTCCCGACATTAAGTACCTGCAAAATGATGACGAAAACCACCTGGTGGTCATAAGACAGACAATCCCGGAAAACCTGCCACCGCAACCCTAAAATGAATCTTTTCCTGTTGATTCGAAAACTGCGTGTTTTCAACACCTTTGAGCGGCTTTTGGGCGGTGCGTTTCGCATCGAAAAAGAGTCCCGCAAATAAGTGACTGATATTTACTTAACATAGGGAAATTTTATCCCCTAAATACAATGACATAAAAACACCTCACCAACAAATAATTGACATAAAATAAACACGTTTAAATAAACTAAATAAAATGTTAATTCCTTAAAGATTGCATTCAATCCAATTTCCGTAGAGCAGTACAGAGAATGGCAACAAACAGTGTCCCCCCCGTTCCATCCGGGGCCTCCGCAGGCAGTGCTACGACATCTGACGCGAAGGTCGACAAGAAAAAGGCCATATATAAGATCGAGCTGGACGACCATTTTGGCAGCGTCAGCGGATCAAACGACTTCACCATCACCGATGATGTTGCCGGTGATGAGATTTCTGAACTGCAGATTAAGAAGCTTGGCAAAAATGACGGTGAAGTGGATGTGGTGCGCGTTGATCTGTCCACGTTTGACGATGACTTTGACCTGACCCTGAACGACGAGGGCAGCGAAGATCAGCTGTATTTTGAAAACATTGACGGGATCTCCGGCCCTACCGGTGGTGTCTATACAATCACCTATACCGGGTCTGATGGGAACACCCATGAGGTTGAGGTCGATCCCGGGGATGCTTCTGTTTTTTACACGCTCGCCGACCCGCGGGATGGCTATGTAGATGGCACATCCGGCAATGATACCATCGGGGCAGGCTATACGGATGCGGATGGTGATCAGGTCGATGGCAATGATGCGCTGCTGCCCGGGGCCAGTGGGAATGAAGATTACATCATCGGTTATGGTGGCGATGACACGATTTCCGGTGGGGCCCAGAATGACATTATCTATGGGGACAGCGGGCCAGCTTCGTCCCGTGACACATTACATTGGGCTGACAGCGGTCTGACCAACGGATCGACAACCATCGGTGGGACCACGGTCACCGTTTCAAGTGCGAATGTGTCAACCGGGTTCGGTACGCAGCTTACGTCTGGTCTGACGGGGGACAGCGATACCCCTGTTGACGCCAATTCCAACCTGTCACTGGAACAGGGGGCGGGGACAGCAGAGGTTGAATTCAGTCAGCCGGTCGAGAATCTGGAATTCCGGATCAATGATTTTGAAAGTGGCTTTGAGGTCGTCGAAGTCCGGATCTATGACGCGAACGGGAACCTGATCCCCTATACCTATTCCGCAGGGTCCGCAGTTGCGACCTCCGCCAGCGGAAGTGTGGTGACCTTCAGTTCCACCGGCGGCAGCGCCGATGATACGGATCCGGACGCGTCTGTGTTGATCACCGTCGCTGGACCGGTTGGAAAGATTGAGTTCATCAAAACCGGCAACAGTGGATCGCTGGCGGTTACCAACCTGTACTTTGACGGAGTACCCGGTGATCCTTCTGGTACGCCGGATGGCGATGATGTCATTCGCGGCGGGGCGGGGGATGATACGGTCTTTGGCGGTGGTGGCGATGACACAATTTATGTCGAAGCCGGGAATGACACGCTGAACGGTGAATCCGGAGACGATGATTTTGTCATCGACTCCAACACCTTCGGCAATGACACCATCACCGGCGGGGAAACCGGCGAAGACAATGGCGGCGATGAGATTGATGCCGGTGCCGTTACAAATGACCTGACGGTTGATTTTTCAGCGCCTGAGGCCGGTACGCTGACTGATGGCAGCCAGACCATGAGTTTCAGCGAGATTGAAAAGCTGACAACCGGGTCCGGCGATGATGTTGTGACCGGATCCACCGGCAATGAAAATATCAGCACCGGTGCTGGCGATGATCACTTTGAGATTGCTGACAATTTCGGCACAGATTCATTTGTCGCCGGTGAGGGCGGGGAAACCGACGGCGATACGCTGGATGCCTCTGCTGTCACGGGCAGCCTGAACCTGAACCTCAGCGCGCCTGAAGCAGGTACGCTGACCGGCAGCGGTGGCAGCGCATCTTTCATCGATGTTGAAAAATTCATCCTCGGCCAAGCCAGCGACACAGCGACGGGATCCTCTGGCGCAGATCATGTGGATGGCGGTGGAGGCAGCGACGTCCTGAGCCTGAATGGTGGCAATGACACTGTAGTCATGAGCACCGGCAGCGATGTGATCGCCGGTGGCACCGGGCAGGATATCTATGACGCCACGGGGAGCTCAACCGCGTCAGGCGAAACCATTCATGTCACTGTGAATGACGGCGGCAACGGCAATGTCAGCAAAGTGCATGACGGGTCCACCGATACGATCAGTTCGGTTGAAACCTACACTGCCGGTGAAGACAGCGCCGAAGCAGACAGCATCACACTGGCAGACGTTATTCTGCGTGAAAATATTGCCACGGATATCAATGGTATTTCTGACAGCGCCATTGGCACCCTGACCACACACGGCGGAAGTGTGATCAGTTTTGGCGGTGCCGGTCAGCCCACCATCAACCAGCTACTGGCCGGGACCTATAGCCATCCGACGCTGGGTACGATTGGTGGCGGGGGCAACTATGAAATTACCGATGGTGATGAAGACGGACAGATCGGGAATATTTCATTCTCAAACTTTGAAACCATTAAGTTTGAAGTGGTCTGTTTTGTACAAGGCACCCGTATTCTGACCGATCTGGGCGAAGTTGCGATCGAAGATTTGCAGCCCGGTGATATGGTGAAAACCCTGGATAACGGGTATCAGCCCATCCGTTGGATCGGGTCAAAAACCGTACCCGCAGAAGGGCATCTTGCGCCGGTTCTGATCCGCGAAGGCGCGCTGGACAATTCACGCGACCTTCTGGTTTCCCCACAGCACCGTATGTTGCTGCGGGACTGGCGACTTGAATTGATCACGGACAGCAATGAAGCCCTTGTGCCAGCAAAACATCTGGTAAATGACACAACGATCTTGCGAAGACCTGGCGGGGATGTGGAGTATTTCCACATGCTGTTTGATACCCACCAGATCGTCTTTTCTGAGGGCGCACCATCCGAGAGCTTCCACCCAGGCGAGACCTCGATGGGCAGTTTCTCAGATGCCGCACGCCAGGAAATCTATGAGATTTTCCCGGAACTGGAAGCAAATGTTCACAGCTACGGCCCCAGCGCGCGGATGACACTGAAGCCCTGGGAAATGCGTGCACTGATTACTTAGGGCGAGGTGGACCTGAAAGCTGGAGAGACGGCCAGGATGTATTCCGAATCTTTGAAGAGATACGAGAATGCTGAAGCGCCTGGGCGAGAGTAGTCACTACGTGCGAAGGACCGGTCGCGTCGCGAAGGACCGCTTTCAGCGCATTTCTGTTATTGCAGCGGTTTATGCTGGCTGGCAGCGGTTTGAATTTCCGCTGAAGCCGCCGTGTTGGCCCTACAGGGAACATCATCGTTCCGCTGAAACACTTCGGGCTGCGTGAGACGGAAGGTTGGGTCAACTAGCCTGTTTCAGGCGGAATTTCGGTCGCTTTGAAGGGGCATTCCGGGGTGGATCCAGGTGGTCTGTCTGATTTTCCCCGGGATTGCTCTGTGGGTCAGGGTGGTGCCTCCCCCCTGGTCGCTGCGGGAAGGTCGTTTTACCGCGAATTTAAAAAATCCTTTAAAAACAAGGGTCGTAATTTTTCGAGTACGTGACCAGTTATATGAAGGAAGGACCGAAGGGAATTTTCGACGGGTGGGTGCGGGGTGCTTGTGGCGGGGCACAGAGAGGTGAAGACAAGCATTCTGAGGCACTGTTGGAGTGGAGTTCTGAGAATACAGAGGGGGTGTCAGTCCCCGGATGGATGACGCGATACGGCGAAGCCACAGACGTGCGACATCCTTTGAAGGCAGGAACGGGCTTGCCAGTGCTTCCGACACAAGATGAAGCAAATACCCGACCAACAACATGCAAACGCGCTTTTTCCCCGGGTAATCTATGAGAATGGCATCGCCAACAGCACGATGGGATTTTCCATCAAGATGGATGAACCCATGAGCACGGATCATCATGAGGCTTTCATCATCCATCAGGTCTGGCTCCCAGGGGGAAGATAAACGGTCTCGCGGAGATAATTCGGAAGGGCGCGTCTGGTGAGATATTCCAGTCGCATGTATACGCCCTTCAGAATGTTTCCTCCGCGTCTCAGGTCGTTGGATCGGTCCAATGGTTGGGTACGAAAGCTGCATCCAAGTCGGTTTCAGCGATGTGATTGGTATAGTTCGACATTGTTTTGAGAGCCGTGCCAAGAATGACTTCCAGAATGTTTTGGCGCGTGTACCCCGCTGCCAAAACAGCTTCAATCTGTGCTTCGGACAACCAGCCGCGCTTTTCGTTCATCGCAATGGCAAGTTGACGCAAGGCTTCAAGTTTTGGGTCTGCAATTGGCGTGCCTTTACGCAGGGCTTCGATGGTATCCTCATTGACGCCAGCCATTTGTGACAGTGTTGTATGGGCTGCCATGCAATACTCACACCCATTCAGGCGATTGTTCGTCATCAGAATGATCTGGCGTTCAGTTGCCGACAAATTCGACTTGTCAAAAATACCTGACAGGGTTGTGTAGCCTTCCAGAATGGCGGGTGCTTCAGACATTGCAGCGTACAGGTTGGGCAGAAAGCCGTAACCTTTAAGTGCGGCCTGCAGGATTGGTTTGGCATCCGCCGGCGCCGTGTCCAGTGTATGTGTTGTAAACGTCGTCATGATTTTTCCTTTTCGTGGTTTTTATATTTTGTGATAGCTCTGCGCCCTTTGGAACGCAGGGCGCGGGGGATAACACCCCTTAGGAAGCTGATTTTCCGATCCGATCGACCGCATCATGCGTCCACCAGACACCGTTCGCGACCATGCGGAAGTTGATCAGCGCGGCAAGATAGCCATCACCTTCGGGCACTTTTGCGCCTGCGGTTGCGTCCCGCACCACTGCAACCTCAAAGCCCAGTTCAAGCAGATCATAGAGATGCGCCTGTGTGCAAAGGTTCGCAGACATGCCTGCCAGGATCACTTTGTCGATCCCACGTTTGCGTAATTGCAAGTTCAGATCGTTCTGGGCGGGGCTATAGATTTTATGCGGTGAACAAACGATGGTTTCGCCATCTTCGATGTATTTCTTGTATTGCGGCATCCAATCGGCGCCAGAACCTTCAAAACCATCAACGTTAAGCGGCCCAAGACGATCAAACATGCCGATGGAATGCATGGTTTTTTCCAGCGTACCTTCGAAATCCCATTTGTGGTCGTGGGGGTAATAATAATGGGGCGAAATGAAAACCGGCATACCCGCAGCCTTGGCCGCAATCAGAAGCTGTTCAATATTGTCAACGGTTCCCTGTTCGGTCACGCTTTCGCCAACCACACCCCATGTCACGCCGTGCTCAGACAGAAAGTCAATCTGGGGGTCGGTAATGACCAGGGCTGTTCGACCCGGATCAATATCCATGTCGATTTGTGGCAAGCCGGGGTTTTCCGGATCAGCATATTGGGCGCGCGCCGCATCGGTCGCAGCAAGAGCACTGCCGCCTGTCACTGCAACTGTGCTGGCCGCAGCAGCTGCACCAGCGGCCCGGGCCATAAGCCGGCGGCGCGCCATGTCCACGTGTTCAGGGCTGACATCGCATCCGCAGTTGCTGTCATGGTGGTGAATGTGGTCAGTCATTGTGATAATCCTCAGGTTAAGTGATGGCAATTTTGTCGTAGACTGCCAGGAAATTGTGAGAGGTTCTCAGGCAGAGACACACTTGCGCCAGCCCAGTTGCGTGGGCAGCTGAGTGTCGTAAGTATTGCCTGGAGGTGAAGGTGCGCCTTTGAGACAAAAGCCTGCTTCAGGTCAATGTTCCGCAGGCCGCACAGGGGATGGTGTCAGGCCAGTGAAGACCCAGGGCCGTGCATGAAAATAAGCAGGGATGCAGCGCCAACGATCAACGCCGCAAGGCAAGCGGCAACCACTGTGCCGGTTAGACCGCTCATGTCCAGAAAGCTGGCTCTGGGTGTCATCCAATACGGATAACTGTTGTAATGCTTAGATCCTGATTTCGTGGTCGTTTTACTCTTACACATCGTGAAGGCCTTTCTCTGCGGTGGAGAGACAATTGCCGCCGGTGACACATCTTTCACTGGCTTTTCTCTCGGTTGATCTATGAGAAGACATTACGTCGGGTCAGGCCGCGGGTATTGGCCAGGCCTGCCATGGTCTTGACCGAACCTGCCATAAACCCGCATGGCGCAGATTAAGTTGCTGATGATCGATGTCTGAATTGGGCCGGGGCGGTGCCTACCCATCGTTTAAAGGCGCGCGTGAAGGTGCTTTGTTCAGAAAAACCTGTCAGGAATGCAATTTCTGCGATCGAAACCGTATCCTCTCGCAGTAATTTTTGTGCCAGCGATGACTGGGCCTTTGCCAATACGTCCCGAAAGGTTAGCCCTTCTTCCGCAAGGCGGCGGTAGAATGTGCGTTCACTCATTCCCATGTCCCGCGCGACTTCAGTGGCCTGTGGTACTCCGGTACTTAGGGAGGGGGTGAGGTGCTGCAAAACCGTGCTGCCAAAGGATGGGGGCTCCGCGAGTGAATTGATTTTGGCTTCAAGGTGCCCTGTCAAGAAATCCGACACCGCCATATCCCCAAGACGGTTTTCCAGGTCAAGCATCTCGCAATCCAATTGGATGGCATTTTGATCCGCATCAAAAATAACCGGACACCCAAAATGCGCGGCATAGCGGTCCGGATCACAGCGGCAAGCATGGCTGAATGTGACCGATCGCAAAGACAGTTCTGGTCCAACAAACCGACGCATATTTTGAGCAAAACCAGCCAAAGCGCATTCATTGCGAAGCTCAAGCGCCGCGCGATGCAGGGTTTGCCCCTGGAACGTCCAAAGGGCTGTATCGCCCCGTTCGATCAACTGATAAACGGCTGTATCGGTGATCAGTCGAAAATACCGTTCCACACGTTGCAACGAAACTCGCAAAGTTGGCGCGGTTTTGATCGCCAGGCCAAGAACCCCCAGATCATCAGTCTGAATAAGCGATGCATAGGCTTCGACCAGAGCGGCTTCATCAGGTTGACCTTTGCGGATCAAATCAATCAGGTCAAAGTAATCAGTGTCCGCAGTCTGCCCATCGACTGCGCGCGGCAAACGAAGAACAACAGTGCCGTTTGAAAGCAGCGCCCCATCGTCTGTCAGCGTCATTCCGGCCGCTTTGGCCATAATGCGCGCAAATGTATTGATTACACTGGGCATTTCAAAGTCCATCTATCAAAATATTTAATATGCTACATTAGATAATGTTTCACGACCAGAAACTTCAAGCACCGATCTGACTGAGCCGTCTGACAGCATGCAGCTTGGCGTGGTACGCTAGGCATTCAGGCGAGGGAAAGCAAATTTCATGGTGCAAATGCATCTCTGATCTGTAGCCCTTGGGAGGACGCCTCTGACTCTTTGCATCTCAATGACTGCTTTTGCCAGATAAGGCTGTATCCACGCTTGTGCAGCGGATCACGGCTTTCGCCCTACGTGTCGAACGGCAAGAACCCCTTAGGGCTGCGTAATGCCAAGGTGGGGCAGGCAGCCTGTTTTAGGTGGGGTTTTGGTCAATTTAAGGGGTGTTCCGGGATGGATTCAGGTGGTCTGGATCTGATTTTGCCCGGGATTGCTCTGTGGGTCAGGGTGGTTCCTCCTCCTGGTCGCTGCGGGGTGCTTGTGGCGGGGCGCAGAGAAGTGAAGGCAGGTCTTCTGAGGCACTGTTGGAATGGAAATCGATGAAGGCGGTGGGGGCGTCTGTCCCCGGACGCAGGATGAAGCATTTGCACGGTGGACGCATCGACAGTATTCAGGCCAGAGACATGCACCATGCCAAACAGATCATATGCTGTTGGAAGGTGTTTCGGATGGGCTTTTTTCTTCGGAATGTTGATGCGCACGGCGCGCTGAAAGTTCTTGATTTGTTTCAGCAACGACCACTCTGCCATGTTGCGATCAACAATACCTCTTCTTAAAGAGATGATGTTGGAAGAGTATCACCAGGCCTGGCCTTATCGGATCGGCTCCAATGTGATGTATCAAACGCCCCCTCCTACCTTTTTTATGTCCATCTAGACGATCTAAAGGAATGTTGGGTAGTTTTGTGTGAAATTTTTTCACAAAAGGGTGCAAATAATAGAATTGAGCTAATTCTAAGTGCTTTCTAAACTACACCTGAAAAAGACCACGAAGGATGCGCTAATGCGGCGAACACGATCCAGACGGGGGGTGAATCCTCCTGAGATGCAATTAACCTTACCGCCCGCCGGCGGCCGGTTTATGCCTTTGACTGAAGAAAAGCTGGCCCATATTACAGATACTGCTTTTGAGATCCTGGAACGTATAGGGATTTCGGGTGCGCCTGCAGATATCCGGAAGCTTGCGCTGGATAATGGAGCAACGGAGCGGACGGACGGACGTCTGGTTTTTGCGCGCAGCCTTGTGGAAGAGATGATCGCGAAGTCCTGCAAGCGGGTTGAGTTGCCAGGCTTTGCGCGTGATCGCGGCATTGAGGTCGGGGGCGGGCGTGTACATATCGGCACCGGCGGCGCGGCCGTGCAGATTCTTGAGGCGGAGACCGGTGAATTCCGCGACAGCACGCTTGATGATCTTTACGGGCTGATGCGGATTGTCGATGCCTGTGACAGTATCCACTATTCTCTGCGTCCGGTTGTTGCACGTGATCTGGAAGATCCGCTGACGCTGGACATCAACACAGCTTTTGCCGCGATGAAAGCAACGTCGAAGCCTATTGGCACAAGCTTCTTCGAACCGGGCAATGTGCAGCCCGTGGTTGAGATGTTTGACATGGCGCTTGGGGGCGAGGGGGCCTTTGCAAAACAGCCGTTCTGTTTTGCCTCGATCTGTCATGTGGTGCCACCGTTGACCCTTGCAGAAGAGGCCTGTGGTGTGATGTTCGAATGTGTCCGCCTTGGGATGCCGCTGCAGATTTGTTCTGCTGCGCAAGCCGGTGCGACAAGCCCGGCCTCTCTGGCAGGGGCGTTGGCACAAGGGTTTGCCGAAAGTCTCGCGGGGCTGGTTCTGGTCAATATGATGCAACCCGGGTTTCCCTGTATTCTGGCGTTTCTGCCATTCATCTCTGATCTGCGTACAGGCGCGATGACCGGTGGTTCGGGTGAGGCAGCGGTGGCCAATGCGGCGGCGGCGCAGTTGCTTCTGAATCTTGGCCTGCCTTCCACGGTCTCCGCAGGTATGACCGATGCGAAAACTGCAGATGCGCAGGCTGGCTATGAAAAAGGCTATACCATTGCATTGGCGGCGCAGGGGGGTGCCGACATGATCAATCTTTCCGTCGGGATGCTTGGTTCAATCATGGCGGCCAGCAAAGAGGCGTTGGTGATTGACAATGACATGTGCGGGGCGATCCTGCGGTCAGTGCGCGGAGTTGAGATGTTCGAAGGCGCGATTGATCTTGAAATGATCGAAGAGGTGGTGACCGGTGAAGGACATTTCCTGGGCACGGCGCAGACACTGGATCTGATGACAAAGGAATATGTGTATCCCGGTCTTGGCGATCGCCAGAGCGTGAACGACTGGCTGGAAAGCGGTGCACAGACGGTCTGGGACCGGGCCCGCACAAAGGTTTCTGAAATCGAAAACATGCCTGCACCAACCCATCTTCCTAAGGATGCCGAGGCCGCAATTCGTGCCCGTTTCCCTATTCTGTTGAAAGACTGATACTATGAAAACACAAGCAAAAGTCGTGATTGTCGGGGGCGGTGCCGTTGGGGTTTCAACGCTTTATCACCTGGCCAAAGCAGGCGTGACAGATACGCTTCTGATCGAAAAGAATGAACTGACCAGCGGGTCAACCTGGCATGCGGCGGGGAATATTCCGACCTATGCCAACAGCTGGGGCGGGATGCGTGCGGGCAATTATGCCTGGCGTCTTTATAAGGATCTGGCGGATGAGGTGGATTATCCGATCACCTATCGTCACACCCGCGCCTTCTGGCCGGCGCATACGCCCGAGCGGATGGATTTGTTCCGTCATCTCGTGGGGATTTCCAAGGGACTTGGCTATGATATGGCGATGCTGACGCCTTCTGAAATGGACGGTCTGCATCCGTATTTCAGTTCTGGTGATAGTGTTATCGGCGGTATTCTTGATCCCTATGAAGGCGATGTTGATCCAAGCCAGTTGACCCAGGCTCTGGCCAAAGGCGCGCGGGATCTTGGCGCGCAAATTGCGCGTTTTACCCAGGTGACTGATATTCAGCGGCGTCCTTCCGGCGAATGGGAGGTTGTGACCGACAAAGGGAACGTCACCTGTGATATCGTGATCAACGCAGGTGGCTACTACGGGCGTCAGGTTGGTGAGATGGTCGGGCAGAAACTGCCTGTTGTGACGCTGGAACATCAGTATCTGGTGACCGAAGCGTTGCCAGAACTGGAAGCCAACCCGGAAAACTTCCCGCTCGTGCGGGATCCGGACATTATGTATTATCTGCGGCGCGAACGGAACGGGCTGTTGCTGGGATCTTACGGGCATGAAGGCCGCCCGGCCTGGCTGGACGGGATGCCCGACTGCTTTGCCAATCAGCTGTACCCTGACAGTGTCGATGACATCGCGGAAATCCTTGAGGCCGCTCTGGAACATGTGCCGCTATTGGGCGAAGCCGGTGTCAGCCGTTTTGTGAACGGCCCGATCCCCTACAGCCCTGATGGCGCACCGCTGTGTGGCCCGGCCTTTGGTCTGCCGAATTTCTATCATGCCTGCTGTTTCCCCGTTGGCATCACCCATTCTGCGGCTGCTGCAAAGACCCTGACAGAATGGATCACCGAAGGCGAAACCGAATGGGACATGTCCATGTGGGATCCGCGCCGTTTTGGTGAGGAATGGGCGACCTTTGATTATACGGTCAAGCGGTCCAGCGAACTTTATGAACATCAATATGCCATTCCCTATCCGCATCGTTTGTGGAAGTCCGGCCGACCGCTTCAACAGACGCCACTTTATGACAAGCTGAAGGAAAAAGGCGCACAATTCGGTCAGGTCGCGGGCTGGGAACGTGCGTTCTGGTTTGAAACGGATACGATTAAAAATGACGGCAAGCTGAGCTATCATCATGAATGCTGGCATGATGCTGTACAGGCTGAATGCGAAGGCGTGCGCGATAGTGTCGGTGTGATGGATCACGGCGGTTTCACCCGCTATGAGGTCGAAGGACCCGACGCGACAGATTTCCTGAACAAGGTCTTCTGTGGGGCGATGCCGTCTGTTGGCCGTGTGAAACTGTCTTACATGCTGACGCCGAAAGGCAAAATCTGGTCCGAAGCCACCATTGCGCGGCTTGCGGACAATAAATACCTGCTGTGTGGTCCGACTCTTGCGGATCTGCGCGACCATGACTGGATGTCAAAATTCCTGCCGGACAGTGGGGTAACCCTGAAACGCGGGTCTGATTTTGATGCCGCTCTTATGGTGATGGGGCCAAAATCGCGCGATGTGTTGCAACCTCTGACTTCTGATGATCTGTCAAAAGAGGCCGCGCCCTGGATGTCCGTGCGTGAAATCACCATTGCAGGTGCGCCTGTAATTGCCCTGCGTGTGTCTTATGTTGGCGAACTGGGCTGGGAATTGCACATGTGCAGTGATGATCTGGTCACGGTCTATGACGCAATCATGGAACAAGGCGCAGACAAAGGCATGGTCGAATTCGGCTCTTACGCGCTGAACGCAATGCGGATCGAAAAAGGGTATCACGGTTGGGGATCTGACTTTGGTATCGAATATACGGCCTTTGATGCCGGGCTTGATCGTTTTGTCAGTAAAAGGAAAGAAAGCTTCATCGGACGCGACGCGTTTCTTACCCAGGCGGAACAGCCGAAAGACTACCACTTCACAGCCTTTATTCTGGACGGACATGGTGCGGATGCATTGTCCTCTGATCCGATCTGTCGTGACGGTAAACCCGTGGGGTATGTCAGCTCTGGCGGCACCGGGTTCCGGATCGGGAAACGGGTTGCGCTGGGCTATCTGACCGAAGCGGCAAACCCGGGGGATGGCTATCAGCTCGAAATACTGGGTGTGCCGGTGAACGCGACAGTTGCGACATTGCCTTTCTATGATCCGGAAAACGACAGGTTGCGGGGCTAATCATGGTGAAATCTCTTCCCACAGATGTACAGGTCGCCATTGTCGGCGGCGGAATTGTTGGCTGTGCCACCGCTTATCACCTGGCGAAAGCCGGGTGGTCTGTCGCGTTGTTTGAACGCAAAAAACTGACCTCCGGTACCACCTGGCATGCGGCTGGCCTTGTCAGCGAAACCCAGGGCGTTCCGGTGATGTCGGCGTTGGCGAAATATGGCCTCGACCTGATGGAATGCCTGGAGGATGAAACCGGGCAGAACACTGGCTTTAAACGCAATGGGTCCATGACGGTTGCGCTGACGGATGACCGCATGGCGGAGCTGCGCCGCAAGGTTGACTACGCCCATGGCTGCGGATTGCGGGCGGAAGAAATCAGTCTGCGTGAGGCACAGGACCGTTGGCCTTTGCTGTCTGTAGATGGTGCGAAGGGTGCGTTCTGGTTTCCGGGTGATGGCTATACCAACCCGATTGATACGACCATGGCCCTGGCTAAGGGCGCACGTCAGAACGGGGCGCAGATCTTTGAAGATACGAAGGTTGATCGCCTGGTGATCGAAAATAGCCGTGCAGTGGGTGTGGAAACCGGACAGGGGCTTGTGCGCGCCGAACATGTGGTGAATGCCACAGGCATGTGGGCGCGTGAATTTGGTTTGTCCCATGGCGTGCAGATTCCGCTGCATTATACCAACCATTATTACGTTGTGACCGACCCGATTGAAGGCGTTACCGGCGATCTGCCCATTCTGCGGGTGATGGATGAATATGCCTATTACAAAGAAGACGCCGGCAAGCTTCTGATTGGTTGTTCTGAACCCAACGCCACGCCCTGGTTACCGGAAAAAGGCCTGCCTGAAAGCTTTGAGTTTGACGAACTGCCCTGTGATGAAGAACATCTGTATCCGATCTTAGAAGCCGCGATGGAACGTGTGCCTGCGCTTGCAGAAAGCGGCATTCGCAAGTTCTTCAACGGGCCGGAATGCTTTGCCCCGGATGCAAAGCACTATTTGGGGCCGATAACGGATGTGAAAGGGCTTTGGGTTGCGGCCGGGTTTAACTCAACCGGTATCCAGAACGGGCCAGGCGCGGGCAAAGCCCTGGCAGAATGGATCATGGCTGGCAATATGACCGTGGATCTGACCGATGTGGATGCACGCCGCATTGTTCCAGGCCTGAATGCCCGCAGCTATACGGCAACCAAAGCCGCTGAAACCCTCAGCCACGCCTATGCGATGCACTGGCCGTATCTGCGCAAGTCTGAGGCCCGTGGTCTGCGCCGTACGCCCTATTATGGCCACCTCAAAGCGGCGGGGGCACAGTTTGGTAGTGCCAATGGTTGGGAGCGCCCGTTGTATTTCGGACGTGAGATGACTGATGGTTTCGGGCGCGAGGCCTGGTTTGACGACTGGAAGGGAGAACACGAAGCTCTGCGCAATGATCTTGGTTTGATAGACCTGACCTTCGGGCGTTATGTGCTAGATGGTGCAGATGCCGAAGCCCAGCTGCAACGGATCTGTGGCGCCAATATGGCTGTCGCCCCAGGGGCGCTGGTCTATACGCATATGTTCAATGCAGAAGGTGGGATCGAAACCGATGTCACCATCGCCCGCCTTTCGCCAACACGCTATATGGTGATGGCGTCCGCCGGGGCCGAACCACAATGCGAAAGCTGGCTGAAAACGCAGCTGGAAGGCACAGGGGTGAGTGTGGTCAATGTGACGTCTTCCGAGGCGACGCTTGCGATCATGGGGCCGCGTTCGCGTGATTTCCTGCAGGCACTGACGGGGGAGGATCTGTCAAATGACGCTTTCCCCTTTGGGACCTGGCAGAATCTGCACCTGGGGCATTCCCCTGTGCGGGCGCAGCGTATCACCTATGTCGGGGAACTGGGCTGGGAGTTGCATGTTCCGTCTGAATTCGCCCAGCAGGTGTTTGAGGCCATTATGGAAGCTGATCCTCCCCCGCGTCTGTGCGGTGGCATGGCCGTGGACAGCTGCCGGATTGAAAAAGGGTTCCGGCATTGGGGGCATGATATCGGACCTTTCGACAGCCCGGTGGACAGTGGCCTGACGTTTGCCTGCGATTTTGACACTGATTTCAACGGCAAGGCCGCGATTGAAAGGCGCAGGGAAGAGGGGGCCAAAGGCCGTTTGCTGCTTTTTAAGCTCTCTGATCCCGAAGCCCTTGTTTTTGGCAAGGAACCCATTCTGCGGGATGATGAAATTGTCGGGCGTCTGACCTCAGCCAGTTATGGCTGGAGCCAGGGCGCGGCTGTGGGCATGGGCTATGTGACGCGCCCTTCAGGCACGGCGTTGCGGGATCTGGCGTCGGCGGAATATCAGATCATGGTTGAAGGCAAGGCCATCACAGCACGCGCAAGCCTGCGGCCGCTGTATGACCCGGATAACAGCCGGATGCGGGGATAATCCCGCATCATCATCAGGTGACGTGGAAGCCGCCTTCGGGCAGGCTACACCATTCAGATAAGAGGTTGGCGACCTGCAAAATCGGGTCGCCATCATCCATATCTTCAGTGCGCAGGACCGCGCACCAGGGAACGGAAATACCATCTTCTGTCACACGGGCCCCGACGATCCGGCCCTCAGTCAACGGTGTCTGAAGTGCCCATTTTGACAGGACACTTGTGCCCAGATCGGAGGCGACCAATTCGACGATTGCTTCTGGAAGTTCAACAGTGGCGGCCCATTTCGGATAGCTGTCTGTGGGGCGGAACAGCAGGGCAAATTCGCGATCAGGTTCGGGTACTTTTGTATAGGTGATGAATTGTTCACCAACAATATCGGTGCCTTCCACGAACTCACGATCCGCCAGTCGGTGGGTGGGGGGCATGATATAGAGAAGAGGATCCTCAAACAGGGGCAGGCTGTACAGCCCGGCCTGCGCCACGGAACCGGACATGACGGCGATGTCGATATGACGGTTTAAAACACCGTTCAGAGGGTCACTGCGCGCGCCCGCCATGATTTGTATATCAATGCCATCCGTGCGGGATTTCAGAAATTTGATGAAATAGGGAAGCCAGCGATAATTGCTATAGGCTTCGACGGAAAGCCTGACCACATGCTGGACATTGGCGTTCATGCGGCGGACGTCATCTTCGGCGCGGCTGAGGTCCGTCAGGATACGTTCAGCGACCACCGCCATGTAATCCGCCGCCGGAGTTTTGCGCAGTTTTTTATGCATTCGGGTAAACAGGGGGACATCCAGACGCCTTTCCGCTTCGCGCAGGCGATGTGACAACGCGGAAGGGGTCACACCCAGCATCTTGGCGGCGTCAGTGATGCGTCCCGTCTGATTGATGGCCTGGATCAATTGCAGGTGACGTAGGTCGAGAAGTGGTTTCACAGATTATTCCTGGCTGAATATGATTCACGAAATCGAAAAAACTTCGAAATTGATTTTCAGTCAAGATAAATGTGAGATCCTCTTAGATGAATATTGGAGCTCCAGAATGAACGTTGATGCTAAGCGCTTAATTGAGCAGGACAAGGCCCACCACGTGCACCCGCAGTCTAACCTGCGCCAACATGCAGAACACGGCCCGACCATGATCACCCATGGCAAGGGCGTGTATATCTATGACACGGAAGGTAACGAGATCATTGATGGTTTCTCAGGGTTGGGTTGTGTCAGCCTGGGGTATCACAACGAACGTTTGTCGAATGCTGCCAAACGTCAGATGGATATCCTGCCCTTCGCGCCAACGTTTTATAACCGCTCGCACCCGCGCGTGGCGGAACTGGGGGAACGACTGATCAATTTGGCGCCTGGCGGTATGAACAAGGTCATGTTCCAGTGTTCCGGTTCTGAAGCGAATGACACGGCGATCAAACTGCTCTGGTACACCAACACTGCCAGGGGTGAACCAGAGCGCCGCAAGATCTTTGGTCGGGTGCGTGGCTATCACGGCAATACGGTTGCGACTGTTTCTCTTTCCGGGCAGCCGCATATGCACGCGAAATTCGGCCTGCCGTTGCCGGAATTTAAGCACACTGAACTGCCGAACTACTATCGCTTCCACATTGATGGCGAAAGCGAAGAGGAATTCTCTGCCCGCATGGCGGCGGAATTTGAAAAACTGATCCTGGCTGAGGGTCCGGAAACCGTTGCGGCCTTTTTTGCGGAACCTGCGATTTCAGGCGGTGGCGCCCTGATGCCGCCGGAAGGTTACTGGAAAGAAATGCAGGCGGTTCTGCGCAAATACGACATCAAGCTTGTGTCTGATGAAGTGGTTTGTGGCTTTGGCCGTACCGGTAACATGTGGGGATCAGAGACCTGGGGCATGGAGCCGGACATGGTGTCCTGCGCCAAGGCACTGTCTGCGGCTTTCTTCCCGATCTCAGCCCTGATGTTCAAGGATGAGATGTACGCTGATATGATGAAGAACTCAGATGAAATGGGTACCTTCGGTCATGGCTATACTTATGCCGGCCATCCGGTTGGTGCGGCTGTGGGTCTTGAGGCGCTGGATATCTATGAGGAAATCGACCTTGTCGGACATGTGCGCAAAGTATCCGCACGCTTCCTTGAGAAATGTCACGCTATGGCCGATCACCCGCTGGTGGCAGAGGTGCGTGGCGTTGGTCTGTTCTGTGGCTTTGAACTGATGCAGGACGCAAAGGCGCGTGTGCCGTTTGATCCGGCCCTGAAAGTGGGTGAGATGGTGCAGAACTTTGCCCATGATCGCGGCCTCTATCTGCGGGCGATTGGTGACCGGATGAGCTTTATGCCGCCGCTGATCATCAATGAAGAAGAGATCGACCTAGCGACTGAACGTTTCAAAGACGCGCTGGACGATGCCTGGGAAGTGGTACGCAATAAGATCTGATAAATCCGGGTTCGGTTTTTCTTTTACCTGAACCCTGCGCCACCCTGCTTATTGCCGGGGTGGCGCTTATAATACTCACTCGAATTTGCCGCTGACAGGTTTGGCGCTGCACAGGAGAACCGCGATGACAACGCTTCTTGAACCAAAACTGCCCGAGGCTGGCCTGTCTGGCAGCTATATCAATGGGGCCTGGCATCGGCCTGCTGATGGGCGCACCCTGACCATCGAAAACCCGTCCCGTCGTGCACCGATCTGTGAGGTCGGTCGCGGCGCGTCTGCCGAGGTGAAACTGGCCGTCGATGCTGCCCGCGCCGCTTTGCCAGCGTGGCGCGCGTTGCCAGCATCTGAGCGGGGCAAACTGTTGTTCGAACTGGGCCGGCGCCTGGAAGAAAACACTGAGGAAGTGGCACGTGTTCTGGCGGCGGAAAGTGGCAATGCCGTGAAAACCCAATCCCGTGGCGAAGCCATGGGCGCTGCGGGGGTTCTGAAATATTACGGCGGCGTTGCGGTTGAACAAAAAGGTGAAACTCTGCCGCTTGGCCCGGGAATTTTGTCGTACTCCACCCGGGAACCTCATGGCGTTGTTGGTTCGATCATCCCATGGAATTCACCGCTGCAATTGGGTGCGGTGAAGATTTCCATGGCTCTGGCCACCGGGAACTGTCTGGTTCTGAAACCCGCCGAAGATGCACCACTGGCGATCCTGAAGTTGGCGGAACTGGCTGATGGTTTGTTCCCGCCGGGCGTTTTCAATGTTGTGACGGGTCTTGGTGAAGAAGCCGGTGCGGCGATTGCCAATCATCCGGGTATCTCAAAAGTGTCCTTCACCGGTTCAAGCGAAGTGGGTAAACTGATTGCGCATTCCGCAGCGGATCGCATCGCTAAGGTCACACTGGAACTTGGCGGTAAATCCCCGACGATTGTGTTCCCGGATGCGATTGCAGATGGGCGTTTGGAAAGCACCGCGCAACAGGTTGCCAATGCCATGCGTTTTGCCCGTCAGGGGCAAAGCTGCACCGCCGGGTCACGTCTGTTCGTGCATAAGGACATCTGGGATGAACTGATGCCCAAAGTGGCAGAGAAATCCGCTGCGCTGAAAGTGGGCGATGCGCTTGATCCTGACGTGGATATGGGCGCTGTCGTGAATGCCGAACGTTACGGTGAAATCCGCGCGTTTGTGGCAGAGGCCGAAGCATCAGGCGCAAATTTCCTGCTGGGGGAAACCCCGGCGGAAGATCCCGCTGGTTTCTGTCCGAACCCGACCATTATCACGGGTGTTGACAACACCTGGCGCATTTCACGTGAAGAGGTGTTTGGCCCGGTTATGGTCGCCATACCGTTTGAAACGGAAGAAGAAGTCATCGCTATGGCCAATGACACCCATTACGGGCTGGCGGCGTTTATCTTCACCCATGATGTCAGCCGGATCACCCGTCTGACACGCGCGATTGATGCGGGTTGGATTCAGGTCAATCAGGGCGGCGGGCAGATCCCCGGCATGTCTTATGGTGGCACCAAACAATCCGGCATGGGCAGCGAATATTCAATTGAAGGCGCGCTGGAGGCCTATACCTATCGCAAATGCATCACCATCAATATCGAAGGTGAGGCATGAGCACCGACAGATTTGGCAATGCGGTTGATCCGGGCGTGGGCTACGCCCGGGGAACGCTTCTGTCGGGGTCTGCCGACGAAGTGCGCCGCCTGAAGCGGGCGGGGGCTGTTGCGGCAGATTTTGTTGCGCGTGAAGGGATAGACAAGGTTGCGATCTGTACCGGGAACCTGCGGTTTTATCCTGTGGCGGCGGATGATCTGCCTGAGCTGTGCGAAGAATGGATCGGGCCTGGTCTTTATGGTGAAGAATTGCGTCAGGCTGCGATTACCCATATGGGCGGTGACGGGGATGAGGCTGCAGCCGTGATCAACCGCACAAGTGCCGGGATCGTTGCAACGGTTCTGGCCCATAGTCAGAACCGCCCGGTTCTGTCGCTTGTGCCTGCAGGGGATCGTTCCCATGCCTCTGTGACGCGCGGTGCAAAACTGGCAGGTGTGCCGGTGGTTGAGGCTTATGATCTGCCCGAAGTCAAACGCTTGCTTGCTGCCCATGTTCCGGCACTGATGGTCATCACCACGGTGACATCGGAACTGGCGGTGCTGTCGGATGATCTGATTGGTGCTGCAACCCGATTGGCAAAGCGTGCGGGCTGTGTGGTTCTTCTGGATGAGGCTTACGGCGCGCGGTTCCGTCCGGTTCTGCATGGTGGCGCGCCTGCGCTGTCTTTTGGGGCGGACCTGGTGATTACAAACGCCGATAAGGCCGGCCTGTCCGGCCCACGCGCGGGGGTGCTGTGTGGGGATGCTGCCGCGCTTGTGCCGGTTCAGGCCAAAGCCAGTGAATTGGGCATGGAAGCCCGCGCGCCCATAGCCGTAGGTGCGATGCGCAGTCTTCAGGGGTTCACCCCGGATCTGCT
Source organism: Halocynthiibacter styelae (assembly GCF_016123485.1). Classification (GTDB taxonomy): domain Bacteria; phylum Pseudomonadota; class Alphaproteobacteria; order Rhodobacterales; family Rhodobacteraceae; genus Halocynthiibacter; species Halocynthiibacter styelae. The sequence goes on along the minus strand of NZ_JADCKQ010000002.1, from coordinate 410,676 downwards.
GATTCAGGAGGCGCAGGATGGGCAGGATCTGGCGGCGGCGCTGGAAGCCGCGCTGGGCGCAACCTTTGTGACCCGCTCTGCTCTTGGTCCGAAGATTGACGAACAGGATGCTATGCAGATAGTTCTGACCCGCGCCGGAACCGATCAATCCGACCGGGTGCCTGCAGAAGTCACCGCCGCTATCGGGATGCTGATGTTGCGCGACAAGGGCATTGTCACGGTCAATACTCATGGTCAGCCAGGGGGGCGTGTATCGGTCCGGTTGAAGCCCACCACCGGGGCTGTTGCGCGTGCGGGCGGGGCAGAGGCGGTCGCCCGCTGCCTTGTCAACGCAATTGACGAAGTTGCGGCCCATCTGGATGATGCCACCTGGTTTGCTGACCTTCTGTTCGGAGAAAACTAAATGACGGATAAAGATCTGATCACCCGACTTGATGACAGGCTGGACCAGCTCGTGAATATCGACATGGGTGAACGCGGTGTTGAACATCTCTTTGAAGCTGCACGGGGCATTGAGGGGCGCTCCCTTGTGGGGGTGGCAGCTGATGCGCTGATGGCGGTGCCGGAGGGCGGCACTGTACTGCTGACCACAGGATCGGTTTCCCGTGCCTGGATCACCCCGGAGCTTGGCGAAAACGACGGTCCATCCGGTGCCGCAGCGATTGCCCGGGCGCTGGTTCTGGGTCGCAATGCGACCTGTGTGATGCTTTGCGAAGAAACGTTACTGCCCGCGATCCGCAACACCTGTCAGGCGGCGGGGCTCTTCCCGGTTACGCTGGAACAGGCGGTGATTGCGCGGGCAGACAAAAGCCTGGCGACCATCGTTATGCTGCCCTATTCGATTGAGGATAAAGGCGGCAAAGCTCAGGCCATTCAGATGCTGGACGATCTGCAGCCCGATCTGTTGTTTTCCACGGAGCGGGTGGGGCGCAATGAATTTGGTGTCTATCACTCTATGCGCGGGATCGATTACGGCATGGGCCGTGCGCGGGTGGATTTCCTGTTTGATCTCGCGCTGGAACGCGGCATTCCCGTGGTCGCTGTCGGTGATGGCGGCAATGAAATTGGTATGGGCAAGGTTGCGGATCACGTGGCAGCCCATGTGCCTTACGGTGATATATGCCAATGCGGTTGTGGCGGTGGTATTGGTGCTGTGACATCCTGCGATGTGTTGGTCACTGCGGCCTGTTCCAACTGGGGCTGCACCGCGATTGCAGCGGCTATGGCCGTGCGTGCCGGCAATGCGAAACTATTGCACACGCCGGAACGTGAGGCCCTGTTGCTGGATACGATGGTCACAAATGGCCTTATCAATTCGACCCATGGGATCGTTGACGATTCAGTTGACGGGTTCCCCCGGGCTTCTCATCTGGCAGTGGCTGAACTCTGCCGTACTATCGTGAGCCGCGCGCTCTGAGAGTTTTAGGAAAGACACAATGATAAAAGACAATCCCGACCTCATCCAGGCCATCCGCAACCGCTTTGCCCATGTGGACAGCTGCCCGTTTCAGGGTGAACGCATTTTCTTTGAAAACGCCGGTGGTGCGCTGACACTGAAGAAGGTGGTTGAGACATCCGCGTTTTATGCGGCGATCCCGGATAACCCGGGTCGGATCAATCCTGCGGGGCAAGGAACCCAGGATGTGATCAACAAAGCCAAAGCAGACCTGGCGGTGTTCATGAATGCCGGGGCCGGTCAGTTCTTCGCCGGGGAAAGTGGCACGGAACTTCTGTTTCGTCTGATCCGCACTGCCTGTGTGAATGCCCCGAAAGGCGCGAAGGTCATAGGGTCTTCTATTGAACATCCGGCCACCCGTTCTGCCGCGCAGCGCTGGGCCGGAATTGCCGGCCTGGATTACGTGAACGTCGCCCATAACGACGCAACCGGTCTGGTGACAGCTGAGGATTACGCCGCCCTGATGACCCCGGATGTGGCGGTGGCGACGATCCTGCATGCTTCGCCCGTCACCGGCATGGGCATAGATGTGGCCGCGATTTCCAAAGCGATCCGGGCGGTGGCACCGGATTGTCTGATCATCGTGGACGGCATTCAGCACGCGGCCCATGGGCAGCTGGACCTGAATGCCTACAATGTGGATGGTTACGTGATCTCACCTTACAAAGTGTTTTCCCGCCATGGGTACGGCATCGCCTGGATTTCCGATAAACTATCCGCCATGCCACATGACATGCTGATCGATGCGCCCGCAACAGGCTGGGAATTCGGCACCCGCGACAGCGGCAGCTTTGCGACTGTGTCTGATGTGGTGGAATACTTCGACTGGCTTGGCGGTGAGGTGTCTGAAGAAACAGACCCTCGCAAGCGCATTGAAGCCGCCGGGCGCGCGATCCATGCCTATGAAACCCATCTGACCGTTGCGATGATCAATGGCACCGGCAATCTGCCGGGTCTCAAAGATATGGAACATGTTCAGATCCTGGCGGGTGAAGATAATCCAGCGCGTGAAGGGCTGGTGTCAATCGTGGTGAAGGGAATGGATTCCCCGGATGTGGTTGAAGCGCTGAACCAGGAAGGCATCCGAACCCATACCCGCAAAGCAGACCACTATAGCGGCAATGTTCTTAATCCGCTTGGTTTGCCGGATTGTGTGCGGATTTCTATGTGCCACTACAACAGTGAAAGCGAAGTCGCAAAACTTCTGGCGGTTGTGAACGAAATGGCCTGAAGTGACGTTCAGGGAAGGTTTTGAAAGGCTGATCCTCCCCCCCCCATGAAGTGGTCCTATGCTACGCATCGGGGGGGGCACCTTTTGGTTGGATCCTGAGCCAGGCGCAGGCAATGGATTGGGAGCAGGGCAGGGTGGTTCGAAATCACTTTCTTGTCGGGTTTTCAAACTGAAATGTCAGTTGGCGGTTTATGGTGAGATGCGACAATGGCTTGCCCAAAGCCTCCTCGGCCTTCAGGATGACGGAGGCTGAGGCACGCGCATCCTCACCCGCGTCATGGTGGTGAAACGTAAGGCCCAGGTGTTTTTTGAGGTTGGTAAGGCCATGGCCGCCAGCGCCCTTTAGCTCCGGCCAGGCCTGGCGGGCGACTGTGACACTGTTGGTCCAATGTGACGTGATCATGGGTAAATCATAACGTGCGCAAGCCGCCGTTAAGGCTTTTCATCAAACGTGCTGTGTTGGATAAGCGAATGGGTGTTCAGGATATCATACAGCGCCATATAGACGGTTGGGAAATTCCCAGCCCCCGCCACTGTGTCACTGGAGATCCCATGCAGCTCTGTGTTGAACGGGGCAAAAGGTTCCTCAGGGTCGACCAGGACAGAATAGGTTTGTAAATGACCCGCAGCATCGGCGAAACAAAGTCCAATCTGGCATTTAGGGTCGGGAATGTAGCAAGATAGCTTTTGCTCATTCTTCGAGATCCAAGACGTATCTCAGACCGGTACAGGGATCTGGGTTTGAATTTTACAAGATTGGGTCAAAATCATGATGGAAAAGTCAAAATTTCTCGATGTTTCGTGAAAGTTGTCAGGTGCCACATAGTGTGACGTTCGCTCATGAAGGGGTATGCAGTTCATCCTTTGCAGGAGGTCCAATCGAGGCCGAATTTCTCCAGGTACTTACGCAGGCGGTCCGCATCATTTTTGCTGGTTTTGGTCAGGCGCGACACCGCAAATAAACGTCGTCCCGCGGCGCTTAAGCTTGCGCTTTCCTGGCAAGCACGGATAACGGCGGCAAGTTGTGTGCGGTCAAATTCATCGATCTCTGCAGAACGTTCGCCAAGAACTGATGTGAGAAGCTGCATCTCTGGATCTTGATTGGCATTGTACCAGACAGATGTAATCGTTGCGATTTCAGCCTGCACCATCGATTTTGTGATGCGGCCTTGCGGCGCAAGGGTGCACATCCGCTGAATAGATGCGCTGAGATCTCGAAAATTACCGGACCACTTTGTGCCGGGGTCTGTTGCGAATTTCTGATAGATGGCAAGCGCATCTGCATTAAACGTCACGCGCGCGCCCAGTGTTTTTTCCGCACGCGCCATTTCAAAGGCAATGTTGGGTGCGATATCTTCAGGCCGGTCGCGCAAAGCGGGCAGGGCGAATGTCCAAAGGTTCAGCCGCGCAAACAGGTCTGCGCGAAACTGTCCACCGGCGACCAGACCTGCAAGATCTTTGCCCGCGCCGGCAATCAGGTGAAATCGGCTTGTGACTTCATAATCGGACCCCAGCGGGAAGTATTTCCCTGTCTCGATCGCATGCAGGATCATAGCCTGTTCATCCAGGCCAAGTTCGTCGATTTCGTCCAGGAATAACACGCCACCGTCTGCTTCGCGCAGTAATCCAGATCGATCTGCGGCAGCACCAGGGATGGCTTGCCTGCGGTGGCCAAAAAGCGTGGACATGGCGCGTTCACCCTTCAGGGTTGAACAGTTTACATGCACAAGACGCCCCTTAACGCGGCGGCGTTGCAGCTTGAGTTCATATAGCCGTGCTGCCAGTTCAGATTTGCCAGTGCCGGTTGGTCCGATTAGCAACAGCGGCGCGTCAGAATTGGATGTCACGACCTCCATCCGGTCAATCATCGCGTTGAAGGCGTTATTGCGTGTCTCAATCCCGCCTTTCAGGAACGTGTTGTATTCTTTGGTGACCAGATCAAAACGCTGCTGCAAGGCGTTGTATTTCGACAGATCAAGATCAACGATTTGTAAACTGCCGGGCCCTTCTTCTTGATGATGGGGCGGGCCGGTTTGGATCAGCTTTGCCGGAATATGACGGGCTTCTGTCAGCAAAAACCAACAGATTTGTGCCACATGCGTGCCAGTGGTCAGGTGAACGTGGTAGTCTTCGCGCTCGTCGTCAAACCCATAGTCGCGCGCGAAATCATACATCGCACCATACATTTCCTCAAAGTCCCAGGGGTCACGAATTTCAACTTCATGCAGCAAGACCTCGGTCTGAGGGCTTGAATGTTCCACGGTCGTTTTGATTTTCTGTGCGAGCCCAGACCAGCGCCTGCCGTGGATCAACTCCAACCGGTCAACCGGGAAATCCGGATGTTCAGCAATTTGTACAGACGGACGCCAGCGCCGCCGCTTGCCTGCATCCAGATTCGTACCAAGAAAGCCGATGACTACGTTTGCTTTTTCCATGCGTATATATTTGTATAAAAGCTTATACCTATCAATCACTATTTTTGTCGACACTCTGCTAGATTGGGTAAAATCCATTTTAAATCAATTGGATGAAGGTTTTCTGATTTTATTTCGCTTTTGGCTTTGGATCAGCGAAAACATCTTCACAAACAAATGAAGGACGAAAGAAATGGCAAACAAATCTGTGTTTGCATCAATCAAAGGCCGGTTGCTTCCCTTTGCGGACACAACCAACAAGGAAAAGGCACCGGCCTACCGATATTCTGATGCACATGCCCTGGCCCAGGTCGCGATGACCGGAACCTTTGGTGCAACATATTATCAGGACCCAACGCAGGAGCTTTCCCGCACATTGGATCTGGCGCAAAAGGTTGATCCGTCATTTCTGGCCCAGGCCGCTGCTTACACCCGTAAAAACGGGCACATGAAGGATATGCCCGCCTTGCTTTTGGCTGTTCTGTCTGGCCGTGACCCGATCTTATTTCAAAGCGCCTTTGGGCGTGTTGTGGACAATGGTAAAATGCTGCGGACTTTCGTGCAGATCATGCGATCTGGGCAGACTGGGCGTAAATCGCTTGGCTCCGCACCGAAGCGGATGGTGGCCAATTGGCTGAATGATGCCTCTGATCGGGCGCTGTTGCAGGCTAATGTCGGCAAAGATCCGTCGCTGGCGGATGTCATCAAGATGGTGCACCCGAAACCCCAATCAAAGGCGCGTGAAGCGTTCTTTGCTTGGATCATCGGTAAACCATGTGACGTGGCGCTGCTGCCGCAACCCGTGCAGGATTTCTTGCGGTTCAAGGAAAATGGCAAAGGGCATGTGCCTGATGTTCCGTTCCAGATGCTGACGCAGCTTCCTTTGTCCAAAAAGCAATGGGCGAAGATTGCGAAAAATGCGTCCTGGCAGATGACCCGCATGAACCTGAACACGTTTCTGCGTCATGGGGTTCTGGATATGAAAAACATGCGTCGGCATGTGGCAGATGTTCTGCGTGATCCGGATCGGATCGCTAAGGCGCGGGTCTTCCCGTATCAGTTGATGACGGCTTATCAGGCCTTGTCACCTGAGATGCCCGCGGAAATCCGTGATGCTTTGCATGATGCAATGGAACTGTCCGTTGCCAATGTGCCAAAGCTGCGCGGCCAGGTTGTGGTGTGTCCGGATGTGTCGGGCTCTATGTCTGGTGCCGTCACAGGTTTCCGCAAAGGGGCGACCACGGTGACGCGTTTCGTGGATGTGGCGGGGCTTGTCTCTGCGGCGATCTTGCGGCGCAACCCGTCAGCGACTGTGTTGCCGTTTGAGGTGAAAGTCCGTGATGTGCGGATGGAGCCGCGTGACACGATCCTGACCAACGCAGCGCGTTTGGCGGATCAATGGGGCGGCGGGACAAATTGTGCGGCACCGCTTGATTGGCTGCTGGCGAAGGGGCGTGCCCCGGACCTGGTGATCATGGTGTCAGACAACCAATCCTGGGCGCATGCCGCTTATGGCAACAACGGGACCGCAATGATGCAGTCCTGGGAGAAACTGAAACGGCGCAACCCAAAGGCCAAATTGGTCTGCATCGACATCGCCCCTTATGGGAGGACCCAGGCGAAAGAACGTGATGATGTGCTGAACATCGGCGGGTTCTCGGACACGGTCTTTGACCAAATCGCAAGCTTTGCGGCGGGCGAGATGGGCGCGGATCACTGGGTTGGCCAGATTAAGGCTGTGGAAATTTAAAACCGGGTCAGGCGGAATGCCTCTGGGACTACATCTGTAATGTAAATGTTTCATGGAAACTTTGTCCGCCTGATCCGAATGAGCAACTGAATTGAAAGGAATACGCCCTGGCGAATGCCAAAGGAACTACATCGCACCAAAGCGGGATCATCTGAGAAGGTTCAACTCCTCTCCTTGCGTGCGCCCAGACGGAAAACCGTTCCAATCGGAACGGGGGCGGGACCCCGAAACTGTTTCTTTACCCTTGTCGCCAGGGACCACTTAAATCCGGCAAATGCTGGTGGAACTACATCTTGTCGCGGGTTCGAGCCCCGCCTCTTTTACAAAGCTAAGAGAGTAGCTCAGTTGGTAGAGCAGAACCGTTTCACCGAAACCTTGTTGCCGGAACAAGAAATACCCCTGACGAATGCAGGGTGGAACTACATTCTTAATGTCGTGGTCGTGGGTTCGACTCCCACCTCTGCTGCCATAGCAGGGTAGCTCAGATGGTAGAGCGCGTAATGTTTCACCTTTTCCTTGTCGTCAGGGACCAATTCACAGGGATTAGCTTAGTCTGGTCAAAAGGGCCGCACCTGGAATGCGGAGATCGGAGGTTCAAATCCTCCATCCCTGACCAACACGACACAGGGGGAATGCCTGTGGGACTACATTGGTTGAAAGCGTGTTCGATTCACGCCAAACCGGAGGCGCATTCTTCCGGGGGAGATGTCTCACAAATTCTTGTCCCCGCATACGATTTGTTCGGCTGTAGCTCAGTGGTAGAGCGCCTGACTGTTAATCAGGATGTCGTAGGTTCGATCCCTACCTGCCGAGCCAGTATTGGAAGGTAGCTCAACTGGCAGAGCAACGGTTTTTGGTACCGTCGGTTGCAGGTTCGAATCCTGCCCTTCCAACCAGATGAAATGAAAGATGAAGGCGATGGAACAGATCCTAATGTGCAAGACCTGCGATGCAGAACTCAGCTATCCGCTGACTACAATTGATACGGTATCTGAGATGGAACGGCTGTGTAGCTTCGCAGATGAAACGCCTGTTTCACCTGCCCGTCACTTCTTGCTGATGGAGGGTGAAGTTTTGGCGGCGCGGATGAAGCGTATACCGGGATGGGAGCCACGCAGCAATGCTTGGCTGAACCTTGAGGATCTGCGCGAAACTGTAGGGTTTACACCGCACACGGAGCGCCTGATGGGTTGTTGTAGTATTAGTAGTGGGTATGGCCCGAACCGCGTTTGCCAATGCGGGGAACATGTCGGAACACAAAGCTCAGATTGCTATGAATACCGCATGCTTGAACCCGTGCCGACCGCTACATATTGGAAAAATACGAAAGAATAAAACGATGGAACATATCGAAATCACAGGTGAGACACTAAAAGAATGGGGCCATATTCCAGGGCCGGAATTTTCCCGTTTGCTGGAAATTTCGCAGGCCGCCGTTGCGGCTGGCTATGGGGTTGAGCAGATCAAAGGCAAGCTTGATACAATGAAGCCGCCACCTCCGCCGCCCACATTGCCGCTGCAAAAGGCCGGCGATGTGCCGTTTCATTTCAACATTGAAGCCGCAGAAGACGCGGACGAAGTGAAGAATCTTGAAATGGTGCGCGAAACCATGATGGCTGTGATGCGGACACCAACGGTAACATCCGCCGCTGTGATGCCAGATGCCTGCCCAGCCGGACCTGTGGGGACGATCCCTGTGGGCGGTGTTGTGGCTGCAAAAAACGCGATCCATCCAGGAATGCACTCCGCCGATATCTGTTGTTCTGTTATGATGACGGATCTGGGCGAGATTGACCCCAAAACAGTGTTGGATGCGGCTGAAAAGGTCACGCATTTTGGCCCCGGTGGGCGTCAGCAAGGCAAGCGCTTTACCATGTCGCAAAAGCTGCTGGATGAATTCCGGGCAAACCGTTTCCTGAACACGCCTAAGATCCTGCGCATGGCTGTGGAACATCTGGGCACCCAGGGTGACGGGAACCACTTCCTGTTTATTGGGCGGTCACGCAACACCGGGCGCACAGCGATTGTCACCCATCACGGGTCACGTGGACCGGGGGCTGTACTGTATAAGCTTGGCATGGAAGTGGCCGAGAAATACCGCCGCAAACTGTCGCCGGATACGTTGAAGCAGAACGCCTGGATTCCTGCCGACACTGAAGATGGTCAGGAATATTGGGCGGCCCTACAATTGATCCGCAAATGGACCAAGGCCAACCACAACGCCATTCATCAGGCAACGGTGGAAGGTTCCGGCGCACAGCCGGGGGATCGGTTCTGGAACGAACATAACTTCGTCTTTAAACGTGAAGATCTGTTCTATCACGGCAAAGGCGCAACCCCGGCCTGGGGTGACTATGCCTCTGACGCGACAGGCCTGACACTGATCCCGTTGAACATGGCGGAACCTGTGTTGGTTGTGCGCGGCAAGGATGCGGATCACGCTTTGGGATTTTCTCCGCATGGGGCCGGGCGCAACTTTTCCCGGTCGGAGCATAAGCGCCGGATGGGGGACGTGACACCGCAACAGGCGCTGGAGGCCGAAACCAAAGGGCTTGATGTCCGCTTTCCTGCGGGTGGAATTGATGCGTCGGAATTGCCATCATCCTATAAAAATGCCGCAAATGTGGTGCGCCAGATCGACAAATTCAATCTCGCTGAGATCGTCGATTACATTGACCCATATGGCTGCATGATGGCTGGCGATGTGCCACCGTTTTGGATGAACAAGAAAAAGAAGGGGCGGCGTTGATACGTCGCTCTTTTACATGAGAAGGAAAAGCCTGGGAATGTACGTGATGACAGCCGGTGCGTGATATTTATCCTGTGTGGTAAACCGCGAATGCCAATGACCGGGTGTTATGTGGCGCGCCTCCTTGTTGAATTCTGAGCGCGTGCGCAGGCAATGGGTTGGGAACATCAAAGATAAACCTCTGAAAAGATCGGTTCCTCAGGTGTAGCACAAGTCCGGATCTTCATAGGTTTCACGACCGCCCGCCTTTTTGAAATTTGGGGCGGGATGCGTCTGCTGTCTGGCTGGATTTTGATAGTGAAGCCGTAAACAAAAAATAACTGCGAAAATTTACACATGATTACAGCGGCTTCGGCTTTGGGGTGGAATGTCATGATGGTATAGGTCGCGTCAAATGCTTATGAGGGGTGCAGATGGGGTGCTGGCGGTCAAACAGAAAGATCCCGATGGCGATAGCCTGATGCGGCCGTTTCGAGATCAGGCAGATTTGGTGCAGGTAGCTGATCCAGAAGTCCGGAAGAAAGTTGCTGGCATGCCTCACCTCGCCAGGTTTTGGGAAAAAAGCAAACAGGTGCATCAGGTATACGCAGAGCAATCCGGCGCCAGCGGTGGACGATAAGCGTACGCAGCGCTGTCGTTTGCAATGCATCGAAACCCGGGGGGGCTGTTATGTAAGAGCTGGCTTTTTGCAAAGACGTTTCCAGCGTCACGGCGGCTTGCTGTAACTCATCAGGGCAAATCTGAGATCTGGCCCAATCCGGCACATGCTCGGGAGAGGCACGAAACACCAACATGTTGGCAGTGTCGGGCAGTTTGTTTTCTGCAACAAGAAAGCTGTTTCGGGACAGGGAAATTCCGGCGTTGGACAAGGTTTTGCCGGTGTCACCATGCAGATCGCGGTCTGTGCAGATGACATACCAGCCGGGGGTTGTCACTGGTTCTCGTGCATAGATTTTGGGGGTCGCGTTGATGGATGCCCTGCGCCCTGCAGCCGTCAGCTTATGCATACTGCTTCGTCCGTCCCGCAGGCTTTCTATCCAACCATCTTTCCGCAAGCGGTGGAGCGCAACGCGGATCGCTTCAGAACGAATGCCCATAAGCCGGCCCACTTCAGTCAGGGCCACGCCGCTGATCTGATCGCGCTCCCCCTGGGCAATATCGCCAAAGAGTGACACAATCACAGACCAGACACGTTGAGGCAGGGGATCTTTCAGCGCCTCAATTGCGTTACGGAATATGTCGCTTGTTGTTTTGTCTGAAACAGTCATGCCCCCTTATAGGTCAGGGGACATGAGGATGCTACGTGCGATTAATAGGCGTTCATGGTCAAAAGTTCATATTCCGCCACCAGTTCACCTTCGCCATCGGTCAGGCTGACGTGCCAGCGCACTTCGCCGTATTCCTCGTTGCGGGGGGTTTTTTTCTTAACCGTCAGGCGCACTTTTATGGTTTCCCCTGCTTCAATCGGTTTCATGAAACGCAGGTTATCAAGACCCGTATTGGCAAGAACCGGGCCTTCGTTCGGTTCCACAAACATGCCGGCCGCGAAGGACAATAGCAGATAGCCATGGGCCACGCGACCAGGGAAGAATGGGTTCCGCTTGGCTGCTGCATCATCCATATGGGCATAGAAGGTGTCACCGGTGAAATGGGCGAAATGTTCGATATCTTCCATGGTGACGACGCGTGGTTCTGTGTGCAGCGTGTCACCGATTTTTAGATCGTGGAAGGTACGGGTAAACGGGTGGGCCTTATTAGTAGTTTCCGTGGCACCGGGCACCCATTTGTCACCGATGGCTGACAGGATATCCGGGCTGCCCTGAATGGCCGTGCGTTGCATATAGTGTTTCACGCCACGCACACCGCCCATTTCTTCGCCACCACCTGCGCGGCCCGGCCCGCCATGCACCATATGCGGCAGGGGCGATCCATGTCCGGTGCTTTCCTTCATCGAGTCGCGATTGTTGAAATAAAGCCGCCCGTGGAAAGCGCCCGCGCCCATGGCAACTTCGCGTGCAACGGCGGGATCATGGGTGATGACAGAGGCGACAAGCGACCCTTGCCCCTTGTTCACCAGTTCAATCGCGTGATTGACATCGCGATACCCCATGATGGTGGACACGGGACCGAAGGCTTCGGTGTCATGCACGCGTTCGGCACTGTCGGGGTTTGCGCAATGGAACAGCATCGGCGGCACAAATGCGCCTTTTTCCGCGTCGGCCCCATCAACGGTGAAATTATCCGGGTCGCCGTAAACGCGCTCCGCTTCCTGCCCAATGATCGCGGCTTTTTCCAGCACGTCACGTTTTTGCCCACCTGACACCAGTGCGCCCATGCGCGTGGTTTCCAGTTTTGGATCACCGATCTGGGTTTTATCAAGGCGCGCTGACAGGGCTTCGATCACGGTCTCTACGTGGTTTTCAGGGACCATCATGCGGCGGATTGCGGTACATTTCTGACCGGCCTTTGTGGTCATCTCGCGTTGGACTTCTTTGACAAACAGATCAAATTCCGGCGTGCCAGGGGCGGCGTCCGGCCCAAGGATGGAGGCATTCAGGCTGTCCTGTTCCGCGACAAACCGGATGGAGTTTTCAAGAATGTGTGGGGCGGAACGCAGGGACAGCGCGGTCTGGGCAGACCCGGTAAAGCTGACCACATCCTGCAATGTCAGACGATCCAGCATATCCCCCAGACCACCAGACACCAGCTGCAAAGCACCAGCAGGCAGAATGCCACTGTCGAGCATGATTTTAACAGCCAGTTCCGTGACATAGCAGGAATTGGTCGCCGGTTTCACAATCGCAGGCACACCGGCCAAAAGGGTGGGGGCGAGCTTCTCAAGCATGCCCCAGACCGGAAAGTTAAACGCGTTGATATGCACGGCCACACCCTGCAAAGGCGTGCAGATGTGCTGGCCCATAAAGGTGCCGTGACGGGACAGTTGTTCGACTTCGCCGTCCAGGTACACATGGCCATCCGGCATTTCGCGACGCCCTTTGGACGCAAAGACAAACATCGTGCCGATGCCGCCATCAATGTCGATCATATGGTCGGATTGCGTGGCCCCGGTGGCAAAGCTGAGATCATACAGCGCCTGTTTATTTTTGCTGATTGCCAGCGCCAGGGCTTTGATCATTTTTGCGCGGTCATGGAAGGTCAGCGCACGCAGGGCCGGACCGCCGACATTGCGGGCGTAATCCAACATACCCTGCACATCCAGCGCGTTGTTGCCCGCACTGGCAATGATGTCACCGGTCACGGCGGATGCGATATTGCGGGCACCTTCGCCGGGTGCGATCCATTCGCCGGCGGCGAAGCTGTTGATCTGCTGAATGGTCATTTTATGTCCTTACATTTTAGACAATGGCAGGGGGAAGCTGCCCGTGAAAGAGAGGTCGCTCAGACGTTCAGAGCGACGGGAAGCCGGGCAAAACCGCGGAAGCGAATGCGTCCGCCGCGCGTTGCGCCTGGCTGAATTTCGTAATCCGGGAACCGCCGCAAAAACCGTTCCACCGCAATGCGGCCTTCCATGCGTGCCAGTGTCAGACCAACGCAGGTATGGGCCCCACCGGCAAAGGCCAGATGTTTATTCGGGCGGCGATCCAGCTGCATCTCATCCGGGTTTTCAAAGGCGCGCGGATCACGGTTTGCAGCCCCCATGCACAGATGAATGTCACGGCCCGCCGGGATCGTGACCCCGTGAAATTCGACATCCCGCGTGGTCAGGCGATTGCCAAACTGGTTCGGGCTTTCAAGCCGCAGGAATTCATCTACGGCTGTCGTGATCAGCTTGGGATTGGCCAACAGCTCAGCCCGTTTATTGCGGTGCTGATCCAGCAGGGACAGCGCATTGCCGATCAGATTGGTTGTGGTTTCATGCCCCGCGTTCAGGATGAAAATACAGTTCTGGTATAGTTCAATCTCGGACAGGCCTTCGCCGGTTTCATCACCAGACTGGATAAGGCGCGTCAGCACATCTACCGCCGCATCACCAGGGTTTGCACGGCGGTCCTCAATGATATCACGCAGGTAGGTCATGAAATCAGACACCGCCTGATTGCCCTCGGCCATTTGCGCGTCAGACAGCTGTGGTTCAAGCGCGCCAAGAATGGAAAGCGACCAGTCGCGCAAAGGGGCGCGGCGATCACGCGGAATGCCCAGAAGATTGCCGATGACTTCAATCGGGATGGCCCCTGCAAAATCTTCGATCAGCTCGGCCTTGCCGTTGGCCGCCATCGCATCATTCAGATCATCGACCAGCGTGATCAGCCCAGGTTCCATCGCCGCCAGCGCGCGTGGGTTCATCGCGCCGACCATCACCTTACGCACGCGGGTGTGCAGGGGGGCATCGTTGAAGACAAGCGAGGTCGTATGGTGTTCAAACAGTGGACTGCCGACACCGTATTTCGGGCCAAAGACGGCCTTTTTATCGGAAATATAGGTCGTGGTATCGCGGTAAATTGTATCCAGATCCGCATGACGGGACAGAATGAAACTGCCATCCGCCTGGGCGCAAACCGGGTAGTTTTCGCGCAGATCCGCATAATGCGGCCAGGGGTTCTCGTGGAAATCCCCCGGCAGGTTTGTCAGATCAAAGCTCAATGCCCCATTGCCCCCATTTGTTCCGGCAGCACCAGAACCAGCCATGGGATCAGCACGATCAGGGCCAGGCGGAAGATATCCGCGATCCAGAACGGGGTAACGCCTTTGAAGATTGTTGCGGTGGATACATCGCCTACAACACCTTTCAGGATAAAGACGTTCAGGCCCACAGGCGGTGTGATCAGGGAAATCTCTGTCACCACGACAACCACGATGCCAAACCAGATCGGATCAAAGCCAAGACTTGTGACCAGCGGGAAGAAGATCGGCACAGTCAACAGCAACATAGACAGGCTTTCAAAGACGCAGCCCAGGATGATGTAGATGCCCAGGATCATCAGGATGACCATGAAGGGCGAAACATCCCAGACCGTGACCAGGTTGATCAGGGCTTCGGGCAGACCTGCCAGGTTCACGAAGTTTGAGAAAATCTGCGCACCGATGAGCACAGCGAAGAGGGATGCCGCCGTAAAGCTGGTTTCGCGCAGAACCTCAAAGGTCGACTTTACCGTCAGCCCGCCCCGGAACAGGGCGATCAGGAAAGCACCCATGGCCCCCATGCCTGCGGCCTCGGTCGGGGAAAATGTCAGGTTCAGGGGCGCAAAATCAAACGCACCATACAGCCCACCGATCACAAGGAAGAACAGCAAAAGCACAGCCCAGACGGACCCAAGTGCTTTGATGCGCACATCCCAGCCGGAACGTTCACCCGCAGGGCCGGAATCCGGTTTGCGCCAGACGGTGTAGCGCACCGCGAGGAGGTAAAAGAAGATGCCAAGCGCGCCGGGGATGATCCCCGCCATGAACAGCTTACCAATCGAGGTTTCTGTCAGCAGGCCATAGATCACAAGGATCACTGACGGCGGGATCAGGATGCCAAGGGTGCCGCCCGCCGCAATAGACGCAGTGGACAGTTCATCAGAATAGCCATAGCGACGCATTTCCGGCATGGCCACTTTCGACATGGTGGCTGCGGTTGCAAGGGACGATCCACAGATCGCAGAAAACCCGCCACAGGCCGCAACAGTCGCCATGGCAATGCCACCGCGGAAATGACCAAGAAAGGCGTTCGACACCGCATAAAGTTCCCGTGCCATACCGCCTTTGTTCACAAACAGACCCATCAGGATGAACAGGGGCACAACGGACAGGCCGTAATCCTGGGCGGTATCCGTGATTTGGCGCCCGACAACGGACATGGCGGCTTTCATACCGCGTTCGGACAAAAGATCACCGCCGCGTTCCCAGACGATGCCAAAGGTGCCGACAAGGCCCATCGAAAACACAATTGGGATCCGCAGCAAAACAAGGATCAGAACAAGGGCAAAGCCAATAAGTGCAGCAGTCATTACGCGCGCTCCAGCAATCGAGGGGCAAAGAGGGTAAGCAGGCCGGTTCCAACCATCACGATGCCAGAAAGGGCAACGGACAGGGCGATAAACCAGCCGATATAGAATTGCGGGATCGCAAGATATTCGGTGACATCACCGTAATCACGCCAGCGTTCCGCAAGGATCCAGATCCGTTGCGCGGGCCAGTACATCAACGCGCCGCACAGGACATAGCCCAGCCCGTCACGGATATTGTGCAGACGCCAGCGGAAGAACAGGCTGTCCATCAGATCGACGGCAATATGCCCGGCCTGGGCGGACACCTGCGGCAGAACCGAAAATACGACAATCGCCATCAGGATGCGGGTCAGCTCGGTCGCGGCTTCGATCGGGGAATTAAAGACAGACCGCAACACAACATCAAAGAAAGTCATGGTCATCAGGGCAAAAAGCGCCAGACAGGCGAGCACAACCGGAAAGGGGCTCAGCCAGCGGATGGCGGATATAACGGGTTTCATGGGGGCCTCACTGGCTGGCAGGCTGGACTGCGGCTTGGTCGCTCCGGCGGGTTGCGCCGCCGGAGGTGTTCGTTTCAGGCGGCTTAGTTCGCAGCCATCTCGGATTTCACCATCTCATGTGCAGCGGCGGCGTCGATGCCTGCTGCGGACAGTTCTTCGAGAACGGATGCGGTCACGGCTGTGGTGATGTCAGCGAATTGCGCCAGATCAGCTTCGCTTGCGGCGTTGATCGCATTGCCTTCGGTTGTCAGCGTGGCTTCACGGCCCACAGTGTCGATTTCATCCCAGATTGCGCCAAGGGCACGGGACAGCGGTTCGCCGAATACTTCGTCTTCCAGCTTCTGCTGCAGATCTTCCGGCAGGTCTGCGAATGTGTCTTCGTTCATGATGAAAGCGAAAGATCCACGGTACAGGCCGCCTGGCAGCTCATACACATTCTGCGCAACTTCAGTCAGTTTGAAACCACGGCGGCTTTCCATTGGCATAACCACACCGTCAGCGGCGTTAGACGCCAGCGTTTCGTATACTTTCGGTGCAGGCACCTGAATGCCGGTCGCGCCCAGGGCTGCGCCCACGTCACCACCAACGCCGCCAGGAATACGCACTTTCAGACCTGCAATTTCGGACATTTCTGTCACAGGCGTGGAAGAATGCAGCTGTGCCGGGCCGTGGGTGTGCAGGGCGATCAGTTTCACGCCGCGGTGTTCATTCGCAGCGGCCAGATGCGCTTCATGGGTGCGCCAGTAGGCAACAGAAGCAGCCTCAGCAGAACCTTCATAACCCGGCAGTTCGATCAGTTTGGTCGCAACAAATCGACCAGGCTGATAGCCGTGGAAGATGATAGAAACGTCCGCAGCACCATCCTGGATCAGGTCCATCTGCGCAGGCGGCGGGGCCAGGCCCATTTTCAGTTCTGCCGTCACCTGACCGTCGGTGGCTTCTTCTACCATCTCAACAAATGTCGGCCACATGCGGGCGTTGATGCCATGTGTGGGCGGGGCCCAGCTGGAAATGGTCAGCGTATAGTCAGCCGCGAAGGCAACGGTGCTGGTCAGTGCCATTGTTGCACCTGCAACGATGCTGGCGAATTTAGTGAAATTGGTCATTTATTCCTCCCAAATGTGGTCAGGTGGTTCACCCGTCTGTGGCAAGTGACTGCCGTAGAATTCCGTTCCGGGTCATCGAAAGATTCTCCCGTTTCGATGGCCTGAGGAATTTATTGACCAACCGTTCGGTTTATGCAAGAAAATTATCAAATTCAGCTTGCGGAAGACATAATGAACCTCTCAGACAGCCAGACCGTCCTTGTTGAAACCCATGAAAACTGGGTTGAAATCACACTGAACCGCCCCGATCGCCTGAACTCCTTTAACGAGGAAATGCACCTTGCTTTGCGCGCCGCACTCGAATCAGCGCGGGACGGTGGGGCACGTGCGGTGCTGTTGACAGGCGCGGGCCGGGGCTTTTGCGCCGGGCAGGATCTGTCGGATCGTGATCCGTCAAAGGCTGACAAACCCCGCGATCTGGGCGAAACCGTTGCAACCTTTTACGCGCCGCTTGTGCGCCTGATCCGTTCGCTGGAATTTCCGGTGGTTTGCGCGGTGAATGGCGTGGCGGCGGGGGCGGGCGCGAACCTCGCCCTGGCCTGTGACATCGTTCTTGCAACGGAAAGCGCGAAGTTTATCCAAAGCTTTGCCAAAGTCGGCCTGATCCCGGATACCGGCGGGTCCTGGCATTTGCCGCACCTGGTTGGCGAAGCCCGCGCCAAAGGCCTGGCTTTTACCGCCGAGCCATTGCCCGCGAAAAAGGCTGAAGACTGGGGGCTGATCTGGAAAGCCCTGCCAGATGACAGCTTTATGGACACCGCCCGCGAAATGACCGCGAAGTTTGCCAATGGGCCGACCCTTGGCCTTGGCCTGACAAAATCCTGCATTCAGGCCGCCTGTGTGAACACGCTGTCTGATCATCTGGATCTGGAAACAGAAGCCATGCGCACCTGTGGTAACTCTGATGATTACCGCGAAGGCGTGGCCTCTTTCCTTGAAAAACGCGCACCGGAGTTCAAAGGAAAATGACCTTAACACCAAAGGAACGCGCTGAAAAATCCGCGCAGGCCATGTGGTCCGGTGATGGGGCCAGCACGTGGATCGGGATGGAACTTGAAGATGTTGATGAAGGCTGCGCCCGTCTTGGCCTGACCGTGCAGCGTCACCACACCAACGGCCATAAAACCTGCCACGGCGGCGTCAGCTTTTCCTTGGCAGACAGTTGTTTTGCCTTCGCCTGCAATTCCCGCAATCAAGCGACTGTCGGGCAGCATGCGATGATCAGTTACCTGAAACCCGCGTTTGAGGGCGACCGTCTGACTGCGGAAGCGCGTGAGATTTCCCTGACCGGTCGTTCCGGCGTTTATGACGTCCGGGTTCAGAACCAGAAAGGCGATGTGATCGTGGAATTCCGGGGCATGTCCCGCGCGGTCAAAGGCCAGTTGTTTGAAGAAATAACCGATGAAGCCCGTCAGGGCTGATGAGGAGAGAGTGATGAAAGACCTGACCCCAAAGAAATCCGATCTTGACCCGATTGAGATCGCGTCGCGTGATGAAATCTCTGCGCTGCAGTTGGAACGCCTGAAAAAGACCCTGCGCGCGGCGTATGACAATGTGCCGATGTATAAGCAGCGTTTTGATGACGCGGGCGTGCATCCGGATGATCTGACCGATCTAAAAGATCTGGCGAAGTTCCCCTTCACCTATAAAAACGACCTGCGCGACAATTACCCGTTTGGCCTGTTTGCTGTGCCGCGTGAACAGATCGTGCGTCTGCACGCATCCTCCGGCACCACCGGCAAGCCGACCGTTGTGGGTTACACCGCCAATGACATTTCCAACTGGGCCGATCTGATCGCACGCTCCCTGCGGGCCTCTGGCGTGAAGCCAGGTAATATCGTGCACAACGCCTATGGCTACGGGTTGTTCACCGGCGGTCTTGGCGCGCATTATGGCATTGAGCGCCTTGGCGCGACAGCGGTGCCTGTATCCGGTGGCCAGACCGAACGTCAGGTCAACCTGATCCAGGATTTCCAGCCTAATGCGATCATGGTGACGCCGTCTTACATGCTGAACATTCTGGAACAGTTCCACAAAGCGGGCCTTGATCCGCGTGAATCCTCGCTTGATGTCGGTGTGTTTGGGGCGGAACCCTGGACCAACGCCATGCGCCAGGAAGTGGAAGAGGCGTTTGATATGCACGCGGTTGATATTTATGGTCTGTCCGAGATTATGGGGCCGGGCGTGGCCAATGAATGTGTGGAAACCAAAGACGGGTTGCACATCTGGGAAGATCACTTCTACCCCGAAATCATCAACCCAGAGACCGGCGAAGTCTGCGCCGATGGCGAGATGGGCGAACTGGTCTTCACTACGCTGACCAAAGAAGGTCTGCCGATGATCCGCTACCGCACCCGCGATCTGACACGTCTGCTGCCCGGCTCTGCGCGCTCCATGCGTCGGATGGAAAAAATCACAGGTCGGTCTGATGATATGATCATCCTGCGCGGCGTGAATGTCTTCCCAACCCAGATCGAAGAACAGTTGATGGCCACCGGTGGTCTTGCCCCGCACTTCCAGATTGAGCTTTACAAATCCGGCCGGATGGATGCTATGCGCGTTTTTGTTGAGGCGGAAAAGGGCGCAACCGACAATCTGTCCAAAACCGCTGCGGCACGCATGCTGACCAAACGCGTGAAAGACATTGTCGGCGTATCCTGTGAGGTCGTTGTCGGGGAACCTGGTGAAGTCGCGCGTTCCGAAGGCAAAGCCAAACGTGTTGTCGACAACCGCAATCAGTAAGAGAGGATAGTTCCCTGGCCCGTACCATCGCAAAAGACCATGATCAGAAACGGCTTTCTATCCTGAAAGCCGCGGCGAAAACCTTTGCAACTGAGGGGTTTGATGGCGCGTCCATGGCCCAGCTTGCGCGGGAATGCGGGATCTCCAAGGCCAATATCTATCACTATTACGGCAGCAAAGATGCGATCCTGTTTGACGTGCTGGATGCTTATCTGACCGATCTGCGCACGCGTATCTGTGATTTCCCGCTGGAAGGGGCACCGGCGGAAAATCTGCGGGCGCTGATCGGGGAAATCCTGATGGCTTATCAGGGTGCCGATTATGAACACCAGGTTCAGGCGGGCGGCATGTCTTCCCTGCCTGAAGATCAACAGACCCTATTGCGGGGATATCAACGTGATATGGTGCGCAGCCTGAACAACGCGATTTGCGCGGTGAACCCGGCGGCGTTTGAGGGCGACAAAGAAAAGCTGCGCAATATGACCATGTCGGTCTTTGGTATGCTGAACTGGTATTACATGTGGAATTCCGGTGCAGGCAGTGATGCGCGCGAAGCTTACGCCCGCCACGTGGCGGACCTGACCCTGGGCGGGCTTGAAGGCCTATGAAGCCAGGGCCTGTTGCGCAGGCACAGGGAAGATCTTGTCGTAAGCCAGGTTAAAGACATAGGCATAGACTAGGAAAAACGCGGCAAAGCCCAGATCCAGCAACAGCGCCTGAAGCAAAGTGATTGAAAGCCACCAGGCCACGACGAAGATCCCAGCGATCAATAACCCGCCTTCAAACAACAATGCGTGGATGATGCGGATCTTCACGCCGCGTGGCGCCATGTTGCGATACTTCATATCCCATTGATCAAACATCCAGTTGTAAACCAGGTTCCAGGCCATGGCGAGCAGGCTCATCATCAGGCCAAGCGTACCCATTTCTGCGGGTGAATGCCCGGTAATCCACGCACCGAAGATCGCAACCAGGGTCAGTGCAATCAGTTCAAACAGCAACGTGTGACGCAGACGGTCCTTGAAGGTGCGCATGAATTTACCTTTCCAGAAAGATATTTTAATTTATGTAGAGATCACTTATCTTTCTGGCAAGTTAAATGTGGTGCTGTGATGGAAAAAGCTTCGATCTCTGAAATTCAGGCGAAACTACAGGAAAACTGGCCAGAGGCCCTGACACCGGCCTGTCGGGTGGTCTTGGGTGCTTACCGGTTGAGTGAAATTGTCGAGGCAAAAACAAATCCGGTGCTGGCGGCGCATGGGCTGACGGATGCAGGGTTTGAAACCCTGGTGGCCCTGCGCGCGGAGAAAGGACGTCAGATGACGCCGTCGGAACTTTGGCGGGCAGTGCTTATCACCTCTGGGGGGATGACGAAGCTGCTGAAGCAGTTTGAAGAGGTCGGTTATGTTATCCGCGCAGACAATCCGGAAGATAAGCGCAGCCGCTTTGTGCAGTTGACGGAAAAGGGTGCCGCGCATATTGAAGCGACGATGGCAGCCGTGGCCGACAATGACAGGGACATTTTTGAGGGCGTGATGAGTGATGCCCAGCTGAACGATCTTGCCGACGCGCTGCAACTGGCGCTGTCGCGGATGGAGGGCGGTGAAACGGATTCTTTGAAAGAATCCGGCCCTGTTTCTTTCAAAGAAACAGGCTCAGCCGACAGGGTGTAATCTGTGTTTCAGATTCATTTTTACCGCAGGCCATTCCCCGGAAATGATCGAAAAACAAACCGTATCGCGTAGGCTGCCATCGGGGCTGATCATGTGATTGCGCAGGATGCCATCCTGTTTTGCACCAAGACGGGCAATGGCGCTGCGACTGGCGTGGTTCATGAAGTGGGTGCGGAACTCCACTGCGATGCAATCCAGATCCTCAAAGGCATGGGTGAGCAGCAATAGCTTCGCTTCCGTATTCAGCCCACTGCGCTGCACGGATTTCGCGTACCAGGTGGATCCGATCTCAACCCGGCGGTTGGCGGCGTCAATGTTCATGAAGGTTGTCATGCCCACAGGTGTGCCATCGGGCGTCATCACCGTGAAGGGCTGCATGTCAGGTTGGGACAGGCGACGTGTGATTTCCGCGTCCATTCCGTCGGGCGTGGGCACAGAGGTATACCAGAGCCCGGGGATTTCGGCGCAGGCGACTTTCAGCCCATCTGCGTGATCATGCGACAAGGGTGCGAGCAGAACATGATCGCCTTTTAGCGTGACGGGGGCGGGCCAGAAGCAGGCAGAGGGCATGGAAATTCCTTATTTGGTCAGGATCAGCCAATCATTCCTGCCCGCCTCTGGCAACCGGTTTATCCGGCATGCAGCCCGATTTGTGTCAGCACAACTTTGGCTTCCGCTTCCCAGCGGGTGCGCATTTCATCCGGGCTGCTGCGGCGCAGACCCATGGCTTTCAACGCATCAATGCGACCCGCATCGGCAGTGCCAAAACTGGCAGAAACCCGTGGCCACCAGTAATCGACTGAGGCCTGAAGTTCTGCGGCATCTGTGTCTGCAATCAGGGCCACAAGCCCTTCTTCTGCCAGTTCCGCATGGCGGGTCTCAACCAGGGAAATTGCGCGGAAAGCCTCTGCCAGGGGCTGATAAGACAGCGTCTGAAAATCCGCGAGCTGTACCCCAACGGCACGCCCCATCAGAAGGTTCATCACCACAGCATCCGCCCATGTCGTCAGCGGGTAGTTAAAGACTGCAAGGCGCATGTCCTGTTCGTGGCGCTGTGTGCCGATGGCGGCCTCACGATCAAGGCGGGCGGTCCAGGGGTGGTGTGCCGCGTAACGTTCCGCATCCACGCCAAATTCGGCCATGATCTTCAAGACCTTGTCCGCATGATCCGTCTTTTCCAGAACGATCCTGGCCGCCGCAATCCGGGATTTGATGCCCGGCCCAAGGTTGATGATATCCGCAAAGCCGGCAGCCCCCGCCAGTTCACTGTCAACAAAACTGGACATCAGTTTCAACAGTTCCGCGCGGTATCGGGATGGCACGTTATGTGGGTTGCTCAGAACGCCGCCCTGGGCGAGATAGCTTTCAATGGACATATCTTCGGTCATCTTTTCCCTCATTCCTTAAAGAAAAAGCCCGCCGGAAGGGGCGGGCTTTCTGAAATTTACTGGTCGTAATCCACGACAACCTTATCGGTCACCGGATAGGCCTGGCAGGACAAAACATAGCCCTTTGCCACCTCGTAATCTTCCAGTGCATGGTTTGCGGCCATCTCAACCTCGCCTTCCAGAACCTTACAGCGGCAGGTCGAACACACACCCGCCTTACAGGCCCAGGGCGCATCCATGTTGTTGTCACGCGCCGCGTCCAGAATACTGGTGTCGCGATCCATGGTGATAGTCTGTGTGGCACCATCCAGCGTGATCGCAGCAGATGTCGCGCCTGCGTTGCTTGTTGCACTGCTTGCAGCTTTCTTTTTCGCGCGCCCCGGCTGTGAAGATGCAAAAAGTTCAAACTTGATCTGCGCATCCTCAAGGCCAGCACCGCGAAGCGCAGAGGCAATGCCCAGCATCATCGGTTCAGGACCGCAGATAAAGGCCGTGTCCACATGTTCAATGTCGATCCAACCTTTGAACAGCTCGGCGCATTTTTCTTCCGTCACAAGGCCTGTGAACAGATCAATGTCCTGGGCATCACTTTCCAGAATATGAATGACGTTGAAACGGCCCATATAGGTGTTTTTCAGGTCTTCGATTTCCTCGCGGAACATGATCGAAGTCACGGATTTATTGGCGTAAACCAGTGTGAATCGGCTGTTCTGTTCGGCTTCCAGGGTGGTCTTAATTATCGACAGCACAGGTGTGATGCCAGAGCCACCCGCAAACCCCAGGTATTGTTTCTGGTTTGCTGCATCTAGCGGCGTAAAGAAACCACCCATCGGGGGTAGGGCTTCGATTTTATCGCCCTCTTGCAGATCTTCATTCGCCCAGGTGGAAAACGCACCACCATCAACGCGTTTTATACCAACCTGCAGCAGACCTTCATCTTTGCCGGCACAAATCGAATAGCTGCGGCGCAGTTCTTCGCCTTCAAAATCCTGGCGGAATGTCAGGTATTGGCCCTGGGTAAAATCAAATTCACTGGACGCTGCATCATTGGCAGGTTTCAGCGTTACGACCACCGCATCGCGGATGGTTTTGTGAATATCGGTAACGATCAGCTCGTGGAAACGGGCCATAGTATCCTCCCTGTCAGCACCGCATTAGATGCATTTGAAGTAGTCAAAAGGTTCAAGACAGTCGGTGCATTTCCACTGCGCCTTGCAGGGGGTCGAGCCGAACTGACTGAGTTTTTCAAGATTTGCACCGCCACAATGGGGGCAGCGTTTAGGCCCACCCGCCGCTGTGGGTGGGGCGATGCCGTATTTTTCAAGCTTTTCCGCGCCCTCTGGTGTCAGCCAGTCGGTGGTCCAGGGTGGGAAGATCTGCTGTTTCAAACGGATGTTCTGTATGCCCTGATCCCGCAACGCAGTTTCGATATCAAGATTGATGATTGATGTCGCCGGGCAGCCGGAATAGGTGGGGGTGACGGTGACAACCAGCGTGTCGCCATCATAGGCCACATCGCGGATGATCCCCAGATCGGTCAGGGAAATCACAGGGATTTCCGGATCGGGAACAGCGTGCAGCCAGTCCCAGATCTGATCAATAGGGGGATGTTCCGCCAGCTGTGTCATATCACCAGCTCGCATCCGGATAGACACGTTGCAGCCATTGCATAGACGTCAGCAGATGACCCAGATGTTCTGTGTGGATAGATCCATCACGCCCGCCTTTGTGGGCAAATGCGCTTTGTGGAATATCCAGGGTGGCCTGGGTCAGAACGCGGGTGATGATCGCATCATATTCTGCACGTAAGCTGGCCGGATCAGGTGCGATCCCGGCGGCAACCATGGCTGTATCCACATCGTCAGAGACAAACATTTCGCCCACATAAGGCCAGAGATATTCAAGGGCCGCCTGCATGCGTTTGTGGCTTTCTTCGGTGCCATCGCCAAGACCAACCACAGTGTCTGCGGAGCGTTCCAGATGATACGCCACTTCTTTAGACGCTTTGGCCGCGATGCCCGCCACACGTTCATCAGATGATGTCTGCAGATGGGCAAGGGTGACAGAAGCCCATGCATCAAACAGAAATTGACGCATCAGCGTTTGTCCGAAATCGCCATTTGGCATTTCGCAGATCAAGAAATTGCGAAAATCCCAGACGTCACGGCGGAAAGCCAGCGCATCAGCATCCTGACCTTTGCCTTCAACTTCACCCGCAAGACCCAGCCAGAACTGTGTCTGACCGATCAGATCAAGTGCGGTGTTGGCCAGAGCGATGTCTTCTTCCAGCACAGGCGCATGCCCGCACCATTCTGATACGCGATGCCCCAGCACCAGCGTATTGTCACCCATGCGCAGCAGGAACTGGAACAGGGCCTGTTGATCAACGGCGGACATTACATAGCCCCCACTTCTTCAGGGATATCAAAGAAGGTCGGGTGGCGGTAAACTTTGCTTTCGCTTGGTTCAAACAGCGGGCCTTTTTCACCAGGCGCAGTGGCGGCAATGTGTTTTGCCTCAACCGCCCAGATCGACACGCCTTCATTGCGGCGGGTGTAGACATCGCGCGCGTTTTTAATCGCCATTTCAGCGTCAGGTGCATGAAGCGATCCGACGTGGCGGTGGCTCATACCGTGTTGGCCACGGATAAAGATTTCCCAGAGGGGCCATTCGTTTTGCATTTGATTTCTCCTCTAATCGACTTACTCAGCGGCCATTTTGGCTGCGGCTTTTTTTCGTGCATTCGCCATCAGACCATCACGCACCCAGGCACCATCGTCCCAAGCTTTGTTACGTGCGGCCAGGCGGTCGACATTGCAGGGACCATTGCCCTTGATCACGTCAAAGAACTCGGACCAGTTCGGATCGGTGTAGTCATAATGACCGCGTTGGGCGTTCCATGTGATGCCCTCATCCGGCAGATCGAGATCCAGATATTCAATCTGTGGTACGGTCTGATCGACGAATTTCTGGCGCAGCTCATCATTGGTATTGATCTTGATCTTCCAGGCCATGCTTTGTGCGGAATGCACTGAATCTTTATCAGAGGGGCCGAACATCATAAGCGACGGATACCAGAGGCGGTTCAGCGCATCCTGGGCCATTTTTTTCTGTGCAACGGTGCCTTCTGCCATCTTGCGAATGGCGTCATACCCCTGGCGCTGGTGGAAGCTTTCTTCCTTACAAATGCGGATCATCGCGCGGGAATAGGGCCCGTAGGATGTGCGCTGCAACGGCACCTGGTTCATGATCGCAGCCCCATCCACAAGCCAGCCCACCGCGCCAATATCGGCCCAGTTCAAGGTTGGATAGTTGAAGATGGAGGAATATTTCATCCGGCCATCCAGCAACATTTCTGTCAGTTCATCCCGGGTCACACCAAGGGTTTCTGCGGCGGAATACAGATACAGACCATGGCCCGCTTCATCTTGTACCTTAGCCAGCAGAATGGCCTTGCGTTCCAGTGTCGGGGCGCGTGTGATCCAGTTGCCTTCGGGCAGCTGTCCGACGATTTCGGAATGAGCGTGCTGGCCCATCTGACGGATCAGGGTTGCGCGGTAATCATCGGGCATCCAGTCGCGCGGTTCAATCTTGATATCCGCATCAATTTTGTCTTGAAACTCACGTTCTTGATCCGACATGTCTTCGCGGGATTTAACGCCGGTTCCTGCGGATTTTACCATTTGTGCATACATTGGTGATCCTCCCTTATACGCGTTCAATAATGATGGCGGCACCCTGGCCGACACCCACGCACATGGTGCAAAGCGCATAGCGCCCGCCTGTGCGTTTCAGTTGATAGGCGGCGGCCATCACAAGGCGCGCGCCGGACATGCCAAGTGGGTGACCGATCGCGATCGCCCCGCCATTTGGGTTCACATGTTGGGCGTCATCAGCCAAGCCAAGTTCGCGCAGGGTAGCGATGCCCTGGCTAGCGAAAGCTTCATTCAGCTCAATGACATCCATGTCTTCAATGCGCAGACCAGCGCGCGCCAGAACCTTACGCGTTGCAGGGACCGGACCGATGCCCATGACGCGAGGTTCAACACCTGCGGCAGACATGCCAACAATACGCGCCATTGGCGTCAGACCGTTCTTCGCAACGGCGGCTTCTGACGCCAGCAACATCGCAGCCGCCCCATCATTCACACCAGACGCATTACCTGCCGTTACAGTCAGGTCCGGGCCGTTTACACCTTTAAGCTTACCCAGTTTCGCCGCATCCGTGCCCGGGCGCGGGTGTTCATCGGTGTCCACAACCAGGGGATCACCCTTGCGCTGTGGCACTTCCACCGGGGTTATCTCATCTGCAAAAACGCCGGCCTCATGTGCCGCCGCCCAGCGGGCTTGCGAGCGGGCGGCAAAAGCATCCTGATCAGCGCGGTTTACATTGTAATCCGCAGCCACATTATCCGCAGTTTCCGGCATGGAATCCGTGCCATACATTTTCTGCAGCTTCTTATTGATAAAACGCCAGCCAATGGTGGTGTCAAACATCTGCGCCGCACGCCCAAAGGCGGATGTCTGCTTGCCAACCACAAAGGGCGCGCGCGACATGCTTTCCACGCCACCGGCAATAGCCAGATCGTAATCACCCGCTTTGATGCCACGGGCCGCCATACCAACTGCATCCATGCCAGATGCACACAGGCGGTTCACGGTGGTACCTGGCACATCAACCGGCAGGCCCGCCAAAAGTGCTGCCATACGGGCGACATTGCGGTTGCTTTCACCGGCCTGGTTCGCATCGCCAAAGATCACGTCATCAACGGATGCCCAGTCCACCTGCGGGTTGCGGGCCATCAGGGCTGCGATAGGGTGTGCTGCCAGATCATCGGTGCGCACAGAGGACAGCGCCCCGCCATAGCGGCCGATCGGCGTTCTCGTTGCGTCGCAGATAAATGCGTCCATTTTTCTGAAGCTCCCTTCATTCCGGTGGCGAATTTCGCGCGGATCAATAGCCGACCGCATGGTCGGGATAAGTGGTTATCAGATTCGTTGCAAGTTAAATGTTACGAAATTGCGCGTTACTGCAGATATCGTAACACATTATGTGGCGTTGCGTCGTAATATGCAGTTTCCCCATGGACGCCGGGCAGGGGGCTGCCTATTCTTTCTTCACAGCCAGAAACAAGCGTAGAGAAATAATGGATTATTCAAACTGGATTGACCGGTTCATGGGCCTGTCCCAACTGAAACCTGAATTGCGCGAACAACTGGTTTCCCGCAGCAAGGTTGTGACGCTTGCGCCCGATACAGTGATTTTCGGTCCGGATAAGACGCCGGAAAACCTGCTGCTTCTGTTGGAAGGTACTGTGCGCGTTCAACAACTGTCCGAAGGCGGGCGTGAAATCGTGCTGTATCGGGTCAATGCCGGGGAAAGCTGCGTCATGACCACCGCCTGTCTGCTGGCTTACGATGATTATTCCGCTGAGGGGATTGCTGAGACCGAAGTCACCGCCGCCGCCATCCCGCGCACGGTGTTTGAAGAACTGATCTCAACCTCAGAAACTTTCCGCCGTTTTGTTTTCACCGCCTATTCCCGCCGCATCACCGATCTGTTCCAGGTGATCGAAGACATCGCCTTTCAGCGCATGGATATCCGCCTGGCGCAACGTCTGCTGGAATTGTCGCGTGAGGGGGATGTGATCAAATCCACCCATCAGAAAATGGCGGCAGAGCTTGGCACTGCACGCGAAGTGATTTCCCGCCAGCTTCAGGAATTCCAGCGCCGCGAATGGGTGGCGCAAAGCCGGGGCACGATCACTTTGCTGGATAAAACAGCGCTGGGCCAGCTTGCGGAAACCGCCGCTTAACCCGTTTGGTGACAATGTCACCGAACCGACCGGATGGTCGGGTTATCTGGTAAAGATCACTGAACCGGAGATCCCGAAATGAACGCTAATGTTGGCGGCACTGACCGCATGTTTCGCCTTATCGCAGGTGTTGCCCTGATCCTTCTGGCCTGGCTGTCGGGACTTGCACTGTTTGACAGTGGGCTGGTGAAAACCATCGCGACCATCGCCGGATTGGTCTTTGTCGGCACGGCCCTTGTGCGTTTCTGCCCGCTCTATACACTCTTCGGCATTAAGACCTGCCGCCGCTGAACGCACAATACCATTACACGCGCGGGCCATTGCCTGCGCGTTTTCATTTTCTCAGGAGGAGACCCGCGATGAGCCAGTATCCGATTTCCATGGAAGTAACCCCCGAAGTCACAGCGTTCTTTGACCCGGCGACAAATACCATCAGCTATGTGGTGAAGGACCCGGCCAGCAAAGCCTGTGCCGTGGTGGATTCTGTGATGGATATTGATTACGCCGCCGGGCGGATCACTTCTGAGAATGCCGATAAGATCATCACCTTCATTCAGGACAGCGGCCTGGAACTCGCCTGGCAGATCGAAACCCATGTTCATGCGGATCACCTCTCTGCCGCGCCGTATATCCAGGAAAAGCTGGGCGGTAAGGTTGGGGTGGGCCAGAACATCACCATGATCCAGGATGTCTTTGGCAAGATATTCAATGAAGGCACCGAATTTCAGCGCGACGGCAGCCAGTTTGATCGCCTGTTTAAAGAAGGTGACGTGTATCAGGTGGGCGAGATGACATGTTTCGCCATGCACACCCCGGGCCACACGCCTGCCTGTATGGTGCATGTGATGGGCAATGCGGCCTTTGTGGGCGACACGCTGTTTATGCCCGATGGCGGCTCTGCCCGTGCGGATTTCCCCGGGGGCTGTGCTGCGGAACTGTACGACAGTATTCAGCGCGTCCTGGCCCTGCCAGAAGATATGCGCCTGTTTATGTGCCACGATTACGGGCCCAACGGGCGCGAAATTCAGTGGGAAACCACCGTTGCGGAAGAGAAGGCCGCGAACATCCATGTGGGCGGTGGCAAATCCAAGGAAGAATTTGTGAAATTCCGCATGGAACGCGATGCGGTTCTGGATATGCCGAAACTGATCATCCCGTCGCTGCAGGTCAATATGCGCGCCGGTGAGGTGCCGGTGGATGAGCACGGAGATCCGATGCTCAAAGTTCCGGTTAACAAGATATAAGAGAGACATCATGGAAACGCGCAGAATTTCAGACGCTCTCAGCGTCAGCCCACAGATCACAGCAGCGGATATTGATGACCTGGCGAAAGCCGGGTTCCGGGCGATCATCTGTAACCGGCCCGATGGTGAGGGTGCGGATCAGCCTCTGTATGAGGAAATTGAAACGGCGGCGAGGAGAGCCGGGATCGAAGCCCGCTATGTGCCTGTCACCTCGGGCAAAGTCACAGATGAGAACGCGGACGATTTCGCCACCGCTATGCGTGAGTTGCCCGGTCCGGTCTTTGCTTATTGCCGCACCGGTACCCGTTGCGCCACCCTCTGGTCTCTCAGCCAGGCAGAGATCCTCGACAGCGCTGAAATCCTCGCGGCAACGAAATCTGCCGGTTACGATATGGCGGGCGTTGTGCGCCGGATCGTCAATGGCGGCAAAACCCCGACCGATACCGGGGATGCCTCTTATGACATCGTGATTGTCGGCGGTGGTGCCGCCGGTATCGCCGTGGCCGCCAGTCTGAAATCCCGTAAGCCAGACCTTGATGTTGCGATCATTGATCCTGCGGATATTCATTATTACCAACCCGGCTGGACCATGGTTGGTGGCGGCATTTTTGATGCGGCGACAACAGCGAAAACCATGGGCTCCCTCATCCCGAAAGGCGTGCACTGGGTGAAATCCGCAGTGGCGGCGTTCGAACCTGATGACAACGCTGTGGTGCTGGATGGCTGTCGCGTGGTGAAATACCAGCGCCTGATCGTCTGCCCCGGCATTAAGCTGGACTGGCATGCTGTGGACGGTCTGGTGGAAACCCTTGGCAAAAACGGCGTGACTTCCAATTACCGCTATGATCTGGCCCCTTACACCTGGGAACTGGTCAGTGGTATGAAGCAGGGTCGTGCGATTTTCACGCAACCGCCCATGCCGATCAAATGCGCTGGTGCGCCGCAGAAGGCGATGTATCTGTCAGGCGACCACTGGCATAAAACCGGTTCCCTCAAGAACATCGACATCCAGTTCAACAACGCTGGAGGTGTCCTCTTTGGCGTGAAGGATTACGTGCCTGCGCTGGAAGAATATGTGAAGAAATATGATGCAAACCTGAACTTCTTCCACAATCTGGTTGCGGTCGACGGGGCCGCGAAGAAAGCCTGGTTTGATGTGGCGAAGCCCGACACAGAAGTCACGCGCGTCGAGATGGAATTTGACATGATGCATGTCTGCCCGCCACAGGTCGCGCCGGACTTTATCTGGGTTTCTCCGCTGGCTGATGCCGCAGGTTGGGTCGATGTGGATCAAAGCACCCTGCGGCACGCCCGATATGATAATATCTGGTCACTGGGCGATGTGATGAATGCGCCAAACGCCAAAACCGCCGCCGCCGCCCGGATGCAGGCACCGACCGTGGCGGATAACATTGTCGCTGACATCGCCGGAAAATCCCCGGTCTCTGCATACAATGGGTACGGGTCCTGCCCACTAACGGTGGAGCGCGGCAAAATTGTGCTGGCAGAATTCGGTTATGGCGGTGTTCTTCTGCCGAGTTTCCCGAAATGGGTGATCGACGGAACCAAACCCACCCGCGCGGCCTGGCTTCTGAAAGAAAAGCTGCTGCCGCCTGTCTATTGGCGTGGCATGTTGAAGGGCAAGGAATGGCTGGCGAAACCTGAAAAGGTTTCGGCCCGTTAAAGCCCGGATCATTCCCCGAACAGGTCCGTTTTTTGCCCTGGTTTGAACTAAAATTCAGGTAAATTTAAACAGGTAAGCGGTTAAACGGTAATGGTAGGGGCGTGCCCCTGCCGGTTTACCTGGGCCGCTGAAACTCCGGTACATCCATGAAATCTTCACGCTTGTCGCGCTTTGTCCCAATTCTGGCCTGGGGGCGCAGTTATGATCGTCAGTTGCTGTCTGCAGATCTGCTGGCCGCCCTGATCGTGACCATTATGCTGATCCCGCAATCGCTGGCCTATGCGTTGTTGGCGGGCCTGCCACCGGAAATGGGGTTATACGCGTCCATCCTGCCGATCGTGCTTTATGCCATCTTCGGGACAAGCCGGGCGCTTGCCGTCGGGCCGGTGGCGGTTGTGTCGCTGATGACGGCGGCCGCAGTCGGGCAGGTGGCCGAAGCGGGCACCGCAGGGTACGCGATTGCCGCGATCACCCTCGCGGGCATGTCCGGTGCGATCCTGGTTCTGATGGGCGTGTTTCGTCTTGGCTTTCTCGCCAATTTTCTCAGCCATCCGGTGATCGCAGGCTTTATCACGGCCTCCGGCGTATTGATCGCCACCAGCCAGCTCAAGCACCTCCTGGGCGTCGCTGCCCATGGGCATACACTGCCGGAAATGTTGCAGTCTCTTGTGGCGCATCTGGATGAAGTGAACTGGCTCACCTTCGTGCTGGGCGGTGCCGCGACGCTGTTCCTGTTCTGGGTGCGCAAAGGTATGAAACCTTTCCTGATGCGTCTTGGGGTTGGGGCTGCGCTTGCCGGGAACCTGACGAAAGCCGGGCCTGTTCTTGCGGTTGTTGTGACAACGGCGCTGGTCGCGGGGCTGGGGCTTCAGGCGCATGGTGTGAAAATCGTGGGGGAGGTTCCCCAAAGCCTGCCACCTTTTACCCTGCCATCCCTCAACATCACCCTGCTGGGGGATCTCCTGGCGCCTGCGATCCTGATTTCCGTGATTGGCTTTGTTGAATCCATCTCCGTCGCGCAAACCCTCGCCGCCAAAAAGCGCCAGCGTATTGATCCGGATCAGGAGCTGATCGGTCTGGGCGCGGCCAACCTTGGTGCTACCTTCACCGGCGGCTTCCCTGTCACCGGGGGCTTTTCCCGTTCCGTCGTGAATTTTGACGCCGGTGCCGAAACCCCCGCAGCCGGTGCTTTCACCGCCATCGGCCTTGCCATCGCCGCGCTGTTCCTCACGCCTCTGATTTTCTTTCTACCCAAAGCCACCCTTGCCGCCACCATCATCGTGGCTGTTCTGTCGCTTGTGGATTTCAGTATCCTGAAATCCGCCTGGAGCTATTCCAAAGCCGATTTCACCGCCGTCGCCGCCACCATCCTGCTGACCCTTGGCATGGGGGTAGAGGTCGGCGTCTCTGCCGGGGTGATCCTGTCCATCGCCCTGTTCCTTTACAAAACCTCCCGCCCGCATATCGCGGAAATCGGCCTTGTGAAGGACACGGAGCATTTCCGCAATATCCTGCGTCACGACGTCGAAACGCACCCGCATTTCCTGGCCATCCGCATTGATGGCAGCCTCTATTTCGCCAATGCGCGTTTCCTTGAAGACTATCTGTTCGCCCGCCTTGTGAAGGATGACTCCATTCGCGATGTGGTGATCAACGGGATTGCGATCAATGAAATCGACTTCTCCGCATTAGAGAGCCTTGAGGCCATCAACACCCGCCTGAAAGACATGGACATCCGCCTGCATCTATCAGAAATGAAAGGCCCGGTGACAGACCGGCTGAAACGCAGTCACTTCCTGGATGATCTGACCGGACAGCTTTTCCTGACCCACTACCAGGCCCATTGTCACCTGCGAAATCTGCCCACATCGTAACGCACCTGCATTCTCCTGTTGCCACCCGGCCCACAAATGCGCCATGGATTGCGTGAGGATCCGATCAAGCGCGCAAAAGGGAGGCCGCGGGACATTGAACAACAAACTTCTGCTACTGATTATTGATGGTGTGCCATGGCGCAACTGGCGCAGTCTCTTTGGCAATCTCGAAGGCTGGGTCGACTCGGGTGAAGCCCGGGTCTGGAAAATCCGCGCGCCCCTGCCATCCACATCTGCGTCCTGCTATGCCTCGATCCACACGGGCGTTGTGCCTGCTGTTCATGGGGTGACAGGCAATGACAATGTCTTCCGTGTGTCCCAACCCGACATCTTTTCCGAGGTCCGAAAAACGGGCGGCGTAACCGGCGCTGTGACCCATTCCTTCTGGTCCGAATTCTTCCAGCGCGCGCCTTTTGATCCGGTGCGTGATATTGAATATGACGAAGCCGACAGCGCGGGCATCAACCATGGCCGTTTCCACACAATGACAGGCTATGGCCATCCCAATCAGATGACCCCCTGTGATGCGGATCTCTTTGCAACCCTGACTATGCTGACCGAACGCTTTGGCCTCGATTACGGCATCCTGCACACCTGTACGCTGGATAGCATGGGGCACCGGTTTAAGCACAGCTGCGAAGAAATGGATGACGCCTGTTTCACACTGGATGCCCAGCTCGCCCCCTTCATCCGCCGCTGGCGCGATGCGGGCTATGAGATCATGGTCACAGCCGACCACGGCCAGTCTGAACGTGGCCACCACGGCGGACGCGGCGAAGATCAGCAGGATGCGGCGCTTTATTACTTTGGCGATGCCGAAGGCCCGGCCCCCGACACGCTGCTGAAACTCACCCAACTCGCCCCGACCATCCTCACACGTCTTGGCGTTGAGGTGCCGGAAAGCATGACCGAAGGCAGCTTCCTCACCGCAGGTTAAAGCTTACAGCCTCCGCGCATCCGCGCGGGGGCTATGCACTGAGTGGCGCAGGACCGGCATATCCGGGGCAATTCAATCTGATGACGACAGAATAAATTTCACGGAATAACATCTGGAAAGTCCGGTTTGCGAACTTTCCAGACCTTTACATATGTCGCCGAAAGGCTGCTAGCGGTCCTCAAAGAACGCTTGAAGTCTTAGCTGCCCTTGAGATGACGATGCAAGGAAACCACTGAATTTATTATCCCAATATAAGGCAAGCATGTCTTCATCTGAGTTGGTTCTCAGTTGGTGACTGGGCGTTTCATATTTGTCCCCATAACCAACCGCATTGTAGTATCGGCCAGTCCAGACCGGGCGATTACATTTGGCTTCCAGTACATTTGCCTCGTCGGGTGAAATTGAACCGAAAAATACAGTCTCTGTCAGAATCGATGTAATAAGGAGATCAGACAAATTGCAACCAAGCGCAACAAAACCAGTTCCGCCAATTTCTTGTTCAAGGAAATCGGAAAACACTTCCGGATCAGATGCTTGATCTCCTTGCCTATAACCGATCGACCAGTTTCCCTGATTTTCCGAAACGACTTGGACATACCCACCCCGCTCAACGAGAATACTGGGCGCGACAAAGCCGTCTTGGCAAGCAAGAGGTGACGGTGTCCCTGTCCGAAGCCATTCATCATATCCGATGGAAAGACGTCCAAGGCTCATCCATGTGTTAAGCAATGTATCTGGGACGGCAACTTTTGTCGGGAGCTTTTCAGTTGCGAAGCTTAAGTCGTCGACACCATACCACTTTGCTAGAAACGCTGACAATTCATCAAGGTTTGATACTAGCATTGGTATTAGCCTCACGATTCGTAGCCAATTCATACACGAACCATGTCCCTCGTGAAATATTTGTAGATTTGGGCCGTTCGCGCAGATTTACACCAGATCACTGTCGAGTAGCTGAATTTGGATGTGGCTTAAAGCATATCTAAATCCAGGATGTATTCTAACCAGTACTGGGAGGTTTCTTTTCGTTTTCGAAAGACTGGGCCAGTTGCTTGACGGAAAAGTCAAAGATGCCTGACGTTTCATAAAATGTCAGGTGTCACATAGTTCTTCCGCTCACCAGAAATCGTCGGGCGCTGGAAATCCCTTTTAGGTTCCTCTTCCGTCGTCACTGGCCTCAAAGATCGCGTCCAGTTTTCTCAGAATGTTTGCCACTTCGGTCCGAACACTCTTGAGACGACCGGCTGTCATAACCTCTCCTCGCCCTGCCAATTCCAACACGACCGCAAGCACAGTGTCTGAATGCCGCATGAGTTCGATGAGATGCTCAGCGGTTGGCGCATATGATCCCGACATCCAATTCTTTGCTGTGCGTTCGCTTGCCCCGGTCCATCGGATCGCAACCTTTGCTGCACTCCCCGCGCCGCCAAGTTCCTGGGCTAGCGCAGAACGGATGGCCTGCCTGTATTCTGACGCAGAAATACGACCTGCACATTTCCGATGAAACGACTTGCCCTTTTTATGCAACATATTTCGGTCACTCCCTCGCTAAGATCAAAAGAAGAATCGCTAAGTGGCGGTACGGAAATGCAAATTTGATAATGGAGGGCCATCGCGTTGAATTCGCCAGACGACGATCATGCACAAAATGGCCACCGCAAGGCTGCACAATACATCCGCATGTCAACAGAGCATCAGCGTTACTCGACTGAAAACCAATCAGACGCCATTGGTGTTTATGCGGCCGAGCGCGGCTACCAGGTTATCCAAACTTACTCTGATGCAGGTAAAAGCGGTTTACAGATTAAAGGGCGGGATGGTCTTACACAAATGCTTGACGACATTCAGGCTGGGAAAACGGATTTTAATACTGTTCTGGTGTACGACATCAGCCGTTGGGGGCGCTTCCAGGATGCGGATGAAAGCGCCTATTACGAATACATCTGCAAACGTGCAGGCATAGAGATTGAATACTGTGCCGAACAGTTTGAAAATGATGGCAGCCCTGTTTCGACCATTGTTAAGGGTGTCAAACGCGCGATGGCGGGCGAATACAGCCGCGAACTTTCACAAAAGGTCTTTGCGGGTCAATCACGGCTGATTGAGATGGGTTACCGTCAAGGTGGTCCACCTGGCTTTGGCCTGCGGCGGATGTTGATTGATGAGGCGGGTAACCAAAAAGGTGTATTAGCCAGAGGCGAACATAAAAGCATTCAGACGGATCGCGTGGTGCTCGTACCGGGGCCTGTGGATGAAATCGCTCTGGTTAACAAGATTTTCCGCAGCTTTGTAGAGGACAGTCAATCCGAGGCAATGATCGCCGCTGAATTGAACGCAAAGGGTATCAAGACTGATCTGGGCCGCAACTGGACGCCGTCAGTGGTGCGTCAGATTCTCTCAAATGAGAAATACATTGGTAACAACATCTGGAACCGCCGTTCCTTCAAGCTGAAGAAGCATCACGTGCGTAACAATCCGGACAATTGGGTCCGGTCCGAAGGCGCGTTTGCAGCGATCGTAGATACAGGTTTATTTGCCGCCGCCAAAGCTATTTTTGCTGCAAAAGCACTGCGCTATTCTGACGAAGAAATGCTGGATGGATTACGGGGTACGCTCAAAGCGCATGGCTTTCTATCTGGCATTGTTATCGATGAAGCCAGTGCCTTGCCCTCCAGTGGTGCGTATCAAAGCAGGTTCGGCAGCTTGCTGAGGGCTTATAAATTGGTCGGTTTCACCCCAGACCGGGACTATCGATACATTGAAATCAACAAGCGGCTGCGAAGAATACATGCGGAAATCGTCGAGAGCACCATTGGCGGGATCGAACAGATTGGCGGGCAAGTCGAACTCGATACAAAAACAAACCTTCTGACCATCAATCATGAATTTTCCGCATCTGTCGTCATTGCCAGATGTACGCAAACCCGTGCTGGTGCGTATAGGTGGAACATTCGGCTGGATACAGGCCTTTTACCTGACATCACTGTCGTTGTGCGCATGGATCAGACAAACGAAACACCACTGGATTATTATCTGTTGCCGACAGCCGATATGACACGTCCGAAAATACGTCTTTCGGAAAGCAACGGCCTGTCGCTGGACGCTTTTCGGCTTGATAGCCTCAAACATTTCTTCGCCCTATCCAGGCGTATTTCAATTCTGGAGGTCGCGTGATGTCTGATACGCCCAAAGAACACACCGAACTCATTGCAGTGGATACGATCACGGTGATCAATCCTCGTATCCGCAATCAAAAGGTCTTTGAAGAGATCGTTGCAAACATCGCTGAGCTTGGCCTTAAACGTCCTATCACCGTTGCAGTGCGCAATAATGAAACAAGCGGCGAGCTGGCATATGAACTGGTCTGTGGCCAGGGGCGTTTGGAAGCCTTCAAGGCTCTGAAACAAGATAAGATCCCTGCTGTTGTGATCACGGCAAGCTCTGAGGACTGTCTTGTCATGAGCCTCGTCGAAAACCTGGCACGCAGGCAGCATCGCTCGCTCGATTTACTGCGGGATATCAAGCGTCTCAAAGACAGTGGATATTCCACACGTGAGATTGCGACGAAAACCCATCTTTCGGTCAAATATGTGCATGGTGTCATTCGCCTTTTGGAAAGTCATGAACATCGGCTGTTGCGTGCCGTTGAAAGTGGAAAAATCCCCGTAAGCGTCGCCGTTGATATTGCCGAAGCGGATGATATCGGCGTGCAAACCGTGTTGCGTAAGGCCTATGAAAGCAAGGTTTTGCGCGGAGGCCGCCTTATGGCCGCAAAGCGTTTGGTTGAGGCGCGTGCGCAATATGGCAAAGGGCGCGGCAATTCTGAACCAGGGGTTCGTAAAAACCTCTCTGTTGAAACCCTTTTGCGGACGTATCAAAATGATGTTGATAAGAAGAAAATCCTGTTGCGTAAAGCTGGGGCGACGCGCAGCGAAATGCTCTTTCTCACACAATCGCTGAAAACGCTCCTGTCGGACGAGAACTTTGTCACGCTCCTGCGCGCAGAAGGGCTGGCCAATATTCCCAGGACGATTGCGGATCGATTAACCCATATTGAAGAGGCGAAGGCATGAATGATGACCAGGTTGTTACAGCTGCATTTGAACGTGAGTTGCTACGCATTCCATTTGACCAGATCGCGCCCTTGTATGTTGTGTCCGCACAGATAAAATCGACAATCAAATACAAACGTATCGCCGCCTCTGTCGCGGAAATCGGGTTGGTCGAACCTCTTGTTGTCACGCGTGATCCAAATAACGCAGACCAATACACACTGCTTGACGGGCATCTGCGGCTGGACGTGTTGCAGAACCAGGGGGCGACTGAAACACAATGTATCATTTCCACCGATGATGAAGCGTTCACTTATAACAAGCGCATAAGTCGACTTGCGACCATCCAGGAACATAAAATGATCCTGCGCGCCCTGACCCTTGGTGTGCCGGAAGAACGCCTGGCAAAAGCGTTGGATGTGAACATAAGAACGCTTCAACAGAAAAGGCGTTTGCTAGATGGCATTTGCGGTGAAGCTGCCGAAATGCTGAAGGACAAGCAGATTGCTGTGACGGGGTTTCAGATCCTCAGGAAAATGAAACCCATGCGTCAGATTGAAGCCGCGCAACTGATGATGACTATGAACAAATATACCATAAATTATGCCCGATCGCTGCTGGCGGCGACCCCCGATAGTCAGCTGGTCACAGGGGCAACGCCTAAAAAATTCAAAGGTATTTCCCGGGAACAACTTGATCTGATGGAGCGCGAGTCTTCAAATCTGGAGCGCGAAGTTCGTTTGGTCGAGGACAGCTACGGGATCGATCATCTCGATCTTGTTTTGGCACGTGGCTACGTCGCGAAATTGTTAAACAACGAACGGATCGTGAAATATCTTGGTCTGCACCACGAAGAGTTTCTGCCCGAATTTGAGAAGATCACTGAGCGAGAGGTGTTTGCGCCTTAACTTTGCCTGACTGAAGACATGAGCATTGGGGACCCGGCCCAATTAAGTGCGGGGACCACAGGAGACGCCGCATTGTAGGGCGGGTCCAACGTGGTGATGGGAATAAGGGCGATCCCGTTGGGCCCATCATGCCGGACCAAATGTCCGGCGCAGACAGCCGTTGGATGAAATTCTTATCCATTCCGAAGAATGAACGTCGACCAATGAGGTTTACGTAAAACTACTTATGCAATCGCTCTGAACCTGAGAAATGATGCAAAGCGATTGCATTAGTAGTTCGATACACTTTGAGGATTGACCATGGGGCGCAAAAATCAATCTGGCAGGGTCATCTAACTCTGATTTGAGAAGTGGATCGCAAACGACGCGCCGGTATTACATGGAAGGCATGTGATCGTCGCACCATAATTTTCAAGAATGGCGGAAACAATAGCAAGGCCCATACCAGTCCCGCCTTGTTCACGCCGGGTGGTGAAAAACGGATTTGTGACGCGTGGGATGTCACCTTCTGCGATGCCATCACCATTGTCAGACACATGCAGAATGCGATCCGCATAAGACAGCTCTAATTCCGATGCACCGTGCGACAATGCATTCTGTC
Source organism: Halocynthiibacter styelae (assembly GCF_016123485.1). Classification (GTDB taxonomy): domain Bacteria; phylum Pseudomonadota; class Alphaproteobacteria; order Rhodobacterales; family Rhodobacteraceae; genus Halocynthiibacter; species Halocynthiibacter styelae. The sequence continues at coordinate 370,600 of NZ_JADCKQ010000002.1, read as the reverse complement.
CCATATGAAGCAAAATCATTGCACCGTGTTCTTCTGATATTGGTAGGATAACCTCAGGGTCGGCCCGCGTGACCACTTTCAAACCATCGATGTTAGGAAGCATCCGTGCCAGCTTCCCGGGATCCCCTTCCAGGCTGCCCCGCAGTCGTGTCATCTCGCGCAGACGTCCAAGAAGATGGTTCATGCGTTGGCTTTCGGTTTCGATATTTTGCAAAAGCGTATCGCGATCCTGCGATTTTAATCCGTCCGTCTGCAAAAGTTCAGCCGCGCCAATCACAGAGGTGACAGGCGACTTCAGTTCATGGGTTACGTGATCCGTATAGGTGGCAATCTCTTTTGATCGCCGCATTAAGGTCATTGCCATCGTCGACACACTGTCCCCCAAATCCGCCAATTCCCGCAGGCCGTAATGTTGCAGAGGATCGGCATTTGGATTTTTTCCTGCAGCAATTGCACGGGATCTGTCACGCAATGCATAAACAGGCCGTGAAATCAGCCGCAACAGCAATAGCCCGACAAAAGTGGCCGATAAAACAGTCGCGATCAGCATCGTCAAAAGCGCATATCTTTCGCCAAACAGGAACTTACCAAGGTTCAGGGGCGTGCGCGAAAGGTATATCGCGCCTATGACACGATCATTTACAATAACCGGATAGGTCACAAACACACGAAACCCTGTGTCGCGGCTTAAAGAAGAAAATGCATGTCGTTCGTAATCCTGTGTCCGCGCGCGCAGGATTGCACCGACCTCACCGTTCAATGCAGTCTGAACTTCGGGAAGTGCCGCTAACGACCTGGCTGTTTCCGTGTTCAGATTTCGCCCATGATGATCAAGAAGAACGATGCCTGCGAGGGTGGTCTTCCGGGCCCCCTGGGCAATGCTGATAAGGTTCTCTGCTACAGCCAGGTGACGCGGATCGGGTGGCGTCGCAATGACATCGCCGTCCGGGCGCGGTGGGGCAATATCATCCTGGCGCACATTCAGTTGGGATCGGGCCGGATGCAGGTTGGCGTTCCAATGTTCCTTCTGATCTTCAGTCAGCTCGACGCCTACCAGAGGGCCATCTTCCCGTTTGAATTCCCGGGCATAAATCTGCGCATAAATTGCCCCCTGCTGGATCAGGGACTGTTCTGTTTCACGGACAAACTGGTTTGATGTCAAACGCACTGACAACATTGCCAGCAGAGGAATTGAGATCAAAATCACGCAGACTGCGGCGATAACCATCGCGATAGACGGGCGCCATTTTTTGCGAATGTTATTCACAACTGCATGCCCCAAGTTTCACCCCGACCCCATGCACTGTCACGACAATATCGTGGCAGCCCAGATCCGCAGCCTTGTGGCGGATATTGCGTAAATGACTGTCAATCGTACGGCCGGAAAGCGCGTTATTTCCGGCCAGTTGATTGCGATCCAGGACATGTTCCGGGCGCGACAACAGGATCTTCAGTAATGAAAATTCAGTTGCCGTCAGATTTAACTCCTGGTCCAGGATACGGCAACTGTGCCGCGTGCTGTCTATGCTGAGAACGCCATGCTGCAATGATGGGGTCTGCTGTGGTTTGCCCCGTGCCAGAATGGCTTTGATGCGCAAAACAAGTTCGCGGGGGCTGAAAGGTTTGGAGACGAAATCATCCGCCCCCAGCTGAAACCCTGAGACACGATCAATCTCATCATTCTGGGCGGTCAGAAACAGGATAGGCACATTTGATTTTGCCCTGATCTGTCGGCAACATTCAAACCCATCCATCTGTGGCATACCAATATCCAACACGACAAGGTCAATGTTTTCGCGCCCGATATGGGTCAACGCAATCTGACCATTTGCTGCTTCGATCGTTTCAAAACCAGCTGCCTCTGCAGCGATGCGCACATTGACGCGGATTTTGGGTTCATCATCGACAATAAGGATACGTGTTTTCATACTTTCTGTTTGGCAATACAGGCCAGATTTGTCCAGCGCGCTAAACATTTATACGATCCTCCGGCGGAAACCTAACAAGGTCATTGCTGCCAGCATCAGAAAACCCAGAATTGCTTCAGGCTCCGGCGAAGAAGACCCTGCAAAAGCCTGCGATGTGGCCTGGGCCTGATTTGACATGCCTGACACCTGCGGCAGGGGAACGCTTGCCGGGGTTGCAGTCTGATCTGTGGTGTTCATAACAGTTTCAGAGACAGCAACGAAGGATGTGTTTTTCGTTTGCAACGAGAATTCCAGACCCAATTCGGTTATTTCCCTGTCGGCCGCATCAGGATTTGATCCCACCGCCACCATGCGGGTCAGATCTGAAATCCGGTTGCGCGCCCAGATCAAAGGCAAGGCCGCTTCATCTGCGGTATCTGTCAGTGTCAGATCAACAGGCATTTCTGCCATATGACCGTTGACCAGACCTTTCAGCGTGACCCGCACATCGGATGCCCCGTTGTGACGGGCATAGATACGCAGATTGTTGCCTGCGAACAGATCAGGAATGCGTGCAGGCGTGACACCGTGAACCTCAAGATCACCCCAATCAATTGTGATATCTGTCAGCAGGGGCGATTTCAGATCATCGGCTAAAGCCTCTGCAACCTCAGTGGCATCTTCATCAACGCTGACATAACGCGCATATCCACGCCCTTCATCCGCCATGGCGTCCAGCAAATAGCGGTTCACAGAGTTGCCTACACCAAAGGCGTAAATGCGTGCTGCACCAATTTGTTGGTTAATGGTGCGCAGAACACTGGCTTCGTCCCCGATATACCCATCGCTTAAAAACACAACAATGCGCATGGTGCCCGCAGGCTGTTCGGTGCTGAAAGCTGTGCGAATAGCGTTGTCAATTTCGGTGCCGCCACCTGTGAGCAGACCATCAACATAGTTGCGTGCCCGGCGAATGTTACGGCGCGTTGCCTGTGTTGAACCGTTGGAGAACCTTTGCGCGGTATTGGCAAAAGGAATGATGCGAAAATAGTCATCAGGGCGCAGGTTCTTAAGGGCCGCATCCATGAACACTTTGCTTGCGTTCATGGGATCCCCGCCCATCGACCCGGATGTATCCAGCACAAACACCAGTTCACGCGGTGTGATCATGGCATCGTCCGGAGCAGCCGGTGGTTCAATCATCAGCGACACAAAACCACCACGGTCATCCTGATGTGACAGGCTTGCAGCCTCAAGCGTCTCCCCCCCAAGTGTGAACCGGATCACCAGATCGCGATTGTCCAGAACTTTACCTCCGGCAAACCGGGCGTTTAAACCTGTGTCATGTTCCCGGATCGCCAGCGGATGTGTATCACTGCCAAATCCTGCGATGGACAGGCCGCTGATCAGGTTCAGATCAAGCGAGACACGCTCGGGGGAAAAGCTGTCAGGCAGGTTAATACCCGCCACTGCAGGATAAGCGGGCACATCACTGATCGTCCAGCTGTTCGCAGGCTTTGGCGCGTCATCCGGCAAGTCGTCAGGCGCGATATCTGCCAGTTGTACGTCATAGCCTTCATAACGCGGCCCAACGATCATGGGGATGACCAATTCATATTGCGCATCAATTTTCGGGACCATCTGCACATAGCGAAGGGTCACATCTATCGGCTGCCCGGGCATGAGGTTTGCGATGCGTTGCGTGAACATATTCGGGCGATGTTGCGTCAGCAAAGCTGCGGCTTTACCCTCTTGCGCGGCCTGTTCAAATTCGGCCACCGCAACCTCTTTTTCACGTATCACAGCCTGAATGATCTCATCCCCGACACGCATTTCCATTCCGTAAATTGCAGCATGTTGGTTCAGCGGAAACAGATATTCTGCTTCCAGTGGCATTTGTCCATCGTTGAGAAAGCTTTGGGTGATCTCAACGATGGCCATATCACCTCCGATGTTTACGCTGATCTGGCTGTCAAGCATGGGCAGATCGTAAGATACACCGTTCGCCTGCGCGACGACGCGTCCGGCGATATCTTCGGTTTCTGTGGCCCAGGCCGCAGTCACAGTGCTGATTGAAAACAGGGGGATTAAAAGGAAAGAAAGTCGCATGATGGTCCTCGTGTTTGGTTACAGGTCAAGGGCTGCCAAAGCAGCGTTTTCAAAGGAAATCCGGTCTTGTTCCGGAAGGGATTTCAGGGTGACGCGCTGGATCGACTGCCAGCTTCGGGAAGATCCATTGAGCCAGCTCCAGACGGCTTCACCAACGCTGGCCGTCTGCTGACCGTCAGCGGAAACAAAGCTGACAGCGACAGTCCAGATCTGCCCGTCCGGGCTCGTTGCCTCATACACAGAGGTTGGAAGCGGGTCATATGTGGTGCCCTGAAATTTCACACTAAATCCCATGCCCAACAGACAGGCCTCGGGTGAGTGAAGGTGGCGTAAAGGCGAAGTTGTGCGCACAACATTTATCCCCATCGGGCCGTATTGCACCTTCTGGGCGTGCCCGCCGTAAGCCGTGAAATACTGCTGTTCTGTAGGGCTCAGGGCAATGGGGTTAGCCCGTGCACCAAGCAATTGCATCGGCAGGCGCGCGGGGGATACAGGCGCAGACAAATCCATGGGGCGCTTGGGGGCGTTTACAATTGCAAGGGCGGCCAGCAATGCCATCACAGTTACCGGTACCCGCAGTGCTTTTGGAAGGTTTGTGACCGGTTTTCTGATCTGGGGCAGGGGTTTTGTTTGCGGACGATAGAACATCAGAACAGGCGCAGCCGTGAACACCAGCGTGAACAATCCGATTGCACTGTGAAGCATGGGTTCCATCGTGTCGACACCAAGCCCAAGCCCCCCCGCCAACAGGCTGATCCGCAAGGCATTCCCAATGATGCTCAGCCCGACAATGATCACACCCCCCAATATCGCCCGCATGAAATATGGACGGTAAATGATGTTCAGAAACGTCCAGAGGCTGACCAGCAACAACAGTCCCGTGGCGCCTGAACAGGGCAGGTCCACCATCACATCAACACCGTTCAATTGCAGCCGGACACCTTCACAGATCAGATCTGCAAACACCGGAGACATCATCTGGCAGGCAATCTCTGCTGAGATCATCTGTAGGGGAAACCCCGCAACCCGCTGCAAAATCGGTGCCAGAGGCAGAGCAAACAGAAAGAAAATCGCCATCCATTCCGGCGAAAGCGCAATCTTGCGACTTTCGAGCCGCAATACCGCAGCAATCGCGAAGACATCCAGAGACAAGGCAAGTGCGCTTAGTATGTTGATGGCCAGGAATTGACCCGCCAGCCGAATGACCGCAGCGACCAGAAACAGCATGAACACGCGCCCGGCAACAGATGTGCCTCTGGCAGGGCCGCTTTTTACCGACAGTCCAATCAGTCCCAAAAGCACGATACAATACACTGCACCGTAAGATTGATAAGACGGATCACGCCAGCTTGTGACAAGCCAACGCAGGGGCTCAAAGGCCAACATCACTGATGCAGTGGTCAGGCCAATCCAGAGAAATTTATCATGTGTCTGTTCCATATCACCTGATCGCAAAACAAAGTGCAGAGGATCAGTGCAGGTTGTGCAGAATTTGTGCAGAGCAGCCGATATTGAATAAAAAAGCCCGCCAAAACAAATCAGTGTTTTGGCGGACTTAGTTTCAGCAGAATAACAGAAAAATGGTTAAATTAACTTTTGATATTGTGTTTTACTTCTTTGCTGGGTTTGCGGCAGCGCGCTGGGCACGTGCTGCATGGCTGTCTTTTTCCACTTTTCCCTCAATTTGTTTCGCGCTGGCAGCTTGAATACGAGCAGCTGCGGATTTGGTCATTGGGCTGGTTCTTTTGGTCATTTTATACCTTCTCTGAATTATCATGCGGCGTAATATGCCGCAGGGTTACCGATTTCGGGAACGATCCGATGCCTGGTTGACCTGTTTGGTTTCATCCAGGCGGGGTTGTATGGCGCGTTCCCTACGGCGTTTTCCCATGAAGATGTGCAGACGACCTGAGTAAGATGTGCAGATTTTGTGCAAATCTTACTTAGCCCGGCCTGGTTGAATGCACTGCAAGGCGGTGAACAGCACTATGGCGCCCGGCGAGAAATACGCTTTAATCACGGCCAAAATAATCAACAAAAGAAGCTCGTTTCTCTGCGGCAGGATCAGGCCAGAACTGCCCGTTTGAGGTCCACAGAGTTTGCCCCTCATACAACTGTCTTCCGTCGTGCCCAGAGGGTTCTATCAGTTTCACATTCAGAGTTTCCTGAGAAAAAGTATAGTTCCATGTTTCGATCAGGCCGGGGCCACGGCTTTTAAGCCGTTGCGATATCTATTGAACTCTGTCTGTTCCAACGTGAAATGCAAATACAACAAGCGGCACGGTTCCCGCAGCTTGCCGTTAAAGCTTTCGATAAAGACGTTCTGCTGTAGCTTGCCCCTGCGCCACAGTCGTGGGGGCGAATTTTGCAAAAATTCTGGGCTGCCGTCAGATTTCGAATAGTTCTCTCAGGCGGGACAGGCGTTGCATGGCGTTATACTGCCAGCCCGGCTGATAATTCTGGCGAAAAGTACTCCCGCCTGTCAGTTCCAGAAACGGGCGTTCCTGCAAAGCCGCAAAATGGTCCCCGGACCCATCCAGGGCATGGCTTTTGTAAAGGTTCAGCCAGGTCAGGTTTTCGATCTCTGTCACTGGAAGAAGGGTTTCGATCTGTGTCTTACCAATATCAAGGCGTTCCAGCGAAGGAAGCGTTGTAAGCGGCGAAATGTCAGAAACCCAGGTGTCATGAAGATAAATCAGTTTCAGATTGGGCAATCCCTCCAGGGGGCTGAGGTCAGAAACCCGCGTCATATTCACATCAAGCTGTTCAAGCGTTGTGTTTCCTTCCAACCCGGACAGATCGCTCAGATTGGTGTCGCGCGCACTCAGATATCTGAGGTTGGGAACGTCACCGATATTCGGAGGCAGTTTGCGCAGTTCAGTCAGACCGTCCAGGGTAACGCTGTTGGCTTGGGCAGAAATGACATCTGCAACCCGCTGTTCTGCGACCACAAGTTGCTGGTTCGCGGTTCTCAGAAGTTTGTACTGCCAGGCGCCTGATGTGACTGAGGCAACAATCAGGAATAATAGAAATTTCTTCATAGGGTGTGTGGGTACCCAGCGAATGCGGCCAATTTGTGACTGCGCATGTGATGCCGACAGGAGGCGCTTCGCAGCCTTCAGGTTTTCCGCAGCGGGGTTCTTTGTAACAATATCACCGACAGCGCCGACTGTTCCCGGCAAGTTCCTCTCAAAGACGGGTTTTCCGTCGAATCAAATGAGGAGACTGATCATGTCTGCACATACGCAAACCGCCGCGGCCCGGAACTGGTCGCCGCCTTATTTCCTCGCTGCGCTGGGCGCGGGCGGGTTGTCTGTGACGTTCTTCATGTATCTCATGTTCTGGGTGCCCCATCCCGGCCAGCCGGTGCCGGTGTTTGAGGATCTGATGTCTTTCTTCGCCACATCCGGCGCGGCGGGCAAGTTTACCGTTGTCTTTGCTATGGCCGGAATCGCGGCGATGACTGCGCTGCATATCTCGCTGATGGTGTTTAACCTGCGTCAGCTGGCAGCCTTTAAGAAATCCACCGCTTACACCGCACTGATGGGCACCAATGCCGAAACACAGCTGCTGGCCGCCCCCCTGGCTGCGGCCATGACGATCAACGCAGGCTTCATCGCCGGTCTGGTCTTTGTGCCGGGATTGTGGGGCATCGTGGAATATCTTTTCCCGCTGGCGCTGATCGCCTTTGTCCTGGTCGGGATCTGGTCTTTCAGACTGCTGGGCGCATTTCTGGCCCGCGTCTTCTCTGAGGGCGGCTTCAACCACAAAGCCAACAATTCCTTCGCGCAGATCCTCGCTTCTTTCACCCTGTCCATGGTGGCCGTCGGCATGGCCGCACCTGCCGCAATGTCTGAAACCCCATGGATCGTGGCCACATCCCTGACCCTGTCCAGCTTCATGATGATGACCACAGTGATCGTCGCCGCTGTCGCCCTGGTTCTGGCCGTGCGTTCGATCCTGGAACATGGCATCGCGGAGGAGGCCGCACCGACCCTGATGGTCATCGTGCCCCTGCTGACCGTCATCGGGATTGCCCTGCTGCGCATTGATCACGGGTTGCATACCACCTTTGACGTGCATGCGGCCAAAGGCGCGACCTTCCTGATGCTGACCCGCATCCTCGCGGTGCAGATCCTCTTTCTGATGCTGGGCATGGCGGTGCTGAAACGCATCAGCTACAGCGCAAAATTCATGACATCCGAAGGCAAACGCTCCGCCGCTTCCTACGCCCTGGTCTGCCCCGGTGTTGCGCTGTCTGTGATGCTGCATTTCTGGGTGAACAAAGGGCTGGTTGCTAACGGTTTGATCGAGAAATTCTCAACCGCTTACTGGATCGCCAACACACCGGCCCTGATCGCACAATTCGCGATGATTGCGCTGGTTGTGAAATTGCATCGCCTGCATTTCGCCAAAGGATCCATGACAGGCGCGGCAATGCCCGCCGAATAAACCCCGAGATTTCTGTGTCCCAACTGGCTGGCGGGCACAGAAATGCCGTCGCGACGGCGCCCCGGTTCGCATCAGCGGGCCGGGGTTTTATTTGGGGGTTATCTGACCGCGTTGAAAGTAAACAGTTTCTGCCCGTCGATTTCATAGCCATCAATCAGTTCCGCCGCGCGATCTGACACCAGCCAGGCTTCAAGCCGCGCCGCTGTCATCGCCTGCACATGGTCATGCAGTTCGGGGCTGACCTTCAGATAGGCGTATTGATTGAACAGCGCTTCATCGCCCTCAAAAATCACCATCAGCCCGTCTTTATTGCCAAAATTCAGCCAGCTCGCGCGATCCGTCAGAATATACGCACCCATGCCTGCCGCCGTGTTCAGGGCCGCGCCCATGCCGGAACCGGTCGCACGATACCAGTCTGCATTCACCGGGTTCATGCCCGCCGTGTCCCAGAGGTTCAGCTCGCGTTTATGCGTTCCGCTGTCATCCCCGCGCGACACAAAAGGCGCAGTGCCACCAGATATAGCCCAGAGCGCGTCCCGAATGCTCGTCGCCTGACCAGCCTGTGCCGGATCGGCCAGCGGCCCCACCAGAATGAAATCATTATACATGATTTCGCGTCGGGCGGTGCTGTATCCGGCCTCAACAAAGGCTTCTTCCGCGGCACGCGAATGCACAAGGATTGCATCGACATCTCCGGCTTCGCCCAGGCGCAGGGCCTGACCGGTGCCAACCACCAGCAGCTGCACTTCAATGCCAGTATCTTCCGTCAAAGCGGGCAAAAGAATATCCGACAGGCCCGAGTTGTGAAAAGACGTCGTGACCGCCAGTTTCATGTCATCCGCAAATGCAGGTGCCGCCAGAAAAACGGCGGCGAGAGAAGCAAAAATGCTACGCTTCATTCCAGAATGTCTCCGTTAAGGAAGGCCCGTGCTTCGGGCGTTGTCGCACTGGTAAAAAACACATCGGCCGGGCTGTGTTCAATAAGCCGGCCGCGATTCATGAACAACATATCCCGCGCCAGGCGTTTTGCCTGACCAATGCTATGCGTGCTCATAATGATGCCTGTGCCACGCCCCGCAGCCGCCTGCAACAGGGTTTCGATTTCGCGTGTTGATGCCCCATCCAGATTGGCGCAGGGTTCATCCAGAAACAGCACCTGCGGGTCGCGGATCAGGGCGCGCGCAAGCGCTAGTTTCTGCTTTTCACCACCAGACAGCCGCGTCGCCCGCTGTCCTTCCTGGCCCGCCAGCCCAATCATCGCACAGGCGTCTTCCGCACGTTTCCGGGCCGCAGCCTTCGCAACACCCGTCAGACGCAGGGGATACATCAGGTTCTCCAACACAGACCGCCGCATGATCACCGGGGTCTGAAACACAAAACTTTGTGCAGCCCGCGCCGTTTCTTCATCCGCAGCCCAGGTCACGGTGCCGCCGGACAGCCGTTCAATCCCGTGCATCATGCGCAACAGCGTGGTCTTACCCGCCCCATTTGGTCCCATCAGAATGGTCACGCCGTCGCCCGTCAGGTCCAGATCAACCGGCCCGGCCAGCATCTTGCCGCGCCGTTTCACAAAGGCCCTATCCAGGCGCAGAGGCAGAATAGATGTCACCATCGTCCCGCCCTTTCTGTGCCCGTCAGCCAGTGGATCGCCAGGTTCACCGTCACCGCCAGCCCGATCAGAACCATGCCAAGACCAAGCGCCATGGCAAAATCACCCTTCCCGGTTTCCAGCGCAATCGCGGTCGTCAGAACGCGGGTCGCATTGTCAATATTGCCGCCCACCACCATGATCGCGCCGACCTCGCCAATCGCGCGACCAAAGCCCGCAAGCGCGGCGGTCAACAGCGTGCGTCGTCCGTCCCACAGCAGCGTCCGGACGCGCTGAAAAATGCTGGTGTTCAAGGAAATCAACAGATCGTGATATTCGCTCCACAATTCCCGCAGCGCCTGATGGGTGATCGACGCAATCAGCGGCGTGATGATGATCACCTGGGCGATCACCATCGCCGTGGGCGTGAACAGAAGGTTCAGCACCCCAAACGGGCCACTGCGCGACAGCATCAGATAAACGATCAGCCCCACCACCACCGGCGGCAGACCCATCAGGGAATTGAGCAGGGCAATCACAAAGCGTCGGGCCCAAAAACGCCGCAGCACCAGAAGCGCGCCCAGAGGCATGGCAATCACACAGGCAATCAGCAGGGCCGTCAGCGTGACACGCAAAGACCGCAGCGTGATCTCCCAGAGATCCGCATCAAAGCTGATCAACAGCCAGGCCGCCGCCCGCAATCCTTCCCAGATGTCACTCATGAATCATCGCGCCCTTTCGCACTCAGGCTGCTTTAGCCTGAAACAGGCGGGCCGCGAAAGCAACAAGGCGACGGTCCTGTGATGATTGCGTCGCTATGCACTACCCTTTGTCTGGAGACGTTTATCTTTCAGTTGAGAATATTTTCATAGCCGGCGAGTCTGAGTGATGATAATGATCAACCATACTCAGGGTGGCTCCTTACGGTTGTCTGACATCGTGCTCGTTAACCGGACGCAAATTTAGAAAGCACGCGTGATGCAAAATCTTCATCAAAAATACCCTTATGCGATCTGCTATCCTTTAAATAATCGTGCGGTAGGTACCTCTCAGGACGTTCTTGCGTTCTTCTCTGCGATTGAACTGTGTTCGGAAGATGCAAAGACGGAATTTCCCATTATTTCAAAATTTTACCGTTACCCTACTGTTGGCGCTGAAATTCTCGAATTGTTCCAGGAAGTAAAGCTGCTGAAACAATGTCTGGGCGACATAAAAGCAAATGCAGAGATCCTGCAGAAAATAGGGGTGGATCTGTCACATACTGGGCTGAATATAAAATCTGTGCATTTAGCCCAGGCATTCGAAAAAATCCTTCGTATTTTGACAGAAAATGCACCCGAGATGGCCAGGCTGGATATCGAAGAATTTGGTTCGGATATTCTGAACACACAATCTGTCCTGATCTGCCCCGCAGAACCACTGGTCATTGAGGGGATGTTTAACCAACTTCCGCTTTCGGTTTTTGATGAATGTGACCCGCCGATGTGGTTCCGTGATGAGATATTCGACGAGCGTTGGTATATCGGTAAAATTTAATTTTGAGGATCAGGTACGGGCCGCTGGATATCGCGCCCGGAAAGTTAACGGATTTTTACTCCCCCGTTCCTCGCGTATGCATAAGATGTGCATAGAAAATGCATATGTTGTGCATGCCATATTCACTCGAATTCCCTTGTTTCAAACGCTCACAGCCCTGTGTGCATGCGTGAACAGACCTCACGGTTCTGTGTCTTGAAGGTGATCTGAAGCACCCCCAAATCAATCACATCGGAAGCACAAAGACTTCCTCCAAAATTCGAAACACCCAGACCCTTGAAAGGTTAACGCTATGAAAACTGTAATCGCATCCATCCTCGCCCTGACTGTTGCTGCTCCTGCTTTTGCTGGTGCCAAAGATGTTGAAGCTCACTTCGCCCAGGACAACACCGGTATTGAAAGTGTTGTTGTTGAACGCTCAAGCCCCGTCACTGCAGAAGCTGTTGAAATCTTTGCAGACCTGGCGGCTGAAGCCGGCACTGGCATCGAGACACAAGCCAACCCATCTGTCGGCGCTACCCTGTCCTCCAAAGGTGGTGTGAACCCGGTAGCAGCCGCATGGTTCGCAGGCCAGCTGGCATCCGAGAATGCATCTGACCGGTAAGGTTAAAAGTTAATAACACGCTGCAAATGAAACCCCGGGGCCATGCTTCGGGGTTTTAGCTTGCCAACATCCGCAAGCCCTGGGTTGCATCTGCCCGTACGGCCAAACGCAGGCCAGGCTCATCCCCCGCCCGCAGCGCCGCAATAATCAACCGGTGATTTGCCGGCGGCTCCGCCCGTCTCAACCGCCCATAAAGCGCCCGCATCGTCGGCCCCATCTGCAGCCAGACAGTTTCTGTCATGGCCAGCATTGCAGGCGCATGTGCCCGTAAATAAAGGGTTCTGTGGAATTCAAGGTTGGTGCGGATATAGGCCACGGCATCCTGTTTTACGACGGCTTCTGCGACGGAAGAATTGATCATCTGCAGCCGGTCAATCAATGCCATATGCGCCCGGGGCAGGGCGCGTGATGCCAGTTCAGGTTCCAGCAATGCCCGCAAAGCCGCCAGTTCTTCGATCCTGTCATTGGACAGCGTGGGTGTGGAAAAGCGCCCGGACGCCGAAACAGTTAACGCCCCTTCCGCAGACAGCCTGCGCAAAGCTTCCCGGGCGGGTGTCATGGATACATTCCACTTTGCCGCAAGACCGCGCACGGTCAATGCTTCGCCCGGACCAAGTTCACCATGCATGATTTGTGTACGCAGGTTGCGATACAGCAGATCATGGGTCGCGGAATGTGTGTCAGAGGTTTTGACGGTGCTTTGCATATCAGACTGTGATCACAAAAGATGTGTCCGGGTCAAGGGATGTTCAGAATTGCCAGGCGTGCAGTTGATTGCCACTTTCACGCAGCCAGGCACGGGGGGCTTCATAACCTGGGCAAATCTGATCAACCAGTTTCCAGAAGGCAGCGGAGTGGTTCATTTCACGCAGATGGGCAACTTCATGGGCAGCAACGTAATCCAGCACTTCGGGTGGGGCCATGATCAGACGCCATGAATACATGAGCTTCCCCTGGGATGAACAGGACCCCCAGCGAGACCGTGTGTCACGCAGCTGAATGGCGCTGTAATCGGTGCCAAGAGCTGCGGCATAATGATCAGAGGCCGCAATAAGGCGGTCGCGGGCCAGAAGTTTCAGGAGTGCGGCAAGCTTCTTTGCTGCGGTCTCTGCCGCGCCAGGCGTCACAAATTGGCCGTCCGTCAGTTTCGCAACCCGCCCTTTGCCAGCCACGACCGGATACAGTTCCCCCTGATACAGCAGATGCCCCCCGATAACCGGTGTCTGCAGGTCAGGTTGCGTCGCCAGCTGCTTTCGGATCCAGGGGGCCTTTTCTTCGGCAAAGGCACGGGCCTCAGCTTCCTTCAGACGTTTGGGGACAGACAGGGTCACCCGCCCATCGAGGCGCGACACACGCAGAGTCATCCGCCGGGCGCGGGCATTGCGTTTCAGGTCAATCGTAACAGGGGGATCACCGGGCAGGATCATGTGCCCATGCTCCGGAAGAATTCGGCCAGCAGGCGTGCGGTTTCTTCTGGTTCTTCTTCCGGCAGGAAGTGACCGCAGGGCAGGGGCGCGCCGCGCACATTTTGTGCCACGTCTTCCCAGGCGTTGATCACGTCATATAACTTTGCGACCAATCCTTTTGCCCCCCAGAGCGCCAGCAAAGGCTGTTGTAGCTTGCCGCCGACTGCGCGGCCATCATGTTGCAGATCAATTGTAGCGGATGCGCGGTAATCTTCGCAGCTGGCGGCAATCATTTCAGGGGTAAAGCAGCGTTCATACTCTGCCAGGGCTTCCGGGGTGAAAGCCGCATCATTGCCCTTGCTCCAGGCGTGCAGTTTGCTTTTCAGATAAAAGGCAGGATCTGCGCCGATCAGTTTTTCGGGCAGGGGCACGGGCTGGATCAGGAAGAACCAGTGATAATAGCCGCTGGCAAATTCCATATTGGTGTTGTTGTACATATGTGCGGTTGGGGCGATATCCAGAACCGCCAGTGCGCGCACAGCATCCGGATAATCCCGCGCCATGCGATGGGCCACACGTGCACCGCGATCGTGACCTGCGAGAAAGAAGCTTTCATGACCCAGCTGACGCATCAGGGCGATCTGATCTTCGCCCATGGTACGTTTGGAATAGGGGCTGTGATTTGAATCACTGTCAGGTTTGTCAGAATCGCCATAGCCACGCAGATCTGCCAGAACCACATGAAACCCGGCAGCCACCAGTTGCGGTGCGACTTTGTGCCAGCAAGTATGGGTCTGCGGATAGCCGTGCAAAAGCAACACCGCCGGACCTTCACCGGCTGTTCGTACACGCAGGCTGACACCTGTGGAAACTTCGATGGCCTGATCGGTGAAGCCTGCAAACATTACATTCGTCTTTTTGTTGATTTCTGCCAGTTTACAGGGTCGACGGATAGCCTACAACCTGGACAACGCGCCAAACCGCTGCAAATTTGCAAGCTTTACGTAAAAGCCTTTGACCTTTATCCTCGCTTGTGGCAGTTCATCGCGACTCTCTTAAGCAGACTCGCAGAGCGAAGGGAAAATTGATGCCCAAAGAAGAATGGGGTGTAAAACGTCTTTGTCCGACCACCGGGAAGCGTTTTTACGATCTGAACAAAAATCCGCCCGTCAGTCCTTATACTGGCGAAGCCGTTAATATCGATACCTCTGGTAAAACCCGCAGCCTGTCTGCGGATAAAGCAGAGACAAAAGAAGAAGATCTGGTCGATGACGCAGATGTTGTTCTTGAAGATGATGAAGACGTAAGCACCGATGTAGATCTGGGTGATGACGTGCTGGACGATGAAGATGACAGCAATGTTTCCCTGGATGAGATTGCTGACGTTCCATCTGACGACGAAGAAAACTGATTATAATACCGGTCCTTGTGGCCGGTAGAAAAAAATCTGAAAAAAATGCGTCGGGGCAGCGAAATCCGCTTGAACTGCCCGGACGAACCTTCTAGATACCGGCACACAGATTCAGATCTGATTTCCAGTATCTGAAGATGGGGCCTTAGCTCAGCTGGGAGAGCGCCTGCATGGCATGCAGGAGGTCAGCGGTTCGATCCCGCTAGGCTCCACCAAACATCACATATGTGTCATTGGAGCATAAGAGTGCAATTTTGAGCATAACTTTGCAAGTTACGTGTCAATTCTGTAAATCTGCCACAACGCCCCTCTTTTTAAATAGTGAAAACGCACATAGCCTTTAAGCCAGACACGTTTGACGTGTTAGATGTTCATTTGGCTGTGAGGTTTGATCCATGTTATTCGGATCTATATCTAAGTCTCCGTTTGAAGAAATTTCCTGCCTTGAGCTACAGCACAAACAGCTGCTGGCCGCTGGCGTGCCTCCTGATTTGATATTTTCAGCCTCCCTTCGAAAGAAAACCGATACCCGAAGCAGTTTGCGTAATTGTCTCAAGGTCATGCGTCCTCAGAGTACATTGATCATTTTGACGCTGGATCGCTTAGGAGATCGCCCACTTGATGTTATCCAACTCGGTGATTTCTTCCCGCGTCGCTAGGCCGGTCTGAACGTTCTATCTGGCATTGGATCCGACCTTGATCGCACGTCGGACTCTGGTCGTAAAGCACTTGAGATTTGGGCGCTTCTGTCCGATTTTCAAAAGAGATGTCATAGCGATAAGATATTAAGAGGACTTGCTGCAACGCGTGCGCGCGGGATCACTGGCGGTCCACGTTTCAAGCTGTCTAAGAAACAGGTCATACGGACCCAAAAGGTTGTGGCCAGTGGAGAAATTACGATCAAACAGCTTTGCCTAGAACTTGGAATTGGAACTGTAACGCTGTATAGATACGTCGACCCATATGGCAATTTACGCGAATATGGTCGGCGCATACTAACTGAATAAGTCGTGCGAGCAAAATTTGACGAAAATTCACTATCACATCAGGTGCTTAGGAAAGTTCATGCCTACGAGGAGCTTGCCAATAGGCGACGTTGTTCTCGGCCCAAACCTGCCGTCCAGCTGTGAAGCCCAATGCCGCAGTTGCAGTCCGCTTTGCAGACATTCGTCGTTCACAGGCCGACCCGTGATGAGAATTCGTCGGATTGATCAAAGAACTGTTGCTTCAAGACAAAGGCTGCGGAGGCATTCCCCACAGCCTTCAGTTTTCTTGTCGTTGGTAATTCGACGGAGTTGTCAGCGCGCTGGCTAGCATAAGCTTTGAGCATCATTTCCGTGTACTCAACAGTGCTGAAAGTATGCTCGCCCAATCCTGGCCAAGCGAAAGGCAATTCCCGAAAATACATTTCCTGCTCAACTCTGATACCGAGAAGGGTAGCCACTGCCAGTGCGGACACTGGTTCTTTACGCTCTGGCCAGAGGTCTTCATCAAAGGTGATCCGGACTTCACTGCCCTCATGAACATTGATATCTGCAAATAGGGCACCCAAGCGCGCTTCTTATTAGGAGCGTTATTTTTTCGGCATCGATCGCGAACTTCAGCCGCGTGTCTGCAAAGTCAATCACCAGGTCAGTCTCCCTTGAATGTCTTTATCCGCAAGTGTTTTGAAACTAGCGTCCCCATTTTTAAGCGACCAAGAACTTTCATGGATATCGAGGGGGGAGGCGTCACAATTCGGACAATGCCAAAGGCTCTTCGCAACCTGTTTGCCCGTCATCGATATCTCGCAGTGCAGGCAGTACCATTTATCCGCGTCAACACCGCTTATCGGATGGCGAACAAGACCGTCCTTGTCTGGCTTGGTAGATCGTCTTGACCAATCTGATGCGATACCAGCGCGAACCTGATCCGCACGTTTGAGTGCATTTTGTAGTGCCTGAGACTGAAATCTCGCTTCGTAAACAGGAGCTTCACTTGCGATCTGCTTCGCGATCTCAAGACGAGGTGCTTTGTTTGGTGCCTCTGGCCAGCGAGGCTTGTGTGGGGGCGAGACGTATCAGTACAAGTGGCCGGTGGCATTGGCACGGGCAAGAATGTTATGAGGAACACCCGACAGGTCACGTGTGGTCACATTTGATCAGGCACAATGTGTAATACATGTGAGATTGCCCGCAGCGCTTTTGCGCTACGGGCTGCGCTTTTCAGACGCTCAGACGCTCAGACAGCAGTATTTGATTTCGAGGTAGTCTTCGATCCCGTATTTAGACCCTTCACGCCCCTGACCGCTTTCTTTGACGCCACCAAAAGGGGCGACCTCGGTTGAGATCAGGCCGGTGTTTACACCCACCATGCCGTATTCCAGGCCTTCCATCACCTGCCATGTGCGTTTCAGGTCGTTGCTGTAGAAATAGGATGCAAGGCCGAATTCGGTGTCATTGGCTGCCGCCAGAGCCTCTTGCGTGGTGGAAAATCGGAAGACAGGGGCAAGCGGGCCGAAGGTTTCTTCTTTCGCGACAGCCATGTCAGAGGTCACGCCTGAGATCAGGGTTGGCTGGAAGAACGTGCCGCCAAGATCGTGGGCGTTGCCCCCGGTTGCGATGGTTGCACCTTTCGAGGTCGCATCTTCGATATGTTCCCGCACTTTCGCCACGGCAGAGGGCGTGATCAGCGGACCGATCGCCACGCCATCATCCGACCCATTTCCAACCTGCAAGGCGGATACGGCAACAGAAAGCTTTTCAACAAAGGCGTCATAAACCCCGTCCTGCACGTAAATGCGGTTGGAACACACACAGGTCTGGCCCGCATTGCGGAACTTGGAAATCATCGCGCCTTCCACGGCGGCATCGAGATCCGCATCATCAAAGACGATAAATGGTGCATTCCCGCCCAGTTCCAGCGACAGTTTCTTCACCTGCGCAGCCCCTTGCTGCATCAGGATCTTGCCCACACGCGTTGAACCGGTGAAGCTGATCTTGCGCATCACAGGGCTTTCACAGAACGCTTTGCCGACGCCAACACTGTCGGTCGACGGCAGTACCGAAAACACACCGGCAGGCACGCCGGCCTCGTGCGCCAGAACGGCCATCGCAAGGGCGGACAGCGGCGTTTCACTGGCGGGACGCACGACCATGGCACAGCCAGCAGCCAGCGCTGGTGCGGCCTTGCGGGTGATCATGGCGTTGGGGAAATTCCAGGGGGTAATCGCGCCGACAACACCAATGGGTTGTTTCAGCACCAGAATACGTTTGTCGCGCTGATGGCCGGGGATCGTGTCGCCGTAAACGCGTTTCGCTTCTTCTGCGAACCACTCAATAAAGCTGGCACCATACATGATCTCGCCCTTGGCTTCCGCCAGAGGTTTGCCCATCTCAGCCGTCAGGATCGCCGCCAGATCATTGGCGTGTTCCACCATCAGTTCAAACCAGCGGTGCAGGATGCCAGCGCGTTCTTTGCCAGTGCGCGCGGCCCATTCCTTTTGCGCAACTTCGGCTGCATCAATCGCGCCATTCACATCAGCAATCGTGCAATCCGTGATCTGGGCCAGAACGGCACCTGTGGCGGGGTTCTGCACGTCAAAACGGGTGTCGGATGAAATCCAGGCGCCATTAATATAGGCGCTTTCAGTCAGCAGGTCTTTGCGGGTCAGGTTTAACATGAGGTGTCTCCGGTCATTAAAAAACGGGCGGGAAGTACCCCGCCCGTTTTGTTTTATTTCAACAGGTTAGCCGTGCAGGTCACGACTGTAGGCCGTGCCATCGGGGGCGGTGCCGCCTTTGGCGCTGTCCTCAATGTGGACCGCAGATGAATCCTCCATCAGGGATTTGATCACGCCCCAGGCCATCAGAACCACCAACACCGAGATCGGCAAAGCGGCTGCGATAGCGGCGGTTTGCAGTGCGGACAGGCCACCGGCCATCAGCAGAACTGCCGCGACCAAACCTTGTGCGCCACCCCAGATAATCCGGTGGATTTTGGGAGGGTTCGCGTTGCCCATAGACAGGATCGTGGTCACAACCAATGTGCCTGAATCGGAACTGGTGATGAACCAGGTCGCCAGCAGGAAGGTCGCAAGCGCGGATACGATCCAAGACAGAACACCGCTTTCGGTCAAACGATCAATCGTGCCATACAGCGTGCCGCCAAGGTTCCAGTTGTTCACCTGGTCAATCAGACCTGCCGTGCCAACACCATCAACCGCGTTCATCTCAAGATACAGCGCGTTGCCACTGAAAATCGAAATCCAGATGAAAGCCATGGTGGTTGGAACAAACATCGCGCCCAGCATGAATTCACGGATGGTACGGCCTTTTGAGATGCGCGCAACGAACATGCCCACGAACGGTGCCCAAGACAGCCACCAACCCCAATAGAACAGCGTCCAGCCGCCCTGCCATTTCACGTCACCTGCTTCAGATGCCGTCCAGAAACCCATGGACCAAAGCGTGGTCGCATAGTCACCCATCGCGTTCAGGAAGAACCCGATCAGCCATTGTGTCGGACCCGCAAACAGGAAGAACAGAACCAGCAAGATGGACAGAATGATGTTCCATTCAGACAAGATCCGAATGCCTTTGCCGATGCCGGATACCGCAGACATGGTCGCAACGATTGAGATCACGATCACCAGGCCAACCTTCAGCGTGGTGCTTGTGCCGGTGCCGAACAGCACGTTCAGACCCTCAGCCATCTGGGTCACACCCAGACCAAGCGATGTCGCGATACCAAACACGGTGCCAAAGACCGCCAGCAGATCAACCGCGTGACCAGCCGGACCATAGATCTTGTCACCCAGGATCGGGTAAAGCGCAGAACGGAATGTCAGGGGTAGTTTCTTGCGGAAGGCAAAATAACCCAGTGCCAGACCGGTCATCGTGTAGATCGCCCAGCCATGCAAACCCCAGTGGAAGTTCGTGGTGCGCACCGCATCCACCGCACGTTCCATGTTCATTTCCGTGTGACCGGCTGCATCTGCAAACGGGTTGTTCGGATAGCCCCAGGCAGCTGAATTATCGAAATAAAACAGCGGCTCCGCAATGCCAAAGAACAGAATGCCGATGGACACACCAGCAGAGAACAGCATCGCAAACCATGAGAAGTTTGAAAACTCAGGCCGTGAATCATCGTCGCCCAGGCGGATCGATCCAAAGCGGCTGAACATCAAAAACAGGCAGACGAAGAACAGGATTACGACGGAACTGATATAATACCAGCTCAGCGCGCCCTCTACCCCGGACCGGATCCCGCCATAAAGTTTGCCCGCATATTCTACGTTCAGAATTGTGAACAGCACAAAGACGGCGATCATTGCTTTTGATGCAATGCTCATCCCGTTGTGCAGCCCCTTGAACAACCCTGTATCAGAGACCAGATGATCCCCTCCTGAGGGTTTATTTTCCTGTGTCATGACGCGTTTCCTCCCATCATTAAGTTCAGGACTTCCGTAGGGTGTCGCGAAACGACACCCGGTGAATTACTTTGAAACTGGTGAATTTACTCAGCGCATAACGAATGGATCCGGGATCGGATCATCGCTGGTGCGCAGCCAGACGGTTTTGATTTTGGTGTAGTCCAGCACCGCTTGCAGACCGCCTTCACGCCCATGCCCCGACAGACCGTGCCCGCCAAAAGGTGCGATTGGACTGACGGCGCGATACGTGTTGACCCAGACAATGCCGGACCGAATGCGGCGGATCATGCGATGGGCGCGGGTCAGGCTTTGGGTGAACACACCGGACGCCAGCCCAAATTCCGTATCATTGGCCAGACGCACAGCTTCCGCTTCGTCTTCAAAGGTGACAACAGACAAGACCGGGCCAAAGAATTCGTTGCTCAGACTTGGGGCGTCAGGGGCGTCGGAGCAATCCAGAATGGTCGGAGGGAAAAAGAAACCATCACGGTCGATCGCTGCGCCCCCGGTGACCAGTGTTGCGCCCGTTTCAACCGAACGCGCAATCAGATCTTGTGCATTTTCACGCTGACGCAACGTGCAAAGCGGGCCAACCTCGGTCGCCATGTCATCCGGCGCGCCAATCACCACTGCTTCGGCTTTTTCCTTAAGACGCGCGAGGAACTTATCCTTGATCGAGGCCTGAACCAGCAGACGGGAACCAGCAACACAGCTTTGGCCAGTGGCGGCGAAAATACCAGACACCTGGGCGTTTACGGCGCTTTCGATGTCAGCATCGTCAAAGACAATGAAGGGGGACTTCCCGCCCAGTTCCAGTGAAGTAGATGCCAGGTTTTCCGCAGAATTCCGCACAATATGGCGCGCAGTTTCCGGCCCGCCGGTGAATGCGACATGGTCGACGCTTGCGTGGCTGGTCAGGGCGGCACCTGCTTCTGGCCCGCCGGTAATCACGTTCAGAACACCTTTCGGGAAACCCGCCTGATCAAAGATCTTTGCGAATTCCAGCATCGGTGCAGGCGCTTCTTCCGAGGCTTTCAGAACCACAGTACAGC
Organism: Halocynthiibacter styelae; assembly: GCF_016123485.1. Taxonomy (GTDB): domain Bacteria; phylum Pseudomonadota; class Alphaproteobacteria; order Rhodobacterales; family Rhodobacteraceae; genus Halocynthiibacter; species Halocynthiibacter styelae. The sequence continues at coordinate 349,122 of NZ_JADCKQ010000002.1, read as the reverse complement.
CCGCAGCCAGGGCTGGACCGATTTTAACGGCAGAGAGGAACAGTTGCGAATTCCAGGGTACAATCGCTGCGATCACGCCAACGGGTTCACGGCGCAGCCAGACTTCCATATCGGGTTTGTCAATTGGCAGATGTGCCCCTTCGATCTTATCTGCAAGCCCGGCGAAGTAACGGAAATATTCCGCCACATAGGCAATCTGTGCACTGGTTTCGCGGATGATCTTGCCCGTATCACGGGTTTCGATTTCCGCCAGGCGTGGGGCGTTTTCAGCCACCAGATCCGCAAGGCGTGACAAAAGTTTCCCCCGCGCCGTTGCTGTCATATCTGCCCAGTCAGGTGCGAAAAACGCGTCTTCCGCAGCATCGACGGCGGCGTTCACATCGGCAACACCGGCTTCTGCCATTTTTGCCCAGGGCTGGCCCGTGGCCGGATCAAGGCTTTCAAACTGCGTGCTGCCGTCTGAAAATTCACCGCCGATATATTGCTGAAAAATCTGCATTTTCCGCTCCCTCATCTGCCTTATTGAAAGGCTGGCATTACGTCGTTGATAAAGCGTTCCAAGGACGCTTTCTTGCGCTCAAAGCTCATGGAACTGTCGATCCAGAAGGCATATTCATCATAGCCCAAAGATTCGTATTTTTTCAGGCGATCAATCACCGTTTCAGGCGTTCCAATCACCAGATCCCGTTCCATCGCCTCGGGCGTATAGAACGGATGCGCTGCGATTTCTTCATCAGACAGCGGATCAATCAGGCCCTGTGAGATCTCACGTTTGTTCATGAACCACGCACCGAAATAACAATAGAAACGGTTCAGTTCCACTGCGCCAACCTTGGCATCGTCATCGCTGTCGGCCACATAAGTGTGTTGCAGCAGCATGATTTTCGGACGCGGCTGATCTGAAAACTTTTCACAAGCGTCGTTGAACTTGCTCATCAGGCTTTCGATCTCGCCATCGCCATTCCACAGCGGCGTCACCTGGACGTTGCAGCCGTTTGAAACCGCGAACTCATGGCTGTTCGGATCACGCGCGGCGATCCAGATCGGCGGGCCATCTTTCTGTACCGGCTGCGGTGCAGAGGTGGTTTTCGGGAACTGATGGAATTCGCCATCATGTTCATAGTCACCCTTCCAAAGCCCCTGCACAACAGGCACCAATTCACGCATACGCTGACCCGCTTCCCAGGCGTCCATACCCGGCATAAGGCGTTCATATTCAAAAGAATAAGCCCCGCGCGCAATGCCCAGCTCCAGGCGACCTTCGGTGATGATATCGGTCATCGCGGCTTCGCCCGCCAGACGGATCGGATGCCAGAACGGCGCGATCACAGTGCCGGTGCCAAGACGCACATTTTTCGTGTGACGCGCAATGTCGATCAGGTTCAGCATCGGGTTGGGCGCGATGGTAAAGTTCATACCGTGGTGTTCACCGGTCCAGACCGCATGCATCCCGCCTTCATCGGCGATTTTGCACAGCTCGATGAATTCATCATACAGCTGTTTCTGATCCTGATCGGGCGAAATACGCTCCATATGTGCGAAAAGCGAGAATTTCATGTCTTTAGCTCCCTGATGTCAGCGGGCGCACTTCGCCACTGACCTGGTTTCCATAGTATACCCCAAAATTGCCCATCTGGCTTTCCTGTGCGAACCGTTCCAGCATCGTGCACACTACGGGGTCTGCGATATCCATCAGGGTTGTCTCAGTCAGCTCAGTGAACATGCCCTGGCTGGCGGCATCACCGCTGGCCTGACACAGAAATGAGATATGTTGCGTTTCGCGCGCTTCATCTTCGTAAACGGAATAGATAAATCCGGGCTCCGCCGTGACGCCGGAGGCGGCGATCAGACGTTTCAGGGTCTCGGTCGCCCCTTCTTTCCCGACTTTCATCTCAGGCAGGGCCAGCTTGCCAGCGTCATTGCCCGCCAGCAAAATCTTACCTTCATATTCGATCAGCGCGGAAACCATCAGGTTTGCACTGTTGCTGAGGGCTTCGACCTCTGCCGCAGGGGTGACATATGCACCTCGCGCATAGCCAAGGCCGGGATGTGTGTTGTTCTCAAACGCTTTGACTTCGCCGATCAGGATCAGGTGATCCCCGGCTTCCACGCGGTTGAACATGGAACAGTCAAACCAGGCGGATACACCTTCAAACACTGGCGATCCCTGTGGGCCGTTTTTCCACTCAACGGCGGCAAAGCGATCATCCACGGGACGCGCAAATGTGTTGGACACTTCTTTCTGGTCTTCCGCCAGAATGTTCACTGCAAAACCATCCGCATCGTTAAACGCGTCGTAATTGCGGGACGAATTGGCAAGACAAACCAACACCAGAGGCGGCTCAAGCGACACAGAGGTGAAGGAATTTGCCGTAAATCCCAAAGGGTTGCCGTCTTTGTCGTGGGTGGTCACAACAGTCACACCTGTCATGAAGGCACCAAAGGCATTGCGCAGGGCGCGTGGATCGATATCAGTCATTTTGTCCTCCGCTTACAGGGGTGTTCAGCCAGTCTTTCAATATGTCGTTCACCTGATCCGGGGCGGTCAGGTTGACCATATGGCGGTGATCTTTGATGATGACCGCGCGCCCCTTTGGGGCAACTTTCGCCATGGCGTCGGACATCTCAGGGCTGGAATTCAGATCCCCATCCCCGGTCATCGCCAAAAGCGGACATGTGATGTCCTCAAAACGATCCGCATAAGTCGCATCGCCGCGTGCAAATGCGCCGTATGCCGTGGCATACCCATCCGGGTTCACGCCGGACAGCCAGCCAGACACCAGCGCACAGGCGGCTTTGTCCGTATCACTGTCACCAAACCAGCGGGTCAGCGGTGTTTCGAGATCAAAACTGCCCTGGCTGATTTCATCCGCACGGGCCACAACAGCTGCACGGGCGGCATCAGAACGGCGATACACACCGTTCAAAAGCGCGACACGTGCCACCATATCCGGGTGCGAAATCGCGTAACCACCCGACACAAGTGCGCCCATGGAATGCCCTGCAAGGTTCACGGGCCCGACGTTCAGCGCTGTCAGAACCGCATGCAGCCAGGCGACAAATTCAGGCAATTGCGCACCGGTTGGCAGGGCATCACTGCCGCCATGGCCGGGCATATCAATTGCAAACACGCGGTGGGTTTTCGACAGGAATTCCACCTGCGGCGCCCAGGCCGCGGATTGCATGCCGACCCCGTGGATTAAGACCACAGGGTCGCCTTCGCCCGACGTGTGGACAGCGGCTTTGCCGTATGGCTCAGACAGCTGCAGGGTTGTCAACGTCATGACCCAGTTCCTTCAGATCCTGATAACGGTCACCAATACGGTGATGCGGACGGCCACCGATAGATGCGCCGAGGGCGATCACGATCTCATCCGGTGCAGGGGCATCCGCGATCTGTGTCTGGATGGTCAGGTAGTGGCTGCGTTTGCCGCCATCGTTCTTATCCATCAGCGGGATTTGGAGGGATGCATTCGCAGGACCACGGGTGTTGGTGAATGACAGGTAAGATTTCGCGCCAACGGCATTGCGATAGAAATTCCCGAACTGCAGCGTGTGGATCAGGGCAGAGCCGTGCTCAACCTCGCCATTCACACCGACAATCGCGGATTTGCCGTAACCTTCAACTTTGTCACCGCCACCGGTCACGTCCAGGATCATATCCGTCAGCAGCGATCCAAGGCCCGGTGCGCAATCCAGAATGCCCGGTTTCAGGTCTTCGACAAAGCCCTTCCCCGCCCATGGGTTCGTGATCACAGCAATCGCAGCAATCATCTTCAAAGGGGTTTCAGCAACCTTACCACCTTCAATCAGGGTGTTTTCAACATGGAGCAGGGTTTTGCGGATTTCAGCGGGCATAGCGGCACCTTACAGTTTCGATTCGTTGAGTGTCTTATGGTATACCATATGACCATATGTCAATCCCGCCTTGCTCCTGGCGCATAGCACTGCTATTCCCGCAGCATGGACAAAACAGTACTTTCAAAGATCAAACACCCGCCTGCGACCCTGCGTGACATGGTTCAGGAACGTATGCGCGAAGCCATAATAGAAGGGCATTTCAAGCCCGGAGACCGTCTGGTGGAACGTCCCTTATGCGAACAGCTGGGCGTCAGCCGCACGGTCATTCGCGAAACCATCCGTTACCTTGAGGCCGAAGGTCTGGTGGAAATCCTGCCTGGCCGCGGCCCGATTGTTGCATTGATGAATTGGGAAGACGCGCGCCAGATTTACGAGATCCGCCGTATGCTGGAAACCGCTGCCGCCCGCACCTGTGCGGCCCAAATCACGCCAGAACGCGCACAATCCCTGCAGGCCGCTCTGACCCACCTGAAACAAGGGTTTTCCGATAAAACCCCGGGTGCTTTGTTCCGCGCCACCGCTGATTTCTACTCCGAGATCTTTGAAGGCGCCGGTCATCACGTGGCATGGGATATCGTGCAACGTCTGAATGGCCGCATCAGCCGCCTTCGCATGCTGACCCTTGCCACATCTGATCGCGCGAAACCTGGCCCTTCGCATATGCAGGCGATCTGTGATGCCATTACCTCTGGCGATGCCGACGCCGCCCAGGCCGCCGTACACGCCCACCTGAAAGACACCGCCACCATCGCTGAACGTGTGCTGGCCGAAGAAGAAAGCAGCTGAGATGCCCAAAGCCTATTGGATCGCCAATGTCACCGTCACCGACCCGGACGCCTATAAAGGCTATCAGGCGATTGCGCCCGCAGCCTTCGAACAATTCGGCGCGCGCTTTCTGGCTCGTGGTGATGCGGAAACTCTGGAAGGGAATGCGTGGGAACGCCGCGTGATCATTGAATTCCCCGATATGGACGCCGCCCGCGCCTGCTACGCCTCTGAAACATATCGCAAAGCCCGCGCGGAACGCGCAAAGGCCTGCACAGCAGATATCGCGCTGATCGAAGCGCTGGACTGAAAGGACATCCCATGACCGACACATTCGAAAAAGGCCTCGCCAAACGCAAAGCAACACTGGGCGCAGAATACGTGGAAAAGAACCTCGCCGCCGCAGATGAATTCAACCGCCCTTTTCAGGAAGCCATGACAGAATGGTGCTGGGGCTTTGGCTGGGGTGACGAAGCAATTGACGTCAAAACACGGTCGCTCATGAACCTGTCGATGATCGGCGCGTTGGGCAAAATGCACGAATGGGAATTGCACCTGAACGGCGCGATCACCAATGGCTGCACCATGGAAGAAATCCGCGCGGCCATCCACGTGATCGCGATTTACTGCGGCGTGCCCCAGGGCGTCGAATGTTTCCGCATCGCCCGCAAAGTTCTGGAAGAACGGGATCTGCTTGCACCGAGTTAATGACAGCTTCCGGGGGAAATGGCCCCCGGTTTTAGCAAACGTGTTTGCATCTGATGCAGTCTTGTGACCAAACCCCGGCCTTTCCTGGGGTCAGCAACCAGGAAAGGTGGGTTTCCGGAATTAACCGGCCCGGTGACAAAGATCATCAGGCGGAAGCGAACCACAGGAATACCAGGAGTGGTGGCGGTTTCATCACCGCTGGTCTGCGGGTGAGGAAAGGCAGATCAGTGGGAGGTGGTTGATCTGTGTGTGAAATTTTTGTTGAATTTGCCTTTTCAGGCAGGGTATCGCGAGTCAGCGCAAATTTCTCCAGGCAAACAGACCTGGAAAAGACTGGCAATGAGGCCTGCTTGCGTGACAGTCGCGAGGGCATGCATGGCGGGCATAATCACAGTTGATGGTCATTTCGGAGAGCTGCTGCAGGGGGTGGTGGATGGCCGCGTTGTGCTGACTTCTCTGCCTTGTCCCGCCCTGAAGGTAGCGCTGGAATATAAGCGCGCAGCTGCACTGAGCCTGTCATTTGTTGCTGAGCCTGTCCTGTCAGAAGCTGATTTTACAGAGTTGGCCGATCGTTCGGATTTTGATCCGGTGGGGCGGCATGCGTTCCGTCTTGATATGCCTGCAGGTGGCGGGGCAGGGGCATCTACGGCGACGCGGGTTGCTGTGTTGAAGCAACATTGCCCAGATCTGTCAGCCGGCGAGGTCGCCAGGATTTGCCTGGATTGCGAAGGTGCTGTTGATCCTCTGATGTTTGACGGGGCGGAGAAGATGCTCTGGGCATCCCGGGACGCAGAGATCGTTGAGGCACGCGCGTCTTTGCCGGAAGGCCGTGTGATCGGTGGATTTTACGGGGCTCCGATACGGACCGACGCACAGGATGCGGAATTTGCAGATATATCGGATTTGCTGCCTTTGTGGCGGACGGCCGACACATTGCAGGACATCGCGCATATCAGCACAGAGTCAGCGCAGCGCAATTTTGCACTGCGTGGCACAGGAGAAGATCCGATCTTTGACCTTGCTCAGACGCATGGCGCGATGGGGGCGATTATTGCACATACGGGATCTGCACGGGGGCTGATCTTTGACCCTGCGGCAGAGGTGGATGCGGAGGCGCTTAGGGATCATCTCAGCGCGCAGGGTTTCCAGCGCCTTGTGGATTTCCGTTTTGGCGGGTCACCGCGCACAGGCGAATAACCCGTCCAGATCCAGGTGTTCTTCCATATGTGCAGCAAGCGCATCGAGCGTTTCCTCAACCCTTGTGCCATAGTTCATTTCCGAGGCCACACCAAAGCCAGATAACCAGGTCTTGCGGAATTCGTCCGCTGCGAACAACCCGTGCAGATAGGTGCCGCAGATACGCCCGTTTTCTGAGGCCGCGCCTTCAGACGTATTGCCGATATTTGCAAAGGCACGGTCACGGTCGGGGCCATCGGTTTCCCCGATATGAATTTCATACCCGGTCATTTCACTGCCTGATGCCTGGTGTCGGGCGGTAACCTGTGTCAGGGTTTTCTCAGGTGACATCACGGTTTTTACATTCAGAAGCCCAAGTCCGGGGCTGCTGCCTGCCGGGCCTTCGATGCCGTGAGGATCGTCAATTTCAGTGCCCAACATCTGATAGCCGCCACAAATGCCCAGCACATGACCACCCCGGCGCACATGGGCCTGAATATCAACATCCCAACCCTGCGCGCGCAGAAAGGTCAGATCCTGGCGGGTGGATTTTGTGCCGGGGATGATCACAAGATCTGTATCCACAGGCAGGGCCGTGCCCGCCTTCAGGATGGTCAGGCGTACGCCGTCTTCCATGCCAATCGGATCAAGGTCGTCGAAATTCGCAATACGGGACAGTCCCAGGCAGACAACATGAAAGCCGTCAGTATCACCATTGCCCCGCAGATCAAGCGCATCCTCAGCAGGCAGAAAGCCAGCTTTGTCAAACCAGGGCAGAACCCCGAAACCAGCCCAGCCGGTTTTGTCGCAGATCATCTGATAGCCATCGTCAAACAGCCGGGGATCGCCGCGGAATTTATTGATCATGAAGCCGGCAACCTGGGCTTCGTCTCCTGCATCCAACACAGCCTGAGTGCCGACCATCTGGGCAATGACGCCACCACGGTCGATGTCGCCAGCCAGGATCACGGGGACATCTGCGGCACAGGCAAAGCCCATATTCGCGATGTCATTGGCACGCAGATTGACCTCAGCCGGGGAACCTGCACCTTCAATGATCACAAGGTCGCATTCTGATTTCAGGCGGTCAAAACTGTTCAGAACCGCCTGCATCAGATCCGGCTTTAACCGGGCGTAATCGCGGGCACGACAGGTGGTCAGATGTTGGCCATTCACAATGACCGCAGCGCCCTGATCGCTTTCTGGTTTCAGCAGGATCGGGTTCATATCCACATGCGCCGGCACGCCACAAGCCAGAGCTTGCAAGGCTTGAGCGCGGCCGATTTCACCATTGCCACCAGCCACCACAGCAGCGTTATTTGACATATTCTGTGGCTTAAACGGGCGGACATTCAGCCCGCGCCTTACGGCAGCCCGGCACAGCCCGGCCACCAGCATGGATTTCCCCACGTTGGAACCGGTGCCCTGGATCATCAGTGCCTTTGTCATATCCTGCCCGCCTGTGAGATCTTAGAATTCAACGCCCTTCTGGGCCTTGATACCGGCGCGGAACGGGTGTTTGATCTGTCCCATTTCTGTTGCCAGATCAGAGATTTCCAGCAGAGGTTCCTTCGCATTGCGCCCGGTCAGAACGACATGGGTCATTTCCGGTTTGTGATCGCGCAGGAAGGCTACGACGTCTTCCACATCGATATAATCATAGCGCATGGCGATGTTGATCTCATCCAGCAGAACCATGGAAATTTCAGGGTCCAGGATCAGCTCTTTCGCTTTTTCCCAGGCGCGTTTTGCGGCCGCGATATCGCGTTCTTTGTCCTGGGTTTCCCAGGTGAAGCCTTCGCCCATGGTGTGAAACTGGCACAGCTTTGAGAAATTTTCCTCAATCAGCATGCGTTCACCGGTCTGGGTGTTGCCTTTGATGAATTGCACAACCGCACAGGGCATGCCGTGGGCGATATGGCGGAAGATCATCCCAAAACCAGCAGAGGATTTGCCCTTGCCCGGCCCCGTGTTGACGATAATCAGGCCTTTTTCGCCGTCTTTCGTTGCCATGATCTTGTCACGTGCAGCTTTCTTCTTTGCCATCTTCTTTGCATGGCGTTCAGCTTCTTCCGGAGTTACGTCTGTCATGGTCGGATATGCCTCCCGGGTGTCGGTTTCGCAGCTTGCTGCACTGGTTTTTTTCCCGTAAACGGGGATTCTGGTGTCTGTAGTAATACAGACGAAGAGGGAATACGACAGGCGCAAGCGACATTTGATTGTGCCCAAGCGAAGCCGCCCCCGCGACCGTGATCGGATCAGGGTAATCTCCACTGGCAATTGCCGGGAAGGATCTTACCCGCCGGGCCTGGCCCGAAGCCGTAAGCCGGGAGACCTGCCAGACATGATATGCAAAGCGAACGGGGAGTGTCGCTGTCTGCAAGGATGGATATCCTTTCAGCGTTCCCCCCTTAGCAAAACCAGAGCCGGGAGGGGTCTGACGAATGACGACGAAGGCAACACTTTACGTGTGCACAACCTGCCGTGCCGGGCAGGAAGCACTTGAAGACGAAAAACGTCCGGGCGAAATCCTGTATGAACGCCTGACGGCTGCTGAGGCACCTGAAGGAGTCGAGATTAAAGGCGTGAAATGCCTTTCCGCCTGTTCCAGCGGTTCAGCCGTTGCGCTCGCCCAGCCCGGAAAATGGACTTATGTTTATGGCCGTCTGAATGCCGATGAACATGCCGCAGACATCCTTGAAGGTGCCGCTGCTTATGCCGCCACAGAAGATGGCATCATCCCCTGGCGTGAACGATCCACGACCTTCAAGAAACACACGCTTTCCCGTATTCCCGCTTTTGGAGCAGACGATGAATGATCTGAAGAAAATCCCCGTCACCGTAATCACCGGCTTTCTTGGTTCCGGCAAAACCACACTGGTCCATCACCTGATCCGCAATGCTGGCAACACACGCCTGGCAGTGGTGGTGAATGAATTTGGCACGCTTGGCATTGATGGTGAAATCCTCAAAGGCTGCGCCGATGATAACTGTCCGGCGGAAAATATTGTTGAACTGGCCAATGGCTGTATCTGCTGCACCGTTGCGGATGACTTCATTCCAACCATCGAAGGTCTGATGGCGCTGGAAACACCCCCGGATCACATTCTGATCGAAACCTCTGGTCTGGCCCTGCCAAAGCCACTTTTGCTGGCGTTCAACTGGCCTGCAATCAAATCCAAAATCACCGTGGATGGTGTGATTGCCGTGGCAGATGCCGAAGCTGTTGCCGACGGCCGCTTTGCCCCGGATGTGGCAGCCGTCGATGCACAGCGTGAAGCTGATGAGGGCCTCGATCACGAAACGCCACTGTCTGAAGTCTTTGAAGATCAGATCGCCTGTGCTGACCTGGTTCTGCTGTCAAAGGCCGATCTGGCCACAGCCGAGCAGATGGAAAAAGCGAAAGAGATCATTGCGGCAGAAACCCCGCGCAAGATCCCGATGCTGCCTGTGACAGATGGAAAGATCGATCCGAAAGTGATCCTGGGTCTTGAAGCCGGTGCCGAAGATGATCTGGAAGCACGTCCGTCCCATCACGATGGTCACCATGATCACGAACATGATGATTTTGAATCTATCATCATCGATATCCCGGAAATTGAATCCCCGGAAGCCATCACAGCCCAGATCGAAACCCTGGCACGTGAACAGAATATCCTGCGGGTCAAAGGCTATGCTGCAGTCAAAGGCAAGCCAATGCGTCTGCTGGTGCAGGCCGTATCCGCCCGTGTTCGCACGCAATTTGACCAGCCCTGGGGTGTGAATCCACGCGAAGGGCAGATGGTTGTGATTGCTGAGCATGATGACATCAATGAGGCCGCGATCCGCGCGGTATTTGGCGCGTAAAACCCGCCGGAGGGTCTGCATATGCACGTCGTATTTCGCGACAGCCAGGGTTTAGAAGATGACACACCGCAGGATCTGAAACAGGATCCTGCGGAACTTGTTGTGCTGTCTTTTTCTGACAGTGACCTTGGTGCATTCAAAGCGGGCTGGCAGCAGGCAAAAGCACAGGGCGCGGAACTGCCTTCGCTGCGACTTGCCAACCTTGTTGCGCTGAAGCATCCGCTGTCGGTTGATACCTATGTGGAACAGACCCTGAGCGGTGCAAAAGCGGTGCTCGTGCGTCTGATCGGCGGGCAGCAATACTGGGCTTACGGCATGGCGCAGCTGCAGGATCTGGCGCGCCGTCAGGGGATTGCCCTGGCCGTGCTTCCCGCGGATGGGCGTGAAGATACACAGCTTGATGCGCTGTCCACCCTGCCTGTCGCAACCCTGCGCCGGCTTGGGCGTCTTTGCGATGAAGGTGGTGCAGTTGCCGCACGCGCAGCACTTGCACAACTGGCCCTTTCTGCGGGGTTGTATGCCGCTCCGGTTCCGGGACGTAAAACCATGCCGCGTTTCGGGGTCTATGATCCTGATCAGGGTGTGATAGAGGCCCCTGAAGCGTCTGAAAAACCACTGGTCTGGGTCAGCTTTTATCGCAGCTACCTGACCTCAGCAGACACGGCCCCCGTGGATGATCTGATCCGATTCTTCCAGGATAAAGGCTTTGCGGCTTACGGGGTGTTCGCACCATCTCTGAAACATCCGGCAGCGACTGAAAACCTGCCTACACTCCTGCAAAGTCACCCGCCTGCGCTGATCGTCAATGCAACGGCCTTCTCGGCCCGTCAACAGGATGGCAGTGCCTCGGTTCTGGATGCACCAGGCGTGCCTGTGTTCCAGGTGTCTCTTTCTACGGCCCGCCGTCGCGACTGGCTTGAGGCCGAACGCGGGTTGTCCCCGGCTGACCTTGCCATGCATGTGGTTCTGCCCGAAGTGGATGGGCGGCTGCTTGCGGGCGTGATCAGCTTTAAAGCACCTGAAGGGCGTGATCCCGATTTGCAATACAGTCGCTTTGTACATACGACGGATGCCGATCTGCTAGAAGCAGCCGTTGCAAAAATCCTCGGGCATTATCGTCTGAAAACCGCTGCGAATACGGATAAGAACCTGGCGATTATCCTGTCGACTTATCCAGGAAAGTCCTGGCAGATGGCCCATGCGGTTGGGCTGGATGCGCTGGCCTCGACAAAGGGCATTTTGCAGGCCTTAGCGGATGAAGGATACGGTGTTGAGACCGATTTCGCGTCTGATGATCTGCTGGAAGGCGCTTTGTCTTTCACGCTCAGCGATTATCAGACCGCCTTGCAATCGCTGCCCCTGATCCTTCAGGAGAAACTGCAGGAAGCCTGGGGGGATCCCGCAGATGATCCTGCTGTGCGTGAGGGCGCATTCCATTTCCAGGCGTTGCAGCTTGGCCAGGCAACCGTAGCCCTGCAACCAGAACGGGGTGAACGCGCGGCGCGGGAAGATGATTACCACGATTTGTCCCGTGTGCCGCGCCATGGCTATGTGGCGTTTTACCTTTGGCTTCAGACCCGTCAGACCGATGCAATCGTGCATATGGGCGCCCACGGCACACTGGAATGGCTGCCTGGAAAATCCGTGGCCCTGTCTGGCGAATGCTGGCCGGATGCACTGGCCGGGAATACCCCGGTTTTCTATCCCTTCATCGTCAATGACCCCGGCGAAGCTGCCCAGGCCAAACGCCGTATTGGCGGCGTGACTCTTGGCCATATGCCCCCGCCCATGGCGCAATCGGAAACGCCGCAAAGCCTGATCCGCCTGGAACAGCTTCTGGATGAATATTCCACCGCCGAAGGGCTGGACCCCGCCCGGCGGACTCGTCTGATTGGTACCATCGTGGATGAAGCGCATACCTCTGGCGTGGCGTCTGATCTTGGCCTTGCTGCCGATGCTTCTGCCGCCGAGGCAATGACACGGATTGACCGTTTTGTCTGTGATATCAAAGAAAGCCAATATGGCGATGGGCTGCATATTTACGGGGCCGGGGATCATGGCGCTGATGAAATAGCCGGCCTGATCAAAGGGCTTGCTGGCCAGCGTATTGATGCGGGCCCCTCTGGTTCGCCTTATCGTGGCCGCCAGGACATTCGTCCGACCGGGCGTAACCTGTTTACCACTGATCCGCGTTCTGTGCCCACCCGTGCGGGCCATGCGCAGGGCGTGAAAATGGCGGAAGAGTTGGTACGTCGTCACTTGCAGGAAGAGGGCGATTATCCCCGTGGACTGGTCGTGGATCTCTGGGGGTCCGCTACCATGCGTACCGCCGGGGAAGAGTTTGCCATGGCGCTGCATCTTGCCGGGATCTCGCCGGAATGGGATGACGGATCTGAACGTGTATCGGGTTTCGTCGTTGAACCACTTGCCATGCTGGGCCGTCCGCGCATTGATGTGACACTGCGGGTTTCTGGCCTGTTTCGCGATATTTTCCCGGGGCTTGCCGGAATGTTCGAACAAGCGGTGAAAGCCCTTGCTGCGCGTGATGAAGCAGCAGATTTCAACCCCTACCTGGCGCTTGAGGGGGAAACTGCGCCCCGGGTTTTTGGTCCGAAGCCCGGATCCTATGGCCTGGAGTTGGAGCAGTATCTGGATGATTACACGGATGAAGCGCGTCAGATGGCGGGTGAGGCCTGGCTGAAAGCGTCGGAATGGGCGATCGGTCAGGATGGATCGGTGACCCAGAACCGCGCTGCGCTTGAAGCGCAGCTGAACAATGTGGATGCTTTCGTGCATGTGCAGGATCTGGCGGAAACCGATGTTCTTCTGGCCCCTGATTACGTCGGCCATGAAGCCGGTGTTTATGCAGCGCTGAAATCCTTGGGAAAAGACGCCCCGGCGCTTTATCATCTGGACAGCACGCGGGTGGACGATCCACGCGCCCGCACCCTCACCGAAGAAATCGCCCGCGTTGTCCGTGCCCGCGCTGCCAATCCCGCCTGGGCGGATGGCATGATGCGGCATGGTTTCCGGGGCGGGGCGGAAATTGCCGCAACACTGGATCAGATGGCGGCGTTTCAGCATTTGTCAGACACGGTGCCGGGCCATCTGTTTGACCAGTATTTTGAGGCGACTCTGGGTCGGGAAGAGGTTCTGAACTTCCTTGAGGCAGAAAATCCCGAAGCCCTGCAGGCGATGAAGGACCGTTTCAATGCGCTGCTTGAGGTGGGCCTGTGGAAATCGCGCCGCAATTCCATTTATGCAGATCTGGAGGCCCTGTCATGAGTGCCCCTGATCCCATCATTCAGGGCTGGTGCCCCGGGGCTTTGCGCCCGATGATGTCCGGTGACGGGCTGGTGGTGCGTGTGCGGGCGGTCTGCGGGCAGCTTGATGACGCGCAGATGGCCGCGATTGCCGATCTGTCGGATCGCTTTGGCAATGGTATTCTGGATGTGACACAACGCGCGAACCTGCAGATCCGGGGAGTGACCGCAGAAGATCACCCCGCCCTGATTGATGGGCTGCGCGGCCTTGGCGTGATTGACGCGGATGTATCGGTTGAAACCAAACGCAACATCGCGATCACACCTTTTGGCGGCGATGCTCCCCGTGATCTGGCGCGTGATCTGACTGCGGCGCTGTCGGATTTTCCGGATCTGCCCGGCAAGTTTGGCTTTGCGATTGATACCGGTCCGGAGGCGGTTCTAGGCGATGTGTCAGCCGATATTCGTGTTGAACTGAACGAAGCTGGCCAGATGATCCTGCGGGCGGATCACTGTTTCACAGGAGCTATTACCTCCTGTGAAACAGTGATCAAAGATATGATCGTGCTCGCGGAATGGTTTGCAGCGCATGGCGTGGAAAATGGCCGGGGCCGGATGCATAAGCTGCTGGCGCGTCAGCCGGACATTTTACCGAAGCCATTCAGAGGCAATGAAATGCCGCGCCCACAGCAGGTGATACCCGCTGCTGGCACAATTGAGGGCGGCACTTTGATCGCTTGTGCTTACGGTCAGATTACATCCGGTGATCTGCGTGTGCTATCCGCGCTGGTACCTGGTGTGATTATGACGCCCTGGCGTGCTTTCTTTGCGCCCGGCCAAGCGGTGACATTGCCAGCCGCAAGTGACGGGCTGATTACCGACCCGAATGATGCCCGTCTGCGCATTGCGGCCTGTCCGGGTGCTCCGAAATGTCCGCAGGCGCTGGGTAAAACCCGTCTGCTGGCGGATCAGATTGCGCCTGCATTGCCGGGGAATAAATCCCTGCATATCACGGGTTGTGCCAAAGGGTGCGCGGCTTCGGGGCGTTATGACGTTACACTGACAGCCACCACTGCAGGTTTTGATCTGCACCATGACATCAACACCAGCCCGCTTGCGCAGCTGACATCTGCACAGATTGCGGCTGACCCGAAGTTTATCTTTCAAGGACCCTCAAAATGACCGAGTTCCATACATATGAAACCAATGGCCAGGCAATCTATGACGAAAGCTTTGCCACCATCCGCCGAGAAGCCAATCTTGGCCGTTTTACCAAAGATGAAGAAGTGGTCGCGGTCCGCATGATCCACGCCGCTGGCATGGTTGGTCTTGAGGAACATGTTGTTTTCTCAGACGGGATGGCGAAAGCTGCCCGTGCGGCACTTGCGGCTGGCGCGCCGATCCTTTGTGACGCATATATGGTGTCAGAGGGCATCACCCGCCCGCGTCTGGCCGCGAATAATGAAGTGATCTGCACCCTGCGTGATGAACGTGTGCCAGGCATGGCGAAAGAGATGGGGAATACCCGTTCGGCTGCCGCGCTGGAACTATGGCGTGATAAGCTGGAAGGTTCCGTGGTGGCGATCGGCAATGCGCCGACAGCGTTGTTTCACCTGCTGAACATGCTGAAAGACCCATCTTGCCCACGCCCCGCGGCGATCATTGGCTGCCCGGTTGGCTTTGTCGGGGCGATGGAAAGCAAAGACGCGTTGATGGAAGATCTGCCGGTGCCATCCATGATCGTGAAGGGCCGCCTGGGTGGCTCTGCTATCACGGTTGCTGCTGTGAATGCGCTTGCAAGCTGGAAAGAATAATCATGGGTAAACTGATTTGTGCGGGCCTTGGCCCAGGTGATCCCGACCTGATGAGTGTGAAAGCCCATCGTGCTGTCACCTCGTCAAAGCACATCGCTTTCTTCCGCAAGAAAAACCGTCACGGTATGGCGCGCCGGATTGTCGACGGGCTGCTGCGTGAAGACGCGGTGGAATATGCGATGGAATATCCTGTGACGACGGAAATCCCCTTGTCTGATCCTGGTTACAACGCCAGCCTTGCCCCGTTTTATGATGACTGGGCCGCGCGTCTTCTGAAGCTGTCTCAGGATGAACCGGGTGAGGATATTGTCGTTCTCTGCGAGGGCGATCCGTTCTTCTATGGGTCCTTCATGCACCTCTACACGCGCTTGCGGGATAAGATGGAAATTGATGTGATTCCGGCCATCACCGGCATGTCCGGCTGCTGGACCCAGACGGGTGAGCCGATCACCTGGGGCGATGATGTGATGACGGTTCTGATGGGGACGCTGTCAGAAGATGATCTTGCTCAGCGTATCTCAGATTCTGATGCGATCGTCGTGATGAAGACCGGTCAGAACATTCCGAAAATCCGCAAGGCCCTGCAACGTGCGGGTAAATATGAAGACGCCTGGATTGTGAAACGCGGCACCATGCCGGATCAGGAAATGTCGAAACTCAGCGAATTGGATTGTGACGAAAACCCATATTTCGCAATCATCCTCGTACACGGGCAGGGGCGCAGACCATGACTGGCACATTGACCATCGTCGGGCTTGGTCCGGGGAATGAGGCTTTCATCACCCCCGAAGCCCAGGGTGCAATTGACCGGGCCACGGATATCGTCGGCTACATCCCCTATGTGAAACGCATCGCTCCGCGTGATGGGCTGACCCTGCATGCCTCAGACAACCGGGTGGAAATTGATCGTTCCATTCATGCGCTTGAAATGGCGACGGAAGGCAAGCAGGTGGTCGTGGTGTCTTCCGGCGATCCGGGTGTCTTTGCCATGGCATCAGCCGTATTTGAAGCGCTGGAAGACGGCATTCGGGATCACCCGGAATGGGCCGCGCTGGATATTCAGGTGGTGCCTGGGATTACGGCTATGCTGGCAGCTTCTGCGGCTTGCGGTGCACCGCTTGGTCATGATTTTTGCGCGATCAACCTCTCTGACAATCTGAAACCGTTTGCCCTTGTAGAACACCGCCTGCGTCATGCAGCGCGGGGCGATTTTGCCATGGGGTTCTATAACCCCCGTTCAAAATCCCGCCCGACACAATTTGGGCAGGTGTTGGATATTCTGCGCGAAGAACTGACACCGGATCACATGATTATCTTTGCCCGTGCGGTGTCCACGGATGAACAGGCGATCAACATCCAGCGACTGGGGGATGCGACGCCGGACATGGCGGATATGCGTACGGTGGTTCTGGTTGGAAACTCAGGCACGCATGTGATTGAAGGCACGGTTATTGTGAATACTCCGCGGTCTCAGATGGATTGGGTGCCGTCCTGATGCAGCCAATCCATAACCTCTTGCTGCGATTGCAGAATGCGACGTCCGGGCAGGGCGGGACGGTCCATAATGATGACCGGCACGCCCAGTTCCCGTGCCGCGTCCAGTTTTGCACGCGCGCCAATGCCACCGGCATTTTTGGTGACGATCACGTCGATGGCGTGGTGTTGCAAAAGTGCGCGATCCCTGGCCAGGTCAAAGGGACCGGCAGCGATTTCAAGCGCGTGGTCGGGCAGGGGAATGGCGGCTTCGGGTTGATCCACAAGGCGCAGCAGATAGTGATGCTGGGACGCGCTGGCAAAGAGGTCAATATTCTGTTTGCCAATCGCCAGAAAGACGCGGCGGGGCGCATCGCCAAGCGCACCCAGAACACCGGAATAATCCACGACATGTTGCCATGTATCGCCCGTGTCCGCCTGCCAGGGCGCGCGTTCAAAACTGACCAGCGGCGTGCTGGTTCGCGCGGCAGCTGCCAGAGCATTGCGCGACATCTGCGCGGCGAATGGGTGGGTGGTATCAATGATATGTGTGATGTTTTCCGCGCGAATGTAATCGACCAGACCATCAACACCGCCAAAGCCGCCAACACGGGTTGGCAGGGGTTGGCGGCGCGGGCTATTGGTGCGCCCGGCATAGGAAAATATGGCATTTGCGCCGCAATCGGCCAGATGACGCGCAAGGTGCGAGGCCTCGGTTGTGCCGCCCAGAAGAAGGATTTTCTGCATGTCTGACACTGGAAAAACCACTCCCTGGCTGACGATTATCGGTTGCGGCGAAGATGGCCCCGCCGGGCTGACAGATGCAAGCCGAAAAGCGATTGCTGAGGCAAAACATATTGTCGGTGCCCCCCGGCACCTGGAGGTTCTTGGCCTGACGGGTGAAACCTTCCCCGTGCCGTTTTCACTGATGCCTGTGCTGGAAAAACGCGGCGAGGCGACGGTCATGCTGACCTCTGGTGATCCTTTCTGGTTTGGTGCAGGTGGCTCTATCGCAGCGCAATTGTCGCCTGAGGAATATACATGTCATTCCGCCCCTTCGGTCTTTTCCATGATTGCAGCACGCATGGGCTGGCGGCTTGAGGAAACTCTGTGCATGGGGCTGCATGCGCGTTCACTGTCACGCCTGCTGCCGGTGTCTTCCGATGGTGTACAGATCATTGTGACTTTGCGCGATGGTGCTGCGATCCCGGCGCTTGGGGAATATCTGACAGTGAATGGATTTGCTGACAGCCATGTCACCTGTTTTCAGGCGCTGGGTGGTGAAGTAGAACGTCGCGAAGACGCCCTGGCCCGCGACCTGGACACGGTTGATATGACCCATCCGGTCGCTGTTGCTATTGCCTGTAAAGGGCGCGGGATCAGCCGGGCTTCAGGCCTTGCGGATGAGTTGTTTGCAACGGACGGTCAGATCACCAAACGCCCTGTGCGCGCGCTGACGCTTTCTGCCCTGGCCCCATGTCCGAATGAAGTGTTCTGGGATATTGGTGCCGGGTCTGGATCCATTTCCGTTGAAATGCTGCTGGCCGCCCCTGGCAGCCGGGCATATTCGCTTGAAACCCGAGCCGACCGGATCGCCAATATTCGCAAGAACGCGGATCATTTTGGCATCGGTCACCGGATTGAGGTTGTGAACGCTCATGCGCCGGAAGGGCTGGATGGCCTGCCCACACCGGATGTGATATTCATCGGTGGTGGGCTGAATGCGGATCTGTTTGATGCGCTTTGGGCGAAACTGCCCGAAGGGGGGCGTCTGGTGGCAAATACGGTGACGCTGGAAAGCGAAGCGCTGATCACGCAGCTTGCTGGCAAACTGGGGGGTGATTTGATGCGCTTTGATTTCGCACAGGCGGCGCCTCTGGGCCGGATGCGGGGCTGGCAGGCTGCGCGCCCTGTTGTGCAGTGGAGGGTCGTGAAATGAGCGATCAGACCGTGATCCTTGGCATGGGGTTTAAGTCCGATGCCCCTTTGTTCGCGCTTGAAAATGCCGCACGGGCCGCGTGTGACACGACGGGGCTGGTGCCGGATGTGATCGCGACATTAACTTCAAAGGTCGGGCATCCGCCGTTCATTGCGCTGGCGGAAAAGCTGAACGCCCGGATCATTGCCCTTGCCCCCGATGACATCCGGGGTGTTCCAACGCCAACGGCGTCACAGCGCATCCAGGCGCTGTTTGGCACGGGATCTGTTGCGGAAGCTGTCGCAATTGCTGCAATTCCCGGCGCAACTCTTCAGGAAAGCCGCAAGGTTTCAACCGATAACACCACGACGGCCACAGCAACCGCTGCCCTGGCCCTGGCCCCACGAAAGACAGACAAATGACCGTTCACTTTATTGGCGCAGGCCCCGGTGCCGCTGACCTTCTGACTCTGAGGGGGCGTGATCTCCTGGCGTCCTGCCAGACCTGCCTTTATGCGGGTTCCCTGATCCCGGAAGAAATCCTCAGCCATTGTCCGGAAGGTGTGGAGCTGATCAACACGGCACCGATTGATCTGGATAAGATCATGGATCACATCAAAGAAGCCCATGCCAAAGGCCATGATATTGCCCGCCTGCATTCTGGTGATCTGTCTGTCTGGTCCGCGATGGGCGAACAGCTGCGTCGTCTGAAAGCCGAAGGCATCCCGTTTTCTGTGACGCCAGGCGTGCCGTCTTTCACCGCCGCCGCCGCCGCGCTGGGGGCTGAGTTGACTTTGCCGGAGCTGGTGCAATCCGTGGTTCTGACGCGCACATCAGGCCGCGCAACATCCATGCCGGAAACAGAAACACTTGAAAACTTCGGTCGCACGGGGGCCACGCTTTGTATCCACCTGTCGATCCATGTGCTGGATCAGGTCGTGCGTGAACTGACACCGCATTACGGCGCAGATTGTCCGGTCGCAGTGGTCTGGCGTGCAAGCTGGCCGGATCAGAAGATCATTCAGGGCACCCTGGGCACGATTGAAGCCATGATGCCTGAAGAAATCACGCGCACCGCCCTGATTATGGTCGGGCGTTCTCTTGGCGCAGATGACTTCACTGAAAGCCGGCTTTATGCTGATGACTATGATCGTCGCTTCCGTCCCCGTGGGGCGGAGCCGCGTTTCCCTGAGACAAAGGACTGAACCATGCTGCCTAAAGGCCTTCTGATCTCTGCCCCTGCGTCGGGCACTGGTAAAACCACTCTGACCTTGGGTCTGCTTTATGCGTTGCGCCAGCAGGGTGTGAAAGTGCAACCCTATAAATGCGGCCCTGATTATATCGACCCGGCGTTTCATACCGCCGCAACCGGCCTGCCCAGCTTCAACCTTGACAGCTGGTCGATGCCGGATGCGATGCTGAATCATCATGTGACGCGTGGTGAAGGTGCCGATCTGATGATCGCCGAGGGGTCTATGGGGCTTTACGATGGTGTGGCCACGGATGGGGCCGCAGGCAACGGGGCCAGCGCAGATATTGCTGCACGCAATGGCTGGCCTGTTGTGCTGGTGATCAATGTTTCCGGCCAGGCGCAATCTGCGGCAGCTACGGCGATGGGCTTCCGCGCCATGCGTCCGGATATGCCCTTTGCCGGAGTGATCCTGAACCAGGTTGCAAGCCCGCGCCATGAACGCCTGATCCGGGTTGGTATGGATGCTGTTGGCATCAAAGTGTTCGGCGCGCTGCCGCGCAAAGGCGCTGTGGAGCTGCCCGAACGCCACCTTGGTCTTGTCCAGGCGGAAGAGCAGGAAACACTGCATAAGATACTTGAAGACCTGGCTGTCTTTATCCGTGAACATATTGATCTTGAGGCCCTGCAGGCCGCTGCCGGGGAAACAACCCTGCCTGCAGGTGGTACCCATGTGATTAAGCCCCCGGCGCAACACATCGCGCTTGCTCGGGATGAGGCGTTTTCCTTCGTCTACCCCCACCTTCTGGATGGCTGGCGTCAGCAGGGCGCGCAGGTTTCTCTGTTCTCACCCCTGAAAGACGAAGGCCCTGCGATGGATGCTGATATTGCCTGGCTGCCTGGCGGGTATCCTGAATTACACGCCGGAAAACTGGCGGCGGCTTCGAATTTCAAAGCGCAGATGCGGACCTTTGCAGAGAAGAAACCCGTACACGGCGAATGTGGGGGCTATATGGCGATGGGTGCGCAGCTTGTGGATAAAGAAGGTACAGCCCATGAAATGCTGGGGCTGCTTGGCCTTGTGACCTCTTACGAGAAACGTAAGATGCACCTCGGCTATCGCCGCGCGACGCTTAATCTGCCAACCGGTGCGTTTGATGCCGGACGTGAACTGGCTGGGCATGAATTCCACTATTCCACCATTCTGGATCAGCCTGATGCACCACTGGCGCGGGTTGTGGACGCCACGGGGGCTGAGGTGCCGGAAACCGGATCAAAACGTGGGCTGGCCACCGGCACATTCTTCCACCTGATTTCGGAGGCTATGTAATGGGATTTGTAAGTTTTGTGTCCTCTGGTCCCGGTGACCCTGAGCTGCTGACACTGAAAGCGGTGAAGCGTCTTCAGGATGCGGATGTTGTTCTGTATGATGATCTGTCTTCCGGCCCGATCCTTGAACATGTGAACCCGGATGCAGACCTGATTTCGGTCGGGAAACGTGCGGGCCGGGCCTCGCCGCGTCAGGATCATATCAGCCGCCTTCTGGTGGATTACGTAAAATCCGGCCAGAAAGTTGTACGCCTGAAATCAGGTGACAGCGGCATGTTTGGTCGTCTGGAAGAAGAGATCGTCGCCCTGACTGCCGAAGGGTTTGATTATGAAGTTGTGCCGGGTGTGACGTCTGCCATGGCCGCTGCGGCAGCAGCGAAAATCCCGATGACCCGGCGTGAGAAATCCCGTCGCGTTCAATTCGTGACGGGGCATGCCCTGACGGGTGAGTTGCCGGAAGACATCAACCTGCCAGCGCTTGCGGATCCGGATGCGACCACGGCGATCTTCATGGGCAAACGCACCTTCCCGGGCCTTGCAGCCAAGTTGATGACGGCAGGAATGCCGGGTGATACACCAGCGATGCTGGCGGAAAATGTATCGCATCCGAACCAGAACATTATTCGCTCCACCGTTGCAGAACTCGCCAAAAGCCTGGCCGAGGCAAAGGTCGACGGCCCTGCGATGATCCTTGTTGGTCCGCTTTACGGAGCAGATCTGTGATTACGCTGCAACTGATCGGCATAGGCACGGGCAACCCGGATCACCTGACGCTGCAGGCTGTTAAAGCACTGAATGCAGCTGATCTGATCCTGATCCCACATAAGGGCGACGAAAAGGCCGATCTGGCGCAACTGCGTCAGGATATCTGTGCCGATGTCCTGACCCGTGATGTTGAAATCGCCGAATTTACCCTGCCTGTCCGTGACCCAGTGATCACTGACTACATTGACCGCGTGAACCACTGGCATGATGCGATCGCGGATTGCTGGATGACTGAAATCAATGCCCGCCCCGGGGTGCAGAATGTGGCGCTTTTGGTCTGGGGGGATCCGTCGCTTTATGACAGCACCCTGCGCATTGCAGAACGTGTGTCAAAACGGGTCGATCTGCAACTGAACGTCGTGCCGGGGATCACCTCGATGCAGGGGCTGACAGCCGCGCATCAGATCCCGCTGAACGCGCTGGGCGGGGCGTTTCAGGTGACAACCGGACGGCAACTGCGCGATCACGGCTGGCCTGCGGATGCGGACCGCCTGGTGATCATGCTGGACGGGCATTGCGCCTTTCAGACGCTGGAACCTGAAGGCATTCACATCTGGTGGGGCGGCTTTGTTGGCATGCCCAATGAAATCACGATTTCCGGTCCACTGACCGAAGTTGCACAGAAGATCACCGAAACACGGCAACGCGCCAAAGACGACCACGGCTGGATCATGGATATTTATATCCTTGAGCGTGGATGAGGGAGAGAAACATGCTGGAAGTATCTGCAGAATTCGCGGCTGAAATTCAGACTGCAATTGATATGAAAACCAAACCGCCCGGCTCACTTGGCCGGATCGAAGAACTGGCGGCACAGATCGCGGGCCTGAAAGGCAGCGTAAAACCGCAGCTTGAGACATGCCATCACGTGATTTTCGCAGCCGACCACGGCATCGCGAGTGAAGGTGTGTCTGCCTTCCCGCAGGCCGTGACACAACAGATGGTCCTGAACTTCCTGAACAATGGCGCGGCTGCAAATGTCTTTGCCAACCGTCTGGATGTGCCGGTGACTGTGGTGGATGCGGGCGTTGCCGGTGATCCGATTGTAGCACCAGGCCTTGTTTCAAAACGTATGGGCGCAGGCACCGACAGTTATCTGTCAGGTCCGGCCATGTCTGCTGAAACGCTTGCAGCGACGCTTGCAGCCGGGGCAGAGATCGCGGCTGCTTCTGATGCTGACGCCATGAGCTTTGGTGAAATGGGCATCGGCAATACCGCCACCGCCACCATGCTGATCCACAAGCTGACTGGCGTTGATCTGGCGACCCTGACGGGGCGTGGGACCGGGCTTGATGATGAAGGCGTTGCGCGTAAACTGGCGATCCTTGAAAAGGCCGCTGCGCGCACATCTGACCTGTCTGTGGATGAAATCCTTGCCGAATACGGTGGGTTCGAAATTCTGATGATGGCGGGCGCGATGATCAAAGCCGCCGAAATGCGCAAGGTGGTTCTGGTGGATGGGTTCATTGCAACCTCTGCCGCACTGGTTGCCCTGACCAAAGCGCCACATATCCGCCCGGCGATGATCTTTGCGCATCTTTCTGAAGAAGCTGGCCATATCGCGACTCTGAACCATCTGGATGCAAAACCCGTATTAAACCTTGGCCTGCGCCTGGGGGAAGGCACTGGGGCGCTTCTTGTCTGGCCTCTGGTGCGCGCGGCTGCGGATATGCTGAACAATATGGCGACCTTCGCAGATGCGGGTATCAGCGGAAAAGACGACTGATATGACCCCGCGGGACGAGATCGAAACCCTGCGCCTTGCGGTGCAGTTTATGACGCGCCTGCCTGTGCCCGCAGGTGCGCCCTATGATCCCTCCCGCATGGCCGGTTCCATTCGCTACTACCCGTTGACCGGCCTGCTGGTGGGCGGGATGGCAGCGCTGGTTCTTCTGATCGCTTCTTGTCTGTGGGCCATGCCAGTTGCTATTGTGCTTGGGATGCTTACCGCGACCCTGATGACCGGCGCGCTGCATGAAGATGGTTTCGCCGATATGGTTGATGGATTCTGGGGCGGCCACACGGTGGAACGCCGCCTTGAGATCATGCGCGACAGCCGGCTTGGCAGCTACGGGGCGCTGGGATTGATCCTGCTTGTGGTGCTGAACATAGCTGCGCTGATGTCTTTCACATCCGGGCAGGCCGCTGTGGCCCTGCTGACAGCGCATATGTTGTCGCGACTGGGCGTTGTTGTTGTGATGGATCGCGGCACCTATGTGCGCCGTACAGGGGCAGGGCAGGACGTGCAGAAAGGCCCGGGCGGCGAAGGTTGGCTGGTGATCGCCTGCACGCTTGTTCCAGGCCTGATCGCTGCGCTTATGTGTTTTGGTCTTTTGCTGACGGCCCTGTCGATGACCCTTGCCGTGGTGATCAGCCTTGCCTTTCTGAAATTCTCGGAACGTAAAATCGGCGGTTACACCGGCGACGTTCTGGGCGCGGTGCAGCAACTGACCTGTCTGATTGTGATCCTGACACTGTCCTTGTAACGCATCTGTCAGCGCAGAGGTCTTGCAATGCGTGGGGCAGGGCTTAGAACTAAGATCCAGACATTATTCAGGGACCTGCCATGCTCGCCGTTCTTTCCCCCGCCAAAAGCCTCGATTTCAATCCCGCACCTGAGGGCACGGCATACAGCATGCCGGACTTTCAGACCGACGCAAACCGCCTTGTGCAGATCGCAAAAAGGCTGACAGTAGAAGATCTGCGTAAGCTGATGAAGATCAGCGAAGATCTGGCACAGCTGAATGTGAACCGTTTCAAAACCTTCGCGAAAGCTTCAACAGCAGAGAATGCCAAACAGGCAGCTCTGGCCTTTACAGGGGATACCTATCAGGGCTTTCAGGCCTGGGATCTGGATGCGGATCAGCTGGCTTACGCCCAGGATCACGTGCGCATTATGTCTGGCCTGTATGGTGTGCTGCGCCCGCTTGATCTGATGCAGCCTTACCGCCTGGAAATGGGCAGCCGGCTTGAGAATAAGGAAGGCAAGAACCTGTACGCCTACTGGGGCACCCGCCTTGGCAAAGCTCTGGATCAGGCGTCTGGTGGGGATGCGGTGATCAACCTGGCGTCCAATGAATATTTCAAAGCAGCCAGTGCCAAAACCATGAAGTCCCGTGTCATCACGCCGGAATTCAAGGAAGAAAAAGGCAATGAACTGAAGATGGTCGGCTTCTATGCCAAACGTGCCCGCGGGGCGATGGCACGTTATATGGTCGAAAACCGGGTGGATCATGTCGAAGGTCTGAAGGATTTCAACACCGACGGCTATGGCTTCCGTGCGGACCTGTCTTCAGATGACAAATGGGTCTTTTCCCGCGTGCAGGCGGCCTGAACGGAAAGGGCCGGAGAATTTCCCGGCCCTTTGCTTTATGCAGTTTCTTTTGTGTCTGGCGTGCCGCCATTCACTTCTGAAATGATATCATCCAGCATCTCCGGGCTCAGGCCCAGATCGATCATCAGAAGCCCGATGAATTTCTGTTCATCCGCGCCGAATTTGCCATCAGACATTGCGACGAGATAAATCGCTTTCAGATGCGGGTTTGCTCAACAAAGTGAAGCTTATCCTGACTTCCTTAAAGGATCAGACCACGGGCCTCTGCGTTGGTTGTGGAGAAGAGCTGCAGCACTGCAGTAAGGGAAATTGCGAGAATAAGACGCATATCGATCACCTGTAACTGTGTAACAAAACCGGGTGTGCCCCGGACAGGTCTTCGTTGGCGTAGAAATGAAATCGGGGGAAGGTCAGGAATTCCTTCCCCCGAAGTGTTTTATGCGTGGATTGCACCATCGCCACAGGCCAGGGCCGCTTCGCGTACGGCTTCTGAACAAGTTGGATGCGCGTGGCAGGTCAGGGCGATGTCTTCGGCAGATGCACCGAATTCCATCGCAACGCAGATCTCGTGGATCATCTCGCCAGCTTGTGGACCAAGGATATGACCGCCAAGGATGCGGTCTGTTTCCGCATCCACCAGCAGTTTCACGAAACCGTCGCCCGCGAACATGGCTTTGGCACGACCATTGCCCATGAAGGAAAACTTGCCAATTTTATAGGCGCGGCCTTCTTCTTTCAGCTGTTCTTCGGTCTTACCAACGGTTGCAACCTCAGGTGCGGTGTAAACCACACCGGGGATAACCCCGTAATTTACGTGGCCTTTTTTGCCTGCGATGACTTCGGCGACTGCCATGCCTTCGTCTTCTGCTTTGTGGGCCAGCATCGGACCCTCAATCGCGTCACCAATGGCGTAGATGCCCGGCACATTGGTCGCCCAGTGATCATTTGTTGCGACCTGACCGCGTGGGGTCAGAGCAACACCAAGCGCATCCAGACCCAGACCATCAGTGAAAGGTTTACGGCCGGTGGCGACCAGAACGACGTCGGCTTCCAGCATGTCTTCCTTGTCGTTTTTCTTCAGCTTGTAGTGCACTTTTGCTTTGGTTTTGTTGGTCTCAACGGATTGAACCGCAGCGCCCATTACAAACTTAAGCCCTTGTTTTTTCAGGGTGCGTGCGAAGGTCTTGGAGACGTCCAGATCCATGCCGGGGCAGACGTTGTCCATGAATTCAACTACGGTCACCTCAGCGCCCAGGCGGGCGTAAACGGAACCCATTTCCAGGCCGATAACGCCTGCGCCGATGACAACCATTTTCTTCGGGATCTTGCCAAGCTCCAGCGCACCGGTAGAGGTCACGACGATCTTTTCGTCAATCTCAATCCCCGGCAGGGATGCGGCTTCAGAGCCCGTCGCAATGACGATATTCTTTGCGTCATGGACTTCATCGCCGACTTTGACTTTGCCGGCTTCAGGGATAGAACCCCAGCCTTTCAACCAGTCTACCTTGTTCTTTTTGAACAGAAATTCGATGCCTTTGGTGTTCTGACCGATGACGTCATCCTTATAGGACAGCATCTGTTTCCAGTCGATGGACGGGGATTTGCCCATCAGGCCCATCTTGGTGAAGTTATGGGTGGCTTCGTGGTAGGAATGGGAGGCATGCAGCAGCGCCTTGGACGGGATGCAGCCCACGTTCAGGCAGGTGCCGCCAAGGGTTTCGCGGCCTTCAACACAAGCGGTCTTCAGACCAAGCTGTGCGCAGCGGATTGCGGAAACATAGCCGCCAGGGCCGCCGCCGATAATGATTACGTCATATGATGCCATTGGTACTCTCCTGAGGGCGGAAATGGGGATGCACATAGTATGCACAAGTTATGCATATACTATGCATATGGTGGGTGTATTGGGGGAAGGGGGCGCTGCCCCCGTCGCCTGCGGCGACTCCCCCGGGATATTTATGCTGAAAAGAAATCATAAGAGAGCTGCGATCAGCATGATGAGGGTTGCCAGGAATCCGACACCCCAGATGATAGAGCGGGCGGGTGTCAGGCCCAGGACATAAGCGGGCACATAGAGGATGCGCGCGCCGAGGTACAGGCCAGCGCAGGCCTGGGTGACCGGGTTTGAGGCGAAGCTAAGATGTACGACCAGGGCGGCGATGGTGAAGAAGATCAGCCCTTCGAAGTGGTTGTTGAGCGCGCGTTTGTGGCGGCCCAGAAGTTGGCTTGGTCTGGCTTCCTCGTCGCGGTTGCCCATGGTGTAGGATTTGCCAAGCTCTTTGTTGGCAGTCCATGCGTAAGCGCCGAACTGGCACATCTGCAAGATGGCGGCGAGGGTAAGGGCGGTGAGTTCAGTGGTCATTGGATGTATCCAGAACTTTGATTTCTTCGAAACGGGCCAGGGCCAATATTGGGAGAAGGATAAAGAAGAAGCAGATGATCAGGAAACCTGCGAAGTTGGGTTCACTGTTTGCCCGCCCGGCAATTGTATGGCTAAGCCCGTTTACATTTGACAGGAGGGCAGAGCCCAAAAAAGCTCCTCCGAAAAATACGGGGACGTGTTGTGTGAAAAAGCGTCGATTTCGGCCTTTCCCAGTCAGATAGAGTAAGCCGCCACAGCCATTGCACTGATGCGCGTCATATTTGTTCCAGCCCCTGTGAGGGTTCGTTTTTGACATACGGCCCATGGGTTGTTGCGCGTCGCATTCAGGGCAGCGCAAATTTGCGACCTTTGAGAATGGCGTCAGAGAAATATCTATTCTCAAACGGCTTATGACAGGTGGGTTCTGGAGTTTAGTTCTCATCAGGCGATACGTTCAGTTGTCATTTGGGTTGCGCTTTTCGAAATGCTCTGATTGCGGCGATGGCCAGTAACGATGGAAACAAAACTGACAGCAGGGGACTAAGATATGACAAATGCGAGACTGCAAACTCGATAAAACCTTTGAACAGGCGTTCTTTTGCTGTGAGGAGTGAGAGAGCTAAATCGGCAAGATACAGAGCCATTGCACATCTGAAAATCCATTGCAGCCAGGAGGTTTTGGAGTTTTTCGCAGATGATGCAAATTCCTTCAGAAGTACCGCCCCGACAATCAGTGGAGTGATGTAAAAGAAGACTGCGGGAAATCCGGTTAAAAACCAGGCTGAACAAACCGCGACAACACTGCAAAAAAGCGCGATCCAAACGGCGGTCATTGGCGCAATTGAGTTGGTACTCATAGTGATCTCCAGCCTGGTGGTACACCGGGCAGCGCCTGACCCTCCCCACGGGAGGGAGCTTTCGCACCCACCCAGGGTCAGGCGCTGCCCTATGTTGTTTACAGATCCATCAGCAGGCGACGTGGGTCTTCGAGCGCTTCTTTCACGCGCACGAGGAAGGTCACAGCGCCTTTGCCGTCAACGATACGGTGGTCATATGACAGGGCCAGATACATCATCGGGCGGATCACCACTTGGCCGTTGATGGCCATTGGACGGTCCTGGATTTTATGCATGCCCAGGATGCCGGATTGTGGTGGGTTCAGGATCGGGGAGGACATCAGGGAACCATACACACCGCCGTTTGAGATGGTGAAGCTGCCGCCCTGCATTTCGTCCATGGACAATTTGCCGTCACGTGCGCGCGCGCCTTTTTCAGCGATCGCTTTTTCAATGCCCGCGAAAGACATGGTGTCGGCGTCCCGGATCACTGGCACAACAAGGCCGGTTGGCGTGCCCGCCGCGATGCCCATGTGGACGTAGTTTTTGTAAACCACATCGGTGCCGTCGATTTCGGCGTTCACTTCGGGCACTTCTTTCAGCGCGTGCACACAGGCTTTGGTGAAGAAGGACATAAAGCCCAGCTTCACGCCGTGTTTCTTCAGGAACAGGTCTTTGTATTCATTGCGCAGGGCCATCACCTCGGTCATGTCGACCTCATTATAGGTGGTGAGCATAGCAGCGGTGTTCTGGCTGTCCTTCAGGCGGCGCGCGATGGTCTGGCGCAGACGGGTCATTTTTACGCGTTCTTCGCGTGGGGCGTCATCGGCGGCGGATGCCGGGCGGGCGGTGGCGACTGGGGCGGGGGCGGCTGCCGGGGCAGTTGCGCCTGCGGAGATCGCGTTTTGCACGTCGGATTTCATCACGCGGCCATCTTTGCCGGTGCCTGCAACGGAACCCGGTGCAAGACCTGCTTCTGCCATGGCTTTGTTGGCGGAAGGGGCGTTTTCAACGTCTTTGCCTGTGGATGCAACCGGGGCCGCAGCCGCAGGTGCTGCCGTCGGAGCAGAAGCGCCTGCGCCGGAGGTCATGACCGCAAGCTTGCCGCCTGCTTCCACGGTTGCGCCTTCAGCGGCCAGGATTTCGGTGATCACGCCAGCGGCGGGTGCGGGCACTTCGACGGACACTTTGTCTGTTTCCAGCTCACACAGCATTTCGTCCTGTGCAACGGTGTCGCCCACAGCTTTGAACCAGCTGGCAACGGTTGCCTCAGACACGCTTTCGCCCAGGGTTGGGACCATCACGTCAACGGACCCACCAGTTGCAGCCGGGGCCGCAGCGGGTGCGGCTGCCGGGGCAGGGGCTGCGCCTTCGCCAGCGGCGATGGTGGCCAGAAGGGCGTCTACGCCAACGGTGTCGCCTTCTTGCGCGATGATTTCACCCATTACGCCAGCGGCGGGGGCGGGGACCTCAACCGTGACTTTGTCTGTTTCCAGTTCACACAGCATTTCATCCTGTGCCACCGCGTCGCCTGGCTTTTTGAACCAGGTTGCGATGGTGGCTTCGGATACACTTTCGCCCAGGGTTGGGACACGTACTTCGGTTGTCATAATGATTATCCTTTGATCGTCAGCGCATCATCAACGAGTGCGGCTTGTTCTGCTTTATGTTTTGAAGCGAGGCCTGTTGCCGGAGAGGCAGAGGCCGCGCGGCCAGCGTATGTGGCGCGGGCGGATGTGTGATCTTTGATGCGGGACAGCACCCATTCGATGTTTGGTTCCATAAAGGACCAGCCACCCTGGTTTTTCGGTTCTTCCTGACACCAGACCATTTCCGCGTTTTTAAAGCGGGACAGTTCCTGGACCATGGATTGCGCCGGGAACGGGTAGAACTGTTCCACACGCATCAGGTAAACGTCATCAAGGCCACGGGCGTCGCGTTCTTCCAGCAGGTCAAAGTAGACCTTACCTGAACACATCACCACGCGTTTGATTTTGTCATCGGCTTTCAGGTTTGTGTCGGAATTGCCTTTTTGCGCGTCATCCCACAGCACCCGGTGGAAGGAACTGTCGCCTGTGAAATCCTCAATCCCAGACACGGCCAGCTTGTGGCGCAGCAGGGATTTTGGTGTCATCAGGATCAGCGGCTTGCGGTAATCGCGGTGCATCTGACGACGCAGAATGTGGAAGTAGTTTGCAGGCGTCGTACAGTTGGCAACGATCCAGTTGTCACCGCCACACATTTGCAAGAAACGTTCCAGGCGGGCAGAGGAATGTTCCGGGCCCTGGCCTTCAAAGCCATGCGGCAGAAGAACAACCAGACCAGACATGCGCAGCCATTTGCTTTCACCGGAACTGATGAACTGGTCGAACATGATCTGCGCGCCGTTGGCGAAATCGCCGAACTGGGCTTCCCACATCACCAGGGCATTTGGTTCGGCAAGGGAATAGCCATATTCAAAGCCCAAGACCGCATATTCAGACAGCATAGAGTCGATGACTTCATACTGTGCTTGGCCTTCGCGGATGTTGTTCAGCGGATAGTAACGTTCTTCCGTGTCCTGGTTCACGATGCCGGAATGACGGTGCGAGAATGTCCCGCGTGTCGCATCCTGACCGGCCAGACGCACAGGGTAACCTTCGGTGAGAAGAGACCCAAACGCCAGGGCTTCGCCGGTGGCCCAGTCAATGCCTTTGCCAGCCTCAAGCGCTTTGCCTTTGGTTTCCAGCATCCGCGTGACGGTTTTATGGGTTGGGTAGCCTTCAGGCACGGTGGACAATGCGCCGCCGACTTCCTTAAAGGTGTCGTCCTTAATCGCTGTTGTGCCACGCTGGTAGTTGTCATCTTTGGTATCAAGATGGGACCAGCGGCCATCCAGCCAGTCGGCTTTGTTTGGCTTATAAACTTTACCGGCTTCGAATTCCTCATTCAGGTGTGCCTGGAAAGAGGCTTTCATATCCTCGATCTCACCCTCTGGGATCAGGCCGTCTTTGACCAGACGTTCTGTGTACAGCTGAAGCGTGGTCTTATGGCCTTTGATGTTCTTATACATCAGAGGGTTGGTGAACATCGGTTCATCCCCCTCGTTGTGGCCAAAACGACGGTAGCAGAA
This sequence comes from Halocynthiibacter styelae, assembly GCF_016123485.1. Taxonomy (GTDB): domain Bacteria; phylum Pseudomonadota; class Alphaproteobacteria; order Rhodobacterales; family Rhodobacteraceae; genus Halocynthiibacter; species Halocynthiibacter styelae. The sequence goes on along the minus strand of NZ_JADCKQ010000002.1, from coordinate 317,372 downwards.
GATATCCAGCACAACGTCTTTGTGGAATTTCTGACGGAATTCAGTTGCGACGCGGGCGGCATGCACCACTGCCTCAGGATCATCGCCGTTGACGTGGAAGATCGGTGCTTCGACCATCATCGCGATGTCGGTTGGGTAGGGGCTGGACCGGCTGAAATGCGGCGCTGTGGTGAACCCGATTTGGTTGTTCACAACGATATGCATGGTGCCGCCGGTTTTATGACCCACAAGACCGGACAGGCCGAAACATTCAGCGATCACGCCCTGGCCCGCAAAGGCCGCATCGCCATGCAGCAGGATTGGCATGACTTTGGTGCGATCGGTGTCGTTCAGTTGGTCCTGCTTTGCGCGAACTTTGCCGATGACAACGGGGTTTACGGCTTCGAGGTGGGACGGGTTCGCTGTCAGGGACAGGTGCACGGAATTGCCATTGAAATCACGGTCAGATGACGCGCCAAGGTGATATTTCACATCGCCAGAACCATCCACATCCTCGGGCTTAAAGCTGCCGCCCTGGAATTCGTTAAAGATCGCTTTGTACGGCTTTTGCATCACGTTCGCGAGAACAGACAGACGCCCGCGGTGCGGCATACCGATGATGATATCCTGAACACCCAAAGCACCACCGCGTTTGATGATTTGTTCCATCGCCGGGATCAGGCTTTCGCCGCCATCAAGGCCAAAACGTTTGGTGCCCATGTATTTCACATGCAGGAATTTTTCAAAACCTTCGGCCTCAACCATTTTGTTCAGGATCGCCTTGCGGCCTTCCTTGGTGAACTGGATCTCTTTGCCATAGCCTTCGATACGTTCTTTCAGCCAGGACGCCTCTTCCGGGTTGGAAATGTGCATGTATTGCAGGGCGAACGTCCCGCAATAGGTGCGTTTCACGATGTCCACGATCTGACGCATGGATGCGATTTGCAGGCCCAGCACGTTATCAAGGAAAATCGGGCGATCCATATCCTGGGCGGTGAAACCATAAGTCGCCGGATCAAGTTCCGGGCGGATGGTTTCGTCGCGCATTTTCAGGGGGTCAAGGTTCGCGGCCAGATGGCCACGGATCCGGTAAGCGCGGATCAGCATCAGGGCGCGGATTGAATCCAGCACCGCGCGTTTGATGGCCTCATCAGACACCTCAACGCCTTTTTCCTGCGCCTTGGCTTTGATCTTGTCACCCGCGCCTTTGGCTTCGGGTTCCGCGGGCCATTCACCCGTCAGGGCGGCGGTGACATCATCCGCTGGCACAGGCGGCCAGTCCATACGGCCCCAGGACGGGCCTGCTGCCTCTTGTGTGACTTCATGTGCACCATCACCAAGCGACTGGAAAAATTCAGCCCATGATGCATCAACGGCCGATGGGTCGTTGGCGTAGCGGGCATACATTTGCTCCAGATACTCGGCATTATGCCCCTGCATAAAGCTGGTGGCATGAAACTGGTCATTGGGGGACTGGTCGTTCATTGGATGACCTCACTGGGGTTGGGACCGTATTTATTTGTTGTGGGTTCGGATGGCGTTGCAAGCCAATGGATGTTCAAAATGAGCACGATGATGAAAGCCACGATCATTGCCCCGGCAAGATAACCGGAAACCGGTACCTGGACGTGACCCTGTTGGGCATACTCAGAGAAGAAACCTGATACGCCGGTATGGGCGAGCAGGATCAGAAACATGATGAGCCACCAGCCAAGAAGCGGCAGATAAGGCAGATACCCGGGTTTGCCCATATCGTGCATTCTGCGCCAGCCGGCGGTGATCCAGGGCAGGGCACAGATTAAAAGGAAGATAGTGCCAAAGATGCCGCCAGAGTATTGCTTTCTGATGGCGATAGGGTCGCCAATTGGATTACCAAGGCTGTCGACATTGTAGGAGACAGTGATCGTCGGACCGAAAATGGCCGAGTTCAGGATGATCAGCGCAATGCTTCCGAGCAGAATGAACAGAATGAACTTCCAGAATTCACTGCGGGTAGCGCGACCCGAAAACGTGAATCCTTTGCGGAAACAGATTTTTGCAGCCTCAAGCATAGTCATAGGGTTTCTCCCCGTGGATGCGCGCCCCATTGGTTTTCACCGGGTTCAGATCTGCGTAGCAGGGTGGGGGTGATCAGGGCAAATGACAAGCCCGCGATCATAACGAGCGGCAGGATCGCCACATAGAAAATCAGCGCGCCCAGGATGTTGTGGGCGGCAGTGCCCAGGGCGACACCTGGGCTGAGATAGGCGTAAAGCGCGTTTTCGCGGGGGCCAGCCCCATCCATAGCCATATCAGCGTGGACAGCGGCCAAGTGGACATCAACACGCAGAGAAGGCAGGGACAGCCAGGCGGCAAGACCCAGGCACAGGAAGCAGAGCAGAAACAGTATCGCGCCGGATTTTGCGGATTTCCCCGCATCATGGAAACGACGGATTGCGGCGGTGAACGTCAGAGGCAGGGTGATCATGGAAATGATCAGCCCAAGGGTGAAGGCCCGCAGGCCTGTCAGCGGGCTTTCTGCGAGGGCCAGCATCCCTAAGCCAAAAGCAGGCGCGCCCATATGCACAGCCCATAAAGACCAGAACTCCCCCCGTGTGGCACGGGAAGAGAGTGACAGGCCATTGGTCAGGCAGCGTGATATGGAAGCAGTGATGCTCATGGCAGAACCTCCGCCCGGCGGTGGCGCCGGGCAGCGTCCGACCCTCCCCACGGGAGGGCGCTTACGCACCCACCCTGGGCCGGGCGCTGGGAACAATCCAGCCCTGACCATATGTGGAGAGAGGTTGTCATTGTTTTAACCGATCGCTTTCAGCACAGCTTCGCCAAGGGTGGCGGGGCTGTCTGCGACAACGATACCAGCGGATTTCATCGCTTCGATCTTGTCTTCAGCGCCACCTTTACCACCAGCAACAATCGCGCCAGCGTGGCCCATGCGACGGCCGGGAGGGGCTGTGCGGCCAGCGATAAAGCCAGCGGTTGGTTTCCAACGGCCTTTTTTCTTCTGCTCGGCGAGGAATTCAGCGGCTTCTTCTTCTGCGGAACCACCGATTTCACCGATCATGATGATGGATTGGGTTTCATCATCATCGAGGAACATATCAAGCACGTCGATGTGTTCGGTGCCCTTAATAGGGTCGCCGCCAATGCCAACAGCTGTAGACTGGCCAAGACCAATGTCAGATGTCTGCTTAACCGCTTCATATGTCAGGGTGCCGGAACGGGACACAACACCAACAGAACCACGCTTGTGGATGTGGCCTGGCATAATGCCGATTTTGCAGGCGTCAGGGGTGATCACGCCCGGGCAGTTTGGCCCGATCAGGCGGGAGGCAGAGCCTTCCAGCGCGCGCTGAACACGCATCATGTCAAGCACGGGAATGCCTTCGGTGATGCAAACGATCAGTTCCATTTGCGCGTCAATCGCTTCCAGGATGGAATCCGCTGCGAAGGGCGGAGGCACGTAGATCACAGAAGCATTGGCTTCGGTCGCGTGTTTCGCTTCGTGCACGGAGTCGAAAACCGGCAGGCCAAGGTGGGACATGCCGCCTTTGCCCGGGGTTACGCCGCCGACCATTTTTGTGCCATATGCAATGGCTTGTTCAGAGTGGAATGTGCCCTGAGAGCCGGTAAGGCCCTGACAGATCACTTTGGTGTTTTCGTCGATGAGGACTGCCATTTGGAGTCTCCTGTTTGCTGGAATACGCTAGCAGCAGGCTGCTTCGTAGTGTTTCGTTGAGCTGGTGAAATCAGTAGGAAAATAAGGCTGGATACGGATTCAATGATTGCGATTAGGCTGAAGAAGCCAGTAGCAAAGATTAGATTCCGCATGTTCGCGTCGAATGCGGTTAAACCTCGACGGCCAATATTCTCGGGGCCTTCGGTGTTCAATATTTGCATTTCATTCAAGAGGTACAGAATGAATGCGGCTATACACAGTCGTAATATAGACCACAGAATGAATCCCAGTTTCTTTCGGCCATACTTCGCGAATGCTCTCATGGCGACGATGTCCCCAGTTGCCAACATAAATATGACCAAAAGAAATACCATTAACCCTTAACCGCTTTCACGATCTTCTCGGCGCCGTCGGACAGGTCGTCAGCTGCGATCACATCAACGTCGGAGTTGTTGATGATGTCTTTGCCGGCTTCCACATTGGTACCTTCAAGGCGCACTACCAGCGGAACCTGCAGACCAACTTCTTTCACCGCGGCAACAACGCCCTCAGCGATCACATCACAGCGCATGATGCCACCGAAGATGTTCACGAGGATGCCTTTGACGTTTGGATCAGAGGTGATGATTTTGAACGCTTCGGTCACTTTCTCTTTGGTGGCGCCGCCGCCAACATCAAGGAAGTTCGCAGGTTCAGCACCGTACAGCTTGATGATGTCCATGGTCGCCATCGCCAGACCCGCACCGTTCACCATGCAGCCGATTTCACCGTCAAGGGTGATGTAGTTCAGGTCGTATTTAGAAGCCTCGAGTTCCTTCGGGTCTTCTTCGGTCATGTCGCGCAGTTCAGCCACGTCAGGGTGACGATAGATGGCGTTGCCGTCGAAGCTGACTTTCGCGTCAAGCACTTTCAGATCACCGGAATCGGACACGATCAGCGGGTTGATTTCCAGCATTTCCATGTCTTTTTCGATAAATGCTGTGTACAATTGGCCCATCAGCTTAACGCATTGCTTGACCTGCGCGCCCTTGAGGCCCAGGGAAAACGCGATGCGACGGCCGTGGAACGCCTGGTAACCGGTTGCCGGATCAACAGAGAAAGACAGGATCTTTTCAGGTGTTTCTGCTGCAACTTCTTCGATGTCCATGCCGCCTTCGGTGGAACACACGAAAGACACGCGGGATGTCTGACGGTCCACGAGAAGTGCCAGGTACAGTTCGGTTTCAATGCCAGAACCTGCTTCGATATAGATGCGGTTCACTTGCTTGCCAGCAGGTCCAGTTTGGTGCGTGACCAAAGTGCGGCCCAGCATTTTCTTAGCTTCTTCAGCGGCTTCTTCGACGGATTTGCAAAGACGTACGCCGCCTTTTTCGCCTGCGTCAGCTTCTTTGAATGTGCCTTTGCCGCGTCCACCTGCGTGGATCTGCGCCTTAACAACCCAAAGCGGGCCATCAAGTTCGCCAGCGGCGTTTTTTGCGTCTTCAGCTTTGGTGACCGGGCGGCCCTCAGAAACGGGTGCGCCGTAAGAACGCAAAAGCGCCTTGGCCTGGTATTCATGAATGTTCATGTCATCTTCCGGTTTGTTGCTGCGGTTTCTGGCAGTCAATACGACCTGATCCTGTAAATAAATCGTTTTTATTCCACAAATGCGTGATCGGCGGATATTTGTTGCATTTGTGATCACAGGTTTTGTGGCTGTGATCACAAAATTGCAGGATCGTAACTCTGATGGGATTCGTATGGCAGACGTCTGGCGGAAAGATCCGAAAGCGACCCTTCGTGTTTTCCGGGAGACCCGCGCGGTGACTTCTGCCACCGCGCGTAATTTATCAGTTCAGCATAAAGACGAACAGCCCGCTTTGTCGTTGTACCATGCGTTCAAAGCGGATCCAGTTGTCGCCGGTCATGACTTCGCCCTGACGGGCGTAAGGCAGTGTGGCCGTGCCCTGGGCCCAGCCGATAACATTCAGGGGGGCGGGGTTTTGAACCCAGGCGTTAATATCAATGCCGTGGCCAGGGGCGTACCGCCAGAAGGGGACCAGAAGTTCGCCCTTCAGCATTTTTTCCATATCCGTCAGGACGGCCAGCCAGGCTTCATCAATATTCTGGGGCATCTCGATCCCCAGGGCGGCCTGTTGCGATCCATTGGGGATCCATTCGCGATCATTGTCGGTTTCTGCAATTACCAGCCGCCAGAAATTGCGGTTGTGGTCAACCATATCCAGAAGGTGTTGCTGCGCTTTCGCAACCCGGGCTTGATCCGGCTGGTGGCGCAAGGTTTCAATGACAACCGCTGCCATGTCGACGAAATGGGCGCTTTCTGACATCCAGTTCCGCTCGCCCACAAGGATCTCGCCCAGGGCATTTCTATCGTCAACACTGAGTTGCTCGTAGAGCTTCTGGTATTCTGCGATCTCTTCTTCTGTAGGGATCTCAATGGACAAGGAAAATTCGACAATCTTCTGCAAACCAGGGAATTGCGCGGCCATAGCGAGGCGCTGATCGTAAATTGCCCGGCGCAGATCCAGCGCCTTCTGAATTTCAGGCTGCGGGTCGAAGGCCAGGATCAATTCGCTGACGCCAGAAATCACATTGGTATAGGCGCGTAGCCAGTGCGCGTCTGCTTCATCAAATCGAATGGTGGCCTGAAGGGGATTGGGCAGCTCTGGGTTGTCTTCAAACTGGCGTTCAAATTCCCGGATCTGCCAGCGGGACAGAACGTTCTGCAGGGCAGTTTTGCCAAAGTCTTCTTCTGCGTCTCGAGTGCCGTTCATATTGATATCAAACCAGATATCCGGCAGGGAGAGTTCGAACGCCGCATTGGATCCTTCGGGGATTTCAGCCAAAAGCGCATCGGTTTTCGCCATATCCGCAAGGAAGACCTCGAACAAGGCGTTCAGCGTGTCACCCTCGATCATTTCCGGTTCCGGGTTCACGGGCAGCTCATTGGAAAACAGCGGCAGGGGCAGGTCATCCGTCACATAACCCACCTGCCAGCGGGTCTGATAGGCTTTCTCAATCGCCCGCAGGAAAGTGATGCCGCTGAGTGCCAGACGATCATCGGGCGTCAGTTCTGGCTGGCTTTCCAGGCTTTCGATCGCGCCAGCAAGGCCGACATCACGGATCAGATCAGAAGGTGCAGCCTGTGCGGACATTGCAAAACAACAGGCAGCGGCGGACATAAGAAGGGTTCGCATGGAACATCCTCATCATAAAGTAAAAGCGCGCCATAAAGATGTAGCGCGTTTTCATGATTTTACCAGGGCAGGAATTCCTGACCTTGAACAGAGTAAAACATCTGTAAAAGGCGCACTGACTTTTAGCCAAACAGGCGGAAAAGCAGAAAGCGGATGCGGGCAGATGCGGATTGCAGCAGATAGCCACGCGATTTTTTTCTGGCAATCTCGTCTTTTTTAACGGTGGCGGAATCATCACCAATGTGACGCACATCACCGTCTTTGAGGTGGGCCAGGCGAAAGCCGGACAGTTTGTGTTGAAGGCAGATTTCCCGTTCCGGGCCGATATTGGCAAAAGGTGCGCAGGCCAGATAGTCGCTGGTTCGGCGCAATCCGGGGTTGAACGAAAAACTGCCGTAGCGACGATGCGCTTTGGGATCGAATTCCCAGTATTCGATACCGCTCTCGACTTTGTCCCAAAGTTTGTAATGTGACAGTGGGGTTTCTTCCGGCGCGCGGACCATAACAGCATGAATATTTGAATGTTTATCAAGGATCACGCGAGACCGCGCAATGAAAAGAGTGCTGGGGAAAACCCAATCGTCTTCGCAGTGATAGATATAGTCGGTGTCGACTTCAGCGTAGGCCCGGTCAACTGAATAGATCTGCCCCATATTCTGTTCATTTTGTAAGAACAGATAGGGCACATCGCGAAGGCACCGCGAAACGATGCCTTCGATCTCTTGATTTTCTGAGTCCTCGACCACGATTATGCGTTTTACATTCCCGAGATCGCAGGAAGCGATTGAGGTCAGCGTTTTCTCCAGATCATCGGGGCGATTACAACTGGTCAGGACCAGTGTGACATCTTTTACTTGATTTTCCAGCACGCAGCCTCTCCTTGCTTCAGATCAGCCCAGAGAGCTGTCGATTGCCTTACAGGCGTCAACCAGACCCTTAACCGCAGCAACGGAGGTGTCGAACATTTCCTGCTCTTCTGCGTTCAGTTTGATGTTGACGATTTTCTCAACACCACCGGCGCCGATCACGGTTGGAACACCAACATACATGTCAGATACGCCCAGATCGCCGTCACAGTATGCCGCACATGGCAGAACGCGTTTCTGATCTTTCAGGTAAGCTTCGGCCATTTCGATCGCGGAAGTTGCAGGCGCGTAGAATGCAGAGCCGGTTTTCAGCAGGCCAACGATTTCAGCACCACCGTCACGGGTGCGCTGAACGATGCTGTCCATTTTTTCCTGTGTGGTCCAGCCCATTTCGATCAGGTCCGGCAGAGGGATACCTGCAACGGTGGAATAACGTACGGAAGGCACCATTGTGTCGCCGTGGCCGCCCAGAACGAAGGCAGTTACGTCACGCATGGATACTTTGAATTCTTCCGCGAGGAAGTGACGGAAACGTGCAGAGTCAAGAACACCCGCCATGCCGCAGACTTTGTTGTGTGGCAGGCCAGAGAATTCGCGCAGGGCCCAAACCATGGCATCCAGCGGGTTGGTGATGCAGATCACGAATGCGTCTGGTGCGTGTTTCGCGATGCCTTCGCCAACGGATTTCATCACTTTCAGGTTGATGCCCAGCAGGTCATCACGGCTCATGCCTGGTTTACGTGCAACACCTGCGGTCACGATGCAGACATCTGCGCCTGCGATATCAGCGTAATCGCTGGAACCGGACATAGCTGCGTCAAAACCTTCGGACGGGCCGGATTCAGCAATATCCAGCGCCTTACCCTGTGGCAGACCATCGGCAATATCAAACAGAACTACGTCGCCGAGTTCTTTAACAGCTGCGAGGTGGGCAAGGGTGCCACCGATGTTACCGGCACCGATAAGGGCAATTTTAGGACGAGCCATGGGGAGTCTCCATACATTGGACATCTGTGAAATTCTGTCGTCATGCCTAATCCGATTGTCGCATTCGTGCAAGGCGCTGCAACGCGGCAAATCGTGCAACTTGTGGTGATCAACGGGATGCGTTAGCGCTGACAGGGTCGAAACCTGCTGGAAACACGCGCCTGATGCCTGACGTATTTGACGGAACTTTTTTCGCTTTTGCCATTGCTGCGGTGTTGTTTGCGGGGGTTTCCAAGGGTGGTTTTGGGTCTGGTGCGGCTTTTGCGGCGACGCCATTGCTGGCGCTGATTCTGGAACCCGGGGCTGCGATTGGCCTGATGTTGCCGCTGTTGATGCTGATGGACATCACCGCGCTGCGCCCCTATTGGCGACGCTGGGATACGGCATCTGCCTTCGCTTTGATCATTGGCGCGCTGCCTGGCGTGTTGCTGGCCGCACTTCTTTATAAAATCGCCAACCCGGATTTCTTTCGCCTGTTGATTGGTCTGATTGCGTTGGGCTTTGTGGGGTTTCAGCTGGCCCGCGCCCGGGGCCTGATCCCGCCTGCAAAACAGCCGATGGGGCAGGGGGCAGGTGGTTTCTGGGGGCTGATTGCCGGGTTCACCAGTTTCATTTCGCACGCCGGCGGTCCGCCCGCCGCAGTTTTTCTGCTGTCCCGTGATCTGGATAAGCTGCGTTTTCAGGCGACCACAGTTCTGGTGTTCTGGGCGATCAACCTGATGAAATTCATCCCCTATGCAGGCCTTGGTATCTTCACCAAACAAAGCCTGCTGGCGGATCTTTATCTTGCGCCTTTTGCCGTCATTGGCATCTGGCTGGGGGTAAAACTGCACCGGATTGTGCCGGAACAGCTATTCTTTGCGCTCACCTATGTTTTCCTGGTGATCACTGGGGGAAAACTGGTGCTGGATGCGTTGATTTAAATCTGTTCCCCGGGCGCAACGGCTGCAACTTCTTCGTCGATCGCTTCCCAGGCCTGACCAGAGGCCACAACACATGTCATGCCGTTTGGCATCGTGACGGTGATCGTCCAGGTGCCGGTTTCGGTTGAAGCGAAAGTTTCCACCACCGCATTATTCGCCCCCAGCGCCACGGATTGCCGGCTTTCGCCAAACCCTTCGGCCAGACGATCCACAACCATTTCGCGCGGGGCGCAACGGCTGCCCTGGGCATGTGCATTCTGAACCGCAATCAGTGTTGCCCCAACGGCCAGAGACAGGGCCAAAAGCGGGGCCAGTATATTCTTCTGCATCGGTTTTCCTTTCAGAGCGGGTGCATTTTGCCACCCGTTTCGATCTGATCAGAGGCTTGCCTGCGCGGCCCTGTCTGCCGTCATCTCTTACGTCGCGCCGAAGTTCGTTGCCCCGGAATGCCTGTGCGCCCTTTTGGACGCCTGATCCTGTGATGCGTTAACTTTGCCGGATAAGGCACAAAGAAGTGGTTAAGCCGTCGTTCGATGCAATTTCTGCATTGCAGCAAATTTATACTTGCTAAATCATGCGAATGGGGTGATTTTTGCGCAACTTTATTACAAGGCGGAATCAAATGACCCTCTCACGTCCCCTGCGCTCTGTGCTTTACATCCCGGCCTCTAAAGAACGTGCGCTTGAAAAAGCCCGTGGTCTGCCCTGCGACGCGATTATCTTTGATCTGGAAGATGCGGTTGCGGTGGACGAGAAAGAAAATGCCCGTGTTTTGTTGGGTGAAACCCTGAAAACCGGCGTTTACGGCAAGCGTATGAAGATCGTGCGCATCAATGGTTTTGATAGTGCCTGGGGCAAAGAGGATGCCGCCGCTGTTGCCTCCATGGATGCCGACGCGGTGCTTTTGCCAAAGGTCGAAAGCGTTGCGCAGCTGGATGCACTGGCGGCGATCACCGGTGACATGCCGATCTGGGCGATGATGGAAACCCCGCGTGGGATGATGAATGCAGCGGACATCGCCGCACATCCAAAGATGCAGGGTTTTGTTATGGGCACCAATGACCTTGCGAAAGAACTGAACACACGTTTCCGCGCGGATCGCTTGCCGATGATGGCAGGGCTTGGCCTGTGTTTGCTGGCGGCACGTGCTGAAGGGATTGCCGCGATTGACGGCGTGTATAACGCGTTTAAGGACGAAGACGGTCTGCGCGCAGAATGCGAACAGGGGCGTGACATGGGCTTTGATGGCAAAACCCTGATCCACCCGGCGCAATTGGATGTGGCGAATGAATGTTTCGCACCGTCTGAGGCCGAAGCAGATCTGGCCCGCCGTCAGATCGAAGCTTTCAACGCAGCCGAAGCCGCCGGTGAGGGTGTGGCTGTGGTCGATGGCAAGATCGTCGAAAATCTCCATATTGTGACTGCGAAACGTATCCTTGCCCAGGTCGAAGCCATTGCCGAAATGGCGTGATGCTGTAGGTGTAGCGCAAACTTACATCTCGGAGACTTCGCCATGATCCTTCTTCTCGCCGGTCTTGCCCTTTGGTCGGGCGCCCATCTTTTGAAACGCCTTGCGCCTGATGCGCACACCAATTTGGGGGCCAGAAGCAAGAGTATCATCGCGATCGCGATCTTTTGGTCCGTGGTTTTGATGGTCATCGGCTATCGCACCTGGGACAGTTTTGACCTGTTCATCGTGCCCACAGGGCTGCGCCACCTGAACAACCTCATGGTGCTGATCGCGATCTATCTGATGAGCCCGGCTGCCAAACGTGGTGTGCTGCTGAATGGTGTGCGTCATCCAATGTTGATTGGTTTCAAGCTTTGGGCGCTTGCGCATCTGATGGTGAACCCGGATCCGGCATCTATTGTGCTGTTCGGGGGCCTGCTGGCCTGGGCTGTAGTGGAAGTGATCGTGATCAATCGCGCAGATCGCGGCTGGTCCCCACGTCCCCGTGGCAAACTGGCGATGGATGCAATGTTCTTTGTGGCTTCCGTCATCCTGATGGGCGTGATTGGCACGATCCACAGCTATCTCGGCCCAACACCATTCGGAGGGTAACCTGATGAAACTATACCGTTTATTGACTGAAGAAGACACAGCCGCCTTCTGCCACAAAGTATCCGAAGCCATATCCAAAGGCTGGGAACTTTACGGCGATCCGACCTATGCGTTTGATGCGGCCAATGGCGTCATGCGCTGTGGGCAGGCCGTCACGAAAGAGGTCGACGCAGACTATCACCCCGACATGAAACTGGGAGCACAGTAATGAAAACCAACACGGGCCGATTTTTTGAGGATTACAAACTGGGCGAAGTCATTCCCCACGCTGTGCCGCGCACCCTGTCTGGCGGCGAACGTGCCGCTTATACGTCGCTGTATCCGACACGGTTTGCGCTGACGTCTTCCGATGAATTTGCCCGTGTGTCTGGCCTGCCTGCCGCACCTCTGGATGAACTGATTGCCTTCCACACTGTGTTTGGCAAAACCGTGCCGGATATTTCCCTGAATGCGGTGGCAAACCTTGGCTATGCCGAAGGGCGCTGGCATCTGCCGGTCTATCCAGAGGACACGCTGCGTTCTGAAAGTGAAGTCATTGGCCTGAAGCAGAACTCCAATGGTAAAAGCGGCGTGGTCTGGGTGCGCACCCGTGGTCTGAACCAGCGCGATGAGCTGGTGATGGATTACGTGCGCTGGGTCATGGTGCGTAAGGGCAACCTGGATGCAGATGCGCCCGAGACCGTGATCCCGGAACTGGCCAAAACCGTATCCGCCGATGATCTGGTGGTCCCGGCTGGCCTTGATTTCACCAATTACGATTTCACTCTTGCAGGTGAGGCCCACCGCTGGGGTGAATATGAAGTCGGTGAGGTGATTGATCACGTCGATGGTGTCACCGTGGAAGAGGCCGAACACATGATGGCGACGCGACTGTGGCAGAACACCGCCAAAGTGCATTTCGACGCCACCAACCGTGCCGACGGCAAGCGCCTGATCTATGGTGGTCACGTGATCTCTATGGCCCGTGCCCTGTCTTTCAACGGCCTAGCCAACGCACAAATGATCGTTGCCCTGAACGGTGGCGCACATGCGAACCCCTGTTTCTCAGGTGACACAATCCGCGCCTGGACCGAGGTTCTGGACAAAGCCGAAACATCAGCCCCCGGCGTCGGCGCCATCCGCCTGCGCCTGGTTGCCACCAAAGGGCAGGCGGGTGATCTGCGCGGTGAAGACGGGAAATACCTGCCAGAGGTTCTTCTGGATCTTGACTACTGGGCGCTGATGCCTCTGTGATGCTGAAAAAATGTTTTTAGAGAGCAGGCAATCGTGTTCACATATGCAGATCGTGTTCGTCAGCGGCTAAACCGCGCCAAAGCTGAACGCCTGTTTGAACAGGCTCTGAAAGATCAAAACGCGGGGACTTTGAGGCGGGGAGAGATGTATTTTCTGCCTGCCAAAGTGCTATCAATTCTAATTTTGTCTGTTCCTTTGGTGTGTTTCTGTGCCGGGCTGGCTTCTCTTATCGCTGCATATTATGAGTGGGGCATGTTGTTTCCGGCAGCGTTTTTTCTGATGGCTGCCCGAGTGATGGCTCCAAGACGACCATCTTTTGCCAATGACGCTCAACCCATTTCGAACTTTCCACTCCTTGCATCAAGACTGAAGGAAATCGCAGATGCTGTTGGATGTGAGGCTCCCGACCTTATCGTTTTCGATGGTGAGATTAATGCATCAATGCTGACTATTGGAAGGCGGGGACAGCTTACGATTGGTTTCATTCTCTGGGATGGATGCACTGCGAAAGAGAGAACCGCATTGCTGGCGCATGAATTGGCACATCTTGCCAACAACAACCCAGCACGTGGGCGTTTGTTCGGTGCTGCGCTTGATTCCCTGGCGGCGTGGCATATGCTGCTGACTCCGGATGTAGGCTATAATTTTGATGGATCTCGGGCTTATGGTGGTCTGGGGATGCAGTTGTCGGAATTGATCCTCTGGATGTTGAGATTGCCGGTGTCAGCTGTATACCGACTGCTGTTGGGGCTTTTGTATGTGCAGTCACAGAGGGCTGAGTATTTTGCCGATGCAATTTCAGTCCGTGTTGCGGGCGTGTCAGCGGCACGTAGTCTGTTGAGCAAAATTGTTTTGGCCCCTCTCAGTTTGCAGGAACGCAATTTTCTGTTCAGGGCGAAGGCCGTCCGATTGGCAGAAGCTTTGCCTGCCCCCCTGATTAGTCCTGATCCTGTGAAGGCTGCGGCACTGATGGCAGAAATGCAGGAAGAAGAGTCATCGGTCGATACTACGCATCCCCCAACGGTTTTCAGATTAAGGTTTATTTCAGCGTTGTACGCTTATGCTGGTGAATTGCCTTCTGTCAGCTATGAGAAAATTGATGATGAGCTTTCACAGGTACGTTTGCGCAGCTATCAAAAATTGGCTTCTCAAATAGAAAGTGAGCAGGAAATGGGTGTGCGCTACGGTTAGCGGTATCAGTTGCTCATATTTGTGATCACGAAAAATAATCATGTGATCACAAAATGGTAAAAATACCGCGATCAGGGGCAATACCGCTGCGAAAGTTGCAAAAAACAACATCGAAAGGTGTGACATTCGGGAAATATTGAGTATTGATGGGTGAAATCCGGCGCAGGCGGCATTTTCCCGTCTGATTCCGACATGTCCTGCCGGCAGGCCTGCAGGGCCAACATAAGGCAGACCAACCGCAAGGGGGCACCCACATGGCTGACGTAAACCGGGGTAACCGGCCGCTATCGCCGCATCTGACGATTTACCGTCCACAGTTCACTTCTGTGACTTCTATTTTAACCCGTATCACTGGCAATGCTTTGATCGTTGGCACGCTGCTGACCGTCTGGTGGCTGATTGCCCTGGCATCTGGTCCGGAATACTTTGAATGCGCGAATGCGGTCATGACCTCCTGGTTTGGCAAGCTTGTGATGCTGGGATCTCTCTGGGCGCTTTCCTATCACTATATGGCGGGTCTGCGTCACCTCTGGTGGGATTCAGGTCGCGGGTTTGAGCTGGACAAAGCCAAGACCCTGGCCATCGTTGTTGTTGCAGGGTCGTTCGTTCTGACGATCCTTGCCCTGCTGATTATATAAGGGAGCGCAAAGCATGTCTTTTCTGACTGACCGTAAACGCGCCAACGGCCTTGGGTCTTCCAAATCCGGCACGGCACACCACTGGCAGATGATGATTGGATCCACCGCGCTGATCCTGCTGGTTCCGCTGTTTGTCTATGTCTTTGGGTCCGCAATTGGCCTTGGTTATGACGATGCGATTGCGCATTTTGCCAAACCGTTCAACGCTATCATCACTGGCCTGACCATCACCGTTGGCATGATCCACTTTCGCCACGGCGTTCAGATCATGCTGGAAGACTATGTGCATGGTCACACCCGGACCTATCTGATCGCGGGCGCCGCCTGCCTGAGCTATGGCCTCATTGCCGTTGCTCTCTTCGCTCTCGCACGTATCGCCCTCTGATTGATGGCTGTAAGGAATTAGAACAATGGCAGCATATGAATATGAAACCCACGAATTCGACGTCGTGGTTGTCGGTGCCGGTGGCGCAGGTCTGCGCGCAACCCTTGGCATGGCAGAACAGGGTCTGAAGACCGCCTGTATTTCCAAAGTTTTCCCAACCCGTTCCCATACGGTTGCGGCGCAGGGCGGCATTGCCGCGTCTTTGTCCAACATGGGCCCGGACCACTGGCAGTGGCACATGTTTGACACTGTAAAAGGGTCTGACTGGCTGGGTGACACAGATGCGATGGAATATCTCGCCCGTGAAGCGCCGAAAGCGGTGTATGAACTGGAACATTACGGTGTGCCGTTCTCACGTACCGAAGAAGGCAAGATCTATCAGCGTCCGTTTGGTGGCCACACCACTGAATTCGGTGACGGCCCGCCCGTACAACGGACCTGTGCCGCAGCCGACCGGACTGGTCACGCGATCCTGCACACGCTTTATGGTCAGTCCCTGAAACATAACGCTGAATTCTACATCGAATATTTCGCCATTGATCTGATCATGTCGGAAGACGGTCAGTGTCAGGGTGTTGTCTGCTGGAAACTCGATGACGGCACGATCCACGTGTTTAACGCCAAGATGGTTGTTCTGGCGACCGGCGGCTATGGCCGTGCTTATTTCTCTGCAACCTCTGCCCATACCTGTACGGGTGACGGTGGCGGCATGGTGGCCCGTGCGGGTCTGCCTTTGCAGGATATGGAATTCGTGCAGTTCCACCCAACCGGCATCTATGGGTCTGGCTGTCTGATCACAGAAGGTGCGCGCGGTGAAGGTGGCTATCTGACCAACTCTGAGGGTGAACGTTTCATGGAACGTTACGCACCCCAGTATAAAGACCTGGCCCCACGCGATTATGTGTCCCGTTGTATGACCATGGAAATCCGCGAAGGCCGTGGTGTTGGTAAAGAAGGCGATCACATCCATCTGCACCTGAACCACCTGCCACCAGAAACCCTGGCCGAACGTCTGCCGGGTATTTCTGAAAGCGCACGGATCTTTGCCGGTGTTGACCTGACCAAAGAACCGATCCCGGTTCTGCCGACAGTGCACTACAACATGGGCGGTATTCCGACTAACTATTATGGCGAAGCCCTGAACCCGACTGCAGAAGATCCAAATGCTGTTGTGCCTGGCCTGATGGCCGTGGGCGAAGCGGGCTGTGCTTCTGTGCATGGTGCGAACCGTCTTGGCTCTAACTCGCTGATTGACCTCGTGGTCTTTGGTCGTGCGGCTGCGATCCGTGCTGGTAAAGTTGTGGATGCGGATGCGCCAAACCCGGTTCTGAACCAGGCGTCTGTCGACAAAGCCCTGGATCGTTTCGACGGTCTGCGTCACGCCAAAGGCGGCACACCAACTGCGGAACTGCGCCTTGAGATGCAGAAAACCATGCAGGCGGATGCGGCTGTCTTCCGTGAAGCCAGCACCCTGTCTGAAGGCGTTGAGAAGATGACTGGCGTTGCAGCCAAGCTGGACGATCTGGCTGTCTCTGACCGCACCATGATCTGGAACACAGATCTGATGGAAACGCTGGAACTGACCAACCTGATGCCAAATGCTCTGGCGACGATTGTTGGTGCTGAGGCCCGTAAAGAAAGCCGTGGCGCACACGCCCATGAAGATCACCCGACACGGGATGATGAAAACTGGCGCGTGCACACCATCAGCCGTGTGGAAGGCAACAAAGTTGAACTGTCCCATCGTCCGGTTGTAACTGATCCGCTGACCACAGAAGCAGAAGGCGGCATCGAGCTGAAGAAAATCGCACCAAAGGCGCGGACTTTCTGATGCGCTGTATGGCTTCATATATTGCACTGGCTGCGGTGGCATTTGCCGCTGCGGGTTGCACCTTGCAGGAACAGGTCGACAACACCACACGCGCAGCAGCCCTGCGCACCGTGGTGTCCGTGTCCGAGGATAAATTCCCCGGCGTGAACGTCGAACCTGTTGCCGCCTGCATTATCAACCAGGCCAGCAGCAATGAAATATTCACACTTGCCGGTGCAGCTGTCACGGGCATTAATGATTCAACCGTTGAGACCGTGGTTAACATCGCCGCGCGCCCGGATGCTGTGAAATGCATCGCCCGGGAAAGTCTCAGCGGCATTCAGCTATAGGAGAAGACTGATGGCAGAATTCAGACTCCCCAAGAACTCCCGCATGGTGACAGGCAAAACCTGGCCCAAGCCGGAAGGCGCAACCAACGTCCGTAAATTCCAGATCTATCGCTGGAATGAAGAAGACGGCAAGAACCCGCAGGTCGACACCTATTTTGTGGATCTCGACACTTGTGGGCCGATGGTTCTTGATGCGCTGATCAAGATCAAAACCGATATCGACCCGACACTGGCCTTCCGCCGGTCCTGCCGCGAAGGCATCTGTGGATCCTGTGCGATGAACATCGACGGCATCAATACGCTGGCCTGTATCTATGGCATGGATGAAATCAAGGGTGACGTAAAAATCTACCCGCTGCCGCATATGCCGGTGGTGCGCGACCTGATCCCGGATCTGACGCATTTCTATGCGCAGCACGCCTCCATCATGCCATGGCTTGAAACCAAGACGAACCGCCCTGCGAAAGAGTGGAAGCAGTCTATTGCAGACCGTAAGAAACTTGATGGTCTGTATGAATGTGTGATGTGTGCGTCTTGTTCCACCTCCTGCCCAAGCTATTGGTGGAATGGCGACAAATACCTCGGCCCAGCAGCACTGCTGCATGCGTATCGCTGGATCATTGATTCACGTGATGAAGCAACCGGCGAGCGTCTGGACGAGCTGGACGATCCGTTCAAACTGTATCGCTGCCACACCATCATGAACTGCGCCAAGACCTGCCCGAAAGGCCTGAACCCGGCCAAGGCAATCGCTGAGATCAAGCAACTGCTTGTTGAACGCGCAGCCTGAGCCAGCAGAACACTGAAAATCAGAACGCCCGCCTTTGCCGCGGGCGTTTTTTGTTGCTCTGTTGTCTGAAATAACCAGGATAGAGGCGTGTAATGAGTGAGGGGCAGAATGCCTGTTTTAGTTTTATTGGTTCTGCTTCTGGCAGGGTATTTCATCTTCCGCAGATCACAGGCCGGTGTGTCTGGAAAGCCCTGTCGCTGGCACGAAGACCGTTTCCGTCCGCGTGGCAGATCACAATGCTGGAAATGTGCGGAATGTCATGTGGAAGCTTTCACCTATGACGGTCAGCCGCCGAAAGAATGCAAACGATCGCTGCGCAGTGGTGGCCTCTGATCCCCTCAGACCGATCCGCCCTGCCATTTCAGAAAGGCCGTGAAAAGCTGCTGCTGGGTGCTGACCCCCAGTTTGCTGTAGGCATTCCTGCGGTGGGATTTCACTGTGGGCAGAGCAATGCCCAAAGCCATGCTGACCGACAGGCTGGAATGGCCTTTCAGGATCATATGGATGATCTCAGATTCTCTCGTGGTCAGGACGTCTTGCGCAAATTCATCCAGGGCCGGGGCAGGTTTGGGTGTCGGGGTTGCGTCCTGCCCGGACCAGATCCGTCGGAACGCAACAGCGATCAGGGGCAGGAAGGGGCGCAGCATATCCAATATGCATGGGGTAAACCCACCATCTGCCGCAGGACGGGCGAAACTGATTTCCCCCATATCGCCTTGCCCCAGGTCCACAAGCAGGGAAAGCTCCTGAAGGCCACGGGGCCAGCCTTCTGTACGATAGCCAATCTCTTCATCTTGTGCTGGCAAGACGTGATCTGAAGCAAGCTCAGCGGCCCAGTTATCCGGCGCAAGATCCGCCATAGGATACAACCCTTCGGGCAACCCGTTCAGGATGGCATTGTAAACTGGATTGAGAAGATAAGTGCTGCGTACATATAGCTGCACGGCTTTGCGGGCTGCGCCATCTGGGTAATTGTCCGCCAGGTACACTGGTGCGCCTGAAGGCCGGTTTACCACACAAAATGCAGCAGAGAAGGGAAGAACATGTTCTGTCGCCGCGATCAGATTATCCGCAGTCCCGCCGTCTTCGATGACATCCGCAAGCCTGGCCGCAAAAGCCGACACATCCGTTTCGTAATTTTGCATCTCTTCCGGGCTCTTCAGACAGTTTCGGCATGGCATCATCCTTTGGGATGATATGGTTTTGCCCGGCTTTCGTACAGGATCGCTGCAAAGAAGGAAAATCAGATATGAACACGCCCCCGCTGGTCCTGGATGCAGAAGCCGTTGAAAAGATCCTGCCGCAGATTGATATTTTAACCGAAATGCGTTCTCTGTTCATCGCTTTGGGCGAAGGCAAAGCCGTGCAACCGCCACAAACCCTGACGCTTCTGCCTGGTGAGAAGGGCGATTTCATCACCTATCTTGGCGCAGAAATTGCCAGTGGCGTCTTTGGCGCGAAATTGTCCCCTTATCTGGTCAAACCGGGCAAACCTGTGATCACCGCCTGGACCACGCTTATGTCATCCGAAACCGGGAAGCCCCTTCTGTTGTGTGATTCAGGTCGCCTGACAACGGAACGCACGGCGGCGACAACGGCGCTGGCGGTGGATTTCCTCGCGCAGCCGTCATCCCGCAAGCTGGCGATCATCGGTACAGGCGCGGTTGCGCTGGCGCATTGGCAGTATGTCCAGGATCTGCGGAACTGGGATGAGGTTTGCATCTTTTCCCCCGGCCTGGCGGAAAATGAGACCCGGCAACAGGCTTGGCAAAACGCATGCCTTGGGGTGCAGCTTTCCGCTACGGCAGAAGATGCGGCAAAAGATGCGGATGTGATTATGCTTTGCACATCTTCCGGCACGCCGGTCCTGGACATGTCTGCTGTAGGCGAGGACACCCTCGTTACGTCGATCAGCACCAATGTTGCAAAGGCCCATGAAATTGCGCCCGCGTTCCTGAACACAGCCCAGGTTTACTGCGACTATCGCGCAACAACCCCGGGCGCGGCCGGTGAAATGCAACTGGCGGCACGGGATCATGGCTGGCAGGCTGAGGCGGTGAAAGGCGATCTGGCGGAACTTGCCACCGGCACATGCGCCACACCGGAAAAGGGAAGCCCTGTGTTCTTCCGTTCCATCGGCCTTGGACTTGAAGACATCGCCGTCGCCCATGCTGTTTACCGCGCCGCGACGGCCTGAAGAAAGGAAACCCTATGCATATTGAACCTTTTGGCGTCGAAATCTGGATGAACGAATGGGAAACCAGATGCGAATGGAACCTGGCTGAAACCTGTGTTGAAAGCCTGACAATCGCGGAACTTCTGCAACTGGCCGGGCGCAATGACGACAGCCTGTCTGATCTTCTGCCGATGAAAATGACCTACGGCGCGATTGAAGGGTCGGATCGTCTGCGGCAGGCAATCTCTGCATTGTATCAGAACCAAAAACCGGAGAATACAATTGTCACCCATGGCACGATTGGCGCGAATATGCTGGTGCATAAAACGCTTGTCTCGCGTGGTGACCGGGTGGTGGCTGTGGTCCCGACCTATCAGCAGCACTATTCCATTCCGGCCAGCATTGATGCCGATGTGCATCCGCTGCAACTGCGTGAAGAAGATGGATTTCTGCCGGATCTGGAACAGCTGCGCGCACTGGTCACGCCAGACACCCGCTTGATTGCGATCAACAATCCGAACAACCCCACCGGCGCGTTGATGGGGCGTGAGATGCTGGAAGAGATTGCAGAAATCGCACGCTCCGCCGGGGCCTGGGTTCTGTGTGACGAGGTCTATCGGGGCACGGACCAGACCGGAAATGGCATGACAGATTCCATCGCGGATATCTATGAGAAAGGCATCAGCACCGCGGGCATGTCTAAGGCGTATTCTCTTGCTGGTCTGCGTCTGGGATGGATTGCCGGGCCTGTGGGTCTGATCGAAGAGGTCACCATTCACCGCGATTATGACACGATTTCCGTTGGGATGATTGATGATCATTTTGCGGCCCTTGCGCTTGAAAACAAAGATCAGGTTCTGGCCCGCAGTCAGGCGATCACCCGGGGCAATCTGGCCATTCTTGACGCCTGGATCGCGAGCGAGCCAAAGATCAGCTGGGTGAAACCTGCTTCCGGCACAACGGCGCTTCTGAAATATGATCTGCCCCTGAATTCACGCGATTTCTGTGTTGCACTTTTGCAGGAAACCGGGGTGATGTTCACGCCGGGTTCGGCCCTGGGCATGGAAGGCTATGTGCGGATTGGATACGCCAATAGCCCTGAGATCCTGGGAAAAGGTCTGGCGCTTGTATCGGATTTCCTGGCGCGCCATTAACCTTGTATTTATCAGCCGCCCCGGGATGGATTGATCCGGGGCGGTAAAATATCATATAGTTTCCCCGCTGGCCGGAGTCCTTGCCCTTCTGTCCGCCAGCCTCTGGACGTTCTAC
The DNA here is from genome assembly GCF_016123485.1 of Halocynthiibacter styelae. Classification (GTDB taxonomy): domain Bacteria; phylum Pseudomonadota; class Alphaproteobacteria; order Rhodobacterales; family Rhodobacteraceae; genus Halocynthiibacter; species Halocynthiibacter styelae. The sequence goes on along the minus strand of NZ_JADCKQ010000002.1, from coordinate 295,840 downwards.
GTCACACCGAACGGGTCTTCGTAAACAGAGGACCTGTGTGATGACACCAAACCCAGACCGTGAAATTCTGATTCAAAACGCCCGCTGCATCCTGACAATGGATGATGAGCGGCGTGAATTGCAGCACGCCGATATCCTGATCCGTGGAAACCGGGTTGCTGCTGTCGGGCAGGGGCTGACAGCCGCTGCCGGGGCAGAGGTGATTAACGCTGAAAACTGCCTTGTGACCCCAGGCCTTGTGAACACCCACCACCATCTGTATCAAAGCCTGACCCGTGCAGTGCCCGGCGCGCAGGATGCGTTGCTTTTTGGCTGGCTGCAAAGGCTTTACCCGATCTGGTCCGGCTTCGGTCCGGAAGAAATGCGGGTATCCGCGCTGACGGGCCTGGCCGAACTGGCCTTATCCGGCTGCACCATGACATCGGATCATCTCTACCTGTATCCCAACGGATCAAGGCTTGAGGATACGATAGAGGCCGCCCAGGAAATTGGCCTGCGCTTCCATCCCACACGCGGGGCGATGTCGATTGGCGAAAGCGATGGTGGTCTGCCACCCGATGCGCTGGTGGAACGGGAAGAAGATATTCTCAACGATATGATCCGCCTGGTGGATCGCTGGCATGACCCGGCTGAAGGATCCATGCTGCGTATCGGTCTGGCCCCCTGTTCGCCCTTTTCCGTCAGCCGGGAGTTGATGCGCGATACGGCCTTACTTGCACGGGATAAGGGCGTGATGCTGCACACACATCTGGCTGAGAATGACGAAGACGTGGCCTACAGCCTTGAAAAATTCGGCTGCCGGCCTGGCCAATATGCAGAAGATCTGGGCTGGACAGGGGATGATGTCTGGCACGCACATTGTGTGAAACTTGATGGGCAGGAAATTGACCTGTTCGCACGCACCGGCACCGGTGTGGCCCATTGCCCCTGTTCGAACTGTCGTCTTGGGTCGGGTATCGCGCCCATCCGGGGGATGCGGGATACGGGCGTAAAGGTTGGTCTTGGCGTCGATGGTTCGGCCTCAAATGATATGGCGAATATGGCGGCCGAGGCCCGTCAGGCGATGCTGTTGCAGCGGGTGAATCTTGGTGCAGACGCCATGAGCGCCCGGGAAGCGTTGGAAATTGCCACGCGGGGTGGGGCGGATGTGCTGGGGCGTCCGGATTGCGGGCGTATTGCGGTGAATGCCTGCGCTGATATCGCGATCTGGGATCTCGGTCAGGTTGAATCTGCCGGAAGCCACGACCCCGCAGGGTTGCTCTTGACAGGGCCCACAAAAGTGAGGGATCTTCTGGTGAACGGGCGAAAAATTGTGACATCCGGCCACATTGTGACCATAGATCTCTACCAGACTATCTCCCATCAAAATACATTGGCACGGGCTCTGGTGATCTGATTCTTCCAGGGGCTCTGCCTTGAGGGAGAATACGATGTTTCGTTCTTTGGTTGTGTTGGTCATGGTGCTGTTGTTGCCGGCTTGTGTGGTTGAACATCGTGCGTCCTATACACATGTGGTGCCTGCGGATCAGGCGATTACCCGGGCCGCCGGACAGATCCGGCGTCAGAACGCGCCCTCCGGCAGTATTGCTGATAAAGTAGGTCTGCGCCTGAACGCGGAACGTCGTGCCCGGGGGCTTGCACCGGTCAGCTATAATCGCAGTCTCAGCCGGGTGGCACAGGGGCATGCCAATTGGCTCGCGCAGCCCGGTATTGCCTTGTCACACACCAACGGGCAGGGCAAAAACGCCATCACCCGTGTACGCGACAGTGGCTATGGGGCCTGTCGTGTCGCTGAAAACCTGGGGCAGGGGCAGGAAACCGTTGACGTGATTATGCGTGATTGGCTTGGCTCATCAGGGCATCGCGACAATATCTTTTTGCCAAACCTGCAGGAATTTGGCCTTGCCCTGCATCCGGAACGCAATCACTGGGTCTTGCTCCTGGCCGCGCCAGGTTGTTAAATCAGGCTATATTTGCCCGGAGATTACCATGAGACTTACAAAATCTATTGTCGCGCTGGCCCTTGGGTCAGCAATATTGGCGGGATGCAACAATACAGGCAGCGCGCCAGGCCCTGAAGAGGTCAGAGCCTCTGTCAGCGTTGCCCCGCGTGCAGAACTGGTGGCGGCCGCAATTGTGAATGCACAACGCAAACGCATGGGACTGGCGGAACTTGAATACGCCCCGCAGGTGTCCGGGATTGCCCGCCTGTTTGCATCCGAAGTCAGCAATCAGACCAGCCTGTCCCATCAAAGCGCAAGTGGCGCTGGCCCAGGTGATCGTCTTGCGGCAGGCGGTGTGCAGGCCTGCACCTTTGCTGAAAACATTGCCCGCGGGCAGACCAGCCCGGAAGATGTCGTGCAATCCTGGATGGCTTCCCCGCCACATCGTGCGAATATCCTGAACTCCCGCGCAACTCAATACGGTCTTGGTTATGATCCCGAAGGTCAGGCCTGGGTTCTTCTGCTGGTCAAACCTTGTTGATTTCCTCTTCCCGTAGGAAACCGCTCCTGCGGGAAGAATCTTTTCTCCGGATTTTAACAGCCTGATTTGGCTTTGCACCGCTATGGCAAGGCTGCATTTTGGGTGATGGTCCGCTATTCAGTCTCTGAAGTGATCCGTCTGGCGAGGATGCAGAGCAGGGACACGGATATGATCAGAAACACGGCGCCCAACATCCAGGCCGTAGGGGTGGAATAGATTTCGGCGACTGCACCCGCCAGTATCAGGCCCAAAGCTGCCCCGAGTTGCTGCATCAGAGACTTCAAAGACAACATTGTGGATCTCTGGCTATCTTCAACGCATCTGTGCAGAATATTACTGGCTGGCGTTTCAGAAATGCCAAGGAACACAGAATAGAGAATGAAGACCGTCACAAAGCCGATCACACTGCCCTGCAAAGCCAGCGTGATCTGAATCGTGGCCAGACATGCAAAAGACACTGCAAGTGTCGTTGCATGCCTCCGTCTGAAAATGTGGCTGATGAACGGGGACAGTGATGCGCCGACTGCGATTGAGAAGAAATAGGCAGCGGTCAGAACACCAATGATCGTGTTGGCATAGCCTTCATCCAGCATTGGTTTTGCATGGGTTGGCCAGATCACCTCAATGGGGTTGGTGGCCATCAGGGAAAACACCAGAGCTGCCAGAAGCAACGACAACGCCGGATGTCTCAGGGCAAGAAGTCCTGCCTCTCTGATCACCAGGGGCACCGATGTAAACCCCTGTTTCAGAGCATGAGGATTTAGCGGGCGTGGTTCTTCTGCGATGGCAAATAAGGTGTAGATGAACACGCCAGACATCACCGCAAAGCTTGCCGCATAAGAAACGTCATAGGCACCGAAGCCCTGTCTTTCTGCCATCGGGCCCAAAAGATCAGGCAGAAGCCCTCCTGAAACAGCGCCCATCGCCAGGCCCATGGCATTGGCCCATTGCGCTTTTGCAAGTGCGGGCTGAATATCCACATTCGGGGCATAGGTTCTGAATGTTTCAACGAACCAGGCATCAAGTGTGCCCGACCGGAGTGCACGCCCAAAGCCGATGAAAGCGAATGAAAGCGCGAGGACACAAAAATCGCGTGTCGACAGGAAAAGCGCAAGAGAGATCATGCTGGCAATGACAGCGGCCAGAAAGACCGGTTTGCGCCCAATGTTGTCGGCCAACCCACCAAACGGAAGTTCCATCGTCATTGTTGTAAATGAGTAAATCCCGAAAAGCAGAGAGATCTGGAAAAGATCCATGCCCCGGTTGGTCAGCGCCAGCGCAACCACGGCAACCGTCAGCCCCATCGCAAAACGATCAAGAAACTGGTGCAGCTGAAACACCCGGATGTGCCGTCTTGCCGGGACACTCAGCGCCGCGGTGAAAAATGCATTTTCGGTTGTCATGCCTGCACCTTCGTCTTTGCAGGCAAGTTGTGCAAGGCTCAGGCAGAACTGATGTCAGTCCGGTGTACCCCTAGAGCTGGATGACCAGACTTTACCGCTCGCCGTTAATCCAGCAATCTACCACAGCCCGGTCATCCCCCATCATGATCGTTGGGAAGAGGGCCTCCCAGATATCATTGGCCCTTACATGGCGCTGGGCAATCGCCGGGGTTGAAGCCAGGTCAAGCACGGTCAGGTCCGCCTCCATCCCTTCCACAATATTGCCAATCTTACCTTCCATCTGCAGCGCGCGCGCGGATCCCTGTGTCGCCAGCCACAACAGTTGCGCCGGATGCAGCGGCGTGCCGCGCAGTTGCCCCACTTCATAAGCTGCCGCCATGGTGCGCAGCATGGAAAAGCTCGATCCGCCGCCGGTATCTGTCGCCAGCCCCACGCGTTGCCCTTCCGCCATCAACCCGGCCATATCAAACAGGCCGGAACCAATGAACGTATTCGACGTTGGGCAATGCACAAGGCTTGCATCCATTTCTTTCAGGCGTGCGCGTTCGCGGTCTGTCAGATGGATCGCGTGGCCAAACAGTGCCCCGGGGCGCAACAGCCCGTGTTCTTCATAAGTGTCCAGATAATCGCGGGAATTCGGGTAAAGTTCCTTCACCCATTCAATCTCATCCAGCTGTTCTGACAGATGGGTCTGCATCAGAACTTCAGGATATTCCGCCCACAAAGCCCCCATCGCCGCCAGCTGTTCCGGCGTCGAGGTCGGTGAAAACCGCGGTGTGATCGCATAGCTCGCCCGCCCGCGACCGTGCCATTTTTCCAGCAGGGTTTTGCTGTCGTCATAAGCGCTTTGTGCCGTGTCGCGCAGCCTATCGGGTGCGTTGCGATCCATACAGGTTTTGCCAGCCACAATGCGTTGTCCGCGTGCCTCTGCTGCATCAAACAGCGCATCAACACTTTCCGGGTGGATCGTACAAAAACTGGTTACAGTGGTCGTGCCATTGACCCGGGTCAGATCCAGATAACGATCCGCTGTTTCCCGGGCAAAACCCGCATCCGTAAAACGCATTTCTTCCGGGAACGTATAGGTGTTCAGCCAGTCTATCAGCCGCTTACCCCAGCTCGCGATAATCGCGGTCTGCGGATAATGCACATGGGCATCAACAAACCCCGCGCAGATCAGGTGATCGCCATAGCGCGTCACCACAGCTCGCGGATAATCCGCCAGCAGATCTGCCGCACGCCCGACCTTCGCAATACGCCCGCCTTCCACCAGAACCGCGCCATCTGTGATCACACGCGCGCTTTCTTCCGCCGGGCCCTCAAACGGATTGGCAAGAAACTGCAGCACCTGGCCTGTCAGAATTTTCTGCATTATCAAAGCGTCCTTCATACATTCCCCGGACATCTAACATAGCCTGTCGTATTTTGCGGGTAAATCGCCCGGTTATCCCTGTTTTCCCGAAAGACTTTTGGTTATGTTCGCATAAAGGCGGGCCAATCGCCGCATCGGTTATTTCCAGGTATGAGGGCAAAACATGGCAGATACACTCTTTGACCAGGACGACCAGGAAGAAGATTTTGCCCTGGACCGGTCGCTGGTTGATGAGGTCCGCCTGGCCCTGGCAACCGCCGACAAAGCCCGCCTGGAAGAAATCTTTGAACCACTACACGCCGCCGACCTTGCGGATATGCTGGAACAGGTGGATCAACGCGAACGCCGGGAAATCCTTCTGCTGGCCCGCGATGTGTTTGATGGGGAAATCCTGTCAGAACTTGATGAAAGCCTGCGCGAAGAGGCGATTGAATTCCTGCCGGATGACGTGGTGTCTGAGGCGGTTCGAGAACTTGAAACCGATGACGTTGTCGATCTGGTTGAGGATCTGGACGAACCCCAACAGGAAGCCATTCTTGACGCTCTGGAAGATGCAGACCGGGTTGCGGTGGAACAGGCGCTGGCCTGGCCCGAAGAGTCCGCCGGTCGCCTTATGCAGCGTGAAATCGTTGCCGCGCCCGAACACTGGAATGTCGGCCAGACAATCGATTTTTTGCGCAACCAGGATGAATTGCCGGAACAGTTTTATCATGTGATCATGGTTGATCCGCGCCTGAAACCCACGGGCTATGTGACTCTGGGCAAATTGCTGGGCGCGGCGCGTGAAATCCCCCTGACAGAGCTGTGCGAAGACACCTTCCGTCCGATCCGCGTGACCCAGCCGGAAGAAGATGTTGCTTATGCATTCAACCAGTACCACCTGATTTCCGCCCCCGTTGTGGATGAAGATGACCGTCTGGTTGGCGTCATTACCATTGATGATGCGATGGTGGTTCTGGATGAAGAACACGAAGAAGACATCCTGCGACTTGCGGGTGTGGGCGAAGCCACCAGCCTGTCTGACCGTGTGATTGAAACCACCAAAACCCGTTTCCCCTGGCTGTTTGTGAACCTGATCACCGCGATCCTGGCCTCATTAGTGATCGCCCAGTTTGAAGCCACGATCGCGCAATTTGTCGCCCTGGCGGTTCTGATGCCCATTGTGGCGTCTATGGGCGGGAACGCCGGCACTCAGGCGCTCACAGTAGCTGTGCGGGCGCTGGCGACAAAAGACCTTACCAGTTCCAACCTCTGGCGGGTGATCAAACGCGAAACCCTTGTGGGGCTGGCGAATGGCCTGGCCTTTGCGTTGATCATGGGCGTGGTCGGCTGGATCTGGTTCGGGCAACCTATGCTGGGCGCGGTGCTGGCGATTGCCATGGTGGTGAACCTGGTGATCGCAGGGCTTGCGGGCATTCTTGTGCCGGTCTCGCTGGAAAAACTGGGGGTCGATCCGGCGCTGGCGTCGGGGGCCTTTGTGACAACTGTGACCGATGTGGTGGGCTTCTTCGCCTTCCTGGGTCTTGCGGGATGGATGCTATTATGACCGATCTGACGGCTCTGAAATCTGCGGCACGCGAAGCCGCCTTTGAACGGCGGGGTGCAACGCACCGCGCCGATGATGCGCCTCTTCGCAATGCTTCGGCGAATGAAAAACTGATGGAAGTTTTGGCCGCGCATAAGGGCAAAGTAATCGGGGCCTATATGCCCATGCGCAGCGAGATTGATCCGCTGCCTGCCATGACAGAACTTGCCGCCTCATCGCAAATCGCCGTCCCGGTGATTGAGGCCAACGGTCAGCCCCTGAAATTCGCGCTCTGGACCCCGGACACCACCATGACCATGGGCACCTTCGGTGCGCGCATCCCGGCGGATTGCCAATGGGTGGAACCCGAAGTGCTGATCGCCCCGCTTGTGGCCTTTGATCGCGCGGGCGGGCGTTTGGGCTATGGTGGCGGGTTCTATGACCGCACGCTTGAAGGCCTGCGTGCGAAACGTCCGACCCTTGCCCTGGGTTTCGCCTGGGCCGCGCAGGAAGCTACGGATCTGCCATTGGAAGACACCGATCAGCCACTTGATTACATCGTGACAGAGCGCGAAGTGATCACCTTCTGATCCTTAACCAGGTCTGAAAGCGCCGTGCGCCTGATATGCATAAGTTGTGCATAGACTGTGCATGGTTTGTGTATGCGATATTTACCCGTTTTGGCGGGGTAAAGCGGCCCTTTGCAGGGCCGCTCTTTTTATTCTGCTGCGGTTGGCCGCGCCCCCTGGAACCAGCCCAGGCGCCGGAAAATCAGCCAGTCCAATACCAGGGCAAAGATCAGGGAAAGTCCCATCAGTGGCAGCAGGATCATTAGCGCAATCACGGTGACAATCATGCCTGCACTGAGGTTTGCCTCTGGTGCGGCGGGCACCCCGAGAGAGCCTGCGGGACGGCGTTTCCACCAGACAATAAAGCCGGATACAGACAGGAACACACCCAGCAAAGCCGCGATGGTGTTCAGCGCCAGATTAAGCGGGCCAAACAGTTCCCCCTGGTGCAGAGAAATGCCCAGAGACACAGTTTTTGCGACCACCGGGTTTTCCGCGAAATCAACCCGTGCCAGTTGTTCCCCACTATAGCGATCCACAACGATTTCCGTCTGATCATAACGGTTTACACTGGCGGATCGCAACCAGAATGCATCGTTCTCACGACGTGGCGGGCGCATCTCATACGGCGTAACAATGCCCTGATCGCGTGCGATTTCGATCACCTGTGCATAAGCAATGGTATCGCCTTCTGAGGCAGATGATTTCGGCGCAGCCCCGCCAAATCGCAGGGACAAGGATTTCTGCCCGGTCTGTGTCTGCACATAAGACAGACCACCACCCCAGACATCCGTCCAGGGCAGGCCGGTGATCAGAATTGGCATGATCAGCACAAAGGCAAACATGCCCGAGAACAGATGTGCCTCGCGCCACCATTTACGACCGGTGCCCTGCGGCAGACGGGTCGCATCGCGCAGGTTTCGCTTGCCACGCGGCCACCAGAGAATGATCCCCGTGACCATCATAACAATCGCCCAATGTGCTGAAAGTTCAACAAATTTCGTGCCGAAACTGCCCAGTAATAGCTCGCCGTGAAACTTCTTCAACATCCGCATCAACGTGGCATCACGCGGCGTGCTGGCAAGCACTTCCGCCGTATACGGATTGATCCAGGCATGGCTGCGGACACGATCCGTATCGTTGAATTCCACGCGCGTTGTGCGGGCCGGATCATCATAGACCATGATCCCGCGCAAACGCGTCACACCGGAATACTCTTCAAGGGCTGCTATCTGATCTTCAAGCGGCAGGGCCTCGCCCGTGACCGCAACAGTCAGACGATCCGCATAGAGCCAGGATTCGATCTGAGGTTTGTAAAGGTAAATCCCGCCGGTGACAGAAAGGATCAGCATAAAAGGCAGTACATAAAGTGAGGCCAGAAAATGCCATTTCCAGACGAGACGATAAAAGGCACCGCCGCGCACGGAGGTGTCTGCGGCCGTGGCCGCATTTACTGTGTTCATTGTATTTTCCTGAGTTTGTTTAAGTTTGGGTGTTAAACAAACAAAGCAGGTGGTCCCCGGCCCGGTGGGCGCAGAAGGATCAGCTGATCGGCATCAGTGAACTGCGCAAATAGGGCTGTGTCGCGGGTGAAACGCAGATGCAGGCGTTGCCAGAACACCTCTGGCGCTTCAGACATCACGGCCCCATCACCCATCAGACAAACAGATTCAGCAAGCAATTCTTCAGAGACCGGCGCACCCGAAGGATCCAAAATGATCGTACGCATTTCCGTGCCGGTACAGATCACAATCATCCGGAAACTATCGGGGAAAAATGCCACAATAGCCGCATTCACCCGTGGTGCCATCACGGCAACACAGAGCAAAACACAAGCAATGGTCTGCAGAATTCCCCTCATTTCTTTCCGCTATCAGCAGAAAACGCCACGTTCCAGTGTTTTCTGAGCTTGCGCGACACCATGGCCGTGATAATGCAGAGGCATGCGTATTCTATTTCTTGGCGATGTCGTTGGCCGCGCCGGCCGCAATGCAATCTCAGAACGCCTTCCCGGCCTGCGGGAGGACTGGAAGCTCGATTTTATCGTGGTGAACGGTGAAAATGCGACCTCTGGTATGGGGCTGAATGCCAGTCATGCAAAAGCGATCCTTGCGGCAGGGGCCGATGTGATCACCCTGGGTGATCACGCGTTTGATCAACGGGATATGTATGGCTATATCGCCCAGGAACCCCGCATCATCCGCCCGCTGAACTTTGCCAAAGATGCGCCCGGACGTGGTGCCGGTATCTTTGAGGCCACCCGCGGACGTAAGGTTCTGGTGACACAGGCGCTGGGCCAGGTTTTCATGAAACGCCCTTTCTCTGATCCGTTTTCCGCGATTGAGGCCGAGCTGAAGAAGGCCCCGCTGATGGGACGCGTTCAGGCAAGCCTTGTGGACATTCACTGCGAAGCCACCAGCGAGAAAATGGGCATGGGACATTGGTGTGACGGACGCGCAAGCGTTGTTGTCGGCACCCACACCCATATCCCGACCGGTGACGCGCAGATCCTGCCAAAAGGCACAGCATTTCAGGCAGATGCGGGCATGTGTGGCGACTATAATTCCGTCATTGGCATGGAAAAAGAAGAACCCATGCGCCGCTTTATTACCGGCATGGGCAAGGGGCGGTTTACGCCCGCGCTTGAGGAAGCAACGCTTTCGGGCCTCTTTGTTGAAACCGATGACATGACCGGCAAGGCAAAGCGCGTGGCGATGATCCGCAATGGCGGGCGCCTGCAACCTTCCAGCCCCGACAGCGCCTGGCCACCCGCGTGATTGCGCGGGTAAAACAGGGCAATGGGCCCTTGTTTTTCGTGCTTCTGGGCTGTGGCCTGGTTTGGGGGCTGTCGTTCCCGCTGAACAAAATCGCTGTGTCCGAAGGCTATCGCGATTTCGGGATCATCTTTTGGAACCAGTTCATCTGCGCCGCTCTTCTGTCCCTGATCTGCTGGCAACGCGGTGTCTGGCCCGGGTTCAAACGTGACCAGATCCGGCTGTATCTGGCGGTGATGCTATGCGGAACATTGCTGCCGAACTGGGCGTCTTATACGGCGTCGGTTTACCTGCCTGCGGGCGTCGTGGCGCTGCTGATTTCACTGGTGCCGATGTTCGCCTTTCCCATCGCGCTGGCGCTTGGGTCTGAGAAATTCAACTGGCGTCGTTTCGCCGGGCTGTTGACCGGCATGCTGGCGGTGATCCTGATTGCAGGGCCAGAGGCCAGCCTGCCAGACCGCGCCATGGTGGTCTTTATTCCACTGGCGTTGATCGCGCCGTTTCTATACGGGCTGGAAAGCAACCTTGTGGCGAAATGGGGTGACACGGGCGAAGGTCCGGTGCGTGTTCTTCTGGGCGCAAGCATTCTGGGCAGTGTCGCAAGTCTGCCTATCGCCCTGATGACCGGCACGTTTATCACTCCGCCCACCACCTGGGCCGCCCCCGATTTCGCCATTGTCATGGCTTCCCTGATCAACGTGATCGCCTATACAGGCTACGTCTGGCTGGTGGGCCGTGCTGGTGCGGTGTTCTCAGCCCAGGTCGCCTATATCGTCACCGCGTCCGGCCTGCTCTGGTCCATGCTTCTGTTGTCCGAGAGCTATTCCAGCTATATCTGGATTGCCCTTGTTCTGATGATGGCAGGGCTGTTTCTGGTGCAGCCGAGGGGGAAAGAAAGTCAAACATGACCTATAAGCTGAAACTCATGTTTGAATGGGGTGGAGGGTGTCTCTGGTGTGATGACGATAACGCCAGGAATGAATTTGATGTTGGTCCCATCGAAGATAAGCTTCCGATCTCTCAAAGCACCAAAGAAAAACTATCAGACCTGAACATCTGACATGACCAGGCTCTTGATTGGAATGATCCCGATAGTCCTGGCCCGTGGTCCAACGCCGACTATTCACAACTTGAAGACCAGGCACTAATCCTTTTGATCTCTTTACAAAGTGAGTTAGGGCAAGCCTTTGCAATACGCTATGTTCCCCTGGGTTCTTTCAAAGAATGAACACCGCACTTGCGCCCATCCCCATAAACCGCGACACTCAGTGCGGTTTAACGAATATGGGCTCAGATGATTTTAGCTGAAATTCTATCCCCTACGGGACAGGCCATCGTCGCACTTTGCGTCGTGGCTGCGATGTTTGTGCTGTTTCTGCGCGAAAGTTATCCAACCGAAGTTGTGGCAATTGCCGGCGTGGCCCTGATGCTGGCCACGGGCATCCTGCCCTATGAAAAAGCACTGCCGGTGCTGGCAAACCCGGCACCCTGGACGATTGCGGCGATGTTCATCATCATGGGGGCGCTGGTGCGCACGGGATCGCTTGACTGGTTCACGCAATTTGCCGACCGCAAGGCCAAGACCCAGCCGGTTCTCGCTGTGGCAATGTTGATGGGGTTTGTCATTCTCAGCTCTGCGATTGTGTCGAACACCCCGGTCGTTGTTGTGATGATCCCGGTGTTTGTACAACTGGCCCGTACCCTTGATCTGCCGGCTTCGAAAATGCTGATCCCCCTGTCTTATGCTGCGATCCTTGGTGGTACGCTGACTCTGATCGGCACATCCACCAACCTGCTTGTTGATGGTGTTGCGCGCGCAAATGGGATGGAAGCTTTTTCGATCTTTGAAGTCACGCCTCTGGGCATTATCCTTGTAATCTGGGGCATGATTTATCTGCGCTTTATCGGGCCGAAATTGCTGCCGGATCGTGGGTCTATGGCGGATATGCTGGGCAAGATTTCGAAGAAGAAATTCTTCACCGAGGCCGCGATCCCCCCGGAAAGCAACCTGATCGGCCGTGAGGTTAAAACCGTTCAGCTGTTTAAGCGCGAAGGCGTGCGCCTGGTGGATGTGTTGCGCGGCGATCAGTCCCTGCGCCGGAACCTTGATGTGGTGACATTGCAGGTCGGCGACCGGGTGGTTCTGCGTACCGAAATGACCGAACTTTTGTCCCTGCAACGGAACAAAAGTCTGAAACGCGTGGATCAGTTGTCTGCTGTGGAAACCACCACGGTTGAAGTGCTGATTTCACCTGACACAAAGATGGTTGGCCGGTCGCTTGGGTCCCTGCGTCTGCGCCGCCGTTATGGTGTTTACCCGCTGGCGGTGCACCGGAAAAACCAGAACATCGGGCGTCAGCTGGACGATCTGATTGTGCGGGTTGGGGATACGCTTTTGCTGGAAGGCGCGCCGGAAGATATCGCACGCCTGGCCCAGGATATGGGGCTTGTCGATGTGTCAAAACCCTCTGGCCGGGCCTACCGCCGCAGCCATGCGCCAGTGGCGATCGCAGCCCTTCTGGGGGTCGTGATCCTGGCGGCGTTTAACGTTGCACCGATCTTCCTGCTGTCGATAATTTCTGTCGCGCTGATCTTTCTGTCGCGCTGTATTGACGCCGAAGAAGCGTTTTCCTTCATTGATGGTCGCCTGCTTGCGCTGATCTTCTCGATGCTTGCGATCGGGGCGGCGCTGGAAGCTTCAGGGGCCGTCAAACTGATCGTGGACGCCATCGCGCCGGGCCTTGGCCTGTTGCCGCCTTTCCTGATCGTCTGGGCGATTTATCTGTTGACCTCGGTGCTGACAGAGCTTGTGTCCAACAATGCGGTTGCGGTGGTTGTGACACCGATTGCGATTGGCCTGGCCGATGCGCTTGGCGTTGATGCCCGCCCGCTGGTCGTGGCTGTGATGGTGGCCGCAAGCGCAAGTTTCGCCACACCAATTGGGTATCAGACCAACATGCTGGTCTATGGCCCCGGCGGATATAAATTCACCGACTTCATGAAAATCGGGATCCCGCTGAACCTGACAATCGGTCTGCTGGCTTCCGTCCTGATCCCGGTCTTCTGGCCGTTGTGATGATCCCGGAACTGTTCGCACAGGGCTGTCATGTGGCTGCATTGTCTGCGGCCAACACCGATAACGCCGGGGAGAGTGTCGCATGGGCGCTTTCAATGCTGGAAGCAGGGTGCGATGAAATGGATGTCATCATTCTGGCCGGTGAGATGCCACCCCACCATTGGACTGAACTGCAGCCTCTGGTGCGTGCGGCTGCGCAATCCGTAGGCATTCAGTTTCCTGAGACGGGCCAGGAAATAGAAAGATACGCCGCACTGCCGCTTGTTCTGAACCTGGCCGGGAGTTCGCAGGAAATTTCTGCAATGACATTGTTTCAGCTTGAACAATTGTGCATCGCGTTTGGGTCGTTTGGGTCGTTTGGGTCGTTTGGGGAAACCAGTGGTTTTCGTATGCTTTGGGATAAGTATTATTGCCTGCTTGAACAGGAAGATCTGTACTATCGGGACAAGCAGGCGCTGAGGGCTGCGCATCAGACCGTGCGTCAGGAAGCCATATCGTGGATTTCTGAACACTTCCCACAGCATCATTGCGCGTTATTGCACGGTTGACCGATCAGGCATGTCAGGGGCATCCTCTTGTCAGGAGGAACCCCAATGACATCCGGCACATCATTTGATCGCGACAAGCTTGCGAAAATTCATGACCATCTGCATTCCCACCTGCCACCGGAACCTGCCCTTCGGGTGAAGGCGCTGGAAAGCCTGCTTGTGGAACGGGGCCTGGTGGCCACAGAAACGCTCGATGCCTGGGTGGAAGCCTATTCAGAAGACATCGGCCCCAAACGCGGTGCGCAGGTTGTGGCACGCGCCTGGCTGGATGCGGATTTTAAAGCGCGTCTGATGGAAGATGCGGCGCAGGCGATCACCGAATTTGGATTTGAAGGCAAAGCAACCGGCGATCTGAAAGCGGTGGAAAACACCGATGACCAGCACAATGTCGTCGTCTGCACCCTGTGTTCCTGTTATCCGTTTTCCCTGCTGGGCCTGTCGCCTGCCTGGTACAAAGCATCAGCCTATCGCGCGCGTGTGGTGCGCGAGCCACGTAAAGTGTTGGAAGAATTTGGCGTCTCGCTTGGCGATGACGTTGCCGTGCGCGTCTGGGACAGTACTGCGGAATTGCGTTACCTGGTGGTGCCGCAACGCCCGGCCGGAACCGAAGGCTGGAGCCAGGAACAACTGGCTGCCCTCGTGACACGCAATTCCATGATTGGCACTGATCGCGATCTGGAGGTGAAGTGATGGATACGATCCATGATCTGGGCGGTAAGCAGGGGTTTGGGCCGGTTGATGTGAATGAACCTGAGGCCCCCTGGCACTATGACTGGGAAGGGCGCATGTGGGCGATGGCGCAGTCTTCACGCAACACCAGCGTCACCATCGACTGGTGGCGTCACGTGGTCGAACAACTGCCCCCACACGCCTATATGACCATTCCATATTTTGAGAAATGGTGCATGACGGATCTGGCTCTGGGCGTGGATTGCGGGACCTTCACCATGGAAGACGCCCTGAATATCGTGGGGAAGAATGCTTTGCGTGCGGAAGGTGCATCCAGGCCCGAAGTTCTGAATAAGGAACAGATCCTTGAAAAGAACCGCACCTCTGTCAAAACATTTGAGGAAGAGGTCGATTTCGCGCCTGCCTTTGCGGTTGGGGATCCGGTGAAAACCCTGTCACATTCGGTCCCTACACACACCCGGCTGCCCGCCTATGCCCGTGGCCGGTCTGGAAAAATCCTTGCGCAGCGCGGCGCACATCCGCTGCCAGATAAATCCGCACAGGGACAGGAGGTGCCCGAACATCTTTACACGGTGGTTTTCACCGCACAGGAACTTTGGGGCAAGGATGCCGATCCGCGTGATACCGTGACCCTCGATCTGTGGGAGAGCTACCTTGAGCAATTGTAATATCCCCCGCGAATTTGGCCCTGAAGACGCACTTGCCCCGGATGCACCGAAATTTGGCGAGGCCTGGCATGCGCAGGTTCTGGCGATTGCGGATACGCTGGTCACATCCGGCCAGATCAGCGCCACCGCCTGGGCTGAAACGCTTGGCGCAGAACGCGACGCAGATGAAAGCGCCGGGCGGGCGGATACCGAAGAAACGTATTATGAGGCTGCTTTGCGGGCGCTTGAAAGGCTGCTTGACGGTGCTGAAATTGTCGCGTCCGGTGATCTTAAAACCCGGCGTGACACCTGGGAACGCGCCTATCTGGCGACGCCACATGGCGCACCGGTGGAACTGACCGCGGGAGAAAAATGAAACGTATCTTTCTGTTCCTGGCGCTGGCAGGCTGCACCATGCAGGATGCCCCGCCTGTGGTCACCCCTGCTGCCGCTGTGCTTTACCGCGACACGGTCACGGTGCAGACATCTGATGGTGCGCTCTGTACCGGCCCGCGCAACAGATCTGGCAACACATGGTCCGGCACATTGGGCGGCTGCCCCCATGCCTGGCCCTATCAGGTGATCCGGAATACGACCCGCCCGCGCCTGCCTCTGGCAGCGGGCAGTAATGGTACGTCCGGTGTAACCCTTGAGACGCCAATGGGCCCGCAGGAATTCTCTGGCTGACCTTTTCATCTTGCCAGAAATACTCCAGGGGGTACGGGGGACTGGTCCCCCGTTTACAGAGGCCAGAACACCAGAATTGACGGGATAGAAACCGCCACGATCAAAATCTCAAGCGGCAGGCCCATCCGCCAGTAATCGCCAAAACCATAGCCGCCCGGACCCAGGATCAACGTGTTGTTTTTATGACCAATTGGCGTGAGGAAGGCACAGCTTGCGGCCACGGCGACGGCCATCAGGAAGGGATCCGGGTTGACGCCCATGCTTTGGGCCATCTGGATGCCCACGGGGGCGGCAACAATGGTGGTGGCGGTGTTATTCAGCACATCTGACAGGGTCATGGTCACGATCATCAGAACCGTCAGCACGGCCCAGGCCGGCAGACCTGCCGTCAGGCTGGTCAGGCTGTTTGCAATCAGTTCCGTGCCGCCGGAGCTTTCCAGGGCCGCCCCCAGCGGGATCATCGATCCCAGCAACACCACCACGGGCCACTCAATATGATCGTAAAGTTCCTGCACGGACAGAATATTGGTCAGCACATAAGCGACCACCACCACACCAAGGGCAACTGGCAGGTAGATCAGACCAAGGCTTGCCGCAAGAACCGCGCCGCCGAAAATGCCAATTGCCATCCAGGTCTTGGTGTTTTCTGTCACCTGCAATCCACGATCTGCAAGCGGCAGACAACCCAACCATTCCGTCACGTCAGACGCATGACCATCAGGGGTGAGTAACAGAAGAATATCGCCTGGGCGGATTTCGGTTTTGCGCAATTGATGGGTGATCTTTTTACCTTCGCGGGAAATCCCCAGAAGGACCGTGCGCTGTCGCCAGCCAAGACCAATGGAAAGTGCGGTTTTGCCATCTATCCGGGCGCCTGCAGGGACGACGACTTCAATCGTGGTCAGGCCGGCCCCATCAGCGCGCAGCGCCTCCTGGCGCCTGGTTTCGGCGAAATCAAGCTTCAACGCAGCCCGAAATTCGTCCAGGGCATCTGGCGCGGCTTCCAGCACCAGGGCGTCCCCAGCCGCCAGTTTTGTGTTGCGCTGGGTGCCATAGCGTCGTTCGCCCTTTCGTACGAGGCCAAGGATTGCGACATCGGTTTTGTCGGCTTCCGCATATAGATCAGACAAGCGTTGTCCGATCAGCTTTGATCCTTCGGGCACGGTCAGTTCCGCAATATATTGTGCAAGACCATCCATGGGGTCGCCCGCCGCGCCTTTGTCTTCCCCCTGTGGGATCATCCGCCAGCCAATCAGGGCCACAAACGCCAGCCCCGCAATGGCCGCGATGCCACCCACGGGAGCAAAATCGAACATTTTAAACGGTTCGCCCAGGCTTTCGCCGCGAATGGATGCGATAATAATGTTCGGCGGCGTGCCGATCATTGTGACCATACCGCCCAGGATTGTTGCGAAGGACAGGGGCATCAGTGACAAACCCGGCCCACGTCCGGCCTTGCGTGCGGTTTGGATATCAACCGGCATCAACAGGGCAAGGGCGGCCACATTATTCATGAAAGCCGAGAGAACCCCACCAATGGCCCCCATCAAGGTGATATGCGCACCAAGGCTGCGCGTGCTGTCGACAAGGGTGCGGGTGATCAGGAAGACTGCGCCAGAACGTACAAGTCCGGCGGACACCACCAGAACCAGCGCCACAACAATTGTTGCAGGGTGCCCGAAACCATCAAATGCATGTTTTGTGTCAACGACGCCAAGGACGACGCCAGCCATAAGGGCAGCAAAGGCGACAAGGTCATAGCGGAACCGTCCCCAGAGCAGACCGGCAAAAACAAGGGCAAACAGGGAAAACAGAATAATCTGGTCAGTGGTCATGGAAACATCCGTTTTCTTTTAAAAGACCGGATCACGGGCATGATTGCAATCACTTGAGGCTTTCGCCCCCATGTTTTATAGAAGGCCAAAGCGAAATTCCGCCAAAGGGAGTTACCATGGCCGGCCATTCAAAATGGGCAAACATCCAACACCGTAAAGGTCGTCAGGATAAGCTGCGTTCAAAGATGTTCTCTAAGTTCTCAAAAGAGATCACCGTTGCTGCGAAAATGGGCGACCCGGATCCAGAGAAAAACCCGCGCCTTCGTCTGGCTGTGAAAGAAGCCAAGTCGAATTCTATGCCAAAGGACAACATCGATCGCGCGATTAAAAAGGCGATTGGTGGTGACGCCGAAATCTATGACGAGATCCGTTATGAAGGCTACGGGCCCAATGGTGTAGCGATCATCGTTGAAACCATGACCGACAACAAAAACCGCACTGCATCTACCGTGCGCTCCACGTTTTCTAAGAACGGTGGCAATCTGGGCGAAACCGGATCTGTTGGGTTCATGTTCGACCGTAAAGGCGAAATCACTTACGGTGCAGAAGCTGGTGATGCGGACACTGTGATGATGGCCGCGATCGAAGCGGGTGCTGAGGATTGTGAAAGCTCTGAAGATGGTCACACCATCATTTGTGGCGACACCGATCTGAACGAAGTGTCCACCGCACTTGAAGCTGAGCTGGGCGAATCCAATTCCACCAAGCTGATCTGGAAGCCGAACATGTCCACTGAGCTGGACCTTGAAGGTATGCAGAAGCTGATGAAGCTGATTGATGCGCTGGAAGATGATGATGATATTCAGCGAGTGACCGCGAATTTTGACGCCTCTGACGAGGTTCTGTCGCAGCTCTGATCTTTCTGATCTGATTGAATGAAAAACGGTCTCAGCAGTGGGGCCGTTTTTTTGTTTGTGAACGCTGAAAGGGTGAATACCGGTTTTCTAGTTTTCTAGTTTTCTAGTTTTCTAGTTTTCTAGTTTTCTAGTTTTCTAGTTTTCCGGTATTCTGGTTTTGCACCAGGCTTTCGCGCGCCAGTTTCACTACCGCCCGGGTCAGGGGGCGCAAAGGCCCGGCAACAATGCGGCTGACCTGCCAGTAAAGCGGTGTGTCATATTCCGGACGCCATCCAAGGGCCACAAGCGATCCGTCTTTGATTTTGTCGCGCACCAGGTTTTCCGGGTTCATGCCCCAGCCAAGCCCGGCTTCTGCAGCGCTGACAAACCCCTTTGTCGAAGGCAGCATGTGCTGACGTCGCAGCACCAAAGGCCGCCCGCATTCGCGTTGTACCCACAGATTTTGCAATCTGTCCTGACGATCAAACACAAGGGCAGGGGCGTTCTGCAGGCTTTCCGCAGTCACACCTTCCGGAAACCAGTGCTGTGCAAATTCAGGGCTGCAGGTTGCGACATATCGCAAGGCCCCCAAATGCGTGACATCACACCCTGCAACCGGTTGGTTTTCTGCTGTAATTGCGGCTTGAACCTTACCTGCACGCAGGCGGGACAACGTGTGATCCTGATCAACCGACGTCACATCAAACAGCAGATCGCTGTCCTCCTGTGCCCGTGCCATCGCCGGAATGAACCATGTGTCGAGACTGTCTGCATTTACGGCAATCCGGGCGCGCCGTGGACGATCCGTTCCGGTATCCGGGCGGAAGTGCTGGCTCAGATCCTGTTCCAGAAGGGCGATGGTTTCAGCATGTTGATACAATATCTGCCCGGCCTCTGTGGCTTCCACCGGTTGTGAACGGATCAGCAGGGTTCCACCTGCAACTTCTTCCAGGGCACGGATGCGCTGTGACACAGCCGAGGGCGTGATGTTCAGCCGTGCGGCAGCCGCATCAAAACTACCCTCGTTCAGAACCGCTGCAAGGGCGCGCAGATGTGCCTGATCAAACATTAGCATTCCTTAAGTTTGGTTAGAGTATTTAATTTGAATGATCTCGGTGCAAGTATTATTCCCGTCTGAACCACCTTTATGCGGAGAATAAAGATGCAGACAGCGCTTGCCGGATTTGCCCTTGGACTGACCCTGATCGTTGCAATCGGTGCCCAGAATGCATTTGTGCTTCGCCAGGGTTTACGACAGCAATATGTTTTTGCCATCTGCCTGACCTGTGCTCTGTCGGATGCCATCCTGATCATTGCAGGGGTTGCCGGATTTGGCTGGATGGTGGAACAGGCGCCCTGGATCAAACCCGCTTTCACCTGGGGTGGCGCGGCGTTTCTGATCTTTTACGGGCTGATGAACGCGCGGGCGGCCTGGAAAGGCGGCGAGAGCCTGGAGGCTGCTGAAAACACCCGCCAAAGCCTGGGTAAGACCCTTGCGATTTGTATGGCGCTGACCTGGCTGAACCCGCATGTCTACCTTGATACTGTGGTGTTGCTGGGGTCCGTGTCCACGGATTATGACAACCGCATTGCTTTTGCCGCCGGGGCGGTCACGGCGTCTTTTAGCTTTTTCTTCGCGCTGGGTTATGGTGCGCGTCTGCTGGCCCCACTATTTGCGCGCCCCATGGCCTGGCGTGTGCTTGATGGGCTGGTGGCACTAACCATGTGGGCGATTGCCGTAAAACTACTGTTCGCAGGCGAATGAGCTTGCAACCCGGGTCTGATCCGGGTCATCTGACCCAATGGATCAGAACGCGCAACAAGCTGACAGGCCCCTCGCCGGGGTCTTCTGGATGATCGTGACGGGCCTGTGCTTTGTCGCCGTCACCGCCACCGTGAAATATATGGATGGGTCTTTGCCCGCCGCGCAATTTGCCTTCCTGCGCTATTTCCTGGGGCTGGTGTTCGTCATCCCGATGATCCGCCCAATGCTGAATGCACCGATGACGCGCCAGATGCTAACGCTGTTTTCGATCCGTGGGGCATTGCAGACGGGGGGGGTGATCTGCTGGTTTTACGCTATGTCCCAGATCACCATCGCGGAAGTCACGGCGATGAATTATCTCTCACCGGTTTATATCACCATCGGCGCGGCGCTGTTTCTGGGCGAGAAATTCGCCGCGCGTCGTCTGATCGCGGTACTTGCAGCACTTGTCGGTGCCTTGATCATTCTGCGTCCCGGCGTGCGAGAGTTGTCATCCGGTCATTTCGCGATGATCTTCACAGCGATTTTCTTTGCGGCAGGCTATCTGATTGCCAAGCGTTTGTCCGGGCAGGTTTCCGCCGCTGTTGTGATCGGGATGCTGTCGATCACAGTGACGATCGGTCTTGCGCCTTTTGCCTGGATGGTCTGGCAGCCGGTGTCTTTTGAACAGGCAGCCTGGATGTTGCTGGTGGCAGCTTTTGCGACGGGCGGGCATTACGCGATGACGCTGGCGTTTCAGGCGGCACCTGTATCTGTGACCCAGCCGGTGACGTTCCTGCAACTGGTCTGGGCAACCCTTCTTGGGGCTGTGTTCTTTGCCGAACCCGTCGATCAATGGGTGGTGCTCGGCGGTTCCCTGATCATTGCGGCGATCAGCTATATTTCCTGGCGCGAGGCGCGGCTCAAGCGCCAGAAAAGTAATCCTGTAAAAACGAAGTCCTCGTAACAAAACAAACGGGTATGGGGGGCACGGCCCCCCACTGCTGCTCAGCTGCGAGGATCAAGAAGTTTGCTGAGCACCCGATCCTTTGTGATTTGGCCGATAATTGTGTCGCCGTCTTTCACGCCAACTGCATCTGTGCTGTCGCCGATCAGCTCCATCACCGCGCGGATGTCCATATCCGGGGCAACCGTGTGGTCTGGTGTTCCGGTAACAGGCACCATCACATCGCGCGCACAGAGAACGCCAAGCGGGTTCATATGGGCCACGAAATCCGCGACATATTCGTTGGCGGGGTTTGAGAAAATTTCCTGGGGTGTGCCGCATTGCACAATGCGCCCGCCTTCCATGATCGCGATGCGGTCACCTAGTTTAAAGGCTTCATCCAGATCGTGGCTGACGAAGATGATGGTGCGTTTCAGATCGCGTTGCAGATCCAGAAGTTCATCCTGCAACTTTGTTCGGATCAGCGGATCAAGCGCCGAGAAAGGTTCATCCATCAACAGGATAGGGGCTTCGGTCGCGAAAGCACGGGCCAGACCCACACGTTGTTGCATGCCGCCAGACAGTTCACCCACCTTACGATCTGCCCAGTCAGACAGACCGACAAGCGCCAGCTGTTGATCAACTTTCGCGTTGCGTTTCGCTTTATCCATGCCGGCAAGCTCAAGACCCAGTCCGGCGTTTTCACGCACGGAACGCCAGGGAAGAAGGCCGAATTGCTGAAACACCATGGACACGTGATGTTGGCGCACGTCGCGCAGTGTTGCGGCAGAGCAGGATGTCACATCAACCATTTCCTGGCCGTTGTTCACCCGCACAGCGCCACGCACAACCGGGTTCAGCCCGTTGACTGCCCGTAAGAGCGTGGATTTCCCGGACCCGGACAGGCCCATCAGAACAAGGATTTCCCCTTCGCCCACATCGATCGAACAGTCATGCACGCCCAGCACCTGGCCGGTTTCTTTCTGCACGTCAGATCGGGTTTTCATATCGTCCATCAGGGGCAGGGCGGTTTCCGGCTTGTCGCCAAAAACGATGGATACATTGTCGAATTCTACAGCATTGGTCATTATTTCGTCTCCACCCGCAGCATCCGGTCAAGGGCGATGGCCACCGCCACAATGACAAAGCCGCTTTCAAAACCTTTGGCGGCGTTCACAGTGTTCAGCGCACGGATCACCGGGATGCCAAGGCCGTCAGCGCCAACAAGGCCAGCGATCACAACCATGGACAGGGACAGCATAATTGTCTGGTTCAGGCCTGCCATGATTTGTGGAAAGGCATAGGGCAGTTCAACCTTGAACAGGGTTTCGCGTGGTGTCGCACCAAAGGCGCGCGCGGCTTCTTTCAGGGCAATCGGCACCTGGGAAACGCCGAGCTGTGTCAGGCGGATTGGGGCGGCGACCACAAAAATGAATGTCGCCACAAGACCCGGCACCATGCCAATGCCAAACAGCACGATCATTGGGATCAGATAAACAAAGGTCGGGATGGTCTGCATCATGTCCAGCACCGGTTCCACCGCTTTATATGCGCGGGGATTATGGGCGAAATAGATGCCAAGCGGCACGCCAAACGCCATGCAGAAAAAGCCGGCGTAAAGGATCAGGGTCAGGCTTTCGGCGGTTTCTTCCCAATAGCCCTGGTTGATCACATAGAGGAAGCAGAGCGTGACAATCACAACTCGTTTCCAGTCTTTCTGGATCAGCCAGGTGATACCGGCAAAAAGGGCGACCATCAGCAGGGCAGGCGGGTATTGCAGCAGGTCAACCGTTCCGTCGATAACCCAGGACAGCAGCGTTTCAAGGCCGTCAAAAAACCAGGAAAGATTGTCTTTCAGCCATTCGAACACGGCCTTCATCCATTTCCCGACAGGTATCTTTTCCTCTGTCAGCCATTCCATTGAACGCACCCTCCCCGGTGGTGATCTTTACGTCATGTGAAAGGCCCCGACCTGTGCCGGGGCCTTTCGTGTTCATCAAAGTTTAATTACATGCCAAAGGCGTGCTTCAGGGTGGCGTATGCGTCTTCGCCATCCTTGGATGTCACGCCAGCCAGCCATGGTTCAACCGCTTCGATGTTAGCGGTGATCCAGGTGCGCGCTGCATCGTCAGCTTCTTCGCCGCCGTCCAGGATCGCGCCCATGATTTCGTTTTCCATGCCAAGGCTGAATTCGAGGTTTTCCAGCATCTTGCCAACGTTCGGGCATTCAGCAACGTAACCTGCGCGGGTGTTTGTATAAACGTCACCTTCCGCGCCGAACCATTCTTCGCCACCAGTCAGATAGGTGACTTCGAAGTTGGAGTTCATCGGGTGCGGAGCCCAGCCAAGGAACACAACAGGTTCGCCCTTGCTGTCAGCGCGTTCAACCTGCGCCAGCATACCCTGTTCAGAGCTTTCAACAACTTCCAGCGCGGACATGCCGAATGTGTCAGCTTCGATCAGGTCCATAACGATGCGGTTGCCGTCGTTGCCTGGCTCGATGCCGTAAATGGTGCCGTCCAGCGCGTCAGCATGTGTCGCGAGATCTTTGAAATCTGCGATGCCAAGGGCTGCGCCAGCTGCGTTGGTTGCCAGTGTATAGGCGGTGCCATTCAGGTTTGCGCGGACAGTGTCAACGGTGCCAGCTTCGCGGTAAGCAGCGATATCGCCTTCCATTGTTGGCATCCAGTTGCCAAGGAATACGTCGATGTCGCCTTCGGCCAGAGACACGTAAGTCACTGGTACGGAGAGAACTTTGATGTCGGTTTCATAACCGATGGCTTCGAGAATTGTGGTGGTCACTGCAGTGGTTGCGGTGATGTCGGTCCAGCCCACATCGGAGAATGTGACAGTGCCACAGTCAGCAAGTGCCGGGCCTGCGAATGCGATCAGCGCGAGGGCGGATGCGGTCGTCTTGAGTTTCATTTGAGGCTCCCTGGTTTTTTCTTGATTGACGAGTCAATTAAAATCATTGAAAGCTATATGGCAAGCCTTTTGGAGAAAAAACATGCCTAAGCTCGGGATGGAGCCTATCAGGCGCGATGCCCTGGTAAAAGCGACGATTACGGAAATTGGCCGTGCCGGTTCCCTTGACGTTACGGTGTCGCAGATCGCGAAACGTGCCGGCATGTCGTCAGCCCTTGCGCATCACTACTTTGGCGGAAAAGAACAGATTTTTCTGGCCGCTATGCGTCATACGCTGTCTTTATACGGGGCATCTGTGCGCGGTGCTTTGTCCACGGTTAAAACCCCGCGTGAACGGGTGGAAGCTGTGATCGTTGCCAGCTTTGAACCCGGTAACTTCCGTCCCGAAGTTGTGGCGGCTTGGCTGAATTTCTATGTGCTTGCACAGACCTCTGATGAAGCACGCCGTCTGCTGCGAATCTATCAGAAACGGCTGAATTCGAATCTTCTTACCGGCCTGCGACCCCTGATGGGCGATGCCGCACAACACGCGGCGGCAGGCATTGGTGCGATGATTGATGGTCACTATATTCGTCGTGCCCTGCATGAAGTCGAAGAAGACGCCGAAGGCGCCGCTGACATCGTTCTGGAATATCTTCATGCCCTGCTGGAAGGGCGTAGATCCGTCCCGCAATAACACCCGGACCGCTGGTTCGTCTCTCTCTTACCCACTCTCTTTACGGAGGTTGCCACATGACACATCCCGCCCAACCCAAAGCCAGCCATTATATCAATGGCGAGTATGTAGAAGATACATCCGGTGCAGAAATCCCGGTGATTTACCCTGCCACCGGCGAAGTGATCGCAACCCTGCATGCCGCGACCCCGGCGATTGTCGATCAGGCGCTGGATGCTGCGAAGAACGCACAGAAAGAATGGGCTGCGATGTCTGGTACCGAACGCGGTCGTGTGCTGCGTCGTGCGGCCGATATTATGCGCGAACGCAACCACGATCTGTCCGTGCTGGAAACCTATGACACCGGTAAGCCGTATCAGGAAACATCGGAAGTTGACGCGACATCCGGCGCAGATGCACTGGAATATTTCGGTGGTCTTGCGGGTTCCCTGACCGGGGAACATATCCCGCTGGCCGGTGGCGATTTTGCCTATACCATCCGCGAGGCGCTGGGTGTTTGCGTGGGTATTGGTGCCTGGAACTATCCAACCCAGATCGCGTGCTGGAAGGGTGCGCCTGCGCTGGCATGCGGCAACACGATGGTGTTCAAACCGTCTGAATCCACCCCGCTTTGCGCACTGAAAGTCGCAGAAATCATGGTGGAAGCCGGTGCGCCAAAAGGTGTTTACAATGTTGTGCAAGGCTACGGCGAAGTAGGTGCAAAGCTTGTCACTGATCCGCGTGTTGCGAAAGTTTCCCTTACGGGTTCTGTGCCGACCGGTAAGAAAGTTTATGCGGCTGCCGCTGCGGAAATGAAGCACGTCACCATGGAACTTGGCGGCAAATCCCCGCTGATCATCTTTGATGATGCGGATCTGGAAAATGCAGTGTCCGGTGCGATCCTGGCGAACTTCTATTCCACCGGTCAGGTCTGTTCCAACGGCACGCGCGTCTTTGTGCAGAAGGGTATCAAAGAAGCCTTTCTTGCGCGTCTGAAAGAGCGTCTGGATGCGGGCATCAAGATGGGCGATCCAATGGATCCCGAGGTGAACTTCGGCCCGATGGTGAATGAAAATCAGCTGAACATCGTGAAGAAATACGTGGCGCTGGGTCAGGAAGAGGGCGCGCGTCTTGTGACGGGCGGCGGCTATCCTGAGAAGGACGGCTTTTGGGTTGAACCCGTGGTTTTCGCGGATGTTCAGGATGATATGACCATCGCCCGCGAAGAAATCTTCGGCCCGGTGATGTCTGTGCTGGATTTCGATACAGAAGAAGAAGTGCTGGCGCGTGCCAATGCCACTGAATTTGGTCTGGCCGCTGGCGTGTTTACGGCAGACCTGACCCGTGGTCACCGTATCGCGGCCGGATTTGAGGCAGGCACCTGCTACATCAACACCTATAATCTGGCCCCGGTTGAGGCACCTTTCGGTGGTTCCAAGGCTTCTGGTGTTGGTCGTGAAAACTCCAAGCTGGCGATCAACCATTATTCAGAAATGAAGATGGTCTACGTGAGCATGAATGACGTTGAGGCGCCTTTTTAAGGCGCACTCCCCTCCCTTGCGGGCGGGGCTCGCAAGGGCCCGCCCATAGACTGAGTGAAGAACATGGAAGCAGATTTTGTAATTGTCGGCGCAGGCTCTGCGGGTTGTGCGATGGCGTACCGTTTGTCCGAGGCGGGCGCATCCGTCATCGTGGTAGAATTTGGTGGCACGGACGCAGGGCCGTTCATCCAGATGCCGGCGGCCTTGTCTTATCCGATGAATATGCCGCTGTATGACTGGGGATTTCAGTCAGAACCGGAACCGAAGCTGGACAACCGCAAACTGGCGACGCCGCGCGGTAAGGTGATTGGCGGATCAAGTTCGATCAACGGAATGGTCTATGTGCGTGGGCATGCTCATGACTACGACACATGGGCTGATCTGGGGGCATCTGGCTGGGGCTATGCCGATGTGTTGCCCTATTTTAAGCGTATGGAAACCTGGCATGAAAGTGGCCAGGGTGGTGATGCCGAATGGCGCGGGAAAGATGGGCCTTTGCATGTGTCCCGTGGTCCCCGTGATAACCCGCTGCATGCGGCTTTCGTGAAGGCAGGCGCGCAGGCGGGTTATGAAACCACCGATGATTACAACGGTCAGAAACAGGAAGGCTTCGGCCCGATGGAACAGACCGTCTGGAATGGACGGCGCTGGTCTGCAGCGAATGCCTATCTGCGTCCGGCCCAGGCAACCGGGAAGGTCGAGATTGTCAAAGGTCTGGCTGAGAAAGTTGTCATTGAGGACGGTCGCGCAACCGGCGTGCAGCTGTCCCGTGGCGGCAAATCCGAGGTGATCCGGGCAAAGCGCGAAGTGATCCTTGCGGCAAGTTCTATCAATTCACCGAAACTTCTGATGCTCTCCGGCATTGGTCCGGCGGATCATCTGAAAGAACACGGGATTGAGGTGATCGCAGATCGCCCCGGCGTGGGTAAAAACCTGCAGGACCATCTGGAAGTGTACTTCCAGTTTGCTGCAAAGAAGAAGATCACGCTTTATCGGTATTGGAACCTGTTCTGGAAAGGTCTGATCGGCGCGAAATGGCTGTTCTTCAAGAAGGGCCTTGGGGCGTCAAACCAGTTTGAATCTGCGGCTTTCATCCGGTCCCGCAAGGGTCTGACCTACCCGGACATTCAGTACCACTTCCTGCCGATTGCTGTTCGCTATGATGGCCAGGCAGCGGCAGAAGGTCACGGTTTTCAGGCCCATGTCGGCCCGATGCGCAGCCCCTCACGCGGGGAAATCACGCTGAAATCTGCGGACCCGAAAGAAGCGCCGCGCATCTTCTTTAACTATATGTCCACCGATCAGGACTGGGTTGATTTCCGCCAGTGTCTGCGTCTGACCCGTGAAGTGTTCGAACAGGACGCGATGCAGGAACATGTGAAACATGAAATCCAGCCGGGCGCTGATATGGTTACGGATGAACAGCTGGATGATTTCATCCGGGAACATGCAGAAAGCGCTTATCACCCCTGCGGCACCTGTAAGATGGGCGCGGCAGATGATCCTATGGCGGTCGTTGATCCGGAATGCCGGGTGATTGGCGTGGAAGGTTTGCGTGTTGCGGACAGTTCCATCTTCCCGCAAATCACCAATGGCAACCTGAACGGGCCATCCATCATGGTGGGCGAAAAAGCGTCGGATCATATTCTCGGCAAGGCGATGTTGCCGCCGTCCAATGATGAACCCTGGGTGCATCCGGACTGGCAAAACAGCCAGCGCTAACAGCAAAAACTGCGACGGATCAGCGGGCCTTCGGGCCTGCTTTTCTTTTGTGGGGAAGGGGTGCGACAATCGTGTTTGATCCTGGTCAAAGCTGTCGTCGGATGTGTGGCCTAGTCTCAGAATCAACTGAGGATGAGAGGAGAGCGAACATGTCTCATACACCACACGAGCTGGCAGAAGAGTTTCCGGATTATGCGGAAAAGATGAGTGAGTTGAAGCAGTCCGACGCACATTTTGCGAAGCTTGCGGATGAATACCACGAAATCAACCGCGCGATTCACCGTGCTGAAACAGATGTTGAACCAACTGATGATCTGAACATGGCGACAATGCGCAAGCAGCGTATGGCCCTGAAAGATCAGATCTGGGGGCTGATCAGCGCCTGACACGAAATACGCGGGCCTTTCACCTGCCCGCGTACAATGGAAGGTCGTTGCGGAAGTCTCCCCGGATGTGTGCAATGACCTGCCTCCCTACACCGGTGCCTGGCGAGGCGCCGGTGTTTAAGTTTTTGAACCGATATTTGCCGAATTGACAGACCTCAGACGGAGAGCGTTGTTCTCAATCCTCTGTCGCAGACGTGACCGCGCCAGAAAGAAACTGTTCCAGACCCGCAACGGGGTTCGTTTGCCAGGTGTTGTCATGTCCGCCCCCCGGAACTTCGATGAATTGTTTGTTCGGGCTTGCTGCCGCCTGAAACACGGCCCGCCCCATGCGGAAGGGAATAACCCGGTCGTCCGTTCCGTGCAGGACCAGAAGTGGGGTGGTGATATTGCGGATCCGATCTTCGGTCGGAAAACGGTTTTTGAGGGCAAACAGAAGATGTCGAAACTGGGGGAATTCCTGCCGGATCATATCGGGGATTGATGTGAAGGGGGCTTCAAGGATCAGACCGGCGAGTCTTGGGTTGTCCTGAAGTCCCACAGCAAGACCCGTGCCAACGGCTCCTCCGATGCTTTCCCCATAGATCACGACAGGGCTGTCGTGGCTGCCGGTAAGCTGGCTGATCTGATCCCAGACTTCGCGGGCATCTGACAGGATTTTACGTTCAACAGCCGTGCCTGCGCTGCCAGATGATCCCCGATAGGACATGGCGACCAGGCCATAGCCGTGATCAATGAACCACTGATAGCGCCAGGCCCTGTTGGCGAAATTTCCGCCATTGCCATGAAAGTAAAGGATTGTCGCCTTACCCGCAGCGGGCGGTGCAGTCCAGGTGATGACCTCTGTCCGGTCACGCATGACCATCCGGTGTTCCTGCGCGGTGACGCCGGCGTGTTCCGGGCTGACGTAGTTGGGATCAAGGGGCCAGATCATACCGCGTTCAAACCGGCCGAGGCCGAAGAAAGCGATGAAGCCAATTGCTGCAATGTTCAGAAGGCTTTTCATTTAGCGCACCACTTTATACGGCAGAACGCCCCGCCGGTCCGGATCAACGGAAAGCTGGCGTTCAAGCGGGGGAACGGACCGCTGGTGGCAGCGTTCGCGTTCACAGATCCGGCAGGAAATGCCGATAGGTTCAAACGGTCCCTGACCCAGATCCATATCATCAGCGTAGACCAGGGCATCAGCGTGTTTCACTTCGCAGCCAAGGCCAATCGCATAGCGGCGCACCGGGGCTGCAAAGCTGCCACCGCTTTTGGACACATCCCGCGCGAGACACAGATAACGCACCCCATCCGGGGTTTCGGCAAGCTGGCGCAAAAAACGACCGGGCGTTTCAAACGCCTGATGCACATTCCACAGCGGACAGGCCCCGCCGTAACGCGCGAACTGCAGTAAGGTTGCGGAATGGCGTTTGGTAATAGTGCCGGCCTGATCTACGCGCACGAAGAAAAACGGCACGCCCTTGTCGCCCTTGCGTTGAAGTGTCGAAAGGCGATGTGCCACCTGCTCAATCGAGGCGTTGAAAAGATCTGCAAGGCGTTCCAGATCGTGCCGGGTTTCCAGCGTGGCCTGACGGAAGGCCCGGTAGGGCATCAGGGCTGCCCCGGCAAAATAGTTTGCCAGACCCATTTTCGCGATGGATCGCGAGGCCTCGGACTGAAAACGGGCGAAATCAAGCGTGGCTTCCAGCAGTTCATCCTGTGTCAGCAGGGCGATTTGCAAAAGGGCCTGAAACCGCCGGGTTTCAGGCGCGGCGCGGCGTGAAAGTGTCAGGCGGGAGTTTTCTGTGTCGAAGTGTCGAAGTGGCGCGTCATCAGAAAGAACCAGCTCAATGCCCAACGTCGAAAGTGTTCTGGCGATCAGGGCATCTGCATTCAGTTCACGCCCGCCGGGCATCGAAAAATGCTCTGCGGCGCGGTCAATTGCGTCGACGTAATTGTCACAATAGTGGAAGAAGTCCCGCACTTCTTCCCAGGGGCTGGTGGTGGCTGCCGTGCCATGGCCGCCCAGGGCTTCGTTCATCGCGGCCAGACGTTCCTGACTCTGGCGGTACGCGCCATGCAGGTTCAGAAACGCCCGGGCAAGCGCTGGCGCGTTCGATGCCGCAAGGCGCAGGTCTGCCAGCGGTACACCGGCGTCAACCAGCGATTCATTGCCGTCGGTGAAAACGGGATCTGCAAGGGCTTCGCGCATATCGCTGACCATACGTTCGCCGTCCCCTGTGGACAGTTCTGTGACGTCATAGCCAAACTCGCGCGCAAGCGCGAGAACCACGCCGGTTGATACGGGCCGGTTGTTGTTTTCCATCTGGTTGAGATAGGGCAGGGAGACTGACAGTTTTTCGGCAAACATCTTTTGCGTCAGGCCCAGGCCCGACCGGATTTCGCGCAGTTTTGCCCCAGCGTAGAGTTTCTGGACAGCCATTGACGGGTCTCGCTTTGCAGATTTGCTAATCGTCAGTATGGCATTTGCAAAATCTGCGCGGCAAGTCTTATTCGGCTTCCAGCCTTGCTTCGCGCACAGAAACAAGCCAGATCACCCCGCCCGCGGCGGCTGTGACCAGGAACATCATCCACAGCAAAGGTGTGGCACCTGTCTCATGGTTCAGAAGAGTGCCCGCCAAAGCAGACAGAGCCGCCCCACCAGCAAGCATGATGGCGCCAGACAGTCCGGATGCAGAACCGGCCAGATGGGGCCGTACTGACAAGGCACCTGCGGTTGCATTTGGGATAACCATGCCATTGCCCAGGCCGACAAAAATCATAAAGCCGAAGAACGTGTATTCACTGCCATAACCTGTAAGAAATATCAGCAGGGAAAGCCCCGTTCCGAAAGCCCCGAAGATTGTGCCTGTGGCGATCATGCGATTGATGCCCATGCGCACGGAATAGCGGCCTGAAATAAAGTTACCAATCATATAGCCAATTGCAGGCGCGCCAAAAAAGAAGCCCAGTTTCACTTTGCCCATGCCGAAGATTTCCTCTCCGACAAAAGTCGCGCCACCAAGATAAGAGAAAAACGCACCCGCCGTCAGCGCCGAGCTGATCGCATACCCCCAGAAACGCGGAGACATGAGAAGTTCGGGCATGTCCCGTATCTGACGTTGAAATCCGCCTTCACGACGTACCGCAGTTTCGCCCTGATCCTTCCAGCAGATCCCGAACAACAGAATGCCGGTCAGGAACATCACCCAGAAACTTGCCTGCCAGCCCCAGATGCTGTCCAGAACCCCGCCGATCCCCGGTGCAATCATCGGGATAACTGCCATCCCCATGGTGACATAGCCCATCATGGAGGCCGCTTCCTCTGCCGGGACCATATCGCGGATGATGGCGCGGGACAGAACCATTGCGGTCACGATCACGGCCTGGGCCATGCGAAACATCAGGAAAACTGCGGCGTTGGGGGCAAAGATGCAGCCGAGTGTCATCAGTATGAACAAGATGATTGCCACCAGGACCACCGGGCGGCGTCCGAAACGATCCGAGATCGGGCCGACGATCAGCTGCATGACTGCATTCATCCCAAGATAAAGCGCAACAGACAGCTGCATGACCCGGTATTCGACATCAAAATATTCGGCCATCCCCTGCAAGGACGGCAGGAAAATATTCATCGACAGTGTCGATACCCCGACCATCAGGATGAGGGTGGAAATATGTGGCGGTGTTGTGTTGTCGAAGTAACGGGATTTTGGCTTTATTGACATTGTCAATTAATGCAGTGCTTTGAATACGGAAGTCCAGAGAATTATCCGTTTATCCTCCACAATTGCACTGCCTTATTTGCTCTTCATGTGTTCGCTTTCGGTGTCGAAACAGTTGTCGAAAACTTCGCAGGAATAAGGGCGGCATTTGTCTGGCAGCAACTTGCTATTCTCTAAAGCTTTGCCTGAATTTCAGCCAATACGTTTACGTCAACTGGGTTTGTCTCTGGCTGGCGGTCAATCAATGCCTGGCCATACAGCGCAGCAATCCGGTATGCACCGTCCTTAGCTGCTTTATCTCGCACAAATTTCAGCAGTTTCAAGGAGTGAACCAAACGGATGTGGTGTGCAAACCACTGTTCTGTTTCACTAATGTTAACTTTAGTAGCCAAAGTCCGGACCAGTTTGTGATCTGCATGTTTCTGAATCGAATGAATAGCAGAAAGAAATTCTTTCTCACCGATTTGCGGTTGCTCCTCTTCCGTGAGACGCTCCAGGTAAGGTTGGGCATAGTCTGCACCGAACAGAGTTTCGTTCTGTGTCAGTTCCAGAAAATACTGTCGATAGGGTTCAATGGCCTCCATCCCTGCTCTGAAAATACGGCCAGACGGCAAATATTCGCTGCGATCCGTTGGAAATATATTGGCGTAGTTTCGCACGTTTAATGAAACTTCATCCCCATAGCTCAAAGTATTGCCGGGCCGGGAATGCAGGAACCTGTTCAGCTTTTGACGCAAAGCGATCGCCTTGCCGTAATCCTTCTTGTTGGCGACACCACCTGAAATATCATCTGTTTCCGGCAAGCCAACGATATGACGGAAATCATGGACAAGAGATCCGCCGACAAGTTTATCATCGAGACATCGACAAATCAGGTTTTCGGGACCGAACACATCAGTCAGCATTTCGATTTTCTCTTTTGCAGCAGCCAGAGGTCTGAAGCTGTTCGAGATCAGGAAACTATCATCAGCTGAGTTATACCGCAAAGATGCCTGATGAACACGGCTCAGCCACCAGGCGATCGGATTACGCAGATAAAGCACCACTTTGGGCGACAGAGACAGGCGTTTTGCATATTCAAAAGCATTCACAGCTGCAATCCGGCTGACAGGTGGTTCGTGATCCGAAAGCCCGTCCCGGAACAACCCTTCTGAAGAAATAACAATATTGCAACCTTGTGCGACAGCGTCTGTTATCTCTTTATGATAGGCCGCCCGTTGCGTGTCATACTGCGCCTGGTTCAGGGCAATTTCTTTGTTTGCATAAAACCGCTGTGGCCAACGGATATTTTTATGGTGCTCAAAGTCAAGAAACAGTGCAGATGCGACACCCTGATGCTTATTCCGAAAGTCTGTCGGATAGTAGACGCCCAGTTCCTGATGTTCTTGACGCCCTTCTGTCATATGCGACTGAATTGCCGTCGATCCGGTTTTCGGGGGGCCGATATGAAAGAATATTTTCTGATCTTGCGGCATATGACGGATCCGGAAATTGGTTAACTTAACAGACTATCGCGGCCGCATTCACCAGGTTCAACCCCGAATTTCCGATGTCGAAGCCAGGATTGGCATGGATCGCGCCCATGAGTGCCAGGCCAGAGTCCGGAAGTATGGCGGGTGGTTAACCGTGGAAAAAGCTGGAGCCCACCACTTTGTATGAATACTTGAGCAACTGGTAGCTTTTCATCAAAGGGTGCCAACATGACACTACATCATTGACTGAATTGATCGGCGAATATTCCGCATTCGAAAGTGTTAAGTCTATGGCACCAGCGCGCCGGTCTTGGTGCGAAGAATTTCTTCACGACCATCACAAGAAGGCTGCATTCTTAAGTTTACCCAACCGGCTATTTCAGGAGGCGCAAGATGCCATGAAGGCCTATGAGACAGGGTCTTGCCATCAGAAGAGGGCTGCCATAGCGCTTGGTCTTGCGGCCTGTGCTTCGGCGATTTGGACATCCCTGCCTCTGCGTATCTCGACGCTTTTGAACTTGAGTTACGGTGGTCCCGAAGCGGATGTGCAAATACACGGCGCTAGGCGTGGACTGCTTCTTACGACCCCGCCGGACATCGTAAAAAATGGGTACAGCCATCGCTACATTACCCTAACCCCAAAGCAGGGAGGGGATCCTCGCAAGATCGTAGAGTGGTTTGTGCAAACGGTCCGGCCTCATCTGCTCGAGAGGCATATAACTCCTCATCAACGCCGTGATGACCTGTTGTTTGGAGGGGTTTCCTATGCACGTCTGAGCAGTATCTGGCGTCAAGTAACGCTTGAAGCTGGCGTTCCAATGACACCGCATCAAGTCCGTCACGCTCTGGCAACCTTAATGGCCAACCAGAAGGAGGTAGATTATTCGATTATCGCAGCATTGCTGGGAGATACTGAAGCAACGGTGCGCAAAAATTACGTATTCGTCGATCAAGCGAGATTGCACACGGAGGGCCAAAAAATGTTGGCCCAAATCCAAGGTCACCTTCTGATGAAAGGCGCGGCTTGATGCAAGAACGCAAGTCGCTGCCTCTTGATCAGTTTCCACGCGAAATTCAGCGTGCCATCATGCGTTTCAAAACCCCTCGACGTGGGCGCAAAGGTTACTCTGAAGCCGCTATCCAGAACACGGTGTATGGCATTGGCCATTACCTCGCAGTGGTCCAAAATGTGGGGCTGCCCCTGGAAATTTCTCACGAAGGGCTAAGTGTCTTTATCGATAGCCTTGACAGCCGTGCGCTGCGTAGCAGCACACGTTTGACGTACCTTTCGGCGGTTCAGACAGTCGCGAAGGAGGTGAACTATCCTGCGGAAAAACGCCGTCTTATCCTTGAAGATTGCGAGATCTACCGGAGCGCAATGAAGAAAGAGGTTCCTACGAAGGTGAGAAAACTGGCGGCCAAGCCGATCACACTTCGTGATATCGCGAAGGCAGCGGTGGAATGGCGGAAGAAGGCTCAGCAAACCACCAATAACAGGCGCCAGACGTACTTTCAGCGGTCGGCATTTCTGGCTCTACTGAGCCTGACGCCGCTCCGCCTTCGGGATGTCAATGCACTCGAGGTCGGCGTACACGTCATTCGCCAGAATGAAGCGTGGGTGCTGCGGGTTGAATCCAGCAAGACCAATTTCCGGCACAGCGGCCCTCTGCATTACAGTTTGACGCCCTATCTTGATGATCTCTTGCTCTATGGCGAAAAAGGCCTTTGCCTCACGCGTTATGCGGAGCGTGTGGGAACTCGCCTATTCGCAAACCATATTGATGAACCGTTGTCCCTGAGGACGCTCGCAGCAGGTTTTAAAGTTGCCACGGGCCATTCTCCGCATATCGTCAGAACCCTGGTTCACGATGCAATGGCCGTGCATGGGGCGCATGGAAGCGATATTGCTCGAGTTTTGTGTGGTCAGACAAGCGTTCAGATCGCAAAAGTTTATGAGATTCATGCCGAAAGGTTCCGAGCAGAGAAAGCGCAGGAAGTATTGGCTGAAATCCAGCGACGAATGCCAATTTAGGAGGGGAGGTAAACCGAATGTTTATGCAAAGGCGGCATCGTACAATGTGGACACAAACGGGCTTGCCTCACCGTTCGGTGCCCCAGTTCCACTATTGACATAGTCGGGCCCGACGTTATTATCTGTAGCTACATTATGACCGGTGCTCCCTGACTTGGCCTCAGTCGCCTTGTTACAGCCCGGTCTTCTAACTTCTGGACATTGCCGCATCAACATTGAAGTATCTCAAGCAGTACAAATCGATCGATGCATGCATCGATATTATGTTGATAAGAGGTATGGCGATCCCTGATAGGAATCATGCCGCACGCTCCCTGCATCGCATCGGATACTATCGCCTCAGTGCGTTTGGGTATCCGTACCGTGACTTCTGCCCAATTCCGACTCCAGGGGGCGAGGCTGATGGGAGGGTTCGATGTGATAAATTCAAAGAAGGCACGACGTTTGATTATGTGATCGACTTCTACCTCTTCGACAAGGCCCTCCGCATGGAGTTACTGGACGCGATTGAGCGCATCGAAGTCGCTGTCAGAACCGCGATGATAGAAGTGCTTGGGGAACTCGGGCCACATGCACATCGTGATAGACGCTCGTACAAAGACCGTTTCAGCGAAAAAGATGCCAATGGCGATACGCCTCTCGGCCTCTTCATCGAGGGCTTGGATCAGCACTTCAAGCGCTCAAAAGAAGACTTTGCGAAGCATTTCAAGCTGAAATACTTCGGTCCTCCGCCGATCTGGATAGAAGCTGGGACATGGACCTGGGGCAACTTGACCCATATCATCGCCCACCTGTCCGACAAAAATAAAATGGCAATTGCGGAGCGCATCCACCCCGATCTTCCCATGAAGACATTCGCTTCATGGATCACAGCGCTTAACGATGTCCGCAACAGCTGCGCGCATCATGCGCGGACGTGGAATAAGCCCCTAGTTAACAGTCCTGGCGTTCCATCGAAAACGACATTTGGACAGCTCGACCACCTCCGCAAGTCTAGGATGGGGGATGATGCGCCCACGAAAAAGATCTATAGTGCGATCGTCGTCATGATCTTCATGCTGCGGCAGTTCTATCCAGGCACGGAATGGCACGTCCGGCTGCGCGAGATGATATTGACCCAGTACTTCCCTCGCGAGATCCACCCCCAGACCGCTGGGTTCCCGGAGGGCTGGGAACATGAGGCCATTTGGAGTTAAACTGGTCTACTCTGCAATGTTTGGACAGGATTTGGTGTAATTTTAGCTACTCTTTTCTTTTGCCGATCGGCTTCTATTTCTTCTCTCTTCAACCAGTAAAGCGCGGTGCAGGAAAGATTTAGTCGCTGGTGTCGAACGATACCTACGGCCGTCATCAATTATCATTCGCCTGAACGATCGCTGTGATGTCTCTAAACCAGCCGACAACATCGCCGTCTACATCTCTCTCGGCAAGCAATGCTGCTGTCATCCCTGCCGCCACCTGAATGTTCAATTTCTTTTTGACTGCAGATTGCCCCATATCTGGCACGAGTTGAGTTAACTTGCTCGCATCGGATACAGCTAACGGCACGTTCGTTTGGTCATCCACAACAATATCTATCGCTAACTCGTTCAGAATAGCGTCACCGTGCAAATAGTTTTCAGTTTCTCTTTTGCTCGTCAGCCTCGCAGTATTTTCGTTTTCCGCAGAGTTCACTTCATCAACATAAGTTTGGTATTTAGCCGCATCTTCTGGGCCGCAATCCCGGTCATATATATGATATTCCTTGCAGCCAAAGCCTCGTAGGTACTGCCGCGTGACCCAATGCTGAAGAACGGCTCCGCCCATCGGGACAATGGCGACGTGTGGGGAAGATGAAATATCAAGAACCGCTGGGTCGATGCCAGAAACTGCAGAGAAAATATTTTCAAAAAAGTTAACATCATTCGGTCCCTCTACCATCACCAACACCCTTACCCGGCTATCTGGAAGAACACCCAATTCATTCGCAATTTTCAAAAGAAGCTCAGCTTCTCCGTCACCTTCATCGCTAACTTCTTCGATTGTTGGGCACGCTGCTTGTAAATCCTTTGTGACGAGCCTGAGAGACACCGCTGGCAGGTTCTTCGCGACAAATGGTGAATGGGTTGTAAGTAGTACCTGAGCACTGTTGCTTTCCGCCAAGCGTTTAAAACTATCCAATAGGAGTCTTTGGTTTTGTGGGTGCTGCGAGCTTTCAGGTTCTTCGAAAGCGTAAATAACCCCACGCCCGTCTTCTTCGGAACGGCGTTCAGCCTCCGCCCTAAAAAAATTCAACAACACAAGGCGCTTTGTGCCCGAGCCCCGCTTATTGAAGGGAATATTTCCCTCGGTCTTTAGGGCAGTCTTGAAGCTGTCCCACTTAGGCTGGCCAGTGACGTCGGGCGACAACCCAACAGCTAATTCTGGTGCCATCTCCTGCAGCTTTAGCAATGTGCGAGCAACTAGTTCGTTTGCTCTTGTCTGAACTTCTTCGACGATCGCTGTAATCTCAGCTTCGCATTCCGCAATTGCGATTTTAGCGGCCATGGCCAAGGGATCGCGTGCTTCACCATCTTGATCAGAACTTGCACGGTCCACTTTAAACAAGCAGAAATACGGAATGTGAGGCCTAATTTGGTCCCAGATTTTCTTGGCATCATCTTTAGTAATTGGAACTTTTACGGTCCCATGAGGGGCATCCGCAAAGTGCTGAAATATAGCATTGCGCCAAGGCGGGTTCTTTCCTCGATCCGCAGTTGGAAGACCTTCCTCTAGTCCTAATTCACGGCCAAGTTTTCGCAAGTCGGCTTGCTTGAGCAAGATTGGATGTCCTTGCTCAAGAAGCGGAGCTGTCGCGTCAACAAATACTTCTGCGGCTTTCCCTGCCTTATATTCTTTTACGATCCTCAATACATGCTGACCATCGGGCTTTTCGAAAAGAAGATGTTCTGAATTGAGGTCTGTTGCCGCTGCAGCATCTAAAACTAGCTCTGTCGGGAAATCTGAAAATTCTGCGGTCAGAACCACTGTGTTTAAGTTTGGGTCTACACATAAATCTTCTTTGTCGAGCTTTTTGGAGTCATCAAAAAACAAGTCAAGCGCATCCATCAATGAAGACTTGCCAGCATCATTTTTCCCTACAAAGGTAGTAAGGTTTTGCAGAGATACCTTGCGAAGTTCGCGGTAACCTCGAAAACCCATAATCTCGAATGTAACTAGTTGCATAGACGCTCCCCAAAATTGGTATCGTATTGCGCGATCAAGTGAAGTGTATGCCCTTATGAGCTGAATGCTCGAAAGTGGCAAATATTGAATTTTGTTAGTCAAAATCTGGCCATGCATTAAGGTCTGCTTTGGGAAGTAGCAGCGCGGAATCACGACCCTCGGCCAATGTCCGGAATGGGCCGTTCGCTACAACGTTACCCAACGGCGGCAATCTGTCATTCGCTGCGTTCTTCATCAAGGTCAGCAATGGGCATATTCTGTTGAAAAACTCACGCATTCAAAAAACGAGATCAAAATCCAGAACATCATTCTTAGATATGCCGCATCTGAAAATCTACATTTTTAAGAAGCGTGGTTTGCGGGAGGATATTCTGCAATTTTGGCATTTCGGATAAAACATCGAGTTTTTCAACAGAATAGGCAGTTAGTGTACTTTGCAAAGTCACGTGTTCGGCTTGAAGATGCCTTTCGAAGTTGGCCCGGGCCGCTAGGATGCGGCTTTCTGTAAGCGGACACTGAACAGCCGACTATTGCGCCGTCAGCGCCGGTCTGTACGCTAAACAAAAAAACCGCAAAGAACATTAGACAACCTTCCAATTTTTTGGTGAGGGGCAACCGGGCCGCAGCGGTCCTGATCAAATGCTCTGGAACAGCTAAATTCTGGAAGTCACATACTCTTCAAAATTTGCTCGAGCACTGCTGACGGTTCGCCCCGCGCGGAGCCACAATCTTGTTCAGTAAATACACCAACCAAAGACACTTGCCCAAGTGCCAGTTTCGCGCTGTCCAACATAGGCCCACCTGACAGACCTCGTGGGATCGGCGCGGTTTGAACCATTTCACTGGCGGTGGATTTTACCTTGCTTCGTCGATACTGAAGACCAATCAAACCGTCGGTCGTTTTTTCGGACGCCCCCGTAAATGTATAGGGCATAGGTTTCAAAGTTTCGCCAGTACGTTTGAAGTCTCTGGCTAGGTAGCCGCCAACGGTGATTGGAGAGGAAGACGCGGTGCTAAAATTGCCTGTCCCCAGGCAAGGTCGACCCACCAATTGATCTGCATAGAAACATGCGATGTCACGATCTTTCGCAAAGAAAACCTCACTATCGACGTCGCCGACATAGACCCAATTCTCGCC
Organism: Halocynthiibacter styelae; assembly: GCF_016123485.1. Classification (GTDB taxonomy): domain Bacteria; phylum Pseudomonadota; class Alphaproteobacteria; order Rhodobacterales; family Rhodobacteraceae; genus Halocynthiibacter; species Halocynthiibacter styelae. The sequence goes on along the minus strand of NZ_JADCKQ010000002.1, from coordinate 255,922 downwards.
AGCACGAAATGCCTTCTCACCAGCGCGATCCTTTCCATCATGCCCAAAGATGGTATGTTTCGCGGTGACCAACACCGGGCGCGAATTATAGCTGAGTATGAACCCAGTACCTATTTGGTCAGGTCGAGTGGCATTTTGCGCGTTCGATTCATAGATCGGCACGAGTGTCGGCAGTATAGTGTTGGCGAAGTTCTCTTCAACAAGTTGTATGTATTGCTCAATCATATTGTAACCGCTTTAGCTGTGTTCAGTGGGTGCTACCAAGTCTAGAATCTCAGCCCGCCAAAGATACGGCCCTTTGCCGCTGTTCACAACAATCTGAAATGCTGCGGTGCAGTCCACCGAAGAGGACATTGCTGCGTTGGTGCAGCATTATTCGAACACTAAAGCCTGCAATCTAGACCCAGAATGAAAAACAACCTCAGGCATTGTGTTTTCCGCATGTGGTTGCGCATAGTTGATCTTCTAGGGCTGCTGAATCGCTGCCCTTAGAAACCAGTATTTGAAAAGGCCGCATTTGGCTCAAGCATTCCAATGGGATAAGAGAATATTATGTCTGAACAGGCCATTGATACAGCAGAACAATTTGAAAAAGCACTAAACAGCCCCAAACAAACATGGTTGCTATGCGCGGGCATCAGCTACCCCGCCAACATCCCACTGATGATCCCATTAACAAAGCGGGTGCTTGACCTAGCCCGAATTGAAAAGTTCCTTGGGAACGATGAAGTTTTAACAGTCATCGACGCGATTGAAGGCGATATCGACGAGGATGCCCATATAGAAATTTTTCTGACCCATCTTGCCGATCTCATTTCAATGAGTGTCCGCGCTCGAGATAACAATGCTCAAGTCGCAGCAAATAAGGTTTCCTATGATACACTAAGAACACTACATAATGGCCTTCTCGAGTTGATATCCACCACCATACGATGGGGTTACCGCGCGGCTTGGAAAGACGATCCAGAGTTAGTAGGAACACCAGAAGAGCCGATTGTGAAAATTGATGAACATCTAAATTTTGTTGATGCTATTTTTCAGAAAAACCAAGCCGGATTAGAAAATATTCGCGGCACAATTGAATTTTTCACAACCAATTACGACACGCTGATAGAAGATGCGTTGGCACTAAAACAAGTCCCATATGATGATGGGTTTATTGGCGGTGGTGTTGGGTTTTGGGCTGGTTACGACGTTGCAGAACATCGTTCAACCAAAGCGAGGGTTGTAAAATTACATGGCTCAATCGACTGGGTTGCCCCTGAGCACGACGCATCTCAACTTTTTCGCACACGATTTAACGACAAGTACCCAAAGGCGGAAAATGCTGTGGTTATCTATCCTCAATCAACGAAATACATAAATACTCAACTCGATCCCTTCTCAGCACTTTTCAATAGGTTCCGCCAAAACCTATCTGACGGAGCCGAGCGTATTCTTCTTATCTGTGGGTACTCATTCGGTGATGAACATATCAATGAAGATATAATATATGCGATGTCGAAAAAAGACAGCCGCCTTACAATGGTTGCCTTTGCCCAAGAAAATGGCGGCCTGCCGGAACAACTTGAAACTTGGCGTAAACTTTCATGGGGAGAGCGCATCTACATTGCCTCAGACAAAGGACTATACCGTGGAAGTGCTGGTCCATTCTGGGAGGTTGATGGTGGCCGATCATGGTGGACCTTTGCTGGCGTGACTGACTTACTTTCTAACGGCTTACCTCAAGACATAGAGGAAGCATTGAAATGAGTACCGCAAGCGCATTTTTGATTAGCGATGATCTGCAAATCGGCACCGTATTCGAAGTTTCAGGCAGTTCGATAAAGATTGCTTTGGACAAAAATATCACCGAATTAACACGCGGCTACAAAGGGCGTGTGTATTCTGTCGGGCAGCTGGGCAGCATTATCAAGCTGCACATGGGCCGAAGGCTTATTTTCGCTACTGTTAGCTTGCTGCGGTTGCAGTCAGACGAGGAAGCAGCAGCTATTGCTGCGACCACGGGCATCGCTTCGTCAACAATGGATAAAAGGGTGATTGAAGCCGATTTATTAGGGGAGGCGTGGTGGCAAGCCCAATCGGAAACCTTAGATTTTCGACGTGGGATAAGCACTTACCCACTTCCCCTACAATCGGTATATCTAATGACTAAGGCCGAAACGCAGATGCTCTATGAGAGCGTGGAGAGCACTAGAGGCGACGGGATTAACTGCCATGTACCTATTGGGAGTTACATCGGTGCTTCGCGCGTCCCCTGTCGTGCAAATATGGACAAACTGTTTGGACAGCATTGCGCAATTCTCGGATCAACTGGGTCAGGTAAATCAGGAACTGTCGCCTCGATTTTGCATTCAGTCATTGCGCATAAAGCTGTTGGCGAGCAAGACACGAGATCTCGAATCGTCGTGATCGACCCTCATGGCGAATACAGAAAGGCGTTTCGGGGCGTTTCGACCGCATTCAAAGCCTACGATTCACCGCATGACGAAGAAGAAGGCACTATAAAGTTAAAACTCCCATTTTGGCTAATGTCGAGTGATGAATTTCGCTCACTTGCAGTTGGAAAGGCGGAAGTGGAAGCAACGTCTCAAGCAAATGCCGTCTACAAAGCTCTAACTCATGCACGAATGGCCCAAGCGGGATTGATACTAAAAGCGGAAGAAATAGACATTGCCACTCTTGGAGAGCACAATTCACCGCAAGTACCTATAGCCCGAACCGAAGGCACGCCAGAAGAACAACAAAAACGCATGGACGCCATTTCGAGTTTTGACAGGGATAAGCCGAGACCGTTTCAGCTTGATGAGTTTCTAGCACATATAACAAAGCTACAGTCCCAACGATGGCATCAAGCAAGATGGCAAGATAAGACACCATCAGAATTGGAAAAAATGTCGTCCATTCTCGACAAAATCAGAGTTCTAAAAACGGACAGCCGCATACAATTTCTGATGAACGATTATCTGGGCGATGGCCTAGCCATAGCCGACGTTCTGAAGCAATTCATTTCCATACAAGGTGACAATGAAACCAAAATTCGAATTATCGATATATCCGGCCTTCCAAACGAAGTTGCTGGCCCATTGGCTGGGGCTATTGCTCGCCTCTTATTTCAATACAAGCTCAACCAATCACGACCAGAAAGGGAGAGAGACCCGATTTTGCTCGTGTGCGAAGAAGCGCATCGATACGTTCCAAACCGTGGTGATGCACAGTACGCAGTCGCTCAAGATGCAATTAGGCGTATTGCGCGTGAAGGGCGTAAATATGGCCTTGGTTTGATGCTTGTGTCACAACGCCCCGCCGACGTAGAAGGCACGGTCATTTCTCAATGTAATTCATGGATTGTATTGAGATTATCAAACAGTCAAGATCAACAACATGTGTCACGCTTTTTGCCTGACAGCCTATCCAATATGACTTCTGCACTGTCGTCGCTTCCTAGGCAGGAAGCTTTGTTTGTAGGCGAAGCTGCCGCGCTACCGGCCCGAATTAAAATCAGTTCTCTGCGTGAAGAAAAATTACCCGATTCTAATGACATTTCGTTCGCAAAAGCCTGGTCAGAAGACGCCCCTGATAACGCCTTCCTGGACCAAATTTGCAAAAACATGCAATCATGAAAACGAGGGACCGAAATAAAGCCACAGAATACAGCTGACCGATGTCTGCTTTTATGAAATGCAGTAATCCAATTGCACCTGCAGCGAATGTCAGGAAACCCGCCCGAGGCGTCAAATCCCAATTTCCGGTTTGGGCTGGCAGCAGTCATGGGTCGCTTTGGGCAGTTAGTGACCTTTGCAAAGTCGAGCGGTGGCCCAAAGGAGACATTGACCCGCGATCTTGCAAGCCGCGGTACGCTCCCTCAAACCGGACTTTCGCTGCAGCAGCACCGATTGCTGTTATTGATACTGGCGCATTCGAAGAAATGACCTTGAATGCGAGGCGTTTTCCGTCGACAAGGGCCAAAGTTTTTGCGAGAGTGAAGGTAAGAATTTGCAAAGGTGCCCAATTTACGCCTTTGAAAAACAGGTTGTGAACGACTTAGAGCATTTGGAAAGGGGGGCGCATGTCTAACACAAAGCAAATCCTCGCGATGCTTGAAAGCCGAGCCGATGGTGACGATGAGCAATTCTATGCCATCGCTCTCCAAGTTGCAGCATCTGAAGCACGATCAGGACACCGCTCGACTGCCGAGCAACTGCGATCTGCAGTTGAAAAAGCCCGTGAGCTAGCCGGCAAAGGTGCATCGGTCGCCGTGCCGTTTGCATCGCCTCGGGGGGACCTTGCGGACTTAATCGAGCTGCGTAACCCAGAGCATAATCTGGACAATGTCATGCTCAATCCGATGTTGAGGACGCGTATAGATGACGTCGTTCTACAACAGAATAAGCGTCATTGGTTGCGCGAACATGGAAAAACGCCAAACAGGCGCGTGTTGTTCGTTGGCCCGCCGGGATCTGGAAAAACGATGACGGCTGAAGCACTTGCAGGGGCTCTGCGTTTGCCTTTGTTTGTTATCCGCCTCGATAGTTTGATTACACGATATATGGGTGAAACGGCTGCGAAGCTACGATTGGCTTTTGATGAAACCGCGCGGCACAGAGGGGTATACCTCTTTGACGAATTTGACGCATTGGGCGCTCATCGCGGTGCCAAAAACGATGTGGCCGAGATGCGCAGGGTGCTCAACTCCTTTCTGCAGTTTATGGAAGAACCGAACGGTACGGACAGTTTGATCGTTGGTGCTACGAACTATCCCGACCTTTTGGATCCAGCATTGCTGCGCAGATTTGATTTGGTCTTAGAATTTCAGTCACCATCTGATGACGAGATCAAAGCGATTATCAAAGCGAATTTGCGGCCGATGAAGTACCCCAATTTGGCTTGGAAGAAAATCGTTGGGTCTGCTCAGGGATTCAGCCAATCTGAAATAGCGCGCGCAATTGAGGAAGCGGTAAAAACCGCTATTCTGAGTGAGCACGATAAGGTGACAACCGACGATATTTTACACCGCCTCGATGACCGCAAGGCGATGCGTAACGCATTTGGAGCGGTGAAAATAAACTCTTAAGAGCAGCAAATGGTTTCAAAATATAATTTAAAGCATATCGACATTATTAGTCGTAGATCACGGAACGATTACAAAGCATCCAATGATCGCTTTCCCGGACAGCAGCAGCCGCGTGATCGAACAGTCCATGGCGGCAAGCTGCGTGGAGATTTAGCATCTGCTCTTAAGGGGTTTGACGAAAGCCGACCGAATGATCCACGCACCGATCCGGTCAAGGGCGCATTTCTCGAAGTGGAACTGAAACGCGGTGGGGTTGCGGATAAACTCGAGCGTAAAAAATCTGGTGTAAAGCCACTGGCTGCCCGGCTGGACGCGGCTGAGAACAAGGTTGTCGGCCTATTCGTTCCCGACGAAGCGCGTGCGGTCTTGGCCCATGTTTTGGAGGAGTACCACACCGGTCCCTTAACTGAAGATACAAATAATCCACCTCAGAAGAGTTTTGTCGATCCGATTGAGAGTTTTCGCCAAGCACGTCTCGAAACTTTTTGGACCGACGACCCTGCCGCGCTCCCAGATGATCCAACACATTGGATGTGGTGGGAGGTTTGGTGCGTCAAAAGCGCAGAGGCCGACCTCGAGGAACTTGCTGAACAGTTAGATGCGCGCTGTGCCGCTGTAGATCAGCGCCTGCAATTTCCGGAACATGTCGTAATTCCTGTTTATGCCAACCGCACGATGATTGAGATCATGCTGTTTGGTCGTTTTGCGATTATGGAGCTGCGACGGGCGACTGATAATCCGACTTTCTTTCTTGATACGCTCGACGACGATGATCAGATTGCGTGGACCGACGATCTCGCAAATCGGGTGCAGTGGCCTGTCTCAGACGCTCCGAGTGTATGTCTGCTTGATAGCGGTGTGAACCGGGGCCACCATCTCATTGAGCCGGCTCTAGCGACAAATGAACAGGATGCTGTTGTAAAATCTTGGGGCGTGGACGACAGCGGCCCTTTCCCAGGGCACGGCACACAGATGGCTGGACTGGCGCTGCACGGTGATCTCACATTCCGCCTTGGGTCATCTCTTCCCTATGAACTTCGTCATCGATTAGAATCCGTCAAGATTTTGCCACCACCGGGTGCAAAAGCTACCGAAGAGCGGTTTTATGGGTCTGTAACTAAATCGGCAGTGAGTATTGCTGAAACTAACCACCCTGATCGGCGAAGAGTATTCTGCATGGCGGTGACGAATGACGGTGTTTCGGGCATCCAGCCAACGACGTGGAGTGCTGCAATCGACCAAGAGGCCGCAGGTGTAACTATTGGCGGAGAACAGGCTCCAAGAAGACTTTTCGTCATTTCAGCGGGAAACGCGCCGAATCCTATTATGATGCGGGACGTCCAGCCTGTTGACACACTCGCCATCGAGGATCCGGCCCAGGCTTGGAACGCGCTGGTTGTGGGGGGGTATACAGATAAGATTGACATTCAAGAGCCCGAGCTTGCTGATTACAAACCTATGTCCGATGCGGGTGAACTCAGCCCTTTCACAAGGTCTTCGACTCTTTGGACGAAAGGCCGTAGCCCATATAAGCCTGACATAGTCATGGAAGCTGGTAACCGTGCTGTTGATCCGACGGAGCAGACAGTCGTCGACACAAATTCTTTGTCAGTTCTGACCTCGGGGCCTGATGTCAGCCGAAAACCTCTGACAGCCTTTCGCGCGACCAGTGCCGCGACGGCAGAAGCCTCGCGGCTTGCGGCCCGGCTGATGGAGCGCCATCCGGATTATTGGCCTGAAACTATTCGTGGGTTGATGGTCCATGGTGCTGAGTGGACCGATAAAATGCGCCGTGTTCTTGACCCACTTGGGAAGACAGATGCTGCCGCTTTGTTGCGCCACTTCGGCTATGGTGTCCCATCGTTTGAGCGCGCTGTCGCATCGGCTGAGAACCACCTCGCATTGGTCGCACAGAGTGAAATCCAGCCCTATACGTCTTCAGGGGGGCGGAGCTTTAAGGATTGTCATTACTATGATCTGCCTTGGCCTGCTGCAGCGCTTGAGCTTTTGGGTGACAGAGAAGTTAAGCTGAAGATTACTTTGTCATATTTCGTGGAACCTAATCCTGGCGCGCTCTCAACATTAGATGCGTACAGGTATCAGTCTTTCGGTCTACGTTTTGATCTCAAAAGGCGGAATGAAACTCTTACCAATTTCAAAAAACGGGTGAACGTCACTGAACGTGCCGACCGTTTCGACAAGCCGCCCTCAGGGAGCGATGACGGTAAATGGCGGTTCGGACCAGACTCGATTTCGTGTGGATCTTTGCACAGTGATGAATGGTCGGGTCCGGCCGCACACTTGCTGACACGGGATGTGCTTTGCATTAAGCCGGTTGGTGGTTGGTGGCGCGGTCGAGCTGATGCGAAAGTGTGCAACAAGAAGTCGCGTTATGCCCTGATCGTATCGATCAAAACCCCAGATCAGAGTGTGACGCTCCATACCGATATCTCAGCGATAATAACGCAATCTGTCGCTGTGGGCACCGACATAGAAATCGATTTTTAGGACTGAGTGATGCCCTGAGCCTCCTTTTTTGGCGAAGCCCCCGTGCAGCGGTTCTGGGTCCTTGCCAGGTATTCAGACCTCGGATTAATCGCAGTTTCTTTGTGCTCCATCCATAATCAAATGTTTTCTTTTGGACGGTGCTTTCAAAGAAATACGCCTGTAGCGAAGGTCTGCAATTCGCCCGACGTGTCGAAAGGCAAGGACTGCTAAGGGCTGGGAGCCGTCATTAGACCCAAATTACACCCGGCCTGCTTAGGGCCGTTCGCGTTAAACGGCCCCAGGGCTTATATTTCAATGGCCTCAACCAACTACGATCTGCTGCAGTGACCACTTGCACGTTAGCTTGCGCCTTGCCGCCATTGATGCAGGGTTTAGCATTGCTTCGGCACTATCGTCTGCACCGCTAGCTGAGACCACGCAGCAATTCTAACGAGGGTTCGCCAGTTACGGGCAACCCGCGGCTGGACTGATAAGCACTGATGGCCGCACGGCTGTTGGGGCCAATCACGCCGTCAGCACCATCAGTGTCAAAACCAGCGGTAGTCAGGCGTTGCTGCAATGCTATCCGATCGTCCTTAGTTAGCCCGTTTGAATCGGGTGGAAAGGGCGTCCTCAATGGGCCTGCCCCCCTGATACGGTCCGCGAGATGGCCCACTCCGATCGCATATGCATCTGAATTGTTATATCGTTTGATCGCCCGGAAATTGCCTGTTACGGCAAAGCGCGGCCCGCCAGCTTGGGGCTGGATAACGTTGCTTGAAGACGCTCCGGCGTCAACTTCATCACCCCATCTGATCCCTCGTGTCCAGCCATTGCGTGCAAGGTAGGCCGCGGTAGAGGCCAGCGCATCGCTCGGGTCCTCAGACCAGATGTCGCGCCTCCCGTCGCCCGTGAAGTCGACCGCAAACGACTCGTAGGATGTTGGAATGAACTGCGTGTGGCCCATTGCACCCGCCCAACTGCCCGTCATCCGGTCCGCTGTGATATCGCCGTTCTGTATGATCTTTAGAGCGGCCACGAGCTGTTGTTCAAAGAACGCACCGCGCCGTCCATCAAAGGCGAGAGTGGATGTGGCCGATACTACAGGCACATCGCCCCGACGTTCGCCATAGAAGCTTTCCAGCCCCCAAATTGCGGCGATGATCTGGGCATCCACACCGTATCTGTCTTCCAGTGCTGCGAGGGTGGACCGGTGAAGGGAAAATGCGGCGCGGCCCTTTGTGATCCGTTCATCGGATGCGGCGATAGCAAGATAATCCTCTAAGCTGCGCTTGAATTCGGTTTGGTTGCGATCACGCCTGACAACGCCGGGAAGATAACCAGTATTGCGAAACCCGGCTGAGACTGTCGCGTCCGAAATGCCGTAACTTCCCGCACGACTGCGAAATGCCGCGACCCAGGCTGCATAAGCTGGGTTTGGAACGGGCCGAAGATCAGATGGCAGTCCAACGGCAACAGTGGAAGTTTGGGCATGGCGACTTGATAGGGTGATCTGACTGCACGCAGTCAAGCCGAAAGCCGCAATGCCAATCCCGAAACGACGTCTTGTGGTTTTCATTTGTTACCTGTGACTGTTTGTTGTGACGGCGACGGTAGTGGAACTGGTTCGGAACGTAAACTGAAAGAACGATTTATGAAAACCGGGCATTGGCGCAAATGGCCGAACATCGGCATTTCAATCGGCAAAATGCTGCGTCGAGCACGAATGTCTGCTTCGGTGGACCAACCACAACATATTGACTGGGTGTCGAAGGTCCAGTTTGGGCCGAAATTACCAATCTTGTGTTTGTCGTATTGGCGCGTAGCGCCAATATAGACCTCTAAGTCCATCTGAGATAGATCCGAACCTAGGGGTCAGTTGCAACGCTTACGGTGGGACGGCGACGGGGAGGAATAAACTATATCAAGGCGAGTTCGCTGTTTTCATTCATCACAGAGGTGCCTGAAAGCGTGTTCACCAAATGGTGTTGATCAGCCCCCCAAAAAAACTCATCCAATTTTGTGTCATGTCTGCCTTATTGTTCTCCCTTACCCTACCTTAGGCGACCGAGGGTTAGAGTTTTTGTCCTTTTGAGGCGGCAGCCGACTATTTTTGTAGATGCTGTCTCCTAGGAAATCGACGGCATCATCGGTTCGTTTGGAATAACAGATAGTTATGCAAATTTGCTTTACATTCTCAAATTTGTTTTCTTAGCACTAAGGCCTTGAATATTTTTTGTTTCATCATACATCGACTACTGACACGGAGTAGTGCTCCTCGGGCCCGACAGCTACGGCAAATTAGATCGGCAACCTTAAACGGTCATCGTGAATAAAAACGCGGGTCCATTGTTGCTATTAGGCAGCCGGCGCGGGCCATTAGTTGATGACCTCAGCTTCGATGAAATGTGTCACTCTGCTTTCTTTCGTTGCTTTGTCATCACCATTCTGCAGCAATGGTCCGAGGATAAAAATATGAAAGCAAAACACCTGCTATGGGAGCGACGGCCTGTAGGGATTGTGCCTGTGTTACCGCATGTCAGTGCTGATACCGGAATGAGGTACCTCTCTGAACCCGACAGTTTTCTGGAGGGCGGTGATTTCAATGATGCATGACGAATTGACATTGATCACCGGTGATCAGCTAGCAAAATTACATGGATACAGTTCCGTCACATCCAGCTGCCGCACATGGTGGAAATCTATTGGTATCCAAAGTCTGCCCGGACGAAATAATATCTACGATCCGCGACAGGTCAGAGAACGCATGGACCTTGTGGCTGGGCTGCAGAGAACAGCCCCTGTGAATAAGGAAGGGAAGCCATCTCTGACGGAACAAAGGAGGGCACGAAAAAATGCCGAAGGATAGTCTTCCTCCAGAGGTTCATCGCGTAAAGGCAAGACTGGCTGATGGCTCATGCATGTACTATTTCAGCTTGCGTGGCCGGAAAGGGACCGGATTTTACAAGTCACGGCACAGGTTGCCAGGGGAACGAGAGTTTCACACTGCTTACGTGTCTGCCTTAGATGCAGCAGCGCCGAAAAAATCAGGTTTTTCGACTTCTGATTTGGTCGATGACTACCTGTCTTCGCCACGATACCATCGACTGAAACCACGTACAAAAGAGGACTACAGTATGTGGTTGAGCCGATTCACCTCTGAATTCGGTGATGATCCCGCTGTGATGTTTGAAGAATGGGAGTCGAAAGTCGAGGTTAACGAATGGCGCGATGCCTGGAAGAGTAGTCCTAAACAGTTTGATTACGCAGGCGCCGTGGTGACCATGCTGTTGAATTGGGGCGCGGGAAAAGGACGAATTCGAAATCATTACTGCAGTTTCGAGAAAATTTACAAAGCTGATCGGGCACATATCACCTGGACTCAGGAATTCATTGATAGGTTCCTGAAAGTTGCTCCAGAAAGTGTCGGGCGGGTTTTGATTGCTGCGACTGAGACGGGTCTCCGTCCGGCTGATTTGGTCAAACTTCGGATGTCCGATGTTCAGTACCTAAATTCCGGAAACCGCCGTTTGAGGATCGCAACCAACAAGCGGGGTGTCTTTGCACATATCCCTATTACGCCGAAGATGGCGCAACTCATTGATACAGTACCAGAAGGGCAGGACTATTTACTGGTAAATGCGTCGGGAAATCCGTGGACGGCACGATACGCGTCTCAGAGAATTAGTCACTGGAAGAACAAGGCTGGGCTTACGGAAGCGGCACTTGGCTATAGCCTCCACATGCACGATTGCCGCGGAACAGCCACCACACGGCTGCTGGAAGCGGCTGCCGACGCAGTGCAACTGGCAACCGTGTTCGGGTGGAATTTGAGGTATGCAACTCAGATGGTGGAAGTCTATGCAGTGGTCGGAGGGGACAAAACCGACAAGATTTTGGAGCTGGTTGCTAAAGCTGAAAAGAACACCAGCGGAACGTAATTGTAAAATGCCTTGTAAAATGGGCATCTGTAAATCAATGAAATTTCGGATAAGTATTTGATTTTAAATGGAGGCGAGTACGAGAATCGAACTCGTGTACACGGATTTGCAATCCGCTGCGTCACCACTCCGCCAACTCGCCTGCCTGCTTGTGGTAGGGGGCTTTTACGGTTTTGGTGGAGGATGTGCAAGCGCTGTTTTGAGGTGATCTCCGGGAAATTGTGTATGACCAGTTTCCCATCATGATCACCTGAATTTCACAGCCCCGGTGCGCGGAGTTGTTCTGAAATCGTCCGGATGCATTGCAGCAGGTGGGGGGCGTATTGCGCTTTGTCAGTGTGCAGACGGAACAGGGGAACAGTTACACTGATTGCGGACTGAGAAATGTTGTTCTGATCGATAATTGCAGCGCCAAAGCAGGCGATGCCTTCTTCATTTTCCTGACTGTCGAAGATGTACCCGGTTTTTCTGCTCTCGCTGGTCTGCCGGGTCAATGCCTCAGGGTCGTTCGTGAAAACCGGCGGGCGTTTTGCGTCGTCCCATCTGGTCACTTACCTGACGCAGCACCATCAGATCCGCATCGCGGGTGGTTTCGGTGCCAATAAAGAAGAGGTCTTCCGCGTCGCCCATATGGGCGATCACGCCAGCATTCCGGCGTTGCGCCCGGTAGTTTCCGGCATTGCGCAGTTCCTGCAGCAACTGAGTTAACCCAAAACAAAAGGCCCGGCGCTATGTGCTGCCGGGCCTTTCCGATGTCTCTGGCGAGTCTTCAGTCCAGGCGCGTCAGCGCATATCCGTCCTGCGCCAGCAGGTACAGAACGCCGTTTTCGCCAAACAGATGCGCGGCCCCGACAGCCACCATAAAGCGGCCCTCCTGCGCGTCCCGCCGCAGCATTTCAATCCAGGCCGCGTTCCGGTTGGTCAGCAGATCCGTCTCAAAATCCGCAATCAGATCTTCCAGGTCATCCGGTGCATTGGGATGCGCGCGCGCCTGGGCCATGGACCATGTCCAGATCAGCCCGTGCTGCCCGCGAAAATAAGCTTCGCGCAAAGTGCCAAACTGCGCATCGCTGTCCTGATCCATCACCAGAGCCAGCTCCAGGTTTTCCAGCTGTTCTTCCATCGGGGCTTTGGTGAAAATCCCGATGGTCTCTTCCGCATCCTCCAGACTATGTGTCGGCAGGTTCACGCGCGCGGCGGCTTCCATCAACTGATGATCCAGGCCATTGCGCGCCGCGTCCGGGTCACTTTGCATCAGGGCGGTGGTGCAGGGGGACATAGACAGGGTGATACCCGCAAACCAGGGCTGCATCTTTGCCACCATGAATCCAGGAACATTGCGTTCTGCCATGGCGGCCGTCAGGGTTTCCCAGACCCCAGGGTCAAGCTGTTCCAGCAGGCTCGGCCCTTCGGTTATGAACATATAAGAGGTATCCGTCGCCATCCGTGCCTCAAGCGCCGCGCTGTCCTCAAGGTTCGCTTCCACATAAAGCGCATCCAGATCCGGCAACATGGGCGTCAGCACCTGCATCAGATATTCATGACGCGGATCAAACATATGAAACGTGCCGACCACGATGATCTCACTGCCGGGCTTTGACGCCTGCCACAGGTTGCCTTCCGCATAAGGGATCTGCGCCACCTGTTCATAAAGTGCGGCGCGTTCTTCCGCAGGCATCTGCGCAATCAGATCGACCCTTTCACAGGCGGCAAAACCGGGCAGGGCAGAGAGGCTGCCGAATGTAATCGCGAAGGCAGAGGCCAGAAATGAACGCATGGAAAATCCCTTTGTTGTTGAGGGGAATATGGCGCTTCAGGTGGCGTTAGACAATGGGTGGTGGGACGTGGTTTCGCAGAAATAATCAATTGCCGGGTTTGCGCATCACACCTATAGATTGTGCATGTGTGATTTTCTTAAAGAAATATTTCAAGCCGCCCAACAACGCATCCGCAGCCCTTTCATCGGCTCGGTGATTTTTGCCTTCATCGCTGTGAACTGGCAGGCGCTGTATTTTCTGTTCTTTGCAGATGTATCCGTGCTCGCTCGCATCACGTACTTCAATGTAAAGACCTCATATGGATCTCTTTACGGCTGGCCACTGCTGATCGGCGGGATCATGGCATTGGTCCTGCCGTTCATTCGAGTAGGATTTGTTTGGTGCGTTCGGTTTGCCAACAGGTGGTTGCACCAGCTTCAGGCTGGAGAGGCGATACTGCGGGAAATTAACGAGCTTGAACTTGCTGTTAAGAAAACCAAAGCCGAAGCCGATCTTGCCGTTGCTCGGGCAGAAGGGCAGGCACGGGTGCAGGAAGTTGAAGAATTAAGTCGGATTGAAGCTGCAAAGCGCGATGTTGAAGCAAAGGTGGAAATTAAAGACCAACAAGTAGCAGAGCGACTACAAGAGGAAATACAAGAAGTTAGGGATAGACCCGCTGGAATTGTCACGCAGCAAGGGCGAATAGGCCCAGGCACCGATGCAAGCATATCTCCAACAGCGAATTCGCGTGAAGATCAGCTTGCTGAAAGCCTAGATGCGCTCAGCACGCTCATCGTATTTGCATTGGGGAGGGTTAGCCACGCCAATGTGAATATCGAGGCACTCCCAAACAGCAATGTATTCAAGAGTATCCTTCGCAACAATGGCTATTTGGCAGAAGGGGTTCGCTTGATGCAGGAATACTTACATTCAATGGAAGAGCTTGAACGCAAGGAGGTTCTGGAGTTGGAATTGGTCGATACCAGGCAGATGCATGGGAAGCGACACTATACTGCGGCAAAGCTCACTGTGTTGGGTTATAAAGTATTTGATAAAATTTCCCCCAAACTGATACCACCTGATCAGGTGTCAGACGCCGACAATAGCGAATAACCATTTCCTTCACCTTTTCTCCCGCATCGCCTTGACTCACCCTCATCACACTCCTATCTCTTTCGCGTTATCACTCCCCATGGGTGAGTGCTAACATGGGAGAAGGCCCGGATTTCACCGGACCGAAACGTAACATGAGCCAGGAGTTATCCAACATGGCATTGAAACCACTGCACGACCGCGTGCTTGTCCGCCGTACTGAAAGCGACGAAAAAACCGCTGGCGGCCTGATCATTCCTGACAGCGCAAAAGAAAAGCCAGCTGAGGGCACTGTTGTGTCTTGCGGCGAAGGCATGCGCAAAGACAGCGGCGAACTGATCGCTATGGCTGTTTCTGCAGGCGACAAAGTTCTGTTCGGCAAATGGTCCGGCACAGAAGTTTCTGTCGACGGCGAAGAACTGCTGATGATGAAAGAAAGCGACATCATGGGGATCATTTCCTAATTCGGGAATGAACCACGTGCCCACGCACTTTCTATCTGACACTTAAATTCTAAGGAATATATCATGGCGAAAGACGTCAAATTTGATACCGATGCCCGCAATCGTATGCTGGCTGGCGTTAACGTGCTTGCAGATGCCGTTAAAGTAACTCTGGGTCCAAAAGGCCGTAACGTTGTCATCGACAAATCTTTTGGTGCGCCACGCATCACCAAAGACGGTGTATCTGTTGCCAAAGAGATCGAGCTTGAAGACAAGTTCGAAAACATGGGCGCACAGATGGTTAAGGAAGTTGCTTCCCGCACCAACGACGAAGCAGGCGACGGCACAACAACCGCGACTGTTCTGGCACAAGCCATCGTTAAAGAAGGCCTCAAGCAGGTTGCTGCTGGTCTGAACCCAATGGATCTGAAGCGCGGCATCGATCTGGCAACTGCAAACGTTGTTGAGGCCCTCAAAGGCGCAGCACGTGAAGTTAAAGACACTGACGAAGTTGCTCAGGTTGGCACCATCTCTGCAAACGGCGAAGCTGAAATCGGTCGTCAGATCGCAGACGCAATGCAGCGCGTTGGCAACGAAGGTGTGATCACCGTTGAAGAAAACAAAGGTCTCGAAACTGAGACTGACGTTGTGGAAGGCATGCAGTTCGACCGCGGCTACCTGTCCCCATACTTCGCGACCAACATGGACAAAATGGTTGCAGACATGGAAGACTGCATGATCCTGCTGCACGAGAAGAAGCTTTCTTCCCTGCAGTCCATGGTTCCGCTGCTGGAATCTGTGATCCAGTCTCAGAAGCCTCTGCTGATCATCGCGGAAGATGTTGAAGGCGAAGCCCTGGCAACTCTCGTTGTGAACAAACTGCGTGGCGGCCTGAAAATCGCTGCTGTGAAAGCACCTGGTTTCGGCGACCGTCGTAAAGCCATGCTGCAGGACATCGCAATTCTGACCGGTGGTCAGGTGATTTCCGAAGATCTCGGCATGAAGCTTGAGAACGTCACAATGGACATGCTGGGCACTGCGAAGAAAGTGCACATCACCAAAGACGAAACCACAATCGTGGACGGCAACGGTGAGAAAGCAGAGATCGAAGCACGTGTTGCGCAGATCCGTGGCCAGATCGAAGAAACTTCTTCCGATTATGACCGTGAAAAACTGCAGGAACGTGTTGCGAAACTGGCGGGCGGCGTTGCTGTTATCCGCGTTGGCGGCATGACCGAAGTTGAAGTAAAAGAGCGCAAAGATCGTGTTGACGATGCTCTGAACGCAACCCGCGCTGCTGTACAAGAAGGCGTCATCGTTGGTGGTGGTGTTGCTCTGGTTCAGGCTGGCAAAGGTCTGGCTTCTCTCTCGGGTGCGAACGCTGATCAGGACGCTGGTATCACCATCGTGCGTAAAGCAATCGAAGCGCCTCTGCGTCAGATTTCTGAAAACGCTGGTGTTGACGGTGCCGTTGTTGCGGGCAAGATCCGTGAATCTGACGACGTTGCATTTGGTTTCAACGCACAGACTGAAGAATATGGCGACATGTTCTCCTTCGGCGTGATCGACCCTGTGAAAGTCACACGTACTGCTCTGGAAGATGCAGCCTCCATCGCGGGTCTGCTGATCACCACAGAAGCTATGATCGCTGACAAGCCTGCACCTGCTGGCGCAGCTGGTGGCGGCATGCCGGACATGGGCGGCATGGGCGGCATGGGCGGCATGATGTAAGACGAATTTCCGTAAGGAAATTCTGTCTGGACGCGTCAGGCGATTGGCCCCCAGGGCCAATCTACCGAAAGCCCCCACGCACAGAAAATAAGAAAGGCCTCGCAATCGCGAGGCCTTTTTTGTGGATACATTGAGCTTTTTAGTGTTCTATGAGTTCGCCCTGCAATGCAAGTTTGATCGCTTCTGGCAACACGCCGGCCGAGTGTCGCGGTGAAATTAGATCAATTTAAGCACTGATAGGTTTTTGAAACTGTCGTTTCCAAGCATGTCCCGTATACATCAGAGCGTTCACATTGAGTTCTGATGCCCTCAAATGGATCCGCTGACCGATAGCCCCAGGCTTGACATCTGCGTGTTGCTGATACGCTTGCCGCAGCCCAGTCCACTGTGGGTACTTCGATCCAGGAGTGCTGATAACCAAGCACCACAGATCCGTCTGCTCGGCTGCCCCCAATTGGAAGCGGTGTCTTTTCTACAGGTGTAGCGCAGCTGACAAGTGTGAGGCCAATCAATGATAGCAGACTTGCTTTAGTAATGTACTTCATAGGTTTTCCTAATTGTGATAGCGCGTTATACTCGCGTTAGATCAGTCACCAACTTATTTTACAATCACTGATTGTGCTGCCGAAATTGAATATTCACGCTGCTGGGGTGATCCTATTCAGTTAAGTTATATCATTGGGAAATGCCCCCCCTTCCTTTCCCCCACATCCCTGCTAAGTTACGCCTAAGACCAATCTCAGGCGCCACGCGTAACCACGAAAGGCCGCAGCGATGAAACAAGTCCCCAAGCCCACCACAGATGATGCTCTCATTCAGGAATTCCTGAACAAAGGCGGCACTGTTAAACAGGGTAAAACCAAACCTTTACCAGCCGATCTTGGCATCAGCAAGAACACCTGGGGTGTGAAGCTGTCGAAGGAAGAAAAAGCCTCGCGGGACGCCAAATAAGCATCCGCCCATAAGGAAGACCCAATGATCGTTTACGGTATCTCAACCTGTGCCCTCACCAAACGTGCCATCCGGACCCTGGAAGAGGCCGGGCGGAATGTGGATTTTCGCGATGTGCGCGCTGATCCTATGTCCGACGATGAATGGGCGGAACTGATCGCAGAATTTGGTGATCGTCTGGTTGATCGGAAATCCCCGGACTGGCGTGGTCTCAGCGACTGGCTGAAGAACTCTGAGGCTGAGGCCCAGCTTGCCGCAAAACCCAAGCTCATGACCCGCCCGGTGATCCGGGATGGGGATGCGTTTCATCTGGGCTGGGATGAGGCCGTGCAGGCGGCAATCACTACGGCATAAATACCGTAGATTGGCATGTATAATCTGTACATTCCGGCCTTTGCCACCTGTACAGACTTTAAACTTTCCCCTAGTGGCGCGCCTTAACCGCGGCCAATGAAGGGCATGTTGGTGGCCATCACCGTCATGTTCTGAACATTCGCACCTTCCGGCAATTCCGCCATATACAGAAAGGCCCTGGCGATGTCAGGAACTTCCATCGCGGGTTCGCCTTTTATGCTGCCATCGGCCTGCAACACACCCGCGCGGATCTGATCCACCATCTCAGTTGCGGCATTGCCAATATCAATCTGACCGCATGCAATATTAAATGCCCGCCCATCCAGAGAAATCGTTTTGGTCAGCCCGGAAATCGCATGTTTTGTTGCCGCATAAGGCGCAGTGCCGGGGCGTGGCACATAGGAAGACACCGAACCATTGTTGATGATACGGCCACCCTGCGGAGTCTGATGGCGCATCAGGCCAAAGGCTTTGCGGGCACAGATAAACGCCCCGTTCAGGTTCACATCCACCATCGCCCGCCAATCATTCACAGCGATTTCATCCAGCGGTTTGCCCGGCATCAGCATGCCTGCGTTGTTAAACAACAGATCCAGCCGTCCCCAGATTTTATGTGCTTTATCAAAGGCTTTTCCCACGGATGCTTCATCCGTCACGTCACAGGGCAGGGGCAGGGCGGTGCCGTATCCTTCAGCCGTTTCAAGTAATGCCTCTTCCCGCCGCCCGATCAGCCCAACCTGCCAGCCCTTATCCAGCAGGATCTGCGCGCAGGCCCGGCCAATACCGCTGCCTGCGCCTGTGATGATGGCGGTTTTCTGTGACATCTGATGACCTTCAGCTCTCTTTGTTCAGATCCTCAAAAGAGCGGCCATTTTCCACAAGGTCAACCAGCAATTGGGCGGGTTTCCAGAAATATGCATCCTCAGCTTCAAACGCCCGCAGATCCGCCAGCAGGTTTTCCAGCCCATACATATCCGCATATTTCATCGGGCCACCGCGATAACGCGGGAAGCCGTAGCCATACAGCGCCACAACATCGATGTCAGACGGGCGCAGGGCGACATTTTCTTGCAGCACTTTCGCGCCCTCATTCACCATCGCCGCCATATAGCGGCGCATGATTTCTTCGGCGGTGAAGTCGCGCGGGGTGATGCCCAGGCGGGCCTGTTCCTCAGCAATCACCTTCAGAACATCAGGGTTTGGCTCCCCCTTACGTGCTCCTTCCGGATAGACATACATGCCACGCCCGGTCTTCTGGCCGAAGTGCCCGGCCTCGCAGATTTTGTCCTGCACGGCGCTATAGCGCTCAAGCGGGTTGCGCGTGGCCGCAAGGCGTTTGCGGTTCGCCCAGGAAATATCCATCCCCGCCAGATCATGGACCTGGAAAATCCCAATCGGGTAACCGAAGTCATAAATCGCTTTGTCGATTTCATAGGGGCTTGCGCCATCTTCCATCATATAGGTCGCGCAAAGCCCGTAAGCTTTGTAGATCCGGTTGCCGATAAACCCGTCCGCATTGGCGGCGCGTACAGGGGTTTTCTTCAACGTCTTCGCCAAAGCAAAACCAGTTGCCACAGCATCATCCGCCGGGTTGGCGGGGACAACAATTTCCAAAAGCTTCATGATATTAGCGGGCGAAAAGAAGTGCAGGCCGATCACATCCTGCGGGCGTTTGGTGACATTGGCGATCGCATCCACATCCAGATAAGATGTGTTTGTTGCCAGCACCGCACCGGGCTTTGCGACCTGATCCAACTGGCGAAAGACATCCTGTTTGACCTCAAGGTTCTCAAACACGGCCTCGATGATCAGATCCACATCTGACAGGGCTGCGTAATCGGTGGCAGATGCAAACAGCGCCATGCGTTTTGCTTTGCCTGCTTCGTCCAGGCGGCCCTTTTTGACCATGCCGTCATAGACCTTTTCTACATTGGCCTGGCCGCGTGCGATGCTTTCCGCGTCCCGTTCCACCATCACAACCGGCAGGCCTGCGTTCAGGGCCGCAACGGTGATGCCCGCGCCCATGGTGCCGCCGCCGATGACCGCGATCTGGTTCAGAGGGCGGGGTTCGGCACGTGAGGCTTCCGGCACTTTGGTGCAGGTGCGTTCCGCAAAGAACGCATGGATCAGGCCCTGGCGTTGTGGGGTTTCCATGCATTTCAGGAATTGTTCGCGCTCAAACGCCAGACCTTCATTGATGGGCAGTGTCAGGGCAGCTTCGACACATTCGACAATGCGGAAAGGCGCAAACTGGCCGCGGGCGCGTTTGGCCAGCGTGGTTTTTGTGTCCTCAATCGCTGCCAGATTTGCCGCTTCATCCGCAAGACCTTCGCGGCGCTCACCAGAAGGACGCGAAGCGGTGCCGGTTGCAATCAGCTCATTGGCATAGGCCAGTGCAGCCTCTTTCAGGTCGCCTTCTGCAATCCGGTCAATGATCCCCAGCGCATGGGCATTATCTGCGCCAATTGGCTTGCCGCCGGTCGCCAGATCCAGTGTGGCTTTTGCACCGGCAATGCGGGTTGTGCGCTGCGTGCCGCCTGCACCCGGCAGGATGCCAAGGTTTACCTCGGGCAGGCCAATCCGACCCGCTTTGTCGGCAATGCGGTAATGCGCGCCAAGCGCAACCTCAAGCCCGCCGCCAAGGGCCGTGCCGTGAAGGGCCGCGACAACGGGTTTGTTGCAGGCTTCGATCCGCAACACGACTTCGGGCAGATAAGGATCAACAGGCGGTTTGCCAAATTCGCGGATATCGGCCCCGGCCGGGAAGGTACGGCCTTCACCGATGATCAGAACCGCTTTGACAGCCGCATCCGCTTCGGCTTTTTCAATACCGGCAACCAGGCCCTGGCGCACCGCAAGCCCCAGTGCATTCACCGGAGGATTACTGATAGTCAGAACCGCAATGGCTCCGTTAAGGTCGTAGCTGACAGCCTGGCTCACGGTGTTTACTCCGGCAATAAGTGTTACGGTTTTCTGTTGGGTACGAAAATTTTGTTACGTTCGCAATGAATTTCCCGACCGTACGGTAGGTTTTGAAAAACATTGACAGGCGTGGGAATATAAATATCGTTAGTGTGCAAACATAATGGACCCCTCATGCGCTATGTGACCGCAACGACTGAACAAGAGGCTTTGACTGTCCTGAAGGGCGGGGATGTCCGCGTGGTTGCAGGTGGCACAGATCTTTTCCCGGCAATGAATGATCAGGCTGTTCTTCCGCCTGCGCTGGATATTTCGGCGCTTGCAGCATTTCATGGTATCACCCGGACAGAGTCCGGCTGGCGCATTGGGGCGGCAACACCCTGGCGCGATATCATACGCGCGGATCTGCCGGCAATGTTTCATGGCTTGCAGGCTGCGGCTCGCGAAGTTGGTTCTGTGCAAATTCAGACCCGTGGGACGATTGGTGGCAATATATGCAATGCGTCACCGGCTGCGGATGGTGTTCCGCCACTTCTGACACTGGACGCAAAAGTGGACCTTATTTCAGAGAACGGCTGTCGCCGGGTGCCGTTAAGTGATTTCCTTCTTGGTGTGCGTCAAACAGATTTGCGTCCGGGTGAGCTGTTGCGATCCATAGTGATTCCAGACCTGCCGGACCATTGTTTGTCCGATTTTGAAAAACTGGGTGCGCGGCGTTATCTAGTGATTTCTATTGCAATGGTTTCTGCTCTGGTTGTGCCGGATGGCTCTGGGGGATTTTCTGATGCCAGGATCGCTGTAGGGGCATGTTCTGCTGTGGCAAGACGCCTCACCCGTCTCGAGGAACTGGTTGTATCTGCGCAACGTGCTGAATTTTTAGAGGAAATTTACTCTGGTCATTTCACCGCACTCTCGCCTATAGGGGATGTGCGCGCATCTGGTGCTTATCGGATGCGTGTATCAGAAACCTTGGTCCGTCGCATGTTGACCGGGTTTTTGAAGGAGGGTGCCTGTGGATGACCTGGCAGAAGTCCCGGTGCTCTCCTTCTCTCTGAACGGACAGCATGTCACTGGCAAGGTGCCGCAATCGGGCCGCTTGTCAGATATGTTGCGCGAAGAATTTTCGCAAAAAGACGTAAAGACCGGCTGCAATGCCGGCGACTGTGGTGCCTGCACGGTTCTGTTGGATGGCGTGCCGGTTTGCGCCTGTGTCACACCAGCATTTCAGGCTGAAGGACGTGGGGTGGAAACACAGGCGGGCCTTTTTGCAGATGATCCTCTGGGTGCACAGCTGGCGGATAGCTTTCTTGCCCATGGCGCGGCTCAATGCGGAATCTGCACGCCGGGTATGATGGTTGCGGCCGTTGCCTTGCTGCGCGAAACCCCACATCCTTCAGAATGTGAAACCCGGGATGCGCTGGGTGGCGTGTTGTGCCGTTGCACCGGGTATCGCAAAATTATTGATGCGGTGATGCAGGTGCATGATCTTCCTGAGACGCAAGGCACCGGGGCCGTGGGGCAAAGCCCGCTGCGGCTGGATGGAACGCCAAAAGTCGGCGGTTCTGAGATCTTCGGAGATGACGGCGCGCCGCAAGATGCATTGACATTGCGAGTGGTGCGCAGCCCATACGCAAGGGCCGGCTTCGAAATTGGAGACATCGCAAAATTTGTCAATGATCACCCGGGGGTGCATTTCGTACAGACTGTGGCGGATGTGCCGGGGGAAAAGCTTTTTGGTGTGATCCCGGGGTTTATTGACCAACCGGTGTTTGCGGTGCATGAAGCGCGTTTCCGTGGCGAAGCCATTGCGGCAGTTGTCGGAGAAAAGGATACCATAAACGCCCTGAACCTGCCGGATGATTTCCCGGTCACCTGGTGTGAACGCCCCGCCGCGATGACATCTGACCAGGGGATTGCAGCCGATGCGCCGCAACTGCATGAAAACCGGCCCGGTAACATCATGTGCGAAGGTCGGGTACGTCATGGTGATGCAGGCGGTGCATTGCAGCGGGCGGATGTTGTTGCTGAAGGCCAGTTCCGCACTGGCTTTGTTGAACACGCTTATATCGAACCAGAGGCTGGCTTTGCCCGCCGTGTCGGGGATCGGGTGGAAATTCACGCCTGTACTCAGGCACCTGTTATGGATCAGGAAGGTGTTGCCTCAATCCTTGGCCTGTCTCTGGATCAGGTACGTATCGTGCCAACTGCAACGGGGGGCGGTTTCGGGGCCAAGCTTGATATGTCCGTGCAGCCATATCTCGCGCTGGCCGCGATGCAGACAGATCGTCCCGTACGCATGGCCTATTCACGCCGGGAATCCATGCAAAGCACCACCAAGCGACACCCTTCTGATATCGCCGTGAAAATCGGTGCCACAAAGGATGGGTTTCTCAGTGGTATGACCTTTGACGGCACGTTTAACACCGGGGCCTATGCGTCCTGGGGGCCGACGGTGGCCAACCGTGTGCCAATCCACGCCTCTGGCCCCTACCGCATCCCGGATTTTCTGGCCGAAACCCGCGCGGTTAATACGCATACCATGCCAGCAGGGGCGTTCCGGGGCTTTGGCGTGCCGCAATCCGCTATTGCACAAGAGGTGCTTTTTGATGATCTCGCCCTTCAGCTGGATATAGATCCGCTGCAATTTCGCCTGAAGAATGCTTTGCGCAATGGGGACCGCACTACCTGCAATCAACTGCTGGAAAGCGGTGTTGGCATTGCCGCCTGTTTTGAAGCCCTGAAACCCCATTGGGACAAAGCCCGCTCAGGGGTTGCAGAGTTCAACAAAACCGCCACCACCACCCGACGCGGTGTCGGGATTGCTGCGGGCTGGTATGGCTGCGGCAACACATCCCTGCCAAATCCATCCACCATCCGTTCCGGCCTGCGTCCGGATGGGCAGATTATCCTGCATCAGGGGGCGGCCGACATCGGGCAGGGGGCCAATACGGTGATTGCCCAGATCTTTGCCGAGGCGCTGGGCGTGCCTCTTTCAGCTCTGCAACTGGTCGGCGGGGACACTGATATCACACCGGATGCGGGCAAAACCTCTGCCTCGCGCCAGACGGTGGTATCCGGAAATGCGGCGCGGCTTTCGGGCCTTGCGCTGCGGGCGGCGATCCTGAAGCTATGTAATGCAGGCGACGGGGCCTTGATCCATCCGATGCCAGGCGGGATTGAGGTGCATGAGGGCGGGCAGGTGCACAATCTGCCACTGGGATCGCTGCCTTCGAACGCCAGCGGTTATGTGCTGGAAGCTGTGGAAACCTGGGATCCGCCCACCGCACCGCTGGATGAAGATGGCCAGGGCGTGCCCTATGCCGTCTACGGCTATGCCGCCCATATTGCCGAAGTTGAGGTCGACACAGACCTTGGTACCACCCGCGTCATCCGCTTCATTGCGGCTCATGATGTGGGTCGTGTGATCAATCCGCTGCTGGCAGAAGGGCAAATTGAAGGCGGGATCGCCCAGGGCCTGGGACTTGCCCTGATGGAAGAATATATCCCACATGTCACTGAAAACCTGCATGACTATCTGATCCCGACTGTCGGGGATATGCCGCCGGTCACGTCTCTGCTGATAGAAGAACCCGACCCGCATGGCCCATTTGGGGCCAAAGGCCTTGGTGAACATGTGCTGATCCCGACCGCGCCCGCAATCCTGAATGCGATCCGCCACGCCACAGGCGCACGCATGACCCAGGTGCCCGCCACGCCGGACCGGGTTCTTGCCGCCATGGGGAAATTGTCATGAGTGGAACCCCCGTTAAACCCCGCCGTGAACAGCCTGCCAAAATCCGCTGTGATGCCTGCCCTGTGCTTTGCTTCATTGCCGAAGGTCGTTCTGGCGCCTGTGATCGCTACGCCAATCACGACGGGGAACTGGTGCGTCTTGATCCCCTGGTGATTGTGGAACGCACTCAAAGCCACAGCGGCAGGCTTGTGCCTTTCCTGGAAGGCGAAGCAGACTGGGATGGCGACCTTCTGCAAAACACCCGCCAGTTTGTCACCGCCGTCGGCGCGGGCACGACCTATCCCGATTACAAACCGGCCCCATTCATCGTCAGCCAACCTCTGGAAGACGCCGATATGGTGACGGTTGTGACCGAGGGGATCTATTCCTATTGTGGTGTGAAGGTGAAGATCGACACAGATCGCCACATTGGCGACGAAGCCGCAACCGTGCGGGTCGATGGCGAGGCGATTGGCCATGTGATGACCGGTGAATATGGGTCGCGCATGTTGTCGCTTGGTGGCGTTGATCACCTGACGGGCGGCAGCAAGAAAGAAGGCCGTGTCACCTGTGCCGCCTTACTTGCGCTTTGCAACCGCGAAGCCGTGACCATGACGGTTGAAAGTGGTGCTGAATTAACTCTTCAGGCCGGCCATGCACCCATTATTAACGGTCATCAGGAAGAACTGATGCGGGTTGGCTGTGGTTCCGCCGCCATTGGCATGTTCGCCCGGCAATGGGCCCCGATTGTTGATGAAGTCGTGGTCGTGGACGATCATATCACCGGGGTTCTGTCGGAACATCAGGCGGGTAAAATGCTGGATGTGAAACCAACGGGGATTAAGATCAAAGGTCGTCGCTCGACCCCGGGGCGTTATTTTCAGGTGGCTGACCCCGGCACGGGTTGGGGCGGCACCAATATCGAAGATCCTCTGACCATTCTGGATGCGTTTAAGCCGGATCAGGCCTGGGAAGGCCTGCGCCTTCTGATGGTCTCTACCACCGGCGAACAATGGGGCTATTTCGAACTGGACGCCGAACTTACACCGCAACCGGCTGATGCCTCCAAGGCCTTGCGCGCAGCCGTCGAACGGGTCGCGGAAAACTGTGAACCTGCGATGACCTCGGTTCTGTTTATGGGCGGCGCAGGCGGTTCCCTGCGTGCGGGTGTCACTGAGAACCCGGTGCGCCTGACTCGTTCCGTCAAAGACGCGCTGACCTATGTGTCCTGCGGCGGTGCGCCCGCCTATATCTGGCCGGGCGGCGGGATTACCGTCATGGTGGATGTTCTGAATATGCCAGAAAATTCATTTGGCTACGTGCCAACGCCTGCCCTTGTTGCACCCATCGAATTCACCATGCGCCTGACTGACTATGAAATTCTCGGCGGTCACATGGATGAGGTGCAACAGCTTCAGGATGTTGTTGGTGCAGCAGCAGGTCAAAACCGCCAGGGGCAACATGAAAGCTACCCCTGGCCCATGGATGAACGGCACTTCTCCTGGGAAAAGATCCGGGGGCGGTCTGTGCCAGAGGGTAAAAAATGACGGGCCCCCAGATCACATATCTGCCCGATGGGCGTCTGCATCTGAACCATGGCCCGATTGATCTGGTGATCATGGCCGAAGGTCCGGGTGCGCGGATAGGTTTTGATCTTGCCACGCGCCGTTTTCAGACTGCGCTTGAAGAACTGGTGGCGGAACTCCCGGCGTTGCGTCAGGCAACAGGAACAGTCCGGCTTGCAGGTCAGATTGCGCGCAGAATGCAGGTCGCAACGCAACCGCATTTGCCACAATTTATCACACCAATGGCCGCTGTAGCAGGTTCTGTGGCGGATGAGGTTCTGGAAGCGATCAAGCAGGCACCAGGGCTGACCCGTGCGGCGGTGAACAATGGCGGGGATATCGCGCTTTATCTCACCGATACAGAACAGATGAACATTGCTATCTCATCTGACACGGGCGAGATCTGGGGCAAAATTAACCTTTCAGGCCAGGATCCGATCAAAGGGATCGCGACCTCTGGGCGCGGTGGGCGCAGTCTGTCTATGGGGATTGCGGATAGTGTTACGGTCCTGGCAGACACGGCCGCCAGCGCTGACGCTGCGGCAACGCTGATCGCCAACAGCTGTGATCTTCCCGGTCACCCGGCGATCACCCGTGAACGCGCACGAGATCTGCAGCCGGACAGTGATCTTGGCACCCGTCTGGTTGTCACAGGGTGCCAGACATTGACCGCAGTTGACAAAAGCCGTGCGCTGGATCGAGCGCAGACTGTGGCACAAACCATGGTGGATACAGGGCTGATCGCCGGGGGCTGCATTTTCCTTCAGGGGCGTGCCCGGGTCTGTGGCACCGCAGATATGAAACCAACACAGGACAAAGGATATCTCTATGCCTGATGTCATCATTCGCAAGCAAAGCATTGTGGTTGAGGAAATCTTTCACGAAGGCGGCCCCGCACGTGCGGAACCGCTGAAACGCGCAGCCGCGCTGGCTGTGATCAAAAACCCCTACGCCGGGCGTTATGAAGACAATATCACCGGGTTTATGGAAGATCTGAAACCACTTGGACTTTCCATGGCGCAACGCCTGATCAATGCGCTTGGCGGGGACGCCAGGGCCGTTGAAGGCTACGGCAAAGGTGCGATCGCGGGTGCGGCTGGGGAGATCGAACATGCGGCGCTCTGGCATGTGCCAGGGGGCTATGCCATGCGCGAGGCCCTGGGGGATGCGCTGGCAATTGTGCCCTCAACCAAGAAAGTCGGCGGTACCGGGGCGCGGCTTGATGTGCCAATCACCCATGTTGATGCCTCTTACGTGCGCAGCCATTTTGACGCGATGGAAGTTGGTATGAACGACAGTCCGCGCGCCGATGAATTGCTGTTGGTGCTGGTGATGACAACAGGGGCGCGGGTGCATGCCCGTGTCGGCGGGCTGGCGCAGGAAGATATTTCACAAAGGGATGGTCTGCGATGAAATCTGAGATCCGTAAAATTGCGGTTTCCGTCGAGGAAACCCATCTGGAAGCCGGGCGGAAAATTTCACCTGCAACACGCAAGGCCGTTGCGATTGCCGTGATCAAAAACCCATTTGCCGGGGGATATACCGAAGATTTGACCCTGTTGACGGAGATCGGTGCAGAGCTTGGCGGTCTGCTTGGTGACAAATGTGTGCAGGCCCTGGGCATCACTCCGGATCAGGCTGAAAGCTACGGCAAAGCCGCGATGGTCGGCGAAGGGGGGGAACTGGAACATGCCGCCGCGATCCTGCATCCACAACTGGGCGCACCGCTGCGTAAAGCCGTGGAAAAGGGCGCGGCCCTTGTGCCAAGTTCGAAGAAAATGGGGGGACCTGGCCAGGCGCTGGATGTGCCTTTGGGCCATAAGGACGCTGCTTATGTGCGCAGCCATTTTGACGGGATCGAAGCGCGCCTCAATGACTCCCCGCGTGCAGGGGAAATCATGGTCGCCGTGGCCGTAACGGACAGCGGCAGGCCTTTGCCACGGGTGGGCGGGCTGTCGCATGACGAAGCGGAAGGCAAAGACGGATTACGCTAATCCACGCTTATGCGTCGTTTGACAGGGTTTTCCGCTGGGAATTGTTGGTGTAATAACATCAGATCAATTCCTGGAGCAGCTATGAGTCAGCCAGAAAGCAATACCGAAGCCTATGATCTTGATGAACAGATCGGCTATATCCTGCGTCTTGTGACACAGCGCCATACTGCTATTTTTCAGGAACATGCACAAAAGCTGCTGCCCGGTGGCCTGACCCCAACGCAGTTTTCTGCCCTTTTGCGGATCCATTCCGTCGGCACCTGTTCGCAAAACCGGCTGGGCCGGATGGCGGCGATGGATGTGGCAACTATTAAAGGTGTGGTTGACCGGCTGAAGCGCAAAGGTCTTGTGGAACTTGCGCCAGATCCGGATGACCGCCGCCGTACGAAAATTACTCTTTCAGAGAGTGGTGAAACTCTGATCCCGAAGCTGAAAGAAGCCGGGGCGGTGATCACAGCAGATACGGTACAAGGATTGTCCGGCGAGGAAGCCTCACAACTGAAATCTCTGTTAAAGAAGCTACTGTGAAGAGCCTCAAATTTCTTTCAAAGAAATTTAACCGGCGTTTTTGAAAAACGCCGTCACCCGCTGATCACTTCGGGTAAACGTCCTGCAGGCGGTGTGTTGCGCGAGCGTCCCGACGTGACCCGCCCATCAATAATCGTCATGCCAACACCCGGCAGATTGCCCAGTTGCACGGATTCCAGGATGTTCTTTCCGGGGGCGTGTTGCGCCTGATCCATCAGGACAAAATCGGCACATTTTCCGACCTCGAGAATGCCGGTATCCAGCTCGCGCTGCCGCGATGTATTCCCATTCGCAAAGCAGAAAGCGATCTCGGCGGGAACGTTGCCAAGGGCAGACAGCATCGCCACCATCCGCATGATCCCAAGCGGTTGCACGCCTGATCCCGCAGGCCCGTCGGTGCCCAGAATGATCCGGTCCATCTGCTTCAATTCGCGCGCGGTATTCAGGGTCAGAAGGGCGGCGCGTTCATTGCCGTTGTGCACAATTTCAAGTCCGGCAGTACAGCTTTCACAAAGACACATAATCTGATCATCCGGCAGGGCGGAATGCCCACCGTTGATATGGCCGATCACATCGGTGCCAGTTTCAAGAACCATATCTGCATCAATCAGGCCCGATCCGGGGATCGAAGGCCCGCCCGTGTGGATCGTGGACTGAATGCCGTATTTACGGGCCCAATCCACCATTTGTTTCGCGGTTTTTCCGTCCTTCACCGTGCCAAGCCCAACTTCGCCCAAAAGCTTCACTCCGGCATCTGCCATCTCTTTGAAGTCCTCCTCAACCATCCCATGTTCGATCACCGGCGCACCGGCGTGGACTTTCATGCCGGAGGGGCGGAAATTTTCGTACCAACGCTGCGCTGCAATCGCCATGGCCTTCAGGCCAACAATGTCTTTGGGCCGTCCCGGCATATGGACTTCACCGGCGGAAATCAGAGTGGTCACACCACCATGCAGCGTCGAATCAATCCAGTGCATTTGTTGCTGGCGGGGGGTGTAATCGCCGACAACCGGATGGATGTGACTATCGATCAGGCCGGGGGCCAGTGTCACACCATGGGCATCAACAATCGTATCAGCCCCTTCGCAATCAAGGTCTTTGGCGTACCCCCATTCGGCAATTTTTCCGTCCACTGCGATCAGGCAATCCGCTTCATAAATCGGGGCTTCCATCTTGCCAGACAGCATCAGGCCGATGTTTTTAATGACAAGTTTTCCCTGTGGGCCCTCGGACGTGGACGGTGCAGCCATGATCGTTCTCCCTGATTTTCATTTGTAAGCTAACATATATTTTGAGTCGCGCAAGAATGACCTTCTGCTTGTCAGGCAGGGATCTGTGCGGGCAGAATAGGGCGGGGAGAGAAAATTCATGCGCCAATTCAGATTTCCGGCCCTCGCGGGGCTGCTGGCTTTGTGCCCGACAGTGGCGCTGGCACATGTGTCAGAAGGCGCGCTGGTTTTGCTGTTGCCAACCGGGTTCTACACAGCGGCCGGGATTGGTGCGGTGATTGTATCCGTGGTGATTGCGGCGCTGATGACGCAACGCGGGGCGGGGATGTTGTTTGCCTCTGCCGATATGGGGGGGCGATCCTTTCCTAGGTTGCATATGTGTGCCTCTTTCTTTGGGTTTTCGTTGTTTATCAGCGTGCTGCTGGCAGGTGTCCTTGGTGAACAACACCCGTTGAAGAACTTCATGCCACTTTATGTCTGGACGCTGCTCTGGCTGATACTGCCTGCAGTGCAGGTGTTGATCGGGAATATCTGGTCCTGGTTAAACCCCTGGGCTTTTGCCGGATTGTTTCTCAGCAAAAACGGTCAGGGCGCACATAAACCCTGCTGGCCCGCGCTGATCTGCTTTCTTGCGATCTATTTGTTTGCCATGGTGGATATCGCACCCGATGCGCCGGCCCGTCTGGCGATGATTGCGGCGGGATACTGGCTGTTTCATATGGCGATGATTTTCTGGAAGGGCAGTGGCTGGCTGGGGCGTGGAGAGGGCTTCTCAGTGCTTTTTACGCTTCTGGCTCACCTGTCCCCTTTCGCAGCTGGGCGCATCGGAATGCCGGGTCACCGGGTGCACAGCATGGCCTCACCGCGCTTGTCGCTGGCGATCTTTGCAATCGCGATGTTGGCGGCGGGCAGCTACGATGGGATCAATGAAACCTTCTGGTGGCTGGCGCAGATCGGGGTGAATCCTCTGGCTTTTCCGGGGCGCTCGCAGGTTGTCACGCCGATGGTCCTGGGATTTGTGGCGGCGCAATGCGCACTTCTGCTTAGTTTTTCAGCGACCTGTTATCTGGGCTGGCGACTGGCCGGGTCCGCCGGTTCATACCGTGGTTTTTTCTCACTCATGGCGCTTGCGCTTTTGCCGATTGCGGCGGGTTATCACATCGCGCATTACCTGACGGCGTTCATGGTCAACGGGCAATATCTGAAAATCGCGCTGCTTGATCTGATCCGTGAGACGGACAGCAGCCTGCAGTTTCGTCCCTTTATTACAACGGGTTTCTTTAACCGCCCCGCATCTGTGCAGGTGATTTACACGGTGCAGGCCAGCGCCATTGTCATTGGGCATATTCTTGCGATTTTACTGTCGCATAGCTTTGCCTTGCGCCTGTCAGGCACCCGCCGTCAGGCCCTGATCAGCCAGCTTCCCCTGATCGTTTTTATGATCGCTTACACCTTCCTGGGGCTCTGGCTGTTGGCCAGTCCGCGTGGGGTGTGATGGTGTTTTTTGAACAAAACTCTAGACAGATCGTTTGCATACATACAAACTGAGCCGCAACAAAAGGACGCAGAAGCCAGAGATCTAATCCAGCTTATGGGGGAATTACACGATGACTTCCACAAAGAAAACAGCGATTTCGCGTCGCAGTACATTGGGCCTGCTTGGGGGTGCCGCACTGGCACCTGCTGTATTGCCCGGCCTGTCTGGTTTCGCCCAGGCGCAGAGTTCCGCGCCGATTAAGATTGGTTTTCAGCTGCATCGCACCGGCATCGGGGCCGCTTATGGGCGTTGGTATGAACGTACATCAAACGCCGCCGTCGCCCGCATCAATGAAATGGGGGGCATCAATGGCCGTCCGGTTGAACTGGTGATTGAGGACGATGGCACCGATCCCAAACGTGGTGCCGAGGTGGTTGAGAAATTCGCAACCCAGCATGAATGTGACATCGGGTTCGGTACGTTGTTTTCCCATGTGGTCTACGGTTCTGCCCCGCGTGCGGGCGAACTGAAACTGCCTTATTTTGTGTGTTCCGAAGGCCATCACGTCGCGTCAGGCGCGCTGAACCGTTATGTTTTACAGCCCGGCATCACCGATGTGAAAAGCCAGGTTCAAGCGATGGCACCTTTTGTGGCGGATAACCTGGGCAAGAAAGTCACCATGATCTTCCCGGATTTCGCGTTCGGCCATGATCACCGCGATTTCTTCTCGGAAGCCATCGAAGCCCAAGGCGGCGAAGTCGTCGCCAAAATCGCGATCCCGCCGACAGAAACCAGTTTTACCAAATATTTCCCCCAGATCCCCCGCGAAACTGAGGTGATCTATCACGTTATGGTTGGCCCGGCAGTTCTGACCTTTGTGAAGGAAATGGGTGAATTCTTCGGTCCGTCCCGTCCGGAAATCTTCGGCTTTATCGACAGCCTTGAGGCGGTTGATCTGTCCTCCCCCGGCCTCGAATTTCTCGAAGGCACCTATTTCTGGGAAGGCAACCCGCGGTACGCCCAGGCCGATCAGTCGGACCATGACAAAGCCTACCGCGCCGCCATCGGTATTGATGATAACGGGGCCAGCCTTACCGACAGCGCCGATGTGTCGACCTACGCGCATATGTTCTCTTGCTGGGAAACGCTGAACGTCATCAAACGCGGCATGGAAACCGCCGGATATCAGGGCCCCGCAGATCGTGTGAAACTGATCGAGGCGATTGAGGATATGACAGACATGGCCCATTCCGATGACCACCCACAGGGGGCAAAGCTGTTCAACGGCAAAACCCACCAGGTCTTTGGTCATCAGTATATTTCGCAAGTCGAAGAAGGCCGCCTGAACGTAAAGCACACCACCGCGATCGAAGACGGCTTCTACGAGGATGAAGTCGACTACACCGCACAAAGCTTCTGATGTTTTTCCGCAGGCCTGGCATCTCGGGCCTGCATATTCCCCTGATAATCTGAGAACACGATGGAATTTGGTCCTCATCTGATGCTGGCCGCGCTGGAAGGTGCGATAACGGCAGCAATCCTTGCGCTGACGGCGGTGGGCCTGTCCCTGACATTCGGCGTCATGCGGGTGGTTAACGTTGCTCATGGCGAGTTCTTCATGTTGGGCGCGGTGGCGGCCTGGTTTATATCTACCACCATCGGTGGCCATCCGGCGTGGGGGTTCATCGCCGCCGTGGTGCTTGCGCCGCTGATCATTGGCTTGCTTGCGGCCAGTGCTGACTGGCTGGTGCTAAAACGCCTGGATTATGATCCGGAACGCACCATCGTGGCCACCATCGGTCTGCTATACATCATCCAGCAGGGGGCGCTCATCGGCTTTGGCCCCAATGCCCAGCCGGTCGAACCGCCTTTCAGTCACCGCATCGCTTTGCCCTGGTTTGAATGGACCGAGGCCGGGTTTGAAATGTATTACCCCTGGGGCCTGTCGACCAATTCCTACAAGCTGTTCATCATCTTTGCAGCTGCCATGTTGCTGCTGGGCCTCTGGCTGATCATGACGCGCACCAAAGTCGGCCTTGTGATGCGCGCCACCCAGCAGGATCGCGACATGGCCACAGCTTTTGGCATCCCGGTGGAACGCATTTATGCGCTGACATTTGGATTGGGCGCAGCCCTTGCCGCCCTTGGTGCTGTGCTGATCGTGCCTGTGCAACAGGCCTATTACCTGATGGGGCATGACCCGCTGCTTCTGTCGTTTATTGTCGTGATTATCGGTGGTCTTGGCAGCCTGCGCGGAACCGTGCTTGCCGCCCTTCTGATCGGGATGAGCGACGGGATTATCTCTGTCTTCTTCTCGCCAACACTGGCCAAAATCATCGCAACCCTTCTGGTCGCCATGGTGCTGGTCTTCCGCCCGCAGGGGCTGTTTGGAAAAGGGGTGCACTGATGTCCGATATTTCCCGCATCCACCTTCTGCACGCCGCCATGGTTGTGGCGCTTGTGATCTGCTGGTTCGTGCTGCCTGTCTATCACGCGGGCAACCTTGCCCGGATCATGGTCTTTGCGATCTATGCCATGGGATATAACCTGCTGTTTGGATACACTGGGCTTTTGTCCCTTGGGCATGCGCTGTTCTTTGGCGCGGGCATGTATGGGCTTGGTCTTGCGATGCATCTGGGTGGTGTATTCGCCGGGCCGGGTATTCTGGCGGGGCTGATCACAGCCCTGGTTGTCTCTGGCGTGGTCGGCTTTCTTGCCCTGCGTACAAGCGGCGTTGCCTTTATGATCGTCACCCTGATGTTTGCCCAGGCGGGCTATCTGACCGTGCTGCTGTTCGGCACATACACACGGGGGGATGAAGGTTTTGTCCTGCCCCAGGCCACACGCGCCCTGATGGGGATCGACCTGTCAGATGCGCAGAACCGCTATTTCGCCGCGCTCATCCTGTTCGGCATTGTGCTGTTCTTCATCGGCTGGCTTGTGCGCACGCCCTTTGGCCGCTGCCTTGTGGCGATCCGTGAGAATGAAGAACGCGCGCGCATGCTGGGCTATGACATCACCCGGCACAAGCTGATCGCAGTGATCCTCTCGGGCACAATCTCGGGCCTGTCCGGTGCGGCTTATTGCCTGCTGTTCGGGTCGGCCCAGGCGGCTTTCGCAGCCGTGCCTTATTCCATCTTCCCGCTGCTTTACGTGTTGCTGGGCGGCATGGGCACAACGATCGGCCCCTTCGTCGGCACCCTGTTTATGTTCTACCTGATCGACTGGTCCGGCGGAAACATGATGGTCGCGGGCGTGGTTCTGGTCGCCCTGGCCCTGTTCGCCCCCACAGGTATTCTTGGCGAAATCCGCCGGAGGTTCACCCCATGGCTGCCGTGAATATTCTGGAAACAAAAGGCCTGACCAAAACCTATGGTGGGCTGAACGCAAATTATAACATTGATTTCACACTGCCCCGGGGTGAAATCCACGCGCTGATTGGGCCGAATGGGGCGGGCAAGTCCACCTTTGTGGGCATGCTATCTGGCCGCATTCCCGCCACGCGCGGCAAGGTCTGGTTTGACGGGGCCGAAGTCACCCGCCTCCCCGCCCATAAACGCATCAGCCTGGGTATCGCCTATACGTTCCAGATCACATCGGTCTTTGGTAAGCTGCCCGTGCGCGAAAACGTGGCCCTTGCCGTGCGCCGTATTCTTGGCCGCGATCGCGAAGCGGTGCGCGCGAAAGTTGATGGCGTGATGGAACGTGTGGGTTTGACGGAACAGGCGGATCAGCTGGCGGGCGATCTGTCCTATGGTCACCAACGCGTGCTTGAAATCGCCATGGGGCTTGCGCAGAACCCCGAACTTTTCATCCTCGATGAACCGACGCAAGGCCTGGCCCTGCCAGAGGTCGAAGCCTTTATGCAGCTTGTGAAAGACCTGCGCGGCGAGACCACCATTCTGTTGATCGAACACAATATGAATGTGGTGATGGAGGTCTCTGACAGCCTGACGGTTCTGAACAATGGCGAAGTTCTGGCCCGCGGCACACCCGAGGAAATTCGCGCAAATGCCGATGTTCAGGCTGCTTATCTGGGGGGCGCGTGATGCTGGAAATCAACGCTGTTTCCGCCCATTACGGCAAGGTGCAGGTGCTGTATGACCTGTCTCTGACGGCGCAGGCGGGCGAAATCACCTGTATCCTGGGACGTAACGGTGCAGGTAAAACCACATTGATGCGCGCGATCATGGGGATTGTGCCCGCGACGGGCGGTGAAATCTCTCTCAACGGTGAAAACGTCAGTGAAAGGCCCCCACATGACACACCGCGACAGGGCATTGCGCTGGTGCCACAGGGGCGGCGGTTGTTTCCGGAACTATCGGTTTCTGAAAACATCGAAGTCGGCCTGATGGCCCGCAGTTTCAAAGGTACCAAACGCCGTGAGATGCGTGAAAAAGTGCTGGAGCTTTTCCCACGCCTGCGCGAACGCCTGAAACAGCAGGCAGGTACTTTGTCCGGCGGCGAACAGCAGATGCTTGCCACCGCCCGGGCGCTGGCGATTGACCCACAGGTTTTGCTGCTGGATGAACCGGGCGAGGGCTTGCAGCCCTCTGTCGTCGCACAAATTCAGGAGGTCATCGTGAACATGCGCGATCAGGGCCTTGCTGTGGTCCTGGTGGAACAGCGTGTGGACGCGATCCTGACACTGGCAGACAAAGCCGTGTTTGTCGAAAATGGCCGTAATCTGGAAACCCTCAGCCGTGCTGATCTACAAACGGATCCAGAGGTTATCCGGCGCAATCTTGGTGTGTGATCAGCGTTCCCGGTGGAGACTACCATCGGCGCGAGCAAACTCCATCCCAACATAGCCCGGCGCATCCGCGTTTGGCATCTGAACCCCAGGCGTATTCAGAAGATGTTGAAATTCCAGCACCGTATAAGGCCGCTGCCAAAGCCATTCGCGATTGTCTACGGCATTTACATCAGGATCCGGCTGAACTTCATCCGTGCAGGCGAGAAAATACAAATCAAACCCGATATCCGTCAGCGCCTGGCGTGAAAGATATTTCATCCCAAGCGTCTGGTAATGGGCAAGCTCCGCATCAATATCTGTCGTGCGTAGTGTAATCAGACCGATTTTTGCACCGCCACCCAGAGGCAGGTCAGGATTGCCCCGTTTACGCGGTTGCGTGTCTTCAAACTGATGTTGGATCAGCTCAATAACATGTCCTTCCGGATCGCGCAGATGGCTCATCCTGGCGATATCACGGAACTGGTGCGGATCACTGACCTCAACATTATGCTGCCGCAGCCAGGCCACGGCCAGATTCAGATCGGGCAAGGTGATGGCGATCTTCCAGTAACGATCGGTTGGCCCGGGCTGATAGGCGGATGCCCGCGCGCAAGATTTAAAACAAAGCTTCGCCCCGGCATTGGCAAAGCCAAGGCCTGAATGCATCGGATGCATGCCCATGATGTCGCGATAAAACGCTGAAAGTGTTTCCGGGGCGTTAACTTTGAGCGTGAGGGAGGAGAGTTTTTTCAGCATGTCAGGTGTTTGTTGCGTAATTTCTGTTGAACTCTAAGGCATATGAGCGATTTTTCACCGGAAAACCGGAAAACCGGAAAACCGGAAAACCGGAAAACCGGAAAACCGGAAAACCGGTATTCTCGTTCTATCAGCGCGACCGACCGGAATTACTGCCTTCGCCTTTGAATACCTCTTCCAGGTAAACCACTTTGCTCAGATACAACCCCTGCGGTGGGGCAACCGGGCCGCAAACCTGGCGATCCGCTGCGTCCAGGACTTCTTTGAAATCTTCAGGTGTCCAGCCACCGCCGCCTACACGTTCCAGCGTGCCAACGATAGAACGGATCTGATTGTGCAGAAAGCTGCGGGCGCGGAAGTGAAACTGAATTTCGCGCCCTTCAAGCGTCTCATGCACTTCAACCCGGGCTTCATCAATCGTCTTTACAGGTGATGCCGCCTGGCACATGGTGGACCGGAATGTCGTGAAATCATGCAGCCCGATCAGGTGGTTGGCTGCGTCCTGCATGGCTTCCACATCCAGCATATAAGGCACACGCCAGACCTGTCCCTTATGAAACGTCGCAGGCGCGCGGCGGTTCAGGATGCGATAGATATACTGGCGTTCAACTGCAGAAAAACGCGCACTGAAATCATCATCCACCCGGGCCACATCGACAATCGAAACAGGATCGGGTTTCAGGTGGAAATTCAGGGCTTCGCACAGGCGGAAAGGTTGCCAGGGTTTTTGCAGTTCACAATGGGCCACCTGCGCCAGGGCGTGCACGCCGGTATCTGTGCGCCCGGCTGTCACAATAGAGGGGAGATTTTTCTCAAGTTTCCCCAGAGCCTCTTCAATCGCCTGCTGAACAGAGGGCTGATCCGCCTGTCTCTGCCAGCCTTTAAAGGGCTTTCCGTCATATTCGATTTTCAATGCATATTTCGCCATGCCCCCGGATAGCGCAGGATTTCGTACCTTGCAATCAGCAGTATGGGAACGGGCGCTTTGCAATGCTCGTGGTCTGCGCCTATCTTCAGATCAACAGGCAGGAGCAGAATTTGGTACTGACGACGATTACCGAGGGCATCACCCGCGAAATTGAACGCACCGGCGACCGTGTAAACAGCATGTTCGAACCCGTGCTGCGCCTTGGTGTGACCGGCCTGTCGCGCGCCGGGAAAACCGTGTTTATCACCTCACTTGTGGCCAATCTTCTGGATCGTGGCCGGATGAACCAACTGACGGCGGCGTCCGGTGGGCGGATTCTGGCGGCCTGGCTTCAGCCCCATCCCGATGACACAGTGCCGCGTTTTGATTACGAGGCGCGTCTTGCCGCCCTGACTGGCGTCAATCCGCACTGGCCGGAAGGCACGGCATCCGTGTCCAAACTGCGGCTTTCTTTCCGTATTCAGCCGGGCGGGATCCTTGGCAGTCTCTCCGGTCCCCGTACCCTGCATCTTGATATTATGGATTACCCCGGTGAATGGCTGACCGATCTGACTCTGCTGGAACAAAGCTATTCTGAATGGTCAGGACAGACGCTGTCCGCCATGAAGACCCGGGGGCAGGGGGCAGATTTTCTGGCGCGGGCGGATGCGCTGGCCGGGGCGGAACAATTTGAGGAACCGCAGGCCAAAGAACTGGCCAGGCTTTACACGGACCACCTGCAGGAGGCCCGCGAGGCGGGCTATTCCCTTTGCACCCCGGGTCGGTTCCTGATGCCGGGTGATCTTGCCGGGGCACCGGCGCTGTCTTTTGCTCCCCTGCCAGTGCCGGACGGAAAGCGCCCGGTGCGCCGCAGTCTGTGGCGCGAGATGGAACGTCGGTTTGACGCCTATAAAAGCCAGATCGCAAAACCTTTCTTTCAGACCCATTTTTCCGGCGTCGATCGTCAGGTGGTGCTGGTGGATGCTTTGGGGGCGATCCATCGTGGCCCCGCAGCCGTGGATGATATGCGCGAAGCTATGGCGGGTATTCTTAAGGCCTTTAAACCCGGTGGAAACGGGCTTTTGTCCTGGCTCTGGCGCTCCAAAAGGGTTGAGAAAATCCTGTTTGCAGCCACCCGGGCGGATCTGTTGCATCATGCCCAACACCCACGCCTGACCGCGATCATGGAAGCGCTTGTACGCGATGCGAAGGACCGTGCGGATTTTGCCGGTGCACAGACCCAGGCGTTGGCCATCGCTGCCCTGCGCACGACGGTGGAAGAGACCCATCGTCAGAACGGTGAAGATCTGGAGTGTGTCCGGGGGCTGCGCGCCGCTGGACAGGAAGCTTTGTTCTATGCCGGCGATTTGCCTGCTGATCCGAATATCCTGTTGTCTGAGTCCCGCGATCAGAAACGCCGCTGGCTGGCGCATGAATTTGACGCGATGGAATTCCTGCCCGCGCCGGATGCGTTGCGTCCCGGATCCGGCCCGCCCCATATTCGTCTTGATAAAGCGGCGCAGTTCCTGATCGGGGATCGCCTGTAATGGGGTTTATGATTGATACCGCCCGGCCGCAGGATGCCGCAGCCTGTGCGCAAATTCTGTGCTCCTGGGGGCAGGAAAACCCCTGGATGCCCAGGCTATGGACCGCGGCGCAGACCGAAGCATTTGTTTCTGGTCTGATTGCGCGGGGCAGCGTATCGGTTTTACGTGGGGAAGGCGGCCAGCTGTCAGGGTTTCTGGACTTGAATGATGGCTGGGTGAATTGCCTGTATCTTGCACCACATGCGCGCGGGCAGGGTCAGGGAAAGATGCTGATCGCCCATGCCGCGCGCCTGCACCCGTCGGGTCTGCACCTCTGGTGTTTCGCGGATAACAGGGCGGCGGTGCGGTTTTATACCCGCGCGGGTTTCAGGGAGGTTGCCCGCACGGATGGTGACAATGACGAAGGGCTGCCGGATATTCAGCTTTACCGGCCAGCAGATGCAGACGACAGTAAGGCAGAGCAATGAGCGAGACAGAGAAACCCCATCGCGGCCCGGTCCGCCTGGATCTTGACGCATCGGAACGGGTGGCCCCGTCCGACGTACCCCCCGTGCCGGATGTTTTTCCAGAGGACCGTTCGTTGGCGGCAATGGACCGCGTTGTCAGCCTTGGCGCGCGGCGCATGTCTTTTCTGACGCGGGCCTTCTGGTGGGTGCTGACGGTGCTGATTTCCCTGACCTTAGGGCTTTGGGGCTGGGACATCGTTATGGGGCTGATCGCGCGCAATACGCTACTGTCCCAGGTGGTTCTGGGTCTCTCAGCGTTGCTGGTTCTGGTTGCCGTTCTGATTGCCCTGCGGGAGGTCACAG
The DNA here is from genome assembly GCF_016123485.1 of Halocynthiibacter styelae. Taxonomy (GTDB): domain Bacteria; phylum Pseudomonadota; class Alphaproteobacteria; order Rhodobacterales; family Rhodobacteraceae; genus Halocynthiibacter; species Halocynthiibacter styelae. Next base: position 215,890 of record NZ_JADCKQ010000002.1, on the reverse strand, counting down.
GTTTTTTGCGCCTGAAGCGCCTGGATCGCATTCATGAAGAAGCAGGGCAGGTTCTGGCCAGCGGCGATCTGACGGGGGCCCGTCATTTAACCGCACGTCTGACGCGCTTGTATCAGCCGCGTGATGAGCTGACCTGGGCTTTGCAGAACTTTGCCGAAAAACAGGGTGATACCCATGATGCAGATGCCCATCTGGCCCTGGCCGAAGCTGAAATCCTGACACCCATCGATGAGGCTGCAACACGTGAGGTCGAAGCCGCTGCCCGCCAGGTTGCCACGGTTACCGCCCTTCTGCCGCTGGCTTTTGCCGATGTGCTGACAGCGCTTGTGGCCAATCTGCGTATGATCCGCCGGATTGCGGAACTATACGGCGGACGCACGGGCAGTTTGGGGAACTGGCGGCTTATGCGTTCTGTCCTGACCCATCTGGCGGCGACCGGTGCCGTTGCGGTGGGCGATGATCTGATTGGTTCGGTCGCGGGGGGATCGGTTCTGTCTAAGTTTTCCCGTCGCTTTGGTGAAGGCGTGGTGAATGGTGCACTGACAGCGCGTGTTGGTATTGCTGCGATGGAGGTCTGCCGCCCGCTGCCGTTCACAGCCCGGAAACCACCGCGGGTAACCGCGGTTCTCAGTAACGCGTTGGCAGGCTTGTTCGGCCGAAATGGCAATCAGAAAGACAGCTGAGGCGGTGCGCCTTCTGGCGCGCGGTCTTCGGCCATGCGGATGCGGAAGCCACGGGCAATCCGATGCGCCATCGCGCCCCAGGCGGCTGCGGTTTCCGGTTGTAGTTCTGACGCCAGAACCTCTTCAAACAACTCCAGCCACAGTGGGAAATGTTCATCCAGAATCTGTGGTGTATCCAGATGCACCTGCATCGGATTGCCGGAATAGCTTTGTTCCCGCAAAAGTGCGTTGCGCCAGACCCCCCCGATCTTGTCTTCATGCGCGGCCCATTCGCCTTTGTCCGTGCCAATAATCCCGTTGAACACCGGACCAAGCACGGGGTGCACACGAATACGGGCGTAGAATTTAACCATTACGCGGTTGATTTCCTCAGCCGTAATGGGAAAACGCCGAACGGGATAGGACATGGGGGGCTCCTGCAGGTTTCCTGGCGAAACTATCAGGAAACAAATTGCTGTCAGTAGGGTGACTTGCCGCAGGCGTATTTCTTTGATTTATCTGTTTCATGGCCAGGAAGAAATACAGTTTTGCATACATTCGGGAACTGGCCTGCCATTGCGATGAATATTATTCCGAGAGAATGGTTTCCGGTGACCCTGTTGAGGGGGTGCCAGATGACTATTCCTGCCATGATCGCAGCCATTACGTGAAAATTATGGTGCATTATCTGGTGACTGAGAATGACCAGCTGTTTCGCGAGATGGCGCGCGGCGTCCTGGCGGAGCTGGGTGACGCGGACGTTCCGGAGGTGCAACAGCAGGTGATGCAGATGCTGGATGCGACGGGAATGGGGCTTTTATGCGAGAGAGCATTTTGAAGCAGATCTGCTGGCGCTGCGTGATGCTCTGATCGCGTTCCCCGGGGAGGGACATTACAGTTCCGTCCCGGAATGAACCAAAGCGGTCGGACCTAAGGGGACAGGATGAACGCTGCAATTGCCGGAAGAAGATCCGGATGCAGGGGCAGGGACGGATCGCGGTAGGTGGCGAAAGGGCGATCGGGGATTTGCGCTTTCAGAACATGGGTGCCGCCAGACAGAATTATGCGTCTGGACTGGGGGAGCGCGTCAGCCAGCAGATCAGCATCCTGCATCGCCACCTGAATATCCGCATCCCCCTGTAGGATCAGCGCAGGGCCATGCCAGTCACGTGCAACGTCTGCAGGATCAAAGGAAAACAGGTTGTGCAGATAGGGGTGCAGGGCAGGGCGAAAGAGCGCCTGAAGCGTGACTGGCAGGACTGACGTATCTGGTGTGGAACCCGTTACCAGTGCCGCAATGACATGGCGCACTTCGTCAATCCAGGCATCGCTGTCCGGCACTTTTCTCAGCTGTTCCAGCATCAGGGGGCCGAGAGGGCGGCCCGGAGCTGCGATCAGGATCAGGCCGCAAAGTTTTTCCGGCGGAGTTTGCGCGGCCACAAGGGCCACCAGCCCACCTTCCGAATGGCCCGCAATCCAGATGCAATCCAGATTCTGTGCCATGAAGTTCACCCAGTCGCGTGCGTCCTGGGCGTAGGCTTCAATTGTCACGTCATTTGCATCGTCAATGGCATTTGCACTGCCAAACATACCGCGCTTATCGATGCGCAGGCTGGCAATACCTGTTGCTGCAAGCCCCTCAGTCAGCAACAGGTACATATTTGTTTCTGTGCCTGTCTGCGGCAGGTTGCCATCACGGTTCACCGGGCCGGAACCGGGGATGATCAGCACACCTCTGGAAGCGGCGCCCTGAAGCAGGTATTCGCCTTCCAGAAGGCTCTGTGGTCCGGGAATTTGTACGGGTTCTGCGCACAGAGGCGCAGTACAGAATGCAGCGAACAGATAGAATAGAAAAACACGCATAGCAGGATGCTACAGCTATCGTGTCGAAATGGAAGCCGGCAACAAATTTCTTTCAAAGAAATTTATCCGGAGTTTTTGTAAAACTCCGGCGGCGCGTCAAAAATACCGATACTCCTGCTGGACGCCCGTGGTGCACAGGCCTATAAGGCCCTTATGCGACATATGATGGCGATTATTATTCGAATTATATGCCCGGCGCTCCACTGACACGAGCCGCCGGGACAAGGCGTATGCAACGCGCGCGCCGCCCTCATATCTTCCCTGGAATTCCCCGATAAGGACCACAGAACATGTGCGCCGATACGCCTGAACAAACCGTCGAATATAAAGACACCCTGAACCTGCCCAAAACCGATTTCCCCATGCGCGCAGGCCTGCCCAAACGCGAGCCAAACTGGCTGGATCGCTGGAGCAAACTCGGGGTGTATGACCGCCTGCGTGAAAAGGGCGAAGGACGTGAACCTTTCATCCTGCACGATGGTCCCCCCTATGCGAACGGCCATCTGCACATCGGTCACGCGCTGAACAAAACCATCAAAGACATGGTCGTGCGGTCTCATCAGATGATGGGTCATGATGCGCGTTATGTGCCGGGTTGGGATTGTCATGGTCTGCCGATTGAATGGAAGATCGAAGAGCAATACCGCAAAAAAGGCAAAAACAAAGACGAGGTCAATATCATTGATTTCCGTCAGGAATGCCGCAAGTTCGCCGAGGGCTGGATCGACATCCAGCGCGATGAATTCAAACGTCTGGGCATCACCGGCAACTGGGCTGATCCTTACATCACCATGGATTACCATGCTGAGGCCGTGATCGCAGATGAATTCATGAAATTCCTGATGAACGGCACGCTGTATCAGGGTTCTAAACCTGTGATGTGGTCGCCCGTTGAGAAAACTGCCCTGGCTGAGGCCGAGGTGGAATATCACGACAAAGAAAGCTTCACGATCTGGGTGAAGTTTAAAGTGTCTGGCCACGCCGCTAGCGGTGATAGTAAGGCAGAAGTTGATGCGAAAGCAGACGCTCTGGATGAACTCCTTAACGCTTATGTCGTGATCTGGACCACCACGCCCTGGACGATCCCCTCTAACAAAGCTGTGGTTTACGGCCAGGACATCGCATACGGCCTGTATGAAGTGACCGGCACACCTGAGGAAAGCTGGGTTGCTGTTGGCGATAAATATCTGCTGGCAGACAATCTTGCGGCGGATGTGTTCAAACGCGCGCGCCTTGAAGAAGGCCAGTACTCCCGTGTGCGTGATGTGCCTGCGGATGAACTTTCTGGTTTGAAGCTTAAACACCCACTCGCTGGTGCCGAAGGTTCAAATGGCGAATGGGATGACAACCGTGACTTCCGCGCTGCTGACTTCGTAACTGACACCGAAGGCACAGGTTTTGTGCACTGTGCGCCAAGCCACGGTATGGAAGAATTCGAACTTTACCGTGACCTGAATATGCTGGAACAGGTTATCACCTATAACGTCATGGATGATGGTGGCTTCCGCGCCGATCTGCCGTTCTTTGGTGGCAAATACATCCTTGATCGTAAAGGTAAGGAAGGCAACGCCAACAAAACCGTCATCGACAAGCTGGTTGAGGTCGGTGGTCTGTTGGCCCGTGGCAAGATCAAACACAGCTATCCGCATTCCTGGCGCTCCAAAGCGCCGATCATCTATCGCAACACGCCGCAGTGGTTTGCAAGCGTGGATCGTAAGCTGGATGATGGTATGGGCGAGATGGGCGACAGCATCCGGGAACGCGCGCTGAATTCTATCGATCAACTGGTGAAATGGTGGCCGCAATCTGGCCGCAACCGCCTGCATTCCATGATCGAAGCACGTCCGGACTGGGTTCTGTCCCGTCAACGTGCCTGGGGTGTGCCTCTGACATGTTTCACCAAAAAGGATGCTCTGCCAACCGATGCCGATTACATCCTGCGCAGTGCTGATCTGAACGCCCGTATCAAAGCGGCGTTTGAAGTCGATGGTGCTGACGTCTGGTACACCGATGGGTTCAAGGAAAAGATGCTGGACGGTATCGCGAACCCTGAGGAATTTGACCAGGTCTATGACGTGTTGGACGTGTGGTTTGACTCAGGTTCCACCCACGCTTTCGTGCAACGTGACCGCGAAGATGGCGCACCGGATGGCATCGCTGATGTCTATCTGGAAGGCACCGATCAACACCGTGGCTGGTTCCATTCGTCGCTGTTGCAGGCTTCCGGCACCAAGGGTCGCGCACCGTATAAAAACGTTGTGACACACGGGTTTACCCTGGATGAAAAGGGCATGAAAATGTCCAAATCCCTGGGCAACACCATCGTACCTGAAACTGTGGTTAAGCAATATGGCGCGGATATCCTGCGTCTTTGGGTGGCGCAGACCGATTACACCGCCGATCAGCGGATCGGGCCTGAAATCCTGAAAGGTGTGGCGGACAGCTATCGTCGTCTGCGCAACACCATGCGCTTTATGCTGGGTGCGCTGGATGCACATGATGCGGATAAAAACGTGGCGGCTGCGGATATGCCGGAATTGGAACGCTGGGTTCTGCATCGTCTGGCCGAACTGGATCATCAGGTGCGCCAGGGCTATCGCACCTTTGACTTCCAGGGCGTCTTCCGCGCGGTGTTTGAATTTGCGACGCAAGACCTGTCTGCCTTCTATTTCGACATCCGCAAGGATGCGCTGTACTGCGATGGCGACAGCAACACCCGTTTCGCAGCGTTGACCGTGATGGATATCCTGCACGCACGTCTGACAACCTGGCTGGCCCCGATCCTGTGTTTCACCATGGAAGAGGTCTGGCTGGAACGTCACCCGGGCGAGGACAGCTCTGTGCATCTGGTTGATATGCCAGATACCCCTGCGGACTGGCTGGATGAACCCCTGGCGGCGAAATGGGCTGAGATGCGCAAAGTGCGCCGTGTCGTGACTGCAGCGCTGGAAGTGCAGCGGACTGATAAAGTCATCGGCGCGTCGCTTGAGGCGGCCCCTGTGGTGCATATCCGCGATGAAGACGTGCTGGCCCTGGTGCAGTCCGTTGATTTCGCAGACATGTGTATCACATCCTCCATCACCCTGACTGGCGACCCAAGCCCGGCCGAGGCCTTCCGCCTGCCGGAAACCGAGGGCGTTGGCGTGGTGTTTGAGAAAGCCGATGGCGACAAATGCCAGCGCTGCTGGAAGATCCTGCCAGACGTCGGCACCCACAGCCACCCGGCAACCTGTTCGCGTTGCAATGACGCGCTGGGATAAATGAACAGAAGGGCTCGCAGTGATGCGGGCTCTTTTTACTTCGGGGGTTATCGATGGCCAGGCGCAATCCAAAAATCTCACTTCCGGCACCTTTTCTGAAGCGTATCAGGTTCAGGGAAGATGCTTTGCCGCTGCCTGAAGAATACCCGTTTGATTTGCCCTGGCTCAGTGACGACTTTGATTTTGCATTTGAGAAGCCGGTAACTATATTCTGTGGTGAGAACGGCACTGGTAAATCAACATTGATTGAAGCTCTGGCGGCGGTATGTGGTTTCAGCGATGCAGGTGGAAATCGCAGCGTTGCGGCTGCTGCGAGTGAGGGGCTCCTGGATGTAAATGGGGGCCGATTGGCAGGGATGCTCCGAGGCAGTTGGTTGCCCAAACTTACAAATGGCTGGTTCTTTCGGGCTGAAACCTTTTTTTCAATGGCCAGGACATTGGACGATCTGGGAAGCCCAGGAGCTGACTTCTTGTCATATTCTCATGGTGAAGGGTTTCTGCGTTTCTTTGAAGAGCGTTTGCAAAGACAGGGAATTTACCTCTTTGATGAACCTGAGAGTGCGCTGTCACCACGCAGTCAGATCCGGTTTCTGAAGTATTTGCAACGCGTTCAGGAAACTGCTGTTTCACAAGTGGTGATGGCGACCCATTCACCACTCTTGATGGCATTGCCTGGTGCGGATCTCTGGCGCATTACGCATCGGGGACTGGAACGATGTTCTTATCGAGACACAGAGCATTTTCGTCTTTGGCAGTCTTTTTCTCTCGATCCTGAAAGCTTTGTGCAAGCCGCGTGCAAGGAAGATCTGGATAGTTTGTTGTGAGGCCTGAACGGCAAAATCATATGCAAGAAATCATGGTGTTGAGGTAGGCCGTTTTGCCACTAGGCCATTGAATGCGATCACCGATGTGGCCGGAGGCAGGTCGGACCATGCGACTTGTCATGACGATGCAGGAAAGAATACGCCGAATCCGGTGAAGGCGCTTCGTTTGTAGTTTTGCGCAATTTCCGGAACGGGTTTTCTCTTGTGAATGCTTCCGGTTGCACCCATGTTATCCTTATGAATATCGGAACAACAGAAACCCCCATTGGTCGTCTTGGCCTTGTTGAAAAAGACGGCATGATCATGCAGCTTTTGTGGAACGCAGATCCTGTGGGTGAAGAAACCGCCGTGCTGCGCGAAGGGGCGCGGCAGTTGCAGGCTTATTTCAATCATGAGCTGACGAAATTTGATCTGCCGCTTTGGGTTGAGGGTAGCAATTTTCAACGCGCGGTCTGTGATTATATGTTCGCTATTCCTTTCGGCGAAACCGTGACATACGGGGATATCGCCAAAGCCACAGAAACCCCGGCCCAGGCTGTGGGCAATGCCTGTGGTGCCAACCCGATCCCGGTGATTATTCCCTGCCATCGCGTTTTGTCAGCGACGGGCCTTGGTGGCTTCTCCGGCGCAGGCGGCGGGCTTAACGGGATTGAAATGAAAGTCACGTTATTAAAGCATGAGGGTGCGGCCGGCCTGTTGATCTGAGACGTCTGAATGCTGAAAATCTCTTTTGTGCTTTTGTGTCTATTCTGCGGGGTGACAGCCGCTTTCGCGCAGGATTGCCCGACCTCTGATGATCTGGACTCGGGCATCAGGCTGACCCGGCATGACCCGTCTTTTGTATCGGTGTTTCGCCGCGATGCCAGTGGCCTGTCTGAACGGCGCGAAAGCCGCGGGCGTGTTATACATACCCGTGAAACCCACGGGCTGATGACGGTGGAGCGTTGGGAAGAAGGGCAGAACAACCATATGCGCCTGTCCTATGATGTCAGCCCGGCAGAACTGGATAATCTGCGGGTCGGACGCAGCCTGAAACGTAATCTGCGGTTGCGTTTTGCCGATGGCAGAGAGGTGCCGGGGGATGTGACCTGGAAGGTGATCCGCAATACCACCGTGCATATCGGCCCCTGCAGCTACCCCGCGCAGCAGGTTCATGAACGTACCGATTTCGAAGGGGTCGATCCGATGTTTATGGTGCGGTTTTACGCGCGTGACCCGGGCCTTGTTTTGCGCAGCATTGTCACGGATGGAAACTGGCAGGCGGTGCGTCAAGTGCGCTTTGACCAGATTGAACGGGTCGTGCCCTGATCTGGCGTTATCACCCCCGACAACCCCGGGATTTGTCGTGATATTTCCGCACGTTTTCCAGTGCCGCCCCGGAAATGTAACAGTTTTATGACAATTTGAGTTGCGCCGGTTATGCGGCAGGCTACTGCTCGGGGCAGGAACCACCGGAGCATCCCCCATGTCTGCCTTTATCTTCATGTCTATCCTTATGGCCGCCCTGCTGCACGCCAGTTGGAACGCGCTGATTAAGACCGGCGACAACAAGCTGGCAGGCATGATGGTCATGGCCCTGGGGCATGGGCTGATCGGGCTTGTGACGATCTTCACGCAACCCATGCCAGAGGGCGAGGTCTGGATCTGGTTGATGTGTTCTGCGACCTTCCATACGGCCTATCAGTTCTTTCTTGGCTATGCCTATCAGCAGGGGGATCTGTCGCGGGTTTATCCGATTGCCCGGGGGGGCGCACCCATGCTGGTGCTTCTGGTCAACGTGATTGTGCTGGGGGAATATATGTCGGTGCAAAGCTATATGGGCATTGCCCTGCTGGGTGTTGGGATCATCCTGATGGCACGGGGCGTGTTCACATCCGGTGAATCGCGCCGGATGTTGCCCTTTGCGATTGGGTCGGCCTTTGCGACGGCTGGCTATTCCATTGTTGATGGGATGGGCGCGCGCGCAATGGACAACGCGGTAGCCTATGTCGGCTGGCTTTTTGTGATTGCGGCGGTGACTTATCCGGCCCTTATGATCGGGGTGCATGGCACGCAGATCCTGCGTATCCCGCGTAAAACCTGGGTCCTGGGGATGTGTGGTGCTGCGGCGTCCTATGCGTCTTATATCATCGCGGTCTGGGCCATGACACAGGCGCCGATTGCCCTGGTCACAGCCATGCGTGAAACCAGCATTCTCTTTGCGGTTCTGATCGGCTGGCTGATCTTTGGCGAACATATGTCGCGCAGCAAAGCGATCTCGGCCATTCTGATTGTCGCAGGTGTTGCGATCACCCGGCTTTAAGCGGAACGCGCCGGGATCAGGCTTTGTGCAATTCCGGCAAGGGCCAGATAGATACTGGTCACGATCAGCCCCCAAAGCGCCCAGCTTTCCGGGTGGAAATCAACCCAGGCAGCCCAGCCCGCACATGCGGTCCAGAGGAAGGCAATCGGGGCTGTAACCGGACGCCAGCGTTCCGTGCGCATCGGGTGAACGAACTTCAGCGGCAGGAACATGGTCACGGAAAATGCGATCACGATGAACAGGATCACAGGCCAGCTGGGGGCAGTCGCAAAGAGAACCAGGATCACCATATTCCAGCATCCGGGGAAGCCGGAGAAGGAGTTATCCTTGGTTTTCATGCGTGCGTCCGCGAAATACAGGGCCGATGTAAACGTGATGACAATGATCGACAGCCAGCCCGCCCAGCCATCCAGCAGCCCGGATTTGAACAGGGCGAAAGCCGGCACAAAAACATAGGTCAGATAGTCAATGATCAGATCCAGCAGCACACCGTCATAGATCGGGGCGTTTTTCTTCACCTCATAGCGGCGGGCAAGCGGTCCATCGATGCCATCAACGGCAAAGGCCACCACAAGCCAGAGATACATGAGGCTCCAGTTTGCTTCGACAGCCGCCAGCATGGCCAGCATTGCGAAAACAGCACCGGTGGCGGTGAGCAGGTGAACGGCGTAAGCTTTGGTCTGTAAAGTCATGGCTTTCTCATGCCGCATCAGGACCAGGAAGGCAATCGTGGATTTTACCCGTTGTTAACCGCGTGGATGGGCTTTCTCATAGACTTCCAGCAGGCGGGCGGTGTCCACGGCTGTATAGGCCTCAGTTGAAGCAAGCGAAGCATGGCCCAGCAGTTCCTGAATAGCACGCAGATCCCCCCCGGCATTCAGCAGATGGGTGGCAAAGGAATGGCGCATGGCATGGGGTGTGACGCTGGATGGCAGGCCCAGTTGCATGCGCACATCTGCCAGGGTTTTCTGCACCTGACGTGGTGACAAAGCCCCCCCGCGCACGCCGCGAAACAGGGCGTGTTCTTTTTCACCGGGGAACGGGCAAAGCCGCAGATATTGCGCCACGGCGTCCTGCGCGGTCGGGATCACCGGCACCAGACGTTCCTTGTCGCCTTTGCCTTTGATGTACAATTTGTCGGACAGGGGCACATCCGCGAATGTCAGGCTGAGGGCCTCAGATATCCGCAGGCCACAGCCATACAGCAGGGTCAGCACCGCCACGTCGCGCGCCTGCACCCAGGGCTCCGTTGATTGCAGGGCGGCGGTTTCCAACACGGCTTTGGCCGCGTCTTTCGCCAGGGGCCGGGGCAGCTTGTTGTGGAACTTCGGCGCGCGGGTCATCATCACGGCGGTTGCGTCAAAATCGTCACGTTCTGAAAACCAGCGGTAGAAACTTTTCACCGCAGACAGTTCCCGCGCAAGCGATCGCGCAGCAATCCCGCGGCCGCGTTCATGGGCCATGAAAGACCGCATATCCGTGACAGAAATATCGCGCAGCATTTCAACGCCGCGCACATTTTCCATGTGCTGGGACAGGAATGCAAAAAATACCAATAAATCGGTCTGATAAGCTTTGCGCGTGTTTTCCGAAATCCGCCCAAGCGCACTGTCGGTGGTCAGCCAGCGTTCCAGCAGATCCGTCAGGGCAGGGGCGATAAACCCCTTATCTCCGCTCATGCCAGCCAGCGGCGCATGGAGCGTTCAAAAACCCCGCCAAAGAAGGTCAGCAGATCTGTGCCCTGGCCGGTATGAAACTGATCCGGGTCTTTTGAACCCATAAGCAGCATGCCTGGCAGATTGCCTTCGCCCAGGTCCAGGGCAATGACGGCTTCGGACTGAACGGTGTTTTCGTCTTCCAGATACAACCAGTCCGCGCCCCTATTCACGGCACGCAGGGTGACTTTGCGCTGTGCGTCATCCGCCGGTCCGCCAAGGTAATCTGAAATCACACCGGGCACCGCAGCGGTCAGAACGGATCCGACACGATCCAGCGAGGCATCGGTTTCTTCCTGATGGGTTTCCAGAATGAGACGCACAGAATCAACCCGCAGAATCGCAGCAACTTCATCGCCCAGGTTCAGAAGAAATTCTTCAAAGCTCAGCGGATCCAGCATTTTCAGCACAGCGCGGTGAATCTGATTGGTACCGGCCAGATTTTCATAGGCGGCAGCGATCACAGTCTGATGCGTGCCTTCAAGACGGTCCAGGCGGGCTTCAAGCCGGTTCATCGCGACAGACCGCAGATCAACAACATTGCTGCCGGTCTGCTGATCATTGGCCTCAATCAGGGCGCGCATGACATCCGGGTCTTCCAGGACCATTTCAGGTGTGGAAATAATTTTTTCGCGCAGTTGCGCTGCATTTGCGGCTGTGTCGCTCATACCTGTTACTGTACTCGATTGTTTGTGTTTTTCGGTTTATAGCAAGAATAACGCAAAATTTACAGATGTTTTTGTTAAATACCAACAGGCGGGAACACCCGTGAAACAGCCAGAGGCATGACTTTGACAGGGCAAAGCTTTTTTCAGGAAGGGCAGCTGATTTCGGTTCTGACCGCAGAACCGATTGACCGTTTCCTTGATTACAAAGCCCCGGAAGGCGGTTGCTTCGCCGGGGCCTATCTGGAAGTTCCGCTGGGCCCCCGTAAGGTTCTGGGGGTTGTCTGGGGGGCAGGGGAAGGCCGTTTTGATCCGGCGAAAATCCGCGCGGCATCGCGCATGATGGATGTCGCACCCATGCGCGAAGAGATGCGCGATTTCCTGATCCGTGCCGGGCAATATACGCTGACGCCGCTCTCGCAAATGCTGCGCCTGGCCACGCGCGCGCCAGGCCTGATGAATCCGCCATCCATGCGCAAAATCTACCGTCCGGGCACCGGCGAGGCGGATCGCATGACCGATGCTCGCAGACGCGTGATGCAGGTGCTGGAAGATCACGGCGGCGCGGGGTTTACCCTGAAAGAACTGGCCGAGGCTGCCGATACTGGCCCGACTGTGGTCAAAGGGCTTGTGAAACAGGGTGTCGTGCAGGAAATTGATGCGCCACGTGATGTGGCATTCCCGCCGCTTGATCCTGATCTGGGGGGCATCACCCTGTCACCGGAACAGGCCGAGGCATCCGGGGCGCTTTGTGCGGCGGTCGACAGCGGGACATATAATACGACGCTTTTGAAAGGTGTGACCGGATCAGGCAAAACCGAAACCTATATGGAAGCCATCGCCGCCTGTCTGCGTCAAGGGCGTCAGGCGCTGGTTTTACTGCCTGAAATTGCCCTGACAGCAGAATTCCTGACCCGGGTTCAGGCCCGTTTTGGCGCACGTCCCGCCGAATGGCATTCCGGCGTGACCATGACGGAACGCAGGCGCACCTGGCGGATGGTCGGCGAAGGCGGGGCGCAGCTTGTGGTTGGCGCGCGATCCGCCTTGTTTCTGCCCTTCCGTGACCTGGGCCTGATCATCGTCGATGAAGAACATGACGGGTCCTACAAACAGGACGAAGGCGTGTTGTATAACGCCCGCGACATGGCGGTTCTGCGGGCAAGCCTGTGCTCTGCTTCCGTTATCCTGGCGTCCGCCACGCCGTCCCTTGAAACCTGGAGCAATGCGCAAAGCGGCAAGTATAACCGTGTGAACCTGACAGCGCGATTTGGCGCAGCGGAAATGCCGGATATGAAGGCGATTGATATGCGCCTTGAAAAACTGCCTGCCAGTCGCTGGATTTCCCCGACGCTGGCCTCTGCGGTGGATCGCCGGCTTGAGGCCGGGGAACAGTCGCTATTGTTCATCAACCGGCGCGGCTATGCGCCCACCACAGTTTGCCGCGCCTGTGGTCAACAGATTGGCTGTGATTTCTGTGACGCGCGTATGGTGGAACATCGTTTTCAGAAACGCCTGATGTGTCACCAGTGCGGGGAAAGCAAACCCGTGCCTGAGGCCTGCCCAAACTGCGAAGTCGAAGGCAAACTTGCGCCGGTTGGCCCGGGCGTTGAACGGCTGGCGGAAGAAGTGGCGGAACGCTTCCCCGATGCACGGATCGCCATCCTGTCCTCCGATCTTTTTGGCTCTGCTCGGGCCTTAAAAGAACGCATTGAAAGCATCGCTGCGGGCGAGGCAGATATCATTGTCGGCACACAACTGGTGGCTAAGGGCCACAACTTCCCGCTGCTCACGCTTGTAGGTGTGATTGATGCAGATCTGGGCCTGCAGGGGTCCGACCTGCGGGCTGCGGAACGCACGTTTCAGCTGATGCGCCAGGTGGCTGGTCGTGCCGGGCGGTCGGAACGTCGCGGTGTGGCGCTGCTTCAGACCTTTCAGCCTGACCATCCGGTGATCCGTTCGATCCTGTCCGGGGATGAGGAAGGGTTCTGGCGCGCCGAATGCACGGAACGTCAGCAAGCCGCTGTGCCACCGTTCGGGCGTCTTGCGGGGATCATTCTGTCGGCGGAAGATGCGCAGCAGGTCTTTGAATTTGCCGGTGAAATGGCACGCCGGGACGGACCTTTGCAAGCGATTGGTGCGCAATTGTTCGGCCCGGCCCCGGCCCCGATTGCGCGGGTGCGCGGGCGGCATCGTGTGCGTATGCTGATCAAGGCCGATAAGACCGCGCCTTTGCAGCGCGCGATCAGCCAGTGGATCGCGCAATTCCGGGTGCCGAATGCAGTGCGGTTGGCGGTTGATATTGATCCGGTGAATTTTTTCTGAGGCGCCGCCTCACAGATCCAGTGGGTCGTTTCGTAGTTCTTCGATCATGCGCCAGGAACGTTTCAGCGCTGTGAAAAGTGATCCGACGGCAATGATCAGCAGAGCGATTTTCAGGGTGGCGAAACCTACAATTTGGGGCAGGAAAATCGCCAGAACGGCCGCGCCGGTCAGGGCTGCCATCCGGTGCTGTTTGGCAAATGGTCCGCTGAAATCAGGATCCAATCCCTGGGCTGTGCCAAGTTCCCGCGTATAGGCCACAAGCACTGCTGCGCAGGCGGCCGCCCAGCCAAGACCTGGTGCCGCAAGCCCATAGCCCAGCCCGACCAGCACCGCGATGTCCGCGTAGCGATCCGGGGCTTCGTTCCAGAAGGGGCCGTCAGCCTCGGCCTTGCCGCCTTCCACCGCGACCATCCCGTCCAGCAGGTTACACATCAACCGTCCCTGAATACCAAGCGCCGCAAGGATCAGAAACACCCATTGTGCGCCGCCGGACAGAAAGAACATGAGGCCTGCAAAGACGGCAAACCCGATGGAGACCTGTGAAATCTGGTTCGGGGTCACGTTGGATTTCGCCAAGCGACGGGCCAGGGTCTGAATGGGTTTTGCACTGCGCGACGCAATGGGGCGGCGGTTGTTGAGGTCACTCATATCAACTCTTTCTCAGGGAATAAGCAAAGCTCAGCGCGTAGGCTGATGCGACACTGAAGGGCAGGGCGATGGTTTGCCAGAAGGCAGGCGTTGCTGCGATCAGATGGCCGCAGATCAGGAAGCTGGCTGAGGTCGCTATGCCTGCGACCGCAGCGCAAAGCCAACAGGTGCTGGCGGCGAACACCCGGCTGATCACGCGATGCATGAGGAAGGTGATCACCCCCGTCAGCGCCCCCTGGGCCAGCCCCGCGATCAGGGGCGCGGGCATGGGGAAATCATTGTTCGACCAGGCCGCCCAGCCCCCCATCAGACACATGCCCGCAAGGCTGTGCACCAGCGGATGTTGCAGTCCTGCCCTCATGCAACAGACCAGAAATAGCGCACCACATGGAAGAAAATCGGGGCAGAGAACACCACACTGTCCAGCCGGTCGACGAACCCGCCATGACCGGCAATCAGATGGCCCCAGTCTTTCACGCCCTTGTCGCGTTTGATCGCTGACATCACAAGCCCGCCGAAGAAGCCAAGCAGGGTGCACATCAGAGCCAGAACAAAGGCCTGAAGCGGTGTAAATGGTGTCATCCACCACAGTCCTGCCCCGATCAATGATGCCGAAAGCACACCGCCCAGGAAACCTTCCCAGGTTTTGGATGGGGACAGTTTCGGGGCGATTTTATGTTTGCCCAGCAATTTCCCCCAGACGTATTGCAATACGTCTGAAATCTGCACCGTCACCACAAGGAAAGCGATCAGCAGGACGTTTTTGCCTTCAAATCCAGGGATCTCCAGCATGATCAGCGCGGGCACATGGCTGGCGGCGAAGACGCAGATCATCAATCCCCACTGGGTTTCCGCGATGCGCACCAGGAAGTTTTCCGTGTCTCCGCGCAGAACCGCCACAATCGGCAGCAGCAGGAAGACATAGACCGGGATGAAGATCGAATACATGCCGTACCAGTTGGTCCAGATCAGGATGTATTGCAGAGGCAGGACGATGAAGAAACTGACCAGCAGCGCATAGTGATCGGCACGGCGTTTGGTTGTCAGCGTCAGGAATTCACGCAGGGCGGCGAAGCTGATCAGGGCGAAGAGGATGACAACGCCGGTCTTGCCGGCAATCATTGCAATAGCCAGCAGGGCGACCATCCCCCACCAGGCGTTGATCCGGGCGATCAGATTTTCAACCAGTTCCGTTGTGCCGGTTCTGGCTTTGATCAGGCGGGCGATCACTGTGGCGGTGATCAGAATGGCAAAGACCCCGATCATCAGGGTGGAAAATTCAGCGGGCGTATTCATGACTGCACCTCCTGGCCAAGGGCACGCAAGGCGTCTTCCGCGCGTGTGATAAATTCAAGCTTCTCTTCACCCTCACGAATGCGCAGGGGTTCGCCAAAGGTGACGGAACATAATAGCGGCACCGGGATCACCTCGCCCTTGGGCATCACAGATGTCAGGTTATCAATCCAGGTCGGCACCAGATCCACATCAGGGCATTTTTGCGCCAGATGAAAGAGGCCCGGTTTAAACGGCAACAACAGATCATCGCCGGTATTACGGGTGCCTTCCGGGAAAAGGATCAGACTGTCACCCTGTTCAAGCGCCTCTGCCATTTGCCCGACGGGATCAAGCGTGCGGGTTTCGGGGTTTCGGTCAATCAGAACCGCGCGAAAGACATCGCGCCCGACAAAGGCTTTCAGTGGCGTGTTCAGCCAGTAATCCGATCCCGCAACCGGGCGGGTTTGCGCGCGCAGGGCGGGGGGCAGGACTGTCCAGACCAGGACAAAATCGCCGTTGGACCCATGGTTCGCAAAATAGACCCTTTGCCGGGCGACAGGTTCACAGCCGTCCCAGACACCACGCACAGCGGTGACCAGACGGGCAAAAAGCGTGATTGCAGAACCGGCAAGGGGGGCGAGAAGGTGTTTTTTGTAATCAAACATGAAATGCTCACTCAAACGCGGCCAAAACGGGCCGTCTACTATTGGTATTCACAGTTTGTTAAACACACAAGTCCGGGAAACATGACCACCGCGCGCTTTGCCTGGCGGATTTTAAGATTCGTACTGCAATCTTATGCCTGATCGATCGCACACCGGACCATCAATCCGGGAACCTCAAACGGAACGAGGCCCGACAAAATACCGGGCGAAATAAGCTTCCTCACCGGGTTTAACCAGCCCGGTCTCATTCTCCGTATGGGCGGCGCCGCCTCTTTATAACCGGCACAACTTCCATACCGATACAGACAGCAACCACCGGGCAGATCACATCTGTACCGGGTCTTTCTGCTGGTTCTTCGCAAATCTGCACATCTCTTTCACGCAAATACAGGCGGTCTTCCCCTTTTCGCAGGCGGAAAACGGGCGTAAGGCGAAGGGATGAAAACCATAGCCCTCTCTGATGCCCGCTCGCTCCCTTTCTGGCGCCGCCCGATCACGCTGCTGTTTCTTATGGCGGCTGCCATGCCGGTGGCTTTTTCCACCTGGTCTGCACTGCTCAATAACTTCGTGATTGAAGCTGCGGATTTCACCGGAAAAGACATTGGCCTTTTGCATTCCGTGCGCGAAATTCCGGGGTTTCTGGCGATTGGCGTGATCGCGATCCTGATGTTTATGCGCGAACAGGTGCTGGGGATTGTCTCGCTCGCCATGCTGGGCGCAGCCACGGCGGTGACGGCCTGGTTCCCAAGCCTGGGTGGCATTCTGACGATCACCATGCTCAGTTCGATCGGCTTTCATTATTACGAAACAGTCAATCAATCGCTGCAGCTGCAATGGTTGCCGAAAGAACGCGCCCCGCAGATGCTGGGGCTGATCACCGCTGCCGGGTCTGCGGCCACCGCCCTGGCCTATGTTCTGATCGTGATGACCTGGAAAAGTTTCGATCTCTCTTATAACTTCGTTTACCTGATCTCTGGTGGTTTCACGGCCCTTGTCGCGGCGTTCTGTTTCTTCGCTTATCCGCAGTTCGAAGCCCCGCATCCGCAGAAAAAACAACTGATCCTGCGCAAACGGTATTGGTTGTATTACGCGTTGCAGTTCTTTGCAGGCGCGCGCCGTCAGATCTTTGTTGTGTTCGCAGGTTTTATGATGGTCGAACTCTTTGGCTTCAAAGTGCATGAGATCACCGCACTGTACCTGATCAACCTTGGCGCCAATATGGTCTTTGCACCGCTCATGGGGCAGCTGGTTGCGAAATGGGGTGAACGCCGGGCGCTGTTGTTTGAATATGCAGGCCTGATCATTGTCTTTACCCTTTATGGCGGGATCTACTTTTTCCACTGGGGCTGGATCATTGCATCCACGTTATATGTGATTGACCATATCTTCTTTGCGCTGGCCCTGGCTCTGAAAACCTATTTCCAGAAGATCGCAGATCCGGGTGATATCGCGCCAACGGCGGCTGTGGCCTTTACCATCAACCATATCTCGGCGGTTTTCCTGCCGGTGCTTCTGGGGCTTTTGTGGGTTGTGTCGCCAGCGGCTGTGTTTATGTTCGCGGCAACCATCGCCTGCGGCAGCTTTGCACTTGCAATGCTGATCCCGCGCCACCCGTCACCGGGCCATGAAACCATCTTTGCCGCACGTCGCGCGCAGCCAGCTGAATAACGGACGTAACCATGCCAACCTTTACCGCCTTCACCACCCTGACCGACAAAACCAAAGCCGAAGCCCTGGGCGAAGCGCTGGAACGTCTGGTGCCTGAACCCTACGGCGTGGGCGTTTTTGAAGTGGAAGATGGCACAGGCGTCTGGGAAGTCGGCGGTTATTTCATCGAAGCACCGGATGAAGCAGGGCTGGCTCTGCTGGGGATGGCCTTTGACGCAAAGCCTTTTGTGGTGTCTGAGCTGCCCGAAACCGATTGGGTGGCGCATGTGCGTCGTGAACTGGCCCCGGTGGAAGCTGGCCGTTTCTTTGTTTATGGCGCGCATGATGCCGATAAAGTCCCTGCCGATTGTGAACCCCTGCTGATCGAGGCCGCCATGGCCTTTGGCACTGGCCACCATGGCACGACGCTGGGTTGCCTGAAGGCGCTGGATAAGCTGGTTGAACAGGGTTTCCACGCGAAGAACTGTATTGATGTTGGCTGTGGTACGGCGGTGCTGGCGATGGCTGCCGCCCGTATCTGGCCAGAAAATGTCCGCGCCAGCGATATTGATCAGCAGGCCGTGGATGTGGCGGAAGCCAATGTCAAAGCCAATAATCTGGAAGGGCGCGTGACCTGCCTTGAAGCCGCCGGTTTTGCCCATGACGACATTGAGGCCGCTGCGCCTTATGATCTCGTTTTCGCAAATATTCTGATGGCACCGCTGATTGGCCTGGCCCCCGATATGGCAGAATTTCTGGCCCCGAATGGCTATGCGATTCTTTCCGGAATTCTGAATGAACAGGCGGATGATGTAATTCGCGTTTATGAAGAAAACGGAATTAAACTCATTTCCCGCGACGAAATTACGGAATGGACAACGCTAATTCTGCAAAAATCCGCCTGAATTGTATAAAAGGCAATGCAGTTGATGTCTTTGCCACAATTTGGACACATTTGCCTCAGAAACTGCACAAGTTGCAAGTTTTCAGGTATCAGTAGACCGTATATTTTGTGACCGGAGATATCCAATGCCCGAAGTCCAGGCAGAACCATTTGACGAAAGACTGGGTCGTATTCAGAAGCGGCACAGAAAAATGGCCGACGGATATGTAACCAAGCTGGGAAAAGATGGGTTAATTACAGCCCGCCCGACAAGACGTATTCGTTTTCCGTGGAAATTCATGTTGTTAATCGCAGTATTGTTTATTCTGTTTAAAGGCGCAACTTTGGCGGCGCTTGGCCCGGGCTCTTATGCCGAACGGGTTGCACGCCTTGCCCAGGGGAACGGATCTGAACGGATCGGTGCCTTTCTGATGCAGCCCGAAGTTGCCACGATCTGGGCCGCACGACTGATGCAGCCATTGTTCCTGGGGGCGGCGGAAGACACAGACATTCAGTCGGCCTCTGCTTCTGACAGCTGAACACATACAATTTGGCATAAAAAACCGCCCGCCTCAGAGATGAGAGCGGGCGTTGCTGTAATTTGCGATCTGTATCACCAGGGAGGAATGGTTCAGATCGCTTAGCCTTACAGTAGCGGCTGTATTCAGCGGGACATTTTCTTTGCAACAACGTCGATGTCGCAGCGTTCAATGCCGATGTCTGCCAGTTCGTGGTCGCTCAGTGCGGACAGAGACTTGCGTGTGACGCGTACATCGTTCCAGGCCTGCACACGGGCATAGGTGGAACGGATGGTCTCAGCGAACCCACCGAAGGGTTGGGTGACGACCGCGGAGCGGGTGTGATCAATTACTGCCATCTGTTAAGTCCTTCAGATTGGGGCGCTGATCTGCGCGTTAACTTCAAGGCCCCACTTATGCCTGTGTATTCTTTCCGACAAGCGTGATTTTTGCATGTCTCTCATGCAATTTCTGCATGTCTCAGAAATCCGTTTCCCCCTTGTAAACAACGGCTAATCGCGTTTCCGTGAAATCTGTCGCCTGTGGATTTCGGCGCGTCGTTTTTGTGTCGTTTTTTGCCCTGTTACCGGTAGCAGGGCCGGGCCGGGCATTTTTAGCAATTGGCAAATGTTCGCGTTTCGTGCTACTTCAGTCTAAGCAAAAAATTGCAAAAATTTTTAACGAGGCGGCAAAATGCGTGTTTTGGGGATCGATCCGGGGCTGCGGAACCTGGGATGGGGCGTGATTTCGGTGGATGGAAGCCGACTCAGTCACGTGGCGAACGGCATTTGTCATTCCACCGGCACCGATCTGGCCGTGCGCCTGTTGTCGCTTTTTGATCAATTGTCTGAGGTTATCGAAACCTGGCAACCCGACACAGCCGCCGTTGAGAAAACATTCGTCAACAAAGATGGCGCAGGCACCCTGAAACTGGGCCAGGCGCGGGGCATTGCCATGCTGGTTCCGGCCCGTGCGGGGCTGTCTATCGGTGAATACGCCCCGAATTCGGTCAAGAAATCCGTGGTGGGCGTCGGACATGCCGATAAGAACCAGGTCGAACATATGGTAAAGATGCAATTGCCCGGCGTGAAAATCGCGGGCGCGGATGCGGCAGATGCCTTGGCCATTGCGATGTGTCACAGTTATCATATGCAATCCTCCGGCCGGATCTCGGCCGCACTTGAAAAGGCCGCCCAATGATCGGACGTATCGCAGGTATTCTGAATTACCGTTCCACAGACCATGTGCTGATTGATGTGCGCGGTGTGGGCTATCTGGTGTATGTTTCTGACCGTACCATGGCATCGCTGCCTGCGGTGGGGGAAGGCTGTGCACTCTACACTGAACTGCTGGTACGCGAAGATAACCTGCAATTGTTTGGATTCCTGTCGCTTCAGGAAAAAGAATGGCACCGCCTGCTGATTTCCGTTCAGGGCATTGGGGCAAAAGCATCCATGGCGATCCTGGGCACCCTTGGCCCCGATGGTATTGGCCGCGCGATTGCGCTTGGCGACTGGGCAAGCGTGAAGGCAGCACCTGGTGTTGGCCCGAAGATCGCACAGCGCGTGGTGAACGAGTTGAAAGACAAGGCGCATGCAGTGATGGCGCTTGGCACGGTGGATGATAATCTGTCCGCGCCTGTTGTGGATGACAGCGTGATTGAAGATACACCAGCCACACCCGCAAAGAAAGCCGCGCCAAAGAAACCAGCCAAACGCAATACCAATGCTGCTGTTCAGGCGGACGCATTGTCTGCCCTTGGCAATCTTGGTTATGCGCCTGCCGATGCGACCTCTGCCGTGGCGCGGGCTGCGGGGGATAATCCGGACGCTGGCATGTCCACATTGATCCGCGAAGCCTTGAAGCTTCTCGCGCCAAAGGATTAATCCATGGACCAGCCCGACCCGAACCTGCGCCCAGCCCCGATGGACGGCGAACAAAAGCCCGAATTTGACCGGGCCATGCGCCCACAGATGCTGGATGACTTTATTGGTCAGGCCGAAGCGCGCGCCAACCTGAAGGTGTTTATTGAGTCAGCCCGTCGTCGCGGCGAACCAATGGATCACGCCCTGTTCCACGGCCCGCCCGGCCTGGGTAAAACAACGCTTTCGCAGATCATGGCGCGGGAGTTAGGGGTGAACTTTAAGATGACTTCTGGTCCTGTTCTGGCGAAGGCCGGTGATCTGGCCGCAATCCTGACCAACCTGGAAGCACGGGATGTGTTGTTCATCGACGAAATCCATCGCATGAATCCAGTGGTCGAAGAAATTCTGTATCCGGCGCTGGAGGATTTTGAGCTGGATCTTGTGATTGGCGAAGGCCCCGCCGCGCGCACCGTACGGATCGAGCTGCAACCCTTCACGCTTGTTGGTGCCACCACCCGTCTGGGCCTGCTGACAACGCCTTTGCGGGACCGTTTTGGCATCCCGATCCGGCTGGAATTTTACAGCACAGATGAGCTGCATGAAATTGTCACCCGGGGCGCACGTAAAATGGGCGTTGAGGCCACCGATGGCGGGGCCCGTGAAATCGCCCGTCGTGCCCGTGGCACGCCGCGTATCGCCGGACGCCTGCTGCGCCGTGTCGTGGATTTCGCTGTTGTGGAAAGCGACGGACGGATCACACAGGAGGTCGCCGATGGGGCGCTGTCACGCCTGGGTGTCGATCATCTGGGTCTTGATGGGGCGGACCGTCGCTATCTGCGGATGATCGCTGAGAACTATCAGGGCGGCCCCGTAGGGATTGAGACCATGTGCGCGGCCCTGTCGGAAAGCCGCGATGCGCTGGAAGATGTGATTGAGCCTTATCTTTTGCAGCAAGGCCTGATCCAGCGCACACCACGTGGACGGATGCTGGCACAAAAGGCCTGGATCCATCTGGGTATGGCTGCGCCCGAGGTGAAGGTCGAGCGAAAACAAACGCCGGACTTGTTTGAAGACTAAGGTTTGTGCCTCAGCCGGGTCTTTTTCCATATGTGACAGATTGCGCTTGAAGCTGCGGCCTCTGCCTGTTCTGGTTTTCGTTCTGTGGTCAGATCAACAGCTGCCGTGACGCTGTTCAGCAAAACGCCAATCAACAATTGCACCTGTCTTCGACAGCATTTAGGTCTGTCATCAGTGAAAAGGGGATGCGCGCATGACGGCTGATGAAATCGAACAACTTTTTACCCGCAGCAATGGCGAGTATGTCTTTGCCCGCTGGGGCCGTCCGATTGTGCCTGTGGTATTTGGTGTTGATGACGCGACGGTTTCGGTTCTGAAGGGCGCGATTGAGGCGGTCGTGACCGTCGCAGGCCATCAGATGGCGGAAACCGATGCCGAACTTGGCTCTAACCTGATGATTTTCTTTATTCAGGACTGGGCTGAACTGACAGACACCCCGAACATGGATCAGCTGATCCCGGATCTGGAAAACACGGTTGCCCGGCTTCAGGCCGCCAATGCCAGCCAGTATCGCGCGTTCCGCTTTGATGATGACAACGCCATTCAGGCCTGCTTTGCGTTTGTGCGCATGGATGATAGCCTTGCAGATCTGCTTGCGGAAACCATTGCGCTGTCTGTGGTGGCGCAGGCGATTGTGCTCTGGTCGGATACAGCGTTCCAGGATGCGTCGCCGCTGGCGAACTTGCCGGAAGGGCAGACGATCCTGAAGCCGGAAATCTCTGGCATTATCACAGCGGCCTATGATGAAAACATGCCTGTTGCAGCGCGCGAAACCAGCCATGCGCTGCGTCTGGCGGCCCGTCTGGGCGTGCCGATTGGCAAGGCCCATTAACCATGGCGCATGAATTCACCCTGCGAGTCTATTATGAGGACACGGATTTGGCGGGGCTGGTCTATTACGCCAATTACCTGAAGTTCATCGAACGGGCCCGGTCTGAATATGTGCGGGAACTTGGCATTGATCAGGCGGCCATGAAAGATGGAGGTCTGGTCTTTGCCGTGTCGCGGGTGGAAGCGGACTATATCCAGCCCGCAAAATACGATGATCTGCTGACAGTGCGCACAACGATCACCCGCAAAACCGCCGCCCGCCTGACCCTGACGCAGGAAATCAGGCGCGGTGATACCCGGCTATTTGAAGCCGTGGTCACCATTGTCTGCCTGGATGAAACTGGCCGTCCACAGCGGCTTCCGGCAGGTTTTCGCGCATAAATACGGGCAAATCAGCGCTTTCACCCAAAGGTGACACAGGGTTTCTGCCTTTCCCCTGTCTTTTTTCTTAATGCTGTATTAGGGTTTTCCCCAACCAGAGCCGTCAAAAGATGGCCACAACAAAAGAGCAGGCATATGGAACAGGAACTTCTTTCTGCAGCGCAGGAGATTGATTTCTCTGTGTGGGCGCTGTTTGCGCGAGCGACACTGACGGTTAAACTGGTGATGATCATGCTGATCGCCGCTTCTTTCTGGAGCTGGGCAATCATCGTGCAAAAGATCATGGCCTATCGCAAAAGCCGGGCAGAGGCGGCGGTTTTTGATCGCGCCTTCTGGTCAGGTGAACCGCTGGACGAACTTTTCAACAAAATCGGGCCAAACCCTGCAGGCGCCTCGCAAAAGGTCTTTGTGGCCGGCATGACGGAATGGCGTCGCAGCCTGCGTCAGGATGGCGGCTTTATCGCCGGGGCTCAGGCGCGGATTGACCGTTCAATGAATGTAGCGATTGCGAAAGAGGATGAAAAGCTGACTTCTGGTCTGAACTTCCTCGCAACCGTCGGATCCACCGCGCCGTTCATCGGTCTTTTCGGCACGGTGATCGGTATTATGAACGCGTTCGTGGAAATTGCGGCACAGCAAAACACAAACCTTGCCGTTGTAGCCCCTGGCATTGCAGAGGCGCTTCTGGCCACTGGTCTTGGCCTGCTGGCTGCGATCCCGGCGGTTGTGTTCTATAACAAACTGTCCAGTGACAGTGATCGCATCATTGGTGGCTATGAAGCTTTTGCCGATGAATTCGCCACTATCCTGTCCCGCGAGCTCGATAGTTAAAATGGGTGCAGGTGTCATCAAATCAGGCGGAGGGGGCGGCGGACGCCGTCGTCGTCGTTCAGGCCGGGGCAGCAGTGCTGTGATGTCGGAAATCAATGTCACACCTTTTGTCGACGTGATGCTGGTGCTTTTGATTATCTTCATGGTGGCGGCACCTTTGCTGACGGTTGGTGTGCCGGTGGAACTGCCGGAAACCTCTGCTGCGGCCCTGCCAACGGAACAGGAAGAACCGCTGACAATCACTCTGACGGAAGACGGGCGTTTGCTGTTGCAGACCTCAGATGTGGCGCGCGACGGGCTGATCACGCAGCTGCGTGCCATTGCTGCAGAACGGGAAAGCCAGCGCGTGTTTCTGCGGGCGGACAGTGCTGTGCCTTACGGTGACGTTGCGCAGATCATGGGCGCGCTGCAGGCCGGTGGCTTCAGTGAGATCAGTTTTGTGCATGACACTGGCGGGCCTGCGCTGAATGGAACGGACGGGTAAGGGCAGGTGAAGACGGGTCTCTGGATATCCGGTCTGGGCCATGGTGGCCTGATCTTCTGGCTGCTCTTTGGCGGGTTCTTCCTGCCTGAGAATGAGCCAGAGCTTGCCATGACCGAAGTGGGCTTTATCTCAGAGGCTGACTTTCAGGCCCTGATGGATCAGGCGCAGACTCCCGATACAACCCCAGAGATCAGCCCCGTACCAGAACCAACACCTGAACCAACACCGGAACCTCAGCCAGAACCCGAACCCGCACCAGAGCCGGAACCAGAACCCGTTCCGGAACAGAACCCTGTGCCGTCAGGCCCGGATCAGCCGGTTGAAACGCCGCAGGAGGCCGAGCCTGCCGAACGCGTCGTTGAGGAAGCCAATGAAATCATCGCGCCCGATGCGGTGGCAGAGCCAGAACCCGAAGTGGAAGTCGCGGAAGAGGTGACGCCGGAAGTGACAGAAACGCCCGAGGTGACAACTGAGGTCGTGGAAGAGATCACGCCACAGGAAGAAACCACCGTGGAAGATGGCGGCGAAGACATTGTGCCTGAACAGGTCGAAGCGCCGACATTTGCGCCCGTGACTTCGAAAGTGCCACAGTTGCGCCCGGCCCGTCCGGCCCCCGCAGCTGAACCTGCGGAAGAACCGGCAACGCAAACGGCGGAGACCGATCCGCTGGCGGACGCGATCAATGATGCGGTGGCCTCGGCCAATGAAACACCTGCCGCACCCTCTGGTCCGCCTCTGTCCTTTGGCGAACGTGATGGGCTGCGTCGTCAGATCCACAGCTGCTGGAATACGGGGGCTGTCTCTTCTGCCGCTGCCGCTGTGACGATCACGGTGCATTTCTCACTGGCACGGGACGGATCCATCAACAGTGATGTAACCCTTGCCGGTTGGGAAGGTGGCGACAGCAATGCCGCCAATATCGCTTTCCGCGCCGCACGCAGCGCAATCTACCGCTGTCAGAACCACAGCGGCCGCACAGGCTATGACCTGCCCACAGAGAAATACGACCACTGGCGCGACATTGAAGCCGTCTTCAGCGGCTCGGGGATGATCAGATGAGATTTTTCCCCATGACCCGCGCCGCAAATCCGGCTGTTATCCGCCAAAGCGTGCCACAACACGCCGGCGGGATTGATAAATTCACCAACCCGAAGAAAATGGGGCTGAGATGACACACGTACTGAACATAACCACGCGATTTTTTGCATTCCTGATGATGCTGGCCTGTGCAACTGCACTGAGCGCCCAGGATCGGCTGCGGATTGAACTGGATAATCCCCGGGTGGAACCTGTTCCTCTCGCCATCCCGTCCTTCGTGGCAGAAAATGGTGCAGCCCAGGAATACGCCGCGCAAATAGCCCAGGTGGTTGCGGCTGATCTGGTTGGCACAGGGCTGTTCCGTCAGGTATCTCAGGATGCTTTCATCAGCAATATCACAAGCTTTGACGCCCCGGTGCAATATCCCGACTGGCGTGCGATCAATGTGGAAGGTCTGATTTCCGGTGCTGTGAATGTCGCCGATGATGGCCGCGTCAGTGTAAAGTTCCGGGTTTATGATATTGCCTCTGGTGCGGAACTTGGGTCCGGCCTGCAACTGGGCGGCACCACCGCGTCCTGGCGCCGTCTGGCGCATAAAGTTGCCGATACGGTCTATTCCCGCATCACCGGCGAAGGCCCGTATTTTGACAGCCGCGTGGTTTACGTGTCTGAAACCGGCCCGAAAGATAATCGCCGCAAACGCCTGGCGATTATGGATTATGACGGCGCGAACCTGCAGTTCCTGACCGACAGTTCCTCTATCGTGCTGGCCCCGCGTTTCTCACCAACAGGTGACCGTGTGCTTTATACGTCTTACGAAACCGGCCAGCCGCAGGTCTATCTGCTGGATGTGGGTTCTGTGCAGCGCCGCGCCCTGCATGACGAAAGCGGCGCGATGACCTTCGCCCCGCGCTTTGGCCCCAATGGCAGCACCGTGGTCTATTCCGCATCTTCCGGCGGCAACACCGATATCTTCACTGTGGATCTGCGCACGGGCGCACGTGCGCGCCTGACCTCGGCCCCGTCGATTGAAACTGCGCCAGGCTTTTCCCCGGATGGCACACAGATCGTGTTTGAAAGTGACCGGTCCGGCTCCCCGCAGCTTTACGTCATGTCGGCCACCGGTGGCGAAGCCCGTCGTATCAGCTTTGGCAATGGCCGTTATGGCACGCCGGTCTGGTCGCCGCGCGGTGATCTGATTGCCTTCACCAAGCAAAACGATGGCCGTTTCCACATTGGCGTGATGCGCACGGATGGGTCCGATGAACGTCTGCTGACCGTATCTTTCCTGGACGAAGGCCCGACCTGGTCCCCCAATGGCCGCGTGATCATGTTCATGCGCGAAACCTCGGGTGCGGACGGGCAGGCGGCCCTGTATTCCGTTGATATTTCCGGGCGCAATCTGCGTCGGGTGAACACCCAGGGGGCTGGGTCCGATCCGGCCTGGTCGCCCCTTCTGCCGTAACATCTGCCACAGGTTCCCGGATGGTAATTCCGGTGCTATACTGGCCAACAATAAGAAACAGAATTGATGCCGGAATAATCCGGCCACAGACACAGAGGCGAAGAGCATGATGAAAATGAAGAAAGTCGCAGCACTGCTGCTGGTGGCCGGCGCACTGTCAGCCTGTTCCAACGCAGACCGTTTTGGCAATGGCGACGGTCCGGGCGCTGGTGGCCCTGGTGCAGGCGGCATTGTGCCGGGCAGCGCGAATGACCCGCGCTCAGCCGCATATTTCCAGCAAACCATTGGCGATCGTGTGTTGTTCCCGGTCGATCAGTCTACCCTGACAGATGAGGCCCGTACTGTTCTTGCCGGTCAGGCACAGTGGCTGCTGCAGAACACAGAATATACCGCACGTATCGAAGGCCATGCAGATGAGCAGGGCACACGGGAATATAACCTCGCCTTGGGTGCGCGTCGTGCCAATGCGGTCAGCGAATATCTGGTGTCGCAGGGCGTGTCCGCTGCGCGTGTGAACCAGGTGTCCTACGGCAAAGAACGTCCGCTTGAAATCTGTTCCGCTGAAAGCTGCTACGCCCAGAACCGCCGGTCCGTGACCGTTGTGGGCGGCGGCATTCCGACCAGCTGATCGCGTAAGGGAGATCTGATATGTTCCGTTCCACATGTACCGCACTTGCGCTGGCTCTGATGGTAACTTCCCCGGCTGTGGCCCAGCAGAATGACCAGACCCTGGCGGACATCCGTCAGGAAATGTCTGTGCTTTATGTTGAGGTTCAGCGCCTGAAGCGTGAGCTGTCCACAACCGGTGCGCCAACCACCAATATCAGCGGCAATTCCCCGCTGGAACGCATTGATGCGATGGAAGCGGTGCTGCAGCGTCTGACCGCGCGTGCTGAGGAAATGGAACATAAGATCAACCAGATCGCGACCGTGGGTGGCAACCAGATCGGCGATCTGGAATTCCGTCTGTGTGAACTGGAAACAGACTGCAACCTTGCGGATCTTTCTGAAGGCACAACCCTTGGCAATGTGGATGCTTCCGCAGCCCCTGCCGTGGTCCTGACCCCAACCCGTAATGACGGGCTGGAACTGGCTGTCGGTGAAAAAGCAGACTTTGAGGCGGCTCAGGCGGCGTCTGATGGCGGCGACTATACCGGTGCTGCACAGCAGTTGGGATTGTTCGTACAGAACTATCCGGGCAGCCCGCTGTCGGCCCAGGCCTATTTCATGCAGGGCGATGCCTATGAAAAGCTGGGGGAGATCCGCCCGGCGGCCCGCGCCTATCTGGATGCGTTCAGCTCTGCACCAGACGGGGATTTTGCCCCACAGTCGCTGTATAAGGTTGGCACGTCTTTGCGTGATCTTGGTCAGCAGGATGAAGCCTGCCAGATGTTCCAGCAGGTGGGTGTACGTTTCCCGAATTCCAACGTGACAGCGGATGCGGCCACGGCCGGGCAGAATATGGGTTGCCTGTAGGCAGGCCCTGACGCTATCTCACGGGGGAATTTCCACAGGAGTTGACCCGTGAGCGCAGACAGCGATTTTCTGAAGTTTCAGTTTAACTCCGCCCTGGCGTCTGATGCGCCGGGGCGTTTTGGTGTCGCCTGTTCCGGTGGCGGGGATTCCCTTGCAACGCTTTTGCTGGCCGCCGATTATGCGCGTGACAACGGGGCAGAACTGTTCTGCATCACCGTCGATCACGGTCTGCGCGCCGGATCAGATGCCGAGGCCGCAGGCGTTGGCGAAATTTGCACCCGTCTGAATATCCCCCATGAAATCGCCCGCTGGACCAGCTGGGACGGGCAGGGGAACCTGCAGGACGAAGCCCGCCGGGCCCGTTACGGTATGATTGCCGACTGGGCGCAGCGACTGACCCTGGACCTGGTCTGCCTGGGTCATACGGCGGATGATCAGGCGGAAACGGTTCTGATGCAGATTGCACGGTCTGCCGGTGTCGATGGTCTCGCCGCGATGGCCCCAAAACGGGATCATCTTGGCGTGACCTGGCTGCGCCCCCTGCTTCAGACCCGTCGCGAAAGCCTGCGGGCCTATCTGCGGGAAGAGGGACAGGACTGGACCGATGACCCGTCGAATGAAGACGAACGCTTTGACCGTATCAAAGCCCGCAATATCATGGATGCCCTGAAACCGCTTGGCGTATCGGCAGAAAAGCTCTGCACTCTTGCCGGCAATATGGCCGATGCGCGTCATGCGCTGAACCAGCAGGTCTGGCATTTCGCCGGTGATGTGGCGCTGGTGCAGGAAGGTGATGTCCTGCTGCACCGTGAAAACCTGATGCGGGGGCATTTCGAAACCCGCCGCCGTCTGTTGCGCCATGCGCTGACATGGGTGTCAGCGTCGGATTACGGGCCGCGTCAGCGGGAATTGATGAACCTGTTTAAAGCCGTCAAAGAAGAACGCACCGCGACACTATGTGGCTGTCTGATTGCGGCCGAGGGGGAACGTGTGCGCATTTCACGTGAGTTCAGCGTTGTGGAACGCCTGACAACCGCACCTGGTGAATTGTGGGACAATCGCTGGCGCCTGATGCCGGAAGAGGGCGATGCAACCGGTGTAACCATCCGGGCGCTGGGGGAAGAGGCCCTGCAACTTTGCCCGGACTGGCGTGATACCGGGCTTTCGCGGGCCTCTCTGCTGGCGTCACCTGCGGCTTTCCGGGGCGACGCCTTGCTGGCCGCACCTTTGGCCGGTCTGGACAATGGCTGGCGGGCAGAAAATACCTGCGACGAAAAGGATTTCTTTAACTCTCTTGTATCACATTGAAGATATGGTTGGGCGCCCCTATTTTAATTGTGGGCCACGCGCGGTATGAGTGGCCCTGAACGAATCTGAGGAGATGCCCGTGGGCAACGCGAGAAATGTCGCATTCTGGGTCGTGCTGCTTGTAGTTGTCATGACCCTTTTCAATGTATTCAGCAATGGCTCCGGCGCGGGCAATTCGTCCGCCGTGCCGTATTCTGATTTTCTGAACCAGGTTGAATCCGGATCTGTCACCCGTGTTGAACTGGATGGCGAGAACGCCACCTTCAGCGGATCTGACGGAACCGAACTTGTCACCATCATTCCGACTGGTGCGGAATATAGCAGTGAACTCAGCCAGATGCTGGTTGAAAAAGGCGTAGAGGTCACCGCAAAGACCCGTGAAGAAAGTGGTTTCTTCTCATTGCTGTCTCTGCTTCTGCCGGTGCTTATTCTGATCGGTTTCTGGTTCTTTATGATGAACCGTATGCAGGGTGGCGGCAAAGGTGGCGCGATGGGCTTTGGAAAATCCCGTGCCCGTATGCTGACCGAAGCCCATGGCCGTGTCACATTTGATGACGTTGCGGGCATTGATGAAGCCAAGGAAGAACTGGAAGAAGTTGTGGAATTCCTGCGCAACCCGCAGAAATTCTCACGTCTTGGTGGTAAAATCCCGAAGGGTGCCCTGCTTGAGGGCCCTCCCGGTACTGGTAAAACCCTTCTCGCCCGTGCGATTGCCGGCGAAGCAGGTGTGCCGTTCTTCACCATTTCCGGTTCTGATTTTGTTGAAATGTTCGTTGGTGTCGGCGCATCCCGTGTGCGTGACATGTTCGAACAGGCCAAGAAAAACGCACCTTGCATCGTGTTTATCGACGAAATCGACGCGGTCGGTCGTCACCGTGGCGCAGGCCATGGCGGCGGTAATGACGAACGCGAACAGACCCTCAACCAGTTGCTGGTTGAAATGGACGGGTTTGAAGCCAATGAAGGTGTGATCATCGTTGCGGCGACCAACCGGAAAGACGTGCTGGATCCGGCACTTCTGCGTCCTGGTCGTTTTGACCGTCAGGTGACCGTGCCGCTGCCGGATATCAAAGGCCGCGAAAAGATCCTGAACGTGCATTCCCGCAAATCCCCGCTGGGTCCTGATGTGGATCTGCGCATCATCGCGCGCGGCACACCTGGCATGTCCGGTGCGGATATTGCAAACCTCGTGAACGAAGCCGCGCTGATGGCGGCGCGTGTTGGTCATCGTTTTGTCACCATGCTGGATTTCGAGAAAGCCAAAGACAAAATCATGATGGGCGCGGAACGTCGTTCCATGGTTCTGACCGATGATCAGAAAGAAAAAACGGCATATCACGAGGCCGGCCATGCGATTGTTGGCCTGAAACTGCCGAAATGTGATCCGGTCTATAAGGCGACAATCATCCCGCGTGGTGGTGCCCTTGGCATGGTGATGAGCCTGCCGGAAATGGACCGTCTGCAGTTCTTCAAAGATGAAGGTCATCAGAAAATCGCCATGACAATGGCGGGCAAAGCGGCTGAGATCATCAAATATGGTGGTGATACCGTTTCAAGTGGCCCGGTTGGCGATATTCAACAGGCATCTTCCCTGGCCCGTTCCATGGTGATGCGCTGGGGCATGTCTGACAAAGTCGGTAACATCGACTATCAGGAAGCCGCTGCCGGTTACATGAGCAATGGCGGTGCTGGCGGGTTCTCGATTTCTGCGAAGACCAAAGAACTGATCGAAGAAGAAGTGAAACGCTTTATCGATGACGGTTATGATCTTGCCTATAAAATCCTGAAGGACAACTACGACGAATTCGAAAAGCTGGCCCAGGGGCTTCTGGAATATGAAACCCTGACCGGTGAAGAAATCGAAAAGGTTATCCGCGGCGAAGATCCGTATGGGGATGACGATGATGATGGGTCTGCTGAGAAAGACACACCTTCCGTCACCGCAATCCCTAAGACACGTTCCAAAGTGAAGCCTGAAGAAGGTGACGGCGGAATGGAACCGGAACCCTCTGCATAAGCAGATCAGAAATTAAAAAAGCCCGGGGCAGATACTCCGGGCTTTTTCTTTGGATTATACCGGGTCCTGGCATTGGCCGCGATCATTCAGACTGTGCTGCCCGCGCACGGTCATATCATAGTTCAGCGTGTCGAAATCCACGACAAATGTAACCACATCCGTATCCATAATATGCAGGAAGGTAAGGGAATTCACACCCGGCAGGATCTGCGATTCACCGCGAATTTTATCCGTCACAATGAACCCTGCATCGGTCGCGCCGGAACGTGCCAGGGTCACAGCCGACCCGTCCTGATCCGAAATACAGTTCAGCACAAAATCCGCCCCATCCAGCGGGTCATCCATGGCAAGCGCCGGGCTGGCCAGGCTGGCTGTAAGAAGCAAAGGGAATGTGATCCGGGTTTTCATTTTTTATTCTCCGTCGTGGTTTTTCCTTTTGCTGATCAGAAGTTGCGGCAGAAAAAAGGCAGGTTTCAGCGGATCACAGGCAGTTGAGGCAGGGTGAACGGATCGTGCATACCTAATCCCGCAGCAGCCGTCTTCTGACGTATACAGGGGGCATGTGGGGTGATATGTGCTTTTATCCGCTCCCGGGTGTAAGGTATGGGGTTCATTGGTGTGCGAGGCTGTTCTGCTGTGGCAGGGCAAAGACCCGGGCAAGTTACCTGAACTGATGAGACCAAAATGACTGACCTCCCCGATACTCTGACTCAATTTATGCCGATGCTGTTGAACGCCGGTAAAGCGCTGCTGATCCTTGTGATCGGCTGGATCGCTGCCGGGATTATCAGCGGCCTTGTGCGCAAACGCGTGAACCGCAACCCCAACATCGACAAAACCCTTGGCAATTTCGCCGCCAGCGTTGTGCGCTGGGTGATCCTTCTGATGGTGCTGTCTGCTGTACTGGCGGTCTTTGGCATTCAGACCACCAGCATCGTCGCCATGCTAAGTGCTGCGACGCTGGCCATTGGTCTTGCGCTGCAGGGCACGCTCAGCGACCTGGCGTCCGGCTTTATGCTGATCATCTTCCGCCCCTATAAGATCGACCAATATGTCGACATCGGCGGCACTGCCGGTACTGTGGTGGACATCAACCTGTTCGTGACCGAGTTGAAGACACCGGACAATGTGCAGATCATCATCCCCAACGGCCAGGCCTGGGGTGCGGTGATTACCAATTTCTCACACCACGACACCCGTCGCGTGGATATGGTTTTTGGCATTGATTACGGTGATGATGCTGATGTGGCCATGGGCATTATCCTTGAGAAAGCCAAAGCTGATCCCCGCGTTCTGCAGGATCCGGAACCATGGGTGCGTGTGACCAACCTGGGCGACAGTTCTGTCGATCTGACAGCACGTATCTGGTGTAACGCCGCTGATTACTGGGAGCTGAAATTCCAGTTGACCAAAGAGGTCAAAGAAGCCTTCGACGCAGGCGGCATTTCCATCCCTTACCCACATTCCGTGGAAATCCAGAAGAAGGGCTGACTTTTCGGTCCCTCGCAAGAACACAGCAGCCCGCAATTTGCGGGCTGTAGAGCTTCTGAAGTTATTTTCCGTGGGCTCTTCTCATAATAGGACCGTCGATCGGCCAGAAGTCAGTTTCTCCGTTAAAAAAGCCTTCTGCACTGATATATGTGTTGTCGGGCATAACACATGCATACCAGGGACCCTGCACAGGGTAAAATATCCTGACTTCACCACCACGCGCTTCGCAGTGATGCGTAACGGGTGTTGCTTCTCCGCGATATGGGCTTCCCCGGTCTCTTGAGGTGCAGTTGATCAGAGGCAACATGAGAACGATGCAACTCGCAATTCTTCGAGCACTTCTCTTAATTGTTCGCACGATAAAACTCCCATTCCTCAATCACACGCCCGCCGGGCAAGTGGCAGTCGCCGGTCTGGCCTTCCTCTGTGTTGCGGATCACAACTTCTCCGCCTTGTTCGGAACAATAGACCGACGCCGGGTTGGCGAGGCCGACGGGTGGGTAGGTGTCGACCGGGTTGCAGGCCAGAAGTGCCAGGGGCAGGGTGAGTGGAATGAGTTTACGCATGGTTTGTCCTTAAACGGCGGATCGAAATAAATTCACTATGACGTGGCTTGTGTCTTCCGGGAAGCCCCGGCATCTTGCCCGGGTAACGCAGAGGGAACGGACATGCCGGAACATATTGACAGTGGTTATAGTGGCGAAATCACCTGGCTGGGGCTGATGCCGGACCGGGAAAAGACCTTGCGGGGGGAAGCGCGCGACAGTCTGTTTGCGGCGTTTGATGGCATCCGCGAGGACAGCCATTTTGGCGCGACGCGGGCCAGTTGTGGACGCACGCAAGGGCAGCACCCTGTCGGCACAAAGATCCGCAACACCCGCCAGTTTACAGTGCTTTGCGCGAGAGAGCTGGCCGTGGTCGCGCAGAATATGGGGCTGGAACATCTGGATCCGGCGCTGATTGGGGCGAACCTGGTTGTCTCGGGCCTGCCGGATTTCTCTCATATTCCGCCAAGCTCACGCCTGATTGCGGAAAACGGCACAACGCTGGTGGCCGATGTGATCAACCTTCCGTGTGTTTTTCCAGGAAAAACCATCGAATCTGATCACGCGGGCAAGGGAAAAACCTTTAAAGGCGCAGCAAAAGACCGTCGTGGCGTCACAGCATGGGTTCTATGCGAAGGAATGTTGCGTGTGGGCGATCAATTGCGACTACATATTCCGGCGCAAAGATCCTGGACCCCGTGAAGGCATAAGCCGACGATTCAGGCCCTGAATATGTCGCAAAAACACCCTTGCGACGCTGCGTTCAATTGTATGCAATGGAAAGAATTATCTAACCTACCTGATCCCAGGGGAGTCACATGAGCTACAAAACCGATATCGAAATTGCCCGCGAGGCAAACAAGCTTCCGATCCAGGAGATCGGCGCGAAACTGGGCATCGACAGCAAAGATCTGCTGCCATACGGCCACGACAAAGCCAAAGTCAGCCAGGAGTACATCAACTCTGTACAGGGCAATGAAAACGGCAAGCTGATCCTGGTGACAGCGATCAACCCGACACCCGCTGGTGAAGGCAAAACAACAACAACAGTTGGTCTGGGCGATGGCCTGAACCGCATTGGCAAAAAAGCCGCTGTTTGTATCCGTGAAGCATCCCTTGGGCCAAACTTCGGCATGAAGGGCGGCGCTGCTGGTGGCGGTTACGCACAAGTTGTGCCTATGGAAGAAATGAACCTGCATTTCACAGGTGACTTCCACGCGATCACTTCTGCGCACTCTCTGCTGTCCGCAATGATCGACAACCACATCTACTGGGGCAACGAGCTGGAAATCGACGTACGTCGTGTTGCATGGCGTCGTGTTGTTGACATGAACGACCGCGCACTGCGTCAGATCACGGCCTCCCTTGGTGGCGTGTCCAACGGCTTCCCACGTGAAACCGGTTTTGACATCACTGTGGCTTCCGAGGTTATGGCGATCCTCTGTCTGGCAACCAACCTGTCCGACCTGCAGAAACGTCTGGGCGACATCATTGTTGCGTACCGTCGTGACCGTTCCCCAGTGTTCTGCCGCGACATTCAGGCGGACGGCGCTATGACTGTTCTGTTGAAAGACGCAATGCAGCCAAACCTGGTTCAGACCCTGGAAAACAACCCGGCGTTTGTACACGGTGGCCCATTCGCAAACATCGCACACGGCTGTAACTCTGTTATCGCGACCACAACTGCTCTGAAAATTGCAGATTACGTTGTGACCGAAGCTGGTTTCGGTGCTGACCTTGGCGCTGAGAAGTTCATGAACATCAAATGCCGCAAAGCAGGTCTGGCACCTGATTGTGTTGTCCTGGTTGCAACCGTGCGTGCGATGAAAATGAACGGTGGCGTTGCCAAAGCTGATCTGGGCGCGGAAAACGTTGATGCTGTGAACGAAGGTTGTGCAAACCTTGGTCGTCACATCGGTAACCTGAAATCCTTCGGTGTGCCTGTTGTTGTTGCGATCAACCACTTCGTAACTGACACTGACGCTGAAGTTCAGGCTGTTAAAGACTATGTTGCAAGCCAGGGTTCCGAAGCGATCCTGTCCCAGCACTGGGAGCATGGTTCAAAAGGTTCTGAAGCTCTGGCAACTCGCGTTGCAGAGATCGCAGATTCCGGCATCAGCCAGTTCGCACCAATCTATGAAGACGACATGCCGCTCTTTGAGAAAGTGGAAACAATCGCCAAGCGTATCTACCACGCTGACGAAGTTATCGCTGACAAAAAGATCCGCGATCAGCTGAAGATCTGGGAAGAGCAAGGCTATGGCAACCTGCCGGTCTGCATGGCGAAAACCCAGTACAGCTTCTCTACTGATCCGACACAGCGCGGCGCGCCAGTGGGTCACTCTGTGCCTGTACGTGAAGTTCGCCTGTCCGCAGGTGCCGGCTTCATCGTGGTTGTCTGTGGTGACATCATGACCATGCCTGGTCTGCCACGTAACCCAGCTGCGAAAACAATCCAGCTTAACGACGACGGTCAAATCGAAGGCCTGTTCTAAACAGATCTTAAACGATATTAAGGCGGCCCTTTCGGGGCCGCCTTTCGCTATGACAGAGAGAGAAAAAGATGAGCGCACAAATCATTGATGGCAAAGCATTTGCCGGTACAGTTCGTGAAAAAGTTGCAGCACATGTGACCAAACTGAAATCTGAGAACAACATCACCCCCGGTCTTGCGGTGGTTCTGGTTGGCGAAGATCCTGCAAGCCAGGTTTACGTGCGCTCCAAAGGCAAACAGACCGTAGAAGTCGGCATGAAATCCGTTGAGCACAAGCTTGACGTTGAGACATCCGAAGCTGACCTGCTGGCCCTGATTGACCAGCTGAATAACGATGACAGCATCCACGGTATTCTGGTTCAGCTGCCGTTGCCAAAGCACCTTGATGAGGACCTTGTGATCAACTCCATCAGCCCTGCCAAAGACGTTGATGGTTTCCACATTTCTAACGTGGGTCTGCTGGGCACCGGTCAGAAATCCATGGTTCCCTGCACACCGCTGGGCTGTCTGATGATGCTGCGCGACCACCACGGTTCCCTGTCCGGTATGGATGCGGTTGTGATTGGCCGTTCTAACATCGTGGGCAAGCCAATGGCGCAATTGCTGCTGGGCGACAGCTGCACCGTAACCATCGCGCATTCCCGCACCAAAGATCTGCCGGAAGTTGTACGCCGTGCGGACATCGTTGTTGCCGCTGTGGGCCGTCCTGAGATGGTGCCAGGTGACTGGATCAAAGAAGGTGCAACCGTGATTGACGTGGGCATCAACCGTATTCCTGCGCCGGAAAAAGGCGAAGGCAAGCATCGTCTGGTCGGTGACGTTGACTACGCATCTTGTGCGGAACGTGCCGGCGCGATCACACCGGTTCCAGGTGGCGTAGGCCCAATGACCATCGCATGCCTGCTGGCCAACACGCTGACAGCCTGTTGCCGTGCAAACGGTCTGGAAGAGCCGGAAGGTCTGACCGCATAAGTTGCAGATATACCTATGAAACGCCCTCCGGAAGTCCGGGGGGCTTTTTTGTTGACGTGAACGACCTGGAACATAGTTTCACCGGAAAACCGGAAAACCGGAAAACCGGAAAACCGGAAAACCGGAAAACCGGAAAACCGGAAAACCGGAAAACTTTTTATTTTCAATACCCTTATGTCAATACAAAAAGGCCCGGAGGTTTCTCCGGGCCTTTTCGTTTCATCAAAGTTATTAACTTTTAACCTTACCGGTCAGATGCATTCTCAGATGCCAGCTGGCCTGCGAACCATGCGGCTGCTACCGGGTTCACACCACCTTTGGAGGACAGGGTAGCGCCGACAACAGGATTTGCCTGTGTTTCGATGCCTGTGCCGGCTTCAGCCGCCAGGTCTGTAAAGATTTCAACAGCTTCTGCGGTGACGGGGCTTGAGCGTTCAACAACAACGCTCTCAATACCGGTGTTGTCCTGGGCGAAATGTGCCTCAACATCTTTGGCACCCGCAAAAGCAGGAGCAGCAACAGTCAGGGCGAGGATGGATGCGATTACAGTTTTCATAGCGTTAACCTTTCGGGGTCTGGGTGTTTTGTGTTTCGGTGGAAGTCTTGTTGCTTCCGATGTTACTGATCTGGGGGTGCTTCAGATCACCTTCAAGACACAGAACCGTGAGGTCTGTTCACGCATGCACACAGGACTGTGACCGTTTGAAACAAGGGAATTCGCGTGAATATGGCATGCACAAACCATGCACTTTCTATGCTCATCTTATGCATACGCGAGGAACAGCGGGTTAAGAGGGCGTTAACCCGGATCTTTGAAATCAGCTGTGCGTTTCTGCAAACCGGCCATCACCGCTTCCATCTGATTGGGGGTGCCAATCAGGCGGCCCTGAAGTTCAGACTCGATCAACAAAGTGTCCGCTTCGCTGGTCAGTTCCGTGCGATTGAACAATTCTTTTGCAGCGCGCACAGCATCCGGGCTTTTGTCTGCAATATCGCGGGCGATCTCAGTGGCGCGGGCAAGGGGATCATCTGCAATTTCCGTCACCAGGCCCCAGGTCAGCGCATCGCAGGCGGCGAATTTTTCCGCGCTATACGTCAGCCTTCGCAACACATCTTCGCGTGCCAACCGCCGCATCAGGGCAATGCCGCCCATATCCGGGATCAGACCCCAGCGGCCTTCCATGATCGAAAACTGACAATCGGGGGCCGCAATGCGCATATCCGCGCCCAGCATAATTTGAAATGCACCGCCAAAGGCATAACCGTGCAGGGCGCAGATCACCGGTTGGGGCAGGTCACGCCAAACAGTGGTCACATGCTGAAACAGGTTCGCATCGCCATGACTGCGATGCATAATGCCGCCGTTTTGTGCCACATATTGCGCAAGCTTCGGCATTTCATTCAGATCCAGCCCGGCAGAGAAGGCCGGGCCTTCCCCATGCAGAACCACGGCGCGGATGTCGTTTCGCGCCGCAAGAGATATGCCCGCATCAGAAATGGCCTTAAGCATCGCAAGGTCCAGCGCATTGCGCTTTTCCGGGCGTGACAGGCGGACAAAGGCGATGTGTCCCTCCTGGGTGATCGTAACACGTTCAGACATCAGTGGCCTCCGTTTTCAGGCACAGCCATCATAGTGCCGACGAGTTTCGCGACAAGCTGTTCGTCATCGCCTGTCTGGGCGTAAACATTTGCTTCAGCCACGGTCAGTGTGCGGCCGGATTTCAACACGACACCGCGGGCCACAAGACTGTTGCCCCGGGCGGGTGCCAGAAGATGAATTTTCATTTCGGTTGTCAGAACATCCATCCCTTCGGACATCAGGCTTTGTGCGGCAAAACCTGCTGCACTGTCACCAATCGCAAAGGCCAGGCCGGCATGGGCAAACCCCTGTTGCTGGCTGACTTCTGGCCGGATAAGGGCGGTGATTTCACAAAACCCGGGTTTCAGAACTTCCATCTGCGCTTTCAGGGTACCCATCATACCCTGACGGGCAAACCCTTCACGGGCACGATCCACCGCACCTTTATATCGAAACTGAAACGCCATACCCGGCCTCCTGATGTGATCTGTTTTTGTCACTTTGGCAGATTTTTACGGAACATGGAAAAATGCCGTAACGTAGCTGTATTTTCCTGCTGTATTTGTAGTCAGGTTATACCACATCGAGATTAGTACATATTAACATTCGGGCAGGAGGGTATTCAGTTGAAACAGGTTGCGGATCGATTTCGTGAGATTTTTCTGAGTACTGTCAATCTGAACCTGATGGTTCTTGCCTGGATCATTTTTGTGACCGCTGATCCTTTTGACACAAGCCCAAAGCTGACGGGGCTGCGATCATTGGGATACTGGGTTGTAACGACCATCTATTCTTCCGTGCTTTTGTGTTTTTTTATCGCTGTAAATGACGTCAGGAACTTTTCTCTGCCGGCCTGGCTGCGCCGTGTGCTGGCGGCGGTGATCTATGGCGCGGTTTCTGTATCCTTTGGTCGGGTGGTGTTCATCAATTTCGCAGCAGACCCCGAAAGCTTTGGCTGGCCGCGGTTGCCTCATTATGCGTTTGGCGCGGCCATTGGCATGTTGGTTTTTGTTGTGGTGGATGTGTTTCGTTTTGCGATTGAACGTGCGGGCCGTGGCAATCAGGGCGATCCTGCATCTGCGGCCCGCAACGATGTGGTGGACGCGACCGAAACTTCAAGTGAGATCCGCCTTCTTAGCCGGGTGCCGGAAGACATGCGGGGGAAACTTATCCGTGTCAGCGCACAGGATCACTTTGTTGAAATCTATACCTGCCGTGGCAAACATCGCCTTCGGATGCGCCTGCGGGATGCGATAGCGGATCTGCCGGATGGCATGGGCGTGCTTGTGCACAGATCGCACTGGGTTGCCGTGGATCAGGTGAAAGCAACCCTACGTCAGGACGGTAAACTGTTGGTGCGTCTGAAAGACGGGAACGAAGTGCCTGTCAGCCGCAATGGCGAAGCTGCGATGAAAAAGCGGGGCTTGATCTGATCACCGGGGCCGACGGCTGAGTCCTGCAATCAGTCTCTGCACTGCGCGGGGCAGGGTGGTATCTGCTTTGTCGGGCGCGGCGTCCAGGGCGCTTTCGACGTCTTTGACCAGAATGCCAATTGTATTGTCTTCTGCGTGTCCGTCGCGGGCGAATTCAATGTCGTTGAAACCGCTGGCAAACCAGTTCTGACCGGATGAGGTGTGGATGAGATTTAAGAGCGCGTCTTCCTCAATCCCTGCGTCATCGGCCCAGTCCAGAACCATGCGTGTCATCGCGGTATTGGAGGCGGCCAGCAGGTTGTTCAGCACTTTCGCAGACATGCCCGCACCGAAATCGCCCATGTGGTGGAAATGCTTGCCCATGGCATCCAGCTGCGGCTGGATTTGCGCGATGTCACCGGGGGAGCCGCCCAGCATGAAGGACAGGCGGGCTTCCTGTGCGGCGATGGCGGCACCGGACATGGGGGCATCGATCAGGGTGATGTGGGCAGGAATACGGGCGCGCAGATCACGCACATAGCGCGGCGACAGGGTTGAAGAAATGATGATACGTTCAAGGGCATGCGCGCGGGTGACAAAGGACTGATCTGTGAACAGGACTTCTTCCGTCTGGGCGATGTCACGCACGACGGTAAGCAGGGTGGTCAGCCCCCGGGCAAACTGATCCGGGTCATCTGTCATGACATCGGATAGTTTTCCATAGCCACATGGATCTTTTACATCAAAGCCACGGGCAGAAATGCCAGCTGTGGTAAGCGCCGCCAGCATTGGTGCGCCCATCCGTCCACAGCCTGCAATTCCGGTTACCATCAGTGTACGATCGTTTCTTCTTTCACAAACATATTCGCCCAGGCCCGGTCGATAAGTTCCGGGGACATCTGGTAGGGAATGCCTTCAAATTCACAGATCGAGATCATCTGATCAATCAGGAAAACCGGCTGATAGTTTGCGTAGATATTGTCAATCGTCGGGTATTTCTTCTTCAGAAGATGCACAAGCGCGCCTTCGTCCAGCGGCATTTTCTTCTTCCGTGCCACCAGGGCAAAAATCTTCAGGAAGTCTTCCTGGTGTGGCCCGTCGATCTTGATCTTAAAGAAGATCCGGCGCAGAGCCGCTTTATCGAAGATCTCATTCGGGTGGAAGTTGGTTGAGAAGATGACCAGCGTGTCAAAGGGCACTTCGAATTTTTCACCGGATTGCAGCGCCAGAATATCTTTGCTTTCTTCCAGTGGAACAATCCAGCGGTTGACCAGGGCCTGGGGCGGTTCTTCCTGACGGCCAAGGTCGTCTACGATAAAGACGCCGCCGGTGGATTTCAGCTGCAACGGCGCCTGATAAGTCCGGGCCGTGGGGTTGTAAACCAGATCCAGCATGGACAATGAAAGTTCACCCCCCGTAATCACTGTCGGGCGTTCACACAGCACATAACGCGTGTCAAAACGGTTGCTTGTGCGGCGCAGGGAATTGGGATCATCCACCTGTTCTTCGGCTTTGGAATGCACGATTGGATCATAAACCGTGATCACCTGACCGGCGTATTCAATCGCACGCGGAATATAGATCTTATCGCCCAGGGCATCACGGATGCCGTTGGAAATCGACGATTTACCATTGCCGGGCGGGCCATACATCAGGATCGAACGCCCAGAACCGACGGCAGGCCCCAAATGATCCAGAAGCTCATCGGGCAGGATCAGATGGCCCATGGCATCGGTCAGCTGTTTGCGTGTGACCTGAATGTTACGGATCGACTGACGTTCCACCTGTTCCCGGTAGACTTCCAGCGGCACAGGCATCGCCCCGAAATACTCGGACTGGGCCAGCGCATCGGCGGCACGGGCTTTGCCAAGGTCGGTCAGCTGATAACCCATTTCATTGCCGGATGTGGCGTGCAGCGTACCGGTGGCCTCAATCAGGCGCTGATCCCGACCCATATCCACCAGTTGCTGTGTCACAGGAACGGGCAGACAGATGGCTTTGGCGATTTCAGAGGTCTGTTCGACATTTTTACGAAACATGGTTTTCAGCATGATGTCACGCATCATGACCGGTGGCAGTTTCATGGCTTCAAGGCTGCGCGGGGCGGGGGGCGCTGTGACGCCCGTTGTCTGCATGTTCATTCTGCTGCCTCCTGGGGCAATTGCCTTTTGCGGAATTCTACTTTTACGGCGGCACAATAACAACAAAACTCGTAAAGGTTTTTGCATCAAGCTGTGCATAAGGCTATCGTGTCCCGGATGAATAAACCAGTCCCGATTACAATTTCCGGGACATAAGACAGAGCAGGCAAAATATGGGCAATCTGAGTATACGACGGGTTTCCGTCATTCTTCTGGTGCTGGTTCTTGTGCAGAGTTTTTTCCTGCTGGCCAAAGGTGGATTGTTGATCCATCAACACGAAGTCGACACGTTACATCTGATTGATATTCTTGTCAGAATGGAAAGCGGGTCGATCCCGCATCTTGATTTCATGACACCGATTGGTGTGCTTGCCTTTGCCCCGGTGGTGATCTTTATGAAGGCTGGCCTGTCCGTTGGTATGGCCCTGATGGCGGCCCAGGTTCTGATTGCTATGCTGCTGTTTCCGGCTGTGATCTATATCATCCGCAGTCGGATGCAGGGCTGGATTGCGCTGGGGTTTGGTGTGGCCGTATTCACCCTGATCCTGAGTCTGATCCATGGGGGCACAGGCGATGTTACATCGGTGTCCATGCATTACAATCGCTGGGCCTGGGCCGTGGCGTTCCTTGTGATCACGGTGGGCTTTTTGCCGGTGCAGAGGAATGGTTCGGATTTGGCGGATGGTGTGATTACCGGGCTGGGC
The DNA here is from genome assembly GCF_016123485.1 of Halocynthiibacter styelae. Taxonomy (GTDB): domain Bacteria; phylum Pseudomonadota; class Alphaproteobacteria; order Rhodobacterales; family Rhodobacteraceae; genus Halocynthiibacter; species Halocynthiibacter styelae. The sequence continues at coordinate 172,530 of NZ_JADCKQ010000002.1, read as the reverse complement.
TTTGCCATTCTCGCCCTGATCAAAGTGACTTATTTTGCAGCTTTTGCTTTGCCCGTTGCCCTGGGGTTTCTGCTGCGTCGCCAATATAAAGCCCTGGTGGTTTCTGTGATCAGCGGGCTTTTGGTTGCGCTGATCGTGACCTTGCTGGCCGGGCTGTCCTTCTGGCAGGCTTACCTCGATGATCTGTTAACCGTTGCGCGTTCTGATTTGCGGCCTTTCCCCGGTGTGTCTTTCGGCGAAACGATTTCAAGCCCTGCTTATCTGGCAGGTTCCGCCTGTCTGATGCTGGCGGTGATGTTGCTGCGCAAAGCGGGCCAGGCCCAGGCGGGGCTGTTGTTGCTGGCACTTGCCCCGGGCTTTTTCTATGTCACCTGGCAGAATTATGGTAATGATCCGCAATGGCTGCTTTTGCTGCCGCTTCTGATCGCAATGCGTCTGCGGCAGGTGCCGGAAGATGCGGTTTTGTGGCAGTGGAAGCTGCGGGATATGTTGCGTATAACAGCGATCTTTGCGATCGCACTGATGGTACCGGGATTTGTGAATCTTGCGAACAGCCCGCTGCGTCATCTTTTGGCTGACCGGGCTGATTTCGGCCCGCTTGCAGCAGGGGATGCGCGCTATGATGATGTGCTTCTGGCCACGGCGCGGCTTGAGAATGTTGAGTATTTCGGGGATCTCTACCTGGGCGAAGCCTTCCCGGTGAACGAGAGCGACGATGACGAAGGGGCAATTGATCTGAACGGCGAAGTGCTGGAGGCCTGCAATCTGTCGGTGGGTGTACCGGCCTGGCAGGGGGCGATGGCTGCGGCGCTGACCGATGGGGGGATTGGCGAAGATGCGCGGATCCTTGTCGCGGATCTGTCGTCCAGCATCTGGCTTTATGGGCCGTTTGGGCCTGTTCCGGGGGCGGCGCCATGGCAATATGGCGATCTCGCCGGGCTTGAAAACGCGACCCACCTGATGGTGCCACTGTGCCCGACGCTTTTGCGGGCCCGGAAGTTTACCCTGGAAGGGATCGCCGCGCGGGGCGTAGCCCTGAATGAGGTTCAGCGGAACAACTTGTTCATATTGTTTGAAATGCAGCACCCCGTCGGCGGCGCAGCAGGGTAATCAACCCTGCTGGAAAGCCATACCCAGGTACATGATCAGGGACAGACCAAGGGCCAGGCCGGCAGGAAACTGGTGATCCTGCCAGCTGCGCCAGTCCGGCGTCATCAGCTGTACCTGTGGGATCATGCGCAACAGGCGATGTCCGAAGAAAGCCGCCAGAAGAGAGGCGGCCAGAAGACCGGCGAAAAGCTTCATATCGTCATAAGCGATAAAAGGGGCCATGGCGGCTGCGAATTTGGCGTCACCTGCGCCGACCCGTCCGATCACGCTGAGGATAAAGCCCGCAACCAGCACCACTGCGAAATGCAGTAAGCGCCAGAGAAAGGTTTCAAGACCCAGTGCAAAAGGACCCAGAACAAGGAAACTGACCAACAGGGCAAGGGTGACGAAATTCGGGATTTTCATATCCTTCATATCGTTCCAGGCTGCAAAAAGGCAGATGGGAAGGGCCGCTGGCAGGAACCAGGCCGCCTGAATATAAGTCGTTTCCATAAGTTCTTCGCCGTCAGTTGGTTACGTTGTTGTCCAGCGCCCGCAGACTGCGCACAGCGGCTTCAAAATGCTGCGGATGGGTCTGAATAGCTTCTTCCAGCATGGCGCGTCCAATGGACAGGTCACCCTGTTTGATCGCAGACAGGGCAATGGTATGCAAAAGCATCGCGCGTTCCGTCTGGGTCATAGGAACAACCGGCAATTCATAGTTGCGTTGCGATGCACGGGCCAGAACCAGGTTGTTTTTGGTTGTAAACAGGTTGCGATCAAAGGTCAGGGCGCGCTGGAACAGACGTTCGGCGTCACGGGGATTGCCACGGGTCAGCTGGGAATAGCCCCAGTTGTTGTAGACTGCGCCGGGGGATGTCGTCAGACCTGCTGCTGTCTCATAGAATGTATCGGCGCGATCCCAGTCCTGGTTGCTGTCGGCAACCATGGCCTCAAGGCGGTAGCGCAGGTAGGTTTCATGGGTTGGGGGAACCTGGTTCAGGGTTTCTTCGGCCTCGTCCCAGTGATTGGTCCGGATCTGGGCCTGCGCCAGATAGACCTGATCTTCTGAGATGGCTTCAGGATGTTCCACTGTTGCTTCCCAGGCTGTCAGCGCATCATCATGCTTTCCGGCGCGGGTCAGAGATTGTGCAAGACCGCGCTTCAGATCAATCCGGTCAGGGTGCGCAGAAGAGGTGCGGACAAAATGTGCAACCGCTTCATTCGGATCTGCCGCGTTCAGCATGACATCATTGAGATTGCTTTCGTCAATGACGTTGAGATCAACCAGGGCTTCTTCGACCTGTTGTTCACCTGATTTCTGACAGGCAGAAAGCGCAACAGTGCCGGCAAGACACAGGGATATAATAAATGAATGGCGCATTTTTGCGTCCTTTTACTGCTCAGGATCTCAGGAGGGGGTCAGCAACAGATAGCTGCCATTGCCCCGGCCAATCAGATCAAATCTGGTCTCACTTTGTCCATCATAAGACAGATCTTCATTTTTTGCGATAGCACCGCGCAGGTTGTCCCGGATAGAGTCACTTTCGCCACTATCAAGAGCATAGGCCTGCCGGAACACCTGGACAGCTTCGGCGGTCTGGTTGCGTTCCATCAGGACAACGCCCAGATTGTTCCAGGCCTCTGGGAAATCTGACCCTTCTTTCACGGCCTGTCGCAATGTGGTTTCGGCCTGCCCCAGGCGGCCAAGCATCAGCTGCGCAGATCCGATGCCAGACAGTGTATCTGCCGTCAGGCCATATTGCCCGGCAGCCCGGTAGTAGGCTTCAAGCGCAAGATCATATTCCCCGGCCGCCATCAGGCGGTGCCCGACGATCAGCCCGTCGACACTGTCTGCGGGGTCAAAATTACCACGCGGCGCGTAAGGGCTGCCTGATTTGGTGGTCAGGCCAGCCTGCCCACAGGCCGCGAGGGCTGAGATCAGAAGAACAAGAGGAATAAAGCGTGTCATCCGCGCAAAAACTTTCGGTGATCCGGTGTTAATAGCTGGTAGGAGTCCCGCCACCCAGAAGCAGAACAATGTCGTAAACTGAGGGCCCGATAAGAATAATCAGCAGCGGGGGAACGGTCAACATCATGGTCGCCAGCGTCATTTTGGTCGGCAATGTGTTGGCTTTCTCTTCCGCCCGCATCACCCGTTTGTCACGCATTTCACCGGCATAGACCCGCAGCGCGTCGGCGATGGATGTACCGAAGGTCTGCGACTGAATAAGCACGGTCACAAAGCTTGAAACATCCTGTACACCCGCCCGTTCTGACATGTCCCGCAGGACCTGGGTTTTGTCTTTACCCGCCTTCATTTCCTGTGAAACGATGGTGAATTCATCTGCCAGTGCCGGAAAACCAGCGCGGATTTCACCGCTGACGCGCAGAATGGACTGGTCAAGGGATTGACCGGCTTCGACACACACCAGCATCATATCAAGCGCATCGGGGAAGCCATTGGTGATCTCTTCCTGGCGTTCTGCGACGCGGCGGGTCACCCAGTATTTCGGGGCCATATAGCCGATGACACCTGGCATCAGAATGGTCAGAACGGTGTTCTGTGTGGTGACCTCGCCCTGAGATCGCATGTACAGCCAGACAACAAGACCCACCGCCATCAGACCAAGGCCAAGGGCAAACTGGGCAAAGTGATAGGTCCGCACGGATTGTTTCGACCGATAGCCCGCCTGCAGCAGTTTCAACCGGACCGCAGAATATTCCGCTTCATCCTGAGGTTCCAGGAAGTCAGAATATTTCTCAAGTTTATCGGCCTTGCTGGTATAGCGCAGCTGTTGCGATTTGCCTGCTGCCCGGGCTTTGGTTTCCCGGTTCAGCTTGGCCAGAGGATCTTCTTTCTGCGAAAACATTGCAGGCAGAACGGCCAGGATCAGCAACAGACCCAGCCCGCCCAAAGCCATGAGAGGGCCGAACTCGCCGAAGTTGTCGATCAGAAGCTGGTTGATTGAATCAAGCATATTTTCCTCGCCTCACGGGCAGATTTCAGACTTTGATATCCACAAGGGACCGCATGACAAACACATTGACGATCAGGAAGCCGGCCACCACCAGACAGGCCGGGATGAAAACCGGGGTGTCGATCACTTTGTCATAGTAATTCGGCTGCGCCACGTTGATGCCGATCAGCGCGGCAATCGGGAAACCCGACAGGAACATGCCGGACCATTTGGCTTCGGCAGTAATGGCTTTCACGCGGCGGAACAGTTTGAACCGCGAACGGATCACCAGAGACAGACCATGCAGAATTTCCGCAAGGTTACCCCCCGCCTGGGTCTGAATGGCGACGGCCACCGCCAGGAAGCGAAGATCCTGCATATCAAGCCGTTCGGCCATGTCTTTCAGGGCTTCGCCAATGTCGCGGCCGTAAGCGGCTTCATCGGAAATGACGCCCATTTCGGATGCCAGAGGATCCGGAACCTCATTGGCCACAATAGACAGGGCAGAGGTGAAGGGATGCCCGACGCGCAGACTGCGTACCATCAGGTCAACGGCGTCAGGCAATTGTTCTTCGATCATCGCCAGACGTTTCTTCGCCTTGCCGTTGATCCAGATATAGACCCCGGCCACGCCCATGATGATGGACAGGCCTATGCGCAGTTCAAAACTCGTAGCTGTGCCGAAAGTCAGGCCGACGAATGCGACGCCCGCAAGAACCCCCATAAGCATAATAAGCTGGGGCGGGCTGAAAGCGATGTTGGCTTTCTGCGCTTTCTGGGCCAGCAGGGAATAAAGTGGGATGGAGTCAAACTTAAGGTGCTGCTCCATTTCTTTGCGCAGCTGGTCAAGAACCTGTTCGCGTCCCTGACCTTTTTCCATCATTTCAAGGCGACGGTTCACCTTGCTGTTCAGGCTGATCGATTTGCCAAAAATCGTCAGGTAGATGCCTTCCACCAGAAGGATAACGCCGATGAAAACAAGGCCGTAAATAAGGAGTTCCGGATTGATGGACATAGGTTACTCCGCCGCGATCGGCTCAAAGATAGAGGGTGGCAGATCATAGCCCCACATGCGGAAGCGTTCAGAGAAATGCGAACGCACGCCGGTGGCGGTGAAATGGCCGATGATCTTATTGTCAGGGGTCAGGCCGACACGCTGATAGCGGAAGATTTCCTGCATCGAGATAACATCCCCTTCCATGCCCGTGATTTCGGTGATGGAAGTCATACGCCGCGACCCATCCTGCAGACGCGAGGCCTGCACAATCAGGTTCACCGCAGATGCGATCTGGTTCCGCACAGCCTTAAGGGGCATTTCGATCCCGGCCATGGCGATCATGTTTTCAAGACGTGAAATACCGTCCCGGGCAGAGTTGGCGTGAATGGTGGTCATGGATCCGTCGTGACCGGTGTTCATCGCCTGAAGCATATCGATAACTTCTTCGCCCCTGGTTTCCCCCACGATAATGCGGTCAGGTCGCATCCGCAGGGCGTTTTTCAGACAGTCGCGCGGGGAAACTTCGCCTTTGCCTTCGACGTTGGGTGGACGGCTTTCCATCCGGCCCACGTGCGTCTGCTGCAGCTGAAGTTCCGCCGTGTCTTCGATCGTCAGAATACGTTCGGCGTTATCAATGAAAGAAGACAGCGCGTTCAGCGTGGTGGTTTTACCGGAACCCGTACCGCCGGATACAATGATGTTCAGTCGGGTTGATACCGCAGCCTGAAGATAGGCAGCCATTTCTTCGGTGAAAGCACCAAATCCCACAAGGTCATCAATCGCAAGTTTGTCTTTTTTAAACTTACGAATAGAAACCAGAGACCCATCCACCGCAACAGGTGGCACCATGGCGTTGAAACGTGAACCATCAGCAAGACGGGCATCCACATAAGGGTTGGATTCATCAACACGACGTCCTACCGCGGATACGATTTTGTCGATGATCCGCAACAGGTGGCGTTCATCTTTAAAGGTGATCGGGGAAATTTCCAGTTTACCATCGCGTTCAACAAAGATCTGTTGCGGACCGTTCACCAGAATATCGTTGACGCTATCATCTTTCAGAAGCGGTTCCAGCGGGCCAAGACCGGTGACTTCGTCAAACAGATCCTGGTTCAGGGTGTTGCGTTCTTCACGGTTCAGAACCACACCCAGATCATCCAGGGTTTCAGACGCAATCGCGATGATTTCCTGGCGCAGGTCAGATTCTGATGCGTTTTCCAGTGCTGACAGGTTCAGGTTATCAAGAAGTTCCTGGTGCAGGTGAGATTTGATTTCACTCAGCCGCTCTTTGCGTTTCTTTTCTTTGTCCTGTGTCGGGGATTGCGCAACTTTGCTGGCTTCTACCCGTCGGATGACTTTGCGTTCTGTTTCCGGTGCGGGGGATGCCGTTGCATCTACCGCCTGGGTTTTGGGGGCCTGTTCGACCTGTCCTGGTTTTTTATATTTGGAAAACATAGCTGAATATCCTTTTACCGTCCGGTTTCAGCGACCTGGTTCACTGCATGGACGGACTGAGCCAGTTTCTGAATTTCTTTGCGCATCGGGTTTTTCGCGGCTGTTTCCTGCAGAGGCAGGCCGTGATCCCCGGATTGTGTGACGGGTTTCCCGCCATCCGGAAGCTGCAGCTCGATGGTGATATCAAGGCTTTCCGCCATCCGTTTGACCCGGCCTTTGCCGGTGAGGTCCGTGAACTTGGGCGCACGGTTCAGTACATAGCGCAGCTTTTCATAGGGCAGTTCTTCAGATTTCAGCGCCCGGATCATCCGCAGGGTGTTCTGTGCAGACCGCATATCCAGTTCCATGGTCGCAAAATAGACATGGGCCAGGTGCAGAACTGTTTCCGTCCAGGCCACCAGGGTGGAAGGCATATCAATGACGACATAGTCGAAATTGCTGCGGGCGGTTTCAAGCAGACGCGTGATGTCTTCCGGCCCGATAAGATCCAGAGGCAGAACCTCGGCAGGGGCCGTCAGCACATGCAGCTTGTCTTCAAAAGTCAGCAGCGCCTGCATGAAAGAGTCATTGTCCATGGATGCGGTGTCAGACAACAGTTCATAGACGGAATCGCGCCGGGGCAGATCAAGGTAAGTGGATGTGGTGCCGAACTGCAGATCCAGATCGATCAGGCAGACCCGGGGTGGGGTGTCTTTTTCGACGTTCGCAAGTTCCCAGGCCAGGTTCACGGCAAGCGTGGTTGCGCCTGTGCCACCGGCAAGCCCGTGAACGGGAAGCACAACGCCATTGCGGTCACCCGTGGCTTTGATGGTTGTGCGCAGTTCGTCCGGGACGTCAGAATGATCTGCTGTTGCCTCGGGGGCAGGGCGGCGCAACCGTTCGATGGCTGCGTGCAGTTCGCCTTCGGGCAGAGGGTAGGGGATGAAATCGCCGGCACCCATACGCAGCAGCTGGTGCAGGGCGATCGGGCTGACTTCTTCCGCGATCAGGATCACTTTGATCCCGCGTTCATTGGCCATGCCGATCAGGGATCCGATATCTGTCAGCCGTTCTTCATCATGGTCATCAATGGCAATCGCCACAAATTCCAGCTGATTGGCTTCGGGCTGATCAAGGAAGGCAACAGCATCCTCAAAGCTGAGATCACCCCAGCTTTCGCCCAGTTCGGTTTCCATATCATCGATCAGAAGATCGAAGTTCTGCACATCCCGCGAGATGGTACAGGCCACAATTGGAGCTGGTTCAGGCTGCAACATTGCGCTACTCGACATTTGCCTCATTATCTCCTGTTACAGGCTGCCGGTTAATATTCGGGCAATGCCTGCAAATTACTGATTCCGCTGACACACTGAATAATGTCCGCGAATCTGCGGAATACCGGGCGTCTGGCTTATTCTGGCGGGTAAACTGGGCAACATTGCGGCTAATAATCGAAAATTGGCGATTATATGGCGACAAAACGAAATACGAAGTTTGTATTATAGTCAGATTGAAGCAAATTGCGATGATATTTGCGAATGAGCTATGAGAAAAGCCGCGACATATTTTGTCGCGGCTTTTCCGAATGCTATGCGGCAGGTATCAGCCGCCCTGACCTTCGGCATCGGCCCTTTCCACTACGCGAGCGGGCTCGGCGCTGGTCAGGTATTCACGCCAGACGATCTGGGCATATTTGCCGTTCAACACTGCCGGGTTGCTTTGCACAAAGCCGGAAACCCCTGTCACTGTACGGCGATTGCGGCGTTCGCGATCCTGTGTCTGAACCAGTGGCTGGGATTCACCCAGGGAACTGACGGCTTCCAGGCGGCTGCGGGAAATACCCTGTGCCACAAAGAAGTTAACCACTGCCTGTGCCCGGCGCAGACCAAGGCGACGGTTGTAGGCGTCCCCGCCTACAAGGTCAGTATGGCCGTAGACGCGGAACTGAATCTCAGGGAACTGACGGATCCAGTTGGCCTGTTGTGTCAGGACGCGCCGTGCCTCTGCATCAAGAGTTGCCTCATTGAAGCCAAAGTTGATTGTGCTTGGCACCTCTGCTTCAAACCGGTTGGCAAGGTTGACGGCATAGTCAAGCTGGCCGGTCTGAATCAGGTGGTTGTTCATATTAGAGTTGCCGAAGTTGCCGCGATTAAGGACGCTGCCGGCTTCTTTATAGAACTGCAGGTTTGCCCCTGGTGCGCAGGCGGTAAGACCTGCAAGACCAGCAACAAGGATCAGGGATTTCAGTCGGGTGGGGGATGTTGTGATTTTCATGATCTTCACTCCATCACATAGCCATAGGAACCAGAGAAATCCTGGCGTGAAATTTCAGCCGCTGCACCGGAAGCTGCATTGCCCTCAGACGCCACACGGCCACGCAGGAACAAATCCGCTTCTGTGGGTGGACGAACCCGATCTGTTGGCAGAGCCAGGGCTTCGCCGCGGGTTGGTGTCACCAGATGTGCTGTGACCACGATCACAAGCTCGGATTGGTCACGTTCATAATCAGCAGACCGGAACAGAGCACCCAGAATCGGGATGTCGCCCAACCATGGCACCTGAGAGTTCAGATCGCGGAAGTCGTCCTGCAGAAGGCCTGCAATCGCAAAGCTTTCACCATCGCGCATTTCTACGGTGGTAGAGGTTTCACGACGTGTGAAGGCCGGAATGCTGAGGCCGCCGCTGGTGAAGCTGTTGGACGGATCCAGTGCACTTACTGCAGCAGAGAGTTCCAGATTGATCACATCCTGATCCACAACGCGAGGGGTAAAGCTAAGCTCGATACCAAATGGCTTAAACTCAACAGTAATCCGGGTGAAGCCGGTTTCATCAACACGCTGTGATACGGGGATCGGGAATTCACCGCCAGCAAGGAAGTTTGCTTCTTGGCCAGACAAAGCCACAAGGTTCGGTTCCGCCAGTGTGCGAATTACACCACGGCTTTCCAGAGCTTGCAGCATAACAGCAAGCTGAACATCACCGATGCCGATGGAGCCAATCGCGCCACCCTGAGAACCTGGAAGGGATGAAAAACCGGAGCCGGAAATGTTACCGCCGCCGCCGCCGAAGGTCAGGCTGCCATCTGTGCCCGGGATCTGAACATTCAAACCACCACGCAGAGCTTTGGTAACAGAACGCTGCATTTCCGCGAAGCGGACTTTCAGCATGACCTGTTGTGTGCCGCCAACACTCATAAGGTTGGATACACGGCCAGGAGCGTAACGTTCCGCCAGATCAAGTGCACGATCAAGGCGGGCGATGGAAGATATCACACCGGACAGCACAAGACCGTCATTGGCGGTGCGCACTTCAACCGGTTCACCTGGCAGGATCTGCTGCAGGCGTTCCTTGAATTCTGCGATATCAGGGGAAACCTGGACATCAACGTTTGCCATCAACTGCCCGTCTGCTGTCAGCAGGGTCAGGGTTGTACGGCCCGGGATCTTACCCAGCACGTAAATTGTACGTTCATTAATTGTTGAAATCTCTGCAATGCCGGGGTTGGCAATCGAGATGTCTGAAAAAGCTCCCTGTGTTTCCACCACTACAGCGCGGTTCATTGGAACACGCAGAGTTGCGGAAGACTGCCCCTGCACAACACGCAGGGTTGACCCGGAGGTCGTTGGGAGATTGTTTTGTGCGATACCTGCACTGATACTGGTTAACGAAACAGCAAGACCTATCAGTCCCGCTTTCAGGAAGTGTGAGTGTGTCATTGTGACCTGCCTCTCCGATCACTGCTTCGCCTGAGCATTTTTGCCCTTATTAGGCGAACAATGGCGGATAACACACGCTTTGGCAACAATCTTTGCATATTGCCGGGGAAAAGATGTGGGGAAGAAGACACACCCGCCTGGGGATAGCGGGTGTGGGATGTGTTGCGCCTGGATGGTGTGTGGCTACTGCATTCAACCGCAGATCACAGGTCCAGTTTCAGTTCTGCAGCTTCTGCTTTTGTCAGCTGTTCACCCTGTTTGCGCTTCAGCAAAACCTTGCGGGCAAGGGCGTATTTATCGTCTTCCCAGAAGATCATACAGCCATTGCAGCCCTTACCACAGCACCCGTCCACGCCGACACGATTGGTCTTGAAACGCTTTTCATTGCTGTCCTCTGCAATGCTATCCGCCAGGGCATCACGACGACGCTCGTAAGCTTTCGCATTCTCTTTGCCGGAAATTTCCAGCCCCTGCGTCAGTTTGTCAAAGCGGATGCGATTCCATTGTTCGTCGCTCAGGGCTTTTTCTTTGCGCAGCACGGAATACTGCGGGAAACGCGCTTTCAACTGATCCAGGTCCTCGTGATCAAACAGCGTAAACGGAATGCGGATCGTGGTTTTTGTGCCACCCTGGACGATTTCTTTGCGCGTGCCTGTGGCGGCATCTTCAAAGTCATACATGCGCAACAGCACGGTTTCACGTGAAATCGGCGAGATAAATTCAAGCACCTCACCGGCGGCAAATCGATTCTTGACCTCAACCAGGAAAGCATCCTCAGTCACTTCAGACACAACGCCTGCATATTCCCACTGCGACAGCGATGCGGTGTGTTCATAATCATGCGCCAGATTGTTCAGGCGGCCATTGTGGAAGGCCAGGGTATAGCCCCGGTTCCCGACAGATTCGAGTTCCCGCATATAGGGTTTCGGATCCCAGTTTTCCGGATCGGCATAATAGTCATCAATCGCCATACGATAGGCACGGGCAACCACGGCACAGTAGTATTCAGACTTGCCGCGCCCTTCGACCTTCAGACTGTCGACACCGATCTTCAGGTAATCATCCAGTTTCGGCATAATGCAGAGATCGCGGGAATTGAGGATATAGGATCCACGCCCGTCTTCCTCAATCGGCATCAGTTCCCCGGGGCGGCAGCCTTCTTCCAGCAGGAATTCGAACATATCAATATTATCGTCATTGATATCCAGTTCCTGCACCGTGCCATCCTTCAGGCGCATACGCACACCATAGTTCCAGCGACAGGAATTGGCGCAATTGCCCTGGTTCGCCCCGCGTTCCGCCATGAAGTTCGACAGCAGGCACCGGCCGGAATAGGTCATGCACATGGCGCCATGCACGAAGGCTTCCAGTTTAATGTCAGGGCATTTCTCACGGATTTCCGCAAGCTCGGGGTAGGACACCTCGCGCGCCAGCACCACAAGTTCCGCGCCCTGTTTTTCCCAGAACTGCACGGACAGCCAGGAACAGATATTGGCCTGTGTCGAAATATGCAGGGGCAGTTCCGGTGCACGTTCGCGCACATATTGAAACACACCCGGATCCGCGATGATCAGCCCGTCCGGCTTCACCCTGCGCACCGTGTCGATATATTCATCAAGCTTGGGGATGTCTTTGTTGTGGCTGAACAGGTTCAGGGTCAGATAAGCGCGTTTGCCGTGGTCATGGCAGAAGTTCACGCCTTCAATCACCTCTTCCAGGGAAAACTCGGATTTTGTGCGCAAAGACATATCCGGCGTGCCCAGATAAACTGCATCCGCCCCGTAAAGGATCGCAAGTTTCAGTTTGCGCAGGTTGCCTGCGGGCATCAGCAATTCGGATTTTCGCGGGTTTGTTTCGTGGCTCATATCACGGCTCGATTTTGGATCAGGGACGCGATGTTTTAGCCGTAAGCTGCAGGAAGGGGAACGGCGCAAACTGCGACCAATTCACACGTTCGCACAGGCAGGTTCAGATCAGCCCGCGCCAGGCCAGAACCGTGATCAGCCCGCCACCGACCACGAGGATCACAAGCCCGATCCGCCAGGCGCTTTCCCACAGAAGATCCCGCGCCCGTGCCCCCGGATCCACATCCGCAAGCCAGCGCAACGCATTGCGATGGGTGCGTTCAATCCGTTTCATATCCACAAGTTTCGCCAGCCGCGGGTTCGCCGCCAGCTCCTGCGCGTCACACATATATTTCAGATCACGCCGCAGGTGGCGTGGCAACAGCCGCCCGGCTTTGCGCACACGTGCTGACAAACTGCTTCCGCGCAGGCGAAAACTGCGCCCGAGCGCGTCAAAAATTTCTTCAGCTTTATCTTCAATCTCAGATGGAGTCATCTGCAGCCTCCCGTTGCTGAAACCTAAGCGCTTGCAAATTGCATTACAACGTCTGGAAAGCCTGACCCCGCTGCGTTACATAAACTTCATGTTGAACTATGTTGAATACGGCACAGAACATGGCGGCACGCCGCTGTTGATTGCCCATGGCCTTTTCGGATCCGCCCGCAATTGGGGGGTTATTGCCAAACGTCTGGCGGATACACGCCATGTGATTGCGGTGGATATGCGCAACCATGGTCAGAGTGATTTTGGCAACAGCCATACCTATGAAGATATGGCAGCGGATCTGGCTGAGGTCATTCGCACTGTGGGCGGGCAGGCCGATGTGCTGGGGCATTCCATGGGCGGCAAGGCGGCGATGATGCTGGCGCTGACCTGGCCTGACCTTATGCGCAAACTGATCGTCGCCGATATCGCGCCTGTGGGCTATGGCCACACGCAGACCCCGCTGATTGACGCGATGGAGGCGCTGGACCTTGCCACGATCACGTCCCGCCAGGAGGCGGACACAGCCCTTGCAAACACCGTGCCCGAAGCCGGCGTACGGGCGTTTCTGCTGCAATCGCTGGATTTACGCGCGGATCCCAAAGCCTGGCGTCTGAACCACGCAGCCCTGCGGGCGCATATGAATGCAGTGATCGGCTTCCCGGCGCTGGGCGATCAGATCTTTGACGGGCCGGTTTTCTTTCTGTCCGGTGCCACATCCGATTACGTGCGCCCGGAACACCGCCCGCTGATCAAAACCCATTTCCCCGCCGCCCGTTTCGCAAAGATCCCGGGAGCAGGGCATTGGCTGCACGCCGACAAGCCCCGCGAATTCGAGGCCGCCGTGCGTGTGTTTCTGGACGCGTAAGCTTACTTCAGCTCAAGAATCGCTTTGGTCACCAGCCATGTGACGGGCAGGGCCACGATGGCCCCGACAGCCGCCGCATAAATGATGGGCATCATGGTGTCATAACCCATGGTCAGAACGGCCACGACACAGGCCCCCGCAATGGAGGTGCCGACGATGGAATATAAAGCAGATGCGAGGCGTAACATGGGGCAGACCTTTCCTGTGCAGCCTTGAAGTTGCACAAATATTACCCCGAGTCGCCCGGCCAATCTTTGATCCAGGTCAGGTTGCAATGTCAGATTTCGATCACTTCGGGTGTTTCATCTGGTAGAACATCGGATGTCGTCGCCTCAGTTCCAAAAATAGCTGTCCTGGCTGCACCAAGGTTCTCAAGCCTTTGCTGCATGCCAAGATCATCCCCTGAGATCAGCCAGAGCGCACCACACATCGCACCATACATTTTCCAGTCGCCCAGGCTTTTGCCGATCTGCTCTTTCAGGGCGGGTAAAAAAACCGGGGCAGGGGCTTTGCGCAGGGCGTTTACCTCCTGTTCCAGTTCAATCACCCTGGCATTTAGTCGCCCGATTTCCTGGCGCAGGCTGTTTTCAACCGTCGGGTCAGAGGCATGTTGTCGGATTTGGCGGCTGACACGGACCATTGAACCCGCAATTTCCGGCAATGCCTGAAATGGGTCAGGCAGTTGGTTTGCACCGGTGTCATTCAGATAGCGACATTCGGCGTCCCGAATACCCTGCGCCGCGGCCTCAATCTGTCCGGCGGAGAGTGTGGGCGCGCGCAGTATGCGTTCCAGAGAGGAGGGTTCCAGTTCCTCAAATCGTTCCTGTTCCGGGGCAGTGGTGCCGTCAAAATCCCTCCGGATTTCTTCAATCACCCGCGCAATATGCTCCGGCCCTTTCTCCCAGTCCTCATCCGGGATCATCGCCACCCGCCGCTGCAACTCCCAATCCATGGGTTTGCCATCGAGAAAACCTTGATGCCATTCGCGCCAGAAGGAGAAAATGTCATTGTGAAGGTACTCGCGAATATTCACTTTTGGGGGAAATTGAGAACGTGGGTTTTGTTCATCAAACCATAACGGGCTATCGAAGGCCTTTCTTTCTGGCAAATTAATGTCTCTGACTGTTAGCATTGACATTAAATCCTGTGCTTCAAAATAGGAGCTTTCGACGCTGAAATTCTTGTTAATATCGGGAAATAAATTTTTGTTTGTCTCGGTTTCTGTTGCAAAGCTTGCGATCACATCTTCAACAGCTTCCCACGCTCTCTCACGCGAAATGAGCAGAAGTGATTGTGCCGCTTTAACGGCCGCGGATTCTGCCTGTAGAAGGCCGGTGATTTCCTTCATGTTTAATGCTGATGAGACACTGTCCTGGATGGTCTCTATAGGGAAGTGGTAGGCAAGATTCGCGCTGAGAAGCACCCGGCTTATTGGGAAAACATATTCCCGACCCAGATCAACATTTCCCCTGATGTTGACATCCGGATAGCCCCGAAGTGCAGCACGAAGCGCCGCCTGGATACACTGATCAACTTCTTTCGTGTCGAATTGCTCTTCTAATATCTCTGAAAACGCTGACATGTTGCCCTTTATGCCTTACCTTGATTTATCTCAACCAAACCACTGACTAACGACCTTGACCAATCCTCAAATCCCTATAATACGCACAGTATGACTGAGCTGAGCAAAATCCGCAATTTCTCCATCGTGGCGCATATCGACCACGGCAAATCCACTCTGGCTGATCGCCTGATCCAGGAAACGAATACCGTTGCCGATCGCGATATGAAGGAACAGATGCTCGACTCGATGGATATTGAGCGCGAGCGTGGCATCACCATCAAGGCCAACACTGTGCGTATCGACTATACGGCGGAGGATGGGGAAGATTATGTTCTGAACCTCATCGACACCCCCGGCCACGTCGATTTCGCTTATGAAGTCTCCCGTTCCATGCGTGCGGTTGAAGGCTCACTCCTGGTGGTGGATAGCTCGCAAGGGGTCGAAGCACAGACGCTTGCGAACGTCTATCACGCCATGGAAGCCGACCATGAAATCGTACCGATTCTGAATAAGATCGACCTGCCGGCGTCTGATTGTGAACGCGTGGCGGAACAGATCGAAGATGTGATTGGCATTGAGGCCACCGGCGCCATTCAGGTGTCTGCAAAAACCGGCCAGGGCATCCGCGAAACGCTGGAAGCCATCGTCAATGAACTGCCCGCCCCCAAAGGCGATGCTGACGCGCCGCTGAAAGCCATGCTGGTCGACAGCTGGTATGACGCCTATCTCGGCGTGATCGTTCTGATCCGCATCATTGATGGTAAGCTGAAAAAGGGCGAACGCATCCGCATGATGTCCACCAACGCTGTTTACCCGGTGGACCGCATCGGCGTGTTCCGCCCGCAGATGGAAAGCATCGATGAGCTTGGCCCGGGCGAACTTGGCTTCCTGACCGCGTCAATCAAACAGGTGCGTGACACCCGTGTGGGCGACACCATTACGCATGAGAAAAAAGGCACAACCGAAGTGCTGGATGGTTTCAAACCCGCCCAGCCCGTTGTGTTCTGTGGCCTCTTCCCCGTCGACACCGCCGAATTCGAAGACCTGCGGGACTCGATCGAAAAACTCGCCCTCAATGACGCCTCCTTCAGCTATGAGATGGAAACATCCGCGGCACTTGGTTTTGGCTTCCGCTGTGGCTTCCTGGGCCTGCTGCACCTTGAGGTCATCCGCGACCGGATTGAGCGCGAATATGACATCGATCTGATCACCACCGCGCCTTCCGTTATCTACCACGTGCATATGCGCGACGGCACGATGATCGAACTGCACAACCCCGCAGACATGCCCGACCTGACGCTTGTCGATCACCTGGAAGAACCGCGCATCAAAGCGACCATCCTTGTGCCTGATGAATACCTGGGTGACGTGCTGAAACTCTGCCAGGACCGTCGTGGCATCCAGGAAAACCTGACCTATGCCGGTTCGCGCGCCATGGTTGTTTATGATCTGCCCCTGAACGAGGTGGTGTTTGACTTCTATGATCGCCTGAAATCCGTAACAAAAGGTTACGCCAGCTTCGATTATGTCATGACCGAATATCGCCAGGACAACCTGGTGAAAATGTCTGTGCTGGTGAATGATGAACCGGTGGATGCGCTCTCCACCATGGTGCACCGTGACCGGGCCGAGATGCGTGGCCGCGCCATGGTCGAAAAGCTCAAGGATCTGATCCCGCGCCACATGTTTAAAATCCCGATCCAGGCGGCGATTGGTGGCAAGGTGATCGCCCGTGAAACCCTGTCTGCCATGCGCAAAGACGTGACCGCGAAATGTTACGGTGGTGATGCGTCCCGGAAGCGGAAGCTTCTGGACAAGCAGAAAAAGGGTAAGAAGAAGATGCGTCAGTTTGGTCGCGTTGATATCCCGCAAGAGGCCTTCATCAACGCCCTTAAAATGGACGACTGATCCGGCTTTGACGGCCAGACACAGATTTCAGACCCCGGCCCCTGCGCCGGGGTTTTTCTTTGTCAGGAAGGTTGAGTCTGGCCCCATGTCTGGCCAAAGGCCAGACAGCCCCCGTCCGCCCCCCCTGGGCGGGGGCTTCACCCCCACCCGCGGCCGGGTACTGGGTGAAACCTTGTTGATGTTATTTTCCATCCGTGGTTGCATAGCTGCGTTGGTCAAAGCAATTATACGAGGTTTTCATGGACGTTGATAACTCTGCCGAAGATAGGCGGATTGCCGAACTGACCGAATATTTGCGTTTATTAGGCTTGGATACTTTGGCTCATGAAATTTCTGAAGAAAGGTTTGCACGAAGGATATACGAAGCTCAACAAATTCAACAAAAATACGATTTCCAAGAGCATATAGAGCATCAGTTACAAGACACCATTGAGCAGCGCCTAATTGCTATGCATGGCACTTTGTTTGATAAATCTGCTGCTTACAATAATATAATTATTTCTTTTGGGTATGCAGGATTCTTTGCAATTTGGGGCTTTATAAATGACCAGTTACATCCATGGGATGCTGCGCTCGTAGCTGTGCTTCTAGGGCTTTCGCTGATACTTTTTGTGTATTGGACGCTTAAGATCTCGCTTCACAATGCGTTTAGTGCAAGGTTAATGGGAAATGCGCTGGTTGGAGACTACCAAACCAAAGAGGAGAAGGTTGAAGCGATACTTGCCGCCGAGAACAGAAGTATCGAAAAGGCAATAATCATTCAAGGACAGTGGTTTCCGGTTTTTCTGGTTACTGTTATTTTAGGGTTTGGTGCCGGGGTATTGCTTTTGATTTTAGTGCTTTTTCAGGTCTTGAATATTGAATTCAGCTATCACGATTTTGTCTTTATGACTTTGGCAGACCTAATTGAGAGCCGTGGTAACTCACTCTAACCACGGTGAAAGTTTGTTCTTTGCCCGTGCAACGCACGGGCAGCGCCTGACCCTCCCCACGGGAGGGCGCTTCGCACCCACCCAGGATCGCGCTGCCCTCCGCAAACCTCACACTATCATCGCGCCTGTTCACCAGGCCTCAATCCCAATGCCACCCCCAGTTCCGGGCGCGGCCTTTGGGTGGAGGCTGATTGTTGCGGCGCACGCGGATAAAATCAGACGGTACCCAGCTGCGGATCAGGCCGGCCCCCGGGCGGCGACCGGTTTCGGGGTTCACCTCACCCGAGGTTTCATCCTCCATCGCTTCAAACATCCGTTTCCATTCCATCGGCGGCACAATCACCCCCACCAGCTTGCCGTGGCGTGTGATCTTCACATGACCGTCGCCATATTCCACATGGCCCAGGCAGCGGGTCAGTTCTGGGCGTAAATCAGTTACGGTAACCTGCACGTGGTTTCCCCCTTACAAAGTTTAAACTTCGCCCCTCAGCCTCTGTAAAAACTTTAAAGATTTCCTGAGTTCTCCGACCTCAGAGCAGGGACAACCACATCCAGGCGGTCAGCACACAGGCGGCGGTCGACAGTAACACAGAAGATGCCGCAACCCGTTGCGCGCGTCCGTAGATAGAGGCGAAAACATAGGCATTTATGCCCGGTGCCATGGCGCTTGTCAGGATAAGGGATCGGAACATATCTGATTGCAAATCAAAGGCTTGCCCTATGCCCCAGGCGAGCGCCGGATGCATGAACAGCGACACTGCACAGACAAAAAGGATCGCCCGCATATCGCCTTCGGGTTTGTACTGCACAAGCACGCCCCCCAGCCCGAACAGGGCGGCGGGCAGGGCAGCACGGATCATCAGTTCAATCGCATCTGTAAGGGCCAATGGCAGGGTACTGCCCGTGAAATTCACAAGGAATCCCAATGCGATAGCGATCACGAGCGCATTGCGGAACATCGCGTTCAGGATCGCTTTCAGCGTCGTGATCCCGCCGCCACCACGATTGCGTACGATCTCCATCGCGGTCACACCAACCCCGTAACAAAACGGCGCGTTGAAGGCGATGATCATGTAATTCGGGGCCAGCGCCGCCTCGCCAAAAGCGCGTTCCGTAATCGGCAAACCCAGCAGAACCGTATTGGCAAACATGCAGGCAAACCCAATGACAACGCTGTCCTCCCAGTCGCGCCCGAAGATATAACGCGCGCCCAGAAGCCCCGCGACAAATCCCGCACCGGATGCGCCGTAATAGGAAATTAGCAACCCCGGTTCAAACTGCTGGCCCAGATCCAGTGTGGAAATGGCGCGAAACAGCAGACAGGGAATGGCGAATTGCTGGGTGAACTTCATCAGCCCCTGCACGCCTTCTGGTGAAAACAACCCGCGCCAGACCGCGACATAGCCAAACCCGACGACCAGAAAAACCGGTAAGATGACGTCGAGCAGGGCCTGCATTATTGGCCGTCCGGATCGGGCAGGGTCAGCACCATTCCGTCATAGGCGGCGCGTATGTGATTGGGGGTTTCGGCCTCGACCGTCGCGTGGTCCAGATCAATATGCATATTGGTCAGAACTGCTTGTTTTGGCTGCATCTTTTCGATCCATTCCAGGGATTTTTCCATATGGATATGGGTCGGATGCGGATCTCGACGCAGACAGTCCAGCACCCAGATATCAAGGTCCTGCACATGTTCCCAGGCTTCAGGGTACATCTCGGAGACATCGGGCAGGTAGGCGAGATTGCCAATGCGGAAGCCAAGTGCGTCGATCCGGCCATGGGCGACAAGGAAAGGTGTGAAAGTGATCGCACCACCTGCGCCGGTAACGGTCACAGGGCCATTGATCAGGTTGAGATCCAGGATCGGCGGGTAAGAGGATCCTTCGGGCTGTACAAAGACGTAAGAGAACTTCTCAAGCAGCTGATCTGTCGTGGTCTGATCGGCCCAGACAGGCAGGCGTTGTTTCAGGTTGTAAACAATGACACGCAGGTCATCGATGCCGTGGATATGGTCCGCATGGGCATGGGTGAAAATCACACCGTCGAGCGTCCCAACACCGGCAGACAGCAGCTGTTCGCGCAGATCGGGCGAGGCATCAATCAGCACACGTGTTGTGCCGCTGTCCGTCACGCGTTCCACCAGCATGGAACAGCGGCGGCGGCGGTTTTTCGGATTGTCCGGGTCGCACCGCCCCCATTCGCCACCGGGTTTGTCGGACAGGCGTGGAACGCCGCCCGATGATCCGGTGCCAAGCAGGGTGAAGCGCAACTCCGCCATTATGCGGCCTCGCGGGTTGCGATCGCTCGGGTGAAAAGGCATTCAAAGTTTGCCTCTGTCTGTGCGGCGAAATCGGCGTATTCCATACCGAATACCTCTGCCCCCAGGCGGCCCGTGTGGGCGGTATAGGCAGGTTCATTTCTCTTGCCACGGAAGGGTGTCGGCGCAAGGTAAGGTGCGTCTGTTTCAAGCAGCACACGATCCACAGGGGCGGCTGCGAAAATATCGCGGACTTCCTGGCTGTTTTTGAAAGTCGCGATGCCGGACATCGACAGATAAAACCCCAGATCGGTTGCGGTTTTGGCCAGTTCCGGACCAGAGCAATAGCAATGCATCACGCAGTCATACGCGCCTTTGGCGTGCTCGTCTGACAGGATACGTGCCATATCTTCATCCGCCGCGCGGGCGTGAATGATCAGGGGCAGTTTGGTCTGACGGGCGGCCTCAATGTGGATCAACAGGCTTTCCTGCTGGATCGTTTTGCTTTCAGCCGTGTAGTGATAGTCAAGCCCGGTTTCGCCAATGCCAACGAATTTCGGGTGCGCAGCCAGCGCGACCAGTTCTTCGACAGAAACCAAAGGTTCCTCAGCAGCGCTCATCGGGTGGGTGCCGGCGGCCCAATAGACCGGGTCAAAGCGTTCAGAGATCGCTTTGACCTGATCGACGTTCTTCATTTTGGTGCAGATCGTGACCATGCGCTGAATGCCGGCTTGTTGTGCGCGGGCAATCACATCGGGCAGTTCTTCCGCAAAATCAGGGAAGTCCAGGTGGCAGTGGCTGTCGGTAATGGTGGGGGCGTCAGTCATGGTCTATCTCGTGGCATGTTTGGCGGCGATGGCGTCAATTTTCAGACCCATATCAAGCAGCAATGCGGCCGGGTCAAGGTTCACAGCTTTGCCGTGGCGGGCGCGTGTGCCAAGGTCTTGTTGGGCTTCCGCCCAGGCACGTCCGGCAAGCGGATTGGGGGACAGGCGGGTAAGTGTTTGTGCTTCGCCATTGCAGGCCTCATGCGGGGGGGCGCCAGCAACGCCGGCGCGGGCCAGGCGGGCGATGAAGAAATCAAGCAGGCGCAGAAGCAGATCAAAATGATCGACGTTTTTCACACCCGCCGCACTTTCAGCCAGCCGCAGCAGGGCCTGGCGATCAATATTCGGGCAGGTGCCGAACAGGCTGACGATATTGTGGTAGGCTTCCATGCCGCCCAGGTTCAGAAGACGCAGGGCCGTTCCGGCAGAGCCAACAGCAAGGGTGGCCAGGGCTTCGGTGCTGGCGGGGATTTCGGTGCCGGTTGCAGACAGGGCCTGGGCCATATCAGCAGGATTCAGTGGGTGCAGACGCAATGTCTGACAGCGGGACCGGATTGTTGGCAGCAGGGCAGAGGGCTGATGCGAGATCAGAAGCAGCGTCACATCTGCGGGCGGTTCTTCCAGCAGTTTCAGAAGCGCGTTAGAAGCAGACGTGTTCATCTCATCCGCGCTGTCGACAATCACCACACGACGGCCGCCATCCGCAGCTGACATCATGAGAAAGTTTTTCAGCACGCGCACTTCGTCAATGGTGATGACGGTTTTATGTTTGTCTTTCTTGTCGTCCCAGGCCCGGCGCAACAGCTTCAGGCGGGGTTCGGACAGGGCGGTGATCCGCGCGGCGACGGGATGGAATTCATCAACGTCGAGGTTTTCCGGCGTCGCAGGGGCAAGGTCTTCGCCAAACAACCCGCCGCCTTCTTCAGTCCTAGCGGGCTGTGTCAGCAGAAACCGGGCCATGCGCCAGGCCAGCGTCGCCTTGCCAATGCCCTGGGGGCCGGTGATCAGCCAGGCGTGGTGCAGATGACCGGCGTTAAACGCCGTCAGGAATTCCTGCTCGGCTTTGGTCTGACCATACAGCATCTGGGTTTCACGCGGATGCGGGGCACCTTCGACGCGATCTGCTTCGGGGATGCTGTTATCCCTCATGACAGGCGCGCCTTGACGACGGTAAGGATGTCAGCGGCCACCGCATCCATATCCTGGGCACCGTTGATGATTTCGCAGCGCTCGGGGAATTCCCGGGCCAGCTCAAGGAAGCCCGCGCGCATTTTCGTCTGTAGATCTTCGCCGAAGCCTTCAAAACGTTCCTCGGACGTCTGGCGGGACAAAGCGCGGGACAGGCCCACGGCAGGGTCCATGTCAACGATCACGGTCAGATCTGGTTCGCGTCCGATCATCAGGCTGTGCAACTGGTCGACCACAGCCCGCAGGTCACCCCGGGAAATGCCCTGATACATGCGGGTGCTGTCAGCGAAACGATCACAGATCACAATCTTCCCGGCCTCAATCGCGGGGGTAATTGTCTTTTCCAGATGGTCGCGACGTGCGGCGGTAAACAGCAGAATTTCGCTTTCCGGGGACCAGCGATCCGGGTCGCCTTCCAGCACCAGTGACCGGATTTCTTCCGCTCCGACGGAACCGCCGGGTTCGCGGGTGTGGACGACCTCATGGCCGAGGTCACGCAGAGTTGCGGCAAGACGTTTGGCCTGGGTCGATTTGCCCGAACCATCGATGCCTTCGAAACTGATGAAAATGCCTGTGTTCATACCTGATCCATACAGGGGAATGCAGCGCCTGACCAGTGGAAGCGGGCGCTGCCGGCGGGTGAATTACCCGGCGGGGGCTTCGGGGGCGAGGAAGCGGTTCAACAGGACGCTGGCCGCAGCCTGAAGGCGCACAAGCACGCCTCCCTGGGGGATGTCACGTTCTGCCACCAATGGGATTACCGCATCAGGCAGGCCATTGCGGCGCACGATCAGATCGGCAACCTGTTCCCCGGCAGACAGCGGCGCCTGAAGCGGGCCGCGATAGGATACCTCGGCCTCAACCTGATCCGCAGACTGAATGGCCGGGATCAGTACGCTGGTGTCAGAAGCGGCCACAAGGCCGACAGAGCGTTCCGCGCCCAGCCAGACATCGGCACGTGTCACTTCCTGGCCTTCGCTCAGCAGGGCCTGTTCACGGAACTGGCGGAAAGCCCAATTGACCACGGCTTCGGATTCTTCTGCGCGTTCGCGTTCAGACTGCAGGCCTGTGATGACAAAGATGATACGACGGGTGCCCTGAACGGCGGATCCGACAAGGCCATAGCCGGCCTCATTGGTGTGGCCGGTTTTCAGGCCGTCTGCTCCGATGTTCAGGCGCAGCAGAGGGTTGCGGTTAAAGCGGTTGTCCGGTGCGCGGCCATCAAAAGCAAATTCGCGCTGACCGAAATAGCCGTAATATTCGGGGAATTCGGTGATCAGACGACGGGCGAGGGTGCCCAGATCACGCATGCTCATGCGCTGGCCGGGATTTGGCCAGCCGGACGCATTGGCAAACATGGAATTGGTCATGCCAATGGCTTTGGCACGTTCATTCATCATGCGGGCAAAGCCATCTTCCGTGCCACCCAGGCCTTCGGCAACCGCCACGCAGGCGTCATTGCCGGACATGACCACGATGCCCTGGATCAGTTCTTCGACGGTCGGACGATCCCGTTCATTCAGGAACATGGTAGACCCGCCCATCCCGGCAGACCGGGCAGACACGCTGAAACGTGTATCAAGCGTCACGCGGTTGTCGCGCAATGCTTCGAACAGCATATTCAGGGTCATCAGCTTAGACATAGATGCCGGGGGCAGGGCGACATCGGCCTGTTTTTCAAACAGTACCGTGTCGGTTTTCACATCATAGATCCAGGCCGCAGTGGCGCGGGTGTCAAGGGTAGAGGCTGATTGTGCCAGGCCGCTGATCGTCGTTGCGGACAAGGCCAGGCCAGCAATCAGCAGGGTGCGTGCGCTGCGGATCAGGGCGGAAAAACGTCTTGGCATAAGATACCTCCGGATCAGCGGGTGACGAAATAGGCGTCAGCAAAGCCCATCTCTTTGACTTTGTTCAGCAAGGCTGCACGGTCAGAAGACGTTGCAGAAGGCCCGACAACGACACGCCAGAATTCGCGCCCGTTGGATGTCAGAGTGCGGACATCGGCAGAAACCCCGGCGTCCCGCATAGAGGCGGCAGTGCTGTCTGCATTTGCTTCGACGCTGAAGATCCCGATCTGGATATAAGGTTTGCTAAGCGACGAGGCAGCAGCGGTGGCCGGTACCTCTGCAACCGGTGCAGAAGTTGTTACCGCGGCGGTGTCACCCGCGCCGTCAATCGCAGCCGCAGCCGCAGCGATCGGGTCCAGTGTGGTTTCTTCGATTTCTTCAGCCTCGGGAATAGCCAAATCACCCGGCGCAGGTTCTGTTGTCTCGACGATTTCTTCACGACGCAGTGCGGTCACCTGCAGATTTGCCGGCTGACCTGCGAGCATCCCAAGCGCTTCAGCCGCAGCAGAGGACACCTGGAATTCAGGGCCGGGGGTCAGGCGTTCACGGCGGAAAAGCGCGCCAACCACGAATTTCCCGTCTGCTTCATTCCGGATGATCACGCGTTCAGGTTCGGAGACATCTTCATGTGCGATCCAGACGCCGCCAAGGGACGGCCGCCCATCCCAAAGACCGCGATCAGATTTCTGAAAAACATCAGGTGCTTCAACATCACGTTCAACCGTACGGGTGACAGCGGCCTGCGTTGCCTGTTCTGTCTCAGCCGTGTCACGTGGTTTGAACGGATTAAACCCGTCACCTTCCATACATGCGCTTAACAGCAGCGTGCTGCTTAGAATTAAAGCGGAAGCTTTTGAAAAATATATTTTATTATTGCCCGTCATCTCTTGCCCTCATTTTCCCTGATCCCTGACTGGCGGCGCAACTGCCTGTAAACGCCACCGGGATCCCCTGGGTGGAACCTGCAATTTACTGATAAGTTACTTTTTACTTCAGAAACAGTCTGATTTTCAGACATTATTAGCTATGGCCGATCAAGTTGAAAAGCCTGAGAAGAAAACCATGCATAAACCGGCGTTTTTCCCCCTTGCAGTCCCCGTCAGAGGAAGCTAAAACCTGCCGTGTCGGAGGAGTGGCAGAGTGGTCGAATGCACCGGTCTTGAAAACCGACGAGGGTTAACGCCCTCCCAGGGTTCGAATCCCTGTTCCTCCGCCATTTTCAATGGCATCGCTGTAAATTATTGATAGTATTTATACTTTTTGCATTACTCAACTGACTTCCATACACGTTTACCACACACGCCGACCCAATGCCCGGACATATATGACTTTATCCTCTTGAGCATACTTGAGGTTCGACAAGGATGGCTGAAACAGCGATGGCACAAGTTCTATGCTGTATATGCGGGTTCGAACAAGTGATCTTCTGAAATACAGGGAACTTCTGTTTCATGTCGGGGAACCTCAGAAAGTTGAAAGGTTTGGTATGTTTTTTACTTCCGGCCAGAGTCATATGTTACAAAAAACAGGTGTGGGAGACCGAAAGTTTACGATTGGATGCGGATTAAAGAGCATTTGTCTGAACTGTATTCAGCGGAATCGCAGCCGGAGCGCAAAGAAAGTTGTATTTTTGAACTTATCTCTTTTGCCTAAAAAGCACTTAAGCAATCGCCAGGTCGCACTTCTAGTCATATACACTTATGTTGTATTTATCGCAATATATGTATAATTATTCAATAGTATCAATGCATTGGGGTGTTGCGGAAAATGTTACAGCCCGTTACAAAATGCAGAAAGCGTAACATTTTGTGTTGGGCATTTTTTCTGATTGAACCTCAATGAAAATCCCGACTGGGAAACAGGCGTTTTGCTTGTTCGCGGGGGTGGCGGGCGCTAGCGCGTTGGGGGCGTGGGGCGTCGTCGGCTTCGGGGCGGGTGATGCCGATTGCGTCTTCCATCGGGTGGCCCAGTTCCGTCAGGCGATGTGACATGTCTTCAATCGTCTGGGCGATCAGATGCACAACGATGCCTTCGCGTTGCAGATAGCCGTTTACGCGCAGCAATCGCCCGCCCATCACGATACGGCGGAATTGCTTATAGACCTTCGGCCAGACCACGATATTGGACACGCCGGTTTCATCTTCCAGCGTCAGGAAAATCACACCAGAGGCAGTGCCGGGACGTTGGCGGGTGATGACAAGGCCACAGACACTGCCGCGTCCCAAAGGCACATGTTGCAGCTGATCATGTGGGATCAGACCCGGGATCGCAGGACGAAGCAGTTCCATCGGATGGGCGCGCAGGGTCAGGCGGGTGGCGACGTAATCTTCAACCACTTCTTCGCCCAGATGCATGCCGGGCAGGGTGACGGCGGGCTCATCAATGCTTTCGCCATCAATCGGGTCGTTAAACAGGGGCAGGGGGGATTGACTGCGGATCGCTTTCACCTGCCAAAGCGCATCGCGCCGGGTCAGGCCCATGCCGATGAAGGCGTCGGCCTCGGCCAGACGTTCCAGTACCGCAGGCGCAACACCGGCGCGCAGCCAGACGCTTTCCGGGTCCTGAAACCCATTGCCGCGTGCGGCGACAATCCAGCCTGCGTCTTCTTCGCGAAACCCCTTGATCTGGCGAAACCCAAGCCGCATGGCCAGGGCACCATCGGTGCGGCGTTCCAACATGTTGTCCCAGGCGCTGGCGTTCACACAGATGGGGCGCACCTCGACCTGATGTTCACGGGCATCGCGCACGATCTGGGCGGGGGCGTAGAACCCCATGGGCTGGGAATTCAGCAGCGCACAGGCGAAGATGGCGGGATGGTGGCATTTCAGCCAGGCGGACACATAGGCCAGCATGGCAAAGGCGGCCGCGTGACTTTCGGGAAAGCCGTATTCGCCGAACCCTTCGATCTGGCTGAAACATTGGTTGGCGAAATCTTCGGTATAGCCACGGTCCAGCATGCCATTCACGAACCGATCCCGGAACGTGCCAATGGTGCCCATCTTGCGAAAGGTCGCAAGCGATCGGCGCAGCTTATCGGCCTCTTCTGGCGTAAAGCCCGCACCCACCACGGCGATCTGCATGGCCTGTTCCTGAAACAACGGCACGCCAAGGGTTTTGCCCAGGACACCACGCAGATCTTCCGAGGGGAAACTGACCTTTTCACGCCCCTGGCGACGGTTGATATAGGGATGCACCATGCCGCCCTGAATCGGACCAGGCCGTACGATCGCGACCTCGATCACCAGATCGTAAAATTTACGGGGCTGCATGCGCGGCAGGAAGTTCATCTGTGCGCGGCTTTCGACCTGAAACACCCCAATCGCATCCGCCACACATAACATATCATAAGTTTGACTGTCGGCCTGTGGCACGGTTGCGATGCTTAGATTTTGGCTTTCGTGTTCCGTCAAAAGATCAAAGCTTTTGCGAATACAGGTCAACATCCCAAGGCTGAGAACATCGACCTTCAGGATGCCAAGCGCATCAATGTCATCCTTGTCCCATTCGATAATCGTGCGGTCCTCCATCGCGGCGTTTTCAATCGGGCACAACTCATCCAGACGCCCTTTGGTGATGATAAAACCGCCGACGTGTTGGGACAGATGGCGGGGAAAACCAATGATTTCGCCAATCAATCTGATCGTCTGGGCAAGGCGGCGATCGTTCAGATCAAGGCCCAGCTCTCGTATGCGTTCGGGATCGGCCCCACCATCCGACATGCCCCAGATCTGGCCCGATAGTCCGGCGGTGACATCCTGGGACAGCCCCATGACTTTACCGACTTCGCCAATGGCTGCGCGAGACCGAAAATGAATGACCGTTGCACACAACCCGGCCCGGTGCCGCCCGTAGCGTTCGTAAATCCACTGGATCACTTCTTCGCGGCGTTCATGTTCAAAATCCACGTCAATATCTGGCGGCTCGCCCCGGTGTTCAGACACGAAACGTTCCACCACCATGGTGATGGTTTCCGGGCTGACATCGGTGATGCCCAGCAGGTAGCAAATGATCGAATTCGCCGCCGATCCGCGCCCCTGACACAGGATGCCCTGGCTGCGCGCATATTGCACAATGTCATGCACGGTCAGGAAATAGGCGGGGAAATCCAATTTCGCGACCAGCTTTAATTCCTTCTCAAGTTGCGCTTTCGCTTTCTCACTGGCCCCTTTCGGATAGCGTCGAACAAGCCCTTCGCGCGCCAGACGTTCCAGCCGCGCCATAGAGCTTTCACCATCTGCGATCTCATCAGGGTATTCATAGCTGAGCTCGCCCAGATCAAAGCTACAGCGGGCGGCGATTTCCATTGTGCGCCTGATCGCTGCGGGGTGATGACGAAACAGGCGCGCCATATCCGCATGGCCCTTCAGGCGGCGTTCGGCATTTGGCAGGGCACGGGTGCCGATCTGATCAATGGTGATGTGATGGCGCATGCAGGTCAAAACATCTGCCAGTTTCTTACGTTTGCCGTGGTGCATCAACACGTCCCCCACCGCAACCATGGGCGCGGAACACCGTAAGGCGAGATCAGCGCAGGCGGTGAAATACCCCTGATCGCTGCCGTCATATCGCGGGGCCGTGCCCAGAAACACATGCCCGGGAAAACGGCGTTGAACCGAGTGAATATCAGGCGGGGCGGTCTTCAGATCACGGGGCAGGGCAATCAGGATCATTCCTGCGCCGTGATCCATCAGATCCTTCAGATCAAGATGACATTCCCCCTTCGGGGCGCGTCGTTTTCCCAGGGTCAGTAACCGCGTCAGGCGCTGATAGGCCATGCGATCTGTGGGCAGGGCGAGCCATTCAACAGTGCTGTCACGCAGGACCAGGCGACATCCTGTGATCAGCCTGGGCAGGGCCGCATCCGGGTTTTCCTCTCTGAGAACTTTCAAAGCAGACCAGGCCCGCACAACACCGGCCAGAGAATTGTGATCCGTGATCGCAATGGCCCTAAGCCCCAGGCCTGCCGCACGGGTGATCAGTTCCTCCGGATGAGAAGCCCCGGTCAGAAAGGTGAAATTGCTGGTGGTGCAGAGTTCCGCGTAGGTCATGCGAATTCCCCCTGCACAAACCATGCCGGGTTTTGTGGCGTGAAAAATAGCCACAATCTACGCCCCTGGCGCGTTTCCACCCGCCAGTAATCCCGCACGCCCGCGCGCCAGTTTTCATCCGCCATCCACCACTCTGGCGTAATACGTTCCGGCCCATATTTACGTCCGGTGGACAAAGCCATGCGCCGCCAGCGAAAATGATCCGGCGGCTGCGGTGTGTTTCCGGCAATGGGTTCTGGCGGAAACAGGTGGGTCGGCCGGGGTTGTGATGCGATCCACGCGTCATCCGGTTCGGAAAAAGCCGCTGGCGCAATGATGAAACTGCGTTCTGGGATGTGACTGTCGGCGGGCAGAAAACGCTGAATATTCTCAAGCCCGATCCGCGCGCCAAGCCGGGTGATCAGATCATCCAGCTGATCCTTTCCACCGTTAGACACATGGCTGGTCTGTTGCACCGGCAGCGTTTCAACCTGAGTTGCCATCAGGTGCAACTGATCAATACCAAAGCCGGCATCCACCCCATCCACACCGCGCTGAAACAGCGGCAGAATACGGGGGGCATCATTCAACGCGCGCGCCAATCGCAGCTCAACCTCCTGGGCTTGTTGATCCACGCGACGCAGAGTCAGCAACAGCACACGCGCGCCAACACCGTCCGTGGCCAGCTTTTGACAAAGCTGCACCAACAGACGATCAACCCCCGCCATGACATCGGCACACAGACCAATAGGTTCCGGCAATGTCATGCGCACACCGTAATGGGGCGGGTCTTTCAGCGGGGTGATATTTTCAGGTTGCACCCCAAGCGCCTGATCCAGCCGCAACAACAGATCCGGTCCAAATCGACGGGCCAGGGGGGCGCGTTCCGTGGTGATCAGGTCACCAATGAAACGCAGCCCCAGTCGCTGCAGGGCGATACCGGTTTTGCGATCAATGCGCAGGGCTGCAACGGGCAAAGCAGCAAGGGCAGCCTGCATGTCATCGGGCGTCGGATCATCACTATAATGCGCCAGCGCCCAGGCCCCACCACGACTGACACCCAGGCCGGGACGCGCAGTGATACCCGCACGCGCCAGGCGTTGTTGCATGTCATAAATCATGGCGGCTTCATCGCCAAACAGATGGGCAGACCCCGTGATATCCAGGGTCAGCCCATCGTCACCTTCCAGCCCGACCCAGGGACAATACCGTGTCGCCCAGCGGTGCAATGTCAGAAGAAATGCCTGATCCGCCTGTATATCCGCAGGCATGCTGTGCAGGTCCGGGCAAAAAGCACGGGCATCGGAAAAAGGCATGCCCTGATGCAATCCCTGGTGTTCCGCGGCTTTATTCAGGCAGTAAATCCGGTTCGCATTGCGTTCAATCAGGGTCAGGGCGAAGGGGCCGTTTATTGGACGTGCGCGCAGAACCCGGTCACTGGCCAGGCGGGGAAACCACAGCGAGACGATCCGCCGGGTTGGTTTGATGCGGGTTCCAACGAACATACCAATCACACAATGTTCCTGATTTGTTCTTAATAAGCGACCACCGCATGAGAGTCGAGTCCGCGCGATCGGGATCAAACACCGGATCACAGCGCCAGCGGGTCTCAGCCGCATTGCTGCCCATGCCGTCCGGAATGATGCACAGCCCGGTTGTGCCGCCGTCCTTTGCCGCCAGCTGCAACCGACGCCCGGCTGTCAGATCAAGGGGCTGGTCAAGCTCAATAATAACATGTGACAGGCTGCCATCACGCAAGGCTTCTTCCATCACGGCAAGACCTTCCATCTGATCTTTAATCTGCGCCAGTAAGATCCGGGAGGGATTGCAAAACGCTGATAAGCCAGCCGGGTTCAGATGATCTGATCGCCAGGCCTGACGTATCCAAAGCGCACGCCCCTTGCTTTGCCCGACAGAAATCGCCGCGAAACAAAACGCCCCACCGCCACACACTTCGTGAACACGGGTTTGTCGCAAAGGCAAGGGGAGGTGGGTATCAGACAACATAACCGGATCCTAAAGGAAGGCACTCTTGATTTCAATTTGAGGAAGCGGCCCTTGCCGTGCCATCGGGCGTCAGTCCCTCCCCATCAACATCGAAATACAGTTGGCGCCGTTCACTGTGACAAACACAGGCTCACTCCAGATTGTTAAACTCCATCCTCTCAGACGGTCTCAGGATTGCAAGGTAGCCCCGAAAGCGCAAAGCCGTCTGTGCTGGTTTCCTTGAGATGCGCCATGAGGGTCGGTAACTGGCGAATTTTGTTGAAAAACTCTACCTTGATCGTCGAGTGGATTGCTGATTCAATTGTCATATTGATTGGGGGATTTCGCGATGCCGGGACCTAAGCAGGAAGCACAGGCGGCGCTGTTTCGTCGACCGGCAATGGTTTGTATCACAAGCCATGAGAGGGAATGAGTTTTCGCTGGAAGGCCATGTCCCACAGGATCACCCGCTACGTTCAATTGATCAGTTTGTCGACCTCGGTGATATCCGCCAATATCTTGCTGAGTTTTACAGCCACACCGGCCGCCCATCCATCGACCCTGAGCTTCTGATCCGCATGTTGTTAGTTGGCTACTGTTTCGGGATCCGGTCGGAGCGACGCCTTTGTGAAGAGGTCCATCTAAATCTTGCCTATCGCTGGTTCTGCCGCCTTGATCTGTCTGATCCAATTCCAAATCATTCGACCTTTTCCAAGAACAGACATGGCCGATTTCGGGAAAGCGAACTGCTACGCCACCTCTTCGAGAAGACTGTTGCGCGCTGCATTTCGGACGGCTTAGTGGGTGGGCAATGGATAGCGCCTCTGGATCAGGGCCGATGTTGGGGTGGCTCGTAGATCGCGACATCAAACCTCACATTCCTGTGCTGGATAAGTCAGGTCGTACAGAGGGTACATGGTCTCGCGCTGATTTCGAATGGGATCCTGAGAACAGCCAATATATCTGTCCTGAGGGCGAACCGCTTAAGCAGTTCCGGCGCAACTATTCTGACCCGAACCGAAAACCGACAGGCAAAGGCGTTGCCAGGTATCAGGCTCTGAAACACACATGCCAGGCCTGTCCTTCGAAGGCCCTGTGTTGCCCAAAAGCGGATGCGCGCAAAATCACCCGTGAGGAACATGAAGACGCCCGTCAGGTTGCCCGCGATATTGCCAAAACCAGACAATACAAAGTCTCGATGCGGCTGCGAAAGAAAGTAGAAATGCAATTCGCCCACCTGAAACGCATCCTCGGGTTGGGACGATTGCGATTGCGGGGACCAAACGGCCCAAATGACGAATTTCTCCTCGCCGCAACTGCCCAGAACCTCCGCAAACTAGCTAAGATATTTCCAGCTCCGCAGCAAACGTGCAAAGCCTGATAAGAAAGGCGCTCGAGCCCGGTTCTAAGTGTTCATTTCTGCAAGTGCAGCATGGTGTTTTTCAACAGAATCGGCTGTGAACAACCTCATCGCGGATTTGCGGCAATGGGTGCGGTTCGATCAGGATGCGGTTTAGATGGGGGAGTTTGAAGCGTGCGTCTGACAGCTTTGCGAATGGAGTGTTCCGCAGAACGATCATAAACGGTTGTGGAAGCCAATCAGTTCTACCTGGCTGTTCACCTGAACTTTCTCAAAGATTTGCTTCAGCCTTTGTCGAACCGTAGACACTTTGAGACTCAAAATATCAGAGATCATGTTTGGCGTATTTCCATCCACCAGCAGATCAACAGTCGCAATTTCTGATGCGGTCAGACCGTAATTCTCTCGAAGTTGCGTGTGTTTCAGACCGGTGGCGACACTGCATTCAGTCCGAATAGCGCATACTTTGAAGTGCATGAAAAAATGACGCAAACCGGGAGGGATCTGAATGACCAATACGTTCGTATTGTTTCTGTCAGTGTTGAATTGAAAGGCGCGGCTCAATGACAGGTTGGGATCACTGACACAAAGTTCGCGTATTTCTGCGACAATGTCTTCACTCACTTCCTCGGGTAACAAATGGTTCATGCGTGTCTGGGCTTGCAATTTGCCGTCGCTGTTGATGCTGAAGCAGGCCTTCCCATCTACATCAAGCACGAAAACTTCGGATTCAGTGCCCTTAAAAAATTGTGCGAATGTTGCGATGCGTTTATGGGCCAATTCATCCGCACGTGTCGTTGCTTTGGCGAACATCGCCTGGATACGCTCAATCAAAATCGCAGCAGCAGGGCTGATTTCTGGATGATCATTGTCAAAATGGATTGCCAGCGCCCAATACCCATTTGGCGTTATAATACGCACGCAATAGGAAACCCCAAAATTTAACGGATAAAGGTAATCGCGATAAATCGGTATCTGGTCTTTTATGGCACGATCGGGAAAGACATCATGGTCGCAGGCATGTCCCTTTTCCATCATACGCTTCAGTACTGCTTCGCGCGGATCGTTCTTAAACCAGCCGTCGCTGAGGTAGCGGGGCAAAGCTTCTTTCATATTTTGGGTTCCGGCCATCCACATCCCGCGGAAGAATGGATCAGTGGCCGGAAAAAGTGCCCCGCGCGCGCCAAGAATTTCAACGACGATATCCAGAGAGGGATCCCAGTATTGTGCGTCTTCAGTCGCCAATGCGAGTGTCGTTTCAAGTTGTTCAAATAGGTCTTCCACTGTCGGCATCCTTTGAAGAACGGAGGCATTCCCTACCCCACGCCAGGTGGCCCCAAGTGTATTCATAAAGCGTCCTTCTGCCTTGCATAGAAAAAAGAAGGTGGAAGGTATGTATTTCCATACCTACCACTTCAACCCACTGAAAGAAAGTAATTTAATGGACTTCGAGCATAGAATTCGCGGTTCAGTTCCAACATATTTCACAAGCACTACCATATGGTAGTTCGCATCAAAGCATGCCCGTCTTATCCTTACAAGCAACCTTGCCTGACCCTTGGTTGATAAAAGTATTTGAATTGGAATTTCCATCATGACCGCATGCATCCCCACCGCAGCCTCACGCATTTTAGCACTCGGATTGGTTACCTGCCTTATTGCGCCGTCATGGGCGAGCGCACAAAATATTTTGGCAGACGGCGGGTTTGATGGCGCACCCCAAACGCAGTATGGCAATCGCTTTGACGAAGATCTTTCGCCCTGGATGTTTGCAACTGTCTCACCCACAGCGGTTATCCAGAACACGCAAAACCTGGTGGCTGTCGATGGGCCGGGCGGGTTTGATTATCTGGATTTAGGTCCCGAGTCTGACGCATCCGGGGCGCCTGCAGGTGTCACCCAGTATTACATCGATAGCGGTAATATCCCGCTTTATGCGTGGCAGTATTTCACGCCCAGTTGTCGTGGTACAGCGACGGCAAGCATGAAAGTGACCAACCGCGAAGGACATGGAGAAACCGGACCAACGCGCACGGGGAGCGAAGTTCCACCGCAAACTGACCCATTCACATTTCGCAGTACGCAAGGTGGCCTGGCAGTGCTGCAGGTTTCTAATGAAATCCCAGCGTTTCCTGTTGGTTTCGGCGTTGCGCCCGCGACAACCGCGCAACTTGTCACGGCCCTGAAGACACAATTCGATGCTGAAAAGATGCCGTTTCTTTTGACCGCTGGCAGCACCCAGACCTATCCGTGGACGCCGATGACGGTACAGGCCCCTGTTGAGGCGGGCCAGCTTTACGCCTTTATGGCCGAACTTGGTCACAGTGTGAATATGGACGAGGCCTCGGTTGAGGTCGCGTGCGACACACCAGTCGTTCCCGTGCAAACAGAGGCCACAGTAACCAAGACCTGCTCACCCCCCGTTGCAGGTGTTCACAATGGTGTATCAGGTATGTTGTGGGACTGTGTGATTGATGTTCAGGGCGTGTTCAATGTCCAGCCTAATCAAGGCATTGTGCATGTCACCGATCTGGTGACGCCGTCAACGGGAAGCACCGCTGAAATTATATCAATGACCTCCCAATCGGGAAATTTGAATTGCTCGTACAATAATGGCTTGTTGTGCCTTGTCGGGGGCAATGGCTTTGACACACTCAATGGTGAAGCGGTTGATGTGCAGCTTTTCCTGACGGGGTCACCAGCACCCGCGCTGCATACAGTCGAAAATTGTGGTGATGTGCGGTATTTTAAGGATGGTCATTCCCCTGGCTTCCCGCAAAGTTGTGTGACAACTCAATGGGAGATGCCAGCAACTTCACCTGTCGTCGGGGCTGTCAAAACCTGCGATCCGATTGCCCCTGTCAGTTCTGGTCCGATGACCCTGAACTGTCAGATCGAAGTAACAGGCACCAATCTTGTACCGGGTAGTTTTGTCATTGCGGGCGATGGTTTTGCGGGTCTCGCGCCGGTGACGGCATCGATTGCCGGCACAATGATGAACATCACTTCAAACGAACCCTGGTCCTGTGTTGATCTGAATATTAACACGCCCAGCTCTCTTGGTTTATGTGAACTGGCTGCGGCCGATATGGCGGCAGCTGGTGGCATCTCGGTGATCAATGTAAGCTTTGAATTCACCACTGACCAGACAGGTGGCCAGGTGGTCAATTGTCCAATGTCAGATACATCACCCACATCGTTTATTGGGGCTGCGGGACAGCGCAACGCCGAACCGCCGATGCGCAGCCCGCAGGCTAATTCTCAACAAGGATTGCCCGATGGTTGCGTAATCCTGGATCTGCCAGGCACGACCCCAACCCCTAAAATCGAACGCGCGGAAATGAACAAAAGCTGTGATCAGCCTGTGCAGGCCGTTGTCAATGGTGTGCTGGGATACACATGGGATTGCGAAGCGTCGATCACGGTTACCCCAACACCATTTAGCGGGACCTTCACCTTCGATGATGATGCTTCCAACATTTCGATTGGCTCAGCACAATTCCTGTCAGCGTCGGAACCGAATTGTCAGGGGATTGGCACAGATCAGCTGAGCTGCACTCTGGATGGCACTGTGATGACAGCGCCGCATCTCGTTACCTATCAACTTTTCACGGCGGTCACGGATCCCAATCAACCGATTGAGTGGGAGAACTGCATCAGGGGCCGTGCCGAAACCGTGGCGGATGAATACCCAACGGTCCCGATGTGTGTTGGGCGTGTGATTAAGCCCGAAATCTCTATCGATGATCCTGAACCCAACGAAATAGCTTTGTCCAAATTCTGCGGCACCCCACGTGATGGACAGCATGATGGCGTCAACGGAAAGCTGTGGTCCTGCGAGATCACCGTTGCGGCCAATCCTGCGCCGTTCTCTGGCAGTTTTAGCTTCCTTGAAGACGCCAACAACATATCTGGCACAACCAGCGCCAATATCATTGGTTATCAGTCCGGCAACGCGGCCTGGACCTGTGGTGGCACCTTCCCGCAGCCGCAAACCCAATGTGGAATTGTTGGCAGTGCATTTTCACCATCCGGTGTTGAAACAATCAGTTTCGATCTGTTCGCAGCCGATCAGGGCAACAGTGTGAAATGGGAAAATTGCGTGTCAGGCAGCTATTCGAATACGTCTGGTGAAGCACGGGCTGTAGAGGGCAATTGTGTGAGTGTCGATTGGGACACCCCCAAAGAGCCTCCGGTTATTCCGCTGGAAAAGAACTGTCGGGTGACCGGCACAGAAAGCGGCAACACCAATTACCTGTGTTCAATCCATGTGAACCCGCCCGTCAGTGGTACCGTCACTGGCCCGCTGACGGTGGATGAATTGTTCACCACAGCATCCGGTGCACCGGCAACCCAATATATCCAAAGCCTGACGGGCACGCCCGCTGCGCCAAATGGATGGGTTTGCCAGCAACCTGCATTCCCGAATGGGGCAAGTTGCACAATTTCTGCGGCTGATTTCAACAGCAACACGGGCCATCGGATAGATGCCCATATCGCAATCCCGAACGGGGTTCTGCAAAAAGAAGAATTCAGGAACTGTGCTCAGGTGCGCATCGGTGATCAGGTCGTCGGATCAGCTGACTGCGTGGATATCACCGGGGAAATTGAAGAGGTGCGTTTTGATGTCGAAAAATCCTGCAAGCCATCAGGTGAGCGACATATCCTTGGCGACACAGGCTGGGTGCAGGCCTATCAATGCACCCTGACTGTGACGACGAACGGGGTTCCGTTCACAGACCCACTCTGGATCACCGAAGATTTGCATTTCGGGACAAACTCCGGCGCGGGGCAAATCCAAAGCATCACCTCGGCTGATCCCTGGTCTTGCTCAAACCCGCCGTATTCTGCCCCGGGTCAGGGCAACGTGCCTTATTGCGGCATCCAGGGCACTCAGTTTCCGGCCTCTGGCACCTCGACGCTTACGGTTGATCTGATGATGAATGCGGCGATGGATCAATTCGGCGCAGAGAATTGCGTGTCACTCAGCGTCGGTCAGCCAACGCCGAATGGCCTTCCGGCGCCCATCGCCAGTGATTGCTTTGAAATCGCCCCGGCACCAACCCTGGAAGATCCTGACATTGATCTGGTGAAAACCTGTTCGCCTGCTCAGCAAACGACTGCGGGCCAATGGACTGTCGCCTGTACCCTGACCATAACAGGTCAGAACCTTCCTGCCGGGCTGCAGGTTCGTGTCACAGATGAACTCATGTCATCGGCGACCCAAACTGCAATTTATGGCCAGGTTATGGGGGCGACAAACGCCTGTGGCGGTGGCCAGATGAATGGCGGCACGTCCAGCGCGTGTGATATCACCACTGATGATATCATCTCCGCGCCGGGTGGTGTTCTGACCATCCCGTTTACCGGCACCTACCAGGGGCCAGCGGGGCGCCCGTTGAATGGCGCTCAGGCCCAGAATTGTGCGTATGTCGATATTGCCGCGCTGGGCTTACATGGGCCAATGGGTGGAAATGGTAAATCTTGTGTTCCCGTGACCTTCCCGCTTTCGTCTGTTGGGGGCGCAGGCCCTATGATCGGGGATGTTGTTACACCTTCCACACCGACGCTCGGAACAGGCAGTTTTGAGGTGGGTTCGGTTACCGATACCATCGCCACACCTGTCATCCCGGTTGGATGTGGTTTTGATACGCTGTTTCTTATTGATCGATCCGGATCCATGAACCTGCACAATCGTCTGCCGCTTACCAAACAGGCTCTTATTGCTGCGCTGCGTGTTTTTGAAGGCGGCGGTTCAAGATCGGGTGCGATCATTTTCAATCAATCGGCAAATATCATTGGTGGACCATCTGCACTGCTGCCCTCACCCGACTTAGAAGCCGCGATTGGTGGTTTTTCTGCATGGGGGCACGAAGACTGGCAGGTTGGCATGTCTGCCACAAACACTTCCGTGTCTGGCATGACAGATAAACCGTTGGTTTTGTTCATTTCTGATGGGGTTCCAGGCAAGCCTTTCCCTGGCGATTATGCGCAGAACATAAATGCTGCGTTACCGGCGCTGAACGCTTTGCGCAACCAGGGCAGCCGTGTTGTCGGGGTCGCCCTTGGATACACATCTGTTGCCACCAGCCTGTCGACACTGCTTGGGCCGGACCTTGTCACCGCAGGGGGCAATGCTGCGTTCGATCCGCTCACGACAGACGTAATTCACATTCCTGACTCATCCCAGATCATTCCGGCATTTGAAGCCATCGCGCGTGCATATTGCCCCGATAGGGGGCGAATGACCGAAGCACAAACAGAAGCGCTGATTGAGGTGATGCAAGCCATGCCAAAATCGGAAAGTGCTTATCTGGGGGATGACGAAGACCACGTATCACTGGAGCAGGATGAAGTGGTTCAGCCACCAGTCCTTCCAACCCAGTCGCCGGTTTTGACCATCCTCAAAGAACAAACCGGACCATGTGAACCCAATCGCGCCAGTCAGACCTATAGTTGTGGGTTCCGGTTAAGTGTGATCAACACCGGCACCGGGCCATATTTCGGGCCACTGGTGGTCACTGATACAGCCGGCAATCCGGGACTCAGATCGGCGACTGCAATTGCAGGGAATGACTGGACCTGTGGCGCGGTTGTGCGCGATGCGATCTCTTGCACGAACGCAGCCGTCAATCTGGCACCGGGGGCTTCAACCCATGTTGACTTGCGGATGAATGTCCAGGGCCTGCGCGCAGGTGGCAGCATCCGGAACTGTGGCACCACAGGTGTGACAGCTGATCATCGTCAGCGGGTTGCATTGATCCAGAAGATCATGAACGATCGCGGCCTGGAGGCAGGGCCCGTTGATGGCGTCGCTGGTAACAAAACCTATGCGGCCCTGAGCACATTGCGCAGCGATCTTGGTTTGCCGGGCAGCCGCGAGTTTGACAATGCTTTGTTCAACGCTCTTGGTTTGCCGTTGCAGACCGCAGGCCAGGCGTCTTGTATCACGGTTGATCTTGCGCCGATGCCAGCCCCACCGTTGCAATGCAACACCAGCACCACCGTGGCCCAGGGCGAAAGCTGTGCTTGTCGTTACGATAACATGACGCGCCGCAATGCAACGTCCTGCCGGTGTCAGCCGGGGTT
The DNA here is from genome assembly GCF_016123485.1 of Halocynthiibacter styelae. Classification (GTDB taxonomy): domain Bacteria; phylum Pseudomonadota; class Alphaproteobacteria; order Rhodobacterales; family Rhodobacteraceae; genus Halocynthiibacter; species Halocynthiibacter styelae. The sequence continues at coordinate 133,150 of NZ_JADCKQ010000002.1, read as the reverse complement.
CAGTCTGGTGGCAGGTGCAGGGTGTCAGGAAGTCGTTGCCCCCACACCACAGCCCGTCCCGGAAACCGGACCGGATTGTGACCGGCGTTCAACCTATCCGGATGGAAACGCCTGTTCCTGTATCGATCGTGAGAACGCAAGAAACGTCTCGGAAACGCAATGCAGATGTAGCAATGGCCTGCCGATGATCAACGGAAAGTGTATTCCGATCAGGGTTAATCCGACGATTGAAACGGATGGGCCAGCTGAGCCAACAGAATGTCGCATCAGGATCAATGGTATCTGCCTTAATTGAATGAAATTGGGCTGCGCTCCCAATGCGTGGCCCAGTTGATCACTAGAACTTCTCTGTCGGAATTAACGACCCTTGCCGGACTGAAAAGGCACAATTTTCCCGCCGTTTTCAGATCAATGAAAGTGATATATTATGAAGAATACGTTGTTTGCATCACTCGTCGTCGCACATCTTCTGGCGGGAGGCATGGGATTGGCGGAAACATCCTTCATGCAGGTCACAGGTGTGCCTCAGGGTGATACCCTGAATGTACGCACAGGGCCCGGATCCCGCTTCCCAGATATAGGTGATATTCAACCCGGTCAGGTTCTGGTGATACTTGGCTATGATGAAACCGGACGTTGGGCGCAGGTGCGTTATCAGGGGCAGCTTGCATTTGTTTCCTCCCGATACTTGCGATCCCCCAGCCGGGCGGATGGCAGTTCAGTTACGACAGGCCCCCATGAAGTGACCGGCATCAAAGCTGGCGACCCGGATGGCGGCCTGGTTGTGCGCGATGGACCAGGATCCAACCACGCAAACATTGGTGTTCTTTCCAATCGCACCCAGGTGCATGTAATTCAGCGCAGTAGTGATGGGGCATGGGCAATGATTTCCGCCGGCACCGGTGTGGGCTGGGTCAGTGCGGCCTATCTGAACAGCTTACAGGCGACAGGCACACCAACACCTGAGCCGATGCCATCCCCCACACCGCAGACGGCCCCTGATGGCGGCAGCTTGCCAGCGATGTTCATCGTCAGCGGCGTGGCCGCGGACGACAGCCTGAACTTTCGGGATGCGCCCGGCACATCAGGCAACATCATCGGCCACTTTGCCCCTGGCGTGGATGTGCAGGTTTTAGGCATGGCAAGCGGCAATTGGGCCTATGTCACGGATGGAGAAACTGCAGGTTACGTAAACATCCGCTACCTCACACGAAATGGCGGAAGCTCTGGCTCCGGCGCTGCCCCTGTGACCCTGGCGAACGGGTTTGTTCTTGGCATCCTTTGTCGTGGCACGGAACCTTACTGGACCTTTGAGATAGCCGATGACCGCACCACAACCTATACTTCGCTGATTGGCGGCCCGGGGCCACAAAGCTCGCTGGTGCAAACAACCCCGTCTTCACTGACGGGCAGCTATCCGTTCAACTTTTCGGCGCCACCCTATTCGGGGCTGATTAAAACGCAGCAATGCTCGGATGGGATGTCAGATGTTAGCTATACGATGTCTGTTTCTCTGAATACCCCGGGGCAATCCGGCGGCACTCAAACGTTAAATGGGTGCTGTAACGTTTGGCCGTGAAGTCAATTGCAGTTCAGTTTTGCCTCAAAATCAACTTATTTAATTGGTTAACCCAAGGTCAATACAAGTGAACTTAGGGGAGAAGTTGATGTTTGTATCTAAAGCCAGTGGGTTTGCTGCGGCTGCAGTCATCGTTTGCACTTTGAATGCCGCGAACGCTCAGGATAACTATGTTTATGGGGGGCTGTCATTTGTCAGTTCCGGGCCGGGCTACACGTATACTGCAGGAGGGCCCGGGTTCGGAGGATTCCCTGTTGAAGTGAGCTTGACAGATAATGTGCCATTCATTGGGTATGGACGTGTCCTGCGCCGAAACGGGAATTTCAGTCTTGCCGTCGAAGCAGATGTAATGGCGGGTGGCGCAGCTTCAGGGCGTCAAGAGCTTGGTGCTCCACCCTGTATTACCCCTGGCCAAGCTTGTACTCTGGAAATCGACAATATGGTTTCGGTGCGTTTTGTCTATGCTGAGGAAATTGGGGCCTGGAAACCATTTGCAACCTGGGGGCTGGCAGCTGCAAGCGTTTCGGGGAGCGCCGATACAGGTGCTTGCGCAGGTCCATGCGACTTTGATGAAACACTTTTTGGATTCAGCCTGGGGCTGGGCACAGGCTATCGTATCAATGAAAAATGGTCTGCCCGTGCAGAAGTTCTGTACTCAGAGTTTAATGCGCCAGAGTTCACAAACCCGGTGAATGTGACTTCAACCGGGGTTGATGCAGTGCAGCTTCGCTTTGGTGCTTCCTATACGTTCTGATCCGAATGAAGATCTGAAACAGAAACGGGCGCCGCTGGCGCCCGTTTCTAATTTGGGGAAACCTGTTTTCAGGCTTTTTCCAGCTCAAAGCTGTCATGCAGGGCCTGAACAGCCAGTTCCATGTATTTTCGGTCAATCAGCACAGAGACTTTGATCTCGGATGTGGTGATAACCTTGATGTTGATGCCTTCATCCTGAAGCGCTTTGAACATCTGCGCCGCAACCCCGGCGTGGGACCGCATGCCAATGCCAACGATAGAAATTTTGGCAACATCGGTATCCGCCACCAGATCATGGTAGTTGATGTCGCCTGCATCTTTTGACGCTTGCATGGCAGCTTCTGCGCGGGCAACCTGATCGGTCGGGCAGGAGAAGGTCATATCCGTGCGACCATCTTCAGAAATGTTCTGCACGATCATATCGACGTTGACGCCGGCTTCAGATAGCGGGCCGAAGATCGCGGCTGCAATGCCTGGCCGGTCCGCAACGGACACCAGGGTGACTTTGGCTTCATCGCGGGAATAGGCCACACCGGCCACTACATTAGATTCCATGATATCCTCCTCGGCGCAGACAAGCGTGCCGGAATTTTCGTCATTTTCTTCAAAACTGGACAGCACCCGCAGACGCACACCAAAGCGCATCGCCAGTTCAACAGACCGGGTTTGTAGAACTTTCGCACCCAGAGATGCCAGTTCAAGCATTTCCTCGAACGCGATTTTGTCCAGTTTGCGGGCTTTGTTCGAAATACGCGGATCGGTGGTGTAAACCCCGTCGACGTCGGTGTAGATGTCGCAACGCTCTGCCTCAAAGGCGGCTGCGAAAGCCACAGCTGTGGTATCAGACCCGCCACGGCCCAATGTGGTGATGCGGCCTTCAGGCGAGATGCCCTGAAAGCCTGCAACCACAGCAACCCGCATACCTTCGCCGAACTTCGCGTTCATATTGTCGGTTGGGATTTCCTCGATCCGGGCATTTGCATGCGCAGACGTGGTTTTCAGCGGCACCTGCCAGCCTTGCCAGCTGCGTGCGGGAATATCCATTTCCTGCAAGGTCAGGGCCATCAGGCCTGCGGTGACATTCTCACCGGAGCTGACCACAGCGTCATATTCACGTGCATCATACAGCGGCGAGGTTTCATTAACCCAGCCCACCAGTTCATTGGTCTTGCCTGACATTGCCGAGACAATCACAATAACATCATAGCCTTTGGCGACTTCCACGCCGATCCTCTTGGCCGCACGTTTAATGCGATCAAGCGAACCAACCGAGGTGCCCCCGAATTTCATCACCAGAAGCGGCATGGTTTTTCCTTTACCCAGCGCCAATAAATCCAGCGTTTCATAGGGGTTTCAGAAGGGCACCGCAAGAGCTGCGCAGATAACAACCTGTGACTGCCTGAAAATTGTGCAGCCGGAAACTTTGAAAGTTTCCGGTCCGTTTTCTTTCAAAGAAAACGGGGTCTCACTTCCGGGGAAGATCCAGAAGAGCCGTCAGACAGTCTTTCTGTTCTGATGCGTGTCGCATTTCCTGATCAATGGCCTGCCGATACACAGGCCAGATTTTGCCCCTCAGCGCTTTGCCCTGATCAGTGATATGCAGAACAAGGCCCCGTCCGTCCGTTTTATCTTTCCGGCGTATAATCAGCCCTTCTTTTTCAAGTCGCATCGCCAGGCGGGAAAAACCGGATTGTTCAAACAGCAGGGCTTCCTGCATCTGATAGGGGCGCACCCCATCCGGCGCGCATTCCAGCGCCCAGAGCACATCATACCAGTCCAGCCGGGGCATCCCGGCGTCCTGCAACGCCCGTTCGATATTGCGATGCGCGCGCGCATGTATCTGGTTCAGTGCGATCCAGGCCGCTTCTCTGGTTTCAAAATCAGTCATCTCACACAGTTGTTACCTTGTCGGGCTGGATTTGGGAATCCTGATCTGCAATATGGATGCAAATGCATCTATATGTGAGGGATAAGATGATGAAGACACTGATGACTTCAGCGGCGCTGCTGATGGCCGCGTCTGGCGCAATCGCGGAAACATATGTACTGGACCCGACACATACCGAAGTGCGTTTCTACTGGAACCATGCGGGGCTGACAGAACAGCACGGCGAATGGCTGGGCATTTCTGGTACAATTGAGTTTGATGCAGAAAACGTAACCGCAACCTCTGCCGATATCGCCATTGATCCGGCCAGCATTCATACCGGTGTTGTGGCCCTTGATGATGAACTGAAGGGCGAAATGTTCTTCAACGCAGAAGCCTACCCTGAGATCCGCTTCACCTCTACGTCCGCGGTACAGACAGGTGCTGAAACCATGCGTCTGATCGGGGATCTGACCGTTAAGGACAACACGCATTCTGCGGTGCTGGATGTGAATATGAAGTTCATGGGCAGCCACCCGCTGGGCGGCTATTTTGATTTTTATCAGGGTGAGTGGATTGGCGTCGAAGCCACATCATCCCTGCTGCGCAGCGAATATGGCGTCGGGTTGTACGCACCTCTGACCAGTGATGTTGTGCGCCTGGAAATCTCCGCCGAAATGCGCGCAGGCGGCTGGCCGGCCGAATAAATCCGGCCCTGAAGGCAGCTGTCAGACCAGCTGAGAGACAAGCGGACGGTTGTTTTTGGCCGTCCGCGACACGAATTGCTTCTGCCGCTTTCCGTCTGGGATAATCCGCGCCGCCGGGCGGGAGGTTTTGCCCCCCATGAGTTCCGGGAAGAGGATGGAAATCTCTTCAACAGAGGCGTGTGGCAGGGTTTTCATCGCCTCAGTGCCCGTATGCAGGCTTTCTGTCGGGGTGCCTTCTGCATAGACGATTTCGTGCTGTTCAAAAAGCATGTGGAAATAGGTCACAGGACCGCCCACCGGGGCAACATCAATGCCAGGCAGTTCCGTCAGTTTGATGGCTGCGATTAATACTTCTTCTGCGCCGAACATGCGTTCGGAAATGCGTGACACCGCCAGCATCCTGTGCTGACGGGAGACCTGCAGATCCCGCACGGGCAGATCCCGCGCCAGGGCGCCTGCCTTGATGCGCACGGGCCGAAGCTTTTCATTCCGCCGCAGCATAGCGGGGGTGATCTCTTTCGTCCCAATCCAGCGCAAAGGCTGAAAACCCCGGTCCCGGGTCATGATCAGATCACCGGGTTTCAGATTTTCAATGGCGATCTGGCCGTTTCGGGTTGCGATCAATGTGCCTGCTGTAAAGCAGACCACATTCTGAACCTCGGCGGTGTTCAGAAACAGCCACCCGTGCTGCTGATCCGGATCGAAGTTCGTCAATGTAATCTGATCAAATGGCCCGGCGACAGTGACGGTCTGCGTAATGTTGGTATCAAACGGCGCCTCATAAACCGCAGTTGTACCACTGGTTCCGGAACTCAGGGTGGTGACAACCGGTGTGCCGTTCAAGGTCGATTCCACAACCATCTGGTCATTGAAGCCGCCCTGAAAGCCGTTGGAGTTCACATCACCAACCGTGAATGTCAGGTTTTCAACCGGGTTGGAAAACGTCAGAGTGAAGGAATCCGCATCTGTATCAACTGCGTTATCGGTCTGGACATCTCCTGAACCGTTCACAAAAAAATCGCTGGTAAAGGTCGCGGTGATTGTAACGCTTTGTCCGTCATCATCCACGACTGTCTGCGAACCATTTGCCAGCAGAATTGCGAAGTCGATCGTAGCCATTTCCGTATCCTTTTGCGCGGTCGAAGAGGGAACTTGCTAAGTCACGCAGGCTGACAGGCGTTGAGAGACACCGCTTAAAAACGGTAAAATGCGCACAGGCCAGACTGAACTTTTGAAAGGAAGACGTATTTACAGAAAACAGGGCCTGATTGACCCCGCAACTGTGGTTAAATTGTGGCGCTGTGATGGTTTGTTTTCGATATCACATTGATCTTAAATGCTTAAAGGTGGATTGAGTCCGATTTAAATCCACCTATGGATGTGTTTTAGGTAGGCGAAGGCGATACATCACAAAGCGTGGGGGGCGCCATCAAACGCCAGAAATTCACCACTGCGGGACATATCCAGGCGATCAAAGTGACCGATCAGCTGGCTGGCCGAAGCTTCGGGCGTCACATGACCAGCCTCGCCACCCATATCTGTCTGCACCCAGCCCGGATGGTAGACGCCAACAGCGATGCCTTCTTCGCGCAGATCATGAGCCAGATTAAATGCCAGATTGATCACAGCCGCCTTGGAGGCCCGGTAAATATAGCTGCCGCCCTGGGCTTTGTCGCGCGTGCCCATTTGTGACCCAATGATGGCAATGCGTGCCTTGTCGGACCGGCGCAGGGCAGGCAGGCAGGCCTCAATTGTTTTGTAGGCGCCGGTGACATTGGCGGCGAAAGTCTGCGCCCAGATGTCAGACGGCAGATCATCCCCGATATAGCGGCCCTTGTCCTGGTACACCCCTGCATTGCAGATCAGCAGATCAAGCGCCTGAGTTCCGAGTGACTGCGAAAGATCCTGTAGTGAGGTATCCGAGGTCACATCCACAGAAAGCATATCGCGCCCCTCTGCACCGCGGGTTGTGCCGATGACACGCTGATTTCTCGCCTGATACTGATGCATCATTTCTGCGCCAATGCCGCGATTGGCGCCTGTGATCAGAACTGTCATCATATCTCTCCCGCTTTTGCGGCAGATTAGTTGGTTTTGCGTGTGGGGGTAAAGGGCAAAGGCAGAACCGGCACGCCGTCTTCGATCAGGGATTTTGCCTCTTCGGGTTTCGCTTCGCCCCAGATCGGGCGGTTGTCAATTTCACCGTCATGCATGGCGCGGGCTTCTTCCGCGAAACTCATTCCGACATATTCGGAATTTTTCTCGACTTCGGCTTTCATGCGGGTGATGGCAGCTTCCGCTTCGCTTTGTGGTGTGCTGAGCGGGGCTTCGGGCGCAGGCGCGGTTTCCGCGGGTACAGATGCAGGTTCCACCGGGGCCGCCGCTTTTTTCCGTGCGGTTGTGACCTGCGGCGCCATCAGAGATTTTGCGACTTTTACGCTGCCACAGTCAGGGCAGGCATTCATACCCGCAGCCTGAAGCTTGTCAAAAGCATCAGCAGACTGAAACCAGCTGTCAAAGCTGTGATCATTTTCACATTTCAACGTGTAACGGATCATCGGGTCTTCCTGTTCTTATTCTTTAGATAAGAGCCCGGGCCGGAAATGACAATGCCGCAGGGCAGGGACGCGCGCTTACAGAATGGTTTTGGGATCAAAATTACGGATGATCTGCGCCAGTTCAGGTTCGTCAATCAGGCTTGCGGCTTTCTTTGGGGTGAACCATTCCCGGCTGCGTTCATCCGCCTCGGGATAGTCATCCAGCAGCTCTTTCACCTTCATCGGAAAGATCGCAACGATACAGGGGATCAGTTCATCACCGGGGGCTTCGCGCATGGTGGAATAAAGGCCAAGACAGGTCTCATAGACTTTGCCCTTTACGCCGGCTTCTTCAAACGCCTCAGTCGCAGAGGCTTCTGCCGGGGTTTTCTCATCCATCGGCCAGCCCTTGGGGATCACCCAGCGCCCGACGCCACGGGAGGAAATCAGCAGAACCTGCAGCTTGTCATTATGGTACCGATAGCAAAGCGCACCAAACTGCGTTCGTACGGAACGTTTGCCGCCATCGGCCAGCTTAATCGGTTGTTGCTTCGTTGCTATCATCGTTACGTATTACTTGCCTGTCAGCGGGCAGTTTCTGCGCAATATATTGCAATTGGCTTACGCTGCCGCTTTTTTCCTGTTCGCATTGCTCTTGTCAGAGCAGGCCACCGCTTACTTCGCCTGGTCATATTTTACAACCACAATATATTGTGTAGCTGCTTTGGCCAAGCCTCAACTTACCCCTGAAATAAGTGATCTTCAGGGGATTTCCAGGGGGAAGGGGAACGGATTTTTCCCGAAATGCGGGAAATAAGGCAATTTCTGGCGCTGCAACCCCCGCGTTATATGCGGTTTTTTGCGGCGTGGTTTATGCCGGAAAAGTGATGACACAGCTGTCGAACTACCAGGGAAGCGGGGCAGACATAGTGGATAAAACTTAGGGCTACCCAAAACCCAGGGGGCTGCCTATAGTGCCTGCAACAGAGAGACAAAGGCAGGGGGATGCAATGCGCTGCCCATATTGCGGAAATGTAGATACGCAGGTGAAAGATTCACGCCCGGCGGAAGATCACGTTGCCATTCGCCGGCGTCGGTTCTGCCCGTCCTGTGGGGGTCGTTTCACCACCTATGAACGGGTGCAGCTGCGCGATTTGGTTGTGATCAAAAGCAACGGGAAACGCGAGGATTTCGACCGGGATAAGCTGGAACGTTCCATCCGTATTTCCATGCAGAAACGCCCGATTGAACCGGAACGCATTGATCAGATGATTTCCGGCATCGTGCGGCGTCTGGAAAGCATGGGGGATACGGATATCCCGTCCCGCCAGATTGGCGAGATCACCATGGAAGCGCTCGCCCGGATTGATACCGTGGCCTATGTGCGTTTCGCCAGCGTCTATAAAAACTTCCAGGCCGCGGATGATTTTGACAAATTTGTCAGCGAATTGCGCCCGGATGTACTGGACAACGACTAATTCCTGACCGGCCGGAAGATGGGGGCTGCTATGACGCAAGATGATCTGCGCCATATGAATCATGCGCTGATGCTGGCGCGGCGTGGGCTGGGGCGTGTCTGGCCTAATCCTTCCGTTGGCTGTGTCATTGTGAAAGACGGCCTTGTTGTCGGGCGCGGGCATACAGCACCTGGCGGGCGGCCCCATGGTGAACCCCAGGCGCTTGCCATGGCCGGTGATGCCGCGCGTGGCGCAACAGTCTATGTCACCCTGGAACCCTGTTCCCATTTCGGAAAAACCCCGCCCTGTGCGCAGGCACTGATTGATGCCGGTGTCGCGCGTGTTGTGTCAGCCCTGACAGATGACGACCCCCGCGTTGCCGGTGGCGGGCATCAGATGCTGCGGGACGCCGGGATCACGGTTGATACCGGGCTTTGCGCAGATGAGGCGCAGCAAATCAATGAAGGTTTCTTTAACCGCGTGAACCAGGGTCGTCCGATGCTGACGCTGAAGCTTGCGTCCAGTTTTGACGGGCGTATTGCCATGGCCAGCGGCGAAAGCCAGTGGATCACCGGTCCCGAGGCGCGCCGCAATGTGCATATGGAACGCGCCTGTCATGACGCGGTGCTTGTCGGGGCAGGGACTGCGCGGGCGGATGATCCATCCCTGAACGTGCGCGGGCTTGGTATCACCCATCAGCCGGTACGGGTGATTGCCGCGCGGATGCTTGATATTCCCCTGACTGGAAAACTGGCGCAGACCGCGCGCGATATTCCGGTCTGGCTGTTGCACGGGGCTTCGGCCCTGCCAGAGCGGCGGGAGGCCTGGGGGGCCTGCGGCGCAAAACTGTTTGAGGTGGATGAAATCAACGGCACGCTTTGCCCGCAATCCATGATGCAGGCGCTGGGTAGCGCGGGGCTGACGCGGGTGTATTGCGAAGGGGGCGGCAGTCTGGCGGCGGCGATGCTGCGGGCGGATCTTGCGGATCATGTGTCGGGCTATACGGCGGGTGTGATGCTGGGGGCGGAAGGGCTGGCGTCTCTTGCGCCGATGGGGTTCGAACATCTGGCAGACACGCCCCGTTTTGATCTGCGCGATGTGCGCAGGCTGGGCGCGGATATTCTGCACCGCTGGCAGCGGAAATAAATCAGCGCCGCCAGATCCAGCTGTAACCGGCAAACCAGCCCTGAAGTTTCGCAACCATGCGATTGTGGCGTGACGGCGCGGGAATATCACCGGAAACCAGGCGCTCTACCACGACCTCTGCCGGTACAGGACGGCCGGATTTCGGATCAAAGTAGCGCGGATAGTCAATCAGGGCCGCATGGGCCAGGGCGGGCAGCGTCGGATAGCAATCGCGCCGGGCAGGTGTGTCTGACATATCCTTCGTCAGCCCCCAGCCTGCATAAAAAGGCGCGCCAAAACAGGTGACTTTCCTGCCGCGCAACAGGGCTTCGAACCCCATAAGCGAGGTCATGGTTGATACCACATCCACGTGATCCAGCAGCGCCATCGCGTCAGCATCTTCCATCACGTGATCAACCCAGGTCAGGGCCTCTTCCGCGCTGATCCCGCCTTTGCGCAGACCTGCTTCGCAATCCGGGTGGGGTTTGTAGAGGATCACCGCATCGGGATAAAGCGCGCGGGTGGCTTCCAGCAGGGCGCGGTTTGTGGTGACATCCGTTGTGCCCAGCCGGATTGACGCATCATCTTCAACCTGACCTGGCACCAGGACAAGTTTGCGGCCTTCGGGAATGTCCGGCAGTGCGGTTTCCTTGCTGAGGTTATATTTGCTCAGCCCGCCATCGGTGATCTTATGGATCAGCCGTTCAATCCGCGTGGTTTCCGCATCGCTTAGGCGCGGGCGGGCATGGATCAGGGTTTCAAGGCGGCACTCTCTGGTGGGGTCGTAATAGATCCCCAGATCATCTGCGACGAGCGACAGTGGCGGGATCAGATCGGCCCCAAGCCCACGCGACCGCAGAAACCCGTCTTCCACCCGGATCAGAGACGTATCCCCGGCGATATTGCGGATCTCTTCCTTTGCATAGCCCGCCCAGATCATCAGCTTACGATCCTGCTGCCGGGCCATGGTTGTGGCGCGTCGGGGGCGGTCATCAAACCTGACGGCTTTTTGTGCACCAAAGAACTTCTGCAGATGTCCGCGCTTCCAGCTGCGCATGGCCATGGCTGTATAGCCCTGCTGATCTTCGCGCCATTGCCGCACTTCAGCCTCAAGGGCGCCAATGGCGTCTTCAAGTTCACAAAGGCGATCATTGGCCGGATCATACCAGGTCGGATAAAGGATCATGACAGCGGCAAACAATTGCGCGCGGGTCAATTCACGCTGGCGACGGTCCAGGGGATGTTCGTCATCGGTCAGCCCCCACCCCGCGTAACAGGGCTGGCCAAAAACCCGGGGTTTGTGGCCGGTGAAGATCGCCTCAAACCCAAGGGTGGAGGACACCGTATAAACCGCATTGGCCCCTTCCAGCAGGGCGTGAGGCGAAACCGGATCGGTGAACAGGCGAACCTGATCGTTTTCGTCCTGCGGGCCGAAGTAACCTTCACGATAGCCTGCCCCGGTTTCCGGGTGGCTTTTGATCAGGATGGGCGTGTTTGGATGTTCCAGCCGGGCAGTGGTCAGCATTTCCTTAAAGCTATTTGAGTCCGCCCCGCTATAGGTAACAGAAGCATCACCACGGGTCTGATCCAGCACCAGCACATAACCGGGATCGGGCAGGGGGGCTGCGGGATCAAAGTTATTGTATTTCGACAGATGCGCCTTGCGGATGCGTTCCATTGCGCCACGGGCGCGGTTCAGAATGGCGGCGTCGTCCAGCGGGTGGTGCTTCAGGATCTCTTCCAGATCACTGGGGGCAGAGCTGTCAAAATGCACACCTTTTTCATCCAGCAGCAGCCCTATGGGTTCACTTCCGCTGCGTCCGGGCAGAACAGACCGCAGAAAGGCATCTTCGACCCGCAGAACCGGGCTGTCAAAATGCTGTGCGACTTTTTCCCCGCGTGGTGAAGTCGGGCTTTTGCCCCAGACGCCCACCAGATCACCTGCGCCAGGTGTGCCGATCTTAATGTCATAGCCTGCCAGCGACAGAATGCGCCGGATGCGCCCCTGTGTCAGGAAGCCACCATTGTAGACGTAAAGACGCCGGGCCTCTTCAGACCCGGCGTTTGTATCTTTTGCAGCGTAACGCGCCTCAGGCATGCATCAGTTCACGACGCTGTTGATCGCATCTGCGGACGAAAGTGAACCGGTCAGAGCACCAATGGTTTTGTTCCACTGAACAAATGGCGCTTCGGTCACATAAATCGTGTCTTCATCGCGGATCATGAAATCCCTTGCCAGGAAGACGCCGTTGGGCTGTGTCAGATCAAGCACATAGGCGACCCGTTGAGGGCCTTGCAGATCGGTGCGGTTCAGAACGGCATTGGTGGCCTGGGCGGTTTCATCCCGGAAAACAAAAATGCCGGTAGGATCTGCGATGTTGCTTGAGAGCCCGCCAACCTGGGCAATGGCTTCAATTGCGCTCAGGTCCTGGGATTCAAAGGCGACGCGGTTTTGTGCGCCGGTCGCACCGAGGGCGGTAAAGGACCGTGTGTCTGCTTCAATAAGCACGCGGTCGTTGGCACGCAATGCAATATCAAGGGCAGGGTTTGAATAAAGATCTTCCAGCCAGATTGTGCCGCTCTGCGCGCCACGCAACACGCGGATTTTTGTGATTTCAGGTTCAATCTGAATGCCGCCGGCCTGGGCGATCATCGCTGCCAGAGTTCGCGTGGGGCGTTCGATCGGATAAACGCCCTGCGCGCCGACGCCACCAACGATAGATACGGTTGCCCCATCACCGGCCAGGCGTGTGACCATAACCTGGGGGTCAGGTGTCTGTTCATCCAGCTTTTCTGTAATAATCCGGCGCAATGCGTCTGGTGTATTGCCCGAAGCACGGACACGGCCCGCATAGGGCACAAATATCATACCGGCCCCATCAACCTGAACCTGATCCAGGACAGAAGGTACGCCGCGAGTCCCCAAAACGCCGGTTTCGACGTTTTCCCAGATGGTCAGGCCAAGGGTGTCACCAGGGCGGATGGTGTCAGAGCCAACTTCGCCAGCGTTCAGGAACGCGGATGAGAACCCACCGGTGGGGGCACGCGCGATCTGTTGCGCGGTCTGATGGTCAACCGGGACAACAAAAGAGTTGCCAAAGGTTTCATCGGCACCAGCGTTGATTTCCTGTTTGTTCGGACCGGAACGCGGCAGGCCGCAACCGGCCAGCGAAAGAACAGCTGCCGTCAACACCAGAGGTTTCACCCAGCGGGAGGTCAAATAAAACAATACTGCGCCCTCTTTAAAACTTATCGGATGAAGTTTTTTTCATCACTTTCTTTTGGTAGACCGTAGCGAAGCCGGCGCAAGAAATCCAGATTCGTTTACAGGTGCTTACCGGATGCTGTGCAACTGTTGCCTCGGGGCCGCGTTGCCTGAGATCAGCGCATCATAAGGATCCTGCGCTGAAAGCATCAGATCAACCACCTGTCGCAAGACCTGACGCCGTCCCCGTGCAGAGTAGAAGCCACCGGTGATTTGTGAAGTTTCCAGAAGAAAATGGCGATAATCACGATAGGCGCGGGTGTCTGGCCGTGTCGGATGCGTGAAGAATTCAGGCAGGGCCTGACGTGAGACAAACTCTGGTTTTGAATAGACAGCCTCACCGAAAACCTTCAGTGGTAACCCCCGCCAGAGCACCTGTTGTGCGGCGGTGGAATTGACGGTGATTGCACTTCTGGCGTGATTCAGAAGCTTGGCAAGTTTACCTCCACGGACATAGTGTACCCGATTCTCAACGCCATGTTCTTTGGCGATTCGGCGGATTTCGCGTCGTTGCGGAACTCGGCCGTCTTCCAGTGGATGGGCCTTGAACACCAGGTGGTGATGTTGCGGTGCTCCTTCTGCAAACCCTTTGATGGCGGTTTCAAGAAACTCGGTCATGCTGGTGAAAGGGCTGTGCATGCGGAAGCTTGAATCATGTTCCAGCTGCAAAAGCGCGAGATGGTAGGGGAACCCGCCGTATTTGATCCGGGCTGTTGCAATGATACGGTCAATCGCAAGTATGGGGGCAAGCATCAGTCGCTGAAAGTAGAGCCGGAATTCCTGCCAGACACTGATTTCGCGATGGGGACGGAACCCTTTGTACTTCCGGTTCCGCAGCATCACGTGCCAGTGGTACAAAGCGCCGTAAAACATGTGCTGACGCATATCACCCCAATGGGCCGGGGCTTCCGGCGCATCCATGTCGACGGTTTCAAGTGCTTTCTGCATAGCGGGGATGTCCAGATCCATCAGGCGGGAGTGGCCGTTTGAGCCGCCACGCTCATAGGTGATCCAATAGGGGCGCAGATAGCCTTCTTCAAAGATATGCACGCGCAGACCCAGGCTGCGCGCATGTTCTACCGCTGTCGCATGGATCTGACGGGTGTCCCCATAAAGGACGATGTCAGTGATCTGATGTTCTGTCAGCAGATTGTCGTAAAATGCGGGCCAGTCCTCGGGATTGCCGGTGTAGGGAATATAACCGGGGTTGCGAAACCACATGGCCTGGTCCCCGGCATTAAACCCCACACGCCAGACATCTGCCCCCGCCGCCCGCAGCATTTTCCCCAGGCGCGCAAAAAACGGCCCGTGAGGGCCCTGGAGAAACAGAAAGCGATGTCCGCCTGAATGGGATGCCGATGGTAAACTCATTAATGCCCGTACTTTCGCCGGTGCTGATCCGGCCAGTGTTTTACTTATACAATTTGTTTTCGTCCGGAATATGGCAGCCGGAAGATGCGTTGTCGCAACTTTAGCCTGAGCAGGGTAATTTGCGCAAGTCAGGGGCGCAGAGATAAACTCAGATCAGCGCGCCGGGTTTTTCTTGCACGGCTTTGCACAACAGGCTACCCCGACGACAAAGGCATCACGCAAGAGGGCGCATCATGTTTACCGGAATTATCACAGACATTGGCGAAGTGCTTGAAACCGAACAGCGCGGCGATCTGCGTGCACGTATTGGTACGTCTTATGACATTGAGGGCATTGATCTGGGCGCGTCCATCGCCTGTGACGGGGTCTGCCTGACGGTGATTGCGACGGGCATCAGCTCAAAGAACTGGTTTGATGTGGAAATTTCCGCCGAAAGCGTGAATCTCACGAATATCGGCCGCAATGCCTGGTTTGCCGGGCGTCGTCTGAACCTGGAACGCGCGCTGAAAGTCGGGGATGAACTGGGCGGGCATATTGTCTCAGGCCATGTAGACGGCGTGGCTGAACTGGTTGAGCTGCGTGACGAAGGTGACAGCACCCGCATGACCTTCCGCGCCCCGGAAGACCTGGCACGCTTTATTGCGCCAAAAGGCTCTGTGGCGCTGAACGGCACATCACTGACCGTGAATGAGGTTGACGGCTGCACCTTCGGCATCAATGTCATCCCACATACCAAAGAGGTGACCACCTGGGGCGATGTGAAAGAGGGCGATTTCATCAACCTCGAAATCGACACCATGGCCCGCTACGTCGCCCGCCTGCGGGAATTTGGCTGACACTGCGCCAGACACGGCGCGTGGCACGGGGTCTCCTTTCTGCGCGGTTTCGCGCCACTGCAGGCGAAGCCTGCCATGCCCAACAGGTTTCATTCGTCAGAATGTAAACCTGGCGGGAGCCACTCCTTTTGTATGGCGCAAATTCTCTTTCCCTTCTGGCCCATAAGGTGTATCCGGAGGCGTCCCGTCTGCCGGGGCGCATCACGAGAGTAGCTGCCATGACCACATCCCCCCTGAGCGAGGCTGAAATCGCCGCCGCCATCAGCCCGATTTCCGAGATCATCAAAGACGCGCGCGAAGGCCGCATGTTTATCCTTGTGGATCATGAGGACCGTGAAAACGAAGGCGATCTGGTGATTGCAGCCGAATTTGCCGATGACGCCGCGATCAATTTCATGGCCACCCACGGCCGCGGGCTGATCTGCCTGCCCATGACCGAAGCGCGTGTGGATGAGCTGGCTCTGCCGATGATGGCGGTAAACAATTCCTCCCGTCACGAAACCGCGTTCACTGTGTCGATTGAAGCACGTGAAGGCGTGTCTACCGGGATCTCCGCCGCGGACCGTGCCCTGACCATCGCTACCGCGATTAACCCCGACAACACTCAGGCGGATATCGCAACCCCTGGTCACGTCTTCCCGCTGCGCGCGCGCAATGGCGGTGTTCTGGTGCGGGCTGGCCATACAGAAGCTGCGGTGGATGTATCCCGTCTGGCAGGCCTGAACCCCTCTGGTGTGATCTGTGAGATCATGAATGATGACGGTACCATGGCCCGTCTGCCTGATCTTGTCTCCTATGCTGCGAAACATGACCTGAAGATCGGCACGATTTCTGACCTGATCGCCTGGCGTCAGCGCCACGATAACCTTGTGGATGAAACCCATAAAGAAACCGTCACCTCCGCCCATGGTGGTGACTGGGACATGCGCCTGTTCACCGATCAGCTGACCGGCACCGAACATGTGGCCCTGATCAAAGGTGACATCACCACCGATGCGCCGGTTCTGACCCGCGCCCATGCGATCAATCCGATGGAAGACGTCCTGGCGATTGGTTCTGGTGGTTCTGATAAGCTCGGCGAAGCGATGGAAATCATCGCCGCAGAGGGCCGTGGTCTTGTGGTTCTCTTCCGTGAACCGCGCCCGAAACTGATGCTTGACGACGATGATCACGCTCCGCGTACCATCAAACAGACCGGCATTGGTGCGCAGATCATGTCCAAGCTGGGTCTGCACAAGCTGGAACTGCTGACAAATTCACCGGATACAACATATCTTGGGCTTGAGGCCTGGGATCTTGAAATCACGGGCACCCGTCCGATCAATGAGGAGGCATAAGCATGGCTGGTCCATCCCATTACATCATGCCGCGTGCGGAATTTGATAAGCCGGTGAAACTGCTGATCGTGGTGTCACCTTATTACAAAGACATCGCTGACAATATGGTTGCCGGTGCGGTGGCTGAGATCGAAGCATCTGGCGGCACATATGAACTGGTGGAAGTGCCTGGTGCTCTGGAAATTCCGACCGCGATTTCAATCGCGGAACGTCAGGCGAATTTTGATGGTTACGTGGCGCTGGGCTGTGTTGTGCGCGGTGAAACCACCCATTACGAAACCGTCTGCAATGACTCATCCCGTGCGATCCAGCTGCTGGGTCTGCAGGGGGCCTGCATCGGCAATGGCATCCTGACCGTGGAAAACCGCCCCCAGGCAGAGGTGCGCGCAGATCCGAAAGATCAGAATAAAGGTGGCGGTGCAGCCGCTGCGGCCTTGCATTTGATCGCACTTTCGCGCAAATGGGGCACCCAGACGAAAGGCATCGGTTTTAAACCTGCCTCGGAAGAATTCCGCATCGCGTCTGCCAGCACTGACAACGGACCCGCAAAAGCATGACTGATACGCCTGAAACCAAACCGGAAGACGCGCCGAAACCCTCCGGCAACCAGCTGCGCAAAATGCGTTCCGCTTCCCGCTTTTTTGCGGTGCAGGCCCTGTATCAGATGGAAGTGTCTGACCAGAACGTGGAAGCTGTACGTCGCGAATTTGAAGAACACCGCTTTGGCGAGGACTTCGGCGAATATGATATGGCGGAAGGCGACACTGGCCTGTTCCGCAAGCTGATCGCCGATGCGGTTGATAATCAGGCGCAGGTCGACCAGCTGACCGATCGTGCGCTGGTGGCAAAATGGCCCCTGGGCCGTATCGACACAACCCTGCGTGCGCTGTTCCGGGCTGCTGCTGCGGAGCTGCTTTTTGGTATTGCGCCGCCAAAGGTTGTGATCACTGAATTTGTGGATGTGGCAAAAGCTTTCCACCCGGAAGGCCGCGAACCGAAGTTCGTGAATGCAGTGCTGGATCACATGGCACGTGAAGCAAAGCCAGAGGCGTTCTGAACGCCTCTTCGCTTCTCTATGGGCAGGTTCGCTGTTCATCTTTCCATAAATACTCTGGGGCGGAGCTGGTCTCCTTCCGGTCTTTCGATGAACAATCGCAGGCAGCGTACTTGCCACTTGTGAAATCTAAAGATTCACACAGCATAGTTCTGACTGATCGATCAGACCCGGACTATCAATCCGGGAACCATAAACGGAACGAGGCCCGATAAAATACTGGGCGAAACAAGCTTCCTCACCGGGTTTCACAGCCCGGTCTCATCCTCCGTATGGGCGGCGCCGCCACATTACCAACCGGCATCACCATTATGCGTTAAGCAGCAGACAACCGGGCAGGGCAGGAGCTTTGCACCGGCAAAAACTGCGACTTTGTGCCGGCTGACACCCGGGGAAGCCCCTGTCATAATGACATTGATACAGGAGAGCCCCATGCCCCCATTGATCCGCCTTTACATCCGCAATGTTCTGATTGGCTTTGGCCTGTCGGCGGCATTCGTGACCGCGTTGCTCTGGTTCAACGTGGCGAACCTCTGGCATCTTGTTTCCACCTCGGACATGGGCCTTGTCGCGGTGATCATGCTTTTTATGTTCAATGGTATTGTCTTTGCTGGCGTGCAGGCCGCGATTGCGATCATGCGGCTGGGGGATAAGGAAAATCCGCCAACCCGTGGCAAAACGCAGCGCGTGTTTAATAAGGCAGCACCAGTGAAAGTCACAGAGCAGCGTTAAGCTGGTTTTACGGCCCGCAGATGTGTCGGGCATAAGCTGCCAAGACGTGCGGCTTCGGCCAGATGACGGCGGATCTGCAGCCAGTCCTGCATGATCTCAGTGCCGACTTCACGCACCAGATCATCGTATAGTTCTTCCTCAACCTTCTTCACCTCACGCGCGGCCAGATCCGCGTACCAGGCGTTGCGATCGAGGGTTGTTACGGCCTCAAATCCGCATTCGCGCAGGATATCAGCAGTCTGGCTTGCGGTCGCCATGCGGAAATCAAGATAGCCCCGGGCGTTGAACTCCGCCATCACCCGGGCGGCTTCCGCGCCTTCGCCCATCAGCCAGTCACTGGCGGCAAAGACACCACCCGGGCGCAGCACCCGCAGAATTTCGCCATACATCGCGGCTTTGTCGGGCACATGGATCAGGCTGTCTTTGGAAAAGATCACGTCAAAAGAGGCGTCCTCAAACGGCAGTGGTCCGGGATCTGTCAGGATCAGGGTGATCTGATCCCTATGGTCTGAAGCCTGACGCGTGGCTTCGGCATGGGGCAGAAGTTGTGGTTCGATATCCGTACCCGTCACTTGTGCGCCAAGCGACGCAAGAACTGCTGCGGGGCCGCCGGTGCCAAAGCCGATATCAAGCAGAGATTTCCCAGCCAGATCCAGCCCATCAACAATGCGTTTCACTTCCTCTGGTCCACCTGGTGACAGAAAACCACGCCCCCAGACCGCCTGAAGTCGGGTGATGAAATGATCCGGATACTGAATGCCGGCGCCTGCCATATTGGAATCCTCCCGCGCGCAGCCTGCGGTGGTCAGGTCAGGAAAGCAAGGAAAAGTGGCGGGCCCGCAAACGCAGCCGTGTGGGTGTGTGAATTCCCGAGGACCTGTATGTACAGGTGGGCGCCAGGTAAGTGGACCAGGGTCCGCACAGAGCCAGCTCCCTCGAAAAAGCTTAAGGCCACTGGAATTGAACCCGTTCACGAGAAGGGCAGAACCCGCCACGAACAGATATAGGGTGTGAATGGCGGGTGGACAAGGGGTTGATCTGAGAGAGGGCGCGGGCAAGTTCACCGGAAAACCGGAAAACCGGAAAACCGGAAAACCGGAAAACCGGAAAACCGGAATTCCCATAAGCACGTAAGCCGGACGCGCAAAGCGTAAGAGGTTATTGCGCCACAGCCTGCCCACAGGCCACGCCTGATGCCCAGGCCCATTGAAAATTGAACCCGCCCAACCAGCCGGTGACATCCACGACCTCACCTATGAAATACAATCCTGGTACGGATTTCGCTTCCATGGTTTTGGATGACAATTCATCCGTATTTACGCCACCTAAGGTGACCTCGGCTGTGCGGTAACCTTCTGTGCCGGAAGGAGTGACCTTCCAGTTGCGCAATTTTGCCGTCAGCTCATCAATTGCCTGATCGGATTGATCCGCCAGATTGCCGTCAGGGGCGAATTCTTCTGCAAGCAAGGCTGCAAGGCGTTTGGGGAAATATTCGGACAAAGCCCGGGTCATGCCGATGCCACCTTTGGCCTGCCGTTGGGCCTTCAGGGCTGCCGGAAGATCTGTGTCCGGCAGAAGCGACAGTGATATAGGTGCAGCTTCTTCCCAGTAGGAGGAGGCCTGCAGCACTGCCGGGCCGGAGAGGCCGCGATGGGTGAAAAGCAAAGCCTCATCAAACCCGGTGCCACCAGCCGTCACACGGGCAGGTAGTGCAACCCCGGCAATGGATTTCAGCTTCTCCAGAAGGGCACCCTGAAAGGTGAAAGGCACAAGTCCTGCACGTGTTGGCACAATCCGCAGGTCAAATTGTTGCGCAATCTCATAGCCAAAGCCGGTTGCACCCATCTTCGGAATGGATTTCCCACCACAGGCGACCACAAGCTTCGCACAGGTCAGAACCCGCCCGTTTGCCGTCACACGAAACCCGTCACGGGCCTTCTCAATCCGGCTGATTTCGGACTTCAGGGAAAGTTCAGCGCCACCGGTCTCCATCTCAGTCAACAACATCGCAATGATGTCTTTCGCGGAATTGTCACAGAACAGCTGCCCCAGGGTTTTCTCATGCCACTGAATTCCGTGACGATCGACCATCTCGACAAAATCCCAGGGGCCAAAGCGCGACAGGGCGGATTTGCAGAAATGCGGGTTTTGCGAGAGGAAATTTTCAGGCCCCGCATACATATTTGTAAAGTTGCAGCGCCCGCCGCCGGAAATGCGGATTTTGTCGCCCGCGGCCTTCGCATGATCCACGACCAACACCCGCGCGCCACGCTGTCCGGCCACCGCAGCAGCCATCATACCGGCGGCACCCGCGCCTATGATAATTACGTCATAATCCATGCCCTCTCTGATCATGGGCGGCGGAATTGTGCAAGGGGGCAGGCGCGGGCTGGTCAGAAGGACATAAACGCGCTAGAATAAAAGTCAGACCCGGAAAACCGGGCAGGACTGAGCAGTCATTCACAAGAAAAACACCGGTTTTCAATCGGTGAATAAGGTGTAAGGCCCTGATTTTGGGCGTGTTCTGAGGCAAAAAGGCAGTTTCCATGACAGAGATGGTGTATGGTTCCGTTCCCGTAACCCGAGGTGAGCCGGTCTTGCCGCGCTGGTGGCGCACGATTGATAAATGGACACTGGCAAGCGTTCTGATCCTGTTCGGGATCGGAATTTTCCTGGGTCTTGCGGCTTCTCCACCGCTTGCAGCGAAAAACGGATTTGCGGCTTTTCACTATGTCGAACGGCAGGCGATCTTTGGTGGTATGGCTCTGACAGTGATGTTGCTGACATCCATGATGTCGCCATCGCTTGTGCGCCGTCTGGGCGTTCTTGGCTTTATCTGCGCCTTTATTGCACTCGCACTGTTGCCGGTTCTGGGCACGGATTTCGGCAAAGGAGCGACCCGTTGGTATTCCCTTGGTTTTGCCTCTGTGCAGCCTTCTGAATTCCTGAAACCGGGCTTTGTAATTATCGCAGCCTGGCTGATGGCCGCCAGCCAGGAAATCAACGGACCGCCCGGCAAAACCATGTCATTTTTCCTGACGGTGGTGATCTGCATGTTCCTTGCGATGCAGCCGGACTTTGGCCAGGCCTGCCTTGTGCTGTTCGGCTGGGGCGTGATGTATTTTGTCGCCGGTGCGCCCTTCATGCTGCTGGCCGTTATGGCCGGGTTTGTGATTGTCGCTGGCGTTGTTGCCTACAACAGTTCCGAACACTTCGCCCGCCGGATTGATGGTTTCATGAGCGCGGATGTCGACCCCACAACACAGATGGGTTACGCAACCGATGCGATCCGCGAAGGCGGGCTGTTTGGCGTGGGTCTTGGCGAAGGTCAGGTCAAATGGTGGCTGCCGGATGCGCATACCGATTTCATTATCGCAGTTGCTGCGGAAGAATATGGCCTGGTGCTGGTTGTGATTATCATCGCGCTTTTTGCGCTGATCACTCTGCGGTCCCTCGTGCGTCTGGTGCGTGAACGTGATCTTTTCATCCGCCTCGCGGGCACTGGTCTGGCCTGTATGTTTGGCGTACAGGCCTTCGTGAATATGGGCGTTGCCGCGCGTATCCTGCCGGCCAAAGGCATGACCCTGCCATTCGTCAGCTATGGGGGTTCTTCCCTGATCGCAGGCGGCATTGCCCTTGGCATGCTTCTGGCCTTCACCCGCGAACGTCCGCAGGGCGCGCTGGGGGATCACTTCCGCCGTGCAGGCCATTTCAGCACCCATCCGGTGCACAACCGAGGCTGATAGAATGAACAAAGCACCCTTAATGATTATCGCTGCCGGTGGCACCGGCGGCCATATGTTCCCGGCCCAGGCCCTGGCAGAAGCGATGCTGCGCAAGGGCTGGCGGGTGAAGCTGTCCACGGATGCGCGTGGTGCGCGCTATACCGGTGGCTTTCCTCATGTGGTTGAGATTGAGGAAATCTCATCCGCCACTTTTGCACGCGGCGGTAAGCTCGCGAAACTGGCGGTGCCATTTAAGATTCTTGGTGGAATTCTGTCGATGACCCGGCGCATGATGCGCGATAAACCTGATGTAGTTGTCGGGTTTGGTGGCTATCCTGCGATCCCTGCGGTGTCCGCCGCCTGGCTTTTGCGCCGTCCGCGCATGATCCATGAACAGAACGGCGTGCTGGGCCGCGTGAATAAGATCTTTGCGAAACGCGTCGATCAGGTTGCCTGCGGCACCTGGCCCACCGATCTGCCTGCCGGTGTTGAAGGCGTGCATACGGGTAACCCTGTGCGGGGCGCTGTATTGGAAAAAGCCGGTGCGCCTTATATCCCGCCAGGTGACTACCCGATGGATATTCTGGTGATTGGCGGATCGCAAGGCGCACGCATTCTGTCGGATGTTGTGCCAGAGGCGATTGCCAGCCTGCCGGATCATATCCGTCAGCATGTGAATGTCTCACATCAGGCGAGGGGCGAAGATGAAGAACGTGTGCGCGCCTATTACGATCAGGCGGGTATCCGCGCCGACGTGCAGCCTTTCTTTGAAGATGTGCCGCGCCGCATGGGCGAAGCACAGCTGGTAATCAGCCGTTCCGGTGCGTCCAGCGTTGCAGATATCAGCGTGATTGGCCGCCCATCAATCCTCATCCCTTTTGCCGCGGCAACCGGCGATCATCAGGCCGCGAATGCCCGTGGCCTTGTGGATGCGGACGCCGCCGTGCTGATCCCGGAATCCCTGCTTGATTCCACGACCCTCAGCGGGCATATCACGGCAATTCTGGAAAACCCCGATGCCGCTATTCATATGGCACATTCCGCATTGGATCAGGGCCGCCCGGATGCCACAGAGGCGCTTGTCGCGCTTGTTGATCAGTTAATCGCCATGTCAGGCGCAGATAGTTAAGAAAGAAGTCATATGAACGCCGCAGCCACCAAGCTCCCCACTGAAATTGGCCCAATCCATTTTGCCGGTATCGGGGGCATTGGGATGTCGGGCATCGCCGAGGTGCTGCTGGAACATGGCTATACGGTGCAGGGGTCTGACCTGAAGGCGTCAAAGATCACCGCCCGTCTGGAACGTCTTGGCGCAACAGTCTTTGTTGGCCAGAAGGCGGAAAACCTGGATGGCGCTGCGGTTGTGGTGATCTCATCCGCGATCAAACCGGGCAACCCGGAACTGGACGAAGCCCGCCGCCGTGGCCTGCCTGTTGTGCGCCGGGCCGAAATGTTGGCGGAACTGATGCGCCTGCGGTCCAACATTGCAGTTGCAGGCACACATGGCAAAACCACGACCACCACAATGGTTGCGGAACTGCTGGTCAACGGCGGGATTGACCCGACCGTGATCAACGGCGGGATCATTCATGCCTACGGTTCAAATGCGCGTATGGGCAAGGGCGACTGGATGGTGGTTGAGGCCGATGAGAGTGATGGCACTTTCAACCGTCTGCCGGCGACCATCGCGATCATCACCAATATCGACCCGGAACATATGGAACATTGGGGCGACTTTGACACCCTGCGTCAGGGCTTCCGTGATTTTGTGGAAAACATCCCGTTTTATGGTATCGCGGTCTGCTGCACGGATCATCCCGAGGTTCAGTCCCTTGTCGGTAAGATCACAGATCGCCGCGTGGTCAGCTTTGGTTTCAACCCGCAGGCCGATGTGCGTGCAGTGAACCTTGTCTGGAAAGCCGGTGTTGCGCATTTTGATATTGAGCTGAACGCAGAGGGCACCGTGATCGAAGGTTGCACCCTTCCGATGCCCGGTGATCACAATGTGTCTAACGCACTGTCGGCTGTCGCGGTGTCCCGTCACCTTGGTATGAAACGCGATGAGATCCGTCAGGCGCTTGCGGAATTTGGCGGGGTGAACCGCCGCTTTACCCGTGTGGGTGACATTGATGGCGTGACCGTGATTGATGACTATGGCCACCATCCGGTTGAAATTAACGCGGTTCTGAAAGCGGCCCGCAATGCGGTGTCTGAAGGCGGGCGTGTTCTGGCTGTGCATCAGCCGCACCGCTATTCCCGTTTGCATGACCTGTTTGAAGATTTCTGCACCTGTTTCAACGATGCAGACATTGTGGGCATCACCAATATCTTTGCCGCGGGCGAGGAACCAATTGAAGGCGCGTCCCGCGAAGATCTGGTTGCTGGTCTGACGACCCATGGTCATAAAAATGCCCATGTGGTGGAAGATGAAGCAGGCCTGCTGGACTTCCTGCGCACCCATGGCAAACCGGGCGATATGCTGGTCTGCCTTGGCGCGGGCACGATTTCAACCTGGACCAACGCCCTGCCTGAGAAAGCGAAGGCATAAGACCACAGAGGAGCGCAGAACATGGGAATTGTGATCTATATGCTGGCAGGGATTGCCGGCATCGCAGTTTTCTATCTGCTTGCGCGGGGGTATTCCCTGCGCGTCGCTCTGATCACGTTTGCGATCACCAATCTGGCTGTGATCGCGTTTGCCGGAATGATGGCTGTCACGGAGGATACGGGTTACATCTCACCGGAAGGGCTGTTCATCGTTCTGATGATACTGTTTGGCGGGCCACTGTTTCTGTCCGGAGCGACAGGAATTTTACTGGCCTGGTGGGCCAATCGCAAAGAAGGGAAGTCCCGGACATGAGCCTCTCTCTGATGCTGGCCTGTTTCTGGGCGATTGCGGCAACGATCACGGCACTTTTGCCGATGCGCCTGCAGTTCCCGCCCGGGCTGACGCTTTTGGTGCTGGCACCATTTCTGATCGGCTTTATTGGGTATGAACATGGCGCGCTCCTTGCGCTTGTGGGATGTGCAGGCTTTGTTTCGATGTTCCGTCGTCCGCTGATTTTCTATTTCCGCAAGTGGACAGGGCGCGATGTACAGCGCAGCCTCGGGCCGGAGGATCGCGCATGATCAATCTGTCCCTCGCGCTGGCTTGTGTCTGGATGATTGCCGCCAATCTGCTGGCTATGCTGCCCTCAAAAGACAATTACTGGACCCGCGCCTATTGGCTGATGGGGGTCGGTGTGCCGCTGTTGGGGTTCATCTGCTGGCAAAACGGCCCCTGGCTGACGCTGCTTGTCATGGCGGCGGGCCTGTCGATGCTGCGTTGGCCGGTGGTATATCTGATGCGCTGGCTGCGCCGCAGTTTGCGCGGGCAGGGCTAAGACCGTAATTCTTTCTGGTGTCGCAATGCTGTGGGTGGTTTCTGCAACCGGCCCAGGCTGATCCGCAACCGGCGCAATGCCCGGTGCGATGGTCAGCAAAGCAACCACCCCCGCCCACTGATAGGCCCTGCCGTGGGATGCAGGCAGATACGCGGCACTCAGCAGGGCAGAGGCGGGAATGACAAACAGAAATACGGATAACATAGCCCTTTTGTGAGCCAAAAAGATTACGATTCCCTTAGCGGTTTTTACCTTCGCACGGGTTGCCCTGTCAGGCGTGTTTGTTCAGAGTGCGGATATGATTCAAGCAAAAGATATTAAAGACGCAGATGACCTGAAGGTCTGGCTGGATCAGTTCCCAACTGAGATACAGGAAGAACAAGATCACCTGCGCAGCATTTCCGTACAGATCGCCCACCGCGCCGCCGCGCGGGTGTTACCGCTAGAGATGAATTTTCACTCTACAGCCCGAAAATTTGACAGCATAGCGTTATCGATCTTGAGGTGCTCTTTGATTTCCGGAGCAGTTCGCAATGTGGTGGAGGGGGAAGTCACGTCTGCCGCGACTGCTGCCGTCGCTGTCGTTCGATCTGATATATTTTCGGATGTAGCTTCTTTTGCCGCACTGTCTGTTGTTCGTACAACCGGGGTTGGTGCCTCAGAGGCCGCGTTGGCCGCAGCACGTTTCTCGACCCGTAACTATGACAAGGCTAGCAATGAAGCCATGTTCGCAGATTTTCGTGACGTCGATATCGCTGCTCGCATTGCTTATATTGCCGACGCTGAAATTTTGGATGAAGGTGGCGACTTAACGCGTGTTCCGCTCTGGCATAATAAACGAAACCCTGTGTCGGAGGACTGGTTGACGTTTCGCAACTCTCTGCATAATCCCGCCCGCACAGATGAAACCGCCCGTGGTGTTGATCCAGAGGGCTGGGATTTCTGGATTGATTTTTACGAGGGTCAACTGTCTGGCCACCCTCTTCCCCTTGACCTGATCAAAGAGATCGCGATCAGCAAGGATGTTGACTGGGAAAGTGATGCTAAGATCATTAACCGGGCGATCTACAACATCCGTCAGCGATACGCGCAGGAACGTACGTTTAACGCGGAACATATTGCGCAGAACCCTGAGAGCGGGAAGCTAAACGTCATTCCCGATCACTTTCTACCTGACCTGCGTTTGTCGGATATTCAGGCAAAAATGTTGGAGGCTGCGGAAGCTTTTGATGGGGAGAGCGGGGCGAATGGGCCATATTGCGCTTTAACCGCTGAAGTGGATCTGATCCGCCGGGCAGCGGCCAGGAAAGACCCGCGCCCGATCGGCCTATATGATGCCTGTCGCCGGGCAGCTAAGCGCGCCATGGGGAAAGCTGCGCGCGGGGAATGTCCGCAGGATGATCTGGTTGAGGATTTCGCAGAACAGCTGACAGAAACGGCCTTTGATATTTCCGGCTTTGATGAAGATGTGCGCAGCGTCGTCGCCCATCGTGCAGCGCTGAAGCTGGAAGAGCGTGCGCAGGCGGATCCGGCACTGGCAGCAGAGGTTTTGCCCGGGGCCGCAGTTGAGGTTGAGGCGATTTCAGAAGGTGACCTGCAGGCGGAATTTGTAGAGGACGCGCAAATCGCTTCTGATCCACAGGCTGATGCACAGGCCCGGGGGAACGCGTTGTATCGTCTTGCCAGCCGGATTTTCCGTATCTCGAAATGGGTGGCTTTGGCCGGGGCAGGGGGCATTGCGATCTTATCACAAGTGCCTGGCGCTTTGCGGGCAATTGAGCTAATGGTCGCATCACCCGCGTTTAGGGCGGGGATGCGTTATCTTTTGTCCTTCTTCTGAGGCCCCCATGACCCTGATTTCTGATCTTCCTGATGTGCGCGGTGCGTTGACTGAGAGCCGTGATCTGGCCTCATTGACCTGGATGCGCGTGGGCGGGCCTGCGGATGTTTTGTTTCAGCCCGCGGATCAGGATGATCTTGCGCAGTTCCTGAAGGCCTTGCCTGGGGATGTTCCTGTGTTTCCTATGGGTGTCGGGTCAAACCTGATTGTGCGCGATGGGGGGATTGCCGGGGTTGTGATCCGTCTGGGGCGTGGTTTTAACGGCATTGCTTTTGACGGCGACACTGTGGTTGCCGGGGCGGCGGCGCTGGATGCCCATGTGGCGCGGAAGGCGGCGGATCAGGGGCTTGATCTGACGTTCCTGCGCACGATCCCCGGATCCATTGGTGGCGCAGTGCGAATGAATGCGGGCTGCTATGGGCAGTATCTTGCCGATGTGTTTGCAGGTGCGACTGTGGTGACGCGGGACGGTGAGGTGAAAACTGTCACCGCTGCGGATCTGCAATTCGCCTATCGTCAGACGGAACTGCCCGAGGGCTGGGTTCTGACGGAGGTGCGTCTGAAAGCTTCCGCCGGTGATGCGGGTGCGCTGCACCAGCGGATGGAAGAGCAACTGGCAAGGCGCGATGACACACAGCCGACAAAGGACCGCACGGCAGGGTCAACGTTCCGCAATCCGGCTGGCTTCAGTTCCACCGGCAAGGCCGATGATACCCATGAGCTGAAAGCCTGGAAGGTGATTGAAGACGCAGGCATGCGCGGCGCACGTCTGGGCGGGGCTGAAATGAATGAAAAGCACCCGAATTTCCTGACCAATCGCGATAGCGCCACGGCGGCCGAGCTGGAAGGTCTTGGGGAAGAGGTGCGGAAAAAGGTTTACGAAACCAGCGGTATCACGTTACAATGGGAAATCATGCGCGTAGGGCGGTCACAGGCATAACGGCCACCCTGCAGTGTCACCCGGAAAACCGGGGGCATGTGATCTGAAATATCGGATCAGAGGCGCGAAAATTATAAGCAGGTAAAAATCTGCGGCAGACCATTTGGTCAAAGTGGTAAGGGGCGTTTATGTCGGGCAAGACAGGTCTCCGGGTTGTTGTATTGATGGGTGGCCCTTCGGCTGAACGCGAAGTGTCCCTGTCCTCTGGTCGTGAATGCGCGGCTGCACTCCGGGGTGAAGGATTTGATGTTATTGAACTGGATCCGGGTGCGGAAACCGGGCAGGGGGCTGAACTTGTTGCCCGCCTGACGGAGGCTGCGCCGGATGTGGTCTTTAATGCGCTTCACGGACAATATGGTGAAGATGGTTTGATCCAGGGGCTTCTGGACTGGTTGGGGCTGAAATACACCCATTCCGGCGTGCTGGCCTCTGCGATTGCCATGGATAAAGAACGTTCCAAAGCTGTGTTCCGTGTTGCTGGTCTGCCGGTTGTCGACAGCATTGTTGCCGATGCGGATGACGTGCGTGCCCGCCATGTGATGCCCGCGCCCTATGTGGTGAAGCCTGTGAATGAAGGGTCTTCCGTTGGCATTTACATCGTCAGTGAAGGTGCAAATCAGCCGCCGCAGC
Source organism: Halocynthiibacter styelae (assembly GCF_016123485.1). Lineage (GTDB taxonomy): Bacteria > Pseudomonadota > Alphaproteobacteria > Rhodobacterales > Rhodobacteraceae > Halocynthiibacter > Halocynthiibacter styelae. The sequence continues at coordinate 104,012 of NZ_JADCKQ010000002.1, read as the reverse complement.
TTTCCGAAGATATGCCTGCAAAAGTGATGGTTGAAACCTTCGCACCCGGGCGAGAGCTGACCTGCACGATATTGGGGTCTGAAAACCCGCGTGCGCTGGGAGTGACCGATATTATCACTGATGGCTGGTATGACTATGCGGCGAAATATGAAGTGGGCGGATCACGTCATGTGATCCCTGCGGATGTGCCCGCAGAGATTTATAAAGCCTGTCAGGATTATGCTTTGCGTGCGCATGCGGCGCTGGGGTGTACCGGGGTCAGCCGAACCGATTTTCGCTGGGACGAAACCCGTGGTCTTGATGGTCTGATCATTCTGGAAACCAACAATCAGCCGGGCATGACGCCAACGTCGCTGTCGCCTGAACAGGCGGCCCATGAGGGCATGGATTTCGGTGCCTTCTGTCGTTTCCTTGTGGAGGATGCGCTGTGACGGATTATCGCGTGGAGCCACCGGTTTTTGACCCTTCCCTGCACGGGAAGACGCAACCGCACCAGCCGGAGCGCCCGCTGACCCAGGAAGAAGTCGAAGCTGAAAGCCAGGCACGCATTCAGGCAAGGATTCAAGCCCGTATTCAGGCGCATATTGATACCCATGGCAGTTTGCAGCCCGCACCTGAACCCAGGCAATATGAACGCCGGGCAGATCCGGCACCAAGCCGTATGGCCTATCGCATGCAACGCCTGTCCCTGACGCCGCTTTTTCGCGGTTTTATGCGTTTTGGGGTGCCTGCACTGGCGGCACTTGGGGTTGTTGGCTTTCTGATGAACAACGCGGCTTCGCGTGAAATGATCACGACGCAGGTGAATACGCTGCGCAAAGCCTTTGAGGAACGCCCCGAATTCATGGTGAAGGCCATGGCGATTGACGGGGCGTCTGAAAAGGTTGCGGCTGACATCCGTGTGATCCTGCCAATCGAATTTCCGCTGACCAGCTTTGATCTGGATCTGGAAGAGATGCGCAGGCAGATCGGGGAACTTGATCCCGTTGCCACCGCAAGCCTGCGGGTGCGCGAAGGTGGTATTCTGCAGATTGATGTAACCGAACGTGTTCCGGCGGTCGTCTGGCGCGGGCCGGAAGGTGTGTTCCTGCTGGATGAAACCGGGCATCGCGTGCGCAGCCTTCTGGCGCGGGCTGAACGTCCGGATCTGCCGCTGATCACCGGGGCAGGGGCGGAACTGGCCGTGGAAGAAGCGCGCCGCCTGATGGCTGTGGCGCAACCGCTTGAAAACCGTCTGCGCGGGCTTGTGCGCGTTGGGTCGCGTCGCTGGGATCTGGTGTTTGACCGCAATCAGCGGGTGATGTTGCCAGCGGAAGATCCGGTTTCTGCAATGCGCCGTGTGTTGGCGCTGAACAATGCGCAGGATCTGATGGAACGGGATGTGACCGTGATTGATATGCGCCTGCCTGGCCGCCCGACTTTGCGTCTGGCGCAAGAGGCAAGTGAAGGATTGCAGCGTATTCGGGCGCTGGGAAATGAATAGAATATGATGCCGGGACGTGAGGGATATGTTTTGGCGACAGGAGCAGAGGATTGGCTATGAGCGATCTTTATGAGACCCAACGGGCAATGCGCAATGTGCGCAAAGCGGCGATGCAACGCGGTGTGATTGCTGTGCTTGATGTAGGTACCTCTAAGGTGGCCTGCCTTGTCCTGCGCTTTGATGGCAGTGTTCAGGGATACGATCCGGATGGGGTCGGCTCGCTGGCGGGGCAAAGCGGATTTCGTGTGATTGGCGCAGCCACAACCCGTTCACGCGGTGTGCGCTTTGGTGAAATTGATGCGATCCATGAAACAGAACGTGCCATTCGCACAGCGCTTCAGTCTGCCCAGAAGATGGCCGATGTGCGTGTTGACCATGTGATCGTCAGCTTTTCCGGAGCCAATCCGCGCAGCTATGGTCTGGCGGGGGAGGTTGAGCTTGAAAGCGGCCCGGTGAGTGAAGGCGATATTGCCCGCGTGATGTCCGGGGCTGATGTGCCGGATTACGGGGCGGGGCGTGAGGTGCTGCATGCGCAACCTGTGAATTTCGCGGTAGATCATCGTTCGGGTTACGCTGACCCGCGCGGCCAGATTGGCAATCGCCTGGCGGCGGATCTGCATATGCTGACGGTGGATGCCCATGTGATCCAGAATATTCTGTATTGCGTAAAACGCTGTGACCTTGAACTGGCTGGTGTGGCGTCTTCTGCTTATGTGTCTGGCGTGTCATCCCTTGTGGAAGATGAACAGGAACTGGGTGCAGCGACCGTGGATCTTGGCGGCGGCTCTACCGGGATTTCGGTCTTTATTAAGAAACATATGATCTACGCAGATGCGGTGCGTCTTGGTGGGGACCATGTGACAAGTGACATTTCCGTCGGGCTTCAGGTGCCCTGGCAGGCGGCGGAACGCATAAAGACCCTGCATGGCGGTGTTGTGGCGACCGGTATGGATGACCGGGATATGATTGAAACCGGTGGTGACACCGGTGACTGGGAGCATGACCGGCGTCAGGTGTCCCGGGCTGAACTGATTGGGATCATGCGGCCGCGGGTCGAAGAGATCCTGGAAGAAGTCCGTGCGCGGCTGGATGCGGCCGGGTTTGACAGCCTTCCGGGGCAGAAGATCGTGTTGACAGGTGCCGGCAGTCAGATCCCGGGGCTGGATGGTCTTGCAAGTCGGATTTTGGGGCAGCAGGTGCGAATGGGGCGGCCTATGCGCGTGCCTGGCCTGCCGCAATCGGCAACCGGCCCGGGTTTCTCTTCTGTTGTCGGACTGTCGCTGTTTGCGGCAAATCCGCAGGATGAATACTGGGATTTTGACATTCCGACAGCGACTTACCCTGCGCGATCTCTGCGTCGGGCTGTGCGCTGGTTCAAAGATAACTGGTAAAAACAGCGCGTTAAGGGCCAGGATTTGGTGATTCTGGCAAATTCCCGCGCATTGCGGCGAAAATTTTGCAATATTTTGTTGTTTGCCTGCTTTTTTTAGGTGACGTTGCGCGATCGTCACGGTAGAATCAGACAAACAAAGATTATTCGGTCGGGCAAATCAGTGGGACAACTGAGCCGGATCTGATGGTAACAAACAGGCGGACAGTATCATGGCATTAAACTTCACGAGTTCCGAGCAAGAGGATCTGACACCCCGTATCACCGTATTCGGTGTGGGTGGCGCAGGCGGCAATGCCGTCAACAACATGATTGAAAAAGAACTGGATGGCGTGGAGTTTGTTGTAGCAAACACCGACGCGCAGGCACTGCAGAGCTCCCGCTCGCAGGCGCGCATTCAGATGGGTGTGAAAGTGACCGAAGGTCTGGGTGCCGGTGCGCGCCCTTCCGTTGGTGCTGCAGCCGCTGAAGAAACCATCGAGAGCATCGTAGATCACCTGGCCGGCGCGCATATGTGCTTTATCACGGCTGGTATGGGCGGTGGCACCGGGACAGGTGCGGCCCCGATTATTGCACAGGCGGCCCGTGAACTGGGTGTTCTGACTGTTGGCGTTGTGACGAAACCTTTCCAGTTTGAGGGCGCAAAACGTATGCGTCAGGCGGAAGAGGGTGTCGAAGCGCTTCAGAAAGTTGTTGATACGCTGATCATCATTCCGAACCAGAACCTGTTCCGTCTGGCCAATGAAAAAACCACCTTCACCGAAGCTTTCTCTCTGGCAGATGATGTTCTGTATCAGGGTGTTAAAGGTGTGACTGACCTGATGGTTCGTCCTGGCCTGATCAACCTCGACTTTGCTGATGTTCGTGCCGTCATGGACGAAATGGGCAAAGCGATGATGGGCACCGGCGAAGCCGAAGGTGAAGATCGTGCGATCCAGGCGGCTGAAAAGGCCATTGCCAACCCGCTGCTGGATGAGATTTCCCTGCGCGGTGCGAACGGCGTTCTGATCAACATCACCGGTGGTTATGACCTGACCCTGTTTGAACTGGACGAAGCTGCAAACCGTATCCGTGAAGAAGTAGATCCGGATGCGAACATCATCGTTGGTTCTACCCTGGATACGTCTCTTGATGGCATGATGCGCGTGTCCGTTGTGGCAACTGGTATCGACGCCACTGAAAAAGCTGAATCTGATTTCCCAGTGCCACGTCGTCGCCTGTCAGAGCCGCTGACACAGGAAACTTCTGTTGAGGTGACTGTTTCTGAAAAGGTTCGGGAAGACGTTGTCGCAGAAGCAGCACCTGCTGCCCCGACAGCTTCCACGCCTGAACCATCCCTGTTTAGCGAAATCGACGCAACTGTTGCAGCTGTGCAGGCAACGAAAGAAGACGATGACGCTTTGCCACCGCCAGCTTATCAACCTGCTGCGCGTGTGGATGTGGCACCGATTGAACAGCCTGCCGCAGAATTTGTAGCACCGCGCGCGCCTGCGCCGGGCACGCCGTCTCCGGAAGCTCTGGCACGTCTGCAGGCCGCCGTTAAAAATGCACCTGCACCAGAGGCCGCACCTGCGCCTCGCCCTGTTGCTGTTGCAGCACCGCGCCCTGTGCCGGTTCAACCTGCGCCACAGCCAATGGCTGAGGAAAAACAGCGCTTCGGAATCGGATCTCTGATCAACCGTATGACCGGTGGTGGTGAAGAAGAAGCTGCGCCAAAACCAGTAATGCGTGCGCCAGCTGCCAGCCCACAGCCACGTCTTGCGGCCCAGGATTTCAATGCTGAGCCTGCGGAAGACAGCGATATGGAACAGGAACGCATCGAAATTCCGGCATTCCTGCGTCGCCAGGCGAATTAATTCCGGGCCTGTTATTGCAGGATGAAAGATTTGGAAAGGCTCGCTTTGGCGGGCCTTTTTGTTTTTATACAAAGGTTTAACTGGTGGGTGATGCACGGTGTGGCAAAGATCTGCCTATGCTGAAACCAGATGTTTCAGTTGGTTACAAAGATTGAATTGTCTCTTTTTCGCCTGGTCCTTAGGTGTCTTACTGCGGATAGATGACGTCCGCGTGACACCGAGGCCGACCTTGCAGACCACAGTTAAAAATACCGTTAGCTTTACAGGCCGGGGCCTGCATTCCGGGAAACCGGCGACACTGACTGTGCGCCCGGCCTCTGCTGAATATGGCATCTGGTTCACCCGAACGGATCTGAGCGGCAATACAATGGTTCCGGCGCGCTGGGATTCTGTGATTGAAGGCGCAGCGCTGTGTACCCGTCTGCGTAACGCTGCCGGTGTTGAAGTATCTACCGTAGAACATATTATGGCGGCGCTTGCCGGTTGTGGCATTCACAATGCGCTGGTCGAAGTCGATGGGCCGGAAGTGCCGATTCTTGATGGAAGTTCGCATCCGTTTGTCGAAGGTCTGATGCGTGTTGGCACCCGCGTGCTGGATGCGCCTGTACGGGCCTTTGAGGTTCTGAAAACCGTTGAAGTACGCGAAGGGGAGGCAGTGGCCCGCCTTGAACCTTCCGACAATCTTTACATCGATTTCCAGATTGATTTTGCGGATGAAGCCATTGGCCGTCAGAGCAAAACCCTGAATATGGCGAATGGCAATTTTGTGCGTGAGCTGTGTGACAGCCGCACCTTCTGCCGTCAGCGCGATGTTGATGTCATGCGGGCCCAGGGGCTGGCACTGGGGGGTACCATGGAAAATGCCGTGGTGGTTGAGGGCGATAAAGTTCTTTCTCCCGGAGGTTTGCGTCACGACGACGAAGCGGTGCGCCATAAAATGCTGGATGCTCTGGGTGATCTGGCGCTTGCTGCTGCGCCGGTTCTCGGGCGTTACACAGGCTATCGTTCCGGCCATGCTTTGACAAACAAACTGCTGCGCGCGCTGTTTGCCGATCCTGATGCGTTCCGTATGATCACCTGTAGTTCTGCAACTGCGGCCCGTCTGCCAGGTGCTGGCCTTCACAAAGGCGATTTGCCACAGCTTATGGCGTTTGAAGCGGCCTGATCCCTGAACAAGTACAAGCGGCAGAAATACGATTTTCCTGCCGCTTTTTTATGTGCATCCCGATATCCTGGCGAATGTCAGCCAGCGCGGAGGTAAATCTGCGCAAAAGCCGTTTTGCAGCAGATTTTTCTGTGCTAGACCAGACGGGAACAAACCGGAATATACCGGGTAGAGTCCAATTCAGGTAGGCCTGCAGATGAAACCATTGTTGAAAACCGTTAGCCTGATTGCAGTTGTCAGCGTGCTTTCTGCCTGTGGCGCCCGCGATGACGGCCAGCCGCGTCAGGGTTTTCTGGCCGGGTTCTTTAGCAATAAGAACCAGGAAGTTCCGCTGGAAAGCTATACGGCCGAAGAGATTTTCCAGCAGGCGGAGCATGCCCTGGAAAACCGGCGTAAGCCAGATGAAGCGATCCGCCTGTTTGGTGAGATCGAACGCCTTTACCCTTACTCTGAATTCGCCAAGCGTGCGCTGATCATGCAGGCGTTTGCCAATCATGGCGCCAAAGACTTTGAGAACAGCCGCGCAGCTGCCCAGCGGTATATTGATTTCTATCCTGCGGATGAAGATGCAGCTTATGCGCAATATCTGCTGGCCCTGTCTTATTACGATCAGATTGACGAAATCGGTCGTGACCAGGGGCTGACATTCCAGGCGCTTCAGGCGCTGCGGACCGTGATTGAACGCTATCCTGACAGCGAATATGCGCGTTCGGCAATTCTGAAATTTGATCTGGCCTTTGACCACCTTGGTGCAAAGGAAATGGAAATCGGGCGTTACTATCTGTCCCGTGGACATTATGCGGCGGCCATCAACCGGTTCCGCGTGGTGGTGGAACAGTTCCAGACCACAAGCCACACGGCTGAAGCTTTGCACCGTCTGGTTGAGGCCTATATGGCACTGGGTCTGACCGATGAAGCGCAGACTGCTGCGGCGATCCTGGGTCATAACTTCCAGTCGTCTGAATTCTATCAGGACAGTTTTCACCTGCTGACCGGGGAAGGCCTGGCGCCGAACCCACGTGGCAATGGCTGGCTTGCGCAGATCTATCGTCAGACCATCCGGGGCCAGTGGCTCTGATCTGGTAATCACGCGGGGGGTGTGATGCTTCGGACTGTTGAAATCCGGAATATGTTGATTATTGACCGGCTGGAACTTGCGTTTCAGCCCGGGTTGAACGTGCTGACCGGGGAAACCGGGGCGGGGAAATCTATTCTGCTGGACAGCCTTGGGTTTGTTCTGGGCTGGCGCGGACGGGCTGAACTGGTGCGCCAGGGTGCGGATCAGGGCGAAGTAACCGCTGTGTTTGACCTGACATCAGATCACCCGGCCCATGCGATTCTGGCGGAAGCGGGCCTGCCCGATGAAGGCGGCGAGCTGATCCTGCGGCGCATCAACACCCGCGATGGGCGAAAGACGGCCTGGGTCAATGACCGGCGTGCCTCTGGCGAAGTATTGCGTCAACTGTCTGAAACCTTGCTGGAACTGCACGGGCAGCATGATGATCGCGGGCTGCTGAACGCGCGTGGGCATCAGAAGCTTTTGGATCTTTACGGCGGTTTTGAAAACGGCCTGCTTGCGAAAACCCGTAAGACCTGGCGCAATCTGCGGGCGGCGGATCAGGCGCTTGAGGTGGCGAAAGCACGGCTGGCGGAACTGCGTGATGAGGAAGATTTCCTGCGTCATTCTGTGGCAGAACTGGATGCCCTGGCACCAGAGCCGGGCGAAGAAGGCCAGTTGGATGCTGCACGCCGCCGGATGCAGGCGGCAGAGAAAGTGCGCGCGGATGTGGCGCGGGCCTATGGTGCGATTTCCGGGGACGGGGCAGAGGGGCTTTTGTCTGATGCGCTGCGCTGGCTGGAAGAAGCGGACGGTCCGGCTGAGGGCCTGTTTGGAGACGCGATCACAGCCTTGTCGCGGGCGATGAACGAATTGGGTGAAGCAGAAAACCTTGTGTCGCGCGGTATGGACACGCTGGAATTTAATCCGGCGGAACTGGAAGACTGTGAAGAGCGTCTTTTTGCGATCCGGGGGCTTGCCCGCAAACATGCGGTTCTGCCGGATGAACTGGCAGGTTTTGCCGATGGTCTGCGCGACCGTCTGGCCGCTTTGACCGGGGGTGAGGCGGATCTGGCCGATCTTGAAGTCGCTGCGAAAGAGGCGCGTGAGATGTATGAGGCCGCAGCGCAGAAACTGCGTGATGCGCGTATCAAAGCCGCTGCAAAGCTGGACAAAGCCATGGCGGCGGAACTTGCGCCCCTTAAAATGGAACGTGCCGTGTTCCGTACAGAGGTTTCTGAGGCTGACGAAGGCCCGGACGGCATTGATCAGGTCAGCTTTACTGTGGCGACAAACCCGGGTGCACCTTCGGGGCCACTGAACAAGATCGCATCCGGTGGGGAATTGTCTCGTTTCCTGCTGGCGCTGAAAGTATGCCTGACGGGTGATGATGCGCAGCTGACAATGATCTTTGATGAAATTGACCGTGGTGTTGGCGGTGCGACAGCGGATGCTGTCGGGCGTCGCCTGAAGGCGCTTGCAGATGGTGGCCAGGTTCTGGTCGTAACCCATTCGCCGCAGGTCGCAGCACTTGGCGGGCATCACTGGCGGGTTGAGAAACATTCCGGCAACTCCGAAACCATCAGCCGGGTTGTGCCGTTGGATGACGTGGAACGCGTGGATGAAATCGGCCGGATGCTGTCTGGTGACACGATTTCAGATGCGGCCCGTGCAGCGGCGGCGGAGTTGCTGGAACTGGCTGCGCGCTGAGATTACCTTTGCGGCGGATGAAGTGCGCTACGGGTGACGAGGGTGACAGTGGCAAAGCTGACATACAGCAGCAGATACCAGGACCCCATTTTCGCAAAACTGACGGCCTGACCATCGGCTTGTCCGGCATAAATCCAGGTTTTTGTCAGGGTGCCGATGTTTTCCGCCAGCCAGAGAAAGAAGCTTGAGAAAAAAGCGGCCACGGGCAGCGGCATCCACCAGTAACGCGACTGCGTGCCCATGCGAAACCAGATGCGGGTGCGGCCATAGAGCAGGAGTGTTGCGGCAAACAGGGCCAGGCGAATGTCAGGCAGAAAGTGATGTGCGAAGAAGTTTACATAGATCAACACTGCCAGCAGGATATGCCAGTGAAAGGCCGGGAAGGGATCAAAGCGCATCTGAAACACCCGGATCACCCGCGCCATGTAGGACCCGACAGCGGCATACATGAAGCCTGAAAACAGAGGTACCTGCATGATTTTCAACACGCCATCGCCGGGATAGGCCCAGGACCCCGCGTATATTTTGAAAATCTCCATCGCGGTTCCCGTCAGGTGAAACAGCAGGATCACGCGGGCTTCTTCCCAGGTTTCCAGTTTGAAATACAGGAATGCGATTTGTGTGCTGACGGCGAAGATCACCAGGAAATCATAGCGGGCCAGGGGCCAGTCTGATTGCCAGATTGCGCGGGTTGCGATGATCGCCAGTAGGATCAGTATACCAAACAGCGCCGACCAGCCCTGTTTCAGCACAAACATCACAAATTCCGCCGTCAGGGGTGACAGGCGGCTGCGGATCATATCGCCAAGGCGGCGTTCTTGCTGACGGGTATTCTGCATGGGTGAACTCTCATTAACTATTTCTCTGATGTACCTGTGGTGTGGCGAGCTGTCGAGATACCCTTGCCCTGATCCCGGATTGCGCCTATTCGTGAACGCAGTTCAGAGATGGAGTTCCCATGAGTGGAAAAGTCGCCGCCCGTAAAGAAGCCCTGCGTGAAAAGCTTGTGGATCTGGCCGAAGCACAGATCGCTAAGGGCGGGCTGCGATCCGTGAAGGCACGCGATCTTGCGAAAGACGCCGGCTGCGCGCTTGGCGCGATCTACAACGCATTTGAGGACTTGCAGGCGCTGTATATGGCGGTGAATGGGCGAACTTTTCGGCGCCTGGGGATAATGGCGGCGCAATCGGTTGAAGATGTGCAGGCTGGCCCAAATGAGCGGTTGATCATTATGTCTGAGGCCTATCTGGGTTTCGCGGCAGAGAACACGAATCTCTGGCGGGCGATGTTTGATCTGGAAATGTCGACGGATGATGAGGTGCCAGACTGGTATCTGGTTGCGCTTGCCGGGTTGTTTGAGAATATTTCGGGCCCACTAAGCGAGATCTACCCCGATATGGATGCAGAATCACTGGACCTGATGACCAGATCTTTGTTCTCATCCGTGCATGGAATTGTGCTTTTGGGGTTGGAAAAGCGCATTTCAGGGGTGCCGCCTGAAAAGATAAAAATAATGATATCAATGCTCTTACGCCAAATCAGTTAATTTTTTGAACGGCGTTCAAAATAATCATTGAACATCGTTCATCGATTGGCTAAAACATTTCCATGAACGACGTTCAGAAAATGGAGAAGGCAATGTTTGGAACTTTCAAAACACTTATTATCGGGGCGAATGCCCGAGCAGAAGAAAACTTGCGGGACCAGTATTCAATTGAACTGATTGACCAGAAGATCCGCGAAGCGCAGGCCAGCCTGAAAGCGGCAAAACTTACCCTGGCCAGTCTGATGCAGCGTCAGCGGTCAGAGGATCGCCAGATTGAAACGCTGGAAGGGCGCATCACTGATCTGACGGGGCGGGCGAAAGAAGCTTTGACAGACGATCGTGAAGATCTGGTCCAGGAAGCGGCTCGCGCCATTGCAGAAATGGAAAACGAACTGACCGTGCGCCGTGAAACTGGAAATCGTCTGGAAGGTCGTGTGATGCAGCTTCGCCAGTCAGTTGAGGCCGCGAACCGTCGGATCGTTGATCTGAAACAGGGCGCAATTTCCGCCCGGGCGATTAAGCGCGAACAGGGCATTCAGAAACGCCTGAACAAGACCCTTGGCGGTGGCAACGCGATTGACGAAGCAGAAGAACTGATCGCCAATGTGATCAACAAAGATGACCCGTTTGAACAAAGCGAAATCCTTCGGGAGATCGATACAGGCCTTGGCCACTATAATGTGGCAGATCGCCTTGGTGATGCCGGCTTTGGCCATAAAACCCGATCCACTGCAGACGATGTTTTGAAACGCCTGCAAGCGAAGTAATCAACTGAAATACAACTGAATTAACTTAACTGGCCTTCGGGCCAAGCCAGAAGACATGGAGAAAACCAATGAACAACGAACGCAACGATACTCACCTGATTATGATGCTGAACATTGCTGGCGTGGTTGCCGCTTACGGGTTGCTGGCGCTGTCGCTGTACCACTCAACTGAGGTGCCGCTGTCGACCAAAGGCTACTGGGGCATGGGAATTGTTCTGCTGACCCTGAGCCTGGTGAATGTGGTGAAATATCGCTTTGACACACGTTCCAGCGAAGATCGCATTCGTCGCATTGAAGACGCCCGTAATGAAAAATTGCTGGAAGAAGCAATCCTGGATCCGGCCAAAGACATCTGATCTCCATAGGATGGCCCCGCGCATAAACGGGGATGGTCGGTGGGGGAGCAGAGCCAGAAAAGCGCGCGGCGCTGCTTCCCCCAACAGAAACGCCCGGGTTCCTTCCCCCGGGCGTTTTTATTTGAGGTAGCCTACGGGCACATGGTCCGTGAGCCAGACACCGTTGTCAGAGCAGATGAAGGTAAACCCGTCCCGGTGCATCTGGCCGCTGGAAACGTGAAAAACATGTGGTTTGCCATGACGACTGCCTACCGTGCGGGCTGTGTTTTCATCCGGTGACAGATGTACATGCTGGCGTGATCCCGGGATCAGACCTTTGGCCTGGATACTGTCAACAAACCGTGTGGCGGTGCCGTGAAACAGGGTTTCGGGTGGGGTCATGGGCATCAGGCCCAGATCCACCGGGAAGGAATGTCCCTGATTGGCACGGATGCGTTGGCCATCCTCTGAGAGGGCAAAGCGTTGTTTGTCACTTGTGGCGACCACCTCAGCGATCAATTCCTTTGTCATGGGAATGTCAGCTCCGGCGATCAGGGTGTCAACAGTCACCCAACCTCCTCTATCTGGGATGACATTTGCTGCTTCTGGATTGTGGCGCAGAACAAGCGAGAGAAATTTACTGGCGGTTTTAATGTCTTTTTCAGTCATGGGAACCGCATAAAAGAAAAGCCCCCGGCTTTGCAACCAGGGGCTTTGTGACTGGCCCGGAAACTTTCAAAGTTTCCGGGCCGTTTTCCTTCAAAGAAAACGGATCAGAGGTTTGGATACAGCGGGAAGCGGGCACAGAGGGCTGCGACTTTGCCGCGCACGGCATCTTCCACAGCTGCATTGCCGTCTTCGCCGTTTGCGGCCAGGCCATCCACAACTTCCACGATCAGATCAGCGATCTCGCGGAATTCAGCTTCACCAAAGCCACGGGTTGTGCCCGCAGGGGTACCAAGGCGAATGCCGGAGGTCACGGTTGGCTTTTCAGGGTCAAACGGGATGCCGTTTTTGTTGGTAGTGATATGGGCACGGCCAAGGGCCTTGTCGGTGATGTTGCCGGTTACGCCTTTTGGACGCAGATCCACCAGCATCACGTGGGTGTCAGTGCCGCCGGTGACGATATCCAGACCACCTTTGATCAACTGATCCGCAAGCGCCACAGCGTTTGCACGAACCTGCTTCTGGTACTCTTTGAATTCCGGCTTCAGTGCTTCGCCGAAAGCTGCCGCTTTACCCGCGATGACATGCATCAGAGGGCCACCCTGAATGCCTGGGAAGATCGCAGAGTTGATCTTTTTCGCAAGCGCTTCATCATTGGTGACGATCATGCCGCCGCGTGGGCCACGCAGAGTTTTGTGGGTGGTGGTTGTTGCAACATGGGCGTGTGGGAACGGGGAGGGGTGCTCGCCCGCTGCAATCAGACCCGCGATGTGGGCCATGTCGACCATGAAGAATGCGCCAACGGAATCAGCGATTTCACGGAATTTCGCGAAATCAATGACGCGCGGGATGGCGGAACCACCGGCGATGATCAGCTTTGGCTGGTGTTCTGTCGCCAGCGCCTGGATCTGATCGTAATCAATCAGGTTGTCGCTTTCACGTACACCGTAATGCACTGCGTTGAACCATTTGCCGGACTGGTTTGGTTTCGCACCATGGGTCAGGTGACCACCGGAAGAAAGATCCATACCCAGGATGGTGTCGCCTGGCTGGATCAGCGCCTGAAACACACCCTGGTTTGCTTGTGAGCCGGAGTTTGGCTGAACGTTGGCGAATTCACAGCCAAACAGTTGTTTCGCACGATCAATTGCCAGGTTCTCAGCAACGTCCACATACTGGCAACCGCCATAGTAACGACGGCCCGGGTAACCTTCGGCGTATTTGTTTGTCAGAACGGAACCCTGTGCTTCCATCACGGCGGCGGAAACGATGTTCTCGGATGCGATCAGTTCGATCTCGTCGCGCTGACGGCCGAGTTCGCTGGTGATGGAGGCATGAAGCTCCGGATCGCGTGTTGCGAGGGATTCGGTGAAGAAGGCTTTCGTAGTGCTTTCACTGGTCATGGCGCATTTTCCTGTCTGAACGCGATGGGATTTTGGAAGTTTATTAACGGCTCAGGCGGGAAAGCAGAAGCGGATAATGCGACGCAGCGCCCGCATTCTGCGCCACTGGAGCAGGAAAATGTCGAATTATGCGCCCGGAAGCCCTTATTTTACGGTACACAATTGTACGCAAATGTAGATTGCTCAACTTTCAGGCAGTAACGCAGGCTGTGGCCAGCCCTGGCGCTGAGGTCAGCAATTTCTAACAGGTCAGTCTGGTCAAATTGCGCAACGTCACAGGTGGCAGGCCGGACATAGTTGCAGAGTGCCAGGCCCAGGGGCGCAGAAAATGGATTGCCCCATGGCTCTTGCCTTCCGGCGTTTTGCAGGCAAATGTGGTGTTGATTTCTCTCACTGTCCCGCAACAGGTCCATATCATGAGTAAAGTTCTGAAAATTGCATTCACGGCCAGTGAAAGTGAAAAAGCCCGGGCTGGCCGATCCCGGCTGGTTGCACGTTATGGAGAATGTGATCTGGCTGATGCGGATGTGATTGTTGCCCTGGGCGGTGACGGTTTTATGCTGCAGACCCTGCATGAAACCCGTGATCTTGAAGTGCCGGTTTATGGTATGAACCGGGGCACGGTTGGTTTTCTTATGAATGAATACAATGAAAGCGGGCTTGTAGGGCGGTTAATGGCGGCTGAAGAGGCTGTGATCAATCCGTTGCAGATGCATGCACAATGCGTAGATGGCACACATCATTCAGCGCTTGCGATTAACGAAGTCTCGCTTTTGCGTGCAGGACCGCAGGCGGCAAAACTTCAGATCTCTGTCGATGATCGTGTGCGGATGGAAGAACTTGTCTGTGACGGTGCGCTATTGTCTACGCCTGCTGGTTCAACGGCCTATAACAATTCTGCCCATGGCCCGATTTTGCCGATCGGGGCCGAGGTTCTGGCCCTAACCGCAGTTGCGGCGTTCCGGCCACGACGTTGGCGGGGGGCATTGCTTCCGAAAAATGCGAAGGTGCGTTTTGACGTGCTGGAAGCTGCGAAGCGCCCCGTGATGGTGGATGCCGACAGCCGGTCTGTTTCCAATGTGGCTTTTGTTGAGATTGCCAGCCAGCCGGCGATAAATCACCGACTGCTGTTTGATCCGGGGCGTGGTCTTGAAGAGCGCCTTTTACAGGAACAATTCATCTGACTTCGGCAGGTTGCCGGCCTTCGGTTCAGCTTTTCTCGCGGTTGCGATTCTGTTTATCGGCCTGCTTCCAGCCAGAGATCTTACGGTACAGCGTAGAAGGTGACACCGCGAGAACCCGTGCAGCAACAGGAATGGAACCTGAATTCCTGGCAATGGTTTCTTCGACAATAATGCGTTCGATCTCATCAAGTGATTTGCCGATCAGATCGTCCAATGCTGGCCCGGCTTGTTCTGGTTCCGCCCGGGGCGTGGGGGGGGCTGAGGGCAGCTGAACGGGCTGCAGTGAACGCTGTCCCGCGCGCTGGAAATCATGTGGCAGCATATCCATCGTGACAGTGCTGTCGTTGTTGAGAACCACAATATTGCGCATGACATTCAGAAGTTGACGGACATTTCCTGGCCAATGATGTTCATTGAAGAAAGCATCTACCTCGTCAGAAAAATCTTCAAAAAGTCTGTTTTCTTCGGCCGAGAACCTTTGTAGCGCGTTTTTGGCGATTTCCATGATGTCATCTCCGCGTTCCCGCAGCGGGGGAAGATGCAGGGGCACAACATGAAGGCGATAGTACAGATCTTCACGGAATTTCCCCAGACGCATCTGTTCCAGAGGGTCAAGGTTTGTTGCACAGACAATACGTACATTCACCTTGACCGGGCGCACAGATCCGACCGGTTGGATCATTGATGTTTGCAGGAAGCGCAGCAATTTCGTTTGCAGCTCCATGCTCATTTCGCAGATTTCATCAAAAAACAACGTGCCACCGTCTGCCATTGCAGCTGCACCCGGTTTGTCTGAAATCGCGCCGGTAAATGCGCCGCGCAGGTGACCGAAGATTTCGCTTTCCAGCAAATCATTCGGAATTGCCCCACAATTCAGGGGAATGAACGGCCCTTCTGAACGATTTGAAAGATCATGCAGCGCCTGGGCACAAATTTCTTTTCCGGTACCGCTTTCACCAGTGATAAACACGGTTGCCATGGATCCTGCCACGGTGCGGATGTTGTCATAAACCTTTTCCATCACAGCCGATGACCCGATGAAACCCATCGTCTTTAAAGGGGGTATGGCGGCGAGTGACTGTATGGGTGTATTGCTTTCGCTGCGGCTGGCATTGCGTATCGCAGCGAGAAAACGCTGTTCATTGAAAGGTTTGAGAAGAAATTCATGCGCGCCAGCACGCATTGCATCTACGGCACGATCAATTGAACCGGTGGCTGTGATAACGATGACGCGGGTGTCAGGGGAAATGGTCAGAATTTCCTGCAACACTTCAAGATCGTCACGATCAGGCAGCACAAGATCAAGTAAAACAACCTGAGGGCGAAGTTCCTGAAAGGCGATCAGCCCTTCCGCACCGCTGCGGCAAATGCGTATGCGATATCCAGCCTCATTCAGTGAGCTCTGGTAAGTGGGTGGAAGTGAGGATGTGCCGTCAATCAGAAGCAATTGCGTGGTCATTGGTAGCTAACCTTTGTCTGATTATACGCCGGACCACGGAGCAGAATCAGAGCTGTAAGTTGTTTCATATTTACCCTGGTACCGATAACCTGGTGAAAGGCTGGCTTGGCAGTTTCTGACAATGAGGGGTTATTTCCCCTTCCCGACAAGGGGGAAAAAGTCAGAAGATATCTCAGGTTAAACTGAAATATCATCCCCTGGCGGGGCGGGCTGACGGTTTGCCGCGATAAAACTGAGGGATGGTACCTGAGAGTAGAGAAAACGACTTGCAGCGGGCCGTAAAGGATTTCACCTGGTGAGTGACAGTTCTGATGATGCCTGACACCAACACGACAGGCGCAATAATACAAAAAACCGTTCAGAATAAGTGACAGCTGTAGAATGAGGGACATGAGATAAGAACGAAATATTCGTTTCAGATTGTCCCAATGGAACAGAAGCATGGATAGCGCAACGCTTCCATCAGCCAGGGATTCAGGCAAAAATTGCATCGCTTTTTCACCCTTTCGAAATGGCGAAAAAGCCACTCTGATAAATATCAGAGGGTATAAAATACACCATACCAGTTAACTCACTCTAACACACAGTCACCTCACCAGGAGGAACCCCCTAAATCTGACGTGTTTTCACTTCAAATTCAAGGGGGATAGGACGTAATGGTTAACTGAGTGGTCAGCTTTTCGGATAGCCCAGCGTTTGCAGGGCTTCTTTGATTTCGTCCAGGATCATCGGATCATCAATGGTGGCCGGCATTTTGAACTCTTCACCATCAGCGATCTTCACCATGGTTGCGCGCAGTATTTTCCCTGAACGTGTTTTGGGCAGGCGATCCACGACGCAGGCCAGCTTAAAGGCGGCCACGGGGCCGATCTTTTCGCGTACCATTTTCACGACTTCTTTCGCGATGTCGGCGTGATCCCGATCCGTACCCGCGTTGAGGCAAAGGAAGCCCATAGGTGCCTGGCCTTTCAATGGATCCGCGACACCAATCACCGCGCATTCGGCAACATCGGGGTGAGCTGCCAGAACCTCTTCCATCGCGCCCGTTGACAGGCGGTGGCCCGCGACGTTGATCACGTCATCGGTGCGCGCCATGATGTAAAGATAGCCATCCTCATCAATCATGCCCGCATCACCGGTTTCATAATATCCCGGAAAGGTATTGAGATAGCTGGATTTATAGCGATCTTCGGCGTTCCACAGGGTTGGGAATGTGCCGGGCGGCAGGGGCAGAGGCGTGACAATTGCACCCAGTTCGCCGGGGGGCAGTTCATTACCCTCATCATCGAGGATCTTCATCTCATAGCCGGGCAGTGGTACGGAAGGCGATCCCAGTTTGACGTCCAGCAGTTCAATCCCCACAGGGTTACAGACGCCGGGATAGCCCAGCTCTGTCTGCCACCAGTGGTCGATGATCGGTTTTTGCAGTTGATCCTGCGCCCAGACGATGGTGTCAGGGTCAGCGCGTTCACCGGCCAGGAAAACCTGTTCCAGGCAGCTGAGATCGTATTTTTTCACATATTCACCGGTGGGGTCTTCGCGTTTGACAGCACGGAAGGCCGTGGGGGCGGTGAAGAACGTCTTAACCTTATGTTCCTCAATCACGCGCCAGAAGGTGCCCGCATCCGGGGTGCCAACGGGTTTGCCCTCAAAGACAATCGTGGTGTTGCCGTGGATCAGCGGACCGTAACAGATGTAGGAATGCCCCACGACCCAGCCGACGTCTGATGCGGCCCAGAAGACATCACCGGGGTTGACGTTATAGATGTTCTTCATGGTCCAGTTCAGGGCCACCAGATGGCCTGCGGTATGACGCACAACGCCTTTTGGCTGGCCGGTGGTGCCAGACGTATACAGGATATAAGCGGGATGGTTGCCCTCAACAGGCAGGCAATCGGCAGGCTCAACGCCATATTGGAAGCCGTGCCAGTTCACATCGCGGCCTTCAATCAGTTCAGCCACTTCCTGTTCACGCTGGAAGATCACGCAGAAATCGGGCTTGTGGGTCGCCAGTTCAATCGCGCCGTCCAGTAGCGGCTTGTAATGTACGGTGCGGTTTGGTTCCAGACCACAAGAGGCCGCGATGATGGCCTTGGGCGTACAGTCATCAATGCGCACGGCCAGCTCATTCGCCGCAAAACCACCAAAAACAACAGAATGCACGGCACCAATACGGGCACAGGCCAGCATGGCTTCAAGCGCCTCGGGGATCATCGGCATATATATGATAACGCGGTCGCCCTTTTCCACGCCTTTTGCACGCAAAGCACCGGCAAGGGATGCTACGCGGTTGCGCAGTTCCACATAGGAAATTTCGCGTTTCGTATGGGTGATCGGGCTGTCATAGATGATCGCGGTCTGCTCGCCCCGGCCGTTTTCAACGTGGCGATCCACGGCGTTCCAGCAGGTGTTTACCTTGGCATCTGCATACCATTCGTAAAGCGGCGCATTTTCGTCGGACAAAGCTTTGGACGGTTTCTGGTCCCATTCGATCGCCTCGGCAGCTTCCATCCAGAATGCCTCCGGATCTGCTTTCCAGGCGTCATATGTTTCACGATATGTCATGCGTCGTCCTCCCTGACTGCGTTATCCCTCTATGTTTCTTAAGCCTCGGGCAGAGCGGCAGGCAAGCGACATGAATTGTGACGCCTGCGCCCGAATGTCGCGATTTAGCGCTAACGGGTTCGGGAGAGGGATGGCTTCAGCCATGGAGGCTGAAGCCTTAAGGGGTGTGTTACCCGTAAACCGAAACCGGTGTGCCCGCGATGGCAGACATGTTCAGCAGACCCCGCGCGGTGATTGAAGGGGTCACAATATGGGCGCGGTTGCCCATGCCCATCAGGATTGGTCCAACTTCCAGGCCATTGCCTTTCATCTTCAGAATGTTGCGCACACCAGATGCCGCATCCGTATTCGCAAACACCAGCACATTCGCCGCCCCTTTTAGGCGGGAACAGGGCAGGGAGCGGGCGCGCAGTTCTTCATCCAGGGCGGCATCAATATGCATCTCACCTTCATAGATGAAATCACGTGGGGACGAGTCGAGGATTTCCATCGCAGCCCGTGTGCGTCGTCCCGTGTCACAATTCAGATTGCCAAATTGTGAATAGGAACACAAAGCAATCTGCGGCGTTACACCAAAACGCGCCACATGGCGGGCGGCGGAAATTGCGGTTTCTGCAATTTGTTCTGGTGTGGGTTCCGGGTGAACATGGGTGTCGGCGATAAACAGGGGCCCATCTTCCAGGATCATCAGGCTGAGTGCGCCAACAGGTTGCAGTTCCTGCGTGCCCAGAATTTGGGTCACATAGTTCATATGCCACTGGAACTGTCCGAAGGTGCCACAGATCAGACTGTCAGCTTCTTCGCGCTGGACCATGATCGCGCCAATTGCGGTGGTGTTTGTGCGCATGATCGCTTTCGCCAGATCCGGGGTCACACCCTGACGCGACATCAGGTTGTGATAGGTGTTCCAGTAATCGCGATAACGCGGGTCATTTTCCGGGTTCACCAGATCAAAATCATGCCCGGGTTTGATGGACAGGCCCGCGCGATCCAGGCGACGTTCAATCACTTCGGGACGGCCAATCAGAATCGGCTTGTCGGTGGTTTCTTCCAGCATCGCGTTGGCCGCGCGCAACACGCGTTCATCTTCGCCCTCGGCAAAGACGATGCGTCGTTCTGCGGTTGATGCGGCGGCAAACACCGGACGCATGATCATCGCGGATTTAAAGACAGAGGCATCCAGATTGTCTTTGTATTTTTCAAGGCAGTCCACCGGACGTTTCGCAACACCGGTTTCCATCGCCGCGCGGGCAACTGCGGTGGCCACAACGCCCATCAGGCGCGGATCAAACGGCTTCGGGATCAGATAATCCGCCCCAAAAGTCAGCTGTTCACCTTTATATGCAGCAGCGGCTTCGGCCGATGTTGTGGCGCGTGCCAGTTCTGCGATGCCTTCGACACAGGCCACTTTCATAGCTTCGTTGATCTCGCTTGCGCCGACATCCAGTGCGCCGCGAAAGATGAAGGGGAAGCACAATACATTGTTGACCTGATTGGGGAAATCAGACCGGCCCGTGGCAATGATCGCATCCGGGGCAACGGAACGCACCTCATCCGGCATGATTTCAGGCGTTGGGTTGGCCAGGGCAAAGACAACAGGTTTCGTGGCCATTTTCGCCACATGTTCAGGTTTCAGAACGCCAGGACCAGACAGGCCAAGGAACAGATCCGCCCCGTCAATCACATCATCCAGCGTTGCTGGCGATGTCCCTTGCGCAAAGGCCGCCTTTTGCGGGGTCATTTCGCTTTCGCGCCCCTCATAAACCAGCCCGTCAATATCACAGAGCCAGACGTTCTCGCGCTTTACCCCAAGGGACAAAAGCATGTTCAGGCACGCAATGCCCGCAGCCCCGCCACCGGTTGATACCACTTTGATTTCGCTGAATTTCTTGTCAACCACATGTAGCGCGTTATAGGCCGCAGCGCCCACAACAATCGCGGTGCCGTGCTGGTCATCATGGAAGACCGGGATGTTCATGCGCTGCCTGCAAAGTTCTTCGACAATGAAGCAATCCGGGGCTTTGATGTCTTCCAGATTGATCGCACCAAAGGTCGGTTCCAGCGCACAGACGATATCCGCCACACGTTCGGGATCTGCTTCGTCCAACTCAATATCAAAGCAGTCGATATTGGCGAATTTCTTAAACAGAACTGCTTTGCCTTCCATCACTGGTTTTGAGGCAAGGCCACCAATATTGCCCAGGCCCAGAACAGCTGTGCCATTAGACACAACAGCTACCAGATTACCCCGCGCTGTATAGCGTTCAGCGGTGGACGGATCCGCCTTAATTTCAAGGCAGGCCTCAGCCACACCAGGGGAATAGGCGCGTGCCAGATCGCGCCCGTTTGCCATGGGTTTGGTTGCGCGAATTTCCAGTTTACCAGGGCGTGGGAATTCATGATAATCAAGCGCGCGCTGGCGCCGTTTCTTTTCCTGACCGTCTGCCATCTGTCTGTCTCCCTGGGGTGGTGGCGTAGTATCGTTTAACGCTAAACCAATTTATTTTGTCGCATATTGCATGTCTGACGTCGGTAATTCAACTGTATTGCATTTGCGCTGTGTATCGCCCATGGTCTGGCAAAAGCTTTAAGTTTGAAGCAACGGGGGAAGAGATGGCGAAAAGTAATGTAGACAGCGCTGAGGAAATCCGCGCAGAGATCCGTATTCCAACGGATAACCTGCCGAAAGATATTCCGTTTTTCACCAGAACTCTGAAGATGCGGATGGATATGATTTATCCGGCAGATAATCCACAGGTGGCTGTATTTTCAGGACATGGCATTCGTCTGCGCGTTGAACGCGGCGCGGCAGAGGCCCCGGCCACCCTGCGTATTCTGACGGACAATCCGGATGAGTTCGCAGATGGCGCACGGGTGTTGACCGCGCCCAATGGTACAAAGGTTGAGATTGATGAGCTGAACCCGCCGCTGGTGATGCCGGAAACCGAACATGCCTTTGTTGTGCGTCGTCTGAAAGATCAGGCCCCCTGGGTGATTGGACGTGCGGGCATGCATTACCGCGATTTGATACCAACCCGCCTGGGCGGGTCTATCATTGCAAGCCACATTCGCATTCCTGACGGTGGCCCTGTGCCCGACATGGTGCATTACCATAAGGTTGGGTTTCAGCTGATCTTCTGCCTCGCGGGCTGGGTGGATGTTGTTTATGAAGATCAGGGCGACACGATCCGTCTGCATGCCGGAGATTGTTTCATTCAGCCGCCGGAAATCCGCCACCGGGTGCTGTATGCCAGTGAAGCGATTGAGGTGCTGGAAATTGGTGTGCCGGCCGAACATGTCACCGAGATTGACCATGATATGGAACTGCCGACCCCACATTTCCGTCCGGAACGTGAATGGCAGGGGCAGCGTTTTGTGCATAATGTTGGCAAAGACAGCCCGTTTGAACCGTTCCGCATTCCTGGTTTTGATGCCCGCGACACGACGATTTGTGAGAACACCAAAGAAGTCGCAGGCGTTCAGGTTATCCGCCCCGCAACTGGGGATACGCGCTGGGCAAGACACCATGCTGACATCCATTTCACCTTTGTGAAAACCGGATCCATGGTGCTGGAAGGCGAAGGCAAAGACCCTTACACACTTGAAGCCGGTGATGCATTCGTGATCCCGCCTGGTATGGAAACCCGTTATTCCCAGGCCTCTGATGATCTGGAGTTGATCGAGGTTTCTTTGCCCGGCGCTTTCAGGACTGAAACCCGCTAAGAGACTTGCATCTCGCGGGGGCGGGTATAGTCTGGGGCATCTGATTTACTTCAAAGGATGCCCCGGATGTCTGACCTTTTGGCCGCCGCAAAAACCGCCCGTGAAAACGCCCATGCGCCTTATTCGCGCTTCCTGGTGGGGGCTGCTGTGCGCACCGCAGACGGGCAGGTGTTTCAGGGCTGTAACGTTGAAAACGTCGCCTATCCCGAAGGCACCTGTGCCGAAGCAGGCGCCATTGCTGCGATGTGTGTCGCAGGGCAACGGAAGATCGCTGAAATCACTGTGGTTGCCGACAGTCCGGCGCCTGTGCCGCCTTGTGGTGGTTGCCGTCAGAAAATCGCAGAATTTGCCGGGGATGATGTGGTTGTGACCATGGCGACGATGGAAGGCAAGACCCTGCAAATGACCGTGGGTGAATTGCTGCCCGGTCGTTTTTCGGAAGACCATATGGAGAATGCGTAACCATGGACGCACGATCTATCATCCTGCGCCTGCGCGAAAAAGAAACGCTGACATCTGAGGAAATCCGTTGGTTCGCTTCATGCCTTGCGGATGGCACTGTGACGGACGCCCAGGCGGGGGCCTTTGCCATGGCGACTTGTTTGAACGGGTTGGGTGAGGCGGGCCGTGTGGCCCTGACCCAGGCGATGCGCGACAGTGGTGATGTCATGGCCTGGGATCTGCCCGGGCCCGTGGTCGATAAACATTCTACCGGTGGCGTGGGCGATTGTGTGTCTCTGATCCTTGCCCCGGCGCTTGCGGCTTGCGGGGCCTATGTGCCGATGATTTCCGGGCGCGGGCTGGGCCATACGGGCGGGACACTGGATAAACTCGAGGCGATCCCCGGCGTGAACACCGAAGTTTCCGAGGAAAAATTTCGCCAGATTGTTGGCGCGCTGGGCTGTGCGATTGTTTCGGCCACGGGCGACATGGCCCCGGCGGATAAGCGGCTTTATGCGATCCGCGATGTGACCTCGACCGTGGAAAGCATTGATTTGATCACAGCGTCAATTCTGTCGAAGAAACTGGCGGCGGGGCTTGAAACCCTAGTACTGGATGTGAAATGCGGATCAGGCGCGTTTATGGATAATCCGGAGGATGCCGCAGCCCTTGCGCGCGCCCTGGTCGACACGGCAAAAGGTGCGGGATGTCCGACGCTGGCGCTGGTGACCGATATGAATTCGCCGCTTGCGCCTGCGGCAGGCAATGCGCTGGAAGTGCGCGAATGTTTGCGGGTGCTGGAAGGGCGTAGCGAGGGTGTGCTGCTGCAACTGACCGCGGCGCTGGGCGGGGCATTGCTGCTGGCGGCGGGGCTTGCGACAGATGAAGCCAAGGGACGCAGCATGATCCGCGCGGCTATCACATCGGGCCAGGCGCGAGAGATCTTTGCGAAGATGATTGCAGCCCTTGGAGGACCTGAAGACGTACGGGAAACCTGTCTGCCGGAAGCGCCCGTCGTGCTGGAAGTCTGTGCGCGGGAAGCTGGCGTGATCACGAAAATGGATGCCCGTGCGCTTGGCGAAGTCGTGGTGCATCTGGGCGGTGGGCGTCTTTACGGCGGGCAGAAGCTTGATATGGCGGTTGGGCTATCGGATCTGGGCCGGGTAGGCGACACCGTGGCGAAAGGCGCGCCTCTGGCGATGGTGCATGCGGCAGATGAGGCAGCGGCAGAGCGCGCAGCGGAGGCCGTGCAGGCCGCGATCATTCTGGGGGCAACAGTGGAAGCCGACCCGCTGGTGTTGGAGACACTGCAATGACGCAAAAGCGGGCCTTTCTGGTGGTGATGGATTCTGTGGGCTGTGGCGGTGCGCCCGATGCGGATCAGTTTTTTAACGGTGATCTGCCGGATACAGGGGCCAATACGCTAGCCCATATTGCGCAGGCCTGTGCCAATGGCCAGGCGGAAGAGGGGCGCAGGGGGGCGCTTCACATGCCACATCTGGCAGCGTCCGGTATCGGGGCGGCGGTGCGCCTCGCTTCAGGGGCGGATGCCCCTGCACTCAGCGCACCCTCTGGCGAGCCAAAGGCGCTTTGGGGCGCGGCCAGTGAAATTTCGAAAGGTAAAGACACACCGTCAGGGCATTGGGAAATTGCCGGGGTGCCTGTGCCCTGGGACTGGCATTACTTCCCCGATCAGGACGTGAGTTTCAGCGCAGACCTGATGGCTGAAGTTGCGCGCCTTTGTGGGGCTGAGGGGACGCTTTGCAACCGGCATGGATCGGGCACTGCGGTGATTGATACATTCGCTGAGGACCACATCAAAAGCGGCTGGCCCATCTGTTACACATCGGCGGATAGCGTCTTTCAGATCGCAGCGCATGAAGATCACTTTGGGCTGGATCGGCTGCAGAATCTTTGTGCGGATATCGCGCCGACCCTGCATGCAATGAGAGTTGGTCGTGTGATTGCCCGACCATTCACTGGTGATGCAGAAAGCGGTTACCAGCGCACGGGTAATCGCCATGATTACGCGATTGCGCCGCCGTCCGACACATTGTGTGATGTGGCGCAGAAGGCCGGGCGGCATGTCTATGCGATTGGCAAAATTGGTGATATTTTCTCGATGCGTGGCATTGATGAGAACCGAAAGGGCCGTGACCGTGCCCTGATGGGGCATTTGCTTAACGTGATGGAGGAAGCCGCCCCGGGCAGCTTTACCTTCGCGAATTTTGTCGAATTTGACAGCCTGTTTGGCCATCGCCGCGATGTGTCTGGCTACGCAAGCGCGCTTGAATGGTTTGACAGCTGCCTGCCGGATATCAAAGCCCGTATGCGCGACGGTGATCTTGTGATTTTCACCGCCGACCACGGCAATGACCCGACCTGGAGCGGCACAGACCACACCCGGGAACGTGTGCCGGTGATTGCTCTGGGTATGGGCGCAGGGGAAATTGGCCTGATTGGCTTCTCTGACATCGCGGCCTCTGTCGCGGCACATCTGGATTTGCCTGCATTCGGGCCTGGTACAAGTTTTCTGTGAGGAATGATGGAATTTCAAAACACCCCGAAAGTCGAACTTCATCTGCATATTGAAGGCGCGATGCCATCGGAATTCGCCCGCCGTCTGGCGGATGAAAAGAATATCAGCCTTGAGGGAGTCTTTGACGAAAGTGGTGGCTACGCCTATCGCGATTTCTGGCATTTCCTTGAAGTTTATGAAGCTGCGACACAGGTTCTGACCGGGCCGGAAGAATTCGCACGTCTGACAAAAGCGGTGTTGGAACAATCCGCAGAGCAGGGTGTGATCTACACCGAAGCTTTCATCAGCCCGGATTTCTGCGGTGGCGGGGATGTGGGTGCCTGGAAGGAATATCTGGCGGCGATCACCCAGGCGGCCAGCGAGGCCGAGCGGGATCATGGCATAAAATCGCGCGGCATTGCGACACCGATCCGCCACTTTGGGCCGGAGAAGGCGAAGGCAGCGGCACTTTGCGCGGCAGAGACTGTCGGTGATTTCATCACAGGTTTGGGGATCGGCGGGGACGAGAAAGCCGGGAAGCTGGCGGATTTTGCCTGGAGCTTTGACTGCGCCCGCGAAGCAGGGCTGCAACTGACAGCCCATGCCGGGGAATGGGGCGGGCCGGAAAGCGTGCGTGACGCACTGACCTTGAATGTGGAACGCATCGGACATGGTGTGCGGGCGATTGAAGATCCGGCACTGGTGAAAGAACTGGTGGCGCGTCAGGTGACGCTTGAGGTTTGCCCGGGGTCTAACGTTTTCCTCGGTGTTTACCCGCGTCTGGAAGATCACCCCATCACGCGCCTGATGGATGCCGGGGTGAATTGCACGGTGTCCACCGATGATCCGCCCTTCTTCCACACGACGATGACAAAGGAATATCAGGATCTCGCCCGGGTTTTCCGCTTTGACGAACAGGTGTTTTCCGAATTAAACAGGGCAGCAGCAAAGGCCGCCTTCTGTGATGAAGACACGCGCGCCGATATTCTGAAACAGCTTAGCTAACCCGGGAGCCCGCCATGACCGAGCATCTGACCATCGTTGATCACCCTCTGGTGCAACATAAACTGACCCTGATGCGCCAGGAAAGCACCGCAACGGCCGGCTTTCGCCAGCTTCTGCGTGAGATTTCCCAGCTGCTGGCGTATGAAGTCACACGTGAGCTGGAAATGACCACAAAGACCATCACCACGCCGATGCAGGAAATGGACGCCCCGGTTCTGGCCGGTAAGAAACTGGCGCTGATTTCCATTCTGCGTGCGGGCAATGGCCTGCTGGATGGTGTTCTGGAACTGATCCCATCCGCACGCGTTGGTTTTGTTGGTCTGTACCGTGATGAAGAAACTCTGCAGCCGGTGGAATATTATTTCAAAGTGCCGGAAGCCATGGAAGACCGTCTGGTGATCGCCGTAGATCCGATGCTCGCCACCGGGAATTCTTCCGTTGCGGCGATTGATATGCTGAAAAAATCCGGTGCGAAAAACATCCGCTTCCTGTGTCTGCTGGCCTCGCCTGAAGGGGTTGCCCGCATGAAAGAAGCCCACCCGGACGTGCCAATTGTGACGGCCTCTCTGGATGAGAAGCTGAACGATCAGGGCTACATCATCCCAGGTCTTGGCGACGCTGGTGACCGAATGTTCGGTACAAAATAAGAAATGCAGAAAATTTCTGCGCAACGTGAATGGGTCCTGCAGAAAACAGCAGGGCCCGTTTTGTTTTAGGTGCTGCGTTAAAGCGCGACATTATCAGACACGGGAATATTTGGGGTTTTGAAATTTCAGATGTGCAATGAGCCTACCAGCGACAGGCTTCTCTCAGAGGGGCAATGGCTGCATCTAAGCCGCTTATATTGAATTCGGCAGTGACCGGACTGTGGTTGAAAGGAGTAAAGCGAACCAGCAACTTTTCGTTTTCGAGAAGCCCTTTGATAAAGGGGATGGCTGTGCGGCCCGACCAAAGACCCAGTGAACGGCTGTTCGTGCTTTCTGTAAATTCACGGCTGCGCGCAGATGCACTGTCAACACGATACTCGACGTTACCATAATCTCCGTGCCCTGAGGTGAGGTGGCAGCTTTGGGTTTGCAGGAGGAGTGCTGTTGTGTTCTCCATACATCTCAGAATAAGCCGGATGTTCTCTGGAGCGCGATAGCTATCGCAGCGCACGGGGTCTTCGGAATACACGCTCATGAAGACAGAGGTTGTATCGTCGAAGTCTGATACATCAGTTCTTACTGTCCAATTACTCTCGAGTGAAGAAGTAACCTCGATTTGTGTGTCTCGCCCGGCCTCGCGGTCATAGCATGCCAGACGATCCAACTCGTTTTCGATGGGCAGGCAAACTGCAACCTCAGCCGCAAGTGGTTGTGCGAGAGCGAGTGTGAAGGCAAGGATGAGGTTTCTCATAATCGATATCCTGAAAATTGAATGCTTTGAATAATGCGCTGTGATCGGAGTTAGTCAACCTAAAGTGGATGCGATCACTCGTCATGTGTCTTCACTATTCCCGAGGGCCTTCCATTTTCAGCACCTGAAACATCCGTCACAAGCGGGTGAGAAATGCTGTAACATCTGATGGTTGTGCTTTCCGTAGGGGAAATGACTATTTATATCGCCTGTAACGAAACATTAATGATTGAGAAGACAATGAGCACCCAGACCTCTTCCCGCCTTGGCGCGGTTCCCGCCCTGAATGCCCAGACCCTGGGTTTTATGTTTGTTGCCGGCTTCTTTGCCAGCAATGCGTTTGACCTCTGGGGGCAGATGATTTCCCCGGCGCTGGGTTGGGCCAATCTTTCCCCCCATGGTCTGGCACGCAGCCTGCTGGGCACGCTTGGCCTGCCAAATGGTGATTTTGCCGGGTATTTCGTGCATTTCTATCTGGTGGGTCTGATCGGCTATCCTGTGGGCTGGCTGTTCATCTTTGCACCGATCTGGGCGCGGGTCATCGGCCGGACGCATTGGTTTATTCCGTCTGCGATTTACGGTTTTGGTCTCTGGGTTTTTGCCATTGGCGGGATCACGGCGATTGCTGGTCTGCCCTTCTTCCTAGGCTTTACGGGTATCACCTGGGTCGCGCTGGCTGGTCACGTGCTATATGGCATCGTGATGGTGGCCGTGATGAATTACATCAAAAAAGACTGATCCGGATCTGATCCGATTGAAAGCCCCGCCTTGTGTGGGGCCTTTTTTGTTGCAGGATTGGTGCCGGTCTTATGTATCGGTGCAGATTGTCTGCAGGCGAACCCAATCATCATCGCTCAGAACCAGACGCGTATCCTGTCCGGGCCAGGGATCTGCTTCGATCAGTCCCAGGGTGGCTTCGCCCGTCGGGTCAATGGCCCAGGCATAAGGGGAGGCCGGAACAGCGCTTTCTGAGAACGCCGTCAGAAGTGTTGCATCAGCCACAGCCGGGCGGGGTTGAGTTACGATATGTTCAGCCCACTCGCGCAGATCCTCTTTGCTGATCATGCCAGTGGTGAGAAGACGCAGGCTTGCGCTGAGATCCAGATAAGACAGCATATCCCGGATAGGGTCATGCCCGGATCGGCGCAGATCCTCAGCAATGACAAAACCTGCACTGACGGCCGGATCTTCATGATCTTCCACAACAGAACGGTTCAGAAGGATGATCCCGCCAGGCAGGCTGAGACTGTCCTGAACGCCTGAGCGCAGAACAACGATACGACGAAGCGCCGGATCTGGGTGATCAGGTGGCGGCAGATCAAGACGCATGCGCAGCGTGTGCAGGCTGCGTGTGCCGCCAGGGCTTTCGCAGAGGTTGCCTGCAAGATGGCGTATTTCAGAAAGAAGTTCGTCCCCGATCTGGGCGCGAGAGATTGCAGGCAGCAGGCGGGTGGCCTGTTGGCGTACCGCATCAGGCAGCCAGAATACAGTTCCGGCCAGCAGGGCGACCAGTCCGCAGCCAACGACCGCGCGGCGCAAACGTCCCGGGCGGGGGCTGCGTCGTTCAATTGCTGCCAAAACTTTGTCAATTGCGGCCACCATGTCCTCATCAGAGACCTCCAGCGTTTCACTGGCGTCCTCATCAGGGGCATAGATTGCGGGCATTTTGCCCTTGTTGGTCCGGCGAATTGCCGCCAGAGACCAATGGGTCAGGGCCATCTCTGCCTGGTTGGACAGAGACAGGGAAGCATTTCCAAAAGAAATAATGACCTCACGAAGCTGTGCTTCCGGGGTTTCTCGCCAGAGGCCGGTGGCCTCCAGGCGGTCATACTCTTTAAGTGCGGTCCTCACGGGTGGTTCCGGCCTGTAAACTGCTTATGATTTTCAACAGAATACACGGAAACCCTGCACCGGACAATATCAGCTGCGAAGGTAACTTATCTGTCTGTGTGCCAGTGCCGCTTTTAGCGGAATATGCGCAAAATGCTAAGTGGATTGGCATAGTCATCCGTCCAGACCCGCCCGCCGTCACTGTCGATCTGATGCCAGTTTTCATCTCCCAGGATGTCATCCACCTGTGCGCCGGGGCGTGCGACCATGACAACTGTGCTTCGGAATGCGTTGTCGTCAGCCTGACGTTCTGTCAGCGTTTCGTCATGCATCCAGATGTTCAGTCCAAGGGCTTCGGCGGATCGCGCAAGTGGCAGGTGAATATCATAGAAACGGTTTGAGATATGATAGAGAACCACACCGTTGTCTTCGACCCGGTCAAAGTACAGCTGCATTGCTTCTGTTGTGGTCAGATGCACAGGCACAGCGTCGGAACTATAGGCATCAATCACCAGAACGGACATTTTCAGGTCTGCCTGCCCTTCGAGGACAACGCGCGCATCCCCAAGATAGGTTGGCTGATCGGCAGCACAGGTTGACATATAGGTGAAAAGCGCCGGATCGCGGGCGATCTGATCTACCAGACTGTCGATCTCGTAAAAATGATAGATCTGTCCAGGGGTGCGATAACAGGCAAGGGATCCGATCCCAAGGCCAACAATCCCAATATCAGAGGCAGATAGTGCAAGCGTGCTGTTAAGAACCCGGGCCATTGGCAGTTCAGGGTGGTAATACCCGAGGGGCACAGGCCGGTCACTGTCGAGATCCTCAAGGCGCTGTAACCCATGGACGGTTGTGCCGTTGAAATAATATCTCATACTGTATGGGGCAGGAAGATCACGTACCAGATGCGTTCCAAAGAAGCTGCGATCGGAAAAGACGACCTCGCGGTATTCCAGAAAAGCACCTGAGACAGTGACTGTGATCAGGGCAATCACAAAAGTGATCATCCGGCTTGCGATCAGAAGTGCCACGACCAGGGCCATGCCCGCCACGACCATCAGGTATACGAGGTTCCCGGTGAAGGCTGTCAAAGCCAATGTGATTGCAGCAAGGATGACCGCTATGGCTATTACTACCCGGGTCGTCGTCTTGTTTAACTGGTTCTGTGCAAGGAAAACCGGGATGATTACAGCCATTGCAACGGTGGTCGGGCCTTCCCGCAATGCATCAAAGACCGCGGGGGCGACGATTGAATTGTACAGCCCTCCCAATGCGCCACCAACAGACATGATCAGATAGAATATCGTGAGCTGGCTGCCATCGGGGCGTGCAAGGTAAAGCTGCCGGTGCGCAAAAAGTGCGACCGAAAAGAAAGCCAGAAGAAGGGCCGTCGCCATGAGGACGCTTCCATGGGCGAGCGCGCTTGTTGAAAATACGTAAATAAGGAAGAGCACGCTGATACTGAACAGGGTCTTCAGCCAGCTGTCCGGCATGAAAGCGCGCTGACGGAAGGTCAGCGGGAAAGTGGCCAGGAAAAGCGCCAGCGGCAGGATCCAGACCATGGGGATCGTCCCCATGTCCGTTGAAATCTTGGTCGTGACAGCCAGCATCAGTGAGGATGGGACAAAGGCCAGCATCAGCCAGGTTGCAACCTGATCGGCCGTGATCCGTGTTGTAGGGGTGCCAGAGGTAGGGGCAATGTTGGCTGACTGTGTGGGTGTCGCCGGACGCGTGAAAAACACAGCGGCAATACCGGCAAGACAAGCGCCAAATACCATAAATCCTACGGCCCAGCCCCAGCCAATAGCGCTGGCCCCGAAGATGGGTTCTGCAAGCAGAGGAAAGGCGAGAAGGGCTGTCATCGATCCAAGGTTGGATGCCCCATAGAGAAAATAGGGGTCATCTCCGGATGGTGCCCCGGAATTCCGGTACCAGGCCTGAATCAGGGGGGCATTTGCGGAAAGCACAGCAAATGGAATGCCGATCCCTAAGGCAAACAGCCAGAGCGTCTGAAGCGTGACGGGGCCTTGTGGATCAAACGTCCAGTTCTCAGGAATTGCGAGAGGCAGGAAGAACAGCGCGAGGCCCCAGAAGGCCAGATGAATGCCAAGCTGCCAGCGGGTTGAGCAGAACCGCACAAGCAAATGCGCATAGAGATAGCCACCAATCAGAACTGTCTGAAAAAACAACATGGCCGTTGTCCAGACGGCTGGTGCGCCACCGATGACTGGCAGGGTCAGCTTTGCGAAAAGCGGCTGAACGAAGAACAGCAGCGATGCAGACAGAAAAATGGTCAGCGTGAAAAGGGCTGCAAGGCCTTTGCCATTCCGGATCTTGCCGGATGTCGCCGCTGGTGTGGAAACTGACATGTTTTGGTAGCTCTGCTCTATATGAATTCATTGTGCAGAAACATGCACAGATGCACCACGTACAATTGTCACGATATATCTGCTACAACTATGACGAAGATAAGTCCAATTCCCATCTGCGGTGGCCTGTGTCGTATTGCGCCCGCAGTATTGCGTTCTTAATTTTCTCTGTGAATTTCAGTTTTGCCATGGGTAATGTTGGTCTGCATACGCAGTTGCAAGGTTTCTGATCCGTTCGCCGGCGTTCATTTGATGAAAACTCTCAAACAACGCATCGATCGGTTCGGCGGAGTCCCGGTAAGGATGGCCCGCCATTCGGGAAACCTGGGATTGTGCAATGCGCCTCAAAATTGATGCTATATCCCCGGCTCCGCTGTTTTCCAGAGTGCGGCAAGTATTGGTCAGCATGACAGTGTCGAGGGCATTACTATGAAATTCACATAAGAGCCCGTCCATTTCATCTGCGTCTGCTTCAGATATATAGACCAATTGGTCCAGGCGAAGAATATTGAGTTCCGCAGGGTGCAGCTCGCTGTGTAGTAAAAACCTCTCGTGCCGCCTGATGGCTTGTAGCGCGTCTTCGAACAATTCATGAGGCTTCCCGCGTTTTG
The DNA here is from genome assembly GCF_016123485.1 of Halocynthiibacter styelae. Taxonomy (GTDB): domain Bacteria; phylum Pseudomonadota; class Alphaproteobacteria; order Rhodobacterales; family Rhodobacteraceae; genus Halocynthiibacter; species Halocynthiibacter styelae. The sequence continues at coordinate 71,528 of NZ_JADCKQ010000002.1, read as the reverse complement.
CATATTCCGGTGTCGGAGTATCAACGAATGGGGCAGGAGGAATCCGCTTCTTCAGACCTGCGAGAACAGCTGTTCTGTTTGCAGGGGCATTGTGCCAGTCGCCATGCTTTGCGAGATACAGGTTTAGTGCTGCGTTTAGGCGCGCTTCCGCATCAAGGCGGGAAAAGAGATTTGTAAGATAGTATTCGGTAGGGAAATCTGTGCGTTCGCTAAGGCGCTTTGTGCGCATGGTGTCCAGGCAATCATTCTCCAGCTGTTCATTATCGCTGTTGTACGCAAATATCAAACGCGCCTGTTGAACGGGCTCTGCCAGATCATCCAGGCTGATCTGGTAAAGGCCAGCGGACATTGCTGCAAACGTTTTAGGACTGTGAGTGGACAGAACTTGCCCGAGATGTTCGCAGCCGGATCCGATTGCGGCATAGAGCAGTATAAGCGCACGCGCGTTTTCTTGTTCTGGAGTGCGTGCACATGTTTTGTTTCCAATGGTTGTTGCCTAGTGCCTTCCACATTGGACTAAGGAAGTCGGAATTGTCGGCAGGCCAGACTGGGCAGATTCCTTTTTCCCAAGGGGATATAGGTTCAGGTGCTCGACGTCTTACAGGTGCCTTCTTGCGTGGTGTGTCGGTTGTCCACAACTCAATTAGTGCAAATATGATACCGGCGGCGATGACCAAAGCAAACACTGAAGTGATTTCAAACCCGGGCATAAAATATCCTTTTATTTAAAATCTTGGTATGGACTGTGGTTGTCCAAGATAAATTGAAGCTGATGTTCTTAATAAGCAATCATCAGCTTCAATTGTCTACTTTCGAAGTCAAACCCCCTTAAACCGTTTGCGCAGTTCAAACTTCTGGATCTTGCCGGTGGATGTCTTTGGCAGTTCTCCGAATTCAAACGCTTTCGGGCATTTGAAACCGGCCAGGCGGTCACGGGCGAAGCTGCGCAGTTCCTCTGCCGTCACAGATGCGCCCTCTTTCAGCTCGATGAATGCGCAGGGGACTTCGCCCCAGGTTTCATCGGGTTTTGCGACCACAGCGCATAGCAGCACAGCAGGGTGGTGCATCAGTGCGCCTTCGATTTCCACGGAGGAAATATTCTCGCCGCCGGAAATGATGATGTCTTTCGCGCGGTCCGTGATGCGGATGTAGCCGTCATCATGCTGATAAGCCACATCTTCGGAATGGAAATATCCCCCTGCGAAGGCTTTTTCCGATGCTTCGGGGTTTTTCAGATAGCCTTTCATCACGGAATTGCCGCGGATCATGATTTCACCAGCGGTTTCGCCGTCCCATGGCACTTGTTCCATGGTGTCTGGATCCAGCACGGTGATGTCTTCCATATGCGGCATCAGGATGCCTGTGCGGGCTTTGATGTCGGCGCGGTCCGTTCCTTCCAGATCAGACCAGCGTGTTTCGTCCCACAGACATTCGGTGACGTGACCATAGGTTTCCGTCAGCCCGTAAACCTGAGTGACGTTGAAGCCCATGGGTTCAATCGCTTCAAGCACCGCAGCGGGGGGCGGGGCACCGGCGGTGAAGACTTCGACGACATGATCGAAGTCGCGATGATCACCTTCGGGAGCGTGGATCATCATGTTCAGCACAATCGGTGCGCCGCCGAAATGGGTGACGCCTTCGTCCGCAATCGCGTTAAAGATATTTGCCGCCGAAATGTCGCGACAACAGATCAGCGTGCCCCCCAATGCGGGCATCATCCAGGTGTGGTTCCAGCCGTTGCAGTGGAACAGGGGCACAATCGTCAGATAGCGCGGGTACATGGTCATGCCCCAGGAAATCGGTGTGCCCATGGTTTTCAGATATGCCCCGCGATGATGGCAAACGACGCCTTTGGGGCGGCCCGTGGTGCCGGAGGTGTAATTCAGGGAAATGCTTTCCCATTCGTCCTGCGGCATGATCCAGCGGAAATCTGCGTCGCCCCCTGCGATGAAATCCTCATATTCCAGATGATCGCCACTGGCAGCAATTCCGGCCTGGTTGTCTGCAACTTCGATGATCAGTGGCTTTGGACCAGACATCTCAGCGACAGCGGTTTTCGTGAGGGTCAGCAGAGCGCTGTCCACAAGAACGGCTTTCGCCTCACCATGATCAAGGATGTAGGATACCGTATCGGTTTCAAGCCGTGTGTTGATGGTGTTCAGAACAGCGCCACAAGCGGGCACGCCAAAATGCGCTTCGGCCTGGGCAGGGACATTGGGCAGCAAGGAAGCGACCACGTCGCCGGACTGAATGCCGGCTTTGACAAGGGCAGAGGCAAGTTGCGAACAACGTGCATGATATTCGCCGTAGGTCAGGCGGGTGTCGCCATAGACCACCGCTTCGCGATGGGGAAAGATCATTTTTGCGCGTTGAAGATGTGACAGCGGTGTCAGTGGCACAAAATTCGCGGCATTCTTTTCCAGCCCTGTTTCGTCGTTCATCCAACCCATGATGTCCCCCGGATTACTCATTCTCCCTGGCTGCCCTCCCGGCTGGCCCTGGATATTGTGTTAACTGGAAGTATTGACGAGGACGTGCAGATTTGGGAAGCCTGTTTACGACTGGTTAAGCATTATTCCAGACAGCCCCATTCCGACAGGTGAACAAATGACAACGACTGCCCCGGCCTCGCGCCCTCTTCTTGCTGCGGGATGTATCACTCTTGGTATGGCTTCGGTCGCACTGGTGGATCAGTTTATTGCCATCCTGAAAACTGAATCCAGTGTCTGGCAGTTCCTGTTTATCCGGGGAATGATCATGCTGGCACTGTTGTTTCTGTATGCTTGGCTGCGTGGCCTGTCTTGTCGCCCACAAAACGCCTGGGCGGTTTTGTTTCGCTCAACCACCATGTCGTTGGGGCTTGTTGTCTATTTTGGTGCCCTGGGTTTTGTCAGTGTCGCCACCGCTGCCGCAGGTCTGTTTACCTCTCCGATTTTCGTGCTGCTGATTTCAGCGCTGTTTCTGGGCCAGAAAGTAGGCATCTGGCGTATCAGTGCTGTTGCTCTGGGGTTCCTTGGGGTGACGTTTGCCTTGACGCCCGGCAGCGAACAGTTCCTGAGCAATCCCGTCGCAGCCTGGCAGAGTTTTTCCACGTCAACTGACGAAGGGGCAGGTTGGGTGCGGTATGTACCAGCATTGGGGGGCTTGTTTTACGGGACAGCGGTTGTTGCAACGCGGCAGTGGTGCGCGAAAGAAAGTACCATGGCGCTATTGTATGGCTATTTCGGAACACTGACGGTGATGGGCGGGGTGGTGACCGGCGTGCTGACCGTTTTTCCGGATATCCTGGCGCTGGATCCCTATCTGGCAGGTGGTTGGCGCGCGCCTTCAGTGACATTCTGGAGCTGGACGTTGGTGCAGGCGGTTGGATCGGCTCTGGGCATCGTGTTTCTGACGATTGGCTATCAGCAGGGGGAAGCATCTTACGTTGCTGTTTTCGAATACACCGCGCTAATTTTTTCAGCCCTTTTCACCTGGCTGATCTTTAGCGAGGTACCGACTGCTGGTGTTTTGATCGGGCTTGTGTTGATTACCCTGGGAGGTGTCGTGATCGCATTGCGATCCAAAGGGGGCCAGGCGGGTTAATCTGAAACGAATCGCGGTTTCCGGGTTGTTAATGTTTTAAACACCTGTCGAAATTAAAGTTAAATATCATTAACTTAGTTACCTTGTGGTTTCGGGTTTGTTAACATTTATTAATGGCCCTGAACAGTGACAGGGCAACTGCGCGGATTGTCCCTGATCGCGCATCACTGACGCTTTTTTACCAAAATTCAGACGTGATTTTGCCGCGAATGACTGTCCAGAATTCCTCATCGCCGCATTTCTGCCGCGAAGAGAATTGGGACAGACAGCAAGGGAAAATCATCATGTTTACACGTAACAAGACCGCATTCGCAGAATATGAACGTGTCATTCTGTCGGAAGAAGTAAATTCGCCCGGCGCATTTACCAGAACGGGCATGGTCGCGGGCACATTGCTTGAGACCCAACACGGCTGGTATCCGGTGGAACAGCTGAATGTCGGGGACAGGGTCGCGACGGTAGATGGCGGCATGGCCCGCATTGTTGCCACACGCCATGACTTTGCGGAACCCGTGTCGCTGGGAAATCCGTCAGTAGGGTTTTTGCATGTGCCAGGTGGGGCGCTAGAAAACTGTGCTGCGTTGATGTTGCCGGTCGATCAATATGTTGGGATTGAAAGTGCAGAGGCCGAAAAATTGTTGGGCGAACCAGCAGTTCTGGTCCCGGCCACAGCGCTGGAAGGATACCGTGGGATTTCGCGTCGTTTTCCGGAAGAGCGTGTGGAAGTGATCAATCTGCAGTTTGAAGACGAGGAAATTGTTTTCGCCAATACCGGTGTGCAGATCTATTGCGGATCCGGCATGGACAGTGATTATTTCACCCGCCTTGATCTGAAACGCGCCCGTTCCCTGCTGCAGCTGATGGATAGTGAACTTGGCTTTCTGTCGCCAATTGCAGAGGCCCGCTTCGCTGCGTGATCTGAGAACGGAAAAGGCCGGGGAAATATCCCCGGCCCCGATTGTCAAAGTGAGTTCAGATCAGGCCGCTTTGCCGAAACGATCATAAAACCCTTCGCCCTTTGCTGCGAGATCACGCAGCAGGGCAGGGGCTTTGAAACGCACACCATGGCTGGCCTCAAGTGCGTCACAGATTTCCACCGCCTTATCAGCACCAATGATGTCGATCCAGGACAGCGGACCACCGGACCAGGGGGCAAATCCCCAGCCAAGGATCGCCGCAACATCGCCTTCGCGGATGTCCATCAGAACGCCTTCTTCCAGCGCACGCACCGCTTCCAGAGCCTGGGCCATCATCAGACGGTTTTGCGCATCATCCAGGTCACGTTTGGATGTATCGACCGGATATTCATCCGCAAGACCTTTCCAATACCCCTGACGTTTGCCTTTCTCGTCATAGGAATAGAAACCTGCCTTGGCTTTGCGCCCGAGACGCCCCAGTTCTTCCATGCGGAAGATCACGGTGTCCACCGCGCCATCCGGGTAATCATCGCCCATGGCCGCACGTGTCGCACGGGCGATTTTGGCCCCCAGATCGATCGAGGTTTCATCCACCAGCTGCAGCGGCCCCACAGGGAAACCCAGCATCTGCGCGGCATTGTCGACAAGCGCCGGTGCAACGCCTTCGGCAACCATGCGGATGCCTTCGTTGATATAGGGAATGATGCAGCGGTTCGCGTAGAAGAACCGCGCGTCATTGACCACGATCGGGGTCTTTTTGATCTGACGGGCGAAATCCAGTGCCTTGGCCACCGCACGATCACCGGTTTGCGCCCCTTTGATGATCTCAACCAGCATCATTTTCTCAACGGGTGAGAAGAAATGGATGCCGATGAACTGTTCCGGGCGGCTGGATGCCTTGGCCAGATCAGAGATCGGCAGGGTGGAAGTGTTTGAGGCAAAGATGCAATCTTCGCCCACCACGGCTTCAACCCGTTTGGTGATCTCTGCCTTGACGGACATGTCTTCAAACACCGCCTCAACGATCAAATCACAGCCTTTCAGCGCGTTCACATCATCCGTGGCCGTGATGAGGTTCAGCAGGGCTTCCTTGGTTTCAGGCGTGGCCTTTTTGCGGGCGATGCCCTTGTCCATGTAGGCTTCGGAATAGGCTTTGCCTTTGTCCGCCGCGTCCTGATTTTGATCGAGCAACACCACTTCAATTCCTGCTCGTGCTGACACAAGCGCAATGCCTGCGCCCATCATGCCCGCGCCCAAAACGCCAACTTTGGTGACTTTCTGGTCGGCCACGTCTTTCGGACGCACAGCGCCTTTTTCTAAGGCTTCTTTGTTGATGAACAGGCTGCGGATCATGGCAGAACTTGATGGGTTCATCAGAACCTTGGTGAACCAGCGGGCCTCAATGCGAATGGCGGTGTCAAAGTCGACCTGCGCGCCTTCATAGACCGCACTGAGCAAGGCTTTTGCCGCTGGGAAGGCCCCCTTTGTCTTGCCGTTGATCATGGCATTTGCGCCCACAAAGGTCATGAAGCCAGCGGGGTGATATGGCGCGCCGCCGGGCATTTTATAGCCTTTCTCATCCCATGGTTTGACGAATTTTGGCTCTGACAGGATCCAGGCCTTGGCCGCATCCAGAAGCTCATCCGCAGGCACAACTTCATCAACCACACCAGCCATTTTGGCCTTTTTCGGATCGTTCAACTTGCCTTCCAGCAGCAAAGGTGCCGCCGCCATTGCGCCCATCTTGCGCACCAGCCGTGTGGTGCCGCCAGCACCCGGGAAAATGCCAACCATGATTTCCGGCAGGCCGATCTTGGCCTTTGGGTTGTCAGCCGCAAAAATCCGGTGACAGGCCAGCGGAATTTCAAGACCAATGCCAAGCGCTGTGCCTGGCAGGGCAGCTGCAATAGGTTTACCGCCTTTGTTCTTGTCGTCCATGCCGCCGCGCTCAATATGGCGCAGCATACGGTGCATATCCATGACGCCGTCAAACAGGCCTTGCGCCGGGTTGTCGCCCGCGCTTTCTTTCATCTTCGCGATGATGTTCAGATCCATACCGCCCGCGAAAGAACCCGGTTTACCAGAGGTGATAACGATGCCTTTGACAGCATCATCCTTCAGCCCCGCGTCCACCAGATTATGCAGATCAACAAAACCCTGCTGGTTCATCACATTCATAGATTTCCCCTGGGTGTCCCAGGTGATGACAGCAACGCCCTGAGCGTCGGTTTCCATTGTGAAATCAGTCATTTTCAGTCTCCTGATTTTCTCCGGCGCAGGCTTTTGCCTCGTCCGGATAAGTCTCGGCCAGTTTGGCCCGTGTTTCGTTAAGAATGCGTCCGAGCAGGTTTTGCCCGGGCCAGTCAGCCACCGGCGTGCGCAAAGCGTGATCCGTGTCCAGCCCAATGCCCCAGATGGTATCAAGCGGACTGGCTTCGACCATTTCTTTCGGTATGGTCTGGAACAGCTTGCGACGCAGGCCTTTGTTCTGGTCGAATTTTGCAAGGTTCACATGTTTGACAATATCGTAGCGTTCAGCCGCCCAGGTTTCCTCGTGAAAACCTTTGACACACCGACCCAGTGCCTTCTGGCGACCGGGTTCACCTTCCGCGAGGATTTGATCTGCAATCTCCTGATCGCTGAACAATGTGGCTTTGAAATACATCATCGCTTGTTCCGCAGAGGAGAAATCCAGTCCGTCCATCTCAAAGCGACACGCCTGCCATTGGCTGAATGGGCCGCTCCAGAAGAAGTGATATGTGTCGGTGTGATCTGACATTATACGCGTTCAATGATGGTTGCGGCGCCCATGCCGGATGCGATGCAGAGGGTGGCAAGGCCAACTTCCTGATCACGGCGCTCTAACTCATCGAGCAGCGTGCCGATGATGATCGCCCCGGTTGCGCCCAGCGGGTGACCCATGGCGATGGAGCCACCGTTGACGTTCACTTTTGCCGGATCCACGTCAAAGGCCTGCTGGAAGCGCAGAACGACGGATGCAAAGGCCTCGTTCACTTCAAACAGATCAATGTCACCAATCGCCATGCCATGATCCGCAAGGATCTTTTCAGTGACGGGCACGGGGCCGGTCAGCATGATGGTCGGATCGGTGCCGATTTTCGCGGTTGCACGGATGCGTGCGCGGGGTTTCAACCCGTGGGCTTCGCCGAATTCCTTGTTGCCGATCAGAACGGCGGCGGAGCCATCAACGATGCCGGATGAGTTGCCCGCGTGGTGGATGTGGTTGATCGCCTCAAGATGCGGGTATTTCAGTTTTGCGATATTGTCGAAACCTGGCATGGTCTCGCCCATATCCTTAAACGATGCCTTCAGCGCGCCAAGGCTTTGCATGTCAGTCGCTGGGCGCATGAATTCGTCGTGATCCAGGATCAGAAGGCCATTCTGGTCGCGTACAGCAACGATTGAATTGGCGAAACGGTTGTCGTCCCATGCGGCTTTGGCGCGACGCTGACTTTCCACCGCGAGCGCATCCGCATCTTCGCGGGAGAAGCCGTATTCGGTTGCGATAAGGTCGGCGGAAATGCCTTGCGGCACGAAATACGTGCCCATGGCGAGGGTCGGGTCAACAGCAATCGCTGCGCCGTCCGACCCCATGGGAACGCGGCCCATCATTTCCACGCCACCTGCGATATAGGCCTGGCCCGCGCCGCCTTTGACCTGGTTTGCAGCCAGGTTCACGGCTTCCATGCCTGAGGCACAGAACCGATTGATGGCAAGGCCGGGGATGGATTGATCAAGGTTTGACGCCAGCACAGCGGAACGCGCGAGACAGCCGCCCTGTTCTTTAACCTGGGTGACATTGCCCCAGATCACGTCTTCCACGGCATGCCCTTCCAGGCCATTGCGGTCTTTCACGGCGTTGAGCATTTGTGCCGACAGGCTGACAGCGGTGACTTCCTGCAGTGCGCCATCCTTGCGTCCTTTGCCACGCGGAGAGCGTAGCGCGTCATAAATGTAGGCTTCGGTCATTGGGTTGTCCTTTCTTTATGCGCGATCGGCGGGAGAGCCGGGCATGAGATCATAGGGATGTTTGTAGCCGGGCAGGGCCTCGATACGCGAAAGCCAGGCATCAATATGGGGCCAGGCTGTGCGGTCGAAACCGAAGGGTTCCGGGTAAAAGAGATAGCCGCAGCAGGAGAAATCTGCATTGGTCGGGCTGTTGCCGACAAGCCAGTCGCGACCTTCCAGAGCGGCGTTCAGGGTCTTATATGCGTTTCTCAGGCGGCCTTGGCTGAAGGCGATGACCTCTTGCGGGCGTTTGTTTTCGGGCAGGAAATTCATGAGGAACCGGGTCATGCCAGCTTGCGACGATAGTTTATGATTGTCCCAAAGCACCCAGCGCAGTACCTCGCGCTCTTCTTCGGGCGTTTCGCCTGCAAATTTGCCGGACTTCTCTGAAATATAAGCCTGGATCGCGCCGGATTGTGTCAGCGTCAGATCTCCGTCGACCAAGGCGGGCACTTCGCCCATGACGTTGATTTCCAGGAATTCTTCTGTGCGCGAAGCACCGTTGAAGAAATCTACGTAAGCAGCCTCCCAGGCAAGGCCTGAAAGCTCAAGCGGCAGTGCCGCCTTATAGGCGTTACCGCTTTCGCCGAAGCAATAGAGTTTAATGGTCATGCGCAACCTCCCCGTTGGCATATGTGGTGAGTTCGGGATTTGAGTATTTTGAGCAAGATGAAAGGGGCGCGTCACGTTTCGTTAACCAGAATCGCGCTAGATTGAACGCACGGTATAGGCTGGAGAGCCGATGGCCGTGCAAGGTGAAGCCCCATTGTCGGGCCCGGTCTGAAGTCATTTCAGGCGTCTGCGTCCGGTGGTGGGGTGATGGTGTTTCATCTTGCGACAAATACTCTCGCCGGAGGCATACTGCACTCATATCGCGCGGGAATATTTGCGTTTTTTGTATCATCGGTTTCCTCAGAATGCGCCCGGAGCCAGATCCATTACCGGATCTGCGCCGCTTTCAATGCGTGCAAGATGCATCTTGGTGGCAGGTAGTTGGCGGGCCATATAGTAGCGGCCGGTTTTGATCTTATTGGTATAGAAATCAGCATCCGCTGCGCCCTTTTCAAGCGCACCCATGGCGGCCTTACCCATTTGTGACCAGATGAGACCCAGGCAGACATGACCAAAGAGATGCATGAAGTCAGTGGACCCGGCCAGCGCGTGGTTTGGGTTTTTCATGCCGTTTTGCATGAAATACATGGCAGCCGCCTGCAGATCTTTAGAGGCGGCTTTCAGGGGCTCGAGAAAGCCATCATTCAGCGCTTCGTTATCGCTGTTTTCCTTGATGAAACTCTTCACGAGATCAAAGAAGGCCATCACATGTTTGCCGCCGTCCTGAGCCAGTTTGCGGCCGACAAGATCCAGCGCCTGAACGCCGTTTGCGCCCTCATAGATCTGGGTGATGCGAGCGTCGCGGGTGAACTGGCTCATGCCGTGTTCTTCGATATAGCCGTGACCGCCGTAAACCTGTTGGGCTGCGACACACATGTTAAAGCCCTGATCCGTCAGGAAGCCTTTCACAACCGGCGTCAGCAGGGAGATCAGACCATCTGCGTCTTTATCTTCGCTGCGGTGGGCGCGGTCGATCATGGAAGCGCCCCACATTGTGAAGGCACGCGCGCCCTCTGCAAAGCTGCGCTGATCCATCAGGGTGCGGCGGATGTCCGGATGCACGATCAGCGGATCTGCGGGACCATCGGGGTTTTTCACACCGGTCACGTCACGTCCCTGCAGACGATCATGGGCGTAAGACACCGCGTTCTGATAGGCGATTTCCGCCTGGGCATAGCCCTGCAGGCCAACGCCCATGCGCGCTTCGTTCATCATGGTGAACATGGCGCGCATGCCTTTGTGTTCTTCGCCCAGCAGCCAACCAGTGGCTTCGTCGTAGTTCATGACACAGGTGGCGTTGCCGTGGATGCCCATTTTCTTTTCGATATTGCCAACGGACACGCCATTGCGTTCGCCCGGGGTGCCGTTCTCGTTCACGATGAACTTTGGCACGATGAACAGGGAAACGCCCTTGATGCCGTCCGGGCCGCCCGGGATCTTTGCCAGTACCAGGTGAATGATGTTGTCAGACAGGTCGTTTTCACCGGCAGAGATAAAGATCTTCTGACCGGAAACCTTATAGCTGCCGTCGCCCTGTGGTTCCGCCTTGGTACGCATCAGGCCCAGATCGGTGCCGCAATGCGGTTCGGTCAGGTTCATGGTGCCGGTCCATTCGCAGGACACCATTTTGGGCAGATATTTCGCCTTCTGTTCATCCGAACCATGGGCGTGAATGGCGGAATATGCACCGTGGGTCAGGCCCGCGTACATGTTGAAGGCCATGTTAGAGGATGAGAACATTTCGTTCACTGCGGTGTTCAGCACATAGGGCATGCCCTGGCCGCCATATTCCGGATCGCAATCCAACGCGGTCCAGCCGCCTTCGCGCACCTGATCAAACGCTGCTTTGAACCCGGTTGGGGTGCGCACAACGCCGTTTTCCAGGGTGCAGCCTTCCTGGTCGCCTGTCGCGTTCAGCGGATGCATGACTTCGGATGCGATTTTGCCGGCTTCTTCCAGCACGGCAGAGGTGAAATCCGCCTCAAGTTCGTCGTAGCCGGGAATGCCGGAGGTGGAGACATCCAGCATCTCGTGCAGGATGAATTGCATGTCTTTCACGGGGGCAGTGTAGGTGGTCATGGCGGGGTCTCCTGTCAGGAATTCTTATTTTTCATTGCGGTAAGGTGGTTCTCCACCCACTTCAGCTGGTCTTCCAGGTCGGCAATCGCCTGGGTCAGTTCTTCACGCTGGGCAATCATTGCGGCGTGACGTTCGTAGGCGACGTCAAGGGTGCGGGTCAGCTGTGTTTCCTGCTGATCGCCGATGTCATAAAGATCCAGAAGCTGACGGATTTCTTCCAGCGAAAAGCCAAAGCGTTTGCCGCGCAGGATCAGTTTCAGGCGCGCTGCATCCCGGCGGGTAAACAGGCGGCGCTGTCCGTCGCGGATTGGGAACAACAGTTCCTTGGCCTCATAAAACCGCAGCGTGCGCGGCGTGACGTCAAAGGCATCACACATCTCGCGGATGGAGCGGCAGTTTTCGGCGGTGTCAGGTTCGATAGCCTCTGTCACTGGGTTCTCCTCATCTTCGGGCCGCGGGGAATGCGGGCAGTTGAGAATATGATAAGCACAAGTTGACGTTTACGTAAACGAAACGTCACGTCAAAATTGAGTGAAACCCTGGTGAACAGAACGAAAAACCCCTGATGCGGGCAAAGCACCAGGGGCGTATCATTTTGTTTTTTAAGAAGAAGGTCATTCTTCAGGGATTGGTTCACCCAAAGTTTCGCGGTGCAGTTCTTCCAGTTCAGAAATGGTCGCATCCAGATCAATACGCTGCTGACGCAGGACTTTCAGCTGTCGATCTGCCATGGCCCGCCATTCTTCGCGCTGTGCATCTGTGCCTTCTGTTTCATAAAGTTCCAGCCACTGGCGCATTTCTTCCAGCGAAAAGCCGAATCGTCTTCCCCGCAGGATCAGCACCATGCGGGCGACTTCTGTCGGACCATAGAAACGGCTGCGACCTTCCTTCTCGGGCGTCAGAAGTTCGATATATTCATAGTAACGCAGGGTGCGCGGCGTGACGTCAAAACGGGCGCACATTTCTTTGAAGTTCAGGCGGATGGGCGTGTCGTCTTCGGGCATAAATCTGGCGTATTCCGTGGTTCGTGGTCGGCGCCAGACTAGGGTTTCTGACCATGAAGTCAATTACCCCATGATTTATCAATTGTTGAGTGAAATGCATAAGGATGACGCCGGGATGTTTTGGAAAAGCCTTGCGCCTGACCAAATGGCACCGATAGATGAAAGAAAGCCCGTAGCGCAGGATCATGTCATGAATGAACAGAAAACCAAGCTGACCCGCCAGTTTATGGAGGCGCTGCCCCATGGGAAGGCGCTGGATATGCAGGTGGCGGGTGTCGGGGACGGCTGGGCCGAACTGACCATGGATTATGATGAACGTTTCATTGGGGACCCGGAAACCGGCGTGATCCATGGTGGGGCGATTTCAGCATTGATGGATACCTGTTGCGGGGCGGCGGTGATGAGCCATCCACAACTGGCAACAATCACAGCGACCATTGATCTGCGGATTGACTATATGCGTTCCGCAACACCGCATCAGCGCATCCTGTGCCGGGCCGAATGTTATCATGTAACACGTTCTGTCGCATTTGTGCGAGCGACCGCTTATGATGAGGATATGGAAAATCCGGTGGCGACTGCGACGGCAGCCTTCACGGCATCCGCCAATGATCCACGCGATCCGGAGCGCCTGAAAAACGTGGGCGATACTGTAAAGGGAACCGTGCTATGAGCCGCAAACCCGAACCCGTGCAGGTGATTAAACAACGTCGCGATGGCGCGTTAAAAGCGCTTGTTGGTCGTATTCCTTATGCACAATTCCTGGGCATTCATTTTGATCGCCGGGGTGATGAACTGACCGGGATCATGCCGTTTAAAGAAGATCTGATCGGCAACCCCGTGTTGCCCGCACTGCATGGTGGTGCGATTGCGGCTTTCCTTGAGATGACAGCGATCACGGAACTCAGCTGGTCCATGCTATGGGCGGATATCGAGCATGGTGAAATCAGCCCCGAGGATTTTCCGCGCCTGCCGAAAACCATCGATTTCACCGTGGATTACCTGCGCTCTGGCCTGCCGCGCGATGCCTATGCACGGGCGCGGGTGAACCGGTCTGGCCGTCGCTATGCCAGTGTGCATGTGGAGGCCTGGCAGGACAATCGCACGAAACTCTTTGCCCAGGCCACCGGGCATTTTCTGATGCCGTCAAAGGATTAACTCTGTGTCTGATGCCAGTCACGCGCCAGCCGACATCACCCATAAACGCATTCTTGCGATAGCTGCGCCGATTGTTTTGTCAAACGCCACGGTGCCGATCCTTGGGTTGGTGGATACCGGTGTGGTCGGCCAACTGGGGGAAGCCGCGCCGATTGGTGCCGTTGGTATCGGGGCCGTGATCCTCTCGGCGATTTACTGGATCTTTGGTTTTCTGCGTATGGGTACAACGGGCCTTGCGGCCCAGGCGCGCGGGGCAGGGGATCTGAAAGAAGGTGGTGCGCTACTGATGCGCGGCTTGATGATCGGCGGCGCTGCGGGTCTGATCTTTATTCTGACGCAATGGGCGTTGTTTGCAGGCGCCTTTGCGCTCTCGCCTGCGTCTGCCGAAGTCGAAACCCTGGCAAAGCAATATATGAGCATCCGCATCTGGGGAGCACCGGCGACGATTGCCCTGTTTGCAATCACCGGCTGGTTGATTGCCATGGAAAAGACCCGGGGTGTTCTGATCCTGCAGCTCTGGATGAATGGTGTGAATATTCTGCTGGATCTGCTGTTCGTGTTGCAGCTGGGCTGGGGCGTGGAAGGTGTGGCGATTGCGACGCTGATTGCGGAATGGAGTGGCCTTCTTCTTGGCCTGTACCTGTGCCGCAGTGCTTTTACAGGCAAACAATGGTGTGACTGGTCGCGGATTTTTGACAAGGCGCGTCTGAAAAAGATGATGCTGGTGAACGCAGACATTATGATTCGTTCCGTGGTGTTGACCGGGTCTTTCACAGCTTTTCTGTTTCTGGGATCAGATTTCGGCGATGTCACACTGGCGGCCAATCAGGTGCTTTTGCAATTCGTTGAGATCACGGCTTATGCGCTGGATGGATTTGCCTTTTCTGCTGAAGCACTTGTGGGCGCCGCATCCGGTGCGGGCAACCGGCGAGAGCTGCGCCGGGCCTCCTGGATGTCCTCGCAATGGGGTATGGGCGGGGCGCTGTTGCTGGGGCTGGTTTTCTGGGTGGCCGGGCCCGGGATCATTGATCTGATGGCAAAATCGGAAGAGGTCCGGATAGCCGGGCGGGAATTCCTGCTTTGGGCCGCGATCCTGCCGCCGATCAGCCTGGCATCTTATATGTTCGACGGGATCTTTGTTGGGGCGATCTGGACGCGCGAGATGCGCAACGCGATGCTGGTTTCTGTGGCGATTTATATCGTGGCACTGTTGGTGTTATTGCCCCTGATGGGCAATCATGGCCTCTGGGCGGCACTGGTGGTTCTGAATGTCGCGCGGGGCGCAACGCTTGGCTGGTATTACCCGCGCCTTGAGGCACGGGTCGGGGCAGTGCATCCCGGCTGACAGCCGGATCAGGGCTCAGATAATCTCAAGCACATCTTCCGGCGGGCGACCCATGCGGGCTTTACCGCCCTGGCGCACAATCGGGCGTTCAATCAGCGCAGGGTTTGCCACCATAGCCCGGATAAGATCATCGGGCGCTGTGTCTTTGTTCAGACCCAGATCTTTGAACAGGGCATCTTTTACCCGCATGATTTCAGCCGGGGTCTTATCCAGTTCTGTCAGAACCGCACGCAGCGTGGCTTCATCCGGACCATCCTGCAGGTAAAGACGGATTTGCGGGGCGATGCCGCGTTCTTCTAAAATCGCCAGTGTCTGGCGGGATTTGGAACAGCGTGGATTGTGCCAGATTTCAGTTACAGCCATTTTTTGGTCTCCGTCCCGACGGCTTCTGAGATATTTTTATAGCCGTGGTAAGCCAAAAGCTGATCCAGACCAAATCGGATGTCGGTGACCAGAGACATGCCCTTATACACAAGCGCGGAATAGAGCTGCACAGCACTGGCACCTGCACGAATTTTTGCAAAGGCATCTTCAGCAGATGAAATGCCGCCCACGCCCATCAGGGGAATAGCACCACCGGTTTCATAGGCAACACGGGCCAGGACACGGGTGGATTTGTTAAACAGAGGCGCCCCAGAAAGACCACCTGCCTGGCCCTTATGGCGGCTTTGCAACCCGTCCCGGTCCAGTGTGGTGTTGGTTGTGATAATGCCGTCGATTCCGGTGTCAAAAGCCACTGCGACGATTTCAACGATCTCTGCATCGGTCAGATCCGGGGCGATCTTCAGGAAGACCGGGATTGGTGCGTTCAGGGTATCACGAGTTTCGAGAACGCCGTTGAGCAAAGCAGTCAAAGCATCTGCGCCCTGAAGGTCACGCAGCTTTTCTGTATTGGGGGAAGAGACATTCACCGTTGCAAAGTCAATATCCGCACCGCAATGGGCCAGAACGCGGGCAAAATCACCGGCGCGATCTTCGCTGTCTTTGTTTGCACCAAGGTTTAGCCCGACAATGCCTTTGCGTTTGCCATCTGCCTGTTCGCGGTCTGCAAGACGGGCACCGATTACGGACATGCCCTGATTGTTAAAACCGAAACGATTGATCACGCCCTGATCCTGGGGCAGGCGGAAAAGGCGGGGCTTTGGGTTGCCATCCTGGGGGCGCGGTGTGGCTGCGCCGACCTCGATAAAGCCAAAGCCCATCTTCAGAAGCGGATCGATGACTTCGGCGTTTTTGTCGAAACCTGCGGCCAGTCCAACAGGGTTGCTGAGTTTCAGCCCCGCGAATTCGCATTTCAGCCGGGGCATATCGGGCAGGGCCGCGGGTGCAGGGGCAAGCCCGGATTTCAGGGCTTTGATTGCAAGACCATGGGCGCGTTCGGGATCAAGCTGGCGCAGGGCGCTCAGGCCGGCACGTTCGACAAATTTCATTCCATATCCTCAGGAAAAATATGTGTTCCGTTTTCAAGGGGCAGATCCCGGACCCAGGCTAACCCCATAAGTGTCAGTTTTCGGTAAAGATGCGGGAAAAGTGCATCACCACGGGACACCTCCCATTTCAGGTCAGTGCCGTAAACTTTGGGGTCAAAGGCCAGCAGTTTCAGCCCTTCAACATCGGAAAAATGCTTTGCGGCGGTTTCCTGAGCCTGTTCAGCGGTTGAAAAATGGATATAGCCATCTTCCAAGTCAATCGGGGCACCAAGGCTTTCGCCGTTCTGTTCAAGGTCTGCCCATTCCGGGGCACGCAGGATCTTATAGATATACATATGGTTCATGTGCCCGCCTGACAGGCGCAGGTCAAGAGCAGCTTTGTCGCAAATGCGTTGAATATAAAGGGCCTACACGCCCGGTGGTTGTGGAGAAAACCCGCTTTGCCAGCCAAATGCCTTAAGGTCGGGTTTTGACTTAGGGACAGATTGGCGTAAGTCTGTAAAGGATTCCAACCAGGGGGATTCCCAATGATCAAAAAATTGATGACAACCGCCGGTGCGCTGGCCTTGTCAGCCGGTGCCGCAAGTGCCGATTACACGCTGACAGTGCTGCACACCAACGACTTTCACGCACGCTTTCAGCCGATCAGCAAATATGATTCCGGCTGCTCTGCTGAGAAAAACGCAGAAGGCGAATGTTTCGGTGGTTCTGCCCGTCTTGTAACCGCTGTTGCAGATGCGCGTACGCGTTCCAACAACTCTATCCTTGTGGATGGCGGTGACCAGTTCCAGGGCACGCTGTATTACACCTATTACAAAGGTGCTGTGGCTGCTGAAATGATGAACAACCTTGGCTATGACGCGATGACCGTGGGCAACCACGAATTCGACGATGGCCCGGAAGTGCTGCGCGGCTTTGCTGAAACCGTAAACTTCCCGATCCTCATGTCCAATGCGGATTTCTCAAACGAGCCTCTGATTTCTGACGTGATTGAAAAATCTGTCGTGATCGAACGTGGTGGTGAGAAAATCGGCCTGATCGGTCTGACACCACAGGACACGGATGAGCTGGCAAGCCCTGGCCCGAATGTGACCTTCTCTGACCCTGTGCCTGCGGTTCAGGCTGAGGTTGACCGTTTGACTGCTGAAGGCGTGAACAAGATCGTTGTTCTGTCGCACTCTGGCTATGACGTGGATCAGCGCGTTGCTGCGGAAACCACCGGTGTTGATATCATCGTTGGTGGGCATTCTAACACGCTGCTGTCCAACACCAATGAACGCGCGGTTGGCCCTTACCCGACCATGGTTGGCGACACTGCCGTTGTGCAGGCCTATGCTTACGGTAAATTCCTGGGCGAACTGAATGTAACCTTTGATGATGAAGGCAAGATCACCGAAGCGGTGGGCGAGCCTCTGATCATGGATGCGTCTGTTACGGAAGATGATGCAACAGTTGCACGTATCACCGAACTGGGTGAACCGCTGGAAGAAATCCGTCAACGTGTTGTGGCTTCTTCAACTGACGTGATTGAAGGTGACCGTTCCGTTTGCCGTGTGCAGGAATGTCCGATGGGCAACCTGGTGGCCGACGCGATGCTGGCCCGTGTTGCGGATCAGGGCGTTAGCATTGCGATCGCGAACTCTGGTGGTATCCGCGCGTCTATTGATGCGGGTGATGTGACCATGGGCGAAGTTCTGACTGTACTGCCGTTCCAGAACACGCTGTCTACCTTCCAGGTGTCCGGTCAGACTGTGATCGATGCGCTTGAAAACGGCGTAAGCCAGATTGAAGAAGTCAAAGGGCGCTTCCCACAGGTTGCTGGTCTGCGTTTCACATTTGATGCCTCTGTTGCACCGAATGAAGGCCGCGTGAAAGAGGTTCTCGTGTCTGAAGGTGACGCCTGGGTCGCGATTGATCCGGCAAAAACCTATACGCTTGTGTCCAACAACTATGTGCGTGGCGGTGGCGACGGTTACAAAATGTTCCGTGATGCTGAAAACGTCTACGATTATGGCCCGGATGTTGCAGATGTTCTGGCTGAATATATGGCAGCCAATGGCGACAACGCGCCTTACACAGATGGCCGTATTGAACAGCAATAAATCTGCGTGACAGAATTGAAGAGGGCGTGGCCGGTTGGCTGCGCCCTTTTTGTTTGCTGAGCTGCCAGTGGACTGGCAGAATATGCCCATGTGTGGACGCCTTGTAGTAACCCTTCCAAATGACGCCATGGCGCAGATGTTTGCTGCTTTGCCTGCGAACAATCTGCCGACAGATCCCAATTACAACCTGTGCCCGACAGATCAGATCGCGGTGGTGACCGGTGGTGCTGACGCCCGGCGCTTTGTATCCATGCGCTGGGGCTTCCTGCCACATTGGTATAAAACTGAAACAGACGGGCCGCTTTTGATTAACGCGAGGGCAGAAACACTCGCCGAAAAACCTGCCTTCCGGGAGGCCTGCCGCCAGAGGCGCTGTCTGATCCCGGTATCGGGTTGGTATGAATGGCAGAAAGGTACAGATGGAAATCGTCTGCCCTGGTATTTCTGGCCAACGGATAAAACACCCGCTGTGCTGGCTGGCATCTGGCAGAGCTGGGGCGATGGGACAAACAGCTGTGCGATTGTGACGACGGCGGCGAATGAAACCCTGTCAAAGGTGCATCACCGGATGCCTGTGACGCTGACACCGGAGGAATGGGGTTTGTGGCTGGGGGAAGAAGGCCACGGCGCCGCGCGACTGATGACGCCCTCACCAGAAGGGCGGTTCACCTGCCACCGCGTGAGAAAAGACGTGAACTCAAACCAGGCTGCCGGGGCGCAGCTGATCCTTCCCCTGACAGACGCTTAACATCCCGGGTACGTCTCTGAATACCTTTGTATGGAAGTGGGCGCAGGAAAAGCCAGAGAAGGTCTTGACCTTCCCAGGAGGGTGTCATACTCAATCCCACGAGCGCGGGTATGGTGAAATGGTATCATAAGAGCCTTCCAAGCTTAAGGCGCGGGTTCGATTCCCGCTACCCGCTCCATACAATCCCATTTTTTCTACATCTATCAGGCAATTTTTGCGTTTCGTGTTCCACGAATAAACGAGTGTGAGGCACGTTGACTACCAATCCAGCCCTTCAGGGCACTGCATTGATATGATCTGATACTTGGCGTCCTTCTGCCTTGATTGCTCAGTGGGCAGGGCATTCGGATTGCAGGGGGGGAGTTGCGATGATCAAAAACTGTCTGCAACGTGATCAAAATCGCAACAGATGAATCGGCGACCTGAAATGCAAAACGCGACACCAGATCTGGTGTCGCGTTTCAGAATTCTCAACTCGGAATGGTTTATACCAGTTCGAGGTTCACAGCGCTTTCACGACCGTCGCGGCTGGCTTCGGTGTCGAAAGTTACTTTCTGGTTGTCCGCAAGGTCAGACAGACCAGAGCGTTCGACTGCAGAAATGTGTACAAAAACGTCACTTCCGCCGCCTTCAGGTGCGATGAAGCCGAAGCCTTTTGTAGTATTAAACCATTTTACGGTGCCTGTGGCCATGTCCGTAATCTCCTATTATTGCAGCCCGCATTAGTGCGGCTGCCTGGCGTGGTCGGTCTGGATCGAAAGACTGAGCGCCAGATAGCAGGGGACAGTTGGTCGAAAAAGAAGAACGTTAGCAAGGTGCTGATGGATGAAATCAACCTAAATTGCAAGGGGCGATTGAAAATCTGTCAAGTTTGGTCGTGCGAGTGTTGTGGCTGTCGGAGTTGGGAACAATGTAGATTCTATCGGATGGTGGATTGCCCAGGCTATGAAACGCACCACCTGTAAGTCCCCATACTTGTGCGGCGGAATAGACATACTGGGACACATTGATTGTAACCCTTTGAAAATATTGTGCCGGCCATACAAAGTGCAGGATGCCCATTTGTTGAAAGTAAAGCGATTTTCTGGAATTTGGAATCACGCTGACTGCTCCGGTTGCTTCCATTCTATTCCGTTGAGGGGGACGATTTTTATTGTCGATCCTGTGCCTCATTTTTGCAGGTCGGATACCGAATGTTTTCAGTTAAAGACCGGGTTGCACCCGGCAGCATGAAACTTTATCACATGGGATAAGACAGAGGCGAAAAGATACCTGTTCAGGCAGATCCGTCGTTTTGGTCTATGATGCGGGCGTGGTGGAATCGGTAGACACAAGGGACTTAAAATCCCTCGCTTTTATTAGCTTACGGGTTCAAGTCCCGTCGCCCGTACCATATTTCTCTGAAACATCTGTGATTTGTACTTTCTTACAGGCAGCAACTGTAGTTCATTCTTTTCTGTCGAAACAGGGAGACAGATCAGATGGTACAGCAAGATCCGCAGTTGATTTTCGATGGTCACAACGACGTTTTGCTGAAGCTCAACGGGATGGTTCCTGCGAAGGGTGATGTCAGAGATGCCGTGGCCCGTTTTGTTCAGGGGTGCAGTGGGCATATTGACATACCCCGCAGTGAGACAGGGGGATTTGCAGGCGGATTCTTTGCGATTTATGTCCCGTCAGAAGATCCTGGCGGTGATCTCTTTTCTGAAATGCTGAAACCAGCATATAACCTTCCGCTTCCTCAAGCGCTGGAATATCGGAATGCACTGCCCGTTGCTTTGACACAGATGGGTATCCTGATCGAAATGGAGCGACAGGGCGCTGTAAAGATCTGCCGTTCCGTCAAAGACATCCGTGAAACCGTTTCTTCAGGAAGGATTGCTGCCATCATGCATATGGAAGGTGCCGAGGCGATTGACGCTGATCTTGTTGCCCTGGATGTGTTCTATGCGGCTGGTTTGCGTTCACTTGGGCCCGTGTGGTCCCGTCCGACAATTTTTGCGGAAGGCGTTCCGTTTGCCTATCCGTCTGACGGCGATATCGGCGAAGGCCTTACCCCGGCTGGCAAAGCACTTATCCGGAAATGCAATGCCCTGGGTGTGATGGTGGATCTGAGCCACCTGAACGAAAAAGGGTTTTGGGATGTGGCTGAACTTTCCGATGCGCCACTTGTTGCGACCCATTCCAATGCGCATGCGATCTGTCCACATGCCCGGAATCTGACGGATCGGCAATTGCAGGCGATCGGTGAAAGCAAAGGCATGATCGGGCTGAATTTTGCAACGGCTTTTCTGCGCCCGGACGGCAAGATGTTACCCGAAACGCCTGTGACAGATATGCTGATGCATCTTGATCATATGATCAGGATCTGTGGTGAGGATCACGTCGGGTTGGGTTCAGATTTTGACGGTGCGACCGTTCCCGTTTCAATTCACGATGTGGCGGGGCTGCCTGTGTTGGTCAAAGCTATGCGAGACCATGGGTATAGCGATGCCCTGATCCACAAGCTGTGTTTTGAAAACTGGATGCAGGTTCTGGAGCGCACCTGGAAAGGGGATTGAATCAGGTCAGAATGCGCTGTCGCCCAGATCAGGGGGATTGCCCAGATCAACCAGGGATTTCCCGATGCGGAAAGGGGCCGCAAAGGCCACAAGGCAAAGTGCGAAGATTTGCAACAGCAGAAGCAACACGTTTTCCTGCAGAAAATCCCATTCCTGTTTCAGCCCGGATACCTGGGCCAGCAATTCGTCATAAGCCTGGGCGATCACAATGAACCCTGCGCGTGCGGAATAGGCCGCGTTGGCGTCAGAGGCACTGGCAGTCTTTGCGAAGGTGATCAGGGATTGCAGCGCTTCTTCGGTGCCCATATCGCGGGCCTCAAACACCAGCAGCTCCATAGGGTCAAATCCCTGGCCTGTTGGGGTCATCCCGGCCTCTTCCATATCATCATGTGGGCGACCGCCCCAGACGCTCAGCAAGATACCAAGTTCTTCCAGCGGTGTCGGAGTGCGTGCAACTTCATAGAACAGGGGCAGCTGGCGGTTTCCGGAAACAGAGGCCGAGAGGAATTCAACCTTGTCACAGAGCATAGCCACATCGTCTTCTGTTCCCTGCGCAAGTGGCGCATCATCACAAAAGGTCAGGCGGAAACGCGCGGCGTCATGTTCAAACTGCCGGGTCACGGCAAAGGCCACCGCGATCTGGCGATCAAGGCGCGAGCTGTCTTCCTGCCAGACGCCAGCCAGCAGGGCTGTCACCGCCCCAAAGCCCCCAAGGCCGACCCACATCAGATCCGCAATATACCAGCCTTTGCGCGTACAGTTGCACCGCAGCATAAACCAGGTGCCAAGTACGCCAATGAAAAAACATCCGGCGATGAAAATTATCTGATTGTCGATCACTAAATCCACGGGCCCGTCCGGTTACTTACGCTTCATTGATAGCGCATTTTGCCCGGCAGCTGCAATCTTTGGTCGCGCGGAGTTGATCAACGGCCAAGCTGTGTGATCCAGACGCCAAGCGCCATTGTGCCAACGCCAAGGGCGCGGGTGAAGGTGAGGGGCGACGTCTGCGCACCGAACAATCCCCAGTGGTCAATTGCCGCAGCCGAGATCATCTGACCCAGAAGCACAAAGAACACAGCATTGCCCACGCCGAATTTCGGGGCGATCCAGGTGATGGAGAGCAGGTAAAAGGTGACCAGGAAACCGGCCATGAACAGATGTTTCGGGGCTGTCGGGGCAAGCTTCAATACAGAAGGACCAGAGGTCAGCATCATTACACAAGCGGTCGAGGTCAGAGCGACGATGAACAGGATGAACCCTGCGGCGGCCGGGGAACCCAGATGTTGCCCCAGACGTGCGTTCAGCGCCGCCAGCACAGGAATGCCGATCCCGGCAGCAAGCATGATCGAAGCATAGAAAGTGGTCGGGTTCATGGCGGCATCCTTCACATGTTGCGGGCAGGTTTGCCTGACGGTGGTCAGGGTGCAAGCGGAAAGCGCGCTACGTTACGGAACTGTGATGGGGCAATGAAGAGAAGCGGTTGCGGGGGGAGTCTGAACTGATGCGCGACATTTGCGGAGGGCAGGCCCGGACCGCGGGTGGAGGTGAAGCCCCCTCCCGTGGGGATGAAGAGGGACCGTCGTGCCAGTGGCACGGCGTAAGCCCGATGAACAGGCGCGTGTTGGACGTTACTTCTTCCGAACCTCGGCTTGAAGTCGTGTTGAAATGTTGCGGAACATTTGCGGAGGGCAGAGCATGACCCTGGGTGGGTGCGAAGCGCCCTCCCGTGGGGAGGGTCAGGCGCTGCCCATGCGGGGCATGGGCGTTAGAAAGGTATTTCTTCGTCGAGTTCTTTTTGTCTTTTTATGTCAGAACGAGCGCTCGAACTTTCGTGATTTAGTCGCGACAGAAGGTCTTTTGTTTCATGATTATCTTGAGGGAATTCATTTGCAATCATTGCAATACTGTCTGCAATCGAAGCGGAGACTTCCAATAAATCAAGATCCTTATAAAACTTGGAAGCTTGGACAATCATGGTAGCATTTGAACAAAGTTGATTGGCTATACCGGGGAAAAGGCTATGTTTCTCTGCGTATCGGGCGCGATTTCGAGCCGAAATTCTGGTGAGAGCAAGAATTTCTTCTAGAATGTCACGATCGGCTCTGAGCTCTTTGCTATCCTTTTTAGTTTTCGCATTTAAGATCTTCTCCACAGAGGCTTGTAACTGTGGCCACCACATCTCGAAGACGCGGTCAAAGGTTTCCTGATTTAACTTCTGGTCGCCTCCCGTTTCATTGATAGTCGAGAGCAATTTTTTAAAATCACGTTTCTCAAACTGAGTTGTTTGAAATGTTGTCAACGGACCTGACAGGTCCGAAGGCTCCATTCCAAATAGAATTGAGCAAACTTTTGAAGCGTCTATATCTTTGGATAACGCTCCTGCTTCAAACAGGATCCAAGGTCGCTCGAAATTCTCTCGTGTTAAACATACAATACCAATGTGGGTTTCAGAGAGCTTTTGGGAGATTTCTGAGCCCCATTTTGTACCTTTTTCAATGTCATTCGGAGTAAAGTAAGGCTTTGCAAATTGTAGCACTGACGGAATCCAGCGACTTAGTTCTTCCGCGAGTTTCTTGCTAAGATCGCCACTCCAGCTAATAAATACGTTCGTCATATAATCTCCATAGTTTTACAAAGTTCTAAACATCCAGCTCCTCAACGAACCTTGCGTTTTCCTGGATATACTGGAAGCGCATCTCGGGTTTTTTGCCCATCAGACGTTCCACAAGATCGCTGGTTTCGCCGGGCTCGTCTTCGTCAATGGTGACGCGGATCAGCTTGCGGGTTTTTGGGTCCATTGTGGTTTCTTTCAGGTCTTTGGCGTCCATTTCACCAAGGCCCTTAAACCGCTGCAGGTCAATTTTCCCTTTACCACCAAGGCCCTTTTCCAGGATCCGGTCTTTCTCGGCATCTGTGGCCACATAGATGCGTTTTGCGCCCTGGGTCAGACGATAGAGCGGCGGACAGGCCAGATAGAGGTGGCCCTGATCAATCAGCGGGCGCATCTGTGTGTAGAAAAACGTCATCAACAAAGCTGCAATATGCGCCCCGTCGACATCCGCATCGGTCATGATGATGATCTTGTCATAGCGCAGGTCATCGACGTTGAATTTTGTGCCCATGCCTACGCCAAGCGCTTCACACAGGTCATTGATTTCCGCGTTGGTGTTCAGCTTGGAACTGGCCGCGCCCAACACGTTGAGGATCTTACCTTTCAGGGGCAGAAGGGCCTGGTTCACACGATTACGCGCGCCTTTGCCAGACCCACCCGCAGAGTCACCCTCGACGATGAACAGTTCGGTGCCGGCACGGTCTTTGCTGGAACAATCGGTCAGCTTACCCGGCAGGCGCAGCTTTTTCGTCGCGGATTTACGGGCGGTTTCTTTTTCTTTGCGGCGGCGCAGACGTTCTTCCGCGCGCAGAATAAGGAAATCCAGGATAGCCCCGGCAGATTTCGTATCTGCCGCCAGCCAGTTGTCAAAATGGTCGCGGACAGAGTTTTCAACCAGACGCTGGGCCTCAGAGGTTGCCAGACGGTCTTTCGTCTGACCCACAAATTCCGGTTCACGAATGAAACAAGAGACCAGCGCACAGCCGCCGGTGACCAGATCATCGCGGGTGATCTGCGTGGCTTTTTTGTTGCTGACCAACTCGCCGTAAGCGCGGATGCCCTTCAGGATCGCAGCCCAGAAACCGGATTCATGGGTGCCGCCTTCGGGCGTGGGCACGGTGTTACAGAAAGACTGAATGAAACCATCGCGTGAGGGTGTCCAGTTGATCGCCCATTCGACTTTGCCGGGAGTGCCGAACTTTTCTTTGAAATCAACGGTGCCCGAGAAAGGTTGTTCCGCATAGGCGGTAGAGCTGCCCAGCGTTTCAGTCAGATAATCAGACAGGCCGCCAGGGAAGTGGAAGGTAGCTTCCGTCGGGGTTTCCTGATCGTCGATTTCCGATTTCCAGCGGATTTCAACGCCCGCAAACAGGTATGCCTTTGAACGCACCATCTTCAGCAGACGTGCTGGCTTGAACTTGTGAGATTTGAAAATCTCTGGATCCGGGTGGAAGGTTACGGTGGTGCCACGGCGGTTCGGGGCTGCGCCGATTTTTTCCAGACCTGTCAGGGGTTCGCCTTTGGAAAAGCGGATCTCATGCAGTTCTTTGTTCTTGGCCACTTGCACAACAAGACTGTCGGTCAGGGCGTTCACCACGGTCGCGCCTACACCATGCAGACCACCGGATGTTTCATAAGCATCGCCGTTAAACTTGCCGCCTGCGTGCAATTCGGTGAAGATCATCTCAAGCGCGGATTTGCTGGGATCATCGGGGTGGGGATCAATCGGAATGCCGCGCCCGTTGTCGCGTACGGTCAGGGAATAATCCGAATGCAATTCCACTTCGATCCGGGTGGCGTGGCCCGCAACCGCTTCATCCATCGAGTTGTCGAGAATCTCTGCCGCCATATGGTGCAGGGCGCGTTCATCGGTGCCGCCGATATACATACCGGGGCGCAGGCGCACGGCTTCCATGCCTTTGAGCACCTTGATTGAAGATGCGTCATAGGTTTTTTCAGGTTCAGGGGCGCCAAGAAGATCGTCGGCCATATGGGATTCTGCTCATCTCTTAGTGAATTTGTTTCATTATGGCAGGTCACAGGGGGCTGGGGAAGGGGGAAGGCCAGGCAGATTTCCCATATCTTGTGGATTGATTAGATACGCGGCTACATACTGGCAGTAAGGGAGAGGTCGATATGTCGAAAGAATTTAAAGGTGGCGGGCTTGAACCTGCTGATGGGGTTGATTTCCGGGCGCAGGCGCACCGTCTGCTGGATGCTTGTCTGAATCAGTTGGAAAACGCTTCGGAACGTCCCTGGCAGGAACCACCTGAGGGTCTTGACACACGCTATGTGATCGCGGGCGAGGGACGTGAAGTGGGTAAGCTTGTCGATCAGATCACCCGAGATGTGCTGCCCTATCATGGTGGTAATACCCATGGGCGGTTTTGGGGCTGGGTGCAGGGCAGCGGGCTGGCCTCTGATCTGATTGCGAATATGGCCTCGAGCGTGGTGAATGCGAACCTTGGCGGGCGCAATCACGGGGCCAATGAGATGGAGCGCGCTGTTGTCGACTGGACGCGCCGCAAGATGGGCTATCCGGAAGGTGCAAGCGGATTGCTGGTCGCGGGCACATCGCAGGCGACGGTAATTTCTTTTCAGGCGGCGCGGTTGCGGGTGCTGAAGGATGTGCGTTTGAAAGGCCAGGGGGATCAACGCCTGACGGCTTATGCGGCGGCAGGTGTGCACAATGCCACGCGCAAGGCGCTGGAACTGTTGGGGATTGGTGCCGAAAACCTGCGACTGGTGCCTTTGCGGGGCCATCGCATGGATGCGGATGTTCTGGCGCAGATGGTCCGGGAAGATCGCGCCAGCGGCGCCCTGCCATTTCTTGTAGTGGGCACGGCGGGGTCAGTCGATATCGGGGCCTTCGATGATCTCAACGCGCTTGCAGATGTGGCGGCACAGGAAAAGCTCTGGCTACATGTAGACGGGGCTTTCGGGGCCTGGACACGGATTGCGGACCAGCCCTGGCGCGGCCTGACGGATGGAATTGAACGGGCGGGCAGCATTGCGCTGGATTTCCATAAATGGATGTATGTGGGCTATGATTGTGGCATGGCCCTGATCCGTGATGAGGCAGAACACCGCGCCGCATTTGCCGCCCGTCCAGCCTATCTGAAAGGGGCTGACAGTGGCCTTGCCGGGGGCGAGCCCTGGTTCACGGATTACGGTATTGATCTGTCACGTGGTAACCGTGCCCTGAAGGTCTGGTGCGCGCTTGAGATGTTTGGTGAGGTGGCTTTTTCTGACGCGATCACCAGCAACTGTCAGCTTGCACAATTGATGGCGCAGGAAGTTGCGAGGCAACCGCGGATGCGGTTGGGCTGTGCGGTGATCAGTAATATCTGTGTTTTTACTGCGCGCGATGACCTGTCGCCAGCCGAACAATCCGATCTGAATGCTGCGATCGCACGACAGCTTCAGGATAGTGGTGACGCGGTGTTCTCGACGACAGATATCGACGGGATCACGATGCTGCGCGCGGCGATCACCAACCATCGCAGCCAACCAGAAGACATCATTGATGCTGTCGCATGTGTCGCGCGCGAAGCCGCAGGTGTGAATGACCGAGGGGAAATCGGTTGATACCGGTTTTGTAACCCCCTACAGCTTCCGGGGCCAGGACCGCATTCCCAGCGCCTCTTTTTGATCACTAGAACGGACCTGCCATGAGTTTCCAGAATGACGCCCGGACCGCCTGCGAGAATATGCGGGAACTGTTTAAGCGTACGCCACTGCACCGCAATGACCACCTTTCCGAGAAATTCGGGGCGGATATCTGGCTGAAGCGTGAAGATACGTCGCCAGTGCGTTCCTATAAAATTCGGGGTGCTTTTAATGCGATCAGCAAGGCGCTTGCAGCGCGACCTGATCAGCGAGTCTTTGTCTGTGCAAGTGCGGGTAATCATGCCCAGGGCGTGGCGCGGGTTTGCGCGCATGCCGGGGTTAAAGGTGTCATTTACATGCCGGTGACCACGCCAAAGCAGAAGGTCGAGAAAACCCGGATCTTTGGTGGGGATGCGATCGAGATCGTGCTGGAAGGGGATTTTTTTGATGAAACTCTGGCGGCTTCGCAGGCCTATTGCGCGCAGCAGGGGGCCCATTTTCTGTCACCCTTTGATGATGATGATGTGATTGAAGGTCAGGCCTCTGTCGCGGTGGAAATTGAAACACAGATGCAGGCACAGCTTGGCTGTTTGCCAGATATGATTGTGCTGCCTGTTGGCGGCGGGGGATTATCTGCCGGAGTGACGCGCTATTTCGGTGCGACTGGTCCCGCTTTCACCTTTGCAGAACCCGAAGGCGGAGCAAGCCTCGCAGCGGCTGTGCAGGCAGGGGAACCCGTGATGTTGCCACAGATTGACAGTTTTGTGGATGGGGCGGCGGTTGCAAAGATCGGGACGCAGACGTTTGAACATCTCAGACATTTCCACCCGGATCAGATCCGTGCGGTTCCGGAAGACCGGATCTGCACGACAATGATCGAGATTTTGAATATCGAGGGCATTGTTCTTGAACCGGCCGGGGCATTGTCTGTGGATGTACTGAAGGACATTCAGGATCAGATCAAAGGCAAAACTGTGGTTTGTGTGACGTCAGGCGGGAACTTTGATTTTGAACGCCTGCCGGAAGTCAAAGAACGTGCGCAGCAATTCCTGGGGCTGAAAAAGTATTTTGTGCTGCGTCTTCCACAGCGCCCGGGTGCTTTGAAGGATTTCCTGGGGCTTCTGGGGCCGGATGATGACATCGCTCGCTTTGAATATATGAAGAAATCTGCACGCAACTTCGGAACGGTTCTAATCGGGATCGAAACCACGCAGGAAGATAACTTCGCAAAACTCAAGGAACGTATGACCCTTGGTGGATTTACCCTGCAGGACATCACCGGCGATCCGGCGATTTCAGATCTTGTGATTTAAACCTGCGCAAGGTCTTCTCATTTGCAACGATCCGGGCCACTCTGTCGTCAGACAGAGGAGAGAGATTATGGCCTGGATTAAAACTGTTCCTTATGAAGAAGCTAAAGGCAAACTGAAGATGTTGTATGATCGGGTAAAAGGCCCGGACAATAACGTCGACAACATTATGATGATGCACAGCCTGCGCCCGCATTCCATGGAAGGGCATATGGCGATCTACAAATATGTTCTGCATCATTCCGGCAATACGATCCCAAAGTGGTTTCTGGAATGCCTGGGCGTCTGGGTGTCGTCGCTGAATGAATGCAACTATTGTGTTGAACATCACTTTGCGGGAATGAAACGTCTTATTCAGGATGATGCAAAATCTGCCGCGTTGCGTGCGGCGATTGAGACCGGAAATATTGATGCCGCCCCTCTGGATGAGGCGCAACGTCAGGCAATGCGATATATTCGGACACTTACCCGGGATCCGGCTGCTCTGCAGGACGTCGATGTGGAAGAACTGCGTGCTGTGGGCTGGGATGACGGCGAGATCCTGGAGATCAACCAGGTTTCCGCGTACTTTGGTTACGCGAACCGCACGGTTTTGGGGCTTGGTTGTTCAACAAAAGGGGATATCATCGGGCTTTCTCCGAACAACAATGCTGATCCCGATGATTGGAACCACAGCTGACAAAAAAGGGTCACCACGAATCGCGCGTTGTGCAATCCGTGGTACTGTTGAAGGTTTCTTCTTTATCCCTGCTCACAGGTAGAATTGTGTCGATTTCTACGCGAATGGCCTGGCGGGGAAAAACCGCAAACTTTGGTTAATCGAAGCGTTTGGGGGGAATTAGGGAAACGGTACTGTAGTAATTTCAACATGTTGGGGTTGGCTTGCTGTGGTTAACAGATGCTGAAAACACAATGGGGTGTTTTCAGCACTATTGCTTCATATTGTCATCATATTCTTGCCACGTCTGAGTGGCATACCTGAATTGTAACCAGTGTGACCGACGTTGTCGGTGTAAGAGTAAGGAAACAGGATGTCAGATCATGAAGAACGTGCCCGTGAGGGACGCATCGCAGCCCTGGAAATTTCTGCCGTAACCCGAAATCAGAATGAGAACACTCCGGACGGAGTCGTTTATTCGTTTTTCGATCTTTCACGAAAGCTGGGCCGGGACGAAACCAGAAGCAAGCTATTCCGTGAAAAAGCAGGCCAGGGCGCGCGTCGTAACAAAGTTTTACGTGAACTTTCAGAAGCGCGGCGTAAGAAGGCTTTGGCAAAACGCCCTGCGGAAGATCATGGCCAACGCGGTGTTGCTGAACTGACGCAGATCAGAGGCACACGTCGTTTCGCAGAATAACCGCGTCTTCTGTGGTCCCCATTCCCCTTTCCGGCTTTCCTGTTGAACTGCGTGCGAGAAGATCTGCAGGATGGTGCAGGATGGTGCAGGTTGGAAAGGGGAACCTTTATTCTGGCGAAGGGGTGGGCGTTTTGGGCTGATGCCAGATGATATTCTGACATTCACAAAGGCGGATGATCCGGGATAATTCAGCATCAAGTCGCTTTGTGCGCCCGTGCCCCCATTGGATACCGGGTTCTGCCCAGAGGTTCAGAACATTCAAAGTGCCTGTTTTGCGATCCGCCCTAACTTCGATCCGGCCAATAAAGCGGTCCCCGTCCAACAAGGGATATACATAGTACCCCCACAGACGTTTTGCCTGAGGTACGAATATTTCAATCCGATAATCAAATCCGAAGAGCTTTTGCAGCCGGTTACGGTCCCGCACCAGCGGATCGAACGGACTGAGGATGCGGATGCGGTTTGATGGATCTGGCAGTGCATCTATCTGTTCTTCCAGATCCGGGCGGGCAAGGCTTTCATGCAACGTACCATCTGCGCCCCGCCATTTCACCATTTCCGGTCGGTTTGATTGCACCCAGGCTTTCACCTCGGCTGCACTCATGGCTTCCCAAAAGCGCTGAACTTCGCCGTTGCTGGCAAACTGCAAACGCGCCAGAGCTTCCTGACAGAGCCAGTCCATACGTGTTTTATCCGGCAGATCCCGTTCGCGTAGCTTTTCCGGATACACCCGTTCCGCCAGGTCATACATCTTGGTAAATCCGCGCCTGTGGCAGGTCGCCAGTTCTCCGGAATACCACATATAATCCAGCGCCATTTTGTGCGGAGGACGGGACCAGGCCTGATCTTTACGGGTGTTTTCGCTATCAAAATCATGGGTCGACAGGGCGCCTTCCTGACGGATGCGCGCTTTGATTTCTTCGCGCCCTGCAACGTCCGACATATTGGAGAACCAGGAAGATTTTCCAAGGCTTTCGGCCTTGCGTTCAAACTGACGTTTCCAGACCGGCAGGAATTCCATCGGCAGAACACAGGCATCATGGCAGAAATGTTCAAACAACTCACGTCGTGGGTTCAGGGCAGGGTTCAGGTGTTTTTCGCGGTAATTCTGATTGCGGGACCAGAAGATATGATGATGGGCGCGGCTGATAATATTGATCGTATCCAGCTGCACATAGCCTAGTTTGTGCGTGATCCCGGCCACATCCAGCGGACCAGTGGGGGCAGATAACAGGCCGAGGGAGTGGAGCCAGAGGCGGCGCGCTGTTTTATTGCTGATCTCCATCATTGGGGTCCTGCGATGCTGAATAAATTGTTAATGCGAAATTGGAACAATTGTGGAACATTTGCAAGGTTGAGAATTCATTCCTGAAATTCTCAAAAAATCCGGAAGGGTTTGATTTTCATCATATGGATATTTGATCTGCGTCAAGGCGTCACATGACTGGACGGGCTAGAAGCCCGCATGTGAGTGAACAGGAGGACGATTATATGACCACAGCCACCCAGAAGGCGACTGCTGCAAATGCTGCCGTCAAACCTGCCGCGAAGGCGGAAGTGCCGGCAAAAAAAGAAGATTTCCCGAAGGTGTCGCCTGATGCGATCCGACAGACCTTTGAAGGTGGTGTATACCCTTACACCGACAAAATGCCGAAGAAAGCCTATGAAGCTGAAAAAGCGCTTTTGCAGGCTGAGCTGCTGAAAGTGCAGAAATGGGTGGATGAAACCGGTCAGAAATTTGTTCTGCTGTTTGAAGGCCGTGATGCGGCCGGTAAGGGCGGCACCATTAAACGCTTTATGGAACACCTGAACCCACGTGAAGCCCGTGTCGTTGCACTGAATAAGCCCACGGATCGCGAGAAGGGCCAGTGGTATTATCAGCGTTACATCGAGAACCTGCCAACACAGGGCGAAATGGTTTTCTATGACCGTTCCTGGTATAACCGTGCCGGGGTTGAACGTGTGATGGGGTTCTGTTCGCCCAATGAATATCTGGAATTCATGCGCCAGACCCCGGAATTTGAACGCATGATCACGCGTTCCGGCATTCGTCTTTATAAATACTGGTTCTCTGTGACCCAGGACGAACAGAAACGCCGTTTCGATTCACGTCAGGGCGATCCGCTGAAGCAGTGGAAATTGTCTCCAATTGATAAGGCGTCGCTTGCGAAATGGGATGATTACACCGAAGCAAAAGAGGCAATGTTCTTCTACACAGACACCGCCGATGCGCCATGGACGATCATCAAGTCAAATGACAAGAAACGTGCGCGTCTGAACTGCATGAAGCACTTCCTCTCGACCATTGATTATCCGGATAAGAACCACGCTGTGGTGACCGCGCCGGATCCGTTGATTGTCGGACATGCCGGGCAGGTTGTGCATGGGTCTGAACATATCCTTGGTACGTCGCTGCATCCAGACCAACGTCGCGGTTGAAGTTGTTAAGATTGAATGTGCAGGCGTCCCGGTGGGGCGCCTGTTTTGCTTTGAGACAGACAAAAGCGGGTTGAAGATTGTCAGGATCTCTGGCCTTGTAGCGCGCAAATGTGAATTGGTCCGGGGGACACCATGCTGAGTAACAGTGACATCGTTGAATTGACGCAATTTCGGTGTCATCTGCATGAAAAACCAGAACTGTCCGGCGAAGAATATGAGACCGCGAAGATGGTCACCGAGTTCATGCAAAACACGGTGCCAGACGAGGTTCTGACTGACCTCGGCGAAACCGGTGTTGCGCTGGTTTATAATGGTGCTGAACCAGGGCCAACCGTGATGGTGCGGGCGGAACTGGATGCACTGCCGATTGAGGAACTGACAGAGGTTGCACACAAAAGCCAGATCGCCGGTAAAGGTCACCTTTGCGGCCATGACGGGCATATGGTGATGGTCTGCGCTGTCGGTCGCATGATGGCAAAACAGCGCCCCGCGAAAGGGCGCGTGGTACTGCTGTTTCAGCCCGCCGAGGAAACCGGGCAAGGGGCCCGTGCGGTGCGGGATGATGCACGTTTTGCACAGATTAAGCCGGATGTTGCTTTGTCGCTGCACAACCTGCCAGGCCTGCCACTTGGCCATGTCGCGATTGCGGAAGGGCCTGCAAACTGCGCATCACGCGGGATTCGTATTGAGCTGACCGGCAAAACCGCCCATGCGTCGATGCCGGAAACTGGTGTGTCACCCATGCAGGCCGTGGCAGCACTGATGCCCGGGCTGACGGAATTGGGCAGCGGTGGCAAGCTTGTGCCGGGGTATCGTCTGGTCACGGTGACACATGCGGAAATGGGTGAAGCCGTGTTTGGCGTGACGCCAGGCCATGCCGTGGTTCTGGGCACTCTGCGTTGCCTTCAGGATGCTGATATGGCGACGCTGTGTGAAGAGGCAGAGGCACTGATATCTGAAGTTGCTAAGCGCGACGGATTGCAGGTGAAGCTGAGTTACCATGATGTTTTCCACGCCTGCACCAACGCAGCAGATCCCACTGCGGTTCTGAAACGCGCGGTTGAACAGCGAAATGTGCCGTTGATTGAAGACGCAGGCCCCATGCGCTGGTCTGAGGATTTTGGCTTGTTCGGATACGGGGCGCAATCAGCGATGTTCCTGTTGGGTTCCGGCACGGATCAGCCGCAGCTGCACAACCCGGATTATGACTTTCCGGATGATCTGATCCCCGTCGGGGCGGGGATTTTTGAAGCTGCAATCCGGGAAATCCTGGGCTGAACATCAGATCACGCAGAATATTTTTCCACCGCCCCTTGCCGGGGCGGTTTTTTTCTGTTTCGCTTAAGTCTGGCGGCACTACCCGCCCAGGGGAATGGCTCCTCCCTTTTTTAAGCTGACCACCGGACATAAGAAAATGACCTATGCATCGCATATTAAAGCGGTAACGCTGCTTGGCCTGCCATTGGTGGGCAGTCATCTGGCGCAGATGGCGATTGGTGTGACAGACACAGTGATGGTCGGTTGGTATGATGTGACATCATTGGCGGCGCTGACCCTGGCCAGTACGTTTTTCTTTGTCATCTTTGTTTTTGGTGCAGGCTTTGGCAATGCCGTGATGCCAATGGTGGCAGAGGCTTCGGCGTCGGGCGATGACACGCGCGTACGCCGTGTGACGCGTATGGGGCTCTGGGCTTCTCTGGGGTACACGGTGCTGATGCAGCCGGTGTTTCTTTGGTCCGAGGACATTCTGCTGCTGCTTGGTCAGACGGAAGAGGTTGCAGCGCTGGGTGAGGAATATCTGCGTATTGCCGGTATTGGTCTGATCCCTGCGCTTCTGGTGGTGACGCTGAAAAGCTACCTCTCGGCGCTGGAGCGGACTGGGGTTGTGTTGCTGTCTACCATTGGCGCTGCGATCCTGAACGCAATTATGAACTACGCCCTGATCTTCGGGAACTGGGGTTTTCCGGAGCTGGGTATTCGTGGGGCGGCGATTGCTTCGGTGGTGAACCAGTTCCTGCCGCTGATCATCCTGTGCATCTATGCGCGGATAAAGCAGCCTGAACACGACTTGTTTGCGCGGTTCTGGAAAATTGACGGCGAAGCCCTGTGGGAGGTTTTACGCCTTGGTGTTCCTATCGGGATCACAATCCTCGCAGAAGTCGGTCTGTTTGCTGCCGCATCTGTTATGGTTGGCTGGTTTGGCACGATTGAGCTGGCGGCCCATGGCGTTGCGCTGCAACTGGCCTCTGTCACCTTTATGGTGCATTTGGGGTTGTCAGGCGTTGCAACCATTCGAGCCGGGCGGGCATTGGGTGAGAAGGATGAAACCCGTTTGCGAATGGGCGGGCAGGTCGTATTGGCGATGTCTTTTATTTTCTCACTTCTGACGATTGCTGTGTTTGTCATATTCCCGGACCCGCTGGTCAGTCTGTTTCTGGCAGAGGATGAACCCGCGCGGGAAGAGATTTTCGAAATCGCACGCGTCTTCATGGTGCTGGCAGCACTGTTTCAGCTGGCAGATGGAATGCAGGCGATTGGCATTGGCCTGCTTCGCGGTGTTCAGGATACGCGTATTCCGATGCTTCTGGCAGCGTTCGGATACTGGATCGTTGGGGTGCCGTCCGGTTACTATATCAGCCAGAACATGGGCTATGGATCGCCCGGCGTCTGGGGCGGCCTGGTGATCGGCCTGTCCGTTGTCGCGGTGCTTCTGAATCTGCGTTTCTGGCGTCGCACCTGGGTGCAGTGATTTTCTTCGAAAGAAAATCCCCCGGAGTTTTTGAAAAACTCCGGGGTGGATGATCAGGCTTTGTCACCGCTCATAAGGCGATCCGCTTTTTTACGAACGAGCACCGAACGCAGATCATGCATGGCCAGAAGCAGGCTGTCAGTGACGGCTTCAAGTTCCTCATCAGTGCCTTTGGACTGTGCCCATTGTGCAGTCTGGTTCAGATGGTCAACTGTGCGCAGAATGTCATCGATGTTGCGCTGTGCGAGAACGTCCTGACGTTCTTCAAGCCACTGTGTCAGAGCTTCCATATCTTCGTTGGACAGTTCACGTCCGCCCTGGGGCTTGATCTCGCCGTTACGTACATTGACCATTGCGATTTGGTCCATATCGATACGACGATGGCGGTTTTCCGTGTCAACGCGGAAAGCCAGGGCACCGTTTTCACGTGTGCGGAAGTAATATTTTGGCAGTTCTGTGGACATATTAAGAAACTCACTCAGAAAATGTTCAGTTCAGTGCGTTACAGAAGCGTTTAATGCGCAGACAGGCTTCCCGCAATACATCATCCGCTTCAGCGTAACTGACCCGGAAATTCGGAGAGAGCCCAAAAGCCGCACCAAAGACCACCGCAACACCGGTTTCTTCCAGAAGGGCGGTGGCGAAAACCTCGTCATCTGTAATTTTGGTGCCCGCTGCTGAGGTCTTCTCAATACAGCCCTGAATGGATGGATACACATAAAAGGCACCATCCGGTGTCGGGCAGGTTATGCCCGGGCAATCGTTCAGCATTTCAACCACCATATCCCGGCGGCGCTGGAAGACTTCCAGGCTGTTGTGAATATAATCCTGCGGGCCGTTCAGGGCTTCGATCGCGGCCCATTGACTGACTGAACAGGGGCAGGAGGTTGACTGTGACTGTACCTTACGCATGGCAGAGATCAATGTTTCGGGTCCTGCCGCGTAACCAATGCGCCAACCGGTCATAGCATAGGCTTTGGACACACCGTTACAGGTGAGTGTACGATCGTAAAGTCCGGGTTCAACCTCGGCCGGGGTGCAGAAGGTGAAACCCTCATAAGACAGATGTTCATACATATCATCGGTCATGATGTGAACTTGCGGGTGGCGCATCAACACATCCGTCAGTCCTTTCAGCTCCTGGCGAGTATAGCCAGCACCTGTGGGATTGGAGGGAGAGTTAAAGATCAGCCATTTGGTTTTAGGCGTGATCGCAGCTTCCAGGGCTTCTGGTGTCAGTTTGAAACCGCTTTCCATCGGGCATTCGACAATCACCGGGGTGCCGCCGGCCAGCAATACCATATCCGGATAGCTCACCCAATAAGGCGCGGGGATCACAACCTCATCACCCGCGTCAAGTGTCGCCATGAACGCGTTGTAAAGCACCTGTTTCCCACCTGTGGAAACGGTGACCTGTGCCGGAATATAGCTCAGCCCGTTTTCACGTTGAAATTTGTCGCAGATCGCCTGCTTCAGTTCCGGGATGCCATCTGGTGCGGTGTAGCGTGTCTTGCCCGCATCAACCGCTGCCTTTGCGGCATTACGGATATTTTCCGGCGTGTCAAAATCGGGCTCTCCGGCAGATAGGGCGATAATGTCACGCCCTGCTGCGGCCAGTTCTTTGGCTTTGCTGCTGATAGCAATGGTTGGTGACGGTTTGACACGGGCCAGCGAGGCAGAGATCAGAGACATAGAGAAACGCCATATTTGTATGTTTGCTTCCTTTGCTTTAGATTGCGCGCAAAGCCCAGGCAAGAAGAGTTGAAAAATCATTATGGATGACGCTGAAAACGATTGGTTTAGTGCGGAATATACCACTTTTGGCGACCGTGTCGCCGGCGCGCGGGAGGCGCTGGGCATGACCCAGCAGGAGCTTTCACGACGCCTTGGCGTGAAATTGAAGACGATCCGGGCCTGGGAGAATGATATTTCAGAACCCCGATCGAACAAGATTATGCGCCTGTCGGGCCTGCTGAATGTGTCGATCATGTTCCTGTTGAACGGCGAAGGCGATGGCCTGGAAGCACCGGAAGAGCAGACCGCTCTGGCACCAGGGGTTGAGGAAATTCTGACAGAAATTCGTGACCTCAAGACGCAGATCAATCAATCTGCGGATCGATTGGGGCGGCTTGAGAAAAACCTGCGCACGATCCTGAAGGCGGGCTGATATGACCACCGAAACACATGAACACCGTCTGAAACGTCTGCATATGCGTTCGATCCGGCGCGGGATCAAAGAGATGGATATCATCCTCTCTGGTTTTTCGGATGCGGCTCTTGCGGATCTTTCTGCAGAAGAACTGGATCTGTACGAAGCTTTGCTGGATGAAAATGATCATGATCTGTACGGTTGGGTATCTGGTCAGTTGGCGACGCCTGGGCAATACCTGGATCTGATCACAAAAATATCAACGGTGCATAAGGCCGCTTGACCTTCCAGCAGAGGGAAGGTGCAAACTGCTGTGAAAACAGTCGGAGGTGTCATGTCTGTTCGTTCACTTATTCTGGCCGCTGTGCTGGCCTTTACGCCATTGGCGGTATTTGCGCATTCCGTACTGACAGCGTCAGAACCAGGGCAGGGTGCAGCCGTTTCTGCCCCGCAGGAATTGTCCCTGCACTTTAACAAACCATTGCGATTGGTGTTCGTGACACTGACTGATATCGACGGTCAGGTTGTGACGTTGGATATATCCTCATTTATTTCCGAACCGTCAGCGGATTTTATCCTGCCATTGCCTGTGTTGGCACCAGGCGGATGGACGATCACCTGGAGCGGTCTTGGAACGGATGGCCATGCAATGCGGGAAGACTTCACCTTCGCCATTGTGCCTGAATGATGGACAGTCTTCCGATCATCGCGAGGTTGATGATCCTGCTTTCGGCAACCCTGACAGCTGGCGGCGGACTGGCTACGGTGATCTTTGGTCTTCCTGCGCTCAAAAAGGTGCAAAGGTTTGGTGCATTGTTGGGGATGGTTTCCTGTGCCTTCTATTTTTCGTCCCAGGCTGCGCTGCTGACCGGGCGCTGGGACGGTGTTTTTGGTCCGGGAATTGCGCATTTGTTATGGCAGCTGGGCGGCGGGGCGACATTACTGTTTGTACTTTTCGCCTTTTCGCTCTTCCTGTTTCATCATGAAAACCGGCTTTTGTTGTTGGGGAAGTCCTGTTTGCTGTTGCTCGGGATTGCGTGGCTCAGTCATCTGACGCTGCTTCAGAAACCCTTTTTGTTCCTCCATCTTCTGCTGGCATTGATCTGGGCTGGTGTGATCCTGCCGTTTCTCAAGCCGATGACACCTGTGACACTGGCGCAGAGGGCGCAGAGGTTCGGGCGCGTTGCAGTTGTAATTCTTCCTGTTCTTTTTGTAGCGGGTGGCACGTTGGTCTGGATCCGGACTGACGGTAACCTTCAGGCGCTTTGGGGGAATTGGGGGCTGGCTATGACTGGAAAGTTGGCTTTTGTAATGCTGGCCGGTGCGATTGGTTTGCGAAATAAACTTAAAATTGTACCGGAAATATCTGACGCCTACGACGCGCCGGTTAGGACGTTTCGATCTGCGATGGTGGTGGATGCCTTGATTTTTCTGACAATTTTGGGCTTTTCCGCCTGGCTTTCCAACAATACCCCTTTGTGAACTGAATATAGAAAAATCATTGGGGCATTGTTCTACTTAACTGTTTTTTCGCCTTTTTCCCTCAGCCTGGTTTCAAATTCTTTTCAGGTCATCGGAGAAAGAGATGAGTTTTCAGTCGAAGGTGAATACCGTAGGACACTATGATTTTATGACGAGCTACCTTGAGGCGCTCGCATTGGTCGAACGCCTGCATCGCCTGTTGCTTGATGTAATTAAGGATGAATTCGAACGGGTCGGGGTGTTGGAAATTAATGCGGTCCAGGCGCTGCTTTTATTTAATATCGGTGACAATGAAGTCACTGCAGGTGAACTGAAATCCCGTGGTTATTACCAGGGGTCAAACGTGTCTTACAATCTGAAGAAACTGGTGGATCTTGGTTTTATGCACCATCAGCGTTGTGAAATTGACCGTCGGTCGGTGCGCGTGCGTCTGACGCAAAAAGGGCGGGAAATCCATCAGACCGTCAGTGATCTTTTTGCGCGCCATGCCGAAGGTCTTCAGTCGAAAGGCGTGCTTGGGGAGGATGGTATCGAGGTGATTAATGTCAGCCTGCGTCGTGTGGAAAGATACTGGACGGATCAGATCCGGTACATTTACTGAGGCTGATGCCTGAAACGGCATCAGCCCCGGAATAGGTTTACCAGTGGCCGGTATTGCCCATGCTGATCCAGGGTTCAGCCGGGTCCAGCGCGTCACCGTTTTGCAGAATTTCCACGCTGATATTATCCGGGGAACGTACAAAGGCCATGCGTCCGTCATGGGGCGGGCGATTGATCAACACACCGTTGTCCTGCAGGTGCTGGCAGGTCTCATAGATATTATCAACACCGTAACACAGGTGGCCAAAATGGCGGCTGTCTGCCGGCAAATCTGTATCACCATCCCAGTTGTAAGTCAGTTCGAGCTCGGCTTCTTCCTGCCCCGGAGGGGCGAGATAGAGCAAAGTAAAGCGCCCTTTTTCACTTTCGTACCGGCGGGTCTCTTTCAGTCCCAGCAGCTCATAAAAAGCTTTGCTCTTTTCCAGATCCGCAACCCGGACCATAACGTGCAGATATTTTAGTGGCATGTTCGGCGCTCCTCTCTTTTTCGCTACTCTGACCGGGTTGATAGCTGGTAGCAAGTTAATAGCTTGCCCGGCAGCAGGGCTGCGGTATGTTAGTGAAAAATCGCGGAGGGACACGTGCAGACATATCTGAAAGCCTTACAGGAAATTCTGGACCGGGGAGAAAGTTCCTCTGATCGCACGGGCACGGGCACGGTTTCTGTCTTTGGCATGCAGTGCCGCTATGATCTGTCAGAGGGCTTCCCTCTGCTGACCACCAAAAAGCTGCATATTCGTTCCATTTTGCATGAACTTCTCTGGTTTCTGGCCGGCGATACAAACATTAAATACCTGAAAGAAAATGGTGTTTCGATCTGGGACGAATGGGCGGATGAAAAGGGCGATCTTGGTCCCGTCTACGGCCATCAATGGCGACGGTTCCCGGCGTTACAACCCAGCGGTACGGAAAAAGACGGGCATCCGCTTTATTTTGCGGGTGCAGTGGATCAGATTTCTGAGCTTGTTGAGAACATCAAAAAATCACCTGACAGCCGCCGCCTGATTGTTTCCGCCTGGAATCCGGCGGATGTACCCGACATGGCGCTGCCGCCCTGTCATACGCTCTGGCAGGTGCGCATCCTGAACAACCGTTTACATCTTCAGCTTTATCAGCGTTCCGCCGATATGTTCCTTGGTGTGCCATTTAACATCGCCTCCTACGCTTTGCTTCAACATATGCTGGCCCATGTCGCTGGTTATGAGATGGGTGATTTTGTGCATACACTGGGTGATGCGCATATCTATTCCAATCATATGGATCAGGTGCAAACCCAACTTGCCCGTACGCCGAAACCGTTGCCGCAGTTGAAGATCACTCGCAAGGTCGACAGTATATTTGACTTCCGGTATGAGGATTTCGAAATCACCGGCTATGACGCCGATCCCAACATCAAAGCACCTGTGGCCGTATAAATGATTACACTTATCGTCGGGCGCGACCGGAATGGCGCCATTGGTAAAAACAATGATATTCCCTGGTATGCGCCGGAGGATCTGCAATTCTTCAAACGCGAAACCCTTGGTGGCGCTGTGATTATGGGGCGCAATACCTGGGATAGTCTTCCGTTCAAGCCTCTGAAAAATCGCCTGAATATTGTGGTGACGTCGCAGGGTGTGGAAGGATGTGAACATGTTGTCTCTAACGTACAGGACGCTGTTGCCCTGGCAGAGGCGCAAGGTTATCGCCGGATTTACGGCATGGGTGGGCGCGGGATTTATGCGGAAATGCTGAATATTGCAGATCGCCTGCTGATCACTGAAGTGGCCGTATCGGTTGATGATGCAGATGTGTTCTTTCCAGAATTTAGTGCGGATGACTGGGCTAAAACCGGCACGAGCCCTCTGCGAAGTGAAGATCCGGCTTGTGCTGTGGATGAATATCTGCGCCTGCGTTGAACATAAAAAAG
Source organism: Halocynthiibacter styelae (assembly GCF_016123485.1). Classification (GTDB taxonomy): domain Bacteria; phylum Pseudomonadota; class Alphaproteobacteria; order Rhodobacterales; family Rhodobacteraceae; genus Halocynthiibacter; species Halocynthiibacter styelae. The sequence continues at coordinate 29,742 of NZ_JADCKQ010000002.1, read as the reverse complement.
CCCCGCAACTGAAACCAGCGCGGGGCAATCAATTCATGTGACTGAAAATCAGTCGATCAGCTGAATTTCGCCAGCAGATTCGCGGCCGTCACGGCCTGCGACCATTTCGAACTCAACCTTTTGGTTGTCCGCAAGGCCTTGCAGCCCCGCGCGTTCTACAGCTGAAATATGTACAAATACATCTTTGCCGCCTTCATCAGGTTCAATGAAGCCGAAACCTTTAGTTGCGTTAAACCATTTTACGGTGCCAGTAGCCATCCGTAGTCTCCTTATTGAAACCCGCCCACGGTATTGCGACGGGGTGGTGCAGCCAGGTCTTCTGTCTTCAGGCCGCGCCCAAATCGGGAGCGTGCGTCATTAAAAGCCTTTGTCACGAGAGGAGCATGCGCATGAGTTTTTCAAAATTGCAAGGAATTTACCGTCGGCAAACCAGTCGGATATGGGTAAAACAGGAACGAACTGGGATCAGGAGATGTCGAAATGATCAGTATATACGGGCTAAAGAACTGTGACACCTGCCGTAAGGCTTTGAAAGAAATAACAGCATCCGGGCGCGATGCCGAACTTATTGATGTTAGAGCATCGCCACTAGATACGGCTAAATTGGAGGATTTTCTTGCAACCTTTGGTGGAGAGCTGATCAACCAACGCTCCAAGACATGGCGTGATATGACGGAATCAGAACGTTCTGTGCCGCAGATGGATCTTTTAGAGGCACATCCTGCGGTGATGAAGCGACCGGTTGTTCAGGGGGATGGGAAGCTGACCCTGGGTTGGACAGCAAAGGCAAAGGCCGACTGGGGGCTGTAATGAAAAGGGGCAGTATGATCTGCCCCTTTGTTTGTTATGCTGCTGCGGTGGATTTTCCGGCCAGCACCCGGTCAAGCGACAGCGGCCCTGCGCCTTTCACCACCAGCGTGATCAGAATGGCCATCCAGAACAGGCGCTGGTCCATGATCTGGCTGTCGTGGATACGGTCAAACCAGCCGCCGATTGTTGTCGCATCAGCATGGTGACCAACGATATCTGTCAGAGATTGCATGATCACAAAGCCGATCATGCCAATGGCCGCCAGGCGGGTGAACAGACCCAGAAGGATCAGCAGGGGCAGGACGAATTCGGCCGCAGTGCCGGCGACAACAACCAGCCACTGAAACCAGGACATGGCGGACAGATCATAACCTGCGGCTTCGATCGCACGGGGCCAGATCTGGGTGTAGCCGCCGAAAGATGGGGACAGAATGCCAAAGATGCCATCGCCTAGTTTGGTGACTGCGGAATTCCAGAAATACATCAACAGCACGGCCACAAAAGTGAATCGTGCCAGTGTCGGAAGAAGCCATTCCCCGGCAAGTTTTTCAACCAGGCTAAAAACGGAGTTGTGTAGATTTATCAGGGGAGTCATGGTCTTATCCTTCTGTGATACGAGAAATTGCATTGCCTGCCAGCAACGCAGCCAGGCTTTGAGAAAGGTCAAACTCGGGGTTGTGCGTGCTGGCCGCGCTCAGGGCTTCGCCAAATGTTCGGCCACTCAGCAAAGCTTGAACAAACAAGCCGCCACAGCAGGGCAGGGCTACAGGTTGCGGATCAAACGCGGGACGGGTGATCAGCACGTCTTCTGCTCGCATTTCCGGTTTTGGCCCGCCAGTCATGTTAAACTGCCAGAGTTGAAACAGTGGCCATTGCGACGAAATCAGGCGCACAGAGGGGGCCAGTTCCAGTTTTGCGGCCATCAGGGCCTCGGGGGGCAAAGCCTGAAGTGCCTCGGGTGAGATCGGGTCCGTGTCTGCCGCGTGATAGCTTTCGCGGATTGCAAGTTCCAGGCGGGCAACATCCGGCAGGTAACCATATTGTTGTGTAGGTTCGAACGTCTGCAGAAAGTCGGGCAGGGCGTCACCATAATGCATCATCAAGGGTGATGTCGGGGGATGGGCGCGCAGGAATTGCCCGGCGAGAATGCGGAAGTTGTCCTCACCCAGCAGTTTCACAACCACCGGGAATGCGGTGATCAGTGCTTCTGTCAGTGAGACCGCAACGTTGTTACGATAAACTGAAAAGCGTTTACCCGCCGGATCACCTTTTGCGTCACGCAGGCCTGCGGGTACATCCATTGTTGGGGACAATATTGCCTGGGTGAACTGTGGTTGTGTGACCGTGTCGTTCATTCTGCCGCCGCCTGTGATTTACGGTTCAGAATGGCATCTGCGCGTCGGGCTTCATCGGCCAGAACCGGCCAGTCCGGGACATCTGTATCCCATTCAATCAGGGTGGGCAGAGGGCCGGTTTTGGCGATTGTATAATCATAAAGGGCCCAGACAGGATCAACAACTTCGCGCCCGTGGCTGTCAATCAACAGGGGTGCACCATCACTGTCTTCATCTTCGTCATGGCCACCAAGGTGGATTTCACCGACCTTATCAAGGGGGAAGGCGTCGATATAAGCGCGCGGATCGTAGTTCAGGTTTGTGGCCGAAACAAAAACATTGTTCACATCGAGCAACAGGCCGCAGCCGGTACGTTTGCTGATTTCTGCCATAAAGTCGAATTCTTCCCAGGTGCTTTCGGCAAAAGCCAGGTAACTGGACGGATTTTCAAGAAGCATCCGGCGACCGACGTGGTTTTGTACCTGATTCACGTGATCTGCAACGCGCGTCAGCGTTTCGTTGGTGTAGGGCAGAGGCAGAAGGTCGTTCAGGAAATGGCTGTCATGGGTAGACCAGGCCAGGTGTTCGGAAAATTGTGCGGGCTTCAGCCAGTCACATAATATCTTCAGGCGATCAAGGTGGTCATGATCTAGGCCGCTTTCGCTGCCGATCGACAGACCAACGCCATGGACGGAAAAGGCAAAGCGTTCGGCAAGGGCGCGCAACTGGGCCAGCGGACGACCGCCCTGACCCATGTAGTTTTCGGCATGAACCTCCAGCCATTCAACCGGTGCCGGGTTGTCCATAATAGCCTGAAAATGCTGGGGCTTGTACCCAACACCGGTTCCGGCGGGCAGGTGATCAAACGAATGTGTAAGCGGTTGTTGCATGATCTGCCTGTACTGTTGATTTTTTACAGGTTCGCCGGAAACGGCGAAAATTCAAAAGCCTCCCGCAAACAAATGAGCACCAAAAGTCTGCGAGAGGCCGAGATGCCCCCTGCACGGGCAGGGGACTGAGGGACGCGGTTATCAGCCCTGTGGCAGGTCGCGGTCCAGTTCCTCAAGAGAACCAACGCGTGCTGTGCCATCTGCCAGAGCAGGAAGTTCGATGGTGTCGCAAGTGCCTGCATCTACGATTTTCCAGGCGTTGCCCTGATAATCAACAGTAGAAGTACCTGCACATGTGGTGCCTGGGCCCGCTGCGCAATCGTTTGCGCCAGCAAGGGAAACGCCGTAGCATTTTTCGCCACCGGCAGCGGCAGCAGGTGTGGTTGCATGTGCAGTCAGAGCAGCGGCTACAGCGCCGGCTACGGCAAGAGTTTTTACAGTGTTGGACATGGTGTGTTCCTCTGAATTGATCTTTGTCTTCGCCACTCTCTGCGGCATGACCTCAATCTAAGCGCCAGAGGTTAACACATGCTACTCACAAGCCTGTCATTCACGCGTGCGTGAGGTTCTGGCGTATTTTGTGAACAGTATTTGGGTCTATACCCATAAAAACAAAGGGCCCGATCGGTGAGTGTTACCGATCGGGCCCCTGGAAAGTTTCAAATCCTACAGATTTTAGCCGCGTTGATCAGGCGGGCAGGCCTCTTTTGTGAGTTCTGTTACAATCTCATCCAGTGAAACAAGCTGGCTTTGCTTGCTGCCAAGGCGACGGGCAGACACGGTGCGGTCTTCGACCTCTTTCATGCCAACCGCCAGAATCACCGGAACTTTGCCAAGGCTGTGTTCGCGGACCTTGTAGTTGATCTTTTCATTGCGCACGTCGGCTTCGGCACGCACACCAGCGGCGCGCAGGGCTGCAACCACCTCCTGCGCATAATCATTCGCATCGGTGACGATGGACGCGACAACAACCTGACGCGGGGCCAGCCAGAACGGTAGTTTACCAGCATGGCTTTCGATCAGGATACCGATGAAACGTTCAAAGGACCCAAGGGTCGCGCGGTGCAACATAACCGGACGGTGTTTCGCACCATCTTCGCCGATGTAAGTTGCGTCCAGACGTTCCGGCATAAAGAAGTCAACCTGATGGGTGCCACATTGCCAGTCACGGCCAATTGCATCGGTCAGAACGAATTCAAGCTTTGGCCCGTAGAACGCACCTTCGCCTTCATTGATCTCATATTCAAAACCAGCGGCTTTGGTGGCGTTGGCCAGAGCTTCTTCCGCCTGATCCCAGATTTCATCTGATCCCACACGTTTTTCAGGTCGGGTTGAGAATTTCACACGGAATTCCTCAAAGCCCAGGTCTTTATACACAGAAGACAGGAAACCAATGTATTCGACGGTTTCAGATTCGATCTGTTCGCGGGTACAGAAGATGTGACCATCATCCTGAGTAAAGCCACGTACGCGCATGATGCCGTGCAGCGCGCCAGATGGTTCATAGCGGTTACAAGACCCGAATTCCGCCATACGCAGGGGCAGGTCGCGGTAAGATTTCAGGCCCTGGTTATAGACCTGCACGTGACAGGGGCAGTTCATGGGTTTCAGTGCATTCACGGTCTTTTCGCGCGCGTGATCTTCGTCCACCTCAACGATGAACATGTTTTCCTGGTATTTTTCCCAGTGGCCGGATTTTTCCCACAGTTTGCGGTTCACAACCTGGGGTGTGTTGACCTCAACATATCCGCCTTTGTCCTGACGACGACGCATATAATCTTGCAGCAGGGTATAGATGCGCCAGCCGTTCGGATGCCAAAACACCTGACCAGGGGCTTCTTCTTGCATGTGGAACAGATCCATTTCGCGGCCCAGCTTGCGGTGGTCGCGCTTGGCGGCTTCTTCCAGCATGTTCAGGTGCTTTTTCAGACCTTCTTTGTTGGTAAAAGCAACGCCGTAGATCCGTTGCAGCATCGCGCGATCACTGTCGCCGCGCCAATAGGCACCCGCTACAGACATCAGCTTAAACCCATCGCCCGGCACCTGACCGGTATGCTGCAGGTGTGGACCACGGCAAAGATCCTGCCAGTCGCCATGCCAGTACATGCGCAGGGGCTCATCCCCTGGAATGCTTTCGATCAGTTCAACTTTGTAAGGCTCATTGTTGTCCTGATAGAATTTCACCGCGCGGTCGCGTTCCCAGATCTCGGTGGTCACGGTATCACGCTTGTTGATGATCTCTTTCATCTTCTTTTCGATCAGGGCGAGATCTTCTGGCGAAAATGGCTCTTCCCGGTCAAAGTCATAATACCAGCCGTCTTTGATCACAGGACCAATGGTCACTTTCACATCAGGCCAAAGTTCCTGCACAGCGCGCGCCATGATGTGGGCGCAGTCGTGACGGACCAGCTCTTCTGCCTGTTCCAGATCTTTCATGGTGTGAATTGCGATTTGTGCGTCGCCACTGATCGGCCACTGCAGATCGAAGTGTTCACCATTCACAGTGGCGGAAATTGCTTTCTTCGCCAGAGAATTGGAAATGGATGCAGCAACATCTGCGGCTGTGACGCCGGCGTCATAGTCGCGTGAATTACCATCGGGGAATGTAAGGGATATCTGTGCCATCCAGGGCAAGCTCCTCGTCGTTCTGGCGCCCACGGAACGCCCGGTTGCGGGTTATGTTTCAAAACGTGTTTTGCGCCCGGAGGGCAGGATTGTCAATCTGCGAAAAGGGGGGAGTCAATTTCTGCGATTCACGTTATAATTGCGATTTATGTTGTTTAATTAAAACTATTCGAATAAATTAATATGAATTGAATTGATCTGTGGGCGCCGGATCGTCGGAAAACGACGGCAAGAGTGCCCTGGGTGAGGCAAAATGGCGGTTACAGGTACACCGGGTTCCGGTGACGATATCCTGACGGGTGATGGTGCGGATGATACCGTTGCCGGTCAGCAGGGGAATGATACAATTTCCGGGGGCGGTGGCAATGACACCATCCACGGTGATGTGTTGTTTGCTGCGAACGGACCGCTTGATTCAAATCAGAATGACAACAGCTGGAGTCCGGGCACAGTTACGGGCTGGTATAACACCGGATCCGGCGGCACGATTGAGCGCTGGGGGGACGGATTTCTGGGGCTTTCAACGGCTGACGGATCCGCGTTTATTGAACTCGACGGCAATACAGTTGGGGTGGATCATGTCCAGACGGATGTTGAACTGGCCGATGGTGTTACATATGTCCTGAGTTTTGATCACGCAGCCCGTGCCGGCGGATCTGTGAATGATGATTTTGAGGTCACCCATAACGGCACAGTCATCGCAACCATCAGCCCATCTTCCACCGGGTTCTTTACCACCACAACACTGACACTGACGGGCCTTTCTGGCACAGATACAATTGGCTTCAGAGAATTCGCAAGTCAGGACAATGGGCTTGGACCGCTGCTGGATAATATCCAGTTTTCCCTGACCCCGGCATCTGTTGCAGCAAGTGGGCATAGCTTTAACGACATCCTTGATGGTGGGGCCGGTGACGATAAAATCTACGGTCAGGAAGGTGATGACACGATCACCGGCGGGGCGGATGACGACTACCTGGAAGGGGGCAGTGGCAGCGACACATTTGTCTATGCCGACGGATCCGGAAGTGATGTCATCAAGGACTTCACCATTGGGGAAGATCTGCTTGATGTCTCTGCGCTGAACAACGGATCTGGTCAGACTGTTGGCAACAGCGATGTGGTCGTCATGTCTGATGGCGAAGACGGATCGATACTGACCTTTCCAAACGGCGAGACGATCCGTCTGGTCGGGGTTGACCCGTCAAGCCTTGATACCCCGGAAGAACTTGCCGCGATCGGGATACATTGTTTCCTGCAGGGGACGGGTATTCTGACGCCGAGTGGCGAACGGCGCATCGAAGACCTTAGGGTCGGTGAGGAAGTGCTGACGCGGGACGCCGGGGCACAGGAAATCCGTTGGATTGGGCGCAGGCTTATGAAACCTGCACATCTGAACCGAAACCCGCATCTGCGTCCGATCTGTATCGGGAAAGACGCGCTGGGGCCGGGATCACCTGTGCGCGACCTTTGGGTTTCTCCGCAGCATCGCTGTGTTGTCACCGGGGCGAAGGCAGAAATGCTATTTGCCGCAGAAGAGGTCTTTGTGCCCGCGAAATCTATGACTGACCTGCCCGGGTGCTATGTAAGCGGGCGAGAAGATGTCGTGTATTTCCATATTCTTTTTGACAGTCACCAGCTGGTAATGTCGGAGGGGCTTTTGACCGAAAGTTTTTATCCTGGCGCAGCACACCAGCGGGCCGGTGATCAGAAGGTCCGCGATGAAATTCGTGAAATCTTTCCCGAAATGGCAGATCGGCCTGATGTTTGCGGGCCGACCTGTTTGCCAAGCCTGACCGTCAGAGAAGGCCGCCTGCTTCTGAGTTGACCCGTGTTCAGGGCTTGAACTTTGCGCATCACCAGCCAAAATAGAGACAGAGGTGTGCGATGAGTAAGTTTGACGATATCCTGATGATGGCTGTGGAACGAAAGGGCGGGTTTGATGCCGTGCTTGGGGACATTCCGCCGCCAAAATCTGCGGCAGAAATAGCCGCTGTTGCAGATCGTGACTGGCTTGCACAAATGGCGCGCAGCATTTTTCAGGCAGGTATTTCCTGGAAAGTGGTGGAAAACAAATGGCCTGGCATTCATGAGGCTTTTGATGGCTTTGACGCGGGCCGCCTCGCGATGATAGCGAAGAGTGGTTTGACGCGCTTCTAAAAGACACACGCGTGATCCGCAGTGCGCCCAAGATCCGTGCAATCAGCAACAATGCAATATTCATCCGGCAGGTTGCTGCTGAACAGGGAAGTTTCGGAAAACGCATTACTGACTGGCCGGATGATGATTTCTTCGGTTTGCTGGACTGGTTGCAGAAAGAAGGTGCGCGGTTGGGCGGCAAAACCGGTGCTTATGCGTTGCGGATGATGGGGCGTGACGGATTTATGGTGTCAAAAGATGTGGTCGCACGGCTGGTGGTCGAAGGCATTATCGACAAAGCGCCGACTTCAAAAACTGCGAAAAAGGCAGTGCAAAAGGCCTTTAATCAGTGGCGGGAAGAAAACGGGCGCAGCCTGACCGAAATTTCCCGTGTGCTGGCGCGCAGCATCGGGTAATTCTGAACAAAAGATAAATGCGGCAGAGGGGCAGACATGACCAATTTTCTTGAAACCGATCAGGGGCGCAAAATCGCCTATCACAAAACCGGTGGTGAAGGGCCGACCGTTGTGTTCCTGGGCGGGCTGAAATCCGACATGGAAGGCACGAAAGCCATACACCTTGAAGCCTTCTGCAAGGCACGCGGACAAAGCTTTCTGCGCTTTGACTATTCCGGCCATGGTGAAAGTTCTGAAAAATTCACAGATGGCTGCATTGGGGACTGGCATGAAGATACTGTCGCCGCGGTCACAGCCCTGACCGCCGGCCCGCTGATCGTTGTTGGTTCTTCTATGGGCGGCTGGCAGGCCCTGCTTCTGGCCCGCGCCATGCCTGAACGTCTGATGGGTCTGGTGGGTATCGCTGCCGCGCCTGATTTTACGGAAGATGGCTATTGGGCCGGCTTCACGGATATGCAGAAAGAACAGATGGAAACGCAGGGTTATGTCGAACTGCCTTCTGACTATATGGAACCCTATATCATCACCAAACGCATGATTGAGGACGGGCGCACACGCCTTGTTCTGCGTGAGGATCTGAACCTGCCATTCCCCGTGCGCCTGTTGCAGGGCACTGCGGACACCGCTGTCAGCACCGAAACGGCTGTACGTCTGCTGGACCATGCCCAAAGCCCCGATATGCGCCTGCAACTGGTGAAAGATGCGGATCACCGTTTTTCGGATGACACTTGCCTTGGGCTGATCGAAGCCGCGGTTGCGGAGATTACGGATCTCGCCAATGCGTAATTTCGGCAAATGGCTGGGCCGCATTCTGCTGGTGTTGATCCTGGGAATTGCTGCGCTGTTCACCTTTGGGCCACGCGAACCGGCGGATGTGGTGGCGCGCTTTGATCCTGCGGTGATTGGCGATGATCCCGTTGCCTATTTTGCGGCGGCGGAAGCTGCATTTGACGACATTACGCCCGGCACGGAAAAGCGCATCATCTGGGCGGGTGATGTGGGCGCGAAGACACCACAGTCTGTTGTTTTCGTTCACGGATACTCCGCCACATCTGAAGAAATTCGCCCTGTACCTGACATGGTTGCGGATCACCTGGGGGCAAACCTGGTCTACACACGCCTGCGGGGGCACGGGCGCGTGGATGAGGCCATGGCAGACGCCACCGCGCAGGATTGGTATGATGATCTTGCCGAAGCAATGGCCGTTGCGCGTATGGTTGGGGATGAGGTCATCGTTATTTCCAATTCCACCGGCGGGACGCTTGTGGCCCTGGCTGAAACCGGCGATCCGGAACTGATGGCGCAGGTGAAGGCGACGGTTTGGTTGTCGCCGAACTTTGGAATTAACTCTTTCGCCGCGCCATTGCTTTCTCAGGGGGGCGCACGTTGGTATTTGCCGTATCTGATTGGCGAGACCCGCAGCTTTGATGTGCAAAGCGAAGATCACGCAACCTATTGGACAAACAGCTATCCTTCCGTTGCGCTTCTGCCCATGGCCGCAGCGGTGAAGGAGGCTGCCGGGCGCGACTACAGCAATGCCGGTACGCCAGCGCTCTGGATCTTTTCCGACGGGGATCAGGTGATTGACCACAGCATCACCCGCCGTGTTGCGGGCGAATGGGGCGGCATTTCCACAATTGCGCAACAGGATGTCCCTGACGGCAATGATCCCTATGAACATGTGATCGCCGGGCGCGTTATGTCACCGGGTATGACAGACACGGTGGTGCAGCAGATCACAGCCTGGCTTGACGGGTTGGAACGAATGTGAACAGAGTGTGAACATTAACGCAGTGGGAGCATTCATCATGGAACAACGCATCAGTCTGATCACCCTGGCTGTGTCTGACCTTGAAAAATCAGCTGCTTTTTATGAGGCCTTGGGCTGGCAGCGCGAGGACAGCGAAGATGGTGTCATCGCGTTTAACTTGATCGGCCAGACGCTGGGGCTTTATCCAAAGGCTTCACTTGCAGATGAACTGGGCATGGAGGTCAGTGACATTGGCGGATTTTCCGGTGTGACTTTTGCTCACAACTTGCGCACCAAAGAAGCAGTGGCACCTTTCCTTGAACGCGTCCGTGTCGCTGGCGGGAAAATCCTGAAAGAAGCACAGGATGTATTCTGGGGCGGGCATCATGGATATTTCGCAGATCCCGACGGCCATGTCTGGGAAGTCACCCATAATCCATTTTCTCCCCTTGGCCCAAAGGGTGAGTTTCAATGGAGCGGCGCAGCGTAGCTCTGCTGCCACAGGTTGTGTCAAAACGAGAATACCTGCTTATGAACTGTGGGCAGGTTGGGCCAGATCGCCTAGCCTGCGCACAACAATAAGCTGCATAAAGCAGACTTCAGAGCAGACGGAGATCCCCATGTCCGAACCCTTGGTTCTGGTTCCTGGCATGATGAGTGACGCGCGGGTGTTTATGCCGCAAATAGTAGAATTAACGAAAACCCATTCGGTTCAGGTTGCTCCGGTGTCCCAGGCAGACAGCATCCGCGAGATGGCGCATGATGTGTTGCGTGGTGCCCCGGAACAGTTTGCGCTTGCCGGACATTCCATGGGCGGGGTTGTCGCTATGGAAGTCCTGCGGCAGGCCCCGGACCGGGTGAGTAAGCTTGCGCTGATTTCAACCTCTGCAACCACCGAAAGTCCGGCACAGGCCGCGGAACGTGAACCATTGATGGTGCGTGCAAGGGCGGGGCGGCTGGCTGAGGTCATGGAAGAAACTCTGCGTGCGGATGTGTTTTTTGATGGTCCCGCCCGTTCCCAGATTCTGAACCTCATTCAGGAAATGGCAACGCGTCTGGGGGCAGATGTCTTTGTGCGGCAAAGTCGCGCCCTGCAAAGCCGCCCGGATCAGCAAAGAACACTGCGCACAACGCGCATTCCGGTGCTGGTGCTTGGTGGGGAAAATGACAGGCTCACGCCGCCCGCCCGGCACGAATTTATTGCGGGGCTTGTGGAAAGGGCCGATCTGAGGATCCTGCCCAACGCTGGTCATTTGCCAATGGTGGAGGCCGCAGACGCGGTGACAGAGGCCCTGCGCAACTGGTTGAGCGGCCCCTTGATCCTTCGGTGATTATGCTTTTTTCTGCGGAGCTTTGCGTTTTTTCTTGCCTGTGCCGCGTGTTGGCACCAGGCCAGAGTTCGCATCAATGAAATCCATCACCAGCGGGCGAATGTTGTTGCGCCAGCTTTTACCTGCGAAAATGCCGTAATGCCCGGCACCTTCTTCTACGTGAGAAGCTTTCTTTTCTTCTGGGAGGCCAGTGAGAAGATCCAGGGCGGCGATACACTGACCAGGCGCTGAGATATCATCTTTGCTGCCTTCAACTGTCTTTACCGCAACGGAAGTGATTGCGCCGATATCAACCGGCTTGCCTTCGATTGTGAAGATGTTCTGCGCGATTTCGCGCCCCTTAAAGATGCGTTCCACGGTGGAAAGATAGAACTCTGCCGTCATGTCCATCACGGCCAGATATTCGTCATAGAAACGATTGTGCTTGTCGTGTTCCTGGGCTTCGCCACGGGCCACGCGCATCATTTGCTCGTAAAAGGCTTTGCCATGCTTTTCAGCGTTCATGGACATAAAGCTCTGCAGTTGCAGAAGGCCCGGATAAACCATCCGCCCACAGCCGGCATATTTTGCGCCAACCTGTTGAATTACGGTTTCTTCTAACTGCCCCATGGTCACACGGCGACCGAAATCGGTTACCTCTGTTGGTGCTGCGTCGGGATCAACAGGACCGCCTACAAGGGTCAGGGATTTTGGCTGGGATTTTGGATCTTCCCCGGCCAGATATGCGGTTGCTGCAAGGGTCAGTGGGACAGGCTGGCAAACCGCGATCACGTGTAAATCAGATCCCAGATGTTTCATGAAATCTGCCAGGTAAAGCGTGTAATCTTCAACGTCAAACTTGCCGGTAGACACAGGGATATCCCGTGCATTGTGCCAATCAGTGACCCAGACCTCGCAATCTTCCAGCAGGCTTTGCACGGTGGATCGCAGCAAGGTGGCATAGTGACCGGACATCGGCGCGACCAGCAGAACGCGGCGTTTCATTTCTTCACGTCCCAGCACATGGAAACGGATCAGATCACCAAAGGGGCGTTCAACTTCGGTTTCGACCTCTACCAGATGATCCTGCCCGTCTGCCCCGACAACCGAATGCAGATTCCAGTCTGGTTTCGCCACCATACGCGCAAAGCTGCGTTCTGTGACTTCCCCCCAGGCGGCCATCAGGTTAAACATGGGGTGCGGGACCATCCCGAATGCAGGATATGAAGCCATCGCCAGCGCAGAAGCCCCCAACCACTGGTTGGTATTGCGCATGGTTTCCATCAGGTCGTAGGTTGCCATATACCGCATTCTTGTCGCTCCCGCATCTGACCTTCTGCAGTGCAGAAAGGTACTTTGTAATACTGCTGCAACATTTCCCTGTATATTTGCAAGCAGGTCAGGAGAAATGCTGCGTAGCAGCGAAGGTAGTGTGGAAAATCGCGTATGACAACCGAAGATCACAAAAATGATCATAATGATACCGAAGTGACCGATGTGCTGGCCGAAAACATGGCCCGTGTCGAAAACCTGTCTCAGCGGCTTGTCAGCTCTGCTTCCTACAAAACTCCGATCAATCCGGCGCTCGAAGGGCCGGGGCAGGACATGTATATGAAAGCCATGTCCGGCTATATGGCCGAAATGATGTCGAATCCGGCAAAGATCTTTGAACACCAGGCCAGCTATTGGTCACAATCCGTGGGCCATTTTGTGGAGGCACAGAAAGCGGCGTCGGAAGGGCATGCACCAAAAGACGGGCAAAAGAATGATCGCCGTTTTACGGGTGACGTCTGGTCCGCCAACCCCTGGTTCAACTTTGTGAAACAGCAGTATCAGATGAATTCGGATATGCTGCGTCAGATGGTGACGGATACCGAAGGCTTGAGCGAACTGGATAAAAAACGCCTGCAGTTCTTTACCAATCAGGTGATTGATATGCTGGCGCCGACGAATTTCCTGGGCACGAACCCTGAAGCGATGCAAAAGGCCATTGAAACCCAGGGGCAAAGCCTTGTGGACGGGATGGAAAATCTCGTCAGGGATATGGAAGATCATGGGGGCGATCTTCTGGTATCGCTTGCGGATCGTAACGCATTTGAAGTGGGCAAGAACATCGCAACGGCCGGCGGGCAGGTGGTGTTCCGCAATCGGATGCTGGAACTGATCCAGTTCGCTCCAACCACTAAAACCGTGCATAAAATCCCACTGCTGATTTTCCCGCCATGGATCAACAAATACTACATTCTTGATTTGAAAAAGAAAAACTCTCTCATTCAGTGGGCAGTGGATCAAGGGTATACGGTGTTTGTTGTCTCCTGGGTCAACCCGACAGAAGACTTCGCAGATGTTGGTCTCGATACCTATATCGAGGAAGGTTATTTTGAGGCGATGAACGCGGTGAAAGAGATCACTGGCGAGAAACAATTGAATGCTGTCGGTTATTGCGTCGCTGGCACTGTCCTGACACTGACCCTGGCGCTGATGCAAAAACGGGGTGATAAGACTGTAAAATCCGCGACCTTTTTCACCACCATGACCGATTTTTCGGATCAGGGGGAATTCTCGGTCTTTCTGGGCGATGATTTTGTTGATGGGATCGAAGCGCAGATCTGCAGTGATGGCATCCTGAAATCCTATTTCATGTCGCGGACCTTCTCATATTTGCGGGCCAATGATCTGGTTTATGGGCCAATGATCCGCAATTACATGATGGGTGAAGCCCCGCCTGCCTTTGATCTGCTGTACTGGAACGGCGACAGCACCAATCTGCCGGGCCGTATGACGATGGAATATCTGCGCGGGCTGTGTCAGCGCAATGAGCTTGCGGAGGACGGGTTTGAGATCTGTGGCGAAACGGTTTCGCTGAAAGATGTGAAAATCCCGATCTGCTTTGTTGCCTGCGAGACAGATCATATTGCGGCCTGGAAAAGCTGTTTCAATGGGTTCCGGCAGTATGGATCAAAAGACAAAACCTTTATCCTCTCTGAATCAGGCCATATCGCCGGGATTGTGAACCCGCCGAGCAAGAAGAAATATGGCCATTATCTGAATGAGACACTGGAAACTGATGCAGACGACTGGCTGAAAGGTGCCGCGTTTAACGAGGGCAGCTGGTGGCCACACTGGTCTGGCTGGCTGGATGCGAAATCTGGGAAAAACCTTGCAAAACAAATCCCTGCGCGAGACCCGGGCAGTCAGAAATTCCCGCCGCTTTGCCCGGCGCCAGGAACCTATGTGAAGGTGCATTCCTGAGCTTCGTGAAGTTTTTGCTGCAGTGCAGAAAAATGCTTGAAATGCTGCGATGCAGCACGTATATATCTACCTGTAAGACACATTCATGCGGGCCGGTTTCTTCCTCCTTTCTCTCCCTGACCCGCAACATCAGGAGCTGATAAGATGGCTAAAACACAAGATTTCACCAAGACCATGCAGGATTTCATGGGCAAATTTCAGATGGACACCTCTGCATTTGACGCTGCATTCAAAAGCAATGCCGCATTCGCAGAAAAAATGTCCAAAGTTGCACTGACAGCTGCGGAAAAATCTGCTGAGATTTCCAGCAAATGGACCACTGAAGCGCTGACAAAAGCGGGCGATGTTTCCACTGCTAAATCCGACCCTGCGGCTTATGGTCAGTCTGTGACCGATTTCGCATCTGCTTCTGCTGAACTGGCTGCTGAAAACATGGCGGCATTTGCTGAAGTTGCGAAAAAAGTTCAGATGGAAACTGTTGAGCTGATGCTGGCGGCGGGCAAAGAAGCTGGCGAAGAAGCAACTGCGGCTGTGAAAAAAGCAACTGACGATGTTGCCAAAGCTGCCAAAGCGGCTGCGAAGTAAAATCAAAGACATACGCGCCGATCTCCTCCTCCCTCAGGCGCGGAACAAAAGGCGGTCTCTTGCAGGCTGCCTTTTTCTTTTCTTGCAATTCTACATTGCTTCCCTAATCTCTCTGCACTGCAGAAGCGCAGCATTTGCGCAGAAAAGGGGACAACCGTGGGCGACAAATCCGGGACATTGCTGATCAAGCGCTATGCAAGCCGCAGGCTTTACAACACTGAAACCAGTGACTATGTGACGCTTGACGATATCTCCGGCTTTATTCAATCTGGCCGTGAGGTGCAGATCGTTGATCTCAAAAGTGGCGATGACCTGACCCGGCAATATCTGCTGCAGATTATCGCAGATCACGAAAGCCGTGGCGAAAATGTGTTGCCGATCAACGTGTTGACGGATCTTGTGCGCAGTTACACCACCCATGCTCATAGTGTTGTGCCGGATTTCCTGGCCCAGAGTTTTGAGATGCTGCGCGACGGTCAGTCCCAGGTGATGGAAAACCTGGGCAGCATGAACCCACTGGCCAATATGCCTGGCTTTGAAATGATGAAAGCCCAGCAGGAAGCCTTCATGAAGGCGATGACAGGTGGTGCTGTGCCGGGGGCCCAACCGTCCCAGGAGGCGAAGGAAGAAGGCGAGCTGTCGGCGATTAAGGAACAGCTGGCGGAACTTCAGGCCATGATGAGTAAACTGGGTAAATAGGCCCATGTGAGACGCGTGATGCCCGATAGCCCTGGTAAGATAACCCTTTGGGGAATAGAGATTTTCATCGCGACAGCGGATGAGGGTTCAATCTCTGCGGCTGCACGTCGGGTGGGGGCCAGTGCCTCTGCTGTTTCGCAGCAACTGACCAGCCTTGAGGCGGCGGTTGGGGCGACGCTTTTGAACCGGTCCACGCGGCCTGTCAGCCTGACACCGGCCGGGGCGATGTTCCGGCGGCGGGCGCAGGTTATTCAGAATGAAGCAGAACAGGCCCGCGCAGAACTTGCGACGTCAGATCTATCAACCCTGACCAGCTTTCGCCTTGGAATGATTGAAGATTTCGATGCTGATGTAACGCCTGCGCTGTTGTCTGATATGGCGACGGATCTGTCTCATTGTCAGTTCTTGTTGGAAACAGGCGCCAGTCATAAACTGTTTGGGTTGCTTGATTCCCGGGCGTTGGATGTGATCGTAGCGGCGGATATGGGCGCTGCTGCAAGCTGGATGGAAGTCCATCCGCTGATGGAAGAACCCTTTATCGCAGCGGTGCCAAAAGGGCTGGTGTCAGAAAGGTTCCAAGGTGCTGATTTTATTGATACTTTGGGGGAATTGCCCCTGATCCAATATACCGCGCGTCACGTGATGGGGCGGGTCATTGCAGCGCATCTGGCACGCCAGAACCTGCGGCTTTCACATCGGTTTGAACTGGATAGCTATCACGCGATTATGGCGATGGTTGCGCAGGGGGCAGGCTGGACCATTCTGACGCCACTGGGGTTCCTCAGGGCGCAGCGATTTCATGATGGGCTGGATCTGTTTCCTTTGCCTTTTGCACCGCTGTCACGGACGATTTCACTGCATGCAAGACAGGATGTTCTTGGCGATATGCCGGGGCAGGTGGCGGAACGGTTGCGTGGATTGCTGCGGCAACTAACCATTGAACAGGCACGTCTGCACATGCCCTGGCTTGGGGATTCACTGCGGCTTTTGTAGGGTAAATACGCCATGCACAAAGCATGCACATTATATTATATGCACATGTTATGCATATCGGGCGTACGGTGCTTTCAAGACATTCTTAAGTGCTTCTGCGGCGCAGCAATGCTGCGCTACGCCGCAGTGCAGCATTGGGGTCAGGCGACTTTTTGTGCGCCGGATTTTACGGCTTCTGCTGCGCGTGTCAGTGCGGAGGTGATATAGTCCAGCTCTTCCCGCTTCAGGCGGGCGGGCAGGCGTACGTCACAGGCGCTCATCAACATATTACGGGTCATGGGCAGTTCGCCCTGATCGTCGATGAATTGCCAGTTCCAGAATGCACGTGCGTTGTTCTTTGTGGTGCCAAAGACCTGCACAGCGATGCCTTCTGATGAGGCCGCATCGACATAGGCCTGCGTTTCTTCAGCGGTGAAATCGACCAGGTTAAACTGAATCGAATCCGGTGCGCGCAGTTCAGGTGCCAGCGGTGGGGGCACATCGAGCCATGCGGACTGGTTCAGGCCATCTGCTACATAATCGTGGTTCTCGCGCCCGTCTTTTACGCGGCGCGGTACTTCAGCAATCTGTGGGCGGATCACAGCGGCAGACAGGTTCTGCATGCGCAGGTTATACAGCGGCAGTTTGTTCTGCCATCTTTCAAAGGCGTCATGCAGGACCGGGTGTTTTTTCCAGTTGTGTTCATAAGCGCCGGACATGATCACAGCCTGGGCCACAAGATCTGCATCGTCAGTGACAAGAATGCCGCCTTCGCCCGCGTTGATCAGCTTGTAGGACTGGAAAGAGAAACAACCGATCTTGCCGATGGTGCCGATCTTGGTGTCGTTCCAGAGGGTGCCAAGGGAGTGCGCCGCGTCTTCAATGACCGGGATGCCGGCAGCGTCGCAGAGTTCCATAATCGCATCCATATCGGATGTATGGCCGCGCATGTGGCTGATGATCACGGCTTTGGTGTCGGGCGTCAGCTTGGCTTTGAAATCGTCGATATTCACACGGTAGTTTGCGCCGACTTCCACCAGAACCGGTTTGCATTCGGCGTGCACGACGGCAGAGGGCACAGCGGCGAATGTGAAGGCCGGGATCAGCACGCGGGCGTCACGGGGCAGTTGCAGCGCCTTCAGCGACAGGAACAGCGCGGCAGAGCAGGAAGACACCGCCAGAGCGTATTTCGTGCCCATGAATTCGGCGAATTCTTTTTCCAGCAGGGCAACAGGTGCGTTTTCTGGTGCTGTGTAACGGAAGAGATCGCCGGACTGCAGCATGCGGTCAATTTCAGCGCGGGCGGCTTCTGGGATGGGCTCTGCGTCGTAGACGTTCGGGGCCTGAACAGCAGTGTCTTTCATCATCCTCATCCTTATTTTGGAAATTCTGAATTCTATCTTAAGTAAATCTGTAAGTGTGATCCGGAACAAAATCCATCAAAAAAGCCGCAGGGGAGGTTAATCTCCTGCGGTTTTGTGTCATTTGAGCGATATATCGCCCGATCACGGATGTCAGCGGATCAGCTTTGGCCGGTATTTGATCTTTTGGCGGCTGTTTGATGGCAGATGCCGGTTCAGCCGTTTGTTGATCGCACCATAGACCCCAATGACCACAAGGGTCAGCAGAATGAAATAGAAGGCCAGGATCGGGTAGGGGACGAAAGGGTTGAACGTCTTATCCGCGAAGTAGCTGGCGTAATACAGCGCATCCCCCTGTTGCCGCCAGGCCGGGAAGCTTGAGAAGAACACAAGCGTGGTGGCGTGGAACATGAAGATCGCTTCATTGGTATAGCCAGGCCATCCCAGACGCAGCATGGTCGGGAAGATAATACGACGGAAGCGTTTCCAGCCGGACAGACCATAGGCATCTGCGGCCTCGATATCGCCCTTAGGGATGGATTTCAGCGCACCATAGAAGATTTCACCAGCATAGGCGGATGTGTTCAGGAACAGCACAATCAACGCCCCCAGCCAGGCTTTGGTCAGCCAGCGGGTTTCCACGGTAATTTCTGTGAAACCAAGGTTCAGATCCATGCCAAGTTTTGGCAGAAGAACGAAGGTTTCATAGGCCAGGAAGAACTGGATAAACAGCGGTGAGCCGCGGAAGACGAAAACAAAGATTTCGGCCGGTTTGCGGAACCATGGGTTTGTGCTGAACTTGCCCAGGGCCACGGCGGTTGACAGAAAAAACCCGAAGAACAGGGCGAGAATGCCGAAGTAGATGTTCCAGATCATGCCGGAGCCGATCAGGGTGAACTGATCGCACAGGGTGAAATCAGAGCGCGGCAGCAGGCGTTCGCCATAACCAAGCGAGCGGAAAGCATAGCTTTGAACGGTTTCCCAGCAGCTCATGATGCGGCCTTTCTTGCGGATTCGCCCCCGGCGGTGGCCTGCCCGTGGGTCAGACGCGCCATGACGCGATCAAGGATAATTTCGCTGACCTTGGTCAGAGTCAGATAGAAGACCAGCAGGCCCAGGAAATACCACAGACGCCAATCGGGGTGGGGATAGGCGAAAGCATCGGTTTTCAGACCACCCAGTTCTTTGGCCCAGTAAACAACGTCACGCACGCCCAGAAGGAACAGCAGGGGGGTGGCTTTGATCAGGATCATCCAGAGGTTCGAGAGGCCAGGCAGGGCGTAAACCCACATCTGCGGCACCATAATGCGCCAGAAGGTCTGACGCTGTGACATGCCATAGGCCTCAGCCGTTTCAAGCTGCGCACGTGGCACGGCGCGCATGGCACCATAAATCACATTTGCGGCGAACGCCCCGAAAACAATGGCAAATGTAAGAACAGCAATGCTGAAACCATAGCTTTGATGCACAAAGGCGGAGGCTTCGGACAGGGGCATTTTCGCCGCGTCGCAGACCACAAAATCATTGCCCTGACGAATGGCGTCGGGCCAGTCCGGGCATTTTACCTGATGCCGCAGCCATTCAATGCCCTGATCAAGGGCGATGACAAAGAACAGGAAGAAAGCCACATCCGGCACACCCCGTACAATCGCAGTATAGCCTTTCCCGATCCAGCGCAGAGGCGCGATATGGGAACGGGCCGCCGTGGCACCGGCGAAACCAAAGAGCAACGCGGTGGGCGCGGTGATCGCCAGCAGCAGAAGCACGGTAAAGACCGAGGAAAACGCGGTGAGATGCTTTGGCGTGGTCAGATAACAACTGATCCAGGCCCAGCCTTCGATCGCAGAGGGGTCAGAGCAATATGAGAACATAGTCAGCCGGAAGATAGCGGGACAACAGCCCCATAAAGAAAGGGGAGGCCAGAAGGGCCTCCCCGAAGATCAGGCAGGATCAGAAGGTTTGTGCTTCGTCACCAAAGTACTGAGTGATCAGTGCATTCAGTGTGCCATCGTCTTTCATAGTCTGGATCGCAGCGTTGAATTTTTCACGCAGCTCGCCGTCAGATTCACGCAGGCCCATGCCAATGCCGCCACCGAGTGGGACGAGATCGCCAACAAGCATCAGTTCGCCACCAGATTGTTCAGCGATTGGCTTCACATAGTCTTCATCCGCAAATACTGCGTCGACTTCGCCGTTTTTCACCGCAGCAACGGTTTCGTCAGGGGTTGCGAATTCAACCAGCGTCGCGCCGGATTCAGCAACGTGACCGGCCTGAATGGTTGCGGATTGTGCAGAAATCACAGCGGAGGACAGATCTACATCAGCTGACATCGCCATATATGCAGAAGCAGATGGAGGTGTATAGTTCTGTGTGAAATCAATCACTTCGTCACGCTCATCGGTGATGGACATGCCGGCGATGATTACATCGTAGTTGCCGGACACGAGGTTCGGAATGATGGAATCCCAGTCATTGGTGACCCATTCGCAGGTCAGTTCAGCGCGTTTGCACAGCTCATCGCCCAGCTCACGTTCAAAACCAGCGATTTCGCCGTTGTCGTCGATGAAGTTATACGGAGGGTAAGCGCCCTCGGTGCCCAGCCGAACTGTGTCAGCAACGCCCATGCCGGCCATCAGAGCCAGGGTCGCGGTGGACAGGATCAGTTTTTTCATGTGTTCTCTCCCAAATTTGAAGCGCGTTATTGTTAATCTGCGGTTGTTGCGCTCAGGAACTGTTGCAGACGTTCGGTTTTCGGATTGCTGAAAAGTTCGCCAGGGGCGCCTTCTTCTTCAATCCGACCCTGATGCAGGAAGACCACGTGGTCAGATACATCATGGGCCATTTTCATGTCGTGGGTCACGATCAGCATGGTGCGGCCTTCTTCGGCCAGGGCCTTGATAACTTTGACAACTTCCTGTTCCAACTCCGGATCAAGCGCGGAAGTTGGTTCATCAAACAGAAGGGCCTTGGGTTCCATGCAAAGGGCGCGGGCAATCGCGGCACGCTGCTGCTGACCGCCGGAAAGCTGGGCAGGCCAGGCATCGCATTTATCGCCGATGCCAACCTTTTCCAGGTATTTGCGTGCGGATGCTTCGGCTTCGTCTTTGTCACGGCCCAGAACGGTAACCGGGGCTTCCATGACATTTTGCAGGATGGTCATGTGAGACCAGAGGTTAAACTGCTGAAAAACCATGGACAGATTGGTGCGCATTTCCCGCACCTGGTCTTTGTCGGATGGGCGGCGGGTATGGCCTTCGCCTGCCCATTTGACCGGATCACCACAGAAGAGGATTTCACCCTGCTGGCTGTCTTCCAGCAGATTGCAGCAGCGCAAAAGTGTGGATTTACCAGAACCGGACGATCCGATCAGAGACACCACATCACCCCGGTTTGCATGAATATCAACGCCTTTCAGCACCTCAAGCTGGCCATAGGCTTTGTGCAGATTGCGGATTTCAATGACGGGTTCAGCGGCAGCAGTGGATTGCGCGGCTTCGGCGGTATCGGTTTGATTCACGTTTTGGTTCTCTGTTGGCAGCAGGCTTTTTGATTATCGGGAATTAGTCCCGAAATTTGTTCTGATTGCAACGGGGAATCCGCCGCTTGGACCTGTGAAACGCGGCAGAAGGCAAATAATCGGGTTTTATGAGCAGAAAACCGGAGGTGTCAGGCCCGTTTCCCGGCAGCTTTCTGGCGGGCTTTTGCAGATTCCACGTCCGTCAGGCCAAGCAGATCGGTTATGAGACGCAGCTGGCTGTCCTCTTCCTGATCGCGGGCACCGTCGGCCAGGGCCACACTCCAGAGGCTTTCGAGGATGGCAAGACGATGTTCATGCGCCACGGCGTCTTTGATGGAACGGGTGAAACGCACGGTGTCGGGGGCTTCGCTTTCCAGTTGCTCAGCATCCTGACGCAATTGGTCTGCGTCTGTCTGCGTCATGCCGTAACGATCTGCAAGAACGGATGAAATAGTTTTGATTTCGCTGGCGGCATAATCGCCGTCGCTGCGGGCGATACGTACAAGCAAAGCGGCAAGGGACAATCGTGCATCCGGATCGGACAGCGGGGCAGGGGCGGGGGCCGTCAGGCGGCGCAGAAGATCAGCAAACATAAACGTGATATAGGCATGGATCCGGCGGGCTGCCAATCACGTTTTACGCGGAAAGGTCAGGCCGCCTGCGATGAGTGGAAACGCGCGTTCATGATCTCGTGGATCAGATCCATGGAGTGAAGAAGTGAATCCGCTGAAAGTTTGTAATATGTTTCGGGGCCTTTGCGCTGACGGGTAAGCAGCCAGCCCCGTTCCATTTCACGTAGGTGATGAAGCAATGTGTTGTTCTTAAGGCCGGTTGCCAGCTGTAGTTGCCTGAAAGCGAGTTCGCTGCCTTTTGTTTCGGACAGCAAGCGCATAATTATAATACGGCGTGGATGGCACAGAGATTTGAGCGCGCGTGCGATATTTTCGTCATTTTCGTGTTTGGGCATATTGACCACCTTCCTGAGAAGACGATCAGCGATTCTAGTTAAAGTAGGGTAAATCTGTTAAGATGTTGACCGGAAGATGGTGGATCGTATTTTTCACCGGAAAACCGGAAAACCGGAAAACCGGAAAACCGGAAAACCGGAAAACCGGAAAACCGGAAAACCGGAAAACCGGAAAACCGGAAAACCGGAAAACCGGAAAACGGTTCGGGAGGAGGAGGGGATCAGACCTCATATCCCTCCACAATCACCAGGTCCCCTTCAGAAACAGGATCGCGCAGCGCTTTGGCCGTTTGATATTCGGGACTGTTATAGCAGGCCATGGCGGTTTCATAATCGACGAATTCAATCACGACATGTCTGGATTTCGCTGTGCCTTCAACAACTTCCCCCACGCCCCCACGGATCAGAAATTTTGCGCCATATTTCGCGAAAGGCGCGGCATTGGCCGCACGGTAAGCTTCATAAGCGTCCGGATCATGGACATCTACATGTGCGACCCAATAGGCTTTTGGCATCTTCATTCTCCCAAAGAACAGCCCCGCCGGATGGGCGGGGCGGTATGTTATACAAGGCGGGAAGTATCCATCGCGGCGCGTACGAAATCAGCAAAGAGCGGATGGGGCTCAAACGGTTTGGACTTCAGTTCCGGGTGGAACTGTACGCCGATGAACCATGGATGATCCTGCCATTCCACGATCTCAGGCAGACGCCCATCCGGTGACATGCCGGAAAACTTCAGACCACAGGCCTCAAGCTGTTCGCGGTATTTCACATCTACCTCATAGCGATGACGGTGACGTTCCTCAATCGCGGTGGAACCATAGGCCTGCGCCACACGGGAGCCTTCAACAAGACTTGCATCATATGCGCCCAGACGCATGGTGCCGCCTTTTTCGTCATCGGCTTTGCGCTGCACTTTCTCGTTGCCCTGAACCCATTCTTTCAGGTGATACACCACAGGTTCAAAACGCTTTCCACCGGCTTCGTGATCAAATTCCTCGGATCCGGCGTCTGTCAGGCCTGCTTTGTTACGTGCGGCTTCAATCACCGCCATCTGCATGCCAAGGCAAATGCCCAGATAAGGCACTTTGTTTTCTCGGGCATATTGCGCGGCTTTGATTTTTCCTTCAGTGCCACGTTCGCCAAAGCCGCCAGGCACCAGAATGCCATGGAAGCCCTGAAGATATGGTGCGGCATCGTCCTGATCGAACAGTTCGGCATCGACCCATTCGATTTTCACCTTGGTCCGGTTCGCCATGCCACCATGTGTCAGAGCTTCGGCGATGGATTTATAGGCATCTTCCAGCTGGGTGTATTTGCCGACGATGGCGATCTTTACCTGACCTTCGGCGTTTACAATGCGTTCATGCACATCGTTCCAGCGATCCAGCTTTGGCGCCGGGGCGTGGGACATGTCGAACGCATCCAGAACCGCACGATCCAGGCCTTCGCGGTGATAGGCCAGCGGGGCCTCATAAATGGATTTCAGATCCTGGGCGGCAATCACGGAATCAGGGCGCACGTTACAGAACAGAGCCAGCTTCTCGCGTTCTTTCGCAGGAATCGGGCCTTCGGACCGGCAGACCAGAACATCCGGCGCAATCCCGATGGAACGCAGTTCTTTCACGGAATGCTGTGTTGGTTTTGTCTTCAGCTCGCCGGATGCCGCAATATAGGGCAGCAGGGTCAGGTGCATGAAGATACAATCGCCACGTGGCTTGTCATTGGCAAACTGACGGATCGCTTCAAAGAAGGGCAGGCCTTCGATATCGCCAACAGTGCCGCCAATTTCGCAGAGCATGAAATCTACTTCATCTTCGCCAATATCGATGAAGTCTTTGATCTCATTGGTCACATGCGGAATCACCTGAATGGTTTTCCCCAGGTAATCGCCGCGGCGTTCTTTCGCCAGCACGTTGGAATAGACCCGGCCGGAGGAAATGGAATCAGTGTTGCGTGCAGCAACTCCTGTGAAACGCTCATAATGGCCAAGATCCAGATCGGTTTCAGCGCCATCGTCGGTCACAAAGACTTCGCCGTGCTCAAACGGGGACATCGTGCCGGGATCAACATTCAGGTAAGGATCAAGCTTGCGCAGGCGAACAGTGTAACCGCGAGCCTGAAGCAAGGCACCCAAAGCAGCGGATGCAAGACCCTTGCCGAGGCTTGAAACAACTCCACCGGTGATAAAGACAAATTTGGCCATTGGCGCAGGCGCTCCCGTGATGATAGATTTCCGATCCGCACCCTGAAAAGGCCGCAGTATCACGGGGTTTGACCTATAGCGGATTCGAGGCAATCTGGCAATGGTGCAGAGCCACGAAAATCAGAGATCCACGATCGGTAAAACGCAAAATACTGCGGGGCCGGCGGGCCCCGAATCAAGTTGTAGTGGTTTCAGATGTAAAAACCGGGGACAGATGCCCCCGGAAGAATTAGGATATAACCAGCGATTTATTCGCTTGCAGCCGGGGCTTCTTCTGCAGGTGCAACATAGCCCGGGACCAGTTCTGCATCACCGGTTGTTGGTGGCAGCAGGGAACCTTCGCCCAGCGGGTTGTCCGGAATTTCAACCGCGGCAGGTGCTGTGCCGCCGATCTGATCAATAACGGAACCACCATTGGAGTTTTTCGCAGAGAAAATAGTCAGTGCAATAGAAGCCGCGAAGAAAGCGACGCCAAAAATCCAGGTCAGTTTACCAAGCGCCGTTGCCGCTGCACGAGAAGACATAACGCCGCCACCGGCCGCGCCACCACCGCCCATACCAAGGCCACCGCCTTCGGAACGCTGCAGCAGAACAACAACGATCAGACAGATTGCGACAATCAGAAGAATGACAAGAAGTACGTTTTCCATAGAGCAGGCCTTGCGAATGTGAGTTGCGCTTATCTAAGCCCTCATGACACGCCCCGCAACCCCTCCGTTTGTCCGGCGTGTTCTGAAATTCTGGCCATGGCTCCGAATCTGATTGCTTACTTTTGTATTGTCACCCGAAAGGGAAGGGGGGAAATGCCAAGGTTGCGCAGGGGATTAAGTGTGAACCAGGCTTTGAAGGTAATAGTGGCGCCGTGATCAAGCGCTCTCAGCGAGACCTGTTCGGTTTTGCCCCAATCCATTATGCCTTGCAGGTGAATGGCGTCATCGTCCACTTCCAGCAGCACATCTTCATATTGTTTCAGTCGTGCAACCTTTGTTCCGTCAATAAGAATCGTCAGTTTGCGCATGGCCCCGTAAAACCCCGGGTCACGTCGGATAGTGATCAGTTTCATCGTTTATCCCCCCAATACATAAAATATCAGATGATTTTGACGAAAATCAGACGGGGGACAAGAGGGTTGCGGCATATTTACGGTAGCCGTGCCGCACCACAGCCTGTATAGGGGCTGCGGTTTACTCACATATCTGCAGAACAGGTGGAAATATCATGGCCAATGTTGTTGTCGTCGGCGCCCAGTGGGGTGACGAAGGAAAAGGCAAGATCGTGGACTGGCTCTCTGAGCGTGCTGACGTGATCGCACGTTTTCAGGGCGGTCATAACGCAGGCCATACGCTTGTTGTCGGAGAGAAAGTTTACAAACTGCACGCACTGCCATCCGGCGTTGTGCGCGGTGGCAAGCTTTCGGTTATCGGCAATGGCGTGGTTCTGGACCCGTGGCATCTGGTGAAAGAGATTGCGACCATCCGTGGTCAGGGCGTTGATATTTCCCCCGAAAACCTGATGATTGCGGAAAACACCCCGCTGATCCTGCCAATCCACGGTGAACTTGACCGGGCCCGTGAAGAAGCGGCGTCAAAAGGCACCAAGATCGGTACAACGGGCCGTGGCATTGGCCCGGCTTACGAAGATAAAGTGGGCCGCCGTTCTGTGCGTGTTGCTGATCTGGCCGATGACGCAACCCTTGAAGCCCGTGTTGATCGCGCGCTGCAGCACCATGATCCACTGCGCAAAGGTCTGGGTATTGAAGCAATTGATCGTGATGCTCTGGTTGCGCAGCTGAAAGAGATCGCGTCTGAAATCCTGCCTTACGCTGCGCCGGTCTGGAAAGTGCTGAATGAAAAGCGCAAAGCCGGTAAACGGATCCTGTTTGAAGGTGCGCAGGGCGCACTTCTGGACATCGATTTTGGCACATACCCGTTTGTGACCTCATCCAACGTGATCGCTGGCCAGGCCGCGACGGGTGTTGGTGTTGGTCCGGGTTCTATTGAATATGTGCTGGGCATTGTGAAAGCCTACACCACCCGCGTGGGCGAAGGCCCGTTCCCGACTGAACTGGATGACGCAGATGGTCAGCGTCTGGGCGAACGGGGCCATGAATTTGGCACCACCACCGGCCGGAAACGTCGTTGTGGCTGGTTTGATGCGGCTCTGGTGCGTCAGACCTGTGCAACCTCTGGTGTGACCGGGATTTCCCTGACCAAGCTGGACGTTCTGGACGGGTTTGAAACCCTGAAGATCTGTGTGGGCTATGATCTGGACGGTGAACGTCTGGACTATCTGCCGACCGCCGCAGATCAACAGGCGCGCTGCACCCCGATCTATGAAGAAATGCCGGGCTGGTCTGAGAGCACCGAAGGCGCACGGTCCTGGAATGATCTGCCCGCCAATGCGATTAAATATGTAAAACGCGTCGAAGAATTGATCGAGTGCCCGGTCGCTCTTTTGTCGACATCGCCTGAACGTGACGATACCATCCTTGTAACTGACCCCTTCGCTGATTGAGGAAACCCGCGATGTCATTGAGTTACAAAGCCCGCCGTCGTCTGGCGTTGTTTCTGCTATTGGTCTGGCTGCCACTTTATGTGGTGGCCGCGGTGACCATAATGGGGATGATTGATCGCCTGCCACTGTTGCTGGAACTGGCGGTTTATATTCTTCTGGGGGTTCTGTGGGCTGTGCCGTTTAAACCCGTTTTTATGGGGGTTGGCAAAGCAGACCCTGATGCTGAAGAACAGCCTTCTGAAACGGCAGAGTGATTCAGAATTTGAAATGAGATAGAAAAAGGTGCCCCACGGGGGGCCTTTTTTTTGTCTGACGTTCATCTGTTTCAGGGGTGGAAACGTGTCTCAGGTGAGATACTGAACTGTCCACGCTGTTCCTTAATCAGAACCTGTTCCCGGATCAGATTGCCAAAGCTATGCAGGCCCGTGTCGCGGTTAAACTGCTGTTCACCCAGCGTTTCTGTCACAAGATTGATGACTTTCAGGCGGGTGAAATGGGGTTGTTCTTCGATCCAGGTCAGCCAGGCTGCTGCGGCTTCGATATAATCGGCCTGACTGCGGGCACCTTTGTCTTTGGCGAATGCCGAAAAATCCTGCCAGCTGGCAGGAAAGGCTGACTTCCTGTCCTCTTCAAGAGGCTCACCGATGGCGAGGGCTGCTGTGTCACGCTGAATGCGGCGCGGCAGAATGTGTTTGATCACGGTCTGAGGTTGATTGCGCCTTCTGACCGGAGGTTCCGGATCAATGCGCTGTTCTGACACCAGAACCAGAGGAGGCGGGCTATCAGTGTCGCGTTTTTCAGGTGGATTGGATCGGGTTTTACGAAGGCTGCTGCCAGGCTTTACGGCAGATGCAAGATCTGCGCGATAGGCTTCCAGATCTTCTGTGTCCTGCTGGTCCCCGCGTATCCGTTTATCTGCGACGGTTGCGGCAACCGCGGCGCGCAGATGCGAAATCGCAGATCGCCGGTTCTGACTGTCGGGGCTGTCGAGATGTGTGTTCGTTTCTTCCAGAAGCCGGCTGACAGACCGATCATTCCGGCGCCCGTGGCGGGGGGCATCCGTGTTTTCTTCGGGAAAAATCTGGATGTTTTCCTGTGTCTCTTCGGGAACATCATCGGTTTCCGGTTCAGATGCGTGATGTTCCGCTGACCCGGTGAAGATGGCGGACAGACTGCTTTCCAGATCTGCATCCACATCCGGCATCTCCGACAGATCTGTTTCTTCTTCAGTGGAAGCGATGTCTTCGGCAGGCGTCTGTGATTCCCGGTGCAGTGGATCCTGAGAAACACTTTCCGCTTCAGCAGCCAGGGCTGTATCTTCCGGCATCTGTTGTGCCGCACGCTGCAGTTTCAGGATATGCGGGCTGGTGCTGTCCATCTGAATGTAGGGGTCCGCATCGCCGGACTGATTGGGATCGCTGGCGGCTTCTTCCGGGGAAGTTCCCGCTGGTTCGACGGTATCGTCCTGATCTGCCTCGGTATCATTGTTTATTTCTGCGACCAGAGATTTAAGGGTGTCAGCCGTTGCCTGATCGGTGGTTGCAGGCGTGGAAACTGACGCAGACATGGCGTCGTCTTCCATTTCTGCGTCCGGAAGATCTTCAGGCGCGGGCAGATCGGCCGTGGGCAGCAGGACCAGCGCAGATGTTTCCGGATCTGACGGTTCCCTGGCTGTATCCGCGTCCTGGACCATACCACTTTCTGATTCAGAATCCGGGCGGGCGGACCCTTCCAGCATATCGGTCAGGGAAGGGCTGTCGCCTGCTTCAAAGTCAGCTTGTGCATCCAGATTATCGTCGCTCACCTGTGGGGCCGGCTGGAACTGGCTGCCTTCCCCGGTCGGCAGTTCATGGGCGTTCCGTGCGACAACGGCGCGAATGCGACGCAGTTTGTCTGAAACCGATGTTTCTTCGGGAAGCGGTTCTGTATCTGCGAGATCTTCCGAAAACAGCGTATTCGCGGTCTCTGGGAAAACGTCGGCCTGATTGCCATCCGTCGTGTCGGTCTGTTCACCGTCGGCTTCGTTGACGGTTTCAACTGTCAGATCAGGGGTAATCTCTTCGGGGATGATTGGGTTTTCCAGAACCGGATCATCCGGGAGGGTATTGTCAGGATCAGAGGTTTCGTCTTCGAACTGCACATCTGGCGCATCGGATACCGGATCCACATCTGAAGGCGTCTCTTCAGCTTCCGGGGCGTCAGAAATATTGGCCACGGCGTCAGAAATTTCTTGCACGGGCAGCTCAGGGATGGATTGTGCCTCAGCAGCCTCAGCAGCCTCAGCAGCCTCAGCAGCCTCAGCAGCCTCAGCAGCCTCAGCAGCCTCAGCAGCCTCAGCAGCCTCAGCAGCCTCAGCAGCCTCAGCAGCCTCAGCAGCCTCAGCAGCCTCAGCAG
>NZ_JADCKQ010000019.1 GCF_016123485.1 Halocynthiibacter styelae | reverse complement strand
GCGGCGGTGGCGGCGGTGGAGGTGGAGGTGGTGGCGGTGGTGGCGGTGGTGCAGAAGGTGAATCTACATCGGCATAGCCCAGACTGAAAGTTCCGGTCTGCTGAATGAAGTCATACCCGATGACAACAGCATTATTGTTGCCCAGATAACCGATACCTGCGTCGGCCCCGAACTTACCAGAGCCCGGATAGTAGATGTAGCGGGCCAAAAGTTTTGTCAGTGCGAGACAAAATGACTGTCACTGAGATTTAGCGGGATCTGTAGCAACTCAGCGATCCAGAATTGAGATGTACTCTCCATTGCCTGTATTCCGGTTTGCGGATGTTGTAGCGGGCTTGTCTTCTTTCTCTTCATCCATACCGAATTGCGCTTCAATGGTGGTGGTCGCGCCGCCTTCTTCTCCAAAGTCCCAGACATGGGTAACGGAATGCGCGATCCAGTTTCCATCCAGATCCGGAGCCACATTCAGGACTTGCACTGGTGCCTCTGCGCGGGCCGCAGGGGCACCGACCAGCTCAACAGTCATTTCACCTTCACCAGCCCGCACCTCTTTGTGACGGGCCTCTGCTGCTTTCACAGCGTCAGCCTCATTCTGAAACACCTCTCGAAGGGTTATTGAGGGGCCTTCAACAGCCAGTTCAAGGATCGCCTGGCGGGTGCGACCGGCGGCTGCATCCTCCCAGTTGGCAATGATGCGGGAAAAGCGGCTACGCGGCTTCAGGTTGACGGAATAGGCGTTGTCGGCAATCAGTCTGTCTGTTGTGACCTGCACAGCGGGCAGATCCTGACCGCTGGCTGTTTTACCGCTGTTACGCTCTGTCACCAGCAGATGACCATCTTTCGGCGCAATCACCGCGCCAATGCGTCTGCCGATCCGGGTCAGCAGGTTCTGGTCGCTCTCATTGGTCTGCGCGATGTAATCAATCACATGAGACGCCAGCGCTTCGGAAATCACCAGTTTCAGATTATGGCTCCGGGCAATCTCGCCAGCGATGCTTTCGACGGTTCCCGACCAATTACGGGTTTTGGGTTCTTTCAGGCTTTTCGCGTGATCTGCAGCTTTCGCGGTCAGGGTGGCGGTGCGTTCAAAACCATTCCGCCCCCATTCCTCAAACAGATATGTCCCGGCAAACATCAGGCCGGTTTCCTCAAACCCCAGATCCAGAGTAATGGCTGCACCTTCGCGCGGGCGCTCAACAAAAGGAAATGTGTCATCGAAGGTGATTGTCAGCTCATCGCTTTCATACCCGGCAGCATCCGTGGCCTCGATACGCAGTACGCGGGCGCTGTTAAAAGGTTTGCCTTCAACAGTGAGGCGGAAAGTGGGCCGGTATTGACGCAGATTAATCATAGAGTTTCACCGGCTGCACGGCGCTGACTTCGGGAAGGTCTGGCAGGATCACCGTCAACCCGGCTGGCAGAACCAACGGGGACTGGGCCAGCCCCCGGTTTGCTTCCCGCAATGCCTCTGTGCTGCCTTCGTGGCGTCCGTAGTGCTGCCAGGCAATGCTGTCTACGGTATCACCCTCTTTGGTTTCATAAGTATCAGCCATTTTGCCACCTCACAGGATACCATATTTCTGCTTCGCCCAGGTTTCGACTTGCTGTACCTGCGCTGCAGTCGGCGGGCTTGAAGCGTGAAAAGCCAACAGCTCACACATAATCCCCTGCCAGGCCCGATCCGCGTCATTTTTATTCGGGCCACCCAGTGTGGCAATTCGCACGGGTTCACCTGGTGTCGGGTGGTCCAGTGCCGAAAACCTGACAACGGACAAAGGCATGGGCAAAACGGTGCCTGACGGTGAAGCGCCATTCACGCGGGCCTTATTGGGGGAACCTGTAGACCAGAGAACATCACTGCCCGACGTGCCAACTGTGCGCCTGCCGTTGCCGTCAATGCCTTCCAGATTAGCAATGAACGTCACCCAGTGATCAAAAGAGGTATCCAGCCCGTCTTTATAGCACATGACCGCAAAGACCTCAGAACATGGTGCATCAAACCCCAGAACCAGTCCTTTCTCATTCGCGCTATTCGGCCAGACCAGAGCGGGGTTGCCGTTTGCGCGCGGTTCGCTGGTGGCGTAGTCTGGCCCGCCACCCGGACCAGCAACAACCGGCGCGCCACCAGGCACACGGTTGCGCAGTTCTGTCACTTCACTGCCAGACACGGTCACGCTTTCAGCATGCGAAGCGTCATACCATCCAATCAGCCCCGGAATATCCAGAGGTGAAAACGCAGCCTTCTGGCCGCTCCCCACCGATGGACCTTTGCCTCCGGCAAAGGATCTGAAGCCGGATCTGTCAAACGGATTAAGCATGATCCACCAGTACAATCGCATCAGGAAAAGACATTCCCAGCGCCCAAACTCTCGCACCACCAGTTGCTGCAATTTCATCCAGAGCCACAGCTCTTTCACCTTCTCCGGCCCCATAGAGCCAACCGCGCTTTTCAGCTCCGGCAGGTTGCACAGCAGATCGCAGGATTTCGACTTCTCCCTCAAGCACCTGAAACGTCAGGATGCTGACATCGCTGTTGGTCAGCTCAATCCATTGTCCCTTTTGCACGGTGATGGGTTCCTGTTCACGGGCCATTGTCTTTTTCCTCCTTAAAACACCGGAATGCCAAACACTGTGACGCCAGCGGGCGCACGGGTCAGCTTTATGGTCAGTGTGATTTTCTGAAACGTGCCATTGGGCAGCACATGGGTTTTCTCGCCGGTCAGCTCTTCGATGAGGTAGAAGCCATAGAAATGACCAGACCGTGAAATCAGCGGCAGGCGGCGACCAGAACGCATCCAGAGGCGCATCAGCTCAACCTGTGTCGGCCCGCCGGGCGAAAGCACCTCTTTGTAAATCGTCGCGCGCAGTTCCAGCTCACGATCACCCAAACCCAGAAACTGTTTTGTCGGCATAGAACGCGCCCGGTCCATGCGGGCAATGCGCACATTTTCGCGATCTTCCATCTGTTCCAGCGCCATGGTTGAGAGCGCAATCCTGAATGGTCCAAGAGCCATAAGCATAATCAGTCCTCCGCAATCGCTGCATCATCAAGGGCGCGGCGTGTGGCGCGTGCTGCCTGATCCCCGGTTGCACGGGCAATTGCATTGTTATCAACGCGCTGCTGCCGCGTAATGCTTACCGGCATGTCAATTTTCACGTTGATTTCCGGATTGCTTTCAAAGCGGCTTTCAACGGTGACATTCGGCTGTGTACTTCCGTAGTTTTGTAACGCACTACGCAGTTCAGAATTGGCATCATCTGAAGACATGTCCATTCCGGCTCGCACTCGCCCGCTCAGGCTTTGGATTTCAGCAGGAGATCTGAGGTTCAGACCGCCTGCATTGGGGCCGTTCAAATTGGTGCTTGTACCGCTGTTGCCGGTCTCGCTGCTTCGGAACCATGCGCCCAGATCAGGAATGATTGCGCCCCAGTCCCAATCCGGCAGAAGATCCGCCCACTGAAAAGCAAACATTGCACCCCAGGCAATCGGTCCACCAATGATTGCCATCCAGCTCCAATCGGGCAGGAAGTCCAGCCACTCAAAGGAAAAGAACCAGCCAACCCAGTCAATGGTTGTGTTGAGGTAGTCACGCCAGGGGAGTTCCTTCAGCCCCAGATAGTTCCACGCAAACATCCCGATTTCAGCCGCCATCACGGCCCAGCCAATGACCGGGATCAGACGCAGCGCTCCGCGTCCGAACCAGCGCAGCGGTGTGATCAATCGCCCCCAGCCAGAGGCATTCATGCCGAATGTGCCCAGACGGCTGATCATAGAAGCCCAGCCAATGGACGGGATAAGACGTGCGCCCCAAACCAGAGGCCGGACCAGAGAGCGCCATGGAATTGCAGGGATCAGACGTGCAGTCCAGCGCAGTGGGCGGATCGCCCAACCACCAAATTTGAAACCCCGGCCAAGAATGCGGGCAAGACCACGTGCGCCCAGGGCCGTGCCGCGCAACAGGCTCGCAGTGCGCCACAGACCACCCTGCATGACAGCCACGCCCAAACCGACGACACGGGTTGCAATCCCTAAGGCCAGCAGCGCAGCAGCGCCCTTAACTATCGTTGCAGTTAATTCAGGATTAGCCTGCGTCCAGGCCGCGACCTGATCCACAATCCAGGTGGCGTCCTGGATCATTTCAGTAAAGACGGGCAGCAATGCGCCAGACGCGCCCAGGAGTGAGGTCAGGGAGTTGCGCAACTGACGGGTGCTTTCGTTGAAACCTTCCATCACCGCTGCATAGTCCTTATCAATCACGCCTTCCGCGCCTGCGGCAACTGCAGTGATCCGTTGATATTCCTCAAGGTTCGGAATGACCGCGCGCAGGAAGTCCAGAACCTGCTTATCTGCGAACAGCTCACCCATTTTGAAGGCATCACCTCCGGTCATGCGTTCAATGACCAGAAGCATATGTTCAAGCGGGTCTGTGCCGCGTTCAAGGGCAATGGCAAGTTCACGCTGGATATCAACGCCAGCTTCCTGAAACTTGCGCACTGTATCCGGGGCCGTGATCTTGCCCAGAAAGTTGGTCATATTGGTTGCGGCCTGATCTTCAGAGCCTGCAGATTTCATGGCAAGTTGAAGGGCGGCGGACAGAGAGGCTACGGCTCCGACACCTTCCATGCCAAGGGAGCGCGCCCCGGCTGTAATCTCCGGGAACTTCCGGGCCATCGCTGCCAGCTCAAACGACCCTTCCTTGCCAGACTGGGCCATGATATCGAAAGCCTGAGACAGGCGGTCCGGAGCAACATTCAGGTTGTCCATCACCGCATAGCCCGCATTTGCCATTTGCTCGAACTGGGAACGTGTTGCGGTCGCAGCACGTCCCGTTCCGCGCAGTGAGGCCATAGCCTCATCCATACCCATGCCTTTACCCACATAAGTGGCAAGACCTTCCAGAAGCTGCAGCTCTGACTGCCCGGTGACATGGCGCAATTCACTGAGTTCATGACGCAGCGAACTGGTGCGCTCCGCGCTCAATCCGGCGAGGTTGGCAAAGTGGATCAGCTCTTCTTCAAAATTCCCGGCCGTCATGACCGGCGCGGCCAGTGTCAGCGCCATTCCGGCCGCGCCGATCATACGCTGGCGCGCGCGGGTAAAGCGCTCTTCGGACCGGCGTATTCCGGCTTCGATATTCTCAGCAGAAAAGCCCGTCCGGATGTTTCGGCCAAGCGACGCCCTGAACGCATTGGCTTCTGTTTTCAGGCTGCGCATGCTGTCACGCAGACGTGCGCCCGGACCAGAAAACTGGTCCATCAGGCGCACGATCATTGCAACACTCAGATCTGTGGCACTCATTGTTTTGGCCCCATCGCTTTTGCTGCGCGGATCATCTCACTGTGCCACTTGCAAAGCTCATCCCAATACTCTGTTTCAAGCTCTGCCTTGCCCCAGTGAAACCCCCAGGCAAGTTCCCCAATTAACTGTCTGGCAATTGGGATCGCGCCATTTCCTGCTCTATGCCCGCGCGCATCGTTTTGGGCAAAAAATCAAACACGGCGTCTTTCAGCGCAAGAAGATCATCGGCATCCAGGCAGTTCAGAACATGGGCTGAAACACCTGTGAAGTGTTCCAGCATTGCACCATCTGAACCGTCGCCATTTTGCGCTTCCTCCTTCATGGCTTCCTGAAACGCGATCATCTCAGAACCATTCAGGCGGCGCACAGTGATACTGCTCATTTCCTTGCCATCTACCAGCAGCGGCCAGTCAAGTGGCACCGCGCGTTCGCGGGACTTACCATTGTCTGCAAACCGCACTTCGGGCGGTGTTGGTGGTTCAGGCTGTGTGATTTCAGTCGTGGTTGTTTCCGGTTGATCTTGCATAGTGCGTCCAGATGTAAATGGGGCCATCCGGCCCGGTGAAACTGGTTGCGGGGGGCGGATTTGCACCGCCGACCTTCTGGTTATGAGCCAGACGAGCTACTGCTGCTCTACCCCGCGCTCAAACTCAGAGGCCCAGACCGCCCCGGATATCGGCCCATTGGTCTACGCCATCAACCACACCAATCATGTTCAGCAGGTCGATTTCATAGACAAGCTGCCCGTCAATCAGGTGCTTATAATAGGTGATGGAACCAATCTTATAATCGGTGTCTGTTTTTGACTGGGCCTGCCAGTCATTGCTGTCCACATTCAGGCGACCCTGAATGATCAGGACTTCATCCTGTTGCGACCCGTCGATTTCAGATACGGAAACGCCCCGGAAGGTTACACGGGTGGATTTGCCTGGTGTCAGGCCCGCCTTACCCATCAAAAGCTTATTGCGGGAATTGACCATCAGGCCCGCTTCCAGCTTCTGCACCCCCAGAGGCACATCCAGCTCGCCAAGCAGGCCACCGGCTTTAATTGCTTCCACCTGATCACGCACCAGTGGCGGTGTGATCTTTTCAATCTCCAGATGGGTGGAATAGCCATCAACATGAGCGTTAAATTTACGCAGGATATGGGTCATAGATTTTATCTCCGCTGAGGCTTACTGGTTGGACAGGCGCGCAACTTCCGCCACGGCATCATCAGCCAGTTCGGCGTAATACCCGGTGTTGCGGTTAAACTGGAAAATGATGTGCTGCATTGGCGCTGGCGGCTCTGCGTCATAAGACACGAACAGATCACCGTTCACCCAGCTCTCTTTTGTGTTCAGTGTCGGATCAATCCAGACCTTGCCACCAAGGGTCACGCCACGTGCTTTGAGCTGGCGCAGGTATCCGTTTACGGTCTCTGCAATATCCAGAATGGCCTGAACAGAGAACGGCTTGTCAATTGCCCACTTATGGGCTGCAGCAACGCTGTCCATGACCAGATCCTGAGTACGCTGCACCGCAAGGAACTTGGTCAGAGGTTCGCTGGACGTGCTTTCGTTACCCCACAGCTTGTATCCACCATCACGAATGATCGTCGCTACGCGATGTTCATTCAGATAGTTCGCTTCACAGTTCCGTTCGCCCATCAGAAATTCAATCGGGCGGGCTGTGCCGGTAATTCCGAACAGCTCATGATTTGAGATGGAATGATGAAACCCTTTTTCCTGATCTACGCGACACATCAGGCCGGTGACTGAAGGACTGGCCGGGCGGACAACATCCAAACCATTCAGACGGATCTTCACGCCGGGATCCACCACAAAGACACGCGGGGAACCCCAGTCCTGCGCATATTGCACAGCATCCTCTTTGGTCGTGTTCGGACCATCAGCGATGATCCAGCCACGGTTGCGGGTCGCAAAACCCATCAGCTCAGCCACCACCGGGTTGCGTGAATTTGCAACGCGCTGAGACGTAAAGCCCGGCACATCAAAGATACGCGGCACAAGACCGGTTTCGCTTTGGGCCGCGCGCAGGGCATGAATGCCAGTCTGCGCACCGGCAGTGCCGATGATGTTTGCCAGGGTCGCGTCAAAATCCGCGCCTTCTTCAACGCGGATCATCACAGAGGTTGTGGAACCATGTTCTTTGAACTGCTGGCTATAGGCATCCGGCAGAGTGCCGGTGGTGCCCAGATCTTCCAGCAGGCTACCATCGCCAATCATAGCAATGGGTTCATTCAGCGGGAATTTGTTGTTGTCAGCATCTGGCGCGGTGCCGACACGTGCAACGATTGAGGATGGAAGGGTCTGAACCGGGCGACCGCCCTTGATGTTCAGAAGGCTTTCAATCCCGTGCAGATAACCAAGGCCTGACATTCAGCGCTCCAACGTAAGGTTTAACTTTTGTTGGAGCGTTTTTGACATGGGGAAAGGTGTAACCCGCTGGTAGCGCCGCTACCTAATTCCAGAAATTCAGAAATGTCCGGGGTGTCTTCATATAGGCAAACGCGGGTGCACCGCGCAAGCCTTTCGCTTAATGGATCTGGAAAGCTTTTTTACGACGCGCTGCCCGCTCTCTGGCTTTTCGTCTTTTTGTCCCGGCTCTCAGGGCGGGTGTTTCGCGAAAACGATATGTTCTGCGCCACAGTACCTCAGTTACAACACGCTCCCAAATACCTAGTAACAGACTTGAGAAATGCCTTGGCTTCAGAATTTTATGTCTTATCGAGCACACGTATGATTGAAACGGTATGTCAGCAATTTGAGGCCACGGATATAGAAATGATACAACAACCATATATTTACATCCTGTCTCTTACAGACAGTGAAAAGCGCCGGGCACCTCTTATTCTACAACTCGAATCGATGGGCCTAGAATATAGTGTTTGGGATGCAATTGATGGCCGACAAGGCCTGCCAGAAAAGTACGAAAGCCTTATTGATCGTGAGCAGAGCAAAAAGCGCATGGGACGAAATATGTCAGATGCGGAGTTCGCCTGCGCCCTGTCCCACCGCGCCATGCAGCAGGACGTCCTGAACCGAAACTTACCTGGCGCGTTAATCCTGGAAGACGATGCGGTGTTGACGGAGAGCTTCAATGACATCCTGTCGCTCCTTCCCCTGAAAGGGCATGATATTACACTGCTTCATCACAAAGGAGGACATGCACGTCGACGGACTACTCCAATATCACCGAAGCACAAAGCGCAGCGTATTACGCTTTTTCCGAATAGTGCCGCTGCCTACTATATCACACGAACGGGTGCAGCACGCATGGTCGCCGCAAGCACACCGGTTAGCTATGTTGCAGACTGGCCGCTGGATTTGTCTCTGATAAACAGTTTTGTGCTGCAGCCATGTCCTGTTCAGCCACCTGAAGCAACAGAAGCCAATTCTGCAATTGAAAAATCCCGTATAAACATGAAAAAACTTCGATATAGAAATCTCCAGCGGTTTCTTGATCGATCTTACTGGAAGCGAAAGTACCTGAAACTTATTTCAAAAAAGCTAATCTGAGCATTATAGGCCTCAAGAAGCCCAGAAATTGGATTATGTTTTTTGAGCAACCGCCGGGCAATCTTTTTCAGGATACGCGACAGAAGGCTCATGGTGAATAATCCTCCAGGATTTCCTCAAGACTGGCGTAATCAGCCCGGTATTCAAAAGAACCAAGCTGCCCCCCGATGCGCACAGCAAGGAAGAACATCAGAGCAATCATGAGCGCCAACGGAATGCGGATGATCCGCCACTTTGGATGCGACAGCGCATCGCGCAGCATCGCCATGAAGAACTTCCAATCACAGCGGGCGCGATCCCATTGATCGCCGCCCACCGCATAGCCGAAATCATGGTGACGCCAGCTTGCATCCTTAAAGAACCAGCTCGCGGTTTCTGTGATCATGCGGCGCAGAGGATCTGGCAGCCAGCACGGGCCGACGCCATTGCCAAACTGCGCCTGCTGCTCTGGTGTCAGATCATGGAAAGACGGGCGCTTCATGCTTCGTCTCCTGAGGCGTTTAACTGGGCAATCCCTGCCTGCACGTCGTGAGCCAGCATTGCGAACACGGCTTTCACCCGGCCCTCGACTTCGTCCAGTGGCACGCCCTCATCTGTCGCCACAAGAATGGCGGAGCGACCTTTGGCGCGAATGCCCCCCGCAATCCCTACAAGCGACAGGAACCTTTCAGCCTTGCCAATGATGGTGGCGGCCAGCTCTGGTTCTGTAACCCCTCTGCCTTGTGCCTCTGATACGAGCATCGCCGCCTGTCCGGCGGTTGCATTGCCTGCAACGAGCGCACGGGCTGCTTCTTCCTTAACCTTCCAGGTGTCACGTTCAGCCACGGTTGCACTGCCAGTAAATTCCTCAAGGTATCTGGCATGCATGCGGTCAATTTCCGCCAAAGCAATTTGGCGTTGTTCCTGATGCGGGGGATAATCAGAAACAACGATCCACTCACCATCAATCCAGGAATGGTTGGAACTCGGACGTGCAGGGATTTCCTGAAGTACCCCGAAACGCGTCGTAAGAGTATCCTTCGGAGCACCTGACACAAAGATTGCGCCATTTTCAGACAGATAGGTAACCATCACAGAACCTCCGCCCAGAAGAGAATATCTACGTTATTGGAATTCAGCGACGTCAACCCGGCGTTCGGGTTAGTCAGGCTCCCCGCGCCTCGCTGAACAAAACGCATTTTCTGTGCGTTCACGATAAAACTGGAACCGCTATTGTCATCATCCGCAGTTGGCGAAGTCAGGATAACATCACCGTTAGAATACCCGGACGTGTTCCCGCCTTTCCAAATAAACTGCATTCCAAATGAACCGGCAGCAGGAACGGAACCAAGCCCATGAAGCCATTCTGTGCCGCTCGGATTATATGCCAGCAACCCGGATGTGATGATACTACGAGGCGTACCCGCACCAATGTTAACCCGGGCCTGAGCCGGGTTGACAACCTCCGAAAGGTTATTTGCCCCAACCATTGCATTGGTAATCTGCGATAAGGCTGCTGCGATCTCGCCATCATTTGCCTGCACTGCCGCGGCCAGCTCATTCAGCGTGTCCAGCGCCCCCGGCGCGCCATCAATCAGATCTGCAATCGCCGCATTGATCTGAGCTGCGACATCGATATTGGCAAACGCAACTTGCAGAGCTTCAATTGCGGTCTTGTTGAACCGTGTCCGAGAGGCAAGAAGCTGCGCCTGCCAGTTCATAATGCCGCTGTCATTTGCGGGATCTACAGGCCCGCCGGTCGGCCAGAAACCATCTTCCAACTGCGGGATCTGTGCCGGAAAACCTGCCGCTTCCGGCAGATAACTCAGGGATGCTACATCAACCATAATTTACCTCTGTTCTGAATGTTCCGCCCAATGGGATATTGGTGCCAAGCGCCCAGTCATTTGCGCCAAGCACATATTGGATATTGCGGACTGTGATTGCGCGCAGGCGACAGAAGACCGGCGCCACGGTTGCAAGGAGGCGCACCAGTTGATCCGCTGCGCGCCGGTCAATTGGTCTGGATACTTCAACCCAGTAGTCAGCCCAATGCACGCCACGCAAACCAAGCTTCCAGGACCGCCCCAGCTCATGAGTGCGACCAAGACGGGGAAGCGCTTTCGCCTCGATGACACTGACATCACCATAGGACGCAGCATTCAGCGCGCGTTTAATTGAACTCAGCGTCCCTTTTTCCCGATGCACCGCGATGGATTGCCGGATCGTTTGCCGCTTGACCGGCAGCGGCCATTGATCATCCCAGAAATCAACCGACATCGCCCAGGCAAGAAACTTCAGCGCATGTTCCGGACAACGATCAGGGTTCCAGAGATCCCCGATCGGCACATCAATGCGAAACGCATTCCGGATCAGGGTTTCAAGTGATCTTTCAAGGCGTGTTGAATTGACTGGAAGTGTGGAAATATCAGACAAGTTCACCCCCATCAGTCAAGCGAGTGTCTGTGCGTATCGCTGCCTGTTGTGAAGTGCAGACAACATCCGCTGCAGGCGACAGCAGCTCAACATTCTGGACACCATCCAGAAACAAAGCGTGGGTCAGTCCGGCACGGGTAATATCCACCCCGAGGTTATGGCGCTGCGCGCAATGAACATCCACGGACACGCGGCATTTTTCCATCAGCTCCTGCGTTCCATAACCGGGCAGAAATGTAATCCGCGCCTCAACCTCATAGGGAATGATCTGTGCGGACTGAAAGACATGATCGGCGCAGAGCGGCTGACGACCATCAACGTAATCTGTGACCTGCTGGAGCAGTGCAGGTGAAGCTGTACCGTCTCCCTCATTTGAGAGGATCGCAACGGTTACGACACCCGGTCCGGATCGAAACGGCCAGGCAGCTTTTACCTCTGAAGAGGCATTCAGTGAATGATAGATATATGACCCGGAAGAACCGGCTGAAGTCAGACCTTCAGGTGCAAGCTGGATCCGCTTGCGGAAATCTGCATCGCTTTCCAGAACCTCTGGCACCGGCGGGCGGGCATTCGGATCTGCAGCCTGCAGGACATGACGCGCCAGCCCCCAGAAATCGCCAAAGTTATCCAGGCTGGATCCGAACCCATGGGCCAGCGTGTTTTTCCGCGCTTCGTCATTGATCAGCCCGCGCATGCGCACGACTTCTGAAGCAACGATCTGCAGAATGATCACCAGCGGATCTGTCTCAGAGTTCACAACTTCTGTGACCTCAGGGTAAAGCGCCACCAGATCACGCTTGTAATCCGCCAGCAGCCTCTCAAAGTCCGGCTGTGCGACAGTTTCGGGAAAGGCACGGTCCCGCAGGTCAATGGGGGTGAAGTCACTCATATTGCATATCCGATATTCTGGCGCTGTCCGGTTGCCACCTCTGTGACTTCCACACGGATCTGCACCGCGCCATTTTCGTCTGCTTGTTCCAGGGCAAAGCCGTTCAGTTCTACACGGGGTTCATAGGCATCAATCGCTTCCGCAATCGCGACGTAGTAATCCAGAACGATTTCGGGCACGGAAGGCTTGTCTGTCAGATCCGGAGCCACAGAACCAAAGGCGCGGCGTTCAAGGCGTGTGCCGACGCGGGTTGTAAAGATCACATCCAGAGATTGCCGGATGTGATCCCAGCCCGTCAGGCGCTTGCCGGTATGTCTGCACATGCCCGCCATTTCAGATCAGCCTTTGCCTTTCGTTTTCTTTTGCAGATCACCTGCAGCAGGCTGCGCGGCATCCTTCAGACGCAGAATGTGCGGTGTGAAATACTTTGCTTCATCCGCTGTTTTAAACACGGTTTTCTTGCCCGCTTCCCGGTAATGCGGGCCATCCCAGAAGCTGCTCACAACTTCATATTCATACTTCTGAGGCGCGCCGCCCTGATCTTTCTTCTCTGGCATTTTCGTCTCCTAAACTGGGGTGCCGGTTTCAGCCGGACCCGGTTGGATCCCGCTGTGTTTATGGCTGTCGCCAATATCTGTTCCATTGTGGGTGACACGACCGCCTGTGATCGCCAGGCCTGCGCCGGTCAGATCAAGGGAAACGCCGCCGACCGTCGCATTTACGCCCCCGGCGATTGCGGTGATCGTCACATCGCCAAAGGTGAACACCGCCGCCTCACCATCACCTGAAGGTGCTGGATTTTCGTCTGTGAAGCCTCCCGGAAATGCACGTGACCGGCTGCTGATTTCGCCTGAAGGAGAAAACACGGTCATCTCTTCACCGACTGCAGGCGGGTTCCAGGTCTTGCGGGCACCGCCACGTTCCGGCCAGCGGATCCACGGGGTAAGCAAGGGATTTGCTTCATCCCCGATATCAACGATCACACGCTGATTAGCAGGATCAACCTCAACCACACGACCGGCGCGGACTATGTTGCTGTTTTTGCGCTGCAGCTCCGCAATCTGGCGCTGCATGGTGGCAAGAATGCGTCCAAGATCAGCCATGCGTCACCGCCCCGGAAACTGTGCCGGCATCAATCGGTCCACCACAATCGCTGACCTCCCCGATCTGCACGTTTTGCGACCATGCCACAGCATGAATGCAGACACCTTTTGATTTCGTCGCTGAGTACAGCGCCTGCATGCGGTGGTTTTTTGGAACGCCTATTCCCAATCCGGCGCTGAACTGGTTCAGTTCCACACGGGCAGCGACCGCTTCCATGATCGCCACGCCATCAGTGATACGATCTGCGCCATCGGTGACAATGAACACGGCCAGCGCTGCCTCATAGCGGCGTGTCTCATTGGCAAGCGCATCCGTTTTCGGGGCACCCAGAAAGGCAATGCGCAATGCCGGGGCACGAAAGCTCTGACGTTCCAGATCATCGGCCCCAAACTGACCCGGTGTAATATCAACATCGCGCATCGTCTGGCCCAGATCCGCTGTCTTCATATCGTCACGGATTGCTTTCAGCAGAGTAACAAGCCTGCTCATTGCAAAACCTCCGCAATGAAATCAGCAACCACGCTTTCAATCTCATCCCGGTTATCTGAACTTAGGCCCAGATAGGGGCGCGCAGGCATGGTCACAGACTGGACAACGAAGTTTTCACCACCGGCAGTGAAGGCCAGTGCCTTGGCGTTCTTAGGTTTGATCACGCCCCCGAAATGATGAATAGCCGCGTAAACCAGAGACGACCCGACTTCTACATCACCACCGCTCACGCGGTAATCAATGCTGTCGTGCAGGTTGCCCTGATCATGAAGAAGAGATGATCCCCGATAGTTCGCTTTCCAGGGTGTTCCATCTGGCGCGGTTTTCTCATCCCGGATCCGGCGTCGGGTTTGCAATTGCGCCAGACGCCCGACTGTATCCAGCAGCTCATGTTTATCCAGAACCGTCAGACGGGTCAGACGGTCTGTAGCTTGCGCCAGACCTTCCTCAACAACTGTGACTGCAACACCGCTCATCTGTTGCGCCCAAAGCGGCGGGGCCGCGCTGAAAATGACAGACCTTCTTCCCCACTGGATACAGAACCCGTCGCAGGCAGATCCGCGTCAGGTTCATCAGCGCCAAGGCCCGCTTTGCCTGCAGCAATTTTGGTCAGAAAAGAAATCGCCTGGTCATAGCGCTTTTCCATTGTATCCGTCAGGCGGGTATGAGCATTCGCCAGAATATAGGCTGCGATATCCACGCAGGGGCGACGCAACAGCCGGGGCTGGCGTGGCAAAGGCAGATCGTAACGGGCAGACAGATAACCGTCGATTTCGGCAGAGGCATCATCCAGCGCCTGATCGACCGCAGCCTGCGGATCAGCCACATCAACCGGCGTGAGATCTTCCA
Source organism: Halocynthiibacter styelae (assembly GCF_016123485.1). Classification (GTDB taxonomy): domain Bacteria; phylum Pseudomonadota; class Alphaproteobacteria; order Rhodobacterales; family Rhodobacteraceae; genus Halocynthiibacter; species Halocynthiibacter styelae. The sequence continues at coordinate 29,790 of NZ_JADCKQ010000019.1, read as the reverse complement.
GATACTCAGCGCCATAAATGTTCACAATGTCACTGCGGGTTGCGTATTGCACGGTCATATTCCTGTGTTTCTTTGCCGGTCTTTCCCGGCTGTCGCCCCTGCTTGCGGGGCGTAACGGACCCGGTTTCCCGGATCCGGACTGATCAGCTCTTCGGGCCGGTCACATTCAGATGCGGATCATCAAGGATCGCCTGCATGCGCTTATCATCAATGTCGCCTTTGTAGATTTTCACCGGCTCAGGGCCGAACTTCAGACCGGCGCGGCGACGGGGCTTCAGAGACTTCACCTCGATGTAGCTGCGCGGGGTGTCTTCTTCAGCTTCCAGTTCGGCAGTGGCTTCACCGTCACCTGCCGGTTGCGTTGCAGCCTTCGCAGCTTCCTGGACCTTAGCAGTCGCTGTGTCGTCACCTGTGCCTGCGTCGTTTTGCTTTTCTGCATCGCCGGTCACCTGGGATTGTTCCACTTTCTCTGCCTTTTCGGTTTCAGTTGCTTTGGGGTTTTTGGTTTTGCCAGCCATCGGGCTTTCTCCTCATGGTCACTTCACTGAAGCGGGCCGTTTGACCGGCCCGCTCTGTCAAATGACCAGGCTTAACCGGCAAGCCACGGGGTCATCAGGATTTCAGCCTTGCCATAGTGAGCATTGTCTTTGCCGCCGTCCGTGCGTTTGACTTTGACAATCTCTTCTGCGGCCCCTTCCAGTTCAGGTGGAACAACCAGCAGGTTTGGCACGATGTTCAGAGGGCGACCCTGATCACCCACCAGAGAGGCCATCGCTGCACGGGCAGCTTTGAAGTTCTCAGGGGTCAGAGGGGCACGGGATCCGAAGGCCAGTTGCCAGAAAGTGTATCCGGCAGCACCACGGGAACGGGTGCCATACAGGTACTGGTCTTTCATAAAGACAGTGTTTGACTTCTCCGGATCGTCATGCACAATCAGTTCAGCTTTGACGCGGTCCTGATAGATCAGAGGTTTCACAGATTTTTTAGTCGCCAGAAGGAACCACGCCGGGCCGGAACCATCCTGCATGTTGGAAACAGATACTTCCTCACCATCAATGATCACCGGATGATCAGGATCAAAGAAATTCTGTCCGTCATAACACGGGCTTTCAAAACCCTCTTTAAGAGCTTTAAACACCAGTTCATCAGGATGTTCAGCAGCAGCTTCCGCAAGACCTTTTACAGCCATGGAATAGGTGCCGACGTTGTCATCTTCCACATCTTCGCGCTCAACCGCGATTGTGTCTTCAAACTTTTCGTTGCGGAGCTGATAGGCATCGCGTTCCAGCTTTTTGACGCGGCGCTCATCAATCCAGCGCTTCATGCCGGGGATCTGGTTCAGCCAGGTATAGGTCTCAACTTTGGCCGTTGAGTTCACTTTCTCAGCAATGTTTTGCCACTGAGGGCTGGCGCTTTCAAAAGCCTTGTTAAAAATCGCCTTGAACCCTGTGTTCAGGCGGCTGAGAAGTTCACGGCTCATACGTTTGGCGGGCATCGGTAATATCCTTTGCGATGTTCAGAGAAAAGTGGCGGGCCGGATCAGATAGCGATCCAGACCCCATTGCCCTCAACCGCACGGATTTTACCCGCGACACAGCGGGTGCCGCCGCCATCGGTCTTAGCAACTGTGGTTGAGTTCAGAACGAAACACAGCTTGCCAACATCCGCACGGGTGATCTGATCAGCAGCAGACGCACTGTCGAATTTCCACGTGCCAACTTTGGCAGTGATCTGTTCATCGCCATCAACGCCATTGGTGTTGTCCTGGCTGTCTTTCGCCACGCCAACGGTCACGGCTGTTGAACTTTCAAAGCCCGGCTTGGCATAGCCAGCATCCAGCACGACCAGATGACCAAGCCAGATCTTTGCACCAGCGGCCATATCATGCTGAAAGCTCTGGCCCTCACGGCTTTCTGTGTTTCGTTCCATTGTTCAGATCCTGTTTCGGGAGAGTTAAAGAGTTTGCGGGCGGGGGATCAGTCGTCAGCAGCGCCGCGATCAGCGGCAAGCTGTTTGGCATAATCCGCTTCATCAATCCCCAGTGACGCAGCCATTTCCTTGTCCTCATCAGACAAAGCGCCAGCGGCCACATCGCCCTCATTCAGATTGGACGGCTCCGCAATTTGGGACATGCCTTCGACCAGCTTCTTGATTTCCTCAAAGCCAGCATCAGAAGCGGAAGCAAGAGCAACGTAATGGTCCTTTGTGGCCGGGGTGATCTTCCCGGCCTTCACTGCACCGGAAATCAGTTCATCAATTTCAGCCTTGCGGCCCGCCTTGGCTGTCTCTTCCAGCTCTGCCTCTGCAGAGTTGGCACGGGCCAGCACAGCGTCGTAATCAGCACGCGGCATGAAATCATCCGTTGACGGGATCTTTGCAGCCTTTGCAGTTTCCAGTTCCTGATCCTTATTACGGATCGCAGTCAGAACCTGTTCCTGTGTGGCGTCTTCAGAAAGGCCAAGCGCCTTTGCAATTTCTTTCAGCATTTCTGCATCCTCAGTTTTGGGAATATCTGCGCGGGCCAGAGCCTTCATCTGAAACGCCGGACGGTTTACCAGCGCCAGCGCATCAAGGGTCACGACTTCACGGGTAGTTTTGTGAACACGAAATTCCGGGCTGACAAAGCGCCATTCCTTACCGGCAATCTGTTCAGAGGCCCGAACTGTCCAGGCAACACGCGCCCAGACCGCGCCATCACGCACTTCCAGTTCTTCAATCCAGCCAGCGGCGGTCTGATCGCCATTCTCTTCCGGCTTGAATGAGGAAAGGTGATCGAAGTCCACCAGAATTGGCATGCCTTCTGACGCCATCTGACGCTCAACAAAAGCCTCCGGATCAGACATGCGGAAGTTCCGGCCATCAACCGTTGCCAGTTCCGGGCCTGCCGGGAAGATCTGCACCCAATCCGGAGCCACAGAAGTGCCCTTCTCCGCCTTCAGCTCAAATGCCAGGGCAGTTGCCAGATAATGGCGCGCATCAGATCCGGCGTTGCCAGAGGCAAGGACAGTCTGGAAATCAGTATTTGACAGATCGTTGTTCATGAGAGAGGGAATGCACCGGATATCCCTTCAGCTCTCTGGTAGCGCCGCTACCTAAATCATGATTTTCGGCTGATCACCCTTCGGGCTGTCTGTTCCTTAGCGCATCACGCAACGCAGATCAAATTTGAAAGTGATTTGAAAGCGTTTGAAAGGCCATCTGTGCAATTCCGGTGTCAGGGGGCACTTTCGGTGGCTGATCGCGCTCTATGGGCAAATTTGGCGGCGGTGCGTTTTGCTGGCTGTCAGTCAGGAATTGATATTTCCTGCGTGACGATCTATATAACGTATGAGGCCGAGTAAACAGTGCCTGGTATATTCCAGCGGGGATGTTGTGACCCCCCGGCCTCATATTCACCTTAGCGGAATATGTCTTTCAGTCTCCCCGTATTGCTCCGGGCGGATCCGGCGGAAGCTTTTGAGAAAGATTTCACGGCGATCCTGTGTCATGCGCAGAACGGCAGACCATGGCTTTCCGTCACGCATGAGCTGAAACACAAAATCCCGCTCAAAGCGCACATCTTCATAAGCTTCACCTGATTCAATTATCTCCTGCACAAGCGCATAATCCGGGGCATCCAGTTGCCCGGAACCATCAGCGTTGATCCTCTTGCGGGCCTGCTTATGGGCATCCCCATTTGAGAACAGGACTGTGCGGGATCGTGCGCCCATCAGTTCCTGCAGTTCTTCAGACAGTCGGGCGACCGGCAGCGCTATGCGCCCCAGCTCAACATTGCCCGGAGTGCGATCAGCCGGACCAGCGTAAGGCAGATCCCCGGCCTGCAGATCCCGGAACTGTCGCGACGCAACCAGATCCTGCACCGCCACACGTTGCGCCTGGGGAGACATCCGGTCCATCCGCTCCCCCAGAAAGCCAGACACATTGGCTGCACGGGTTGCGCCGGGATTGCTCTGCCAGCCGGGGTCTATGCCTTCCGGTATATCCAGAACCTCGCCTGTTTGCTTATTGGTCCAGCGCCGGGTGACAACCTGAGGCGCATCCACAGTCTCATCATAACCCAGGCTGAGAGCTTCACGCCGGGAGATCTGGCGCACCCGGCACTGACACAGCCAGCCGTTCGGCGGATAATGCGTTGCCCAGAATGTATGATCCACCGGGAGAATAACCCCGACCCAGCCCATATGTTCTGGTCGGCGTTTCTCAGCCACGGAAAGCTCATAGATCAGAAATGGCAATCCGCGCTTTGTGCGCTGGATCCGCTCCCATTCACCTGCGGCCCGTGCTGTTGACACATTAGCCCAGTAGATCGTGCGCAAACGGCGCAGACTTCCCAGCTCAACAACTTCCCCGTTGATACGCTGCCGACCCCACCAGCCCTTACGGCGCAGGAGCGGCTCCAGATCATCCGCGAATTCCCCGAAATTGCGGTAGTTATCAATGCTGTTTTGCAGGCCTGCTTTCAGATCATCCACAATGTCATAGCCTGCAGATTTGGACACAGTAAACGAAATCGCATGTTCGGCCTCGGAGAACTCCTGCCAGCCCCATGTGACCTGTGTATCCTTAGCCTCGAAATAGCGCCGCACTTCCTCCTGTGCGTTCTCGAACGGATCAGGCATCAGACAGGCCGTCCCCTTTTGCCTTCATCATCGAGATCGCCAGGCGTTGTCCCAGACGGGACACATCCGGGGTGTGTTCATCCAGACGCGCAAGGAAATCATCAAAGCCACTGGATGCACGGGCCAGCTCAATCACCCCGGCCACAATCGGGGTCATATCCTGTTCCCAATGTTCCAGCGCCTCATGCACCAGCGGATCCTCATCCATCTGTGTGGCGCTTGCCCGGTGGCGTTCGCCACAGTTCACACAGGCATGGGCTTTCTCACTGGTAGCTGCAACCGCAGGCGCTATCTGCAAAACAGGTTCATCATCCTCAGGCACACGGAACCCCATGCGTTTATTCACATCCGCCCGTGCCACCCGCAAACCAAGCGGGACCAGTTTCGAAAGGTTATCCGAAAGCGCCTTCAGATCTTCCGGATCCTCAACCGGAAAGCTGACAACCGGCGGTTTCACATCCACCCCGAAATTAAACGCAACATAAGGCGCGATCAGATCACGGTTGATCGTGGTTGCGAGCTGGCGGGCATCTGCCTTCTTAATGTCACCACGCACATTGTCATGGGTTTCTGATTGTGATCGGCTGGACCCATCGTCCACAGTCATGGTCTGACCGATCACGGCCTTAGAGATCTGCTTATCCAGAAAGTTTGCCATCTCAGCAAAGACCGCTGTGCCTTTACCACCAGAACATTCAATGAAATCGACTTCCATGCTCTTTGGAATAATCGCCGCCGCATCTGCCCCCAGATCACGCACAGCCCGCAACAGAACCCGCTTTTCCTTGTCACTGGCCTGGCCATCATATTTGCCCAGACGCAGCGGCATGCCAAAGACTTCAAGGAACGCAGCCCAGTCATTCAGCGTGTAGGTTTTGAGCATCAGTGACCAGGCCACAATCCGGGCAAGACCGCCCCGCACCGGCAGGCCTGATTTCAGCTTCGGGCGATGCACAATCATTGTCCAGGGCGTCAGCGGTTTGCCTTCAGCATCCTCATCATCGCGCAGGCGCAGCTCACGCCCGGTCTCTTTATCAAACTGGAAATGGCGCGGATCCCGGTGCAGGTAGTCTTCCGGCCACCATGTTTTATCCCCGTATTGCCAGATGTTTTCGACAACGGAATATCCTTTGGCAATGCCGTCCAGAAGATCATCCACCATATCCGGAAACAGCGGGCTGGCTATCAGATCCTCAACGCTTGCCGACACGTCTTTATCAAACTGATCATCACTGGCAGGTGTGACTACGGGTTCAATCCCGGAGACAGCCCGTTTTCGCTGCCCCAGTACAGCGGAATAATGCCCGTCACGTTCTTCCATTTCTTCAGCAAGGGTCAGGAAGTCCTGGTTATCACCTGCATCTGCAGCCTTCAGAAGCTTTGCCAGTTTTGCGGGATCAAGGTTTTCGGCAAGACCCGTCACCCATGGGGAGCGCACACCTGTTGTGGTCGGCGCTGCCTGTTCTTCAGTCAGCAGGCTGTATTTGATCGGCAGACCATCCGGGCCGATGACGGAATTACTGGTGTGGGTTTCTTTGGGCATGGTGTCACCTGTTCATTCAATGACGGCGACGGAAACCGCGCCATCTTTCATTGTCCCAATCGTCGTCATCATCATTCAGATCATGAACGCTCTGGTAGTCGTATTCGGAAACGGGCTGACGGCTTGCAAACCATGCCAACGCACCGGCAACTGCGCTGTCGCCATGGCGGTTGAAACCGTCAGATCCTTTAAAGCGGAAATCTTTCGGCACCCGGATCAGACCATCAACATATTGCAAGGCCTGGTGATCCTGCAGAACGTCATCATGTCGGGGCAAAAGTACGGTCTTGTCAGAGAAAGCCTCAATATAGGCAGGCATTTCCTGCCGATACCATTCAGCAGAGAAATGCACTTCAACGATCTTGTCACCATAGCGTTGCACGGCTTTCTCAGCCAGATAAGCGCCGTTCCCGGTCTTATCCATTGCACCCTTCATGAAGTTCGGGATCCGGTCACAGATGTAAAAGAGAATATCCCGCTGCTGATCAAAAGGAATGTTGCGCAGCTCAACCAGCAGAACCGCACGACGCACCAGATCCTTGCCGATTTCATAGATGATAATGTCAGTGACATCACCGTTGCGCGCAAAGTCTTCACCCATGACGTGGCGCAGATCCTTGTTCAGTCCGTTCAGAACCGGGCGCAGCTCCTTCACGCAAAAATCAAGCGCATCCGCTTTGCGCACATGATCGGACGCATTCCGAAAGTCATCATCCCGTGTCCAGCGATGCACCGGAATGCCATCGGCCATACAGGCCTCAATCTGAACCCGCGTCAGGGCAGAGCCTTCCGCTTCCGCCGGGATCGCGTCCAGCTCCTGCTTCATTGCTGCAGTGCGCGGCCCGTAAGAACCACGGATCAGCGCTTCCCAATCATCCTGCTTTTCCTGTGACCAGGTATTGCCTTTGATCCGGCAGACACGACGATACAGGCCGTTTTCAACAGCTATTGAAAAGGGGATATGGTGGATTGAAAATGGGTTCTTCCCCGCATTGGCTTCGCGGATCAGCTCATTGAACGGGTTCAAGACACCGTTATGCGTTGAAATAACCCGAACCTTGCCGCCCCAGATCAGAAGCGCATTCACTGCATCAATGACAGCGCGCACATCACGGTGGAATGCGGCCTCATCAATGACAACCACGCCCTGCAGACCCCGGATGTTTGCCGGATTGCTGGACAGCGCTTCGACCCGGTATCCGCTGGCAAACTGGATGCGGAATGCAGAAATGTCTTTGGTTGATCCATCCGGCTGCTCATCTTTGAAAATGAACTCTTCTACCTGGTGCAATTCGCCCGCGATGATCTTTGCGAAATGCGCCACATAGCCGATGAACTCCCGGCCCTTGTCTTTGGTGTCACCGATGTAAAACACATTGTCACCGCCCGCAGACCGGCTGGACGCAGCGATGATTGTATCCGCCAGAGCTTCGGCAAATGTGATCCCGGTGCGTCGCCCTTTCTCTGCCAGCTTCAGATCGCTGTCATCTTCCAGCCATTCCCTCTGGTGCTTCATCAGGATCCCTTCAGCAAGTGGATCCAGATCATCCGGGATTTCCGCACCACGGGTGAAATTCTCTGACAGCTCAGAAGGGTCACGCGCCACAACCGGCGCGCCTGCATGTGTATCAGGACGGGCGGCAGGGGTTTGCATCAGAACTCTGCCTTTACTTCCAGAAGCTGCCAGCCAGCACGTTGTAGCGACTGCCAGCACAGGAAGCGTTCAGTGTCAGACATGCGGTGATAAACAGCGGACGCGCCGGTTTTTTTCTGGCTGACAATCGCATTGTAAACAGCGTTATCACGCGCTTCATCAGCAGTGCTGAAAGCATGGGACGCAGTGCCTTTAGGGTTCTTCCATGACCATCCGATATGGTGACTGCGAGAACTCATGACTTTACCCCCAGAACCTCACGGCGGAAGAACTCAGCCTGCTCAGACGACAGGCCTTTTTCCGAACTGACTTTCTCAAGGGCATCATCGACCTTGGCTGCAAACTGTTCTTCAATGGCGCGCTTACGATCCAGAGACAGCTTCTGAGAATTGACCGCAGCCTGAAGGGCACGGGCCAGCTCCATCGCACCTTTCGGTGTAAGCTGTTCGTTTTCTGTGATTTCAAAAATCAGGGTTTTGATCGTTTCAGCCGCGATAATGGTCAGATCATCAGTCTGCCCCGGCTCCAGGCGTTCCGTCAGTGCAGAAGTCATGGCCCGCACTTCTTCATGGCGGCGCGCCATGCTGGCAAGCCGGATAGAATGGCGATTGAACGCAGTTTTGGAAATCGGCCCCAGACCCAGCGCCGCCAGCTTGTCGTTAAACTCAAACCAGATTTCAAGCTGTGTGCGTTCTCTCTCACGAAGTTCCTGAAACGCCCAGGCAACAACGTGATCCGCTTCGGGCGGCAGCAGGTCAATGGACGAAAGCCGACCACGACCGCGCTTTGGTTTCGGACGCCCAGCCATATCAGAGCAACGCAGGTGAAGGCTTGCGCACGCCGGTAAGGACGACACGACGCTCGACATGATCAAGCCCCCGTTCGGTCAGCTCCGCGATCACAGCAGTTCCGGCTTTGGTCAGCTTGACCGCCTGCACTTCCGTTTCCAGCCAGGAAAGCTCATTGCGCAGGTAATCCCGGCTGCGGTTAATTGCAAACGCCTGAAGCACAGCCATCAGCATAGTGTCATTCAGACGATAATCGGTTTCTTCAGCCAGCGCTTTCAGAACCGTCAGACGGACAGTTTCATTGTAACTGTCGCTGTAACCTTCAAACATTGTCATTACTGCCCTTTCTGTTTTTGTGAGGCATCAATCATGAAATCTTCAATCCGTCCGACCGCGCGGTTTGTGGATGTTGTGATTTGCTCCAGGCCGCTCATACGTTCCATGAGGCGGGCAATATTGACTTCCACCTCATGCAGTTCTTCGCGGGTTGGAAGGTGGCGCAGATCCTGTTCAACGACGCCCAGGCGCTGATCCATTTCCCGAACCTGAGAACTCAGTGCGGAGAACTCAGAAGCGGCAACCCCGGATCCGGAGCTGCCCCCGGAAAACCAGCGGGTATGACGCAAAAGGAACCCGATCAGAAGAACAACACCGACAACCAAAGCCCCGACCGGGCCGCTGTTCATGAGTTGTAAGAATTGGTTGTCCATGCCAGCCAGGCTCCTGATACGGCACAGCCAAGTGCCAGAATGAAGTAATTGAAATTCGCAGTTGTCTCGACGCCGCCTTTCCAGAAGTTCAGCGTGATCACCGCCCAGGCACCGGCTGCAAAAGCCAGACCGATAAACCGATGCACACGACGCGCGCCAAAAGCGGGGATCATGCAACCGATCTGCCAGGCACCAACGCAGGCGAACAGGCCCGCCCAGACAGAAGCATTCAGCCCTTCAAAGCCCTGATATGCTTCCAGTGTCAGAACCTCAGGTGAGAAATTCAGCAGATCCGCCCAGGCCATCAGGTTCAGGGCCGAGAAGATTTCCAGCAGACGCACCTCATCGTGAAAGACAAAACGCAGGGTTGCGATCCAGAAACGGCGCAGGCGGGATGTGATTGCCTTAACGTCCATGACCACGTTCCACTTCTTCATGATCAAGCTGGCATTCAATGCAGCGGCGGGCGAATGGCGCTGCGGCACGGCGGGCCGCTTCGATTTCGTCTCCGCAGTCAATGCACTCAGATGTGCCTTCCGCCTCAACCACATCACGATTGCGCGCAAGGGAGGCGTCACACTCCTGCTGAACACGGGCTTCCGCACGTTCAATATCGCGTTCACTCATTCCCGCGCTCCTGCCAGGCGCGTACAGCCGGGTTTTCACTGGTTTCTGTTGCAGCTTCACTCAGCTCTGTATCTGTGCCGGGATCTGCAGCGCCGGGGCTGTCGCTGGTGAACTCGCGCAGGCTGTCAATTGTCTCAATGATCCGGGGCGCATTGGCGACAGTTGCGGCAAGGGATGTGTGAAACTCCTGCGCTTTGAGCTGCATACGGCCACCGTAGTAGAAACTGGTAACGGTCCCGACAATCGCCCAGTAACCAACCGGCAGCAGCGCCAGGGAGGCAATGGCAATCGCCATATGTCCCGGCCAGATCATGGTAATGGGAATGGGCAGCAAGACGCAGAGCGTCACAGCAGGGCGCACAAGCCGGTTCAGACCATCGGCCAGACTGTCAAACCGCGTCCGGTTGCTGCGCGCGTGAAACTCAGCAGCATACTGCGCCAGAGCTGCCTGGCTGTAATCAGCATCGCGTACAGCACCAGCTTCTGCATTCTCACGGAACACCTCAACTGTTTCCTTCAGGACATTACGCCCACCACCAAAAAGCCATTGCAAAATGCGCATGTCTTACCTCCCGAGCCGCAACCAGATGCGGTCCATCAAAAGTGAAAATTGCCAGTCAAACGGAAGCATCACGCCCATGCCGACACCCGGTCACGGAACTGCGCGTCAGTCAGGTGATACGTCGCTGAAATGAACTCTTCGGCCCGGCGGATCCAGCCACCTTTGCCGCCAGCGCGGCTCTGGGCATATTTGCGTGACGCAGGGCGGCGATCCGCAATCCGGAAGTAATAATCACGGCGGGCAATCCCATACGCATCCACCAGATAATCACCGGCCTTTTCATACACTCGGGCAACAGCGGCTGCTGTCTTCGGCCCCAGTGCGCCATCAACTGTGACAGGTTCCTGAAACTCTGCCAGCAGGCGCTGCAGGATCTTCACTGCGTTACCACCTGCATTGACGTACATATCAAAAACAGAGGCCTGCAGCGGCTCTGGCAGCAGATTAATGCGCGGGCGCTCATAATAATGGCGAATGAAAATATCCGTGGCCTGCGTTCGGGTCAGCAGGCGCACGTCGCGCACATCAATGTCGCCATCACGATCCAGATCAATGCGCAGGCGGCGCATGGTATGAATGGTGACACCGTATTTGGTTGCACCGCCCGGATCATCCGGATCATTCACAAAGCCGCCTTCACGCGCGACAATCTCAGTGGCAATCTCACGGACGCTCTGCATAAAAAAATCTCCCGGACCAGGTGGTTCAGGAGATTTCTAGAAAATCGGGGCAGCAAATTATCTGGTAGCGGCGCTACCTGATTAGTCAAAAAGGTCGGATTGTCGGGATGTATCAGGCCGGTGGTGTTTTCGTTCGCGATTTTTAGCCTGACGCCGGAATACCGTAGTACGATGTGTACGGGTTGCAACGGCAATCTTATCTGCAGATACGCCATTTGCCAGCATTTCGTCAATGCGCATGCGGCGGCGGCGCAAATCCATGTTGGGTGGCAGGGGCAGTACAAGGCTTGCACCGCTGGTTCCACCATAGCCGGTGGCGTAATGCGCGCAGATCTTCTGCGCAGCCTCTTCGCCAACTGCTTCAATCAGCCAGTGACCGGACCTCGGTTTGGCCGGAAGAGAAATCCGGCTTCCACCGCGCGCATTCGCCATCGCAAGCGCGGCATCAAGACCGGCGACTTCTGCAATTTCCTGCAATGTAGGAGGAAGCCAGGAATAGCTCATTCTTTGTGATCCTGTTTCTTCTGGGCGCGGATCTTACGGCCCAGATCATTCATGACGACGATCCAATCTTCAGCGGTCATTTCAGCAAAAGGCCGGTCAACCAGATGGCGCACATATTCGGAAAGCGTTTGCCCCTGACGGGAGAAATCTTCCAGCTTACGCCACTGCGCACAGGCGATTTTAAAGCCCGGTAAGCTGCAATGTACCGGAGACAGGTTGTAATTGGTCCAATCCACACCATGACGTTCCAGCATGGATTTCAGCGCTTCAATCACGGCAACCGCATCTTCCTGGTGGCGGATCCAGTTGGCATGGCTGACATTGGCCTGACGAACAGCAAAGGCATTCAGCGCCTTATCATCTGCACTGTCGATGATCCCCATATTCCAACAGGCGATCCAAAGGGCCTGCAGCTTCTTTGCATATGGGCCTGAAAGGGACTTTCGAGAGCCTTTGGAAGGGGCTTCATAGCGCCCGCCCAAAAGCCGGTCGAGTTCCCCCAGAAGCGCCCGGGACTGAACCGGCTTCAGGTTCCTTGTGGATCGCTGGCCTGTCATGCGCTGGACCAGATCGCGCCAATCGTCCTCATCAAGCCCATGCGCCTGCACAAGCTGGCGACGCTTGATCTGAATAGCCTGTAGTGAACTCATTCTTTCACTCCTTCTTTCAGGGTCGCAATGCTGACCGGATCATGTTCAACAGACAGGACAACTGCACGGTCACATTCCGGGCAGGTGAACTCACCAATGCCAAAACCATCATCGCCGGGCAGATCGGTGTAACAACCGGGGCAGGTCCAGTAATCATCCCGCCCCGGATTGCGGCATTCCTCAGCGTGTGGCTCATATGATGGACGTGTCATTCTTCCACCTCATAGGCATGGGCCAGATTGATCGGCAGAACGCGGAAGCTTTTGTTGCGATCCTCCCGCACGGAAATCTGGAAGAAGTCTTTGCTTTCCAACACCCGCATGCTCTGTTCAAGCGCAGCCATTGCCTGCACCCACTTTGGATGGGTGATCGGCCAGCGGCGCAACTGATAAAGCGCCGAGCGGTTTACCTTGCCCGGCTTGTCAGCGTCGAAGGCGCGGGTCAGCAAGGTCTGGACCTCAGGGGGCAGACCATCGCTGATCTCTTCAATGTATTCGTCAATCAGGCCCTTAGCGATCTGCAGCTCAGGCCCGAATGTGATGTAGTCCTGAACCCGGATTTCCACCTTCACCAGCCCGTCAAAGCTTGTGAAGCTGACATTGCCTTTTTTGCCCCGGTACACATAGCCGAAATCCTCAGACAGAAGGGCCATCAGAGTATTAATGTCGTCAAACGAATGCCCACGAAACCGGGCAATCTGAGACATCAACGGATTTGCATAGTCAAGGATCTGGCGCACGGTCTGATCAATCAGCTTGTCACGCTCAGACACCATCTTAACCGGAACCATGTGCCCCTTTGCGTTTTCCATATGAGTTGGCTGGGCGGCTTCCATATTAACCTGCGGTGTCATTTTTAAACCTTTCGATTGAAGTTAAAGGGGACTGCATAGCCTCAAACAGGAAATGCAGATCGCCTTTGTTCAGGCGCTTTTTACTGCAAAGCCGGTTCAGAACATCAAAGGTCTGATCCAGCCCCATAACCATGGCGATGATCTCGTTGTAGGTGAGGGAAAGAGGCTTGCCATTCATCTCATCATCCAGAACACGCAGCGCCACACCCAATGGGCAAATATCCTGAAGCTCACCACCATCCGGCGTTAAACCGCGATCTGCCAGAAGCGCCCGCTCTTCACGGTGTTTACTCAGATCAATAATATTGTGATCACTCATTGTGCAGTTCCCCCAGCAATACTGTCGAGACTGCTACGGGCGCGCTGCGCTGCCGTGCGGAACTTCGTCAATTCGGTATCAGCCTGAACATAGGCTTGCGCCAAAATGCGCAGCTCCCTGTATTTAAGGCCAGGTTCATTTGCAGAAGGAACCAGCAGGCGTTGCGCGATATCAAACGGGGTCGCAATATTGCTGCACCCGGTTGCGCCATCCACAGCCTGCCTTGCAAGGCTCAGAAGCTGATCCAGCTCATCAGCGTACTCCTGAGTTTCACCGCGCCTGCGTTCAATCCGGTTTTGCGCGGCATGGCAGGTGCGGGCGTCACGCCCACCAATATGACGCCCGATACTGAGAAGGGAATGGTGCGTCAGTTGTTTCGCAATCCAAACTGCCTCTGAACGTGCGTCGGCAATATTCTGTTTCTTTGAAGCTGATTTCAGATCCTGTTCACTGATATTCCGAAAAGCGCAGACCGTGCGCATGATCATCTGAAGTGGTTGCTGGAACTCCATCTTATTTCCCTTCCTTCAGATCGCCATCACCGCGCAGGAAATATCCGTCGCGGATATCGTCAGCAGTGATCGCCCGGCCATTACCACGCGCGACCATCGCCGCAGATTTGAGAGTTTCAGTCATGGATCCGAAATGCCCTTGCTTGCTGGCGACCAGCGCGGCAACACGGCGCACTTCCGGATCTTTCACCTTCCAGGCATTCAGCAGCATTTCTGCATCAGCGGGATCAGGCTGCATGATCTGCAAGGAACGGCCCCGACGCCGGTGCAACTGTGGTGAACTTTTATAAGGGATTTTCCCCTCATTGTTCCCCAGAAGCACAAGACCGCATTTGGCTTTGTCGTGGTAATAGCGCAGCTCATTGATACAGTCCGCATCAAGGTTCTGGGCCTCATCAATGATCAGCAGAGAACTGAAGCCTGAATGCTTCAGCGTGGCAATGATCTTTGCGCGCAGCGAGTTGCTGTCGCGGCTGTTAATGCCAAGCGCATCTGCAATCTCAACATTGATCTTATGCGGGGTGCAGACAGATGGGCTGAGGGTCACGTGGTAGACATGCGGGCGTGTCGCTGCAAATTCCTCTGCAGCCATTGTTTTTCCAAGACCAGCACCGATGATTGCAACGCCCATGGTTGGCAGTGCCTGCGCATAGGTGAAGGTTTCAAACAGAGAACGTGCGATAGAGGTCTGCACAAAGCCCGGATCATCAGGCAGGGCAGCGGTAGCTGCATTTGCGGCCTGAAACCCCGCAAGGAAGTTTTCAATCTTCGCGGTATTGGTGTCATAACGGCCTTTATAGGTTCCGTCATACCAGCCAGAAAATGTGCCCACCGCAAGATCCGCGCGCCGGGCAACCTCGGATTTTGACCAGCCTTTTTCCAGCGCCAGCTTGCGCAGCTCATCCGTTGCGGCATTCCAACGGGAAAGCACGTCATCGCTGCACCCGGCTGGCTTGCTCTGCGGCATCGCCCAGACACTGTTGCCTGCAGGTGGTTGTTTCACTGCTACATTCATGTTACTTTTCTCCTCGTTTGATAGCCCGCATCTCATCCTTGGGCCGTTTTGAAGGCGGGGATATGCCAGTATCCCCGCCGATTTATTTTCTACTTCCGACATCAAAAATATCCGTCACACCCAGACTGGCTGTCACACCGCGACTGAACCCATCATTTGCGCGCTGCGCCTGAATGCGGCTGCGCCCTTCTTCGGCATCAACGCCCTCATATGGCGTTTCCACATCCTGAAAGTTCAGCCCGACAACCTTCTGCATTTTCTGCTTCTTCGGGATCCGCACTGTGCCGGGCGTATCAATGCCGGGCGTCATGGCAGCGATATCCTCAACCGTATATTTGGAAGCATCGGCCAGACCGCTGCGCCAGCGCTTAACAGAACTGTTGCGCATATCAGAATGGCGTTTTGCTTCAGCCGGATCATTATAATGCGCGGCATGAATGCATTGCGCAGCCGTGATGAACCGATCTTCTTTCATTGTGTAAACAAACAGATCATCCGTCGGGTTCTGAGGGTCATAACGCACTGTCACACGCTTCCCCATCAGCTCATTCAGATCTTCATTCCAGTAGCGGTTGCCCAGCATATGGATTGCACCGTCCGGCTTGCGCACCAGTTTATCCTCACGCGCCAGATACATCAGACGTTTCTGCAACGGGGTCGCACGGGCAATCAGAACATCAGGATGTTCCAGGCTTTCCCGGAACGCATCCCCATAGCTGCCCCCGGCAGCAATACGGGTGTTGCGCCCGGTTTGCTCATTGTAGCGCTCAACTTCACGGGCCAGCAGTTGCTCATATGTTTCCAGCGGCACGGCCTTTGACTTGTAATTGTCCGGCTTACTCAGGGCATCTTTGCCAGTGTATGCACCAGCACAGGCCGGGTGTTTGGCGACCCGGTCACACAGATCTTTCCAGAGGCGTTCAATCGGCTTTGCCTGACCCCAGTAAACTGTTGTCGCGTGGATCGTGACGCCAAGCTTTGGCAGCATCCCCAGTGGTTCATCAGCCTCTTTCTTCCGGAAGCCTTTGGTTGCGCCGCCGGAAATATGTTTGGACCAGAAGGCTGCGCCGTTATCAAACCAGACATCCTCAGGAATACCATGCTGCTCAATCATATCTGCAGCCGCAAGCTGGATCAGCCAGCTATCCTCAGACTTACCCACTCGGAAGCTCAGACCTGCATTGGAATAGAGGTCCTGGAAGCCCACAACGGTCGGGCGCATGATTTCGCCATCGGGGAACAACACCCAGGTATCCGCAACGTGACCGTCAGAGTTGACGCCCTGCATCGCGTGGAAACAGCTCTTGTCCCGTTCCTGTGCCGGAAACAGCCGCATCGCACGGTCTTTTCCTTCACGCCAATAAACAATCGTCTGGTATCCGACTGTATCCTCAACCCGACGTTTCAGGGTTTTCCAGCTTGGCAGCTTTCCCCAGCCCTGAACTGCCGCCACATCCTTTAGGCGGTCATAGCAAGACTTAAAGCTTGGCCCTTCATTGCGCACATAATCTGTGATGATGTATTGCAGCGCATCCGGGTGCAGGTCTGTCTTTTTGCGGCCTGTCTTGGCAGAAGGCATCAGCACAACCAGCCAGTTGCGTTTTTCGACGCCGCCAACCATATCCCGCCAGCGCATGACAGAACGCGCTGACACGCCAAGTTTCCGGGCAACGTAATCATAAGCGACGGTCGCGGTCAGGCTCAGTTCCAGATCAAGGAACATGGTCACAGCCTGCAGGCGCAGTTCAGCTTCTGATCGTGCATGTTCAGAGGCACGGGCAAAAGCATCCCAGCGCTCCGCCCATTCCGCATCCTCTGCCGCTTTGGCATCCATATCTTTGGCTTCTGCCATGGCTTCCAGATGCGTGATATGCACCTGCAGAGAGCCGGGAAACAGAGAGCGGTGGTATTCGCGACGGGTGCCGCCGTTGTCCTCAACCTCACGCCAGCAGGTGCTGTGCGCATGCCAGTTGGTTTCGGCAAAGCTGCGAATACGACGCACAGTCCCCGGCAAAGCATTGTGCCCCAGTGCGTGAAGCTCTGATATGGACCACCAGTCTTTCATTTGAACTCAGCGCCAATCTCTTCCAGGAATGCTTTCTGCCAGTGCTTGCTGCCCTGCGACCATGTTTTGCGCACAGCCCGGAACCATGCTTCGCGCGGATCATCCTCTTTCTTCGCGGGCGCATCGCTTTTCAGCGCCACACCTTCCGCCACAGATTTAATGCCGCCGCTTTTGATCAGCCCGGCAATCTCTTCCTGATCCGCAGGTTCCAGCTTTGCCAGCGCCTTCAGTTGCGCCCCGTTGGAGGCAATTTCTGTATCGCGCAGGGCGTTCAGGGCCTCAGGCGTCAGGCGTTTCACAAGCGCCACGGCGTCCTGAATAGTGCGCTCAGACAGGCCGATTTTCTCAGCCACATCTTCGGTAAATCTGCCAAGTCGCAATGTTTGCGACTTGCCACCAGTGTGCTGATTTCCCCGGTCGCCACCATGCACAGTTTCCGGGTGCAGTTCCTCATAAACCCGCTTGCGCTCTGCCAGAAACACAGCCCGGTCAAGCGCGCTCATTTCCCGGCGCATCAGGTTTTCGTCAATCTCTGCCAGACGTGCCTCAGCCTCTGTCAGGTCAAGGATCTTACATTCCGCCTCATCCAGTCCGGCCAGTTCCAGCCCCCGGAAACGGTGCGCACCAGCCACCAGAGCATAGCCGCCACCCTTTACCGGGCGCACAACAATCGGTTCCATCAGCCCGTTGATTTCGATGGACTGCGCAATGGCTTTCGCCCAGTCCTCATCCACAGACCGCAGACGGTCCGCAACGGTGATTTCAGACAGGTTCAGAAGTTCAACACTCATTGAAAGTAGCTCTCCATAGCCAGCAGACCAAAGAATATGACGAAGAGGCTGACGCCGCCTATGGTAGCGTCCAGCCAGGGCCACCACGGATGATCCGTAAACCTTACGCGACCCCGGCTGTCGTCGTGATGGCGGGGAGTGCCGGGGTCGCGTGACGCCTCAACGTAGCGGGCAGCTTTACGGAGGCGAATAAAGTCGGAATGCACCTCATGGGGAGGTTTCATTGCAGTGCATCCCGCCCTATCGTCATAGCGTCCAAACAAATGACGGAGGGATTTCATGAGAGGACTAAATTTGCACAGATATGCAAACGAGGCACGGCACCGGGCCGATGAATTACTGGACCTGCTCTCGGACGAAGACATGGAAGAGCTATTCAGCCTTGAGCAAACAAAGCGGATTGTTGACGTAGAAAACATTGTCAGTGCTCCGTCTCAACGTGTTCTGAATATTCTCGCTCAGACTCCGTCTCAGGATGAGAAGTGGGCGCAGAAAAAGAACCGGATACAGTTTTTCCAGGAATGGATTGCTGCGCGGCATTGGGTGATAAGATCAGCCAACGCATTGCAACTCGCAGCCAACGTTGCAGATAACCTGGGCGGCGGTTATCGGGACGCTGTTCGAGGTGGCGCTCAATTAGCAAGTGAGTTTCCGGCCCAGCCAACTGCAGAAGACTGGCTATATACGCGAATGGCAGGCTGAGGATGTATCCCGGAAGGCAGACACGTGGCATGTCACGCCAACCACGTGTCTGACGACCTGCACTGTGCTCGACCTCATGCTGTACCGCCGACGCCAGAAGCTCACCGTTCAGAAACAGCCGCTCCATGGGCCACTTGAAGAAAACGGTTTCATTGTCCGGGTTCTGATAGCTGACCATCCGATAAGACTGCAGCATTGACACATTCACAAAATGCCGACCGTCAGAGTAACGGTCATTGTGGAAAGGTTCCGCAGAAAGAATTTCCCCGGTTTCTTCATCACATGTCAGGCGCAGCAGATCCTGCCCCTGATCTTCAAACTCAATCTTATACATCTGCTCTCAGACCTCAGTTAAAATAAGCGAATTTCAGCGCGGCGGTGCGGGTGTAAAACTGTTCACACCGACCATCCCGCGTGACCTTAAAGCGATAACCAGAACCCGCTGGCAGCGGGCTGATACGCCAGCCATTGCAGCAACCATCACGCATTAGCGGCGCTGCCCTTTGCGCAGCTCATCGGCATGTTCCAACACACGCTTCTCATAAACCTGACGGACGATTTCCGGCCCGGCGGCTTCCACAAGCTCTGCCAGAATGTTGCGACCATTCTTCCCGCGTGATTGTCCGGTAGTGGCCTGACGGGCAACGGTCGGGTTGATTTTCTTCTCACGGCACCAGCGCTCAAAGCTGCCGCCGTGCATCTTGAAGGCCCCGATTATTGCATCGTGTAAAACTGCGCCGGGCTGGAAATTCATTTCCCTTTGTGCCATCTTTCCTCACTAGATCAGTCTGCGCCTTAGCTGGCTGCGTTAAATATGAGATTAGGTTGAATATTATCTACCGTCAACAGGAAAGTTGAATATTGTCTACCATTCATGAGAGATTACGTGAGGAACGCATCAGGCTTGGCATGAACCAGCCAGACTTTGCTGAAGTCGGGGGTGCAAAGAAGCATTCGCAGATAAATTACGAGAAGGGCAAAACCAGCCCAGACGGGGATTATTTTGCTGCAATCTCTGAAATTGGCGCAGATGTATTATATATACTGACTGGCACCAAAGGATCGGAGCCAGAGTATTCAGGGAGAGAATCCCTTGGGGTAGAAAATAATCTACCATACCTCACTTATCTGCCTGAATATGATATCAGCGCCTCTGCCGGTCCCGGTGCTGCTGTCGCATCAGAGGTTATCGTGCGTGACATCGGCTTTCAGGAAGGCTTCCTGCATGATCTGGGCGCATCCCCCAAACACTGCTCTATCATCCGGGCCAGCGGCGACAGCATGGAACCCACCATCCCTGACGGATCGCTTCTGGTGGTGGATCACAGCCAGGCATACATCAACGGCGGTGGCATCTATGTCCTGGGCGTTGCCGATGATCTGCTGGTGAAGCGCGCGCGCAAGCGCATCGACAACACCATTGATCTGATTTCCGACAATCAGATTTACCCACCTGAAACCATCGCCCCGGATCGCATGGAAGATCTGCGCGTTGTCGGGCGCGTGGTCTATTTTTGCCGGACACCGTAGGAAAAATAGTGGTGCAAAATGCGTCCTACCTTTGAGAGCGGATTTTGCGGCGCGGCGTGGTGACTTTTGCCTTATATTATTGGTGAATAGGCGCAGTGGGACTGAAAAAACAAAAGGTAGGACGTTGCGTCCCACCTTTTAAAAACGCCCTTTTCAAAAATTCCAGGCATCGTCATATTTTTGAAAGCCTCTCAGGCCTTGTTTAAAAGGGCCTTGAAGGCTTTTGAAAACCGCTTTCAAAATCACCTTTCAAAACTCCGCCCGTTCAGGTCGCCTCCCGGATCACCCCGGATATCACCCCTTTACTTTTGTCCCGCCCTTTGAGAAGTTCCCTTTGGATAACATCCGGTACGCCCTTATAAACAAGGCCAATCCCACTTGATCCCGGATAATCCAACTTAATCCCTCATATGACAGTACTTATGTCCCGTAACAGTAGATCACGCCAAGCGCACCGACGACATCGTCGCGTTGGTCAGATGATAAGATTTTTGCGGTCAGGCCCAGTTCCGGTGACGCATTCCCCCCAAAGGAAATTGTACCACCCAGCATCCAGGTCGGATCCGCGGCCGCAGCTGTTGCAACAAAACCTGTTGCACAGACAGCGGTAAGCAAGCGTTTAAGCATAACGCACTCCCCAGTGTTATGATTGAAACGAACGAACTTGTTACAGATTTGATTTACATTTGAGGGACTTGGATCGCATGTCAACGCACCGAAACTGAGGCCGGATCAGGGCCGAATTGCGACCTCACGGGTTTGTGAGGTGAGCTGAGGGAGAAGTTTCTTTCTCTTTTGAGTTAAAATTCAAGCCGGGCTTTCATATTAGGGGGGTGTGCGTATGGTGAGCCGCAAGAACTATCTTTTGAGGGATAAATCTATGCGTATGGCTTCAGTGCTTGCTTCGTTTTCACTGCTGTTAGCCCTTCCGGTTTCCGCTCAAAATTTCAGCTGTTCATTTGGGAGGCCAGCCTGTCTCGACTATGGCGACACCGTTTGTTCCTCAATGGGAAAATGTGTTTCATCTTCTGCAGAGTGCTTTGAAAGCTACCAATGCAATTACGAAGGTTTCGCATGTCAGTCAGATGTCAGTGATTGCGTTGAAGAATATGAAAACCTGCGAGGCGAGTACAACGACCTTGTACGCCGATACAATGATCGGGGTGATACGATTGCTGAGCTGGAGCGCAGTCAGAGAAATCTGAGCCGGGAACGAGAGCAGCTCGAGGCGCAGGTGCAGGACTACAGTTACTGTATTCAGGCAGCATCCACTTTAGCAGGTGCCCAGGCTTGTTGGGCACCATTCTGAGGTAGTCACCGCCGTTTCCCTTTCCGGGCCCGCATCCCTGCCTTGCCGGCGCTTGACCGGCCGCCGGCGTTGTGGGCTTCTTCGACGGCTGCATCAATGCTGCTCTGGCGGGCCATCGGGTCGCTTGCGACGGCAAGGTCGACTGCCTCAAGACGTTTGACCTCATCGCGCAGGCGGGCGGCTTCCTCAAACTCAAGGTTTTCAGCCGCCTTGCGCATTTCGTCACGCAGCCCGTTCAGATGGGCTTCAAGATTTGCGCCGTGCAGAGGTTTATCGACAGTGGCCGTGACGCGGTTCATATCCACATCACCATTGTAAAGCCCGGCGAGAACATCCTCGACGTTCTTCTTCACCGTCGCAGGCGTGATGCCGTGTTCTTCATTATAGGCCATCTGACGGGTGCGGCGGCGGTCGGTTTCATCCATGGCGCGCTGCATCGAACCGGTGATCTTATCGGCATACATAATGACGCGGCCTTCAGCGTTTCGGGCGGCACGACCGATGGTCTGGATCAGCGAGGTTTCAGAGCGCAGGAAGCCTTCTTTATCCGCGTCCAAAATCGCCACCAGGCCACATTCCGGAATATCCAGGCCTTCCCGCAAAAGGTTGATCCCGACCAGCACATCAAAGGCCCCCAGCCGCAGATCCCGCAGGATTTCAATGCGTTCCAACGTATCAATGTCGCTGTGCATATAGCGCACTTTGATGCCCTGTTCGTGCAGATATTCGGTCAGGTCTTCGGACATGCGTTTGGTCAGGGTGGTGACAAGCGTGCGGAAACCGCCCTGAATCATTTTGCGCACTTCATCCAACAGATCATCAACCTGTGTCTCAACCGGACGGATCTCAATCACCGGATCCAGCAGACCTGTAGGACGGATCACCTGTTCGACAAAAACGCCGCCGGTCAGTTCCAGTTCCCAGTCTTTGGGTGTGGCTGACACAAACACAGATTGTGAGCGCATCGCATCCCATTCTTCAAACTTCAGCGGTCGGTTGTCCAGGCAGGATGGCAGGCGGAACCCATGTTCCGCCAGTGTCGCCTTGCGTCGTCTGTCGCCACGATACATGCCGCTGATCTGCGGCACGGACACATGGCTTTCATCGGCAAACACAATTGCGTTGTCCGGGATATATTCGAACAGGGTGGGGGGCGGTTCACCCGGATTGCGGCCGGTCAGATAGCGGGAATAGTTTTCAATCCCGTTGCAATAGCCCTGGGCCTCAATCATCTCGAGGTCAAATTTCACCCGTTGTTCAAGGCGTTGATATTCCAACAACTTACCTTCGGCCTCATATTCAGCCAGGCGCACGGCCAGTTCTTCCTTAATGGATTTCACCGCCTGCAAAAGCGTCGGGCGGGGTGTCACATAATGCGAATTCGCATAGACCCGGACCTTTTCCAGATCGGCCGTTTTGGCACCGGTCAGTGTGTCAAATTCGGTGATCGCTTCCAGTTCATCGCCAAAGAACGACAGCCGCCAGCCGCGATCTTCAAGATGGCTTGGCCAGACTTCCAGGCTGTCACCGCGCACCCGGAACGTGCCACGGGAAAAAGCGTTATCATTGCGTTTGTATTGCTGTTCAATCAGGCCGGACATGATTTCGCGCTGATCATAATCATTGCCTGCGATCAGATCCTGGGTCATTGCGGTATAGGTTTCGGACGAGCCAATACCATAGATGCAGCTGACCGAGGCGACGATGATCACATCATCCCGTTCCAGCAGAGACCGCGTCGCCGCATGGCGCATCCGGTCGATCTGTTCGTTAATCTGGCTTTCTTTCTCAATGAACGTATCAGATCGCGGCACGTAGGCTTCGGGCTGATAATAGTCATAGAAGCTGACGAAATACTCGACAGAATTTTCCGGAAAGAACCCTTTCATCTCACCATACAGCTGCGCGGCAAGGGTTTTGTTCGGGGCGAGGATAATCGCGGGACGCTGCGTTTCCTCAATCACTTTGGCCATGGTGAAAGTCTTACCGGTGCCGGTTGCGCCCAGCAGCACCTGATCGCGTTCCCCGTCATGGATGCCTGCCGTCAGTTCGGAAATCGCTTTGGGTTGATCGCCGGCAGGGGAGAAATCGCTGTGCATGACAAAGCGTTTGCCGCCTTCCATTTTGGTCAGCTTGCTGCGCCCGGCGCCTTTGGTCAGGCCGCTGGCCTGGCTGGTCTGAAGATCCGTCTCTGTCACGATGTGATTCCCTTGCTTGATGCATTTTTGTCCTCTTTTTGTTCTGCTGCAAGGGCAGGGCGCGTTTTTCAGGGCAGGGAGCGCAAAAAGGTTAATTAAATATTTCCCTTCAGGTGGATAAAGGTGAAAATAATTACAACTTAAGGTAATTTTAGCCTTGCGTGGTTAACAACTTGCGGCGTAACCTGAGTTTGCAAGCAGCAGAAACGGTTGCCAGATCGGGTGAACCACCCACCCACCCCTCACTCCCCACCTCGTCTGGCAACCAACCTGCGCTTTCTTCCACTCAGAAACAGGGTATCATCCCTTGCGCTGATCGCCACTTTAGCGTTATCTGCTGCATACGTTATTCTAGCCGAGGAGAGCCCATGCGCGCCCGTCTCTTTAAGCCAGCCCGCAATGCCATGCAGTCCGGTACCGCGAAAACGAAGAACTGGATCATGGAGTTCGCGCCGTCTTCCGCGCGTGAGATTGATCCGCTGATGGGCTGGACGTCCTCGGATGATACACAAAGCCAGGTCCGCATGTCTTTTGACAGCAAGGAATCTGCCCTTGATTATGCCAAAGACAATGGCATTCAGGTGATGATTCAG
Source organism: Halocynthiibacter styelae (assembly GCF_016123485.1). Taxonomy (GTDB): domain Bacteria; phylum Pseudomonadota; class Alphaproteobacteria; order Rhodobacterales; family Rhodobacteraceae; genus Halocynthiibacter; species Halocynthiibacter styelae. The sequence goes on along the minus strand of NZ_JADCKQ010000019.1, from coordinate 5,566 downwards.
GAACCCCAGACCCGCAAAGCCAATATCCGTCCCAATGGCTATGGCGAAAATTTTGCAACTGATCGTCGCCAGGTCTGGACGCACTAACACAGTTTTCCGGCAGAAATTGACCGCCTGCCGGATTTTTCTCTTTCACTGCCCGCCACTTTTGGCGATACAGCGGATGACCTTCAGGTCAAACGGCGGTCCCGTAGCTCAACTGGATAGAGCATCTGCCTTCTAAGCAGAGGGTTCGGGGTTCGAGTCCTCGCGGGATCGCCAGCAATTTCCTAAACTATTGAAAGTAAGTCTTTATATTGTGTTTTTGACAACTTTTTCGGGTGAGTTGCCAAATTTTGTTCCCGAAATGATCCGCTTTGCATCTGCTGTTTTGCTATATTCGAGCGTTTGTTTGGTGGTGTCATGCCCCAAGACGGCCATTCGCTGTTCATCTGTTGCTCCGCGTTCCGTCATGGTCACGGCTAGATATTTCCGAACTCCGTGAGCGGTTTTACCCTTTTCCAGCCCTGCTTCACGTGCTGCTTTCGCGAACCATTGCCCAACCGCTTTGCTTGAACGAGGAAGGCCTCGTGGTGTCGCGAGAAATGTCAGGGCGCGCGGGGCGGCGCTGATGCAATCCGGAAGATCTTTGCTGCCAGGAAACCAGTGGGGCCAATCGGTGCTAAAGGGGATTGTGCAATAAGTCTTTGATTTGGAACGCTTGTAGGTCAACCATCCGTCTTTGATGTTGCTGGGGCCAAGTTTGACTGCATCGCCGATTGCCGCCCCGGTATGGCATAGAAGTTCAAAGGCAAAGCGTTGTGTTGTTCCGACAGGCCAGTGCGCGCGAAATGCCTTTGCATCGGTCTTCGTCCATGGGATGTGCCCGTCTGACTGGGGGATGGCGCGCTTTCGCACATCGCGGGCGGGATCCGAATCTATCAGACCTGCGTCAACGCTCCATTTGCAAAGTGCCCGCCAAACTTTGAGGCGGTTGTTGGCTGGATGTGGGGCGAACTTTGAAAGGTACTTCCGAATATGACGCGATTCGAGATCTGTGATTTTTGCTTTTGCGAACACGTTTTCTAACTCTTCCAAGGTTCGTCGCCAGTTCGAACGCGTGCCTGGTGCTCTGGTTAAAAAGTGATCGGACGCCATAAAGGCTCTGATCGCGGAGCCAATGGTCCCGGTTCTATGGTCAATGCGAGGAGAACCGGCCTTCTTGCCTTCGAGCGCCAGTGCGTAAGCTTTCAGAAACTTCGGGCTATCTTTAGGCGCGTCAGGCAAAGGGATGTCCTTTGCATCGTTTTGGCGAAGGTAATAGCGCGGATTTCCAGATGGAAACGAACCTGAAATCTTCAAGCCCTTCAGCCTTACAGAGCCCCGAGAATGTCGTCGCATGTGTTTTCCCCTTTAGGAGATTTTACTTTCGGCATCGCGTCAATTGCAATGATCCTAACGACGCCACCTTTTTCGACCTCAACTGCGCCGACGTGAATTCCAGCGTTTTTTGATGCCTGTACTGCGCTCGTAATAAGAGCTTCTGTTGTTCGGGCTTGTGCCATTCTCAACCTCCTACAATCCGGTACGCCTTTGGGCCTGTATCAATTTCAGTCATGGAGCGTCCCATCCTTGGTTATCTGATTGCCATTCCTTGGCGATATTACTGAAGCGGGTGAACTGGCCGTCGAAGGCGAGATCGACGTTGCCGATTGGTCCGTGGCGCTGTTTGCCGACAATGACTTCGGCCTTGCCTGCAAGCTGGTCCATTTCATCTTGCCAGGCCGCAACCTTGTCCAGTTCGTGGTCGTTGGGTTTCTGGCGCTCTTTGTAGTATTCGCCGCGATAGACAAACATCACCACGTCGGCGTCTTGCTCGATAGAACCGGATTCGCGCAGATCAGACAGCTGGGGTCGTTTGTCTTCGCGGTTCTCAACCTGACGGGAGAGCTGCGACAGGGCGATCACCGGGACGTTCAGTTCCTTGGCGATGGCTTTCAGGCCCATGGTGATTTCTGAGATCTCATTCACCCGGTTGTGGTTGTGGCCGCTCGACATGCCCCGGCACAGTTGCAGGTAGTCAATGACCAGCAGGTCAAGGCCGTGGGTGCGTTTCATGCGGCGGGCGCGGGCCGCAAGTTGTGCGATGGGTAGGGCTGGTGTGTCGTCTATGAACAGGGGGCAGGCTTCCAGATCCTTTGCGGCATCCACAAAGCGGCGGAATTCATCTTCCGTCATGTCGCCGCGCCGGATCTGCTGGCCGGGGATTTCGGAAGCCTCAGACAGGATGCGACCGGCAAGCTGTTCAGATGACATTTCCAGGCTGAAGAAACCAACGATGCCACCCGTGATTGCGCCCTCGCTGCCATCGGGGCGCCTGCCTTTCTGATAGGTGCGAGCGACGTGAAAGGCGATGTTTGTGGCAAGCGCGGTTTTGCCCATGGATGGGTGACCGGCCAGAATGATCAGGTCAGACGGGTGCAGTCCGCCCAGCTTGTGGTCGAGATCGGACAGGCCGCAAGACATGCCAGACAGTTCACCTGCGCGTATATTCACCGGGAGACCGGATTAAGCTTGGGTCGCATTACAGGTATCAAGTTGGCGGCATGGCCTTCGGGGCAAATGGCACCGAAATTTTCTACTCTTCTAAATATCTGGACATCATCAATCAGGCCGGGGGCGGAACTCAGGGTTTGTCTGGTGATGTGGATTGGAAATTGGAGCTTTTCTCATGGATGTAAGCAACGACATTATCCGCCACGCTTTTGATGCAGAAGGCAACTATCTGGGTCTGAAAAAGGGGGCTCCAGAAGCGCTCGCTGAAATGGCGACCAGCAACGACTGGACGCTTTCTGAAGATGGCCCGGCAGCGCCTGATCCGCTGCATCGCGATCTTTCACCTGCCGAATGGCGTTTCTTCACGCATGATGATGTGAGCGGGTTTCGCAGCCTCATTCAGGACGTTCTCACAGCAATGCCCGCCGGGCCTGATCGGGCAGAACTTGAAGCGAAGGCGTTCCATTCGCAGACCTATCGACTGGCTGAAACGTTGGGTCTGGTCGATTGGGTGAGCAGCATGAACCTGCCGGGCATCACCGTTCCAGAGGTTGAAGAAATCCGATCCGATTGGGAAATGACTGTCGCGCGGGAAACAATTTCATGACCCCGGCGTGGTGTGAAGCAGGGGGCGCGCGTGGCTACGTTGTCACGCAAGCCTTCACCTGGGACATTGGCCGGGAGGGGGCAGGCCTGAAGCTACATGTGCCAGAGGGCCGGGAGTTTGAAAGCTCTGTTCCGCGTAGCCTGCAATGGCTCTGGTCGCCGCATGATCCGTATTTTCTGAAAGCGGCTGTCGTGCATGACATCCTGCTGGAAGATGGCAACGGCGCGGTGTTCTCCGACAGCCAGTGGTTTGATGCTGCCCGCAGTGCGGGTGCGCCGGGCTTAAAAACATGGGTCGCCTATTTCGGAATGATGGGGCGGCGATTTTTGCAATGGGTTTGGAGTAGAAAAGGAAAACCGCATGTTTGATAAACGCATAACTCTTGGAAATGTGCTGACGTTGCCGTTGTCGGTGCTTCGCTTTTCTGCAGCGGATCAGGGGCTTTCAAGCTTCAATGTGTCCAACTTTGGGCGCAAGGAAAGCTCGTCTCTGTCCCGGTCCTGGCATGGGCCGATCTGTGAGGTTCTGGCCTTCTCGTCACCTCTGACGAGCGAGGATGCGGGCACTGTCCAGCAGTACCTGAATGGGAAATACGGCCTGCCATAGTGGCCTCAATCGAAAACCTGACCTGACACACCCCGCCGCGTGCGGGCTTTTTTATGGAGGACACTATGAACCGTTTTGAGCGGGCATTTGCCCTGCTGGCTGTCCATGAAGGCGGCTATGTGAACCACCCCGATGATCCGGGTGGCGCGACGAATAAAGGCGTCACGCAGCGCACCTATGACAACTACCGCGCCCGTCATGGGCTTGCCCCCCGGCACGTGCGGCAGATCACACATAACGAGGTCGCGGCCATCTATCAGGTACAATACTGGGGCGCGATCCAGGCGGATGAACTGCCCGAAGGCCTAGCCTATTGCGTATTCGATGCGGCGGTAAACAGTGGCCCGGCGCGTGCTGTGCGCTGGCTTCAGGCAGAGATCGGCGCGACGGTTGACGGGGTGATTGGGAATGAAACCCTTGGCCTTGCGTCTCGCGCCGATGCGGCTGCGTTGATTGATCGCTATTGTGATCGCCGCCTGCGTTTCATGAAACGGCTGCGCCATTGGCCGACCTTCCGCAATGGTTGGTCTGCACGGGTCGCTGAGGTCCGGGCGCAAGCGAAGGTCTGGGTGGCAAAGCAGGAACCTGCCGTCAGCACCATCGCGCCACAGCCGAAAGCAGACGGCCCGATGTCGACCATCGAGCGCCTGTTGTCCGCCCTGGCGGTTCTCTTCGGAAAGGATGCAAAGAATGAAAACCTATAAACGCGAATTTGCGATTATTATTGCCCTGTTTTGGGCGGGGTTTTGCGTCTGGGGTGTCTACGATGCCCAGGCATTGCGGGTGGCTGAGTTCATTACATGGCCGTGTCTTGCACTGGCTGCGTCTGCATTTGGTCTGGATGCGATTGCAAAACAGTTTGGTGGCCGCTGATGTTTCAGCACATCCCCACCAAGGCGGCGATCTGGGCCGCTCTCAGCGCGTTTGTGGCCTTTCTGGTGTCGTGGCTCCGTTTGGACGCCAGGCGCGCCCAGAGACACGACACGGAACGTCAGACCCTCAAAGCCCGCCATGAAGCAATCCAGCACAAACAGGAGATTGAACGCGATGTTGAAAAGCAAACCGACGATGGCCTTGTTGACCGTCTTAGCCGTTAGCGGGTGCGTGAAACCGGAAGGGGATTTCTGCGATATTGCGCAGCCGATCCGGTTTGACCGTGCGGTCGCTGTGGTCCTTGTACGTGAAGACCGGCAGGCAGCAGAAGTGATCGACAGCCAGAACAGATATGGGGAGCAGGTTTGTGGGTGGTGAATTTGGTTGCTTGCTATACTTGATTGTTCTCCTTATGTTCTCACCGCATGACCAGAGGGCGCGCCAGATCTCAATATAAGAACCGGGCTGAACAAAAGTTCCCGATCCGTATTCGAGTGGAAACACCTGAGTGCGGATATGGCAGGAAACTGGATGACATGCTTGTATGGCTCAACAAGGAATGTGGGGCAGGGGAATACGCATGGGCAAGCGATAAACAGCCCGGCTGCGTCGATGCTTCATCATTCTATTTTAAAGATATGGAGGCTGCCCAGGCATTTATGTCTGCGTTTGACATTCGCCTGAGTTATGATCCGGAAATGAGATTGTTCTAGAGCTGTTCAGCTCGTCAAAGTGGACGTGGATCTTCATCTCGGTCGGATGACTGTCTACATGTCTGCGATGGGCAGGTAGACTAATTAGGCAGCCAACTACATAACTGGACCTGTCTCGCTTTCGTGCCGCCCCAAGTGCTCGTTTAAGCCACTTTCCTTTCGAAAGCGACGGGGCTTTTCCACCCCAATGCTGAGTGGCGGCGACGTGGATTGTAGAACCCGTTTATATATT
>NZ_JADCKQ010000018.1 GCF_016123485.1 Halocynthiibacter styelae | reverse complement strand
TCTCAATACGATGTTCAAATAAAAAAACCCGCCTCAGTAGAAATACTGAGGCGGGCTTTTTTGTGCGCAGAGCGCGCTAATCATGCAGCCGATAGGCAGAAATCGAAGAACGTACTCCAAATGCGGCGCGGCGACTTGCCCTACACGACAAATCCATGAAGTCCGGACGCTGTTGTCCCGCTTGCATGAACCCGACGCGCCGCTACGGGTAGTATCGAAAAATCGCTCACAGAAACCGTCCGGACAGCCCCCGTTTCGCTGGTGAATACAATCGCGCCCCCCACTTCTGCATAAAGGCCGATGCAAATACGCGGAAGATCCGCTGCGTCATCCGGCGTTACTGGCAGCAGATCCCGTGCCGGGCCTGATAAATTCGGGCTGCGCCCTTCAAAAGGATTACTCATGGCTTCCCCACTGTTGAAGTATCTCTCTGGGAAATGTCAGTGAAAAGGCCTGGAAACCTGTTAAGCCAGCGTGCGGACTAGGTGCTTTCGAAGATTTTGCAACGCTTACAAAGAGAAACTCAGTTACTCTTAAAGTCATGTGTTCATATTTGCATATATTCATTTTCCTGGACTTAACTTGAGTGAAGTTTGCAAATTTGCTGAATTTCTCTTCCTTCTTACACTGGTTTCGCTCTAGTTTACTGAAACTATTCAACTCTGCATGTGATCGATGCGGAGCCAAAACCGGGAGCCCGTGATGAAAGATATTCTTCAGGAACTAGAAAGCCGCCGCGAAGAGGCCCGTCAGGGCGGAGGCGCGCGTCGGATTGAAAGCCAGCATAAAAAAGGCAAACTCACCGCGCGTGAACGCATTGACCTGCTGCTGGACGAAGACAGCTTTGAAGAATTCGACATGTTCGTGGCCCATCGCTGCACCGATTTCGGTATGGAAAAAGACCGCCCGGCGGGTGACGGTGTTGTCACGGGCTGGGGCACCATCAACGGCCGTATGGTCTATGTGTTCTCGCAGGATTTCACCGTGTTTGGTGGCTCTCTGTCTGAAACCCACGCGCAGAAGATCTGCAAGATCATGGATATGGCGATGCAAAACGGCGCGCCTGTGATTGGGATTAACGATTCCGGTGGCGCACGTATTCAGGAAGGTGTGGCTTCGCTTGCGGGTTATGCCGAAGTGTTCCAACGTAATATTATGGCGTCTGGTGTTGTGCCGCAGATCAGCCTTGTCATGGGCCCATGTGCCGGTGGTGCGGTGTATTCCCCTGCGATGACTGACTTTATCTTTATGGTCAAAGACAGCTCATACATGTTTGTCACCGGCCCTGACGTTGTGAAAACCGTGACCAATGAAGTTGTGACGGCGGAAGAACTGGGGGGCGCGTCTACGCACACCAGGAAATCTTCTGTCGCGGATGGCGCGTTTGAAAACGATGTGGAAGCGCTGGCCGAGGTCCGCCGTCTGGTTGACTTCCTGCCACTGAACAACCGTCAGAAACCGCCAGTGCGCCCGTTCTTTGATGATCCGGCCCGCATTGATGAAAGCCTTGATACGCTGATCCCGGATAATCCGAACACACCGTATGATATGAAGGAACTGATCACCAAGCTGGCGGATGAAGGGGATTTCTATGAGATCCAGGAAGATTTCGCCAAGAACATCCTGACCGGCTTTATCCGCCTTGAAGGTGGCACCGTGGGCGTGGTTGCAAACCAGCCGATGGTTCTGGCGGGCTGTCTTGATATTGATGCGTCCCGCAAGGCCGCGCGTTTCGTGCGTTTCTGTGATGCGTTCGAAATTCCTGTGCTGACGCTGGTGGATGTGCCGGGCTTCCTGCCGGGCACCAGCCAGGAATATGGTGGCGTGATCAAACACGGTGCGAAACTGCTGTTCGCTTATGGCGAAGCAACCGTGCCGAAAGTGACTGTGATCACCCGCAAAGCTTACGGCGGTGCCTATGACGTGATGGCGTCGAAACACCTGCGCGGCGATTTCAACTATGCCTGGCCCACAGCGGAAATCGCGGTGATGGGTGCAAAAGGTGCGACCGAGATCATCCATCGTGCTGACCTTGGCGACGCTGAGAAAATCGCACAGCACACTCAGGATTATGAAGACCGTTTCGCCAACCCGTTTGTGGCTGCGGAAAAGGGCTTTATCGACGAGGTGATCATGCCGCAATCCACCCGCAAACGCGTGGCCCGTGCCTTTGCGTCTCTGCGTGGCAAAAGCCTGCAAAACCCGTGGAAAAAACACGACAACATCCCGCTTTAACCGCTTCATCGTCGCGCAAGCGACGGTATGCACCCGCCGGCCCCATGGCGGGTGCATGCGCACCCACCCGGGCAGGCGCATACCGCCGATAAGGAACGTCATATGACCCGCCTTTACAAAAATCAGGCCTTCACAATCTGTCATGCGGATTCTGTGCCGTTTGAAGGGGCGGGATTGCGGCCGTTTTTTGAGTACCGGCAGCTGGGTATTCGTGAGGCGACGCAAGGGGCATATGGTGCCCATGTCATCCGGGCGGTGCCGGGGATGCGCAGCCCTGCGGAATGGCATTCCCATGATCTGGATCTTCAGATGGTCTATGTCACCAAAGGCTGGGTGGAATTTGAATATGAAGGCGAGGGGGCGCATATCCTGCGTGAAGGGTCCTGTGTTTTGCAGCCCCCGGGGATTCGCCATCGTCTTGTAAAGAACTCTGACGATATGGAACTGGTGGAAATCACGTCTCCGGCTGAATTTTCTACTCAACCAGAAGGCAAACCCGATGAGGTGAAAACAAAATGACGCGCTGGCTGATCATAGCGGCCGGGCTGGCCTTTTTGTTCTGGCTTTCTGCCACCGCAACCCTGCGCCTTGTTGGGCAGGGTGGTGGCGATCTCGTCAAGGGGACAGAGGTATCTGTGCCTTCCGGTCAGCGCGTCTGGTTTCTTGATCGCGACATCGGCGTCAGTGGTGATGCCGGTCAAACTGGTGGTTCTGCGCGAGTTCTGTATCGATTTGTTGCCCCACAGGTTGTTGAAAATGAATATAAATTTGATGATGTCAGTCAGGATATGCTTCATCTCTGTCAGGTCATCCTTGCGATTCATCCGGCAGATGAAGCACTGGAGTTTGAGCAAATTGTCGTGGCCCTGGCCGAACGGGAAACCACTATGGGCGAGACAAACCCGGACGTTGCAAAGTTTTTTGAAGCGTTCCGTTCAGCGGACAATACATGCGTCAGAGAGGTGTTCTGATGTTGTCATTTGTTGGGCGAAAATGGAAGAAAACCCCTTTAACTGTGGGAATTAAACCTCAACCCTGGCTGAAAAACGCCTGGAGGAAAATGCCTCTGTGTGCTTGCATTGGAAACCATGTAAAGGGTAGATTTAGTGATAGCCATCAAGGCTGCCGCTTTGAAACTTCCGGGAACCTCCCGGTATTCACTAACAGGAGATTGAAATGTCCCGTACCGTTAAAGCACTCGTTGCACTCAGCCTCGTCGCATTCGTATCTGCATGTGCAGGTCAACAGGAAGAGCCTGTTGTATACGAACCAGTTGTTGCTGAACCAGTATCCAGCAAACTGTAATTTCGTCTGGGGGTGGGCCAGCTCTGCCCCCGACACCTCTCTGACAGGTCTCGCTGCGCTCCCGCAGGGTCTGATATCCGATAACACCCCACGCAGTGTTGCCGGAAAACGTAAAATTTGCTATGCTACGGGCTCTATTTTTACGTTTCTATGGAGCAAAATATGTTTAATTCAAAAATTGCGACTGGCCTGTGTTTCTCACTTGTGGTTGTGCTGGGGGCATGTGCGCAGCAACCTGAGCCACTGCGGATTACGCCGCAACCAATCTACAATAAGCACGGCGATGTGGTCGGTTGCGAAGGTGGCGGTCAGTACGACTCGACCTCTCAGCAGGAAAATCCGTGTGAACCGCCTGAAACCGGGTGTGAATATATTCCGGGTTCCAACTATCCGTGCCTGCCACCAGAGCAGGATTGCGATCCGCAATCGAATGATGGCCATTGTTATGGTGTGCCGAACGACAAGGATAATGACCCGGATCCGCAGCAACCAACTGGTCCGACCAGCCCAACAGGGCCAATTAACTAAGCGTTTCAGCTTAACGGATTATCTTTACCGTCCGTTTGCTTTACAGGCTTTCCCCGTAACCACCACTTTGCGGGGAGAGCTTCCATGTTAAAGCACCGCGGTTTCCCGGGCCGTCTTCCGGGTACTGATTTTCAGTTTACCATCCGTCGTCCGAACAAGGGCGGCGTCACGCCACTGACTGCGCGTGAACGCTATGCCGACCGTCGCCCACCTGACCGGCGTGCGGATGCAGGATTTATCAAGGCGATTGTTGAAAACTTCGGCACTGAACCTTTTGAGCGCGGCAATCTGGATGCCGGGCGTCTGTCCTGGTTCTTTGGGCGCGAAATCATCGCCGCCGAAGATCCCTTTGATCCGGAAAGCTATGATGCGCTTCTGGTTCTGAACGAAGACCTGGCCCGCGCCAATTTCCCTGACGCTTTTGCGGAGGATGACTGGTCGTGAGCATCTTTCCGCTTTTCCCTGCGCAATATGCTGCCGGTTGTGTCGCTACGGCGCATCCGGGGTGTTGCTTTATGGGGAAGGCGGTAGGATTCCTGCTGAGAACACATATCACAGGAAGGCAGAAACCATGTCTGTTAAACATATCGCAGCAGCACTTTTCACATTCACACTTCTGGCGGGCTGTCTCGACAGTGATCTGGAACGCGGTGTCGCAGGTGCGGCTGCGGGGGCCGTTATTTCTGACGCAACTGGTGGCAGCGCCACAACAGGCGCGATCATCGGCGGGGCTGCCGGCGTCTTCTGCGACGACGTCAACATCTGTAACTGATCAGAATAATCCCGGGGGGGCACCTTTATCCCCCCGGAACCCGGGCTTTGGATCAGAAGTTAAACTGAACCGAAGCCTGAATGCGGTCAGCATCCGCAGTGCTGCCGTCAAACAATTCGCGTTCGCCGGTGAAATATTCCAGGCCGACGTTGACGTTCTCAACCGGGGCGTAGTTCACGGTGAAATGCACGGTTTCAAGGGAACGGGTGCCCGTGGCAACACCGGCGTCATCCCGACGGTAACCGTAAGCGGTGCCAAGGCTCCACTTGTCATTGATTGCATGGGTGATACCCAGGCTTGCACCTTCGGTTTCGACCGCATCATTGGTGCCGCCATCGTCATAGAAGCCGCTGCCGCCAAACTGGAAGTAGGGCGCAATGGCTTCACCGCGGGTATAGGTCGCGCTGATCAGCCCGCCATCCCAAAGCTGCGCGGTACCGCCAATGCTGGCACCCCAGGCGTCGACATCGTTGCTGCCGGTATCCAGTGTCCCGTACAGAACCGCACCGCGCAGGCTGAAGCGATCATTCGCCCAGTCAAGCGACGCAGTGGCAACCGGATCACTGCTGTCAAACACCGCATCTTCCACAGAGAAGGATGCGCTCAGGTTCTGGGCAAAGTCATGCGTGTAACGCACCTGGGTCTGACGGGCGAAGGTCAGGCCAGCCGGTCCCTGGAAATCCAGCGTGGTCGGGAAGGCGTTGAGCTGCATGAAGTTACTCCAGCTCTGACCAACCAGCCAGTTGCCCAGCGTGGCATTCGCGTGACGCAGGCGGAAGTTGCCGCCGTCGTCGCCCCCAAAGAAATCCCCTTCGATCTGAAAGCCAATGTCGCCAATACCGCTTGGGGCTGTACCACGCACGCCAAGGCGGGACTGGAGGGCATGAGCCTGGAAATTTTCATCGCTGGCGAACCCTGGGGTCAGGCTGGCAAGTCCGAATGTTGTGGTGCCAAGGTCAGCGTCCAGGTCCTGGATGAAATCGGCCTTCACATAGCCGTAAATATCAATTGTGCCGCCATTGCCAAAGCTCAGGCCGCTGGCGCGGTTGTTTTCAAGTTCAGCCAGCCGTGCGGTCAGCTCATCCACCCGGTGTTCCAGGTCTGCAGCGGTATCCGCAACAGCCGGGGCGGCGATCAGCAGGGCCAGCGCCGAGGCGGCAAGCGTGGTGTGTCTCGTCATGGTCATAAGAATGCTCCCTTCATGCGGCGCCCGGTTAGTCGGGGCCGTCAGGAATATATCGTAACTAATCGGTTCACTTTCACCTCACGAAGCGGTGCAGCACAGAACTGTGTTCGCGCCGTGAACCGACCGCCAAATCACAACAATGTGTCTGACCCTATGCCAACGCATTGTCCCATCCATTCCGGCACCCTGCGTGCCGCCTGATACCGATAGAACGAGGATCTGATCATGTTCAAAAAAATACTTATCGCCAACCGGGGTGAAATCGCCTGTCGTGTGATCAAATCTGCCCGGGCCATGGGCATTCAGACGGTTGCGATTTATTCCGATGCGGACCGCAACGCGCTGCATGTGAAAATGGCGGATGAGGCCGTGCACATCGGCCCGCCCCCTGCGAACCAGTCCTATATCGTGATCGACAAAGTGATGGATGCGATCCGCCAGACCGGTGCCGAAGCCGTGCACCCGGGTTATGGTTTCCTGTCTGAGAATTCCAAATTTGCCGAAGCCCTGGCGGCCGAAGGCGTGGCTTTTGTCGGCCCGCCAGTGGGTGCGATTGAAAAGATGGGCGACAAGATCACGTCCAAGAAAATCGCGAAAGAAGCGGGCGTATCCACTGTTCCGGGCTACATGGGCCTGATCGAGGATGCGGATGAAGCCGTTAAGATTTCGAATGAAGTTGGCTATCCGGTAATGCTGAAAGCCTCTGCCGGTGGTGGTGGTAAAGGCATGCGGATTGCCTGGAATGACGAAGAAGCCCGCGAAGGGTTCCAGTCGTCCAAGAACGAAGCTGCGAACAGCTTTGGCGATGACCGGATCTTCATCGAGAAATTCGTGACTCAACCCCGTCATATCGAAATTCAGGTGCTGTGCGACGCACATGGCAACGGCATTTATCTGGGCGAACGCGAATGTTCTATTCAGCGCCGTCAGCAAAAGGTGATTGAAGAAGCGCCAAGCCCCTTCCTGGATGAAGAAACCCGTAAACGTATGGGCGATCAGGCCGTCGCACTGGCGCAGGCGGTGGATTACGCCAGTGCGGGCACAGTGGAATTCATCGTCGATGGCGACAAGAATTTCTACTTCCTTGAGATGAACACACGTCTGCAGGTGGAACATCCTGTGACCGAAATGATCACCGGTGTTGATCTGGTTGAACAGATGATCCGGGTTGCAAATGGTGAACCGCTGACCATCAAACAGGAAGATGTGAAATTGAACGGCTGGGCGATTGAAAGCCGTCTCTATGCCGAAGATCCGTATCGCGGGTTCCTGCCGTCCATTGGCCGTCTGGTGAAATACCGTCCACCGGAAGAAGTCGTGCAGGCGGACGAAGTTGTGCGCAATGACACCGGCGTTTTCGAAGGCGGCGAAATCAGCATGTATTACGACCCGATGATCGCAAAACTGTGCACATGGGGCCCGGATCGCGCCACAGCGATTGAACATATGCGCAATGCTCTGGATGGGTTCGAGTTGGAAGGCATCGGTCATAACCTGCCGTTCCTGTCCGCCGTGATGGACCACCCGAAATTCACGTCCGGTGAAATGACCACAGCCTTTATCGAAGAAGAATACCCCGAAGGGTTTGAAGGCGTGGAACTGGATCGTGACGCGGTTCAACGCATCGCGGCCTCTGCCGCTGCCATGCACCGCGTCGCTGAAATTCGCCGTACCCGCGTGTCGGGCCGGATGAGCAACCATGAACGCAAAGTCGGCACCGAATGGGTTGTCAGCGTTCAGGGCGAAGACATCCCCGTGTCGATTGAAGCAGATCACGACGGATCTACCGTGCATTTCGATGATGGCCGCACCCATCGTGTGGCATCTGACTGGACACCGGGCGACAGCCTTGCGCGTCTGTCCGTTGACGGCAGCCCGCTGGTTCTGAAGGTCGAAAAGATCACCCAGGGGTTCCGTATCCGGTCCCGTGGTGCTGATCTGGAAGTCCGCGTGCGCAGCCCGCGTCAGGCGGAACTGGCGGCCCTGATGCCGGTCAAAGTTGCACCGGATACATCACGCCTGTTGCTGTGCCCAATGCCCGGTCTGATCGTGAACGTCGCGGTTTCCGTTGGCGATGAAGTGCATGAAGGTCAGGCGCTTTGCACCGTGGAAGCCATGAAGATGGAAAACATCCTGCGCGCCGAAAAGAAAGGCGTCGTCAGCAAAATCAACGCCGCTGCCGGTGACTCGCTTGCGGTTGATGATGTGATCCTTGAGTTCGAATAAGAAAAATGTCTGCTGAAGCTCCGATAAACAGTGCGAACAGATCTTTGCCTGCAGTGATAAGCCTCATCGCTGTGCTGCTGGTCTGGGGGCTTTTTCAGGCTGTCAGCTGGTATATTGCCGGGCAGTTCGAATATCCGCTGGATGATGTTTATATTCATCTTGCTGTTGCCGAACAAATTGTTGCAGGCGGTTATGGGGTGAACGCAGGCGAATATAGCTCAGCGGCGTCTTCCCCGCTGTACCCCTTTTTGTTGACGCCATTTGCAGGCGGGACCATGCATCGTTTCCTGCCTGCAATTATAAACCTTGGGGCGCTTATCGCATCAGCACTGCTTTGGGCGCGTTTTGTAACCCGGTGTTTTCAGGTTCCGGGTTGGCAGATGTGGGTTGTTCTGATCCTTGGCCCGATCGGGCTGAACTTTGCCGGTGTTGCCTGGGCTGGGATGGAACACGCTCTGCATGTGGCCGCGACGCTTGCAGTTCTATGTGGTATTCAAACCTATCTGCAAACCGGGCAGCTCACTTGGCTCTTGCTCTCAGGTGTACTCTTTGGACCATTGCTGCGCTTCGAGGGGCTGGCTGTGTCATTGGCTGTCGCTCTTGTCATTGTGCTTACGTCCTCAGGTAAGGGTAAACGTGGAATGTCGCGGGTGGCGGGGATCATCTGCCTTGGGATTATTCCCGTGTCATTGTTTTGCGTTTTTCTGATGCAGCTTGGCCTTAGTGCCCTGCCAAATTCAGTTCAGGCGAAGTTGGCCAATGCATCGTCACATGATGCTTTGACGACCAGTAATTTGGTTGAGGTTATTTCAAGTAAATTTGACAGGTTTCCGGCTGTTGTCCTGTTCTCTGTGCTGCTGGTTGCGATGATGATTTTTCTTTGGAACTTCCGGTCTATGCCACCGAAATTCCGGGCGATTCTGGGGGCCATGGTGTTTGCCGGCGCAGGCCATCTCGCCCTGGGGCAGTTCGGATGGCTGAACCGTTACGAAATCTATATTATGACTTTCGTAGTGGGGCTGTTCATTTTGTTCGTAACCGAAAAATATGCCGCACGTCCTGCAATCGCGTTCTTCCTGATTGTGTCGCCGTTACTTGCAAGTGGCTATTATTATAGTCTGACGAACCAACTGCTTGCCTTCTCGTCCAGGGTCGTTGCAATGCAGCAAAAGCAGATGGCGCGTTTTGTGGATGAATTTTATCAAAACCCAGTCGCAGTGAATGATCTTGGGTATGTATCATGGCAGAACCCACATTATGTCCTGGATCTCTGGGGGCTCGCGTCTGCGCAGGCGCTTAGCATTCGCCAAAGCAATCCCGCTGCGGGTTGGGCCGTGCCACTTCTGGCAGACAATAGCGTGGAACTTGCAATGCTCTACAAAGACTGGCTCCATAATGCTGTCGGGCCGGATTGGGTGGAGCTGGGAGACCTGGTTATAGATGGTCCGTTGGGAGTCGTGGGGAATGCCAACGTAACGTTCTACGCAACAACTGAAGAAGCTGCGGTGCGGTTGCATGTGATGCTTTCTGATTACGCACGAACGTTGCCCGATGGGGTTGAGTTCCGGTTTTCTCAGCAGAGTGAGCAACCATGACAGCTTTTTCCGAACCTCTGCACTATTCTCTTCTGTCGCGGACTTCCTGCTGGCGCAGCGGGATTTTGTCGATGGATCGGCTGATTTCGCGCACGTCCCAGGCAAAGGGTTTGCGCAGGCGGATGACGCCGTCTTTGCCGATCAACACCATCATGAACCCACGCGGGCGCAATTCCTCGCGCCATTCGGATGCGCCTGCCGGGTCTGCGTCGGTGATCACCACGACATCGCGTTCCAGAAGGGCTTCTGCGCCATCTTCCAGCTTGGACAACTGGTCTGCAAAACGCGGATCAAGCGGGCTGTCGGCAAAGACAACAATCAGCCGTGCCTGCCAGAGAAATTCTTCTGCGATCACATCCGCGGCCTCCAGGAAAGCCAGTTCCGGGATGTCCTCTGTCGCCTCCTGCGCAAATACGGGCAGGGCCAGACTAAGACAGGCGGCAAGGGCACAAAGGCATTTTTTCATCAATAACTCCTCTCTTTCAGAGATAGCGTTTTACGCGCCGATTGCGAGGAAAAAACTGAAACCTCTTCCAGAAACCACCAGGTTTAACCCTTCTGAAACACCTGCCGTGCCAGTCTGTGCGATGGGGCGTGATGGCCAGGGAACAGGTGCCCGGGCTATGGATATGGTCGGGGTGGGCCTGATGGAACTGGTTCTGCATCTCGGGGCGCATTGCTCCGGGCATTTGGGTTTTCAAAAATTTCTGGCGGCGAATACTGCCGCACTGTCACAGGAAGGTATTGCAACTGCGCTGCCAGCACAAACGAAAGGCGGCATGCTGGCCGGCCTGATGGTCGCGCAGGGGCATGAAACCCCGCTGACAGATCACGCCGCGCACCGCTCCGCCGGGCTGATGCGTCTGCATCTGGCGGATCTTACACGCCAGGACATGCAGTTGCTTTTACTGTCTGAACCGGGCCTTCTGGGCAATGTGGCGCTGAACCTGACAAGCGGGCAGCTTTATCCCGATGCCGCATGGCGTCTTGCCCGTATGCGCAATACATTTGAACGCAGTGTTACCCGTATCTGTCTGACCATCCGCAGTTATGAATGCTGGTGGATGCAACAACTGGCCGCAGGCATGTTTCAGGGCCACGCCCTTCCGACAGAGGCGCAGCTTGACAGGCTGGTCACCCAGCCCCGTCGCTGGCGTCACCTGGCGCAGGAATTGCGCGATGCCTTCCCTGCCGCAGAAATCCTGATCCTGCCACATGAAGCCCTGTCCGATCAGCACCCGCGCATGCTGGCCTTGCTGACCGGGGCCATTCTTGCTGACCCGGTAACAGATTTCACAACGCCTGCCGATATCGCCGGTGACCTGGCGCAGCTTGTTGCAGACAGGGATGAGGATCCGGGCACATATGCAGGCCAACTCCATAAGGGCGGCACATGGATGCCTTTCCCCAATTTCCACCGCGAGGTGCTGCAGGACGCCTATCGCGAAGACCTGACTTGGCTGCGCGGCCAGGCCGACAACAACATCACATTGATTGAAAATACCGGGGCACACCCCGGACAGGAAGACGAAAGAGGACACAACGATGGTTTCAAAGAAGAACGTGCCGCTGCCCGAAACATGGGCGACCCGGGCAGAGAAAGAACTGCGGGGGCGTCCGCTGGATGATCTGACCTGGAACACGCTCGAAGGGATCGACGTCAAGCCTTACTATGACGCCGCTGATCTGGACGGTATGGATCACCTGAATTCTACCGCTGGCCACGCGCCGTTCACACGCGGTGTGAAATCCACCATGTACGCAGGCCGCCCCTGGACCATCCGCCAATATGCTGGTTTTTCAACCGCTGAGGAAAGCAACGCGTTCTACCGCAAAGCCCTTGCCGCTGGTCAGCAGGGTGTATCCGTGGCCTTCGATCTGGCAACACACCGCGGCTATGACAGTGACCATGAACGCGTGGTTGGTGATGTGGGCAAGGCCGGCGTTGCGATTGACTCGGTTGAGGATATGAAAATCCTCTTTGACGGTATCCCGCTTGATAAAGTCTCTGTTTCCATGACGATGAACGGCGCTGTGATCCCAATCCTCGCAAACTTCATTGTCACCGGCGAAGAACAGGGCCACGACAGATCCCTGCTGGCAGGCACCATTCAGAACGACATTCTGAAAGAATTCATGGTGCGCAACACCTATATCTACCCGCCTGAACCCTCCATGCGGATCATCTCTGACATCATCGAATATACGTCCAATGAGATGCCTAAGTTCAACTCAATCTCGATTTCCGGCTATCACATGCAGGAAGCGGGCGCGAACCTCGTGCAGGAACTTGCGTACACGCTTGCGGATGGTCGTGAATATGTGCGTGCCGCGATCAATGCGGGCATGGATGTCGATAAATTCGCAGGTCGCCTCAGCTTCTTCTTCGCCATTGGCATGAACTTCTTCATGGAGGCCTCCAAGCTGCGCGCCGCCCGTCTGCTCTGGCATCGTGTGATGCAGGAATTCGAACCAAAGCTCGAAAAATCCTCCATGCTGCGTACTCACTGCCAGACATCCGGCGTGTCTCTGCAGGAACAGGATCCCTATAACAACGTTGTGCGCACGGCATATGAGGCCATGGCGGCGGCGCTGGGCGGCACACAGTCCCTGCACACCAATGCATTGGACGAAGCCATTGCCCTGCCCACCGATTTCTCTGCCCGGATCGCACGCAACACGCAGCTGATCCTGCAGGAAGAAACGGGCATCACCAATGTCGTCGATCCGCTGGCCGGTTCTTACTATGTCGAAAGCCTGACCGCTGAACTGGTCGACAAAGCCTGGGCCCTGATGGAAGAGGTCGAGGAAATGGGTGGCATGACCAAAGCCGTGGCCTCCGGTATGCCGAAACTGCGCATTGAAGAATCTGCGGCCCGGCGTCAGGCCAATATCGACCGCGGTGACGAAGTCATTGTGGGCGTGAACAAATACCGCCTTGAGAAAGAAGACGCGATCGATATTCTTGATGTCGACAACGTCGCCGTGCGCGAAGCTCAGGTCGCACGTCTGACCAGCATCCGCGATACGCGGGATGCAGCGGCCTGTGAAGGCGCCCTTGCGGCGCTTGAACAGGGGGCTTCTTCCGGCAATGGCAACCTTCTGGCGCTCGCTGTCGAAGCCGCCCGCGCCCGTGCTTCTGTCGGTGAAATCAGCATGGCAATGGAAAAGGCCTTTGGCCGTCACAAAGCAGAGGTAAAAACATTGGCTGGCGTTTATGGCTCCGCCTATGAGGGCGATGAAGGCTTTGCAAAGATCCAGAAATCGGTTGAGGACTTCGCAACTGAAGAAGGCCGCCGCCCGCGTATGCTGGTTGTGAAAATGGGCCAGGACGGCCATGATCGTGGTGCCAAAGTCATCGCCACCGCTTTCGCAGATATCGGCTTTGACGTCGACGTTGGCCCACTTTTCCAGACACCGGATGAAGCTGCGCAGGACGCCATCGACAATGATGTGCATATCGTTGGCATTTCTTCCCAGGCGGCAGGTCACAAAACCCTTGCCCCAAAGCTGATCGAAGAATTGAAAGCCCAGGGTGCGGAAGACATCATCGTGATCTGCGGCGGTGTGATCCCGCAACAGGATTATGATTACCTTTATAAGGCAGGGGTGAAAGCTATCTTTGGCCCGGGGACCAATATCCCGGACGCAGCCGAAGACATCCTGAAAATCCTGCGTGGCATGCGCTGATATCAAATGACACCCAGGTCATTGACCGGGGCAGATCTGTTATTCACGAAAAAACACAAAAGGCGGGGCAGAAAAAGAACGGTCTCGCCTTTGATTTGTCTTAGTGTGATGGCAGACATGCGACGGCACGGAAGGGGCGGGGTTGCCCCTTCCTGGATTATATTCGGAGACCAAAATGAAACTGTTTTTTGCATCACTCTTTATGATGCTTTCTGCTACTGTTGCCAGTGCCTGCCCTGATTACACCCGCTGGGGCTCAGAGATTAATATCACCGGGGAACAACTTTACTCACCACGCCAGTTTTCTGTGGTTGCAGGTGGGGACCAGAACCTGGAGAACTGCAAAATCGATGCAGCGAACTGGGGCGGGTCTCTGACCGGCCATGTGATTTCCGCGCCAGATTATTCTATCAGCATCAGTGGTGTGTCCGGCTATGATCTGGAATTCCGCGTGATTGGCACCTGTGACACGGTTCTGTTGATCAACAACGCCCATGGCACATGGTTCTATGACGATGACAGCTACGGCGATGGCGATCCTAAGATCCGCCTGAACAATCCTGGCTCAGATGGTGTTTATGATGTCTGGATCGGCACCTTCAATGGTGCAGCCTGTGATGCGACGCTGATTGTTGAAAGCTTCTGATATATGAACCGGATCGGGGGCAATTGTCCCCGATCTGACCATTTAGGCAGGCTGTTTGTCTGCAAATTAATTTTGCCAAACGGTATTTCTGCGCTACGCTTACCCTGGGGAAACAATATCTGTTGTCGAAGGAGGCTATTATGCGCCATTTTTTATATTCTCTGTTTTTTGTTATTCTTGCCGGAGGCGCTCAGGCCTGTCCGGATTATCAGCTCTGGGGAAATGAGCGGTACGAACTGACCGGCCGTCAGCTCTACAGCCCGGTTTCTATTAATGTCGTTGCCGGTGGTCAGTATAACCTGTCCAATTGTGGTTTACGGGCGCGCAACTGGTCCGGGCCGATGCCGGGTTATGTGATTGGCCGCCCGGATTTCTCACTGACCATCAATGGAATCAAAGGCTATCAGCTGGAATTCCGCGTCGTCAGCCAGTGTGATTCAACCTTGCTGATCAACACTGCCGGTGTGAACTGGTATTTTGACGATGACGACAACGGCAATGCGGATCCGAAAATTCGCCTGACCCGCCCGGCGGGTGATGGGATCTATGACGTCTGGATTGGTACATTCGACGGTAGCCAGTGTAACGCACAGCTGATCGTCGAAACCTTCTGATCGCTGAAATAAATCGCAAAAGCGGGCGCGGGGCATTGATCTTCGCGCCCGCTTTTGCGTTTCTGGGGGCGAGGGAGAGCAGCATATGTTTACATTTGATCACATCGCCATCGCGGCGGAAAATCTGACAGAAGGCGTTCAGTATTTTGAGGACAGCCTGGGCGTGAAAATGGCCCCCGGCGGTGAACATGTGCTGATGAGCACCCATAACCGTCTGCTGGGTCTCAAGGACGGGCTTTACCTCGAAGTGATCGCCATCAACCCGGATACCCCTGATCCCGGTCGCCCGCGTTGGTTCGACCTCGATAACTTCCGGGGTGCGCCGCGCATCACCAACTGGATCCTGCGTTGTGATGATATTACCGACACAATCGCGACACTGCCGATCAAAGCGGGGGAGCCCGTGGCCTTGTCCCGTGGGGATCTGCGCTGGCAGATGGCCGTGCCTGCGGATGGTAAGCTGCCCTACGACAATATGGCTCCAGCCCTGATCGAATGGGAGGGGGAGGCCCACCCGGCCAAACGCCTGCCGCAATCCGGCGTCCGCATGACAGGTTTTGACATTCAACACCCGGAAGCTCAGGCTCTGAAAACGCTCTTCGGCACGACAGAAGGCCCCGCGCTGAATTTCCACACGGGTGATGCCCGCTTCACAGCCCATTTTGAAACCCTGCATGGCCCCAGGTCCCTGTCATGACAATCCGCCCGGCCATCCCGGATGACATTCCCCGGATTGCAGCGATCTGGAATGCCGAAATCCGCAATGGCACCGCGACCTTTACGACAGATGAAAAGTCCGAAGCCGATTTGCTGACCCGCATACAGGGCGATGATCCCTTCCTGACCCTTCTTGAGGGCGAAAAGCTCACCGGTTTCGCCTGTGCGGGCGATTTCCGCGCGGGGCCGGGCTATGCGCATTCAAAAGAAATCACGATTTACCTTGCCCCCGCCCATCACGGCAAAGGTCTGGGGCGTGCCCTTATCGCGGCCCTGGAACTTGAACTGAAAGCGCTGGGCACCCATCTGATGGTGGCGGCCATTTCCGGGACGAACTCGGGCGCACTGGCGTTTCACAATGCCGTGGGCTTCAACCCCGGCGGGATCCTGCCACAAGCGGGCCGCAAACACGGAAACTGGCTTGATCTTCACCTTTTGTTCAAGCACCTCTGATCACACGGGACATTCCCCGCGTTTGCCGTTAGGATTGTGGCATGAGCATCTGGAACCGCATAAGTGACGCGCTTTCTGCGCTGGCTTCGGGGGAATCCCTGTCAGAAGTCTTTGAAAAGCTGCGTTCCACGCCGGAACGCTCAGTCGCGTTTACAATCGCGGTGATCGCCCTTGGCGCGAAAATGGCCAAGGCAGATGGCCAGGTGACGCGCGACGAAGTCACAGCTTTCCGCGAAGTTTTTCAGATCAGCGCCGAAGATGAAATTCAAGCCGCCCGTGTCTTCAACCTTGCACGCCAGGATGTGGCGGGGTTTGAAACCTACGCCGAACGGATCGCCAATATGTTTGACGAACATGACGGGCGGATCTGTTTCCTGATGGAAGGCTTGTTTCATATCGCAATGGCCGACGGTGAATATCACCCGAAGGAAGATGATTTTCTGGCCCGGGTTGCGGATATTTTTGGCATGGATGAAATGATGTTTCGGTCCCTGCGTACGCGTTTCGTGCCGGATACCACGCCAAACCCCTATGATGTTCTGGGCGTGACGACAGACACCCCCATGGATGAAGTCCGCAAAAAATGGCGCAACCTCGTACGTGATATGCATCCGGACCGCGTCATTGCCCGGGGCCTGCCCCAGGAAGCCGTGAAACTCGCAGAAACCCGGCTGGTCGCGATTAATCAGGCCTGGGAAGAAATCCGGTCTCTGAAACAGCCAGAGCCCGCCTGATGCGTGTCGCGACATGGAACGTTGAATGGTTCAACAGTCTCTTTGATGATGAAGGTCAGCCGCTTGTAACCGGTGACTGGTCTTCGCGCTGGAATGTGAAGCGCAGTGATCAGATCGCAGCCATCGTACATGTTTTGCGCGCAATTGATGCCGATGCCCTGATGGTGATCGAAGCCCCGGATACCAGCCGCAAACGTGACAGTGCAACGGCCCTGCGCAACCTTGCGAAAAAGTACAACCTGCGCCTTTCCGATGCGGTCACGGGTTTTGCCAATGACACGCAGCAGGAAATCACCCTGATGTTTGATCCGTCAAAACTGACGGCCGTGCACGATCCGCGCGGTGGCAATGGGGCATCGCCACGTTTTGATCAATCCTTCCACATGGATCTTGATCTGGATGCGCGTCCCGATGACGTCGTCTTTTCCAAACCGCCGCTGGAACTTGCTGTGAAAACGAAATCAGGTACGGATCTGCGCCTGATTGGGGTGCATGCCAAATCCAAAGCCCCCCATGGTGCGCGCAATGACGAACAGGCGCGCAGAATTTCGATCGAAAACCGCCGCAAGCAACTGGCGCAATGTGCCTGGGTGCGTGCGCGGGTGGAAGAACATCTGACAGCTGGGGAAGAAATCATTGTACTGGGCGATTTCAACGATGGTCCTGGCCTGGATGAATTTGAAAAGCTCTTTGGTCGGTCCGGTGTTGAAATTGTCCTGGGCGAAAATGGCAACAACTGCCTGTTTGATCCGCATGCTCGCATGGCCCTGTCCCGCCGTGGTATTGCCATTCCGACGACCTCACGTTTCTTCATTCGTGACGAAAACCGCTTCCTGTCAGCCCTGCTGGATTACATCATGATTTCCGCGGGCCTGCGCCGCAAAAATCCCCGCTGGCGCATCTGGCATCCCTTTGATGATGGCGCGGCTTATAATGATCCGAAACTGCGCGAATCTCTGCTCACGGCCTCTGATCACTTCCCGGTCACGCTGGATATTACGCTCTGACCCTTAAAGAATCACGCCTCATGCCCTATATTAAGGGCATGAAACAGATCGCCACCCTGGGGCTTATTGCAGCCCTCGCAACCGCCCCTCTCGCCACATTGGCCGAGGATCAGCCGCCCACTGAAGAAGGCTTCAGCCTGATGGGAGAGGGCGCGCAACTGCTTTTGCGCGGGCTTCTTGAGGAAATGTCACCGGCACTGGAAGACCTTGAAGGGCTTGCAGAAAACATGGGTCCGGCCATGGAAGAACTGCGCGGCATGATCGGGGATTTCTCGGCTTATGAGCTGCCGGAAGTTCTGCCAAACGGTGACATTATCATCCGACGAAAAACCCCGTTGGAAGATCCGCTGGAGCCAGGCGAAACTGAACTCTAGGCCTCCGCCCGAACCGATTTCTTCCGCTTCAGTCGCGCGTCCGCATCCAGAGATTTCGCCAGCGACTGGAACCGTGATTCCGCGACTTCGCCAAACAACGCATCGCCTTCTTTTGTCAGTGCCAGTTCAAGCTGCTTCTTCTGTGGGAACAGCTTCAACGCGGCCACGTCATTGGGTTTATTGACTGAGAACATTGCGCCAAAACGCATGGCTTTCCCCAAAATTTCTGCATCGCGAATTTCTTTTTCCGTCAGCATATCAAACAGTTCTTCGAACCGCGTTCCATCACGGCTGTTCTTATAGCGATGCAGCAGAGACAGGCCCAGGAACACACGTTCGCGGTGGCGCAACCCGCCCAGATTGGCACGTGTTGCGTTGTCAAAACAGACCTCAGCCCGGAAATCCGGATGCGCGCGCCAGGTGACATCATGCAGCAGGCAGGCCGCTTTGATCAGACGCTGGCGGTCGGCATTGGCGGATTTAAACAGCGGGCTGACAAATTCATACAGCGCCTTGCCAAACCCCGGCATGCGCGCGTCTTTCACTTCGGCAAAACGGCAGGCTTCAATCAGCGGATCCCGTTTGCGCAGACGATCGGGCATCTGTTCATACAGCATCCCTTCCCGGATCCCGTAGGAGGACACAGCAATATCCACCGGCTTAAACGTGCGCACCAGCTGTTTCAGAACACGACTGGCTTCCGGGACAAGGATCATCCGGGCTTCCGACGTGCCGGTGCGGGCGCGCAGTTCTTCCAGATCGTTTTCTTCAATCCATTTTACCGTATCCATCACGGATTTCGGCGTCATGCGGTATTCGTGCAGAACCGTCAGAGGATAGCCACGTCGTTCCATATCCAGCCGTGCAATCGCCCGCCAGGACCCGCCGACAAGGTAAAGACGTTCATAGTCCCCGGGCATCGCATCGCGCAATTCTTCCACGCCGTCTTTAATATGCGCCTTCAGGCCCTTCTTGCCGCCACGCACAGCCTTCAGGTTTTGTGGACCCAGGGCAGAGGTAATCGCGCGTCCGACTTCGCCCTCGGAAACCTCCGCAAGCTCCATGGAAGAACCACCAATATCACAGACAAGCCCCCGCGCCGTTGGCCAGCCCAAAAGCACCCCCTGGGCAGACAGGCGGGCTTCTTCCAGGCCGTCAATCACATGGATGTTCAGACCGGTTTCGCGCAGGACTTCGGTACAGAAATCAAGGCCATCGGTGGCCTCACGCACCGCAGCGGTCGCAACCGCTGTCAGTTGTTCCAGCCCCATACCACGCGCCAGTTCCTGAAACCGCCGGATCGCAGACAAAGCCCGCGCACGCCCGGTGACAGACAGCTTGCCTGTCTGGGGCAGATCCGCACCCAGGGCACACATGATTTTTTCGTTAAAGAAATAGGCGGGGGATCGCGCCGCGCCGTCAAACACCACCAGCCGGACAGAGTTCGATCCAACATCGACAACGCCAACACGGGACAGGCTGCGGACGGCGGGATCTTCAAACAACGGGCGGCCAAACAGGCCCCAGTCATCATGCAAGTCACTGTCGCCGCGGGTGGTCATCTTCTTACGGGTCATAGGTGTTCCGGTGTTACTGGTACGGGCAGGTCACGGGGATGTTATGCACCACCATGACGACTGCTCTGATTCAGGTCAAATAGTGTCAGTCGCCGCTTTAATCGTCGTGGCTGTGTGTCAGTTGTGGCACATCCGATGCCCCCGCCGATCCGCGCCCGGACAAGGACGGGTTTTCCATGAAAAAACGGTGGCAGTTGAACGGGCGGGCATCTGGTGCAAAGTCAGGCCGGATGAAACTGCCATCGGGTGCCATGACCCAGCTTTGTGCTTCATCGGCCAGGTTCGCGGCCATCACCTGGTTCATAACCTGGGCTTTCACCGTGGCATTGGTGATTTCAATCAGGGTTTCCACGCGACGGTTCAGGTTGCGCCCCATCCAGTCCGCGCTTGAGATATAAACACGCGCCTTTTTGTTCGGCAGGCCCACGCCATTGCCAAAACAGACAATGCGGGAATGTTCCAGGAACCGCCCGACAATGGATTTCACGCGGATATTGTCAGACAGGCCTTTGATACCAGGCCGCAAGCCACAGATCCCGCGAATGACCAGGCTGATCTTCACCCCGTCACGGCTGGCGGCGTAAAGCGCGTCAATCACCTCGGGATCAATCAGGGAATTCATCTTTGCCCAGATCTCTGCCGGTTTGCCAGCACGGGCGAATTCTGCCTCACGCGCGATCATTTCCAGCAGACGCGGTTTCAGGGTCAGCGGCGAAATCGCAAGATTTTCCAGGGCCTGGGGCTGGGCATAGCCCGACAGGTAATTGAACACCCGCGTCGCATCGCGACCAAGTTTTGCGTCACAGGTGAAAAGGCTGACGTCTGTGTAAATCCGCGCGGTGATCGGGTGATAATTGCCGGTGCCGTAATGGGTGTAGGTCACCAGACGGTCGCCTTCGCGGCGCACAACAGTGGAAATCTTGGCGTGGGTTTTCAGATCAAGGAAACCATACACCACATGCGCCCCGGCCCGTTCCAGGCGGCGGGACTGACGGATGTTGGCGGCTTCGTCAAAGCGGGCTTTCAGCTCGACCAGGGCGGTGACAGATTTGCCATCTTCCGCTGCTTCACACAGCGCGCTGACGATGGGCGAGTTCTTGGACGTGCGATACAGCGTCTGTTTGATCGCCACCACATCCGGGTCGCGCGCGGCCTGTTGCAGGAACCGCACCACCATATCAAAGGTCTCATAGGGATGATGCAGCAGCATATCTTTCTGCTGGATCGCCGCAAACATATCGCCATCATGGTCTTGTACCCGTTCCGGCACACGCGGGGTGAACACGGGCCACAGCAGATCAGGGCGCTGATCCAGCACAAGTTCCGACAGATCCGCAAGGCCGATCATTCCGTCAATTTCCACCAGATCCGCCTCTGTCGCGGGCAGCTCTTCCATGATCATCCGGCGCAACCCCTTCGGCGCACCCGTGGAAAGTTTCATCCGGATCACCTGGCCACGGCGACGGCGTTTCAGGGCGACCTCAAATTCGCGGACCAGATCTTCGGCTTCTTCCTCGACTTCAAGATCGCTGTCCCGCAACACCCGGAAAGCGCAAGACCCTTTGACCTTATAACCCGGGAAAAGCTGTTCAATATGCAGCAGCAGATGCTCTTCCAGCGGCAGGAAACGGGTGCATGTGTCCGTCGATGGCAGCGCCACGAACCGGTCAATCTGATGCGGCACTGGCAGAAGCGCCTGCAGGGGGCGTTTGTCTGATTTACGTTCCAATTGCAGCGCCAACGCAAATCCCGCGTTGGGGATAAACGGAAACGGATGTGCCGGGTCAATCGCCAGCGGTGAAAGCACCGGGAACACGTCATTCAGGAAATGATCATCCAGATAAGCCAGGTCATCTTCCGTCAGCCCACCCGCCTTCAGCAGATGAATGCCCGCGTCTTCCATCTCGCCGCGCAGCACATCCCAGGTGTCCTGTTGCCGTTCCATCAGTGTGCGCGCATCGGCGTTGATCAGTCCCAGCTGTTCCTGGGGTGTCAAGCCATCCGCAGCCGGTGTCATATTCCCGGCCTGGGCCAGTTCCCGCAGACCCGCCACACGCACGGTGTAAAATTCATCCAGGTTCGTCGCGGAAATCGACAGAAACCGCAGCCGTTCCAGCAGGGGCACCCGGGGATTGCAGGCCTCTTCCAGCACGCGCCAGTTAAACGCCAGCCAGGACAATTCGCGATTAAAGAACCGTTTGGGTCCGCTACGGTCTTCTTCAGGAAGATCAACAGGGGCAGGGAAGGGCGCTTTCAGGAAGTCGCTGGCGTGAACAATATCAGTCATAGGAACCTCCTGACGTCTGAATGTAACGGTTTAATGACGTTATGCGCCCTCATGCGCAATATTGTCCAGAACTTCCCCGGCCAGACGCAGACCAATGGGTTTGCCACGTGCCAGGGCTTCCTGATCCAGGGCCTGCACAAGCTGCTGCACCGCACCCAGGCTGCGATCCATGCGTTTCACCAGGTAATCCACCACGGGCGCTTTCACATCAATGCCGCGATCCGTGAACAGTTTCACCATCACCTGCATCAGCAGCATATCATCCGGCGCATCAATGCGAATGGCCGGTGTGCCCGCCATCCGGCTTTTCAGATCCGGCAGGGCGATGGGCCAATGCGTGGGCTCTTCCCGGCCCGTGATCAGCAAGGGCTGGCGATTGGCCAGCGTCAGATTGTGCAGATGGAACATCGCGCGCTCCAGGTAAGGGTTGCCTGCGATGTCTTCCAGATGCTCAACAACCAGCGGCGCGCTTGCCAGGGCTTCCACGTCCGCTGTGTTCAACCGGCGGGCATCGGTGATCACCGCCTCATTATCCTGCGCCCAGACATGGGCCAGATGCGTCTTGCCACTGCCGGCCCCGCCAATCAGCGCAAGCTTGCCCGCAGGCCAGGCCGCAGGGTTTTCCAGCGCGGCAAAGGCCACGGCATTGCTGTCGGAAACCAGAAAATCATCCCGGCCCATGGCCGGAGCAAGAGGAAGATCAAAGCTAAGCTGCATTATGCCTCGTCGCTGTCCTCAGCCGCTTCTTCAGGATGGGTCAGCGCATAGCGCTCATGCCCCTGATACAGGAGGCTGTCTTCATACTGGCTGATGACAAAACGTACGATCACACCAATAGAGGCGGCAACAGGCACCGCAACCAACATGCCGACAAAGCCAAACAACGTGCCAAAGGCAGACAGGGCAAAGATCAGCCAGACCGGATGCAGCCCCACGGATTTCCCGACAAGTTTCGGGGTGATCACATTGCCTTCCAGGACCTGACCAACGGCAAAGATGCCTGCGACCAGACCGATAGACCACCAGTCGCCCCAGAACTGAAACAGCGCCAGACCAATCGCCAGGGCCCCGCCGACCAATGCGCCGACATAGGGGATAAACGTCAGCAGGCCCGCGATGAAACCGGCCACAATGCCGAAGTTCAGGCCAACAAACATCAGGGACACCGCATAGAATGTACCCAGCACCAGACAAACCGTGCTTTGCCCGCGGACGAAAGCCGCAAGGGTGCGGTCAATCTGACTGGCAATCTGACGGATCACCGGGGCATGGTCACGGGGCAGCAGGCGATCCACCTGTTCCACCATGCGATCCCAGTCCAGCAGCAGATAAAAGGCCACAACCGGCGCAATCACCAGCGGCACGACAATATTCACAACGCCCTGGGCTGAGGACAGCAGCGCCTGCAGGATTTCCCCACCGCGTGCCTGAACAACTTCGCCGATTTTCGCAAGCGCGGTGCTGATCGGCCCGCCTTCATCCATGATTCCGGGGAACCTGTTGCTGAGGAAGGTTTCAAGCTGCATGAACAGCTCTGGCGCGGTTTCCACCAGTGAGATCGCCTGGGTGACCAGCATCGGGATAACGGTGAGGGCGACGATCAGGAACATCAGAATCGCACCAAGCGAGATCACAACCGTGGCGCTGACCCGGGACAGGCCTGCCTCTTCCAGACGGTCTGCAACCGGATCCAGGAAATAGGCAATTGCACCGCCCAGAAGGAAGGGCATCATGACGTTTCCGATGTACCACAGAGCAATCAGAAAAACGGCGCTGGCAATGCCCCAGTATTTAAGCTGGCTTTTAACTGGTAATCCCACAGTGAATCCTTTCGCGTCTATAGCCTCTGTATGCGGGGCGGATGGGGGGGAATGCAAGCCTGTCGAACCTGTCAGGATGTCTCGGGTGATCTCTTACCAAATCCTGAACGCCGCGTTCCCCGTATATGCATAAGATGTGCATAGAAAGTGCATACGTTGTGCATGCGATATTCCGTCGAATTTATCTGTTTCAGCTGCTCACAGATTGGTGTGCATGTGTGAACATATAAAACGCAATCCTCACGGTTCTGTGTCTTGAAGGTGATCTGAAGCACCCCCAAATCAATCACATCGGAAGCACAAAGACTTCCTCCAAAATTCGAAACACCCAGACCCTTGAAAGGTTAACGCTATGAAAACTGTAATCGCATCCATCCTCGCCCTGACTGTTGCTGCTCCTGCTTTTGCTGGTGCCAAAGATGTTGAAGCTCACTTCGCCCAGGACAACACCGGTATTGAAAGTGTTGTTGTTGAACGCTCAAGCCCCGTCACTGCAGAAGCTGTTGAAATCTTTGCAGACCTGGCGGCTGAAGCCGGCACTGGCATCGAGACACAAGCCAACCCATCTGTCGGCGCTACCCTGTCCTCCAAAGGTGGTGTGAACCCGGTAGCAGCCGCATGGTTCGCAGGCCAGCTGGCATCTGAGAATGCATCTGACCGGTAAGGTTAAAAGTTAATAACTTTGATGAAACGAAAAGGCCCGGAGAAACCTCCGGGCCTTTTTGTATTGACATAAGGGTATTGAAAATAAAAAGTTTTCCGGTTTTCCGGTTTTCCGGTTTTCCGGTTTTCCGGTTTTCCGGCAAAAGAAAACGCCCCGAACCAACTGGCCCGGAGCGTCGAAAAATTCAACAGGATCAATAAGATCAGTTCGGAATGTCGCCTTCAACGCCTTCGACATAGAAGTCCATACCCGCGAGTGTTCCGTCATCCGCGGTCTCACCCTCAGCCAGCCAGACAGAACCGTCTTGCTTGTTCAGAGGACCAGTAAATGCGTGGTATTCGCCGGACACGATAGAGTCAGAAATCGCCTGTGCTTCTGCCTGAACCTCAGCTGGAACGCGGTCAGAGAATTCACCGATCTCAACCATGCCTTCTTTGATGCCATCCCAGGTGCTTGTGCTTTCCCATGTGCCGTCGATCACAGCCTGGGTGCGCGCGATATAGTAAGGCGCCCAGTCGTCGATGATGGAAGACAGACGTGCTGTCGGGCCGAATTGTGCCATGTCAGATGCCTGACCAAACGCCATGATGCCGCGCTCTTCCGCGATAGTCATTGCTGCCGGGGAATCTGTGTGCTGCATGATCACGTCAACGCCCTGCTCGATCAGAGCAGTCGCCGCATCCGCTTCTTTCGCAGGATCAAACCAAGTGTACACCCAGACGATTTTGAACTCGACATCGGGGTTCACTTTTTGTGCATGGATGTAAGCAGAGTTGATGCCGCGGATCACTTCCGGGATCGGGAATGACGCGATGTAACCAACCTGGTTGGTTTCGGTCATATGGCCGGCAATGGTGCCCAGAACGGCGCGGCCTTCATAGAAACGTGCGGAATATGTCGATACGTTATCAGCGTTTTTATAACCGGTGGCGTGCTCAAACTTCACATCCGGGAATTTCGCCGCAACGTTGATGGTCGGGTCCATGTAACCGAAAGAGGTGGTGAAGATCAGGTCATGACCGGACAGCGCCATCTGTGTCAGAACACGTTCTGCGTCCGCACCTTCAGGTACGCTTTCCACATAGGATGTTTCAACGGCGTCGCCAAAGTGTTCTACCACAGCAAGACGCCCCTGGTCGTGTTCATAGGACCAGCCAAAGTCACCGATCGGGCCCACATAAACAAAGCCGACTTTCAGCGGATCTTCGGCATAAGCCGCGCCGCCAAGGCCAAGCGCAAGGGTTGCGCCTGCCAGAATGGATTTAACAGATTTCATTGATCTCTCCCGTGTTGGTCGTCAGGTTCAGTTTTATTCTTCTCTTCATCGCGCAGTGGCCGCAGATTTGTCTGCGTTTCAAGCAACGCGGTGGTGATGATCGCCGAAGGCACGGCAACGATTCCCAGCCCTATGAATAGCACAATCGCGGTAAAAAAACGCCCGCCGGTGGTGATGGGTACCATATCCCCGTAACCCACTGTGGTAAACGATGCAATTGCCCACCAGAAGCTTTCCGGGATTGAGGTAAAGACATCCGGCTGGGCGTCATGTTCAAACAGATAGATCCCGACCGAACTGATATAAAGCATCACGCCTGACAGAATGCCAAACACGTAAAGTTCGCCTTTCACCAGATGCAGGGCGTCGCGCAGGCGAAACAGGATCCGTGAGGAATGGAACGGCTTTAACATCCGTAAAATACGCATCAGGCGCAGGGTGCGCACCGCCTGCCAGTGCGGGTTCAGAAGAGCCAGGGCCGGTGCACAGGACAGAAGATCAATGATGCCCCAGAAGCTGAAGATATATTTCAGCGGTTTTGGGGAACAGATCACCTTCAGCGCATATTCCAGGATGAACACGCTGAGAATAAAGACCTCGAACTTCCACAAAAGGCTTCCGGCCCAGTCTGGCAGGCCCGGCACGGTTTCAAGCGCGATGGCAACGGCGGACAGGCCGATCAGCACATTCAGCCCGGTTGAAACCGTATAGCCAACCGTGGGGTGGCCGCCGTCAAGGATCAGAATGATGTCCTGCCGTGTCAGCGCCACTGTCTTACCCTTTAATGCGTTGCGTGGAATTGCTTGCCCAGCGAGGCAGGCGCATTCATCGCGGCTTTGTTTTTATCTGCGGACATGATCACCAGAACGACAATTGTGATGACATAGGGCGACATGGACAGATATTCGACCGGGATACTAACGCCCGCGGCCTGAAGGTAAAGCTGCAGGAAGGTCACACCACCAAACAGCCAGGCCCCCAGCAGAACGCGCCAGGGCTTCCAGCTTGCAAAGACAACAATCGCCAGCGCAATCCAGCCCGCGCCTGCGGTCATGCCTTCGGTCCATTGCGGTACACGCACC
Source organism: Halocynthiibacter styelae (assembly GCF_016123485.1). Taxonomy (GTDB): domain Bacteria; phylum Pseudomonadota; class Alphaproteobacteria; order Rhodobacterales; family Rhodobacteraceae; genus Halocynthiibacter; species Halocynthiibacter styelae. The sequence goes on along the minus strand of NZ_JADCKQ010000018.1, from coordinate 21,079 downwards.
AGCGACAGGTAAGCCCCGCCAAGGCCTGCACAGGCACCGCCAAACATGATCGCCAGCAGGCGGATGCGCACTACCTTATAGCCAAGTGCATGGGCGGCATCGTGGTTTTCACCAACCGCACGCAGGATCAGACCAGCACGGGTATATTTCAGCACGGCCCAGACGCCCGCGACCAGAGCAATGGCAAAGTAAACCATCAGATCATGGCTGAACAGGATTGGCCCGACAACGGGCAGATCAGACAAAACAGGCAGATCCAGCTTTTCCGTGGATGGTGGTTTGATGCCTGCATAGCTCTGCCCCAGAAGGGCAGAAAGCCCCAGACCAAACAGCGTCAGTGCAAGACCGGTCGCCACCTGGTTGGACAGCAGATATTGCGTCAGCAGGCCAAACAGCAGGGACAGAACCGCCCCGCCAACGGCTGCTGCGACGAACCCCAGAAACGGGCTGCCGGTGTTCACAGCAATCATGAAACCGCAGATCGCGCCGAAGATCATCATGCCTTCGACACCCAGGTTCAGAACGCCGGCTTTTTCAGCAACAAGTTCGCCAAGTGCGGCCAGAAGAATAGGTGTTGCGGCGATCATCATGGTGGTGATCAGCACCACCGGGTCAAAAGAAGAAAGATCCATTACGCTGCCTCCCGTCCGAAACGTATTCTGAAGTTTGTCAGCACATCCATTGCCAGCAGGAAGAACAACAGCATCCCCTGGAAGGCCTGAATTGCGGCTGCTGGAATGGACAGCTGCAGCTGCGCCATTTCACCACCGATATAAGTCAGCGCCATCAGAAGCCCTGCCAGCAGAATGCCGATTGGGTTCAGGCGGCCCAGGAATGCCACGATAATCGCGGTGAAACCGTAACCGACGTTGAATTTATCGGTGATCTGGCCTGCGGGACCGGTGACTTCAAACAAGCCCGCAAGGCCAGCCAGCCCACCGGAAAGCCCCATGCAGATCACAATCAGCAGGTTCGGGCGCACGGATGCGAAACGTGCGGCACGCGGGCTTTCGCCCGTCAGGCGGATCTGAAAGCCCAGGATATGGCGGCTTAACAGGATATAAGCTGCAATCACCGCGATAAAGGCGGCGACCACGCCCCAATGCATGCCGGTGCCTGCGATCAGTTCCGGGTTTGAGGACGCGGAATAATGCGCAAGGTTGCGCGATCCCGGGAAGCCATGGCCCTCTGGGTTTTTCAGCAATCCGTTCGCCATGGATTTCAGGATTTCCTGGGCGATATAAACCAGCATCAGCGAGGTCAGGATTTCATTGGTGTTGAATTTCGTCTTCAGGATCGCCGGGATCATCGCCCAGAGCGTCCCGCCCACGGCACCCGCAATTACCATCAGCGGGAAGATGATCCAAAGCTCTGCAGGATAAAACGCAAGCCCCACCGCCGCGCCGAAAATCGCGCCCATAATATACTGGCCCTCAGCGCCAATATTCCAGATGCCGGCCCGAAAGCCCAGAGACAGACCAATCGCAATCAGGATCAGCGGCCCGGCTTTCACCAGCAGTTGCGGGCGGAAATAATCCGCGAATTCACCAAGAATCGGATCCCAGAAAATCAGGCGGATCGCTTCCACCGGGTCTTTGCCCAGGGCGGCAAACATAAAGCCCCCCGCGATCATCGTCAGCAGAACCGCCAGCAAAGGCGCAGCCAGAGACCACTGTTTTGAAGGGGTTGCGCGTTTTTCAAGCCGGATCATGATGTGGCTCCTTCATGATGTTCATCCGGGTGGCTGTGTGCCACTTCCATCCCATGGGCCCCGCCCATCATCAGGCCGATTTCATCCACTGTCAGGCCGACCGCCGGGCGTGCATCTGACAGGGAGCCTTCATTCAAAGCCGCAAAGCGATCAGAAATTTCCATCAACTCATCCAGATCCTGGCTGATCACAATGATCGCCGCCCCGCGTTCTGCCAGATCCAACAGGCTTTGCCGGATTGAGGCCGCGGCAGAGGCATCCACACCCCAGGTCGGCTGGTTCACAACCAGAACATCCGGGTCTTGCAGCACTTCGCGACCGACAACAAATTTCTGCAGGTTGCCACCGGACAGAGACCGCGCCGCATTTGTTGATCCTGGCGTGCGTACATCGAATTTCTTGATGATTTCCCGGGCAAATTCACGGGATGCGCCCCAGTTCACAAAACCGGATTTCGTCAGATCTTTACGCACAGCCCCCGTCAGCAGAGCGTTTTCAATCAGGCTCATATCAGGTGCCGCAGCGTGGCCCAGGCGTTCTTCGGGGGCCGCCAGGATTGCAAGTTTGCGCCGTTCATTCGGGGACAGATTGCCCACGGCTTTGCCATGCACTGTCACGGCACCCTGATCCGTCTTTGCCTCGCCGGAAATCGCGGCCAGCAGTTCATCCTGCCCATTTCCCGCAACCCCGCCAATGCCCAGAATTTCACCGGCGCGCACTTCCAGACTGACGTTCTTCAGGCTGGTGCCAAAGGGGTTTGGGCTGTCCACGGACAGATCAGAAACCGACAATACAACCTCGCCCGCATCTTTGGCCGCGCGTTCCGGCACGTGCAGAACCTCACCCACCATCATTTCCGCCAGTTCACGCGCAGATTTTTCGCGGGGTGTGCAGCTGCCCACAACCTTGCCCAGGCGCAAAACCGTGGCCTCATCGCAAAGGCTGCGGATTTCTTCAAGCTTATGGGAGATATAAAGAATTGCGGTGCCCTCACGGGACAGCTGACGCAGGGTTTCGAACAGAATCTCAACTTCCTGCGGTGTCAGAACCGATGTCGGTTCATCCATGATCAGAAGCTTCGGATCCTGCAGTAGACAACGGATAATCTCCACGCGCTGGCGTTCCCCGGCAGACAGATTACCCACGGTCGCATGCGGATCCAGCGGCAATCCATATTCTTCGCTGACCTCTTTAATCTTTGCTGCCAGATCGCCCATCTTCGGCGGCTTTTCCATGCCAAGCGCAATATTCTCCGCCACGTTCAGCGCATCAAACAGCGAGAAATGCTGAAACACCATCGCAATGCCATCGGCACGTGCAGCCCGGGGTTCAGAAGGTTCAAACCTCTGCCCGCGCAGGGTCATTGTGCCGCTGTCGGGTTTCACAAGACCATAGATCATTTTCACAAGGGTGGATTTGCCCGCGCCGTTTTCCCCCAGAAGCGCGTGAACTTCGCCCTCACGGATGTCAAAACTGACGCTGTCATTGGCCACAACGCCGGGATAGGCTTTGGTCAGCCCGTCCAGATGCAACAAAACCGGTGCTTCGCCCGTGTCACTCATGATGCGATCTCTCCCTCTGTGCCTGTGGTTGTGTCCACAGATGTTTCGTTCCCATATGCCAGCAACTCGCCCGCAACACCAACAGCTATTTCTGCCGGATGTTTCCCTAAAGCGGGGTTACCAATGGGGCAACGGATGGTGCTGATTTTTGCGGCAGTATGTCCCGCCTCAAACAGACGTTTCTGAAACCGCGCCCATTTTGTGGCCGACCCGATCACGCCACAACTGGTGAACCCATGGTTCAGCAACGCATGGCAGAGTTCCAGATCAAGCGCGTGATCATGGGTCAGGATGATGTGATGGGCGTTTTTGGGTGTGTGTGGCACAAGCTGTGCCGGGTGTTTTGCGATTGCCGGGGTGATCCTGTCTGGCAGGTCTTCTGGCAGACGTTTTGCGTCAAAATCCACAAGCGTGATCTGAAATCCGGGCAGGGGGGCCATAACGCGGCAGATGGCTTCGCCCGTATGTCCCGCCCCCCAGATCCAGAACGGTGCTCCCATCTGTTCTTCAATCAGGCTGTCGGCGATGAAATCCAGAACAACGGTGCCGCCACAACACTGACCAAGGTTGGGGCCAAGAGGTATGGTCTGGCGGCTTTGTATTTTGCCATCGGCCAGCATCTGTCGCGCGATCTTTGCCGCTTCCCATTCCAGCCGGCCACCACCGATGGTGCCGTCCTGATGGTCCGCAAACACCCGCATAGAGGCCCCGGCCTCACGTGGCGCAGATCCCATGACCTGCGCCACAGTCACTGTGATCCAGTCACTCATCCGCGCGCCCGTTTCACAGCGGCCAGGATGTTTTCAGCCGTCGCCGGGGCCTGAAGATCTGCGAAAGTATCACCGCAGGCAGATACCGCATCCGACAATGCCATCAGCGCAGAAATCCCGTGGTTGAACGGTGGCTCGCCCACGGCCTTGGACCGGTAAACCGTTTCAACCGGGTTTTCGTTTTCATACAGCGTGACGTTGAAAATATCAGGCCGGTCGGAACAGGCGGGGATCTTATAGGTGCTTGGCGCATGGGTGCGCAGACGACCTTTATCATCCCAGACCAGTTCTTCGGTTGTCAGCCAGCCCGCGCCCTGAACATAAGCGCCTTCCACCTGGCCGATATCCAGCGCCGGGTTCAGGCTGTTGCCTGCGTCATGCAGAATATCCGTGCGCAGAATGCGGTTTTCCCCGGTTAACGTGTCGATCACGACCTCAGTGACAGAAGCCCCGTAAGCGAAGTAATAGAACGGCCGCCCGTGCCCCTTGATGCGATCCCAGGAGATTTCCGGCGTTTTATAAAACCCGGTGGAGGACAGTGAAATCCGGTTTTCATAAGCAAGCTTCGCGCTTGCAGCGAATGTCAGAACCTCCTGGCCGATATGCACCTGATCCTCGGTAAAACGGACCTCAGATGGGGCAATCTGGTAATATTCGCCCAGAAAATCTGCCATGCGCGCGCGGATCGTATCACAGGCCGCCTGTACCGCCATCCCGTTCAGATCAGCACCGGAAGAGGCCGCTGTTGCTGACGTATTCGGCACTTTCGCGGTGTCCGTCGGTGTGATCTTGACCGCATCCATGCTGACGCCAAAGCGGCTGGCAGCGACCTGCGCCACCTTCTGAAACAGGCCCTGGCCCATTTCCGTGCCGCCATGGTTCAGGTGGATCGATCCATCCTGATAGACATGCACAAGCGCGCCCGCCTGGTTCAGATGCGTCAGCGTGAAACTGATGCCAAACTTAACAGGCGTCAGAGCCAGGCCTTTCTTCAGGATGTCATTTTCAGTGTTCCAGACCTCAGTGGCTGCCCGGCGTGTCTGGTATTCGGCATTGTCGGCCAGTTCATCCACCAGATCATTGATGATACAATCCGTGATCTCCTGCCCGTAGGGGGTGGTTTGCCCGGCGTTATCAATCATATCCGCATAAAAATTCGCGCGACGTACATCCAGGGCGTCTTTCCCAAGATCCCGCGCGATGTGATCCATCAACCGTTCCATCCCCAGCATCCCCTGAGGCCCGCCAAAGCCGCGATAGGCGGTGGCGCTTTGGGTGTTGGTTTTCAACCGGTGGCTTTCGATTGTGACATGGTCCAGATTATACGTGTTGTCCGCATGCAACATCGCACGATCCGCCACAGGCAGGGACAGATCCAGCGCCCAGCCACAGCGGGCGTAATGGGTGAATTCAACGCCCAGAATACGGCCCACATCATCAACGCCTGCGCGATAGGCGATGCGGAAGTCATGGCGCTTGCCGGTGATCATCATATCGTCATCGCGGTCATAGCGCATCTTGCAGGGCCGCCCGGTCTGCAACGCGGCCACGGCGCAGGCACAGGCCAAAGCATTGCCCTGGCTTTCCTTGCCGCCAAATCCGCCGCCCATCCGGCGGCTTTCCACACGTACCGCATGCATGGGTTTGCCGATGGCATGGGCGACTTTGTGCTGGATTTCTGTCGGATGCTGGGTAGAGGACGACACATAGATGTCGCCATTCTCGGCAGGCATGGCCAGAGCTGCCTGGCCTTCCAGATAGAAATGTTCCTGTCCGCCCATCTCAAAGCGGCCTTCAACAACGCGCGGTGCATTTTCAATGGCCGCGGATGCGTCGCCTTTTGACCAGATGCGCGGACCGTCTTCAAACCGGCTGTTCGCTTCCATCGCCTGATCAATCGTCAGAAGGGGTGTCTTTTCCTCAATCGTGATCTCACCAAGCCGCGCTGCTTTGCGCGCGTTTAAGTGGCTGTCCGCAACCACCAGAAAAATGGGCTGGCCCAGGTAATGCACGGATCCTGTCGCAAGCAGCGGTTCATCATGAATGGAAGGCGAGACATCGTTTTCAAAAGGCAAATCATCCGCCGTCAGGACCGCAACCACGCCCGGTGCGGCACGCACAGCATCCAGATTGATCGCGGTAATCACCCCATGCGCAACCTCTGATGTGCCAAAGGCCAGATGTAGCGTGTTGGCGGGCATGGGTACGTCATCAAGGTAACGCGCGGTGCCGGTAACATGCAGGCGGGCGGAATCATGGGTCAGGGATTTTGCAACGCTCATGGTGTCACCTCCAGCACAGAAACGGGTTTCCCCATCGCGTCCTGCATATAACGGCGCAGCATGTTTTGTGCCGCTTCCATCCGGTAGCTGGCAGACGCCCGCATATCGCTCATCGGGGTGAAATCCTGTGTCAGGGCTGCGCAGGCGGCTTCGATGCTTTCCATCGACCAGGGCTGCCCGATCAGTGCATTTTCTGCATGTGTCGCCCGTTTCGGCGTGCCTGCCATGCCGCCAAAGGCGATACGGACTTCAGACATCACTTTGCCATCGCCCATAATATAAATCGCCCCCAGCACGGCGGAAATATCCTGATCGAACCGTTTTGACAGTTTATACACCCGAAGCGCATCGCGTTTCTTAGGAATGCTGACCGCTTCAACAAATTCACCGGGTGCGCGGTCTTGTTTGCCATACTCAATAAAGTAATCTTCCAGCGGGATCTCGCGCTGCACATTACCATTGCGCAGATGCAGGCTCGCACCCAGGGCAATCAGCGCGGGTGGGCTGTCCCCGATGGGGGACCCATTGGCAATATTGCCACCGATGGTTGCCGCATTGCGCACCTGTTTCGATGCAAAACGGCGCAGCATTTCCCCGAAAGACGGGTAAAGATCATTGATAACAGGGCGCAGGGCTTCCACGGAAACACCGGCCCCGACGCGCAGATGATCGCCTTTGTCCTCAATCTGCTGCATATCCTGAATGCCGTTCAGAAAGGCGGTTTTTGGCAGCGCGCGCAATTGCTTTGTCACCCAGAGACCAACATCAGTCGCCCCGGCTATCAATGTGGCGTCCGGATTGGCGGCGTACCAGGTTGCAAGTTCGTCAGAGGTTTGCGGGCGGAAATGTGTTGCCGCGCCAGGGGGCTGGCTGCCCCCTGGGACCCCCGCGAGTATTTCCGGCAAGATGAAAGGTTTTGCGAGGTGATCGGGCACGGGCTGATCTGCGGCGGCCTCTGCTGCGCGGATAATCGGGGCGTAACCCGTGCAGCGGCAGAGGTTCCCGGCCAGCTGATCGTCGTAATCCGTTGCACCGTTTTTATGGGCCGTCGCCATCGACATGACAAAACCCGGCGTGCAGAAACCGCACTGACTGCCGTGATGTTCAATCATGGCGTCCTGCACCGGATGCAAGGTGCCGTCTTTTGCCACCAGCCCTTCTACGGTGGTCACGGATTTGCCATGCAGTTGCGGCAAAAACAGAATGCAGGCGTTCAGCGCGCGGGTGCCGTCGGGATCCTCAACCATCACCGTGCAGGCACCGCAATCGCCTTCATTGCAACCTTCTTTTGTACCATTCAGCCCACGTGTATTGCGCAGGTGATCCAGCAACGTTTCGGTCGGGTTCACTGTATTTAGCGAGACAGCTTCCCCGTTGAGGAGAAATTCAATCTGGCTCATATGTTAGTCCGTGTCGCCTTCTTTTCGGAAAACTGCGGGTGTAAATTGCCCGTTACCGTTTTCAATGCGCGGGCCCGATGCGACGTAAAGCCTCGCGCGCTTCCCTGATCGCACCAGAAAAGCGTGAAAATGTCGCAGTGGCAAGGGGGGAGTTCAGATAAGCGCCTGAAAGATCCTTCGGGAAATGGTGAAAATCACGATTACCTTTTGACATCCGGGGGGAAAAACGTCCTTTTGCGGATATATTAAGTACGAGGGAAATAGAATGAAACTCAAAAGCCTGCTTATGCTGGCAGGGGCTGGTGTGCTTGCCGCCTGTGTCACAACCGCCGCTGGCCTTTCTTTTGGCAACAACACGGGTGATTACCCGAATGACAATGAATGTGATGATCCGCGTTTTACCGGCGGTGGCATGGCCTCTTCCCTGAGCGTGGATAACATCGGCAAAGATGCGACGGATTGCCAGACGCTTTACAGTGCGCAGCGCATTCGTCTGGCACGCACCCGTGCACAGTGGGATGTGGCGCAATGCCGGGCCATTGAATACGGAAATAATTCTTCGCGCTGGGCGCGGGACAATGAATGTGACGATCCGCGCTTCACGGGGCCTGGCGTGGATGAAATCCTTGTGCCTGCTGATCTGCGTGCTGATGCGGCCGATTGCCGGGCGCTGTGTAACGCTGGCGAAATCTGGCTGAAATAAACAATTACTTCCCGGGCGGCGAGAATTGGGTTTCGCCGCCCGGGTGCGCCCCTTAAACTGGTCGCTATGACTGACCAGCCTCGATTCATCCATCTCCGCGTACACACCGAATATTCCCTGCTTGAGGGGGCCGTTCCTGTAAAGAAACTGCCCGGCTTGTGCGATGGCATGGGGATGCCTGCGGTCGCAGTGACCGATACGAATTCCATGTTTGCGGCGCTGGAATTTTCTGTGACGGCGAAGAAAGCAGGCGTGCAGCCCATCGTCGGTTGTCAGGTTGATCTGCGATATGATCCGCCTGCAACAGGTGAAAAGCCGCGCAATCCCGCGCCTGTGGTTCTGCTGGCCCAGAATGAAACCGGCTATGAAAATCTGATGAAGCTGTCCTCCTGCCTGTATGTGGATGCTGGCGGTGAGCTGCCGCAAGTCACGGTTGAGGATCTGGAGAGACACGCAAGCGGGCTGATCTGTCTGACAGGTGGGCCGGAAGGGCCGCTGGGTATGCTGATTGCGCAGGGGCAGGATGCCAAGGCGGATGCTTTGCTGGCCCGCATGATGACGGCATTTGGCGATCGTCTTTATATGGAACTGCAACGCCACCCGGGCGAAGGTGGTCAGCTGACGGTGGCTGAACGCGCAACTGAACGCGGTTTTATTGAACGTGCCTATGCGCTGAATATCCCGCTGGTCGCGACCAACGACGTCTATTTCCCCAAAACCGATATGTATGAGGCGCATGACGCCCTGATCTGCATTTCCGAAGGGGCCTATGTCGATCAGCAGGATGACCGCCGCCGCCTGACTCCCCAGCATTATTTCAAAAGCCCCGCAGAAATGGCGGCGCTGTTTGCCGATCTGCCGGAAGCCCTGGAAAGCACTGTCGAAATCGCGCAACGCTGTGCCTTTGGTGCTTACCTGCGTGACCCGATCCTGCCAAAGTTTGCGGATGACGAAGTCGCAGAACTGCGCCGCATTGCGAATGAAGGCCTGCAAAACCGCCTTGCCGTGATCCCCCATGCGGTGACGCCGGAAAAATACCAGGAACGCCTGGATTTTGAACTTGATATCATTGAAGGCATGGGCTTCCCTGGCTACTTCCTGATCGTTGCGGACTTTATCCAATGGGGCAAAGATCAGGGTATTCCGGTTGGGCCGGGCCGTGGGTCTGGTGCGGGGTCTTTGGTCGCCTATGCGCTGACGATTACTGACCTTGATCCGCTGCGCTATTCCCTGCTGTTTGAACGCTTCCTGAACCCGGAACGTGTGTCGATGCCGGATTTTGATATCGACTTTTGCATGGATCGCCGGGAAGAGGTGATCAAATATGTGCAGGAAAAATATGGCCGCGACAAAGTAGGCCAGATCATCACCTTTGGTGCGCTTTTGTCCAAAGCCGCCGTGCGTGACATTGGCCGTGTCTTGCAGATGCCTTACGGCCAGGTGGATCGCCTGTCTAAGATGATCCCGGTGGAAGGCGTAAAGCCCATGTCCATCGCGCAATCTCTGATCGAAGAGCCCCGCCTGCGTGAAGAAGCTCGTAATGAAGAAGTTGTCGAACGTCTTCTGAATTACGGTCAGCAGGTCGAAGGTTTGCTGCGGAACGCATCCACCCACGCGGCTGGTGTTGTGATTGGTGACCGGCCGCTGGATGCGCTTGTGCCGCTCTATCAGGATCCGCGATCCGACATGCCCGCGACCCAGTTCAATATGAAATGGGTGGAACAGGCCGGGCTTGTGAAGTTCGATTTTCTGGGTCTGAAGACCTTGACCGTCATTCAAAACGCTGTCGATCAGATCAAAGGCGAAGGGCGTGATATTCATATCTCTGCCGATGGCACACAGCTGTATGAACCGCCCGAAGGCGCGGTGAATGAAATCAACGCGATCCCACTGGATGACAAGGTTTCATACGATCTGTATTCCGCCGCCCGCACCGTGGCTGTGTTCCAGGTGGAATCGACAGGGATGATGGATGCGCTCAAGCGCATGAAGCCCACCTGTATTGAGGATATCGTTGCGCTTGTGGCGCTGTATCGTCCCGGCCCGATGGAAAACATTCCAACCTATTGTGAGGTGAAGAACGGCCTCAAAGAGATCGAATCCGTCCACCCGCTGATTGACCACATTCTGGAAGAAACCCAGGGCATCATCGTCTACCAGGAACAGGTGATGCAGATCGCCCAGGTCATGGCGAATTACTCTCTTGGCGGCGCGGATCTTCTGCGTCGTGCGATGGGTAAGAAGATTAAAGAAGCGATGGATGCCGAACGCCCGAAATTTGAAAAGGGTGCGGCTGAAAACGGTGTGCCAGCCAAGAAAGCCAGTGAGGTTTTCGACCTTCTCGAAAAATTCGCGAACTACGGCTTCAACAAATCCCACGCGGCGGCCTATGCGGTGGTGTCTTACCAGACCGCCTGGCTGAAGGCGAACCACCCGGTGGAATTCATGGCCGGTGTGATGAACTGCGATATCCATCTGACGGATAAGCTTGCGATTTATGCTAATGAAACCCGCAAGCCGCAGGATCGCGATGGTCTGGGGATTGAAATCATCCCGCCCTGCGTGAACCGCTCGCTTGCGACGTTCTCTGTGTCTGAAGGCCGTCTGGTCTATGCGCTGGGCGCGCTGAAAAATGTTGGTCTTGATGCGATGCGTCTGGTGGTGGAAGGCCGTCGGGTGGATGGCGTCGATAAACCGTTTGCCACGCTTTACGATATGGCGCGGCGTGTGGATCTGAAACGTGTCGGCAAACGCCCGATGGAAATGCTGGCGCGTGCCGGTGCGTTTGATCAGCTCGACAACAACCGTCGCCGGGTTTTCGACAGTCTTGATGCGCTTGTCGCTTATTCCGCTGCGATCCATGAACAGCGGGCGTCCAACCAGGTGTCTCTCTTTGGCGAAGCGGGCGATGACCTGCCCGAACCGCGCCTGCCGCAGGCGGTTGACTGGCTGGCGGCGGAACGTCTGACCGAGGAATTCAAAGCCATTGGGTTCTATCTGTCCGGTCACCCGCTGGATGATTACATGCCTGCTTTGCGACGCAAAAAGGTTATGACCCTGGCTGAACTTGAAAAGGCCTGTCAGAGCGGCGCAAAGATTGCGAAAATCGCGGGTTCTGTTTCCGGCTGTCAGGAACGCAAATCCGCGCGCGGCAACCGTTTTGCCTTTGCGCAGCTCTCTGATCCAACCGGTGGCTATGAGGTCACAATTTTCTCTGACACGCTGGAAAAATGCCGCGATCATCTGACTACCGGCAATAACGTTGTGATCACCGTCGAAGCCACGATGGAATCGGATCAGCTGAAATTGCTGGCGCGGTCAATCGTGCCTGCCGATGGTGTCGCGGCGGATGCGGGGAACATGGGACTGCTGGTTTTTGTGGAGGAAGCCCAGGCGATTTCTGCGGTGGCTTCCGTTCTGGATCAGTCGGACGCGCGGGGCAGGGGGCCTGTGAAGTTCTGCCTCATGGCGCCAGATTTGCCGGGCGAAGTCGATATTGAACTGCCAAAGCAATTCGCCCTTAATCTACAGATCAAAAGCGCGATCAAAAGCCTTGATGGCGTTATGGCTGTCGAGGAAATATAAGCGCGGTCCCGCCTGTCCGGACGCCTGATATCAGGGCACTCGACAACTCATATGAATTTGTCATAAAACCTCCTCGTCGTTCCTGACACAGGGGCGACGGGGTATGAGGGATCATGAATATGGGTTTTAAGCTGGGTACATCAGGCCTGCTTTTTGCGGCTGTGCTTCTGTCAGGCTGTCAGACAATGACGCTTGATGGCGGTGGCGTGTCGCGCAGTCTTGTTGCTGGTGGCAGCCCGTCAAGCTCTCATACTGCCGATACGTCTGAAGACGCCAGCGCAGAAATCAACCGCTTTGCCCGCCGCAGCCGCACCGCAGAACCTGTGGTGGAACATGGCCTGACCCGTGTGTGTGGCACCACCCGTCAGCAACGTGGCGAAGAAGTCGACCGTGCGCCGGGGCAGGGGGTACGCCTGTTTGACACCGCGCCCGGCACCAGTGCACCGCGTGATTTTTACCTGACCGGGTTTGATGATGGTTGCGCGCGCAAATTCACCGCAGCCCTTGCTTTGCTGGGGTCACCGGATGTGCATGAAGGTTTTCGCTATGCGGGCGGCGTGCGCAATCGGCCTTACAGCGATATGGACAACGCTTACGAGCGTTTCAAAAACCGCACCTGTGGCGTGTCAGATGGTGAAGCTTGCCCGGATGGGCGGCGCAGCCGTCTGAACCGAAATCTCGCTTTCCTGACGGTTTACAATCGGTTCGGCTATTCCGGTGCGCGCAGTGAACTGCTGATCTGGAAGGGTGACGTGGTTGCCCGTGAAGTGATCAGTAACTGATCCCACCAGGCTTATGCCCATTCTACCAATGTGGTGGGCGCTGATCTGCCAGGGGTATACTGCCGCCGACTTCCATTTCCCGTTGCGCTTCCCGCTCCATCAACATGGAGGAGCGACGTTTCAGAACATCCAACTCCTTTTCCTGGCGCGCCACGATATCGGATAGCTCCTCTACCGTGCGGGTCAGATGGGCGATTTGTTCTTCAAGCTGCAGGATACGATCAGTCATATCCTGCACATAGGCGTTTTACGCCGCCTGGTCAAACAGCGGCGTGTGATCGCCCAGGGATTTGGCCTGATCAATCAGCGCCACCAGATCCTGATCAAGCGCCTCTGTCAGCGCCTCAAAGCTTTCAATCGCAAAATATACCGGCTGCACAATGTCGATCCGATACGGGGTGCGCAGCACATCCATCAGGTCAAAATCACGCACTTCCGCATGACCATTCATCGCATTCTCAGCCTCTGCCGGGGAAGACCCGATCCCCGCGCCGTAAGCCCGCACACCGTCTTTTGTGTGGATCAGGCCAAATTCCACCGTGAACCAGAACAGGCGGAACATATGCCAGCTATAGCCTTTGCCCAGCGTTTGCGCCTGCTGCCCGAACCGTTCAATAAAATCGCAATAGGCGTTGTTGGTCAGCAGGGGGCAATGACCGAAAACCTCGTGGAACAGGTCAGGTTCTTCGATGTAATCCATATGTTCACGCCGGCGCAGGAAGGTGGCGATCGGAAACTTGCGGTCCGACAAAAGATTAAAGAACCGCGTCGGGGCAATCAGGGCAGGCACGCCTTCCACACCTGCACCGGTCAACCTGTTCAGGCGTTTATCAATGTCAACGACCTGTGGCACGTTACCGGCGTTCAGGCCAAGCGTTGCAATCCCCTCCAGGTAGCTGTCAACCATCACGCCCTGCAGCGCATCCATCTGACGCGTAAACAGTGTGCCCCAGACCGTGCGATCATCTTCCGTGTAGGGGTAGCAGCCCTGTGCATCCGGTGCCAGTGAAGCATATCCATTGTCAGTCTGTTTGGTCATCGCATGTCTCCTTTGTTTCAGGATAGGGGGCCGGGTTGAAACAGGTGTTTCAGAATGGCGGGCATTCTGATATATTTGACATGAATAATTCACGTCGGGGCGTAATTTGGAACTCACAGACCAGGAAAGAGCCCTTCTGCGGGAAATTCAGCGCGATTCCACCCTGCCTGTGGCCGAACTGGCCCAACGGGCGGGGATGGCGCAAAGCACGGCCTGGCGCAGGCTTCAGGATTTTGAGGCGCGCGGAATTATTCGCGGCCGCGTCACCCTGCTGGATGCCGCAAAGGTTGATGCGGGCTTTTGCATTTTCGCTAATATCACCCTTGCGGATCATTCCGAGGATTCTGTCACAGCTTTTGAAAGCCTGGTGCAGCGTCATGCCGAAATCATGGAATGCCACAAACTGACCGGCGGGGCCGATTACGTGCTGAAAATCCGCACCCGTGATGTGGTGGAATATGAAAACTTCATGACTCACAACCTGCTGCGCTACCCGTTTGTCCGGGGGGTATCGTCGTCTGTTTCCCTGAAAGAGCTTAAATCGACGACAGAACTGCCGCTTTAAGCTGAAGATTATGTGTCACAGCCCCTGTTGTCTTGCCCCGCGCCTGCACGCGGGTTACAGGTGCGCGTGAAATATGACCCAAAGGTAAGACCAATGGCCAAAGTAAAGAAATCTCCGCGTCCCAAGGCAGAAACCCCTAAAGGCTTCCGCGACTATTTCGGGCATGAGGTGCATGAGCGCAAAACGATGCTCGATGCTATCGCGGCGGTTTACCATCATTATGGCTTTGAGGCGCTGGAAAGCTCCGCGGTGGAAACCGTGGAAGCCCTGGGTAAATTCCTGCCCGATGTCGATCGCCCGAACGAAGGTGTGTTCGCCTGGCAGGAATATGAAGAAGATGGCAACGGCGACTGGATGGCGCTGCGCTATGATCTGACAGCACCACTGGCCCGTGTTTATGCCCAGCACCGCAACGATCTGCCGACGCCCTATCGCCGTTTCGCGATGGGCCCGGTCTGGCGCAATGAAAAGCCAGGCCCTGGCCGTTTCCGTCAGTTCTATCAATGTGATGCGGATACTGTTGGCGCACCTTCTGTCGCGGCAGATGCTGAAATCTGTGCGATGCTGGCGGATGTGTTGGAAAAAGTTGGCATTGCCCGGGGTGACTACATCGTACGCGTCAACAACCGCAAAGTTCTGAACGGTGTGCTCGAAGTCATGGGCCTGTCTGATGATGCTCAGCGAGACGACGTTCTGCGCACCATCGACAAGTTCGACAAAGTTGGCGAAAGCGGCGTGCGTGAATTGCTGACAACCGGGCGCAAGGATGCCTCCGGCGCGTTTATCGATGGTGTTGGCCTTGCGGCCGAACAGGCTGATCCTGTGATCGCATTCCTGACGTCCAAAGGCGCAACCACGGCTGAGACACTGGCAAATCTTGCCCAGGCCGTCGGCGAATCTGCCATCGGTGCGGAAGGCGTGAAGGAACTGCAACAGATCGCGGACCTGCTCGACGCCCAGGGCTATGGTCCGGATCAGGTGGACATTGATCCATCTGTCGTGCGTGGCCTTGGCTATTACACCGGTCCGGTGTTTGAAGCTGAACTCACCTTCGACATTCAGGATGAAAAAGGCCGTACCCGTCAGTTTGGTTCCGTCGCTGGCGGTGGTCGTTACGATGATCTGGTGAAACGCTTCACCGGTCAGGCCGTGCCTGCAACCGGTGTTTCCATCGGCGTTGACCGCCTGCTGGCTGCCCTGCGCATGAAGGGCCGCGCGGCAAGTGCCGGTCCTGGCCCGGTTGTGGTCACCGTGATGGATCGCGATCGTATGGCGGATTACCAGGCCATGGTGTCTGAACTGCGTGCGGAAGGCATCCGGGCGGAAGTGTACCTTGGCAATCCAAAGAACTTCGGCAACCAGCTGAAATACGCAGACAAACGCCAGTCCCCGGTTGCTGTCATTCAGGGTGGCGATGAGGCCGAGCGCGGCGTTGTCCAGATCAAGGATCTCGTGCTGGGTGCGAAGATTGCCGAAAGCGCGACCCATGAGGAATGGAAAGCCCAGCCTGCCCAGCGTGAAATTGCACGCGCTGATCTGGTGGCTGAAGTCCGCAAAATCCTGGAAGGAAATGCCGGATGACCAACACAAGCGCTGCGTCGCTGCGTCTGGTTGCGGAAGCCGCCAGATTGCGCAGCTTTTTTGAAACCTCTGGTGCGACCCTGGTTGAGGCAGACATGCTGCAACCGGCCGAAGTCCTGCTGGATCTGTACGGCGAAGACATTCGCGCCCGGACCTATGTGACATCCGATCCCCTGCGCGGCGAATTGATGTTGCGCCCGGATTTCACCGTGCCTGTGGTGCAGATGCATATGAACCACGGTGCTGAACCGGCCCGTTACACATATTCCGGCAAAGTCTTCCGGCGCCAGGAAGAAGACCTGGGCCGCGCCAGCGAATATCTGCAGGTCGGCTATGAGGTATTTGATCGCGAAGATCCCGCCGGGGCCGATGCCGAAGTCTTTGCGCTGTTCAACGGTGTTCTGCGTGGCAAGGGCCTGTCTGCGGTCACCGGCGATATGGGCATTCTGCGCGCGGCTGTGTCCGGGCTGTCCGCATCGGATCGCCGTAAGAACGCCCTGCTGCGCCACATCTGGCGTCCACGCAAATTCCGCAGCCTGCTGGATCGCTTCTCTGGTCGCACGCCTTTGCCTGCCGCACGGGCAAAGCTGCTTGATCTGCTGGAAACCAATACGCAGGATGTGCTTCTGGAAAATGCAGGTGCCCAGGTTGGTATGCGATCTGAAGAAGATGTGCGTGCCCGCCTGACGGTCATTCAGGAAGACGCGAAAGAAGCGCCGATTTCCCGGAATGAAGCCGAGATGCTGGAAGAACTGCTTACCCTGCGTGCCCCCGCGCCACAGGCGCTCAGCACATTGCGCGACATTGCTGTTGATATGCCATCTGTTGCCACTGCGACCGAAGCTTTCGAAGCCCGGCTTGCGGCCATGGCCCAGCGTGGGATCGACACAGCGAATCTTGATTTTGATGCAAGTCACGGTCGCAGTTCCATGGAATATTACGACGGGTTTGTTTTCAGCTTTGGCAAAACCGGCCAGCCTGCGGTGGCCACCGGGGGACGTTATGATGCGTTGACCCGTGTGCTGGGGCAGGGGCGTTCCATTCCGGCGGTGGGCGGCGTGATCCGCCCTGATCTGTTGCTCGCTGCGGAGGGCGCGATATGACCCTGAAACTTGGTGTGCCCTCCAAAGGGCGTCTGATGGAAAAAACCTTCGCCTGGTTTGGCAAGCGCGGCATTGAACTGGCCCGTACCGGATCTGACCGCGAATATGCGGGTGCCGTTGCCGGTGTGGAAGGCGTGGAACTTGTTCTGCTCTCTGCCAGCGAAATTCCGCGTGAACTGTCCGAAGGTCGCATTCACCTGGGCGTCACCGGCACCGATCTTGTGCGTGAAAAACTGGCCGCCTGGGAAAACCAGGTGGAAGAAATCGCACCGATGGGATTCGGTCAGGCCGATCTGATTATTGCTGTGCCGAAATTCTGGGTCGATGTAGAAACACTGGATGATCTGGATGCGGCCTCTGCCGCCTTCCGCGCACGTCATGGGTTCCGCCTGCGCATCGCCACGAAATACCACCGGATGATTCGTGAATTTCTGCGCGATCACGGGGTTGCCGACTATCAGCTGGTCGACAGTCAGGGCGCAACAGAAGGTGCTGTGAAAAACGAAACGGCCGAAGCCGTGGCGGATATCACATCAACCGGTGAAACCTTGCGGGCAAACCACCTGAAGATTCTCTCTGACGGTCTTGTGCATCGGTCACAGGCAACGCTTTTGCGATCACGTAAAGCGCCCTGGGCCGATTCTGAACGGACCGCGCTGAAAGCGCTTCTGGCGAAACTCGACGTTTAACGGCGGGTTGCCGCAGCGCACGCTGCGTATGCATAAGATGTGCATAGATAGTGCATGGATTGTGTATGTGCCGAATACGGGTTTTCAGGCTGGTTCAGCACAGCCCGATATCTGAAAGCTCTCGGGCCAGTTCCGGGGGCAACGCATCATCTTTCACGCGGTTTGCAGGCAGATCCACAGGGGCATCTTCACCCTTCAGATAACGCCAGCCCTGAAAGGCCCGCCTTGGCGCGGCAGTGGTGCGGATCACATCGGATTTCAGAATAATCGCACAGCGGCGAATCCCGTCTTCCCCTGTGATTTCATCAAGCCGTAGAATTTCCTGACGTGCCTGAACCACACCTTTCATCACCCAGTAAAGCGATCCGCCATCCAGCAACTCAACCTCACGTTTAGGCCACATGCGTGTCACGTGCCTTGTGGGTGTATGCAGGGTGCCATGGCTTTCCCGGGACAGCAAAAGCTGATCCGGTGAGTCGATTCCAACGCATAGTTTTATGAGATGAAGATTCCCCATATGACCCCGTATCTTGTGTATTTCCGTTCTGCAACCACTATATTTTGCAATTTAGGAAGATAAAATCGTTGACGCTTCACAGCTGCGCGAGGTAGTTTGTGATCCTCATTTAACACCATTTACCGATGTCAGGAAGCCGCGATGAGCCGTTTTGCCGCCCCGATTGCCGAACAAATCTGGGATATGAAATACCGTCTGAAAAATGCGGATGGCTCAGCCGTTGATAAGGCCGTGGAAGACAGCTGGCGTCGTATCGCGCGCGCGCTTGCGGAAGTCGAACAAGACAGCAAAGGCTGGGAAGAAAAGTTCTACGCAGCCCTGGAAGATTTCAAATTCCTGCCAGCCGGCCGTATCGCAGCGGGTGCCGGCACAGGCCGTGCTGTTACCCTGTTCAACTGCTTCGTTATGGGCACCGTGCCTGACAGCATGGGCGGCATTTTCGACAACCTGAAAGAAGCCGCGCTGACCATGCAGCAAGGTGGCGGAATCGGCTATGATTTCAGCACCATACGCCCCCGTGGCGCCGACGTAAAAGGCGTTGCTGCCGATGCCTCTGGCCCGCTGTCATTCATGGACGTCTGGGACGCAATGTGCCGCACAATTATGTCCGCAGGTTCACGCCGCGGCGCGATGATGGCGACCATGCGCTGTGACCACCCGGATATCGAACATTTCATCACAGCCAAATCTGACGCGGCCCGCTTGCGGATGTTCAACTTGTCCGTTCTGGTAACCGATGACTTCATGGAAGCTGTGAAAGCAGATGGCCCGTGGGAATTGAAATTCGACGGCAAGGTCTATCACACTGTAAACGCACGTGATTTGTGGAACCAAATCATGCAGTCAACCTACAGCCAGGCTGAACCAGGTGTGATTTTCATCGACCGTATTAACGCGATGAACAACCTGAATTACTGCGAAGATATCGCGTCTACCAACCCATGTGGCGAACAACCTCTGCCGCCTTATGGCGCGTGTCTTCTGGGCTCCATTAACCTTGCCCGTCTGGTTGCAAATCCGTTTGAAGCCGAGGCGGACCTTGATGAAGAACAGCTAAGCGAACTGGTCGCGACCGCTGTGCGCATGATGGACAACGTTGTTGATGCCTCCCGTTTCCCACTGGAAGCCCAGGCCCGTGAAGCCGCTGCGAAACGTCGTATTGGCCTTGGTGTGACCGGCCTTGCAGATGCGCTGTTGATGACCGGTCTTGAGTATGGGTCAGAGGAAGCGGCGCGTCAGACCGAAAGCTGGATGAAACGTATCGCCCGCGCCGCCTATCTGGCGTCGGTGGACCTTGCCAGGGAAAAAGGCGCATTCCCGCTGTTCGATGCGGACAAATACCTGGCGTCCGGCAATATGATGCAGATGGACGATGATGTGCGCGCTGAGATTGCTGAACACGGCATTCGCAACGCTCTGCTGACCTCGATTGCGCCAACCGGCACCATCAGCCTGTATGCGGGCAACGTCAGTTCCGGCATCGAACCTGTCTTTGCCTACAGCTATAAGCGTAAGGTTCTGCAGAAGGACGGTTCCCGTACTGAGGAAGAAGTCGTTGATTATGCGGTGCAAATGTGGCGTGATAAGTTCGGCGATAAAGAACTGCCGAGCTATTTTGTGAACGCCCAGACCCTTGCCCCCGCAGCCCACGTGCGTATGCAGGCGGCAGCACAAAAATGGATCGACAGCTCCATTTCCAAGACCATCAACTGCCCGGAAGACATCAATTTTGATGACTTCAAAGAGGTCTATATGCAGGCTTGGGACAGTGGCTGTAAGGGCTGCACGACCTACCGTCCGAATGATGTGACCGGTTCTGTTCTGTCCGTTTCAGAAGAAAGTGAAAAGACACCAGAGGCCGATGAAGGCGCTGATGTTGTTTACATTTCCGAACCACTGGATCGTCCACAATCCCTAGAAGGTCACACTTACAAACTGAAATGGCCAGATTCAGAGCACGCGATTTATCTGACCGTGAATGACCTGATTGTTTCGGGGCAACGCCGTCCGTTTGAAGTGTTCATCAATTCCAAAAATATGGAACATTACGCTTGGACTGTGGCTCTGACACGGATGATTTCCGCGGTCTTCCGCCGTGGCGGTGACGTAAGCTTTGTCGTCGAAGAACTGAAAGCAGTCTTTGATCCACGTGGTGGTGCCTGGATGCAAGGCAAGTATGTGCCATCTATCCTGGCGGCCATCGGGGGCGTGATCGAGACCCATCTGATCAGCACAGGTTTCATTGCTGGCGAAGGCATGGGGCTGAAGTCTGACCCACAAGCTGACGTCGTGCAAATCGGCGGCACCCCACGCGGCAAAGCCTGCCCATCCTGTGGTCAGTTCGATCTGCAAATGGTCGAAGGGTGCATGACCTGCCGCAGCTGCGGCCACAGCAAGTGCGGGTGATCTGACCGCATGCTGTAAGGCAGATGTGGGACACACCATAACTTGGCCACTTAGGGGCATTTTTTGGCCACTACACACACATCAAATGACCACTGGCGATTTTATCGCCAGTGGTTTTATTTATTTTCAATGCCTTAGGCGTTTTTTGATTTTTGCTGCTGAAATCTGACAGCGTTTGGCTGTGTTTCCGCCGACCACTTGCATTGGTGGTGCAAAAACTCTCTAAAAATCCCACAGGTTCCGGAACCTTTCATACTCATCAGCCGCCCCCATCAGGGTCGTGGCCATGCGCCGGGCAGGTTTGCCTGGCTTTGAAAGGATTCTGTTTTGACTCGTTCCACCACTCTGATCCCCGTCAGCCCCATCAGGTTCATTGGCGAGCTC
>NZ_JADCKQ010000017.1 GCF_016123485.1 Halocynthiibacter styelae | reverse complement strand
AAAGCGTTCATTGCGGGCCAGGCCGCCTGTGCGGTCCACGCTGCCCTGGCCATAGACATACCAGCTGAGCGCATCAGATGGGGTTGCGGTGTAACGCAGGGCCAGATCGGTGCGGGTGCCGGTATTGGTGGCATCCCCGGGGGTGACACGATCCAGATATTCCACGCGCCCCTGCATGATTTCTTCATGACCCGGTATGTCGCGGCCGATGCAGCGAATCTTTCTGTTGAGAAAGACCGTGTTGTCGAAATGTCCGAAATTCTGGGCTGATAGCACGGCTCTAAATTCAAATTGTCCTAGCTTTACAATCATGTAAGGTTGGGATTTTTTGTGTTTGGATGTAGCTTTGTGGCCAAACTGCAACAATCGCCTTGTTTGCCTGAGGATCCTGGTATGGTGGTTGGACTCTGGGCTTCGAGCGGCAGTAGCACAACCCTAGAAAAACAATACCTATGAGGCACGCAATGAAAAAAATCGCACTTTCCGCAGTATTCACCCTGACCACTTCCGCCGCTTTCGCTGGTGGCCTGGACCCGGTTCAGCCCGAAGAATCTGTAATCATGCCAGTTGAGACCATCGAAGAGCAGACTGTTTCTTCCGATCAGGGCATTCTGGTGCCACTGTTCGCACTGATCATGTTTGGCGCTGCGCTGACAAAATAAGCCTGAACATGTGATTTTCCGAAACCCCGTCTGCCTGGCACGCGGGGTTTTTTGTTGTCTGCTTAGTATCGGGTGCGCATCTGATAGCCCTGGTGGAATGTCATGCGGACAAAGGTGACTGGTGTTCCCTGAAACCAGGTTGTGCGTTCCATCTGAAACAGTGGCGCGCCCTGAGGCACATCCAGAAATTCAGACAGAGTTTCACCTGCCGCGATAGCGGTTGATGTCAGTTCGGCGTTGGAAAAAGGCACCTGCGAAAGCAACCATTCATTTGGCCCGGTTTCACTCAGGTCTACGTCGATCACATCCGGCACGGCAGCGATGTTGATCCAGCGTTCTTCGAACTGAAAGGGGCGATTGTCAGCATAGTGCATGCAGTTCAGATGCAGCACTTGTGCTTCGTCTTTAACGCCAATCCGCGCGCGCAGCCATGCAGGGGCAGTTATGACCGTCCGCTTCACCAGAGAGTAACGATACGCAGCATTCATTTCTTCAACGCTTTGCCGCACGACCGCAATTTCAAACACCGCCTGCTTTACCGGGGCGGCATTCACCCGCGTTCCGCTTTTGCGTTTGCGGTCCACGACGCCCTGATCTGCCAGTTCCCGCAAAGCACGGTTCACGGTTGCCCGGGCGCAGCCAAATTCTTCGGCAAGCTCAACTTCGGTGGGCAGCAGACTGCCCGGCGGCCAGTGGCGAGACTGTATCCGCGCCATTACGGTATCGCGGATATCCTGAAAGCTGCTTTTCTTCTGTGTCACGCCTGGCCTCACTAACTCTGTCACCGATGTAGCATCTCAGGCGCTGGCCAGCAAAGACTTCACCGCGGTTTTGTATTCCTGCACAATTGTGTCACGTGCCACATGTCGTCCGTCTTTCACCATGTGCCGCCCGGCAGACCAGAGTTCTGTTACCAGATCATCCCCGGCCGCGAAACACAGCCCGTCCAGAAGCTGATCATCCCGGAGGGCGCATAAGGCGGCTGTGTCACTGTTCATGGCGACCATGTCTGCAGTGGCGCCTTTCTCAATCCGTCCGGCATCCCGGCCAAGCGCCTGGGCACCACCGCGTGTTGCGCCGGTGTAAAGGAATTCTCCGACGGATCCGGCGTCTGGGATGATAACATTGCGGCCCAGATCGCGCAGGCGTTGGGAATATTCCAGCGTGCGCAGTTCTTCCGGCAGGGAAATGCGCACGTTAGAGTCTGATCCGACCCCAAACGCACCGCCATGCAGCATATATTCCATCCCGTTAAAGGGGCCGTCGCCAAGATTTGCTTCGGTGATCGGGCACAGCCCGGCCACTGCGCCAGAACGCGCCATGTTGCGGGTTTCATCAGTTGTCATGTGGGTTGCGTGGATCAGGCACCATTGCTGATCAACCGTGGCGTTCTGCAAAAGCCATTCCACCGGGCGCGCGCCAAGCCATGCCTGAATATCTTCGACTTCTTTCGGTTGTTCGGAAATATGGATGTGAATGGGGGCGTCGCCCGCGATTTTCAGAACGTCTGCCAGGTCATCGGGGGATGTCGCCCGCAGGGAATGCGGCGCGATTCCGACCCTGGAGTCATTGGGCAGGGTGTTCGTTGCGATGCTTCGGGCGTCCTCAACCAGTTGCGCAAAGGCTTCTACCGAATTGCCAAACCGCGCCTGGCCGTCGCTCAGCGCAACCTTCCCCGCGCCGCCGTAGCTGTAAAGCACTGGCAGATGTGTCAGGCCAATGCCGGTTTGTGACGCCGCCGCAAAGACGCGCTGGCTTAGCTCTGAACGGGCGTCATATGGGGTGCCATCTTTTTGATGGTGCACGTAATGGAATTCCCCGACAGAGGCGTAGCCTGCTTCCTGCATTTCCATAAAGACCAGGGCTGCAATCGCCTGATACTGTTCCGGCGTGATATTGCGGGCGAAGCGATACATCAGTTCGCGCCAGGTCCAGAAGCTGTCCTTTCCCGCTGCGCGCACCTCTGTCATTCCGGCCATGGCGCGCTGAAAGCTGTGAGAGTGCAGGTTGGCGAGCGCGGGCAGAAGCACATCAACCTGCAGATCATTCGCCTGTGGAATGGTGTTGCTTTGCAGGTTTTCGATCCGCCCCCCTTTCAGGGTCACGCGGAGATTTTCTTCCCAACCGTTCACAGTGCGGGCGCGTCTGGCGAAAATTACCTGCATTTATTATCCTTATGTCTAGACATAATAGCTTTAAACTCGTAAGTTCCATCCCGCAAGACTAATATGAGGCTACGATGTCTGACAGTCGCCAATACATTCTGACGAACACCCGGATCGCAACGATGCAAGAGGGCCAGGACAGTTATGGTCTGATCCCGGATGGTGCGATTGTGGTGGAGAGGGATGCGATCCTTTGGAGTGGATCAAAAGCGGATCTGCCCAGGGAATATGCCGATGCACAGGTTCATTCGCTGGATGGCCGCCTGATCACGCCGGGTTTGATTGATTGCCACACGCATATCGTGTTTGGCGGTGACCGCGCCCGCGAATTTGAGATGCGCCTTGAAGGGGCAAGTTATGAGGAAGTCGCGCGCGCCGGTGGTGGGATCGTTTCCACTGTAAAAGCCACGCGCGACGCGGATCTTGAAACATTGGTGGCCGAGGCCTTGCCACGTCTTGATGCGTTGATTGCCGAAGGGGTCACAACGGTTGAAATTAAATCGGGCTATGGCCTGGATCGCGAGACAGAACTGAACATGCTACGCGCGGCGCGCCGATTGGCGGAACTTCGTGATGTGCGGGTGAAAACCTCATTCCTTGGGGCGCATGCGGTGCCTGCGGAATATGCGGGACGGGCGGATGCCTATATCGATGACGTTTGTATTCCCGCGCTTCAGGCAGCCCATGCAGAAGATCTGGTCGATGTGGTTGACGGGTTCTGCGAAGGCATTGCATTTGATGCCACCCAAATCCGCCGCGTGTTCGAAGCCGCAAAAGCGCTGGGCTTGCCGGTGAAACTGCATGCGGAACAACTGTCCAACATTGGCGGCACACAACTGGCTGCGGAATTTGGCGCTTTGTCTGCCGACCACGTGGAATACGCCACAGATGACGATGCCGCCGCGCTTGCGAAATCCGGCACTGTTGCGGTGATCCTTCCTGGCGCTTTTTACACCCTGCGTGAAACACAAATGCCGCCGATTGACAGCTTTCGCAAACATGGCGTGCCCATGGCGCTGGCGACGGATTGCAACCCTGGTTCATCCCCGATGACGTCATTATTGCTGACCATGAACATGGGCTGCACTCTGTTTCGCATGACCCCGGAGGAAGCCCTGGCAGGCGTCACACGCAATGCGGCACAGGCGTTGGGCATGACAAATCAAGGGCAAATCGCCCCCGGCATGCGCGCTGACCTGGCGATCTGGGACGTGAAACATCCGGCTGAACTGGCCTATCGCATCGGCTTTAACCCGCTACACAAACGTATTTCAGGAGGGGCGTTATGATCACCCTGACACCCGGCACCGCAACACTTTCTGTGCTTGAAGATATCTATCGCAATATGCCGGCTGTGCGTTTGGATGACAGCGCGCGCGCGCCGGTTCAGGCCGCCGCCGACATGGTGGCAGAGGCCGCCGCTGGCGAGGCCGCCGTTTACGGCATCAACACAGGTTTTGGCAAACTCGCCAGCAAGAAAATCGCCCCGGAAGACACGGCCACTTTGCAGCGCAATCTGATCCTCAGCCATTGCTGTGGCGTGGGCGAGGCCCTGTCCGAAGACAAAACACGTCTGATGATGGTGCTGAAACTGCTGTCCCTTGGGCGTGGTGCCTCTGGTGTGCGTTGGGATATTATCGCGCAAATCGAAAACATGCTGGCCCACGGCGTGATCCCGGTTGTGCCGTCGCAAGGGTCTGTTGGTGCGTCCGGCGATCTCGCCCCGCTTGCCCATATGGCCGCCGCGATGATTGGCGCGGGGGAGGCGACCTGGCAAGGTACGCGGATGAATGCGGCAGAAGCGTTGGAAAATGCTGGATTAGAGCCTGTTATTCTCGGTGCGAAAGAAGGCTTGGGCCTGATCAATGGCACGCAGTTTTCCACCGCCTGTGCGTTGGCCGGATTGTTTGATGCCTGTCGTATGGCGAAAGCATCTATGGCGATTGCGGCTCTGACGACTGATGCGATTATGGGGTCCACCGCACCGCTTGTCGCAGATATTCACAGCCTGCGGGGCCATGCGGGTCAAATCGATGTTGCCGCCGGAATGCGGGCGATTATGGACGGCTCTGAGATCCGTGAAAGCCACCGCGACGACGATACCCGCGTGCAGGATCCGTATTGCATCCGCTGTCAGCCTCAGGTCGTTGGCGCGGCGCTGGACGTGATCCGCATGGCCGCCCGCACGCTAGAGGTGGAAGCAAATGCTGTCACCGACAATCCGCTGGTTCTGGTGGATGAGGGACGTATCGTATCTGGCGGGAATTTCCATGCGGAATATGTGGGCTTTGCAGCGGATCAGCTGGCTTTGGCAATTGCCGAGATTGGCGCCATTGCCCAGCGTCGCGTCGCGCTGATGGTGGATCCGACATTGTCCTATGACCTGCCGCCGTTCCTGACCCCTGATCCCGGCCTGAATTCCGGCTTTATGATTGCTGAAGTTACGACCGCCGCGCTGATGAGCGAGAACAAACATCTCGCCAATCCCTGTGTGACCGATTCAACGCCAACCAGCGCCAATCAGGAAGATCACGTGTCCATGGCGGCACATGGGGCGCTGCGGTTGAAACGGATGAATGACAACCTGTCGGTGATCCTTGGGGTCGAGTTGCTGTGCGCCGCCCAGGGCGTTGAGGCCCGTGCGCCTTTGCAAACATCGGCTGCGCTGAAAGCTGTGATCGCGACATTGCGGGTGCAGGTCGCTACGCTGAACGAGGATCGTTACCTTGCCCCGGATATTGAAACCGCATCTAAAATGGTGCGCGACGGCGTGATTGCGCAGGCCGCCGGCGTGGAGGTGTCCTTGTGATTGAGGTTACGCGCGGAGACAGCCCGCTGGTTCTGGGCTTGCCCCATACCGGCACCGATGTGCCCGCGGATGTTCTGGCGACGTTTAACGAAACGGGGCGCGCGCTGGCGGATACGGATTGGCATATTCACAGGCTATATGATGGGCTGGTGGACGGTGTCACATCTGTGCGCACGCCTGTGCATCGATATGTGATTGATGTGAACCGTGATCCGGGTGGAAATAGTCTCTATCCGGTGCAAAACACCAC
Source organism: Halocynthiibacter styelae (assembly GCF_016123485.1). Lineage (GTDB taxonomy): Bacteria > Pseudomonadota > Alphaproteobacteria > Rhodobacterales > Rhodobacteraceae > Halocynthiibacter > Halocynthiibacter styelae. The sequence goes on along the minus strand of NZ_JADCKQ010000017.1, from coordinate 49,198 downwards.
AACTCTATGTCCGCTGACAGATTTTGATGGCCAGGGGATCTACAAGATTGGGATGGAACCGGGTGCGGCCGAAATCGCAAGCCGCCGCGAGAGGTTCCATAAACCTTATCACGTGGCCCTTGCGGCGGAGCTGGACCGTGTGCGCGGGCTGCACGGTTTTGCGTTGCTCTATGACTGCCACTCGATCCGCTCCGGCATTCCGTTTCTGTTTGACGGCACCCTGCCGGATTTCAACACCGGCACGAACAGTGGGGAAACCTGTGATCCCGCGATTGAAGCGCTGGTGGTGGATCGCTGCGCCAGTGCGGAAGGTTACACATCTGTTTTAAATGGCCGGTTTAAAGGTGGCTGGACGACACGCAATTATGGTCGGCCCCATGAAGGCTTTCACGCAATCCAGATGGAGCTTGCGCAATCAACCTATTGTGAAGAACAGGCGCCCTGGGCCTGGGATACAGCAAAGGCAGATCATTTGCGCAAACATTTGCGCGCCATCTTGACTGACTTGAAGAACTGGAGCCCCGCATGAAATACCTCGCCTTTGCCGCCGCACTTCTGACCACCCCGGCCATTGCCGAAGAAACCCGTTTGACCGGCCCTGAAATTCAGGAACTGCTGCCGACCATTGTTGTGACCGGCAACCAGACCTGGCAGAATTTCGACCTGAATGGCGACACGCGTTACGACGATGCACGCGGCCCATCCCACGGCTGGTGGGACGTGCGCGGCAATCAATATTGTTCCGCCTGGGGTTCACGCGAGCCATCTTACTGGAGCTGCTATCAGGTCTGGCGCGATGGCGAGACATTGATCTGGACGAATGACTCCGGCCATCGCACCGAAAACCACATACAACCCCGCCAGAATTAACAGGAGATCCGCTATGTCCGATCCGCGCAAAAACACCCGCGATATTTTCCCGCCTACCGGCACCGAGATCACAGCGAAGTCCTGGATGACCGAAGCACCGATGCGGATGTTGATGAACAACCTGCATCCTGACGTAGCCGAAAACCCACATGAACTGGTGGTTTATGGCGGGATCGGGCGTGCGGCGCGGACCTGGAAGGATTTCGACCTGATCGTGGACACTCTGAAAACCCTGGATGAAGACCAGACCCTGATGGTGCAATCCGGCAAACCTGTTGGCGTGTTTCAGACCCATAAGGATGCGCCGCGTGTGTTGATCGCGAACTCTAACCTTGTGCCGCATTGGGCGAATTGGGATCACTTCAACGAGCTCGATAAAAAAGGGCTGATGATGTATGGTCAGATGACCGCCGGGTCCTGGATTTACATCGGCACGCAAGGCATTGTGCAGGGCACGTATGAAACCTTTGCCGAAGCGGGGCGTCAGCATTTTGATGGCGATCTGACGGGCAAATGGATCCTGACCGGTGGTCTTGGTGGCATGGGCGGTGCGCAGCCCTTAGCGGCAGTATTTGCGGGGGCCTGTTGTCTGGCGGTGGAATGTAACCCCGACAGCATCGATTTCCGCCTGCGCACGAAATACCTCGATGAAAAGGCCGAAACCCTGGATGAAGCCCTTGCGATGATTGACGCCTGGACCAAAGCGGGGGAAGCAAAATCAGTGGGCCTGTTGGGCAATGCGGCTGACGTTTTTGCGGAACTTGTGGAACGTGCAAATGCCGGTGGCATGCGCCCGGATATCGTCACCGACCAGACGTCAGCCCATGATCCGGTGAATGGATATTTGCCGCAAAATTGGACTATGGCGCAGTGGAAAGGTAAGCGAGAATCAGACCCTAAAGGAGTGGATAGAGCCGCTCGTGCATCCATGAAGGTGCAAGTGAAGGCGATGTGTGATTTCCACGCGATGGGCATTCCAACCGTGGATTACGGCAACAATATTCGTCAGATGGCGCTGGAAGAAGGGTTAGAAAACGCCTTTGATTTCCCGGGATTTGTGCCTGCTTATATCCGGCCATTGTTCTGCAAAGGCATTGGTCCGTTCCGCTGGTGTGCACTGTCTGGTGATCCGGAAGATATCCGCAAGACAGATGCCAAGATGAAAGAACTGTTCCCGGACAATCATGATCTGCATCGCTGGCTTGATATGGCGTCTGAACGTATTGCATTCCAGGGCCTGCCAGCGCGGATCTGCTGGATCGGTCTTGGGGACCGTCACAAGGCGGGCCTGGCGTTTAACGAAATGGTCCGTAATGGCGAGCTGTCCGCCCCGGTTGTTATTGGTCGCGATCATCTGGACAGCGGGTCTGTTGCCAGCCCGAACCGTGAAACGGAATCGATGATGGATGGGTCTGATGCTGTATCTGACTGGCCGCTTCTCAATGCGCTTCTGAATACGGCTTCTGGCGCAACCTGGGTCAGTCTGCATCATGGCGGCGGCGTTGGTATGGGCTTTTCCCAGCATTCGGGTGTCGTGATTTGTGCCGATGGTACGGATGATGCCGCGCGTCGTTTGGGGCGTGTTCTCTGGAATGATCCGGCGACGGGTGTGATGCGCCACGCGGATGCGGGATATGACATCGCAAAAGACCATGCGCGTGAACATGGGCTAAATCTGCCGGGAATTTTGTAACCTTTTCCTCACATTCCGGCAGACAGAGGGCATCCTTCGGGGTGCCTTCTTTGTTTTGACGTTTCATAACAACCCCGTGAGGCGGGCTTTTACCAAATCGAAATTGCTGTAGCACTAGATACAAAGGTGCAACCAAAGGATTTCCGAAATGAAAAATCTGCTTCTCTCTGCCGCCGCTCTGGCCATTTCTGCGACAATGGCTTTCGCGGGTGATCAATATGTTGATGAAACCGGTTACGCTGTATCTGGTTATGATGTGGTCGCCTATTTCGATCTGGAACAAAGCCCCGTGGGTTCTGCGCAGCCGGCAGGTACACCAGGTGATGCGTCGATCACAGCGGAATATAACGATGCAACCTGGGCGTTTTCATCTGAAGAAAACCGCGCACGTTTCCTTGAAAATCCGGCAGCTTTCGCGCCGCAATATGACGGGCATTGCGCTTATGGCGTGTCCCGTGGCGGCAAAGTGCCGGGCAACCCGAACCTCTGGCGTATTGTTGACGACAAGCTTTATGTGAACATCACGCCGGTTGTGGTTGGTTTCTTTGAGGAAGACATTCCCGGCAACCTGTCATTGGCAGAAGGCAATTGGCCTGGTATTGAAGGTGACGCTGCCTCTACATCCACCATTCCACAGTGGAATTCTGAGGCACCAGTTCAGAACTAAGGAAATACCATGCCTCAAGCCGTTCTCTCGCGTCGCAAGCTTGTCATAACAACACTTGCAGCGGCCGGAGCCGGTGGCATCTGGTATATGAATCGTCTGCCTTTTGAGGGGCAGGCGATTTCGCCGGTTGAGGCCCATGCACTTGCCGGGCGCGGTGAGATCACCCTTGTTGATATCCGCCGCCCGGATGAATGGCGCGCAACGGGTATCGGGGAAGGGGCCTGGGGCATCGATATGCGGGATGAGGATTTCATCGCGCAGCTGGAAGGCCTTGTGGACTATCAGCGCGATGCACCTGTCGCGTTGATTTGTGCGCGTGGTGTGCGTTCCAACCGTATGAGCCAACGCTTGCTGGACGCCGGGTTCACCAACATTATTGATGTGCCGGAAGGCATGCTGGGATCATCTTCGGGGCCAGGTTGGTTGTCGCGCGGCCTTCCGACCGAAACCTATCAGGGATAAGACATGCTGAAACTAAGCGGGCTTTCTGCCCTGATGATCTGTGCCGCGACGATGGCACAAGCCTGTGGTGGGGCGGATGATGTCTGTGAAACCAGAAATGGCACCTATCATATTTCCCTGCCGGATGATGCATATGGCCCGGTGCCGGTGGTGATCTTCCTGCATGGTTACGGCAGTCACGGTATGGCGTCACAGAACAATCAGGTGGTGGGGCAGGCGGTGCGTGATCGGGGGTACGCGCTGATCAGTCCCAATGGTTTGCGCGGGCAACGCACGACGTCGTGGAATTTCCATCCGGATTTTGACCGGGGCCGCAATGAAGCCGCGTTTTTTGACGAAGTTCTGGAAGACGCAGCCGCCCGCCATGATCTGGATATGGATCGCGTGTTGCTTGCCGGGTTCAGCCTGGGCGGGTCTATGACCAGCTATGTTGCCTGTAACACGCCCGGTGATTACGCCGCCTTTGCCCCTGTGGCGGGCAGTTTCTGGCGGCCGGAACCGGAAAATTGCAGCCAGCCAGTGAACCTGTTCCATACCCACGGCTGGCGTGACACAGTTGTGCCGATTGAAGGGCGCGAAGTCGGGTCCGGTTTCATTCAGGGCAATGTGTTTTCGGCTTTTGAAACCTGGCGCCTGGCGAACGGATGCGCGCAGCCCCATGCGACTGATATGCAGGACGACGGCATTTTTATGCGTCGCCGTTGGGATGAATGTGCATCAGATACGGCGCTTGAACTGGCGCTGTTTCCTGGTGGTCACACGGTGCCGGAAGGTTGGGGGGATATGGTTCTCGACTGGTTCGAAAACCTGCCATGAGATCACTCTGCCGCTTCGGGTACTTTGTTCAGCGCTTTGCGCAATTCGGCCCGGCGATGTTTTGCCAGCGTAATGATCTGTGGTGCTGCGAATTCAATCGGTGTGCCCAGATGTGGCCAGTTGCGGGCGCTGAAATTCAGACCTGACAGCGCCGACAAGGGCACCGCAAAACACAAGCTGATCGCGATCGGCAACAGCCAAAGCGACACAAGCCCGCCAATAATCCCGGCCATCAAGGCTGTCCCGCAAAGCGTTTCCAACAGGTGGAATTTCATCAGTGTCATCAGGGGGTAAGATCCTGCTTCGCGGCGCTGTGGTGTCCATTGTTCCCGCAGGCCCACGGCTGTGCGCAGAACCGCCACCGTTTGCTGCACCATCATGATCGGCGCATAAAGTACGGAACAGATCACCTCTGCCACAAAGGAAATCGCGAACTGGCGTTGTCCGCCATAATCCGCGCGCACTTGTGGCTGAAACCAGACCGTCAGCGCGCCTATGACCTTGGGGGCAAGCAACATCGCATACATAAACAGTAGGATCAGGATGGAATTAACCGTACTCATGTAGGGCCAGATCGGCATGTTCGGATTGGCAGCGCTGAAATAGGTAATCACGTTTTTGCCCTCGCCATTCGCCAGTAAAGCCCAGATCAGCAAAAGCAGGAACCAGGCGGGCGACAGCAGATAGCTGATCGCGCCGTGCAGCATGTGAAAACGGGAAACCGGATGCAGGCCACGTGCGCCCAGAATGCGCAGATGTTGCAGGTTGCCTTGGCACCAGCGCCGGTCGCGCAGGGCGTAATCCACAAGCGTTGGCGGGGTTTCTTCAAAGCTGCCTTTGATCGCGGGAAGAAAACGCACAGCCCAACCTGCCCGACGCAAAAGCCCGGCTTCGACATAGTCATGGGACATGATCAGGCGGTCTTTTCCCAGCAGCCCGCGCAGACGCGGAAGGCCGGCACAGCTGGCAAATGCACGGGTGCGGATGATCGCGTTATGACCCCAGTAATTGCTTTCACGGTTCGACCACATGGCAAGCCCGGTCGCCAGCGGCCCGCCATAGGTCGTGCCGGAAAACTGTTGCAGGCGTGCAAACAGGGTTTCTGCGCCAATCAGTTCCGGCGCAGATTGAATCAGGCCAGCAGAAGGATCACGAGACAACTCGTCCGCCAGTGCAATGATCGCTTCGCCTGACATCAGACTGTCAGCGTCCAGCACCAACATTGCATCATAGTCATCGCCCCAGCCTTCAACCCAATCCGCCAGATTGCCCGTTTTGCGATCTGCATTGGTTTCGCGCCGGCGATAGTAAATCTCACACTCGAGGGACAGACTGGCACGCAGTTGCGCAAAGGCACGCAGTTCTTCTTCGGCAATCGCCTCGTCCCGGGTGTCGGACAGGACAAACAGGCTGAACGCATGGGCTGCATCCTGTGTCTTCAACTCCGTCAGCATCGCGGCGGCATTGCCGAAGACATCACTGGGATTTTCGTTATAAACAGGCACCAAAAGCGCGACATTCAGAGGCGTTACAGGGGCGTGGATGACGCCACGTTTTTTGCGCAACCAGAGGCCCAGAAGCCCAAGGGTTGCCGTAGAAACGGACAGGGAGATCCAGAAAAATGTGATCCCCACAAGCGTGATCAGAAGATATTCGAGCCAGCCAAGCCCGCCAGTGGCCAGCCAATCCGTGAAAGCGGAAAGTAAAAGCGTGGTCGTGAGGATCGCTGGTGGAAAGGTCGCATATTTCCACAGCCGCGCACGCGTACGTCGCCAGCCTGGCGCATCCGCATCACCAAAATGCGCGCGCAGGTTTTGCACCGGCATTTTCAGCGGCGCAGGCGCGGGCATGAGGCCCGGATTATGGTTCTGCTTTATGCCGTCCATCTGTATAGCCATACCTCACTGATGGAGCGTCCGTCGAGAATGATTTGCGCGCGCAGTTCTGCGGATGTCGCTTCGCCTGCGTGGAACGTAAACGCCATGCGCACGCCGCCAGTCTGTGGATTGCGCTGGATGATCGCCGGGGTTGTTTCGCCGGCGCTTGTGCTGACGTGCAGGGTAAGGGCGGACAGGTCTTCGGGCAGATCGGCACTGTCTTCAAAATCAATCGTCACAATTCGCCCGCCGCCAAACCGTTCACCCATCCGGGTGTTCAGGACGCGCGCAACGGGGTTTTGCAATGTGGGATCTTCGCCCCAGCTCAGGCGATAGGTGAACCGGTGCATGCTGCCCGGTGTCAGGGCCTCGCGCGGTTGCCAATAGGCGACGATATTGTCGTAGATTTCACGATCAGCCGGGATTTCCACAAGGGTTACAGCACCTTCCCCCCAGTCTTCACCCGGTTCAACCCAAAGGCCGGGGCGAATGTGGTAGTGCGCTTCCAGATCAGCAAAATCCGCCAGATCGCGGGCACGTTGCATCAGGCCAAACCCTTTTGGATCGCTGTCGACAAACGAAGACACCTGCAAGGATTTCGGGTTCGCCAGCGGCCGCCACAGGGTTTCACCGTTGCCGTTGCGCATCAGAAGACCATCAGTGTCATGCACCGCCGGGCGGAAATCATCAAACATCGACCGGTTGGTTTCATCAAACAGGAACATGCTGGTCAGCGGGCCAAGGCCAAAGCGTGTCAGTTCCGCCCGGGGATAAATCTGGGCGCGCATATCCATGATGGTGGGCGAGCCAGGGAGAATGTCAAAGCTGTAGATCCCCGCGACAGAGGGCGAGTTCAGCAGCGCATGAATGGTGATTTCCTGACGTCCGGCTGGGGCACGTTCAATCCAGAAATGGGTGAAATCCGGGAATTCCTCGCCCTGATCAGAAGCCGTGCCAATCGCCAGACCTCGGGCGGATTGACCGTAATTCTGCCCCCGGGCAATGGCGCGGAAATAGCTTGCGCCCTGCATGACAAAGAATTCTTCGAAATTGCCGGGGCGACGGAATTCGGTTGTCAGGCGAAAGCCGGAATAGCCAAGCGTGTCATCAATCGGCAGATCGGGCAGATCGTCGGATTTGTCGAACAGGGAAAAATCGAACTTCAGTTCCTGCGCCTGACCATCTTCGACCAGTGAAACCTTCACGGGGCGGGGGAAGTACAGGCCGGGATGAAACAGCTCTATCTGAAACGGGCTGTCTGTGCCGCGCCAGATTGCATCTGCCCCGCGAAACCACATTTTGCGGTAGTCGTCATAGGTCAGATCTTTCCAGGCCTGAGGCACCTCGGGCATGGGTTCATAAGCCGCCTGCGCCAGATCCCGTGCCATGTCATAAAGTGCATCCACAGAAAAAGGCGTTGCATCGGTTTCAGCAAACCCTGCACGGGGCAGGGCGGCGAAAGTGGCAAGGGCTGCCAGGAAACTGCGACGCTGCATTATGCTTTTCTCCGCCAGGGTTGTGATTTGAACCAGCCCGCCAGGTAAGCCACACCGATGATCAGGGCAAAACCGATGGTATTGGCCAGGAATTGATCCAGCGCGGATTTATCCGTCTGATCCAAGGCAAAACCCAAAAGGCGCGCCAGCATCATAGAGAAAACAAAAACTGCCAGGGATTGCTGCCCGACCTTCAGGATGACACCCAGGACTTTGCGCCAGGTGCGGGCGAAGATGTTCTGACCTGTAGCCATCAGGCGATGACCGCCTTCACCGGCAACCCACCAGCCAAGATAGGCCAGCGCAAGGAAGTGGATGTAACGGAACAGGCCGAAATCTGTTTTCTCGCGCCAGAAGGCAATTGCGTTGGAAATCTCGCGCAGTTCCGGATAGGCGCTTAGCAGACGGAAATAGGCGAAAGGCACGGTGGCAAGAACGACCAGCAGGGACAGGCCGGCCAGCCAGAGAGCGCGTGGTGGCGCGGGGATCCAGCCTGCCATCCAGGCAAAGCCGGTGAAAAAGATCAGCTGCCAGCCAAAGGGGTTAAAGAACCATTCGCGGTCGCTCCATGGTTCTGCCGGGAACTGGATCACATCGAAATTTGCCAGCCCCCAGATGCCCAGAACAAAGGCAATCGCGGCGAACAGGTGCAAATTGCGCAGGGCCACAACAATCGGCATCATCAGGAGAATGCCGATATACATAGGAAGAACGTCGAAATAATTCGGCACATAGGTCAGGCTCATCAGCGCGGGCAGTTGTACCTGCGGATTGTTGAAAAACGGCCAGAGGTTCAGAGAACCAATATAGCTTTTCTCAAACCAGCCGGTGTTGTCCAGCACCGCCATCTGCATGGCGATGACCAGGAACAGGCAGATATGCGCCCAGTAGACCTGCCAGCAGCGAAACAGCACCCGCGCTGTACCCAGAAGCCAGCCCCGGTTTGCGAAACTGCGGCCAAAGGCAATGGCAGACGCCATGCCGGAGCAGAAAACAAAGATCTCGGTCGCGTCAGAAAAACCAAAGCGGGCGGGGATCCAGAGGGTCCATTTATTGCCGGGGATATGGGCAATCAGGATGATAAACATCGCAAGGCCACGATAAAAATCGAGCCTCGGGTCACGCTGTGTAGGGGCGTGGGAAACAGGGGCGGTTTGGGCGCTCATTCAGTGTTCAGTCTTCTGTCGTTTGGTACTGTTTATTTTATTCGGCGGGCTGCTTTTGTGCATCGCCACGTGCGTCGGATATCATCTGAAAACGGACGCTCGCGAAATTATCTTCCGCCCCACCCCGCTGCATCTGACGATCTTTCAGGAAGGCTTCGGCTGCATCAAAGGCGCCGCTGCGAATGCCGGCATCAATGGTGATCCGGTCAAACACATCGCGCTGGGCATGGCTGCCCCCGGCAAGTTGCATGGTTTTACGGGCGGTGGACAGTTGCGCAAAAGCGCCGCTGAAATCAGCTTCGGAAAACGCTTCAAGGCCACTCATTGCAGCCAGGCCGGGGTTTGCCATCACACGATCTGCGTCAGATCCGTTGCGCGCGGCATCGCGTTGCATCCGGGCCATAATTTTGCGGATCGCGTCTTTGCGGTTCCCGCCCATCAGGGCCAGCATATAGTGCAGATCGGCAAAGATCAGGCAGCCGTCTTCGGTGCGATTTTCAGAGAAGTCCGCCATTTCTTCCCAGCGATTACCCACATCATGGCCATACAGTTCCAGCCGTTGCAGTAGCGCCGTGCCGTTGGAAATATCACGGTAATCATCGGTTTTGTCGGCGCGAATTTCACGATCATAGAGGTCAAACACCTGATCAACCTGGCCACTTTCCAGCAACATCAGCGCCTTATGCCACCAGACGTGATAGCGGAAGTTGTTGCAATGTGCCCAGGATGCCTCGCGTCCGGTCAACCAGTCCAGACCTTTCGCGGTTTGCGCGGTCATATCATAGGCGTGTGCCACCGCATGCAGGCCCCATGCATCATCCGGAGCCTGAAGTACGCCTTCGCGGCCGATTTCTTCGGCGCGGGCGTATTCGCCGGTTTCTTCCAGGGCAAAAGCGTAGCACCCTTTCAGGTAACCACTGGCTTTATGTGTCGGATCATAGGCCGGCAGCACGTTTTCCAGAGATTGCCGCATCATTTTATGATCACCCATGATGAAGGAAATCGCATGGGAAACCTTCATTGCCAGCGCATCAGTGGGAAGCACTTTCAGGATTTTTTCGATTTCATCACGGGCCTGAAAAATATGCCCTTCCAGCCAAAGCTCCAGTGCGCGCACCATATGGCGTTCACGTGCAAGACGCGGTGCTGGCAGGGCGTTGATCGCCTGCATGGCCTCTGTCGCCACAGAGAAAAGTTCACGTTTGCCCAGCATCAGGTAAAACAAACCCTTTACTGCATGTGCCGCGGCAAAACCCGGTTCACGTTCCAGAACATTCGCCAGATGGCCCGGGGTCGCGGCGGAATGCGCCAGAAAGGCCAGCTGCATTTCATTCCAGGCGTCGCAAGCCGCGGTGGTTTCAAGAGAAACCTCTGTGCCGAAAATATCGTTCATGGATGGTGTTACCTTCAGGTGATCAAAACTGATGCCACTTTAATGACGCCTGTTTCGGGCGGATACCCGATGTTGCAGCAGGTAACGTCCATTTGACCAAAGGTGTAACGCTTCGTGATAAATGAAGGATTATCAGCGAATTTCAGCTTTGAGGTGTTTTGGTGCGGCGGGTTTTTGCCCTGAATATTAGGAAACCAACGCCTTCAGGCAACTTTTATAGTCGGGATATTTCAGCTTCACGCCCAGTTCATTGATGATGCGATCATTCCGGACACGTTTGCTGGTCGCGTAAAATGTCCGCGCCATGGGTGTCATGTCGGCGGTTTCAAAATCTTCTTCTGGCGGAAGGTCACGGCCCAGAAGGCGGGCGGCTTCTGCCAGAACATCCTGGGGTGGGGCCGGATCATGATCGCAGACATTATAGATGCGCCCCGGGTTCGGTTTCACCATGGAAGCCATCAGAACCTGGGCGATGTCATCTACATGGGTGCGGGAAAATACCTGATCTTTCTTAATGATCCGCCGGGCGGTGCCGTTCAGAACTTTGGCAATGGCACCGCGCCCCGGTCCGTAAATGCCCGCAAGACGGAAGATATGCACGGGCAGCCCGTGGCTTTCAGTCAAGGCAAGCCAGTTGTCTTCTGCTTCCTTGCGCCACTTCCCGCGTCGGGTTGCGGGATCGGCAGGTGTATCTTCATCTACCCAGCCACCCTGAAAGTCGCCATAGACGCCTGTCGTCGACAGATACCCGACCCATTCCAGACGTGATGCATTTTCTTTCAGGGCATCGGTTGCGGCATTCAGCACCGGGCAGCCGTCAGCAGATGGACCGCTGGAAATCAACACAGCGTCAGCTTTTGCAATTGCACCGGCCAGATCTTCGCCGGGCCAGATCATCGGTGTCGCGCCGCTTTCAACCACACGCGCCGCCTTTTCCGGGCTGCGGGTTGTGCCGGTGACAGTCCAGCCCTCTGCAATCAGGGACGGGGTCAGGGTGCGGGCGGACAGGCCGTGGCCAATGCTGAGAAGATGTTTTGTCATGTCTCTATTCTGGGGTTTGTTCCGGGTCTGGACAAGGGAGGAATACTGCTTATTCACAGAAACCATATTGCCCTGGGGGTTGATTGCCCGGTTCAGTGTCGTAAGTAGGGCTTAACGCAAGAAACAGGCCCGGATATGCAGAACCAAATTCGTAAATTTGTTGAAAGTACCCGTTTTCAGAATTTTATCATCGCAATCATTCTGATGAACGCCGTGCTTTTAGGTCTGGAAACATACCCGCAGGTCATGTCGCGTATCGGCGGTTTGGTTCAGTTTCTTGATCTTCTGTGCCTTGGGGTCTTCATTGTCGAAATTGCCCTGAAATTATTCGTCCAGCGCCTGTCGTTTTTCCGCAATGGCTGGAACCTGTTTGATTTTACGATTGTTGCCCTGGCGCTGGTTCCCGGCGGGAACCAGTTTAAGGTTCTGCGTGCATTGCGTATTCTCAGGGTGCTGCGTGTGATTTCCGCCGCGCCACGTTTGCGGCGGGTGGTTGAAGGGTTTATTTCCGCTTTGCCCGGTATGGCATCGGTTTTCCTTCTTATGGCGCTTATCTTTTATATCGGCGCTGTGATCGCCACGCGCTTATTTGGAGGCGATTTCCCAGAGTGGTTCGGCACTTTGGGCCTGTCTGCCTATACGCTGTTCCAGATTATGACGCTGGAAAGCTGGTCTATGGGGATCGTGCGCCCCGTGATGGAGACATTCCCTTATGCGTGGGTTTTCTTCGTGCCGTTCATCCTGCTCACCACGTTTGCGGTTGTGAACCTTCTGGTCGGTCTGATCGTGAATTCCATGCAGGATGCGCACCACGAAGAAGATGTGGAACGTACCGACAATTATCGTGACGAAGTTATGTCACGGCTGGAATCGATTGAAGCGCTTTTGAAAGAACGGCGCAGTTAAGCCGCACTTGCAAAGCGACACAGGGAAAAACGGGCGCAAGGCTGGCTATTTGCCGCCTCCTGAAGTATGCGCGTGACAAACGCGAACTGACCGGAGTGTGACCTGTGCAAACTGATTTTATGAGCAGCCTGAAACAAGACTGGCTCGGCAATATCCGCGCCGACCTGCTGGCGGGGCTTGTTGTGGCGCTGGCGCTGATTCCGGAAGCCATCGCTTTCTCAATTATCGCGGGTGTTGACCCCAAGGTTGGCCTTTACGCCAGTTTCTCCATCGCTGTGATCACTGCGATTGTTGGTGGGCGTCCGGGCATGATTTCCGCCGCCACCGCGGCGACCGCGGTTTTGATGATTACGCTCGTGAAAACCCACGGGCTTGAATATCTTCTCGCGACCACGGTTCTGGCCGGCTTGCTGCAAATTCTTGCGGGGCTTTTGAAGCTTGGCAATGTCATGCGCTTTGTGTCCAACTCTGTGATGACGGGCTTTGTGAACGCGCTGGCGATCCTGATTTTCATGGCGCAATTGCCCGAACTTGATTTCGGCACCGAAGGCGTCAATATGACGACCTATATGATGGTTGCCGGTGGTCTCGCGATTATTTACCTGTTTCCTTATATCACCAACGCCATTCCTTCCCCACTTGTGACCATCGTTGTTTTGACGGCGTTGTATCTGTGGCTGGGCCTTGATGTGCGCACCGTGGGTGACATGGGCGCGCTGCCGGATACTTTGCCGGTCTTCCTGATCCCGCAAATTCCGTTGAACTTGGAGACCTTGCAAATCATCTTCCCCGTTGCGGCTGCGATTGCGGTTGTTGGCCTGCTGGAAAGCTTGATGACAGCGAAGCTGGTTGACGATCTGACCGACACGAAATCTGACAAAAACCAGGAATGTATCGGTCAAGGCATCGCCAACACTGCAACCGGTTTCATCGGTGGCATGGCGGGTTGTGCGATGATCGGCCAATCCATGATCAACGTGAAATCTGGCGGGCGCGGGCGTTTGTCCTGTTTCGCAGCCGGTGTTTTCCTGCTGTTTCTGATCGTGGTTCTGGGTGCTTGGGTTGCGGTTATCCCGATGCCTGCGCTTGTTGCGATCATGATCATGGTGTCGATCGGGACGTTTTCCTGGTCCTCCATCACCGATCTGCGTGAACACCCGCGTGCTTCATCCATCGTGATGTTGGCGACTGTGGTGGTCACGGTTTACACGCATAACCTTGCGCTTGGCGTTCTGACGGGTGTGCTTCTGTCGGGCATCTTCTTTGCCTGGAAAATCGCTGCGGTCTTCCGTGTGACGTCGAAACTGTCTGAGGATGGTCGCCAACGTGACTACCTTGTTGAGGGCCAGCTGTTCTTCGCAACCGCGCCTGATCTTGCCGACGCGTTTGATTTCGGCGAAGTTCTGGACCGTGTGACAATTGACGTCAGCACCGCGCATATCTGGGATATTTCATCTATCTCAGCAATTGATATGGTGGTTCTGAAATTCCGCCGTGACGGGGCCGAGGTTGAGATTATCGGCATGAACGCAGCCAGCGAAACCCTGATGGGCCGTCTGTCTGAACATGATAAACCGGGCGCGCTTGAACGCCTCATGGGCCATTAAGGGAGCCGTGATATGAGCAAGATTATCGCATTGGTAGATGGGTCTGCCTATTCTGAAAGCACCTGTGATTACGCCGCCTGGATTGCCGCGCGCGAAGGCCACAGCGTTGAAGTTCTGCACATCATCACCCGCAAGCTGGACGCCGACAGCAACCTGTCTGGCAACATCGGTTTGGGTGCACGATCAAAGCTGATGGATCAGCTGGCGGATCTGGATGCACAACAAGCGAAACTGGCCAATGAACGTGGCCGCGCGATTTTGGAAGACGCGGAAACCCGCATCAAAGCGGCGGGCGTGACTGATGTCACAACCCGTCTGCGCCATGGCGATCTGTTGGAAGAACTGCTGGAAGCCGAAAAATCCGCAAGCCTTGTGGTGGTCGGCAAACGCGGTGAAAACGCTGATTTTGCTTCGGGTCATCTGGGGTCCAACCTGGAACGCGTTGTCCGCACCAGCGCCATTCCGGTTCTGGTTGCGTCGCGTGCCTTCACGGAACCCAAAAGCTTCCTTTTGGCCTTTGACGGCGGCAAAACCGCGATGAAAGCTGTGAACCATCTGGCCCAGGCGAAAACCTTTGCCGGTCTCGAAGCTCGGGTGATCAGCGCGGGTATTGATGGTTCAAAGCACGCGATCGAAGGGGCCGCCGCGACGTTGAAAGCCGCTGGTTTTGACGTCTCTCACGAGATCACAGAAGGCACCGCAACCGAAGTCATCGCTGCACGTATTCACGTCGCCGGCCAGGATGATAACCCTGATGGGGCTGATATGCTGGTCATGGGCGCCTACGGCCATTCCCGCATTCGCCGCCTGATCATCGGCTCTACCACGACTGAGATGATCCGCACCTGCCAGGTGCCGCTTCTACTGGTGCGTTGAACCACACCCAATACCGAAAAAGAGCCGCGAGATGTTCGCGGCTCTTTTTGTTTCTCAGGATGGAATGATCTGCGCCATCGCCCGTTTCAGGGGCTCGATGATGTCGGGGATCTGTTCCTCGGTCATGATGTAGGGTGGGGCAAGCAGGATGTGGTCGCCGGTTTTGCCGTCGCGTGTGCCTGCCATTGGGTAACAGGCCAGGCCTTCTGCAAAGCACGCTTTCTTCAGCTTCCCAGCCAGGCCAAGTGCCGGATCGAACGGTTCTTTGGTTTCGCGGTCTTTCACGATCTCGATCCCGCGGAACAACCCACGACCACGGATGTCACCCACATGTGGGTGCTGACCAAATTCAGCCACAAGCGCCGCCTGCAGTTTCTCGCCCATATCTTTCACACGATCCAGAAGGCCACGACCCAGGATCGCCTTCACAACCGCCAGACCCGCCGCCGTCGCACAAGGATGCGCAAGGTAGGTGTGGCCGTGCTGGAAGAACCCGGTGCCGTCTTCAATCGCTTTGTAGATTTCACCAGAACACAGCATCGCGCCAATCGGCTGATACCCGGCACCAAGACCCTTGGCGATGCACAGGATGTCCGGGCGCACGTTGTCGGCTTCACAGGCGTATAGATGCCCGGTGCGGCCCATGCCACACATGACTTCGTCCAGGATCAGAAGCACACCGTATTTGTCACAGATTTCGCGGATGCGTTTGTAATAGCCTTCCACAGCCGGCACCGCACCGGACGTCGCACCAACCACAGGTTCCGCCATAAACGCCATGACGCTGTCTTCACCCAGACGCAGAATTTCATCTTCCAGTTCCTGCGCGGCGCGTTGACCGTAATCATAGGCGCTTTCGCCTTCGGCCTTCAGCACATATTCGTAACACGGCGCGATGTGGCTGATGTCCAGCAGCAGTGGCGCGAATTGTTCACGACGCCATGCGTTGCCGCCAGCGGACAGCGCACCGATTGTGTTGCCGTGATAGCTTTGCTTACGGGCGATCAGGTGGCGGCGCTGGGGTTGGCCTTTTTCCACGAAATACTGACGCGCCAGTTTGATCGCTGATTCAGTTGCCTCGGACCCGCCGGACACGAAATAGACGCGTTCAATGCCTTCGGGCGCGTGTTCCACCAACAGATCCGCCAGATCTTCGGCGGGTTGGGAGGTGAAAAAGCTGGTGTGCGCAAAGGCCAGCTGGTCCAATTGCGCTTTCACAGCTTCGGTGACATCCGTGTCGGAATGCCCAAGGCAAGACACCGCCGCGCCGCCAGATCCGTCAAAGTAACGCTTGCCGTTGGTGTCGATCAGATAACAGCCGTCACCGCTTGCGGCCATAGGCGGGGAAATTTTGGTGTGGCGGGGAAATACGTGAGACATTTAACAGGCTTTCGGGAGTTGTGTGGAAGGTGTCAGGCCCAGATCAAGGCCTTCGTTAACAGTTAGGGCAACAAGTTCAGCATTGTCGCGGGCAGGCGTACCATCAGGCCGCAGCAGATTGTTTTCAAATCCTACCCGGACATTTCCGCCCGCCGCAAGTGCTGCGCGGGCGCAGGCAAGTTCATTTGGGCCAAAAGCACAGATCGTCCAGTCAAGGTACAGATCATGCCCCGCCCGCAGGAAGATTTGCAGATCAGACGGTTGCGCATGGATGGCAGGGTTATATTGCCCCAGCACAAATATGGCGCTGCGCATCTCGGCTGGCACGATGCCTTTGTTCATCCAGACCGCCAGCTGTTCAATATCGCCGGCATTGTAAAGGATGTGCTGCAGATCGGTTCCCGCCTCTGCCGCCAGCGCATATAGCCTGGCAGCGGTTGCCTCGTCACGCGCCATTTCCCGAACGGACACACTGGCCGCCGCCGGGGTCAGTGCCGCCAGGCAGTCATATTGCGCGGCCACATCGTAGATCCCGGCAGATTCTGTGGTGATCTGGATAGCCATGCCCGGGGCCGCAGTCTGTACCGCTGCCATTGCTTCGCGATATCGCCCGGCATCCAGGGAATGCTGACCGTTGTCATCACGCACATGCAGATGGATTGCCTGTGCCCCTGCCGCATGGCATGAGGCCGCTGTCTGGGCAATCTCTGCATTGGCAATTGGCAAGGCAGGGTGATCTGTTTTTCCGCGTCTTGCCCCGTTCGGGGCGACGGTCACTGAAAATATCCGGGACATCCGGTGATTCCTTTTCGTGCGTTTTCTGTTGCGCTCCTATGAAACTGGTGAAATCACAGAATTAGTCAATCGACGGCCAAAATAACAAATGTTATGCTTTTTCAGGCGAATCAATGGGCGAAAAACATGGATCCGACCGTAAAAACCAAAATACTTTCAACGCTTAAGACCGATTTTGAAGGTTATTCCCCCCGATTGCAGGTTGTGGCGAAGTATATCGTCGACAATCAGGCGGACTTCGGGCTTGATCCGATCCGGGTGACCGCACGTAAGGCGGGCGTCAGTACCTATACGCTCGTGCGTATGGCGCAACATCTTGGTCTTGAAGGTTTTGAAGATCTACGCGCCCCGTTCCGTACAGCGCTGGTTTCCGGTTCTGAACTTTCAGATGATCTGGAGTGGATCGAAGCGGTTGCGGCTTATGAAGATACCGGACCGGTCCAGGCAGAGGCGACGTTGAATTCTTTGAATATCATTCAGCGGTCTCTTCATAACCTTTCCCCGGATAAACTTAAGCGTGTGGTCGACATGATGTTCAATGCGCGCAATGTGTACCTGACAGGGGTACGTGCAAGTTACGGACTGGCCTACTACTTTCACTATGTTGGACGTATGGCCCTGCCTTCATTGCAGTTAATTCCAAGGCATATGAACAGTTCAATAGACGAACTGAATTATGCGGATGAAAACGATCTTCTGATTGTTGTTACATTCACGCCCTATTCGAATGAAACGATCCGGGCGTGTCAGTTCGCACAATCCAGAGGTTTAAAACTGATCGTTATTTCGGATTCCGATGTGATCGCGTCGGATTTGGTGCCGGACGAAGTCCTGGTTGTATCTATCGTGACCACACATTTCTTTGGTTGTTATGCCGGGGCAATGGCTGTGATTGAAAATATCCTGGCGCTGCTTGTGAAACGCGGCGGGGAAGAGGCGGAAAAACGCATCGCATCGTATGAAGAATTACGAAGCGATATCGATGCCTATTGGACAAAACAAAAAAAACATTAGTTTTTGCATGACAATCCCGTGACTGTCGGACACCTTATGCAAAGCTTCAGGGGGCAAAGACCCTTCCTACAGCTATTAATATGTATAGGGAGTTATCATATGACATCGATGAAATTTATGTTCGGTCTGGCGACCGCTGCGACACTGGCAACCGGTGGCGCTATGGCCCAGGACCAGCAGTTCATCACAATCGGCACCGGCGGTGTTACTGGCGTTTATTACCCAACCGGTGGCGCAATCTGCCGTCTGGTAAACAAAGGCCGTCGTGACCACGGTGTACGTTGTTCCGTAGAATCCACTGGTGGTTCTGTTTACAACATCAACACCATCCGCGAAGGCGAGCTGGAATTCGGCGTTGCACAGTCTGACTGGCAGCACCACGCATTCCACGGCACTTCCAAGTTTGAAGAAGCTGGTGCATTCGAAGAGCTGCGTGCAGTATTCTCTGTACACCCAGAGCCCTTCACAGTTGTTGCACGTGCTGATTCCGGCATCTCAACTTTCGCTGACCTTGCTGGCAAGCGCGTAAACATCGGTAACCCAGGTTCCGGCGCACGTGGCACCATGGAAGTTCTGATGGAAGCTTCCGGCATGACCACTGACGATTTCGCTCTGGCAACTGAGCTGAAGCCTGCTGAGCAGTCCGCAGCGCTTTGCGACAACCAGATCGACGCAATGGTATTCACTGTTGGCCACCCTTCCGGCACCATTCAGGAAGCAACCACAGCATGTGATTCCGTGATTGTTGAAGTTTCCGGCGAAGCTGTTGATGGTCTGATCAACGACAACGCTTACTACCGTACAGCAACCGTTCCTGGTGGCATGTACCGTGGTAACGATGCTGACGTAGGCACCTTTGGTGTTGGCGCAACCTTTGTATCTTCCACCAATGTTTCTGAAGACGTTGTATACGCGCTCGTATCTTCCATCTTCGAAAACTTTGATGACTTCAAAGGCCTGCACCCTGCATTTGCAAACCTGACACCAGAAGAAATGGCGACCGCTGGTCTGTCCGCTCCTCTGCATGATGGCGCTGCGAAATACTACCGTGAGCAGGGCTGGATCGAGTAATCGATTGCACCTGATCTGAGTATTGGGGGGCGGCGTTTCTTGTGCCGCCCCTTTTCTACACCTGACGATGACAGTCCGCATATAAGACGGGCGCTCAGGTGGTGTACCCCAATTACAATCTCCGGCCGCATCTGACATCGCGGCATGTCCGGGAGGGACATATGTCACAAAACACCGAGAATTCCGGCGCATTAAGCGAGGAAGAGCTCCAGGAACTGGTTGCCTCTTCTGACGCTGGCGCGCGTAGCCCGGCAGGCGCTGTGGGCACGATGATGGCGGTTGTCGCTATTGTCTGGTCCCTGTTCCAGATCCTGCTGGCGTCACCATGGGCACCTTACATTCTGCCTGGTTCTATCATTAACAACTCTCGCCTGTTTCACCTCAGCTTTGCGCTGTTCCTGGTGTTCCTGGCCTATCCGCTGACCAAGAAAAGCCCGCGTGACTACATTCCGTTTTACGACTGGATCCTGGCAGTTGCCGGTGGTCTGATCGCGCTTTACGGCTACTTCTTCTACCAGAAGATCGTGGATGCCGGTGGCCTCGCGGACAATATGGACAAATGGTTCGCGCTTAGCGGCCTGATCATCCTGTTCATGGGCGCATGGCGCGCACTTGGCCCGGCTATGGCAACGCTTGCCTCTATCTTTCTGATGTATGTCTTCTTCGGTTCCGCTGA
Source organism: Halocynthiibacter styelae (assembly GCF_016123485.1). GTDB lineage: Bacteria > Pseudomonadota > Alphaproteobacteria > Rhodobacterales > Rhodobacteraceae > Halocynthiibacter > Halocynthiibacter styelae. The sequence goes on along the minus strand of NZ_JADCKQ010000017.1, from coordinate 29,392 downwards.
CTGGGTGCCTGAAGTGATCCAATGGAAAGGCGCATCCCTGAAGAAAGCCATGTCGCATATGTGGATCACCTCTGAAGGTGTGTTCGGTATTGCGTTGGGTGTTTCTACCAAATTCGTGTTCCTCTTTGTTTTGTTCGGCGCATTGCTGGATAAGGCGGGGGCGGGCAACTACTTTATCAAGATGGCTTTTGGCGCCCTTGGTCACTTGCGTGGTGGTCCGGCGAAAGCGGCTGTTGTGGGTTCTGCGGCGACCGGTCTGATTTCCGGCTCCTCCATCGCCAACGTTGTGACAACAGGTACGTTTACCATTCCTCTGATGAAACGTGTTGGGTTCTCTTCCGAGAAAGCCGGTGCGGTTGAAGTTGCATCCTCTGTGAACGGTCAGATCATGCCACCTGTTATGGGGGCTGCGGCCTTCCTGATGGTGGAATACACATCAACACCGTATATCCAGGTGATCACCCACGCCTTCCTGCCAGCGGCTATTTCCTACATCGCGCTTGTGTACATTGTGCACCTTGAGGCGGTTAAGAAAAACATGCCAACCCTGACAGCAGAGCGCGAAATCACAATGGCCCGTACCATCGTTGGTATGTTCAGCTTTTTCATCGTGTTCGCAGGCCTGTGTTACGGCACGCAATATCCGGTGGATGCGGTGACAAGCCTTGTTCCATCTGCGGCAGGTGTTGTCCTGACGGCAGTTGTTCTGGGGATCTATGTTCTGCTTCTGAAGCTTGCGGCTTCTGTGCCGGATCTGGAACCGGATGACCCCAATGCAAAAGAAGTTAAACTTCCGATCATTGGTGAAATCTACAAAGCGGGTCTGTATTACCTTCTGCCAATTCTGGTGCTGGTCTACTTCCTGATGATCAAGCAAAGCTCCCCTGGCCTGTCGGCGTTTTGGGCGACTGCGCTGCTGCTGGTGATCCTGGTCACCCAGCGTCCTCTGAAGGAAATGTTCCGCGGTCAGAACCAGTTCGCAATTGCGTTCAAGGATGGCCTGGTTGACCTGATGCAGGGTCTGATTGACGGCGCCCGCAACATGATCGGTATCGCGCTGGCAACAGCAACGGCTGGCGTGATCGTGGGCACCGTGACCCTGACAGGTATTGGTCAGGTGATGGCGGATTTGGTTGAGTTCCTGTCCGGTGGTAACCTGGTTGCCATGCTGGTGCTGGTTGGCATCCTGTCCTTGATCCTGGGTATGGGCCTGCCGACCACTGCGAACTACATTGTTGTGAGCTCTCTCATGGCGGGTGTGGTTGTGGAACTTGGCGCGCAAAACGACCTGATCGTTCCATTGATCGCGGTACACTTGTTTGTGTTCTACTTCGGGATCATGGCGGATGTGACGCCACCTGTGGGGCTTGCCAGCTTTGCGGCGGCGGCTGTGTCTGGTGGTGATGCGATCAAGACCGGTTTCGTTGCGTTCTTCTATTCACTGCGCACCGTGGCTCTGCCGTTTGTGTTCATCTTCAACACCGATCTGTTGTTGATTGATGTGACCTGGACGCAGGGGATACTCGTTGCCATTGTCTCGACCATAGCGATCCTTGTGTTCACTGCGGGCACAATGGGCTGGTGGCTGACCAAATCGAAGATCTACGAAAGCATTGCACTTGTGGCGATCGCATTTGTTCTCTTCCGTCCTGACTATGTGATGAACCGCATTCAGCCCCCGTTTAACGCGGTTGAACCGGCAAATCTGGCGCAGGCTCTTGGGGAAGCAAACCCGGGTGACGAAGTTCGCATCGTTGTACGCGGCCCTGATTTCGATACCCTCGAAAGCAAGGACGTAACCCTGGTTCTGCCAGTGGGTGACGAACCAACCGGTGAAGAACGTCTTGCAGCCTTTGGCCTGTCAACCATGGTTGAAGGCGACGCTGTGCAGCTGGAAGAACCTTTCCCGCAAACAACGTTCTCGACCAAACTGGGTGGTTTTGATTTCTACGGTGATGAAGTTGTGACCGTAGCATCCGCCAAAGCAACTGCAGAACAATCACCAAAAGAACTGGTGTTTATCCCTGCGTTGATTTTCCTGGGCCTCATCGGGATGCTGCAGCTTGCACGTTCCCGCAAAGAAGGAGAAATGGCATGAGTGGTTCCGTACTCTGTGCTGTAGACGTCAGCTTGCCGGCTGTGGATACAGTGGTTCTGCAAAAGGCTGCAAAGCTTGCCGCAATGGAAGGCGCGACACTTGATGTGATCACCGTCATTCCGGATTTCGGCATGAGCGTGGTAGGGTCTTTCTTTGACAAGACCCATACCGACCAGGCCATGGAAGAAGCCAAAGCGGCGCTGAACACCCTTTGCACGGATGTGCTGGGGGTGGAGGCAAACGCCAAGGTGCGTCACCTGGTGGCCGTTGGTACAGCCTATGAAGAAATTCTGAAAACCTCCGTCGCGGCCGGCAGTGAGCTGATCGTGATCGGGGCGCATAAGCCGGATTTCAAAGACTATCTGCTTGGCCCCAACGCTGCCCGCGTTGCACGCCATGCCACGGTTTCTGTGCATATCGTGCGCAGTTAAGCCGCTAAGAAAATAAGACAACAGACGGCGCGGGAATATCTCGCGCCGTTTGCGTTTCGGCCCCATTTTACCCATTCAATGCAGGGCAGATCAGATCACTCAGTTGTGTGTTGTCCGGCAGCAGCCCAAACTTTCTATGACTTGTGTTCAAGTCGGCCGGGTTGTGTCCGCGGGCGAAAGCTTCCCGATCTGTTGTAGGTTTTCAGCCCCTGCGCAACTTCTTCGATTTGTACGCGCCTTTCCCTGGCGTCTCTGAAACCTCTGCGCGCAGCATCAAGCAAGTGCAGGTTCCGGCGCGCTTGCTTTCGCAGTTCACGTAAGGTTGTCATATCATTTTTCTGAACGGGCAATCTCTGGATCAGTTCTTCTGTCTGTATCACGAGAGATGGCAGGTCGCTGAGGTTGCCCGCGATCAGAGAGGCACGTGTGTTTTCCAAGGCTGTATGCAAGTTTTTCGACATATTATTGTTCCTTCAGGGCTTCAAACAAGCTTTGTGCAAGGCCGATCCCGCCTTGCCTGACCATCTCACTGGCCTGAGCATCGCGCAGAAAAGAACTGAACTGATCTTCGCCAATCCCGCCGCCAAAGCTTTCGCGGGTTTCGCCCAGCCCGGCAGCCTTCAGCATTTCAGAAAGAAAGCTTGCTTCCAGTTTCTGCGCAACGTCCCAAAGCGGATCATTCTCAGGTGTTGGCTGGGGAGAGCTACGCGATTGCAATGGGTTAGAGGGTGGTGAAATGTTCACTTCGGTCATCAGAATTTCTTTCCAATTGAAGATAGTTTTTCTGTTTTACCTCTGTTTGGTAAAGAAACTGGTAACTCCTGTCGGGGCATAAATCTGCAACGGAAGCAATCCGGGTGATCCATGCAGAATGCAATAAACGCAGATACAATTTTGAAGATCGTGCCGCAGAAAGCTGCGACAGGTAATCCAGCTGTTCCGGTTTCGCAGGCTGAGGCTGAGGCAGAAAGCGAAGGGACGGGTGAATTTGAAGGCGTCTTTCTTGGTGAAGACCTGGATACTCGTGCGGAAGACGTGCCTGAGACTGCATTGATGCAGGTTTTGCCTTCTGAAGACAAAGTACCCATTGCAATGTCGGAGAGTCGGATTTCTTTACCGGTCAATGGGGGCGGGCAGAAGTTGACAGATCAGGAAAGTGATCGGGTTGGAAGCAGTTTGCAGTCTGAAGTCGAGGTGATGCCGGTCACTGTTGATCTGCGGGAAGCGGAACCCCGAGGCGGCGTTACAACGCAGCTCTCGTCTGACGTGCCGGAAGTGCCAGGAGGGCCTGCGATGCCACCTGGAACAGAACGTGGTAAGCAGAGCTTGATACCCGCGGAAGCGATGTCAGCGCAGAAGGCCCAGACGGTTATACCAGAAGGTAACAGATCTGAGGGCAAAACAGATGCATTGCCCACGTCCCCGCCTGGATGGGGCGATGAGGGCCGAGACACGCAACAGACAACGTCTGATCCACGTGTGCCATTCAGTGAGGCAATGCAATTAGCCGGTATTCGCAGGCAGCCTGTTGAAGATGCGGCGCAAAATGGAGTGCCTGGCCGTGCGCATGAAACTCATAGCGCGGCTATATGGTCGGGCAGAAATACGTTGAAGGATCCCCCTCCTGTCCGGCACTCGTTACCTGAGGTCGCAATACCTCTGACCACCAGGCAGGTTGCAGGAGAAACGCGCGAAGGCCCGGATGCACACACTGCTGTCAGGTCGGCTATAGTGAGAACTGATACAGGTGGTGCTGAAGGTCTGACACAAACCACCACAGCACATTCCAGCCCGGCGGTCCGTGAACTGGATTCAGGGCAGGCCGCACAGAAGACCGAATCTGTTTCTATTGCTGCGAATGGAAACCCGGGCACGACAGCTTCGGAACGTGTAAGTTTGCACACGTCTATGGCTGCGGATGCGTCGGAGAAAAGGCCAGTTGAAAAACGGTCAGGAACATCGAATGACGCCGGTAAATTATGGTCGCTTGTTGTGGAGGGGACAGAGAGGTTTGCCAACACCCGGACTGGCCCCGTTCCCCAACGAGAATCAGTTATTACGGGTCAGCCTGTGGTGCCTGCCCTGGTTCTGGAACCCGAATTCGCATCTGTTGAGATGACCACAGCGATTGATGAAATGGCGGTTGCCGGTGGTGAACAGGTGGGAACCTCTCGGGGTACGACACCCGCCAACATCACGACCCTGCCTCAGCAAGATGGCACGGCACAATTTGCGCGGATCTCTCAGCAGTTGATGGAAGTGGCTGTACGCCATTCGGACGGGCCGGTTGAACTGATGCTGTCACCAGAGGAACTTGGTCGGGTCAGGATGAACTTTCTCCTTCAGGACGGTGCACTGACTGTAACGGTTACTGCGGAACGTGGTGAAACTCTGGCGTTGATCCGCAGGAATATTGATATTCTTCTGCAGGATTTTCAGGATGTCGGACTTTCGGGGGTGAACCTGGAATTTGTGGAACAGGATCCAGGTGGTCAGCAGGATGGCTTCAGTGATGCGCGTGGTGAAACCCCTGACAACCAGAGTGACGCGTTGCCGGTCGCTGACACCGAGAAACAATCACCTGTCAGAATTAATGCGATGACCGGGGCAAGAACTGGTCTTGATCTCAGACTGTAAAGGAATAGTGAAATGCAGGTTACTCAGGCGTCCGGCAATAATGTGCCGGGTCAGTCCCAAAATCAGACAAATTCGAATGCTGCAATCAGTTCGGACTTTGATACATTTCTGAAGATGCTTACGGCGCAAATTCAGAATCAGGACCCATTGAACCCGATTGAATCTGAAGATTACGCGGTTCAGTTGGCAACATTTTCCAGTGTGGAACAGCAGGTGCTGACCAATGATCTTCTGACGGCGCTTGGCACACAATTCGGATCTATGGGGCTATCACAAATGGCGGGATGGATCGGAATGGAAGCAAGGGCTGCAGCGCCAGTGCTGTTCGACGGAACGCCTATTGAAGTGTCTCCCAATCCCGCCGTCGGAGCCGACAATGTAGAATTGGTTGTCCGGGATGAAGAGGGCAATGTCGTGCATCGCGAACAGATCCCAAAATCGACGGAAAGCTTTGACTGGGCCGGTGTTGGGACCGATGGCACACCCTTGCCGAATGGGGTTTACAACTTTTCGGTTGAAAGTTTTCTGAATGGAGAAAGCCTGATTGAAACCCCTGCCGAAGTATACGCAGAAGTGGTTGAGGTGCGCGGTGTTGACGGGCAATCGGTTGCCGTGCTGAAGGGCGGAGCGCTGGTGAGCATTGACGCGGTTTCGGCGCTCCGCAGTCCTGGCTAACCCAGATACATTCCTGCTGCATAGCCGACGGCCAGCAGCAGGGCGCCGCCAGAAAGCCATGCGATCCAGCGCAGTGGTGATGGCCCCGGCGCAGGTGGTGGGGATTGGCTGTATTGGATTAACGCAGCCTCTGCGATTTGCGGCAGGCGCGGGCCGAAGCGCCCTAAAACCTTTACAGTGCGGACCAGATCACCAATTACGGCCCGCGGCCCAATGCTGTCTTTGATGTAACTTTCGACAATTGGTTTCGCGACGTCCCAGATGTTCATCTGCGGATCCAGGGAACGCGCAACCCCTTCTACGACAACCATGGTGCGTTGCAGAAGGATCAGCTCTGTCCGGGTTTCCATGCCGAAACGTTCAGTGACCTCAAACAGATAGCTAAGCAGAGACCCCATAGAGATACCGCTGGCGTCGACGCCGAAAATGGGTTCGCCAACAGCGCGCAGCGCACGGGCAAATTCATCGACATCCTGATGGGCAGGCACGTAGCCGGCTTCAAAATGGACTTCTGCAACGCGCCTGTAGTCACGCTTGATGAACCCATAAAGAATTTCCGCATAAACCCGGCGGGTATATTCATCAATCTGCCCCATGATCCCGAAATCATAGGCAATGATATTCCCGTTTGCTGCGACCTTCAGGTTGCCCTGGTGCATATCCGCATGAAAGAAGCCATCACGCAGTGCATGAGACAGGAAAAGTTGCAGCACGCGCGCGGCCAGCTCCGGACGGTTATGACCGGCCGCGTCCAGGGCGTCGTTGTCGCCCATGCCAGAACCTTCTGCCCAGTCGAGGGTCATCACCCGACGGCCAGACAGATGCCAGCGAATGCCTGGCACCTGAAAACCGGCGTCGTTCATCGTATTGGCGGAAAATTCTGACGCAGAGGCGCTTTCAAGGCGCAGATCCAGTTCACCCAGCACCACGCCTTCAAAATGGGCGATCACATCATGGGGGTGCAGGCGGCGTGAGGCCGGAGACAGAAATTCAACAACGGATGCCGCAAAGTAAAACGCATCAATATCTTTGCGGAAGGCGCGTTCAACATCTGGTCGCAGAACTTTCACTGCAACCTCTTCGCCAGTCTCACGCAGCCGGGCTTTGTGCACCTGGGCAATGGATGCCGCCGCGACGGGTTCGCTGAGCTCCGAGAACATCTCATCCACCGGACGGCCAAGTTCATCTTCGATGCATTTCCGGGCGACTTCAGACGAAAATGCAGGCAGCTGGTCCTGAAGAACGCGCAATTGCGTGGCCAGTTCATCGCCGACCACATCCGGGCGGGTCGACAGAACCTGACCAAATTTGATGTAAGCCGGACCAAGCGCTGTCAGGGCACGTGTGACTGGTGGCATGTCCGGATCACCTTTGACGCCCAGCCATTGCACAGGCCAGGCAAAGGCGCGGGCAACAATGCGCAAAGGCGCCGGTGCGTCCATCGCATCCAGCACAACTTTCATCGCGCCAGTACGTTCAAGCGTGGCGCCGGTGCGGATCAGGCGCCAGATATTATGGGGACCACGCATTTAAATCTTCCAGCCGGAATGCAGGGCTGCGATGCCCATGGACAGATTGCGGTATTTCACCTGATCAAATCCGGCCTCACGGATCATATCGGCAAAGACGTCCTGTTGCGGGAACTTGCGGATGGATTCGACAAGATACTGATAGCTGTCTGCATCCCCGGCAATCATTTGGCCCATCTTCGGGATGACATTGAAGGAATACAGATCATAGGCTTTCTGCATCATATCATTTGGGATCTGGCTGAATTCCAAAACCATCAGGCGACCGCCCGGGCGCAGCACACGGTAAGCTTCGCGCAGGGCGTCAGGAATGCGGGTGACGTTCCGGATGCCAAATGAAATCGTGTAAACGTCAAAGGTGTTGCTTTCAAAAGGCAAAGCCATCGCATCGCCCACAACCCAGTCAAGACTGTCCGCCATGGTGCCTGCTTCTGCGCGCTGACTGCCTTCAACCAACATGCTTTCGGTCATATCGCAGACAGTCGCATGGCCAGAACCGGCGCGTTTCAGGAAGCGAAATGAAATATCACCGGTGCCGCCCGCAACATCCAGCAGGCGTTGCCCCGGGCGCGGCGCAAGCCAGTCCATCATCGCATCTTTCCAGACCCGGTGAATGCCCATGGACATCGCATCATTCATGACATCGTATTTCGAGGCGACATTGGTAAACACCCCATGCACCATCCCGGCCTTTTCGGTCTCGTTTACGGTCTGAAATCCGAAATGTGTGGTTTTGTCAGTCATGCGTGCAGTCCCGGGCTTGTCGTCCATCTGTTCACACCCTCATATAAGGCATGACCCGCGCATACAATGCGCTGCTTTTACACAGGAGCAGATATGCCTGAATTACCCGAAGTGGAAACCGTGCGCCGGGGGCTGTTGCCCGCGATGGAAGGTGAAGTGATTGAACAGGCTGAGGTGCGTCGGGATGGGCTGCGCTGGAAGTTTCCCGAAAACATGACCGCGCGACTGACAGGGGCGCGGGTGAATGCCCTGCGGCGGCGATCGAAGTATATTTTGGCAGATCTGGATACGGCTGAAACTCTGATCATTCATCTGGGCATGTCCGGACGCATGCAGGTGTCTGGTGTGAAGATTGGTGATTTCTTTCATGATCACCAGGAACAGCAGAAGCATGACCATGTGGTGTTGCACATGTCTGGCGGCGGGCGGGTGACCTTTAATGATGCGCGACGCTTCGGGGCGATGGACCTCGCCACGACTGATAGGGTTCAGGAACATAAGATGCTGGCCGGCCTGGGGCCGGAACCTTTGGGCAATGACTTTCATGAAGATCTGCTGAAAGAGAAATTCAGCGGGCGCAAAACGCCGGTGAAATTGGCGCTGCTTGATCAGAAAATCGTCGCGGGACTCGGCAATATTTACGTTTGTGAAGTGTTGAACCGGGTCGGCATCGTGCCGACAAGGCCGGTTGGGGGAATTGACGCAGCGGAAATTTCGACCCTGGTACCCGCGATCAGAGAGGTTCTGTCAGAGGCGATTGAGGCCGGGGGATCATCCCTGAAGGACTACCGGCAGGCAGATGGGGAACTTGGTTATTTTCAACACTCTTTTAAGGTTTATGGCCGCGAAGGAGAGGCGTGCCAAACGCCCGGTTGCGGCGGTGAAATCAGCCGAATCACGCAATCCGGACGCTCAACTTTCTTCTGTGCGCAATGCCAAAGATAGCTTGATCCGGGGGCAGGCTTTGGTAAGGCTGCATCCTGACCAGAGGCAACAGATGAGAAAACCATGGCCTATGAGACGCTGATCGTCGAGATCGAAGACCACGTCAAAACCATCCGGCTGAACCGCCCGGATGCGCTGAACGCCCTGAACAGCACCTTGCTGGCAGAACTGGCGGATGCGGTGAAAGCCGCAGAAGAAAATGACAAAGTGCGCTGTGTCATTATCACCGGTTCCGACAAAGCTTTTGCTGCGGGTGCGGATATCAAAGAGATGTCTGAGAAGAGCTTCGTTGATGTTTATATGAACGATCTTTTTGGTCCCGAGACCGATCAGCTGGTGAAATCCCGTAAACCGATTATCGCGGCTGTGTCCGGCTATGCGCTGGGCGGTGGGTGTGAACTTGCGATGATGTGTGATTTCATCATTGCGTCTGACACCGCGAAATTCGGCCAGCCGGAAATCAACCTTGGTGTTGTTGCGGGTATTGGCGGGACACAACGCCTGTCACGTTATGTTGGTAAATCCAAATCTATGGATATGCACCTGACCGGCCGCTTTATGGATGCCGAAGAAGCAGAACGCTCTGGGCTGGTATCCCGCGTAGTGCCTGCGAAAAAGCTGATGGAAGAAGCCATGAGCGCCGCGCAGAAGATTGCTGAGAAATCCATGCTGACCTCTATGGTCGTTAAGGAAACAGTGAACCGCGCCTGGGAAACCACGCTGTCTGAGGGTCTGCTGTTTGAACGCCGCGCATTCCATTCTCTCTTTGCATCTGAGGATCAGAAAGAGGGTATGGGGGCGTTTCTTGATAAGCGTCAGGCCCAATTCCGCGATAAATAATCAAGGACCTGCCCTGGTTTATAATCCGGGGCAGGTTTTCAGGCATTTTGGGGTTTTCATTTCTGTGAAAATACCTTAGTTACCGCCGCTATACATGCGCGTGAGGCCCGCTCTGGCCAGAATCATCGGTTCTTAAACCCGGTCGGACCTGTAGCGCAGAACAGAATTCAATGTCCGGCCTTGTCCGGCAAAAAGGAACCGAACACATGGCTAATACGCCTCAGGCAAAAAAACGCGCCCGTCAGAACGAAACCCGCTTTACCGTTAACAAAGCACGTCGTTCCCGCATCCGTACATATCTGCGTAAAGTTGAAGAAGCGATTGCTTCCGGTGACCAGACTGCAGCTGCTGCGGCTCTGAAAGACGCACAGCCAGAACTGATGCGCGGCGTTACAAAAGGCGTTGTTCACAAGAACACTGCATCACGCAAAATCTCTCGTCTGTCTGCTCGTGTAAAAGCTCTGGGCTGATCTGCAAAAGATTGCTGATTCTATTAAAAGGCGCATCCGTCCGGGTGCGCCTTTTTTGCATTTGCCGCATCGCAAACGCAGAAAAATACCTCGTTTTATAAGGAAATTTTCCTCCCTTCGGATTCGTTTCAGCAAAGTGAGAGTCAAGCGTGAAGTTCTGTTGCGTGGGCTGCTGACAGCTTGCTAACTTGCTCCTGCGATTCACGTTACCTAAGGGGACAAGCAATGAACCCACGGGTGGTTTCTGATATTCTTAACATTTCTCCACAGGATGCCTGGGAGCTTTTGAAAAACGAAACCAGCTGCAAGTTTATTGATGTCAGGACACGCGCCGAATGGGGGTTCGTTGGCGTTCCTGATCTAAGGGATCTGAACCAGGAGACAATTTTCGTCGAATGGGCCAGTTTTCCTTCAATGTCTGCAAACCCGCACTTCGGGGAACAGGTTCTGGAAGCACTGAACGGGGAAATCCCGGACAAGCTGCTTTTCCTGTGCCGATCCGGGGTGCGTTCACTTCATGCCGCGCGAGCGGTGGCTGATCTGTTGTCTGGCTGTGGGAAGCCGGTGCAATGCATCAATGTAGCCGAAGGGTTTGAAGGTGATCTGAACGCAGAGGGACAGAGGGGCCAGCTTAACGGCTGGAAGTTGAGAGGACTGGCGTGGCGTCAGTCATAAATTTGGACGTTGACGAAGCGGGTATAAAAATAATGATAAACCAATCCTGGGTCGATATCAGAGAAGACCTCGAAGCTACCGTTGGAAAGAACAACTATGTCAACTGGATTGAGCCGCTTGAGCTCTCCGGTCTGGACAATGGTGTGGCTGTCTTCCGTGTGCCGACGAATTTTATGGGGAACTGGGTGTCTCGCAATTTTGGCGATGACATTGTTCAGCTGCTGAAAAGCAGCGGGCAGGCCGTAAGCCGTCTGGAATTTTCGGTGAATGCTGCACGTTCACCGAAGCGCGCGACAGCGCCAAAGGCAGAACAGATATCCGAAGTACCTGTGTCTTCTGCTCCGCGTAAAAAGGCTGCAGTTGCCCGTTCTACGGGTACGGTTCCTGGTGCGCCTCTTGATGCGCGATTTACGTTTGACAGTTTTGTCGTTGGTAAGCCGAACGAATTGGCCCATGCAGCGGCACGCCGTGTTGCCGAAGGTGGCGAAGTGGCCTTCAATCCGCTGTTCCTTTATGGCGGTGTTGGTCTTGGTAAAACGCACCTGATGCACGCGATTGCAAATCAACTGCGGACGCAACGCCCTGATCTGAATGTTGTGTACCTGTCTGCAGAACAGTTCATGTATAAGTTCGTGCAGGCTCTGCGCGACAAGAAGATGATGGATTTCAAGCAGATCTTCCGTGCTGTGGATATTTTGATGGTGGATGACGTTCAGTTCATCGCCGGAAAAGGTTCTACACAGGAAGAATTCTTCCATACCTTCAACGCACTGGTTGATCAGAACAAGCAGATCATCATTTCCGCAGATCGTGCCCCGGGTGAGATCAAGGAACTGGAAGATCGCATTCGCTCTCGTCTGCAAAGCGGCCTGGTCGTGGATCTGCATCCGACAGATTATGAACTGCGCCTGGGCATTCTGCAGCATAAGACCGAACAGCACATGCTGAAAGATCCATCCCTGCACATCGCGGATGGTGTTCTTGAATTCCTCGCGCACCGGATTTCCACTAATGTTCGTGTTCTTGAAGGCGCATTGACCCGTCTGTTTGCTTTCGGGTCGCTTGTTGGCCGGGAAGTCACACTTGAACTGGCACAGGATTGCCTGGCTGATGTTTTGCGCACCTCGGATCGTAAGATCACAGTTGACGAAATTCAGCGTAAAGTCGCGGAACACTACAACATTCGCCTGTCCGAGATGATCGGCCCGCGCCGTGTGCGCACAATCGCCCGCCCACGTCAGGTCGCAATGTATCTGGCCAAGCAGCTGACTTCCCGTTCTCTGCCGGACATCGGGCGTCGCTTTGGTGGCCGCGACCACACCACGGTTATGCATGGTGTAAAACGTATCGAAGAGCTGCGAATTTCGGATTCTCAGATCGAAGATGATCTGGAACTGTTGCGTCGGGCGCTCGAAGCCTGATTTTTGCCACAGAATTGCAACGGATTAAGGGCCGGGGTCTTGACGCCCCGGCCTTTCCATTGGACATTCCGAAAAAACGATTTAACGGGTCGCGGGGATGCGCTACAGTCAGCGTCCCGGCGGGTTGACCCGATTAACAAGGAGCACCGGAATGAAACTCAGCATCGAGCGCGCAGCCCTTCTGAAAGCCGTGTCGCAGGCCCAATCAGTTGTTGAGCGCCGCAATACTATTCCGATCCTTGCAAATGTTCTGATCGAAGCCGAAGGCGACATTGCCAGTTTTCGCGCGACTGACCTTGATATCGAGGTGGTTGATAAAACCGTCGCCCAGGTCGAACGTGCGGGTGCGACTACAGTTTCCGCGGTCACGCTGCATGAAATCGTGCGCAAACTTCCTGATGGTGCGCTTGTGACCCTGACTGAAGATCCTGCAGCGGGCCGTATCACGGTTGAGGCGGGGCGTTCGAATTTCTCTCTGGCAACTCTGCCGCGCGAAGATTTTCCTGTGATGGCAACATCTGAGTATTCTGCAAACTTCAGTGCCAAAGCACCGGATTTGCGCCGTCTGTTCGACAAAGCAAAATTCGCAATTTCCACTGAGGAAACCCGCTATTACCTGAACGGTGTCTACATGCACATCGCGGATGGTGAAGAAGGCAAGGTTTTGCGTTGTGTTGCGACCGATGGCCACCGTCTGGCGCGTATTGATGCAGAAATGCCTGCAGATGCACTGGAAATGCCTGGTGTGATTGTGCCCCGCAAAACCGTGGGTGAGCTGCGCAAACTTCTGGATGATGATGATATGCAGATCGCTGTGTCCGTGTCTGAAACCAAAGTGCGTTTCGCAACCCCGGATATCACCCTGACATCCAAAGTCATCGACGGCACCTTCCCGGATTACACCCGCGTGATTCCACAGGGCAACACCCGAAAGATGGAAGTGGATGCTTCTGATTTCGCGAAGGCCGTGGATCGAGTGGCAACTGTGTCTTCTGAACGTTCCCGGGCCGTGAAACTGGCGCTGGATGAAGACCGCCTGGTTCTTTCCGTCAATGCGCCGGACAGCGGCGCAGCGGAAGAAGAACTGGCCGTCGCTTATGGCGACGAGCGCCTGGAAATTGGCTTTAACGCGAAATACCTGCTGGAAATTGCCAACCAGGTGGATCGTGAAAACGCGGTGTTCCTGTTCAACTCTGCTGGTGACCCGACCTTGATGCGCGAAGGCAATGACACCTCTGCGATCTATGTCGTGATGCCTATGCGCGTGTGATGTGATTTGTGTCGGGGCTTGCCCTGCGGAAGCTCAGGCTTTCGCATTTCCGCTCTCACAAAGCACTGAATATTGACTGCGCGCCCGGGCCTGTTGCGATCTATGGGCCCAATGGTGCGGGGAAAACCAATATCATCGAAGCGATTTCCATGCTTTCCCCCGGTCGCGGCCTGCGCCGGGCGGCAAGCGATGATATGATCCGCAAACCGGAAAGCCTTGGCTGGAAGATTGCGGCTGAATTGCAAAGCCTTTCACAAGTCCACGAAATCGAAACCTGGCTTGAGGGCGGGCAGGGGCGCAATGTGCGTATTGATGGCAAGGCGGCCTCACAGGTGGCGCTTGGTAAAATCGCCCGTGTTCTCTGGCTGGTGCCTTCAATGGATCGCCTCTGGCTTGAGGGTGCAGATGGACGGCGGCGGTTTCTGGATCGAATGGTGCTTAGTTTTGATCCGGCGCACGCACAGAACACGCTGACCTATGAAAAAGCCATGCGCGAACGCAATCGCCTGCTGAAAGATCAGATCCGTGATCCGCACTGGTATCGTGCACTTGAGGTTCAGATGGCTGAGGCCGGGGCTGCGATCCAATCCGCGCGCGCAGATACAATTGCAGCTATTGCCCTGGCGCAGGCGGGGGCAGAAACGGAATTTCCGCGGTCTGAACTTGCCATCATCATGCCGGAAGGAGCGGAGCAGGCCGAGGGCGTTGATGCGCTGGCAGAGGTTTTCGTTACCTCTCGCCCGCGCGATCTTGCCGCCGGACGTACCCTTGTGGGTCCGCATCGTGCGGATCTGTCTGCGATCTTTTCCGCAAAAGGCGTGGCCGCCAAAGAATGCTCAACCGGTGAGCAGAAAGCCCTGCTGATCTCGCTTATCCTTGCCAATGGTCGCGCACTTGCCCAATCTTTTGGCGCGCCTCCCATTCTTCTGCTGGATGAAGTCGCTGCACATCTTGACGCTGCCCGCCGGGCCGCCCTTTATCACGAAATCACCGCCCTTGGCGCCCAGGCCTTCATGACCGGGACCGGTGCGGAACTTTTTGACAGCCTTACACCGGATGCCATGCGGCTTTGTGTTGGGGATGAGAATGGAACGAGTTATGTCGATATTACCTGATGTTGTTTCCCCGCAGATGCAGGAACTGATTAAAGCCCGGATGAAAGATATCGAGGCTGAGGAAAATATCCGGGTCTTGTTCGCGATTGAATCCGGGTCGCGCGCCTGGGGGTTCCACAGCCCGGACAGTGATTATGACGTGCGCTTTGTTTACGCGCGGCCGCTGGACTGGCACTTGTCCCTGCAAAAGAAGCGCGATGTGGTTGAGCGTCCTATAGATGACGAGCTTGATATTTCAGGTTGGGAACTTTCCAAAACGCTTCAGTTGATTATGGGATCAAATGCCGTTGTGCCGGAATGGTTGCAGTCGCCGATTGTTTATTCTGCTGTGCCTGAGGCGGTTCAGGATCTGACGGATTTTTGTCGTGTCGCCCTCGATCGCCGGTCTGTCACCTGGCACTACCTTTCCTTGATGGAGCGTCAGCAAAGTCGTTTGTATGGGCCGGATGGTGAAGTCAGGCTGAAGCGCTATTTCTATATTTTGCGACCGACGCTGGCTTTGCGTTGGATGCGCCTGCATGATAAGGCTGTTGCGCCGATGAATATGGATGTCCTGGTTGCCGGGTGTGATCTCACGGAACGGGTGCAAAAGGATCTTGCAGAACTGACAGAACAGAAAAAACAGGCGCGTGAAAAGGCCTTTGTTACATCCGTCGCTGAAAGCCTGGTGACACTTGTTGCAGAGGAAGAAGCGTTGGCGCGTGATTGGCTGGCCGCAACCCGCAGTGACAAATCCTGCGATGCCCTGTGGCAGCAGGCTGACCACCTGCATATGAAATGGACGCAGGAGGCGTTCAGATGACTCTGACCGTCTGGGAACTGTTTCTCTATGCCTGTGCGGTGGGCGTGCTTTTTCTGACGCCTGGCCCTGTCTGGGTTGCGATCATTGCGCGGGGCATGTCGGGTGGGTTCCGGTCGGCCTGGCCGCTGGCCTTTGGTGTTGTCATCGGCGATGCGATCTGGCCTTTTCTGGCGGTGCTTGGTGTCAGTTGGCTGGTACAGGAAATTTCCGGCTTTATGCTGATCCTGCGCTGGGTTGCAGTGGCGTTTTTTGTCTGGATGGGCGTGATGTTGATCCGGAATGCTGACCGTGAAATCGACCAGAACAGCCGCCTGACGGCTCCTGGTGTCTGGGCGGGGTTTGTTGCAGGTGTCATTGTGATTATGGCAAACCCCAAGGCGATCCTGTTTTATATGGGCATTCTGCCAGGCTTTTTTGATCTGACACAAATCACCACACCAGACATCGTTGCGATCTGTCTGGTCTCTATGCTGGTGCCGCTGGTGGGTAACACGTTCTTTGCGCTTTTTGTCGATCGGATGCGTCGTCTGGTGACCACGCCAGGGGCAATCAGGCGCATGAATATCATCGCGGGCTGGCTTCTGATCGGGGTTGGTCTGGTGATCCCTTTCACCTGACATAAATCTGTTGCGATCCGCGTGACACCCTTGATGAAATCGGCTATAAAAATCGCTAAATTACGAGGAAGTGCAGTATGTCTGACGACAATCAGCAGCCAGAAGAATATGGCGCAGATTCTATTAAGGTTCTCAAGGGCTTAGAGGCGGTTCGCAAGCGCCCTGGCATGTATATCGGGGACACAGATGATGGCTCTGGTCTGCACCATATGGTGTATGAAGTTGTGGACAACGGCATTGACGAAGCACTTGCCAATCATGCGGACCACGTCAGCGTAACAATTCACGCGGATTCCAGCGTATCTGTTTATGACAACGGGCGCGGTATTCCCGTTGGCATGCACGAAGAAGAAGGCGTGTCCGCAGCCGAAGTTATCATGACCCAGCTGCACGCCGGCGGTAAGTTCGACAGCAATTCCTACAAGGTATCCGGCGGTCTGCACGGCGTGGGTGTGTCCGTTGTGAACGCTCTGTCTGTCTGGCTGGAACTACGTGTCTGGCGCGACGGCAAAGAACATTACGCAAAGTTTTCTCACGGCGAAACCGTGGAACACTTGCGTGTTGTTGGCGATGCAAATGGCAAAAAGGGCACCGAAGTGCGCTTCCTTGCTTCGACCGATACCTTCTCAAACCTCGAATATTCCTTTGAGACACTGGAAAAACGCCTGCGCGAACTGGCGTTCCTGAATTCTGGCGTGCGCATCCTTGTACAGGATGAACGCCCTGCAGAGCCCCTGAAAAGTGAGCTGTTTTATGACGGCGGTGTTAAGGAATTCGTGAAATATCTCGACCGTTCCAAGACACCAATGATGCCAGAACCGATCTTTGTGCGCGGTGAAAAAGATGACATCGGCGTTGAAGTCGCGATGTGGTGGAACGACAGCTATCATGAAAATGTGCTGCCGTTTACCAACAACATCCCGCAGCGCGATGGCGGCACGCATATGGCCGGTTTCCGGGGTGCTTTGACCCGGACAATCAACGCCTATGCGCAGTCCTCTGGCATTGCGAAGAAGGAAAAGATCAACTTTACCGGCGATGACGCGCGCGAAGGTCTGACCTGTGTGCTGTCCGTCAAAGTACCTGATCCGAAATTCTCGTCCCAAACCAAAGACAAGCTTGTCAGTTCCGAAGTTCGCCCGGCCGTTGAAGGTCTGATGAACGAAAAGCTGACAGAATGGTTTGAAGAAAACCCAACCGAAGCCAAAATGATCGTTTCCAAGATCGTTGAAGCAGCTCATGCCCGCGAAGCCGCGCGCAAAGCCCGCGATCTGACCCGCCGTAAGACGGCGATGGATGTGAACTTCCTGGCCGGGAAACTGAAGGATTGTTCTGAAAAAGATCCGTCCAAAACCGAAGTCTTCCTGGTGGAGGGTGACTCTGCGGGTGGCTCTGCGCAGACGGGTCGTGACCGGATGACTCAGGCGATCCTGCCCCTGCGTGGTAAGATCCTGAACGTGGAACGCGCCCGTTTTGATCGCATGCTGGCGAGCCAGGAAATCGGTAACCTGGTGATGGCGCTTGGCACTGGTATTGGCCGCGATGAATTCAACATCGAAAAGCTGCGCTACCACAAGATCGTTATCATGACCGATGCGGATGTCGACGGTGCGCACATCCGGACGCTTCTGCTGACCTTCTTCTTCCGTCAGATGCCGGAACTGATTGAAGGTGGGTATCTCTATATCGCGCAGCCACCGCTTTATAAGGTTGCTCGCGGTAAGTCAGAAGTTTACCTGAAGGATCAGGCTGCACTTGATGATTACCTGATTGAACAGGGCATTGATGGCGCAGTTCTGCGTCTGGCCTCTGGCGAGGAAATCACCGGTGCAGATCTGAAGCGCGTCGTTGAAGAAGCCCGCCTGGTGCGTCGCACTCTGCAGGCTTTCGCCACCCATCACCCGCAACACATCCTGGAACAGGCCGCGATTGCCGCCGCCTTTGTGCCCGGTGCTGTTGATCAGAATCTGCAAGGCGTTGCGGATGCGATTGCCGCGCGTCTGGACGCGATTGCGCTGGAATATGAACGCGGTTGGCAAGGCCGCCCGACACAGGACAAAGGCATTCGTCTTGCGCGTTTGTTGCGCGGTGTGGAAGAAGTGCGCACGCTGGATGGTCATGTGCTGCGTTCCGGCGAGGCCCGCAAGCTGGGCAGCTATACGGACAGTCTGAAAGAAACCTATGGCCAACCTGCAAAGCTGATCCGCAAGGATAAAGTGGTCGAGGTCCATGGCCCGACAGAACTGTTGAAAGCGATCCTGGCGGAAGGCGAAAAGGGCCTGTCCCTGCAGCGGTATAAAGGCCTGGGTGAAATGAACCCGGATCAGCTTTGGGAAACCACGCTTGACCCGGATGCACGTACATTGCTGCAGGTGAAAATTGATGATCTGGCAGAAGCTGATGACATCTTTACCAAGCTGATGGGGGATGTGGTTGAACCCCGCCGCGACTTTATTCAAAGCAACGCGCTGAGCGTGGAAAACCTCGACTTCTGATTTTCTGTAGGTTCGGGCATAACTTTGCACTTAGAGTATAAATTTGCACTCGGGCAGCTTGTTTCATTCATTTGAACCGAGCTGCCTGAAGCGGTTTTCTGCAGATTGCACCGAATGTCAGATAGATGAAAATTCCTGACCGTCCATTCTGCCGTTTGGGCGGAAAGCGGGAATTCACTACGGCTGCTGTTCGCCTGATTTCTTAGTTTTATTGGGTGCTTCGACATCAAGAACGATGACGTCAAATCGCTCTTGATGTTCCTGCGATAGCATTTCCTTTATGCCTCGCTCTAAATCTATTGCGTTTGAAGGTTTAGAAATTCCTTCTGGTACCGCTCCTTCGAAGTCAGAGATCTCTGGGCTAGGTTGGTTGAGTAGACGATTCAGCCAGCGCTGATCGAATTTAGGCGCGTCTGAAAACAATGGCCTGCCTCCAACTGTTTCCAACAGCCATTTGGCCACGTCGTCCGGCGGTGATGCATCATCAAGCTCAGATCTCTGAATGCCGTGAACGTTCTGACTTTCCGCGTTCCAGTCACTTTCCAACCAATCTGGCCTTGGCTGAATGAGCTTGCTTTCAATGACAACTTTCGTCTCGTTAAGCCATGCCACCCCGACTTCAATTGGCCAGCTATCTTGGCTCAAGGAGGATGCCTCAAAATCGATAAAGACCGGCCCTCCTACACTAACTATCTCGCCGTTTTCATCGAGACCAGCTCCAAGGCCAAGCGCGCGACGTCGCGCAAAGAATAGCTCTTCGTTGGGGCCAGGCTCTCCCAACATTTTGGCAATCTCGTTGAGTTCATCTTTGTCCATCGTTCTCACCGTGCATGTTGTCCGCTCGGATGTGCGAGGTTTTCAAAATAAGTCTCGGGCCATGCAGTTCGGTGCCTCTATCGTATTTGTAGGGCCTTCTCAGGATGATCATTGGCAATTTCTGCGTCAAAGATTGCGAACTTGACGTTCTGCAAGCTGAGCTGTTCGCGCAAATCTATCAACGATGGCATTGAGCGTTCCCAGCTTGTCGGTGCAATTATGTAGGTCTCTGGAAACTCTCGGAGCAAAAGGGATGCCACAGCCAAAGTCTCTACTTGGAACTTGCGCGTGATTTTCTGCCGGTGACTTTTTATTTCTATTGCTGCAATTGGCATTCCGCTTCGCAGCAGTTCAAAGTCGCAGGGAACTGGCTTCGATCTATTCCGAGGGCGCAGCACGGTCTTCCCACCTTTGCCCAAGATTCCAGTATTGTTTTCAAGATACCGTTTGATAGAATCCTCATACTCCCGTTTTCTGTGCCACCGGTCGTGCCCAACGCCCACTGATTGATCAGTTTTTCGCTTTGCTTGTTCGATCTTTTGGTTGAGTTCTAAGCGGGTTGCGGTGCCATCAAATACCTTTGGAGCGAACTCTAAAACTGCAACTTCCGACATACGCTCAAGTAGGATCAGTTTAAGAACGGATGTCATGGCGATGTGTTCCGGTTCTGCTGCATGGACATCAGGTGCGTTCTTCTCGAGCCATTTTTCAGCGTAGACCGGATTTCTTAGGCTGGCACGGTCCTGACCACGAAGCTCTGCAACCCTGTCGAGAATGTCATCGAGATCTTTGAAGCCGTAATCCTCCCGAATTTTCACAGCGGTGCGAAGCTTCTTGGCGAACGTGATCCAGTTCGTTTCAGAGGCAATGTCTTTGAGGGGTTGTTGCACAGTCATTTTGGGCTCTCAAACCGGTTTGTTTCGAAATTTTCGAAATCTCTGATGTTGATGTTAGTATTACTAACCGAATCAGGAAAGGGAAAAATATGCGAGTGGACAAGCAAGCCGACCCAGTGGCGCGGACTATTCACAAACGTGGACAAATGAAAAAGGCCCACAATATTTCGCTGAAAAAGAGCCCAGGCATCATCAAACTGGAAACTCGCCTTGAAACCAGCATGGCAATATCTCTGTCCCTTGATCCGAGAGTGATGACTTTTCGGCCTCAACCCATGACGATCGAAATGGGTACCGGACGAGTTTTCGCAACCAAAGCTCACCTTCACCGTTCTTTCGAGGGGTTGGAGTACAAATCGCGCCCTTACACACCAGATTTTGAGGTCACCCTCGAAACAGGAATAGTATTCATCGAGACCAAGCATTCTCGGCTGATTGAAAGATCACCTGACGCGCTGGAATATCCCTCAATCTTGAAAAACTATGGATTGCGGCTTGTCCTGGTCGACGAAACCTTCTTCCCAGAGGTTTTTTGTCAGAACATCAGATTGTTGCATCCCTATCAGAGTTGCCAATTTTCCAGCGCTGAACAGCGAATGGTTGCTTCTGCAGCTGGGATGGCTGCAACCATTGGTGAGCTGACCACGAACCAACAGATTCCACAAAATCTCATCCTTGCTGCGATAGCGCAAGGCGTCTTACATGCCGAACTTCATGAAAGCCGCCTTGGGGTGAAAACCCTTATATCTGCTCAAGAAAATCGTCATATTTCGCTCGAGAGGTTGCCCCTATGACCTTCGAGAACGTGCAATGCGTTGGTGAAATCATTGAATTAGAGGGTAGACGGTCCAAGAAGTTGCCCCGATCACAGGCTGGAAAGAGCAATGTATTGCACATTGGTGTGACGCTGGTTTGATAGAGCATGACCTCGGTAGCCATTCCCGAGGTCTGTCGAGAATTATCACCCCTGAAGCACTTGCTGCATTTCAAGCAACACACGTCCAAGTGTCATCTCTGGCCAAACAGCTCGACACCACATCCCGATCGTTGGTTAAGAAATTAGACGAAAAGGGCATTAAAACTGTCGGCGCCTTTCAAGATGGGAAGGCAACTCGTGGGTTACTTGTCGCTCTATCGGATCTTGTAAAAGGGCTCGACGACTTATTGGTCACGCCTGTTGCTGAGAAATCAAAGTGACTTTGTTTGAAACCGCCTTCTTGATCGTTTGCATTTTGATGACAGCAGTGACAGTGGCCTACTTCACCTGGCTGGTTTGGACGCGCGGCCGGGATTCCGTTGATGATCCCAAACTTGTGGAACGGTTTCATGAGACCGCGCCTTTCGAGAAGCTCGACCAAGTTCTTGATCCCCTCGATGATAAGAAGAGCCTTCTTGTGGAAGATGATGGTGACCACCAGAACTGACAACTCGCCAAAACTGTTCGGAAGCTCAACATCGTTTTGAAGTTGGGTGGAAAGCGGAAGTTCGCCGCAAGTGCGAACTTCTTGGATGGATGAGGCTATGCAGACCTTCGAATGTCCATCATAGCACAAGATGCTGCGTTGCATTAGAGGGCCGTTTGAGTCCCAATTAGCTTGTGTTGCAGTACGGTGGAAGGCTCGCGTTAATCACAAACCGGACCTCCTCGTGTACTATGATACCTCCTGCCATTGTTGGATTGAGGCGAATATTCATCGGTACTTCCAGCTGAGAATTCACATTTGGGAAGCCTTTGTGGGAACAAAAATCACAAAACTCGCCTCTGTCCTCTACGCCCGACTGGTAATCATTTGTACATGATCCAAAAATCTTTTCAGTTCTTCACTCCCATGCTTGTCGATACTAATCATCGCTATAATCAAGGCGAATTTTGGCTTGGATCGTTTCCCCGTCCACGTTTCGTCGATTACAGGGAGGAAAGAAATGTTCAAAGTATCAGCGGGTCTTGGGTGTGTGTTTGCAGCGGCAATCACCGCCTCGGCGGCCCAAGCAAATGAATGCGGTGAAGTGTCCATTATGCAAGGCGACTGGGGATCGGCCCAAATCGTGACAGCCGTGTCGAAATTTTTGATGGAGGAAGGATACGGGTGTGACGTCACCACTATCCCGCTAAGTAGCATCCCTGCGCTGGCGTCGGTGGCTGAAACTGGAAAGCCAGATATTTTGACCGAGATTTGGACCAACGGAGCGCCTGCATATCAGGGGCTGGTCGATTCCGGCAAGATCATTCCGGTCAACGAAGTTCTTTCAGATGGTGGGGTCGAAGGGTTCTTTGTTCCCAATTATCTGGTTGAGGAACATCCTGAACTGGCAACTATCGAAGGTATCGTTGCAAATCCAGAGCTGGTTGGGAACCGATTTCACAACAGCCCCGAAGGTTGGGTCTCTATCAACGCGAATACCAACCTACTGAAGGCAAGTGGGCTTATCGATGCGGGTTTGGACAATTTTGTTCATGGGTCGGGTGAAACGCTTGCTGCCTCAATCGCCACTGCCTTTGAAGATAAGGAACCCTGGTTTGGGTTCTACTGGGCGCCGTCTTCCATTCTTGGAAAATACCCGATGACACTGGTGGAATTGGGCCCACATGATCCAGAAAAACACACCTGCAACATTACGGCGGAATGTGAAACACCTGCATTGAGTAACTACCCGCAAAGCGTTGTAACCACAGTCCTTTCCAAGGATTTCATGGCCGAAAATACAGAAATTTCGGATCTGATGACCAATCTGTCGTTCACCAATGCGCAGATGGGAGAAACTTTGGCTTGGGTTGAAGACAACCAAGCCTCTTACGAGGAAGGTGCTGTACATTTCCTGACGACCTACAATGATGTCTGGGGCGCATGGCTGAACGATGCTGCACGCGAGAAACTGTCTCCACTGTTGCAATGACCTAATGTCAGGGGCGTCTTTGCGGCGCCCCTGATGCCCCAGCCTGATAAAAGAAAGCGGGACCGATGGCGTTCTATGATAAGATCTTCGACGTGCTTGGCCTCACTACGTGGTGTGGCGAGGGCAACGATGGCCCGATGAGCATGGCGCAACTGCTGGCAAAAAGCAGAGGCGATGCAAACGCCGAGGCAAACAGCGGCATTCCCTTTCCATCCCTCGACAATCTTCATGAATCCTGTTCCGCAATTCCGCAGACCCGTGACATGACATCAGGTTTGGAGGACGTATTCCTTTCGGCAAAAGATGCGATGAAAGTCGTTTTGGATCCGGTGACACAGCCATTATCTTGGGCCTTGGATGGTGCTCTTTGGGCCTTTCTTGCGGTTCCCTGGTGGGTCTTGCTCCCGGCACTTTTTTGGTTGACTTGGTACGTCTCGCGCTCGGTCGGTGTCACAATTTTTGTTGCTTGCGCCTTTCTGTTTCTGGGGGTCATAGACCACTTGGATGCTGCCATTCAGACATTGTCGATCATCTTCGTTTGTACCGGGCTATGTGTCATTCTGGGGGTTCCGATCGGCATTCTTATGGCAAAGTCAAACACCCTTCAGCGAGTCATGCTTCCGTTGCTTGACCTGCTTCAGACCTTGCCCAGCTTTGTGTATCTCATTCCTCTGATTTTCCTGTTTTCGGTGACCGAAAGCAAACTCTACGGCATTGCGATCATTGTTTACGCCATTGTTCCGGTCATTCGATTGACCGATTTGGGCATTCGCCTTGTTGATAAGGACGTCATCGAGGCCGCAAATGCCTATGGGATGAATGCACGACAAAAGCTTTTGGGTGTCGAAATTCCGCTGGCTCTGCCCAATATTATGGCGGGTGTAAACCAAACCATCATGATGAGCCTTGCGATGGTTGTTATTGCCTCTCTCGTTTCCGCACCAGGCCTTGGGGTTCTTGTTTTGCGCGGTATTCGCAATCTGGAATTGGGCGTGGGCCTGATTGCCGGTCTTGGGATTGTCCTGCTTGCGGTCGTTCTTGACCGCACAACCAAAGCGGCGCTTGCCCGTATCAACGTCACACATGAAAACGGGTGAGAGATCTAAATATGACGCGCAAAACACAACTTAGCATCCGTGGTCTTTATAAGATATTCGGCGCAAGACCTCAGACGGTTTTGCCGCATGTTCTGGCAGGAATGGGAAAGGCTGAGCTGCTTCAAAAGCATGGTCATGTTCTTGGATTGCAGAACATCAACGTGGATATGAAAGCCGGAGAAATAACAGTGGTGATGGGGCTGTCTGGTTCAGGAAAATCGACCCTGATCCGGCACGTGAACAGGTTGATCGAACCTACGGCGGGTGAAATCGAAATCGACGGCCAGAATATCCTGACCTTGTCCGCGGCTGAGTTGTTGCGGTTTCGCCAAACCAAAATGTCGATGGTCTTTCAGAAATTTGCGCTGTTCCCCCACAGAACGGTTCTGCAAAACGCTGCCATGGCGCTTGAGGTGCGCGGCGAAAGCACCTCCGAGCGTGAAGCAGAAGCGGTAAAATGGCTGGATCGTGTCGGGCTGGCGGGTTTTGAAGGACACTATCCCCATCAGCTATCAGGTGGGATGCAGCAACGTGTGGGGATTGCACGGGCGCTGGCATCCAATTCTGACATTATGCTCATGGACGAAGCTTTTTCGGCGCTTGATCCTCTTATTCGTACAGACATGCAGAACCTGCTGCTCGAACTGCAGACGGAGCTCCACAAGACCATCGTGTTCATCACCCATGATCTCGACGAAGCGTTGAAGCTGGCGGATCATCTTGTCATCCTGAAAGATGGTGCCGTGGTGCAGCAGGGCGAGCCGCAAGAGATCCTGCTTAATCCAGCTGATCCCTACATCGAGGACTTTGTCGGAGACATCAACCGGGCAAGAGTATTACGTGTTCGTTCCATCATGCATCCTGGCGAAGATGGCGATCACATCGCAGGTGAAGTCGATCAAAATGCGACTCTCGAAAGCGTTATCGAACTATCGGGAGGTGACACACAAAAGAACTATCGTGTGTGTGCTGAAGGCGTCCCTGTCGGTTTTCTGGACATGAAGGAACTGGTCAAGGCTCTCGTTCCGGCCCATGCAAACGCTTCGCGCTCAGGCGACATTCGTTAACGTTGCACCGATCCAATCAACCGCGGAAGAACCGCATGGTTGGGTCGGCTTCAATTTGTTCGAACAACCAGTCGACGAAGGTCTCGTGCTTTGGGTTCCGCGCTCTTTCTTTTGGGGTCGCAAGATACCACTGCCCCGGCTCCGGCACTGATAAATCGAACGGCTTTATCAAACGCCCTCTTTCAAGGTCGCGCGCGCAAAAAGGCGCCCGCGCAACACTGATCCCATGATTGTTCAGAACGGCCTCTCGAACCAACGGATAATTGTCAAAGATCGATCCAAATTTCATGGATTCACGACTGAGACCTGCCGCATCCAGCCAGCGGTCCCAGTCATCTGGTTCGTTCCATGTGCTCGGGACACTCAACAACAGGAAGTTCTTTAACTCTTCCAGCGATAGTCCAGTGCTTGATGAGGACAAAGCTTCGGGTGCACAAACTGGGTAAATGTCAGTTTCAAACAGAGGGCTGTAGTCAAACCTCTTGTCAAATGGTGGCGCATTGAACACGCCAACATCAAACCGGTGCATATCATAGTCCCCGTCTTCAAAGGTTGAGATAATGCGGACACGTGTGTTCGGATTGTCTTGGAGGAAATCCGCCAGCCTGGGCTGCAACCACATCGTATTGAAACTGGCATATGACTGAACGAGCAAAACGTCTGGTTCTTCTGGTGCCTGAAGCCGCTGTGTAGCCTTGATTATTCCACGTATATGTTCGCGGATCGGCGGATAGTACTGTTCACCTGCCGGGGTCAGCTCAACCGAACGGCTTGTGCGTTCCAGGAGTTGAACACCAATTGATTTCTCCAGCGCCTTAATCTGGTGGCTGACCGCCGCGTGCGTCACACATATCTCGTCAGCGGCTTTGCGAAAGCTCTTGTGTCGCGCGACGGCCTCAAAGGCGCGGAGCGAAACCAATGTGGGGATATGGGGCAATAGCAATGATCCTTTTCATTGGGCCAATACGTTCATCGCTTAGCGGGGTTTGCTGACGTAGGGCGAAACTCTGTCAGGATTTTTCACCGCCTCATATATCGTTCGGCTGAAAAAATTGCAATTTTCAGCGCGCTTTGATTGGTTAGAAATCCTTGACGACCGAAAATTTCTTTCAGTTCTTCTACCCACCGAACAATGTCAATTTGGTAGGCGAATGAACGTTAGGATTTCGCCTGTATGCTTCCCACATCACCGACACCAAAAGGGTCTGATTACCCGCTATTGATCAAACAGCTTTTGACCCGATCAAAGCTGGTATCTGCTACCCAGGAAATTGTTAGCGGAACCGATACACGACTGAGTTATGCGCAACTCAACAAGCGTATCGCACAGCTTGCCAACACCCTAACGGCCAGTGGCGTCAGTGCGGGAATGCGTGTCGGAGTTATGGATTGGGACACACACCGTTATCTTGAGTGCTTCTTTGCAGTGCCAATGATGGGCGCCGTCTTGCACACCATCAACGTCCGTTTATCACCTGCGCAGGTCCTTTATACGATCAATCACGGCCAGCCGGACCTGATTATGGTGCATCAGGATTTCATGCCACTAATTGATGAAATCAGGTCAGGCTTTGACCGCGACATCACCATTGTTCCGATGGGAGATGGTGAGGAATATGAAAATTGGATTGGGGGCGCCTCAACCAGCTTTGACTTCCCGGATTTTGACGAAAACCAAACCGCAACACTGTTCTATACAACCGGAACCACGGGCAATCCCAAGGGCGTAAGTTACACACACCGTCAACTGGTGCTTCATACACTGGGTCTGACCTCTGGGTTTGGCTCATTCTCAGGGAATGCCGGGTTTCATCGCGGCGACGTTTACATGCCCCTGACGCCCCTGTTCCATGTTCATGGATGGGGGTTTCCATATGCGGCAACGATGCTGGGGCTACGTCAGGTTTATCCGGGGCGCTACACGCCTGACACAATTTTGCAGTTGATTGCCTCCGAAGGCGTCACATTTTCCCATTGCGTTCCAACCATATTGTCAATGGTGCTCGATGATCCTCTGTGCGTAAAAACAGATCTGCGCCAATGGAAAGTCATCATTGGTGGAGCGGCCTTGCCGCGCGGTCTGCAGGATCGCGCGGCGACGGAGGGGATATCCTTGCATGCCGCCTATGGGATGTCCGAAACCTGTCCGTTTTTGACTGTGGCAGACCTGACCAGTGATGATCCCAAAGTCCAGGCCCAAACCGGTTTTCCCGGTCCGCTTGTCGACCTTCGGGTTGTGACGCCGGATATGCAGGACGTCCCGCATGACGGTGAAACAACCGGCGAAGTTGTGGCCCGAGCGCCTTGGTTGACGCAGGGCTATCTGGGGGACGAACAAGCTTCTGAAGATCTTTGGGCAGGTGGATATCTGCACACAGGCGATGTTGGATTCATCCGCGAAAACGGGTCGCTACAGATCACAGATCGTCTCAAGGATGTGATCAAAACCGGAGGTGAATGGATATCCTCATTGGCTCTGGAAAACATCGCATCATCTTGCGCAGGTATTGAGGACGTCGCCGCGATAGGGCTTCCGCATCCAAAGTGGGGTGAAAGACCGGTGTTGGTTGCTCAAATCGTAAAAGAGACCGACCCGGATCTCGTACGCAGGAGCGTCAAAGACAAAATCCAGTCGCGCGTCGAAGTAGGTGAACTGTCAAAATGGGCGGTTCCAGACGACATCATATTTGTTGCCCAACTTCCCAAAACCAGCGTCGGCAAGCTCGACAAAAAGCTCATACGACAGGACATTTCAACACGTTCGGACAAATTATCATGACAGTTAAAAATTCCCGCATTCAAGCACTTATCCAATCGATCATCCAATTTTTAGAGGCGCACCGCGAAGATGTACGCGGCGTTGATCTGACATTGGAAAAGCTGGCAACCATGGACCTGACGGGCGAGCAACTCATTGATACGCCTCCCCAAGGAACCCGTCATGATAAGACACTAACAGATGCCATTTCAGGGATTTCCGCATCCGAATTGCATGAAATTGCAAATTGCCTGACGGCTGCCAAAGATGATCTGGTCTGGCGCGAAGACAATGCCCAATATTATCCCCCCGGCGCTGATCTGGGAGACGGGTACAAAAAGTGCAACCTGCACAGTTTGCTCATCGGACCTGATGCATGTGGGTATCACCATCCGGACTTTAACTTAGGCATCTTCATGCTTGGCGCGCGCACCCTTTACCGGGACCATAACCATGACGCACCCGAGCTGTATCTAAATCTATCGGACAAAACAGGTTGGCGATTCGGGACCCAAGACTGGCAGGATTATCCGGCCGGTTCGCTGATTTGGAATGCGGCGGGCGAACCTCATGCCACCCGTGTCTATGAAAAACCATTTATTTCGGTCTTTGTCTGGCTTGAGAACATAAATTCACGCTGCAACGTGATCCACTTTGATGATTGGGCTGAGATTGAACAGGATCTTGCCCAACAGCTTAACTGAGGATTCCAACCATGATTTCCATTGAACGCATTGGTGGCGTCGCTTGTATCGAGCTGAACGCCCCGCCCGTGAATGCCCTTGGCCTAAAAATGCGAAAGGCGCTATCGGCAGCCATTCAAGAGTTGGATGCCGATGACCAAATCCAGGCTATCGTTCTGCGCTCGGCCCTGCCGCTTTTTTGCGGAGGGGCCGACATCGCAGAGTTTCGCACGGGGGCCGTGTGGGACAAACCGGATCTGCCGGATCTGTGCCTGACTATTGAGGCATGCTGGACCTGTCGCGGTTTGATGCCGCTCCTTTGATAGCATTTACTGCAACAAAGGAGACTGACTATGGGACTGAAACGGACGGACGAATTCCGCCAAGATGCGGTGCGTATCGCGCTGACCAGTGGG